>JABAZP010000037.1 GCA_018608405.1 Flavobacteriales bacterium
TATTTTTTCGTTTTTCATGGCGGTTATTATCCTTTCTGTAATTAGGCTAAGTTAGATGATACTATGTGCTTTCATGTTAATTCAAGATTAATATTGATGGTCTTGATAATTCGCTCTTCAAAGGTAGTTAAACTTAGCATTTGTAAGTAAAATTGTCCCATTTCTGCCTTAACATTAAATTAAACAACGGATAAGTTTTTAATAACTGCAGGGATATATTGCAATGAAGAAACAGTTGTTCTTTTGCATCGAAATTTTTACTGAAACTAAAAAAACAAGAAAATGAAAAATTTTAAATTATCTAGAAAATTAATGATGGGTGCAGCAGTTGCTTGTGCTTTGTCAGTATCACTAAGTTCATGCGAAGATGATGAGGAGACACCTCCTGTAACTCCTCCTACTGTGCAACAGGGCCAAGTTGATGTAAACGGTGATATTTCGTCTGATGTAACTTGGACTTCAAATAATATCTACGTATTAAAAAGTAGAGTTATTGTTAAAAGTGGAGCTACATTAACTATCGAGCCTGGAACTATTATCAAAGGTGATGAAGGAGCTGAGGCAGATGCAAAGCCTTTAGTAATTGCAAAGGGCGCTAAAATTATGGCTCAAGGTACCGCTGCTAATCCAATTATTTTTACTTCTATTCTAGACAACATAAAGCAAGGAGAAAAAGTAGGAACAAACTTAACTGAGTCAAATAGAGGTTTATGGGCAGGGTTAGTCATTTTAGGTGACGCTCCTATTTCTCCGAAAACAGGAACAACAGATAGAATTGAAGGAATTCCTGCGTCAGTTGCAGAAGGTGTTTATGGAGGCTCAAATTCAGCTGACAACTCAGGTGTTTTAAAGTATGTTTCTGTACGACATGCAGGTGTGGAATTAGTAACAGGTGGTGGTAACGAAATTAACGGTATTACATTAGGTGGCGTTGGTTCAGGAACTACAATAGAGCACGTTGAAGTGATAGCGAATTTAGATGATGGAATTGAGTGGTTTGGAGGAACAGTTAACGTTTCTCATGCTTTAGTTGCTTATCAAGGAGATGATGCTTTTGACGTAGATCAGGCATATTCAGGAACTATCTCTAATGTTGCTTATTTAGCAGGAGTAGATTCTGATCACGCGTTAGAAATAGATGGACCAGAAGGTGCTCTTCAAGGTTCTTTTACTTTAACAGGAGGGAAATTGAAAGGGAACAAAGGAGAGTATGCTGATTTTAGATCAAACGCTAAAGGAACAGTTGAGAATCTTTATTTCTGGAACTTTGAATCAAGTGCAGATGTCGAGTTAGATAACGATGGCGTTTCTGTTAACTACAACGCAGGTGAATTAACTATGAGAAACTGTGTATTTAATGCTCCAACTGGAGTAGCTCTAGCTGATATTTCTAAGGACAACGCAACAACACCTCCGACAGGTTTTGATTTTGATGTTGAATTTGCTGCTGATAACAATACAATCGGCACAACAGCTCCTTCAGGATTCAATAAAGCAGAGTTTACAGGTTGGTCTTGGGCTGATAACAAAGGTCTTTTGTCAGACTTCTAAAGGTATATTAAATTATCATTAAGATTAAACCCTCTCGTGTTGCACGAGGGGGTTTTCTATTAATATTGCACCTTAAAATTCTTGATATGAAACTGAAAGTAATTGCTTCTTTTTTAACATTATGTCTGTTTTCGTTGAATTCGATTGCCCAAATGGGAACCATAAGGGGCGTTGTTTTAGATGATGAAACGGGTGAAACACTAATTGGCGTTAACGTGTTCTTAGAGGGAACAACTCAGGGAGGCTCAACTGATTTAGACGGAGCATTTTCCATAAAAGTGTCGGAAGGTGAATACACTGTAGTTGCTTCTTACATATCTTATGCAGCTTTAAAAGTTACACAAGTAAAGGTAAAAGCTGGAGAGGTAACCAACATTGGCGAAATGAGATTGGCTGCTGAAGGAATAATGACTGATGAAGTAGTTATTACTGCTGTGCAATCTAGAAATAATGAGGCGGCTATGTCAACTATTCAAAAGAAGTCTGCTAACGTAATGGATGGGATTTCTTCTCAAACATTTAAAAAGTCAGGAGATTCGGACGCCGGAGCTGCTGTAAAAAGAGTAACAGGAGTGTCTGTTGTCGGCGGTAAGTACGTTTATGTAAGAGGTCTAGGAGATAGATACACAAAAACTACGTTGAACGGAATGGAAGTTCCCGGTTTAGATCCTGACCGAAATTCAATTCAATTAGATTTATTTCCTACAAATATCATTGACAATATTTCTGTGTTTAAATCCTTTAGTCCTGAGTTGGCAGGTGATTTTACCGGAGGAGTAGTTGATATTGTTACAAAAGACTTTCCTTCCGATAAGTCCTCGACCATTTCAATATCTCTTGGATACAACCCAGGGATGAACTTAAAAAACAACTTTCTTTCTTATGAATCAGGTTCGGCAGATTATGTTGCTTTAGGTGCTGCTTCCAAAGACATTCCTTTTGATAGATCAATCGAGCTACAACCTTCTGCGTATATTGTTAACCCAGACTTTGTAACCGCAAGGACACAAGATTTTGATCCTAACATGGCAACTACAAGAATGTTAAATGGACTAAACACAAGTGTTGGTTACGGCTTTGGTAATCAGAAATTTGTTGATACTTTAAATTTAGGATTGTTCAAAATAAAAGATGCTACAGTTGGTTACAACTTCTCTTTAAACTACAGCAGGTCATTTACTTTTTATGACGATATTGAATACTCTGAATATATTACAAACCCTGATACCACCGTTTATGATTTAATTAAAGCTCGACAAGACTCAGGTGAAGTAGGTATTGAAGAAACGTTTTGGAGTGCCTTCGGTAGTGTTGCCATTAAAAAGAAAAATACTAGCCTTTCATTGGGTTTAATGAGGTTACAAAGCGGCACTAAGCAGGCATCATTGCTAGATGGATTCAAGAGTTCGTTAGGTAGCGATCAAGAAGCGGTGTTGCAAAAGCACATATTATATTACAATCAACGAAGTATTACAAATGCACTTCTTTCTGTAAAACAGTATTTTCCAAAGGCAGATATTGAATTAAGCTTTAAATCTGCTCCTACATTAGCGCAGAATAAAGAGCCAGACTTTAGATTGACTCAGTTTAATATTGAAGATGAAAAAGTTTATATTTCCGGAGGAGGATTACCGGTCGTGCAAAGATTGTATAGAGACTTAAACGAGTGGAGTTTGGGGAACAGGTTAGATGCTAAATGGAATTTTAAGAATTGGAATGGAGAAAAAGCTGTTCTTAAAGCTGGAGCTGCATACACGTACAAGAAAAGAACATTTGATATCTTGACTTATAAATTCAGAGAAATTAATCGACGTGATGATTATAATGCACTAGATCCAAATGAAGTTTTACAACCATCAAATTTATTTAGCGACTCAAACAGCAATGGAGTTTTTGCTTCGGGGTTTGAGCAGCCAAATAACAATTATGAGTCAAGTTCTGCTAATTTTGCCTTTTATGTACAGAATGAACTACCAATTTTTGCAACACTAAAGGCTGTGTATGGAGTTAGAGTTGAATCATTTAATATTCGATATACCGGAGAACGACAAGTTGTTAGTGGACCAGAAGATACATTTGACAATGAAAAAGTTTTGGACGAATTTAATATTATGCCTTCTTTAGGGTTGATTTACAATCTCGCAGAAGAGATGAACTTAAGGTTTAATTTTTCCCAAACGGTAGCAAGGCCTTCCTTTAAAGAGAAGTCAGGTGCAGAAATTATTGATGCACTAACGGGTAGAACTTTTATCGGAAACTTAGATGTGCTGCAAACTGAGATTAACAACTTTGACTTAAGGTTAGAAAAATTCTTCACAGGAGGTCAGTTAGTTTCATTAAGTGCTTTTTATAAAGAATTTACAAACCCTATTGAAATTGTTGCTTTTGACCAGACCGCAACAGATCAGTTTACACCAAGAAACTCGAAAGAAGCAATCGTGTACGGGTTTGAATTAGATGCTAGGAAAAACCTCGCATTTATCTGGCAGAAACTGAATAATTGGTCAGCAGGAGCTAACTATACGTTTGTGATTTCACAAATTGACCGACGAGAAATTCTAACACCTGGGGAGGACGGAATTTTAGGAACCGCCGATGATATTTCTGAATACGATGAGCGTGTTCTGAATAAAAGAGCTGAAGAAGAGGTAGATGAGTTTAGAACATTACAAGGTCAATCTCCTTATGTGGTAAATGCATTTTTAGGATATAAGAATAATTCTACAGGTATTCAAGCAACACTAAATTATAATGTTCAAGGGCCAAGATTGGCAGTTGTTGGGATTTCAAATTTGCCTAATGTATTTGAACAACCATTTCATAGCTTAAATTTTACAGCTTCGAAAAAAATCGGCGAGAAACAAAATTCAAGCATAAGCTTTAGTGTTAGCAACATCTTAAATGACGAACAAGAAAATTTGTTTCAATCGTTTAGAACGGATGATCAGGTATATTCACGTTTTAGTCCGGATAGAACATTTTCTGTTGGGTATAGTTATTCTTTCTAGACAAGCAGTCAAAAAGCAATTTACAGCAAAAAAGGCGATCGGGAGGTCGCCTTTTTTGCTGATTTTAAAATCGAAACTTACCCTCTATAACAGGTTTCGATTTCATTTTTAAAGTTCTCCATCAATACCCGGCGTTTAATTTTCATGGTTGGAGTCATTTCACCAGAGTCAATTCCCCAAACAGAAGGAGCTAGGATTATCTTTTTAACTTGTTCAAATTGAGCAAAGCCTTCGTTGTAGATCTCAATTTCTTTCATAATTCTGTTATGAATTCGTTCTATTTTAATCATTTCCGCATCTGTCGTATATGGAATGTCTTTTCGTTTACACCATTCTTTTAAATAATCAAAAGAAGGTTGAACGATTGCAGCAGGGTGTTTTTCAGATTCCCCAATTACCATAATTTGTTCAATAAAATTAGACTCCTTCATTTTGTTTTCTAAAAGCTGCGGGGCAACGTATTTACCACCTGAGGTTTTAAAAGTTTCCTTTTTTCTTCCGGTAATTTTTAGATATTGGCCTTCTACCAACATTCCCAAATCGCCTGTTTTAAACCAACCATCTTCGGTGAACACTTCTTTCGTAGCTTCTTCGTTTTTGTAGTAACCCATCATCACGTTTGGACCTTTTGCCAAAATTTCTCCATCATCTGCAATTTTAATTTCAACATTTTCTAATGGTCTACCGCATGTTCCAATTCGAACGCCATCATTGGCTTCTTCGTTTACTGCCAGTACAGGAGAAGTTTCAGTTAACCCATAACCTTCCATGATAGGAATCTGGGCTGCTAAAAACACTCTTGCTAGTCTTGGTTGCAAGGCTGCTGCACCCGAAGCAACCGCTTTGGCATTTCCGCCTAGCGCCTCTCTCCATTTGTTAAAAATAATCTTATTCGCAAGTTTAAGCTGAAACTCGTAGAAGGCACCATTTGCTCCATTCAATTCATACTTCTGACCTAAGCTTAATGCCCAAAAGAATAAGGCTTTTTTAATTCCTGTTAACTCTGTTCCTTTTGCAACAATTTTATCATACACTTTTTCAAGCAACCTAGGCACCGCTGTAAATACATCTGGTTGTACTTCTCGTAAATTATCTCCAATGGTTTCTAGCGATTCTGCGTAGTAAATAGAGGTTCCGGTGTAGAAATACAAGTAACTGATCATTCTTTCATACACATGACAGAGGGGAAGAAAGCTCAATGACTTTGAATCACTTTCTAAAGGTAATCGTTTTCTTGAAGCTAACGAATTGCTTACTAAATTTTTATGCGTCAACATTACACCTTTAGGTCGTCCTGTTGTTCCCGAAGTGTAAATTAATGTAGCTAAATCATCCTCTTTTACTGAGCTTTTTATTTCTTTAATTTTTTCAATATTCTTCCCTTTTCCAAGCTCCTTAACCGCAGTCCAGTGGTCACAGCTATTTACGTTGTTGTATGAATACAAACGCTCTAGACTTGGAACTTTTGGTTGAACAGAGCTTACCTTTTTGAATAAATCTTTATCTGAAACGAAGCAAATTTTCACTTCAGCATTGTTCAATATGTATTCGTAGTCTTCTTCAGTAATAGTTGGATAAATAGGAACGTTAATCATGCCTGCTATTAAAATAGCTAAGTCAGTAATTAACCATTCGGACCTATTGTTGGCAATTATCCCAACTTTATCTCCTGCTTTTAAACCCAATTCAGTTAAACCTGAAGCTAACTCTTCGGCTTGTGTTATCATAGATTGGGTGCTTATAGGAACCCATTTGCCATCAATTTTATCTGTTAGAGCGTCATCTTTAGGATAGTTGGATAGTTGGTGGTAGTGTAAATCGAAGATTCTTGTTAGCATAATTGTGAAGATTTACAGTAAATATAAAACTAAAAATGTTTTTTTGTATACCGTTAAGAGAAATTAGCAATATGAAAAGTAAAGAGTATTGGATAGAGAACCTGGAATTATTACCACATCCTGAAGGAGGCTACTATAAAGAGACATATCGATCTGAGTTGAATATTAACTTAGAGAATTTAAACCCTCAGTGGAAAGGAGAGAGAAGTTTGTGCACGGGTATTTATTTTTTATTGGAAAGAGAGAATTTTTCTGCTTTTCATCGAATAAAATCTGATGAGTTGTGGCATTTTTACGCTGGAGATCCGATTACCATTCATATGATTGATAATGAAGGGAAATATTCTTCACAAGACGTCGGAAACCGAATTGATCAAGGGGAGGTACTTCAATTTTTGGTTCCTGCAAATTCTTGGTTTGCTTCAGAGGTGAAGGGAAACAGAAGTTTTGCTTTAGTAGGTTGCACAGTCTCATTTGGGTTTGATTTTAATGATTTTGAAATGGCGGACGAATCGCTTATGAAGGAGTTTCCGGAGCACAAAGAAGTTTTAAGTCGTTTAATTAGATAACTGCGATACATACTATTTTTGATAATCGTTTAAGGCAAAGCGAAACATGAAGTGAGGTATTGCGTATATTGTAGGTAAACTAGATTGTTCTTGAATACGAAAAAAGCATTGTTTCTTGGACTTCTGTAATTATTGTATTACGAACATATTAATTAGTTAGACTTTTTGAAGGCAAAGTATTAGATTTGATTACATGATTGTTACTAATGATATACAGCATAAAAAGGAGCTTTTTGACCTGCCTTACCATAAGGATCAGCTTGAGTATTGTGGTCCAATAACCCCTGCACTTGCTGACTCATTTCTGACAATGGGCAATACATTCATTTACCAATATTTTAGTAACCTCGATTCAACTTATTTGAAGTCTGTATTTTCCTCCCTCGTGGTGATGGTGCAAAATGTTTCCCAATATGCGGAAAACAGCAGTGGGGGAGTTGAAAATCAGGTTTTCTTTAGAGTAAAAGATGATGGTCAACATATTTTAATTACAACTGTAAATCGCATAACTGCGAAGGATAAGTTGTCTGTGAAAAGTATCTTTGATCGCATTTTCGCAATTCCTGAACAAGAACTAGATGCGGAGCACAAAAAAATGCTTTTCACCGGAGGAGGATTGGGTTTAATAAAGCTTAGAAAGTTGAAAGGTAAAACCCTTGAATATTCGTTTTTAGAAAAAAAAGAAGGACAAATTTGGTTAGAAATTGAATTAAAATTGAATTATGGAAATACTTAGCATAGAACCGTTTTTACAAACTCCTGAAATAAACTTTAATCATGAAACTGGAACCTTATACCTTTCAGGGAAATGTTATCCAGCAGATGCAATAGAGTTTTATCAGCCAATTATAGATTGGAGCAAAGAGTATTGCAAAAACCCTGCAGAAAAGACGACCTTAATTTGTGAAGTTGAGTACTTAAATTCAGCATCTCAAAAGCAGCTGGTAGAATTAATGTTGGTATTTAAGCCCTTGCACGATAGTGGTAAAAAGTTCGTAGTAAGGTGGAGATACGAAGAGGGAGACGACGATATTCTATCGGTTGGAGAGTTTATTGAGCATGAATTAGAAATTCCATTTGAATATCAAGAAGTTCAATTTTAAGCCGACTCTAGCGTTTAAATACAATATTTCCGTCAACGTACGTAGAAATCACCTTGGTCTGTAATATTTTTGATTCTTCTACTTCCATTAAATCTTTATCTAAGATTATAAAGTCAGCCACCTTTCCGGTTTCTAGACTTCCTCTTAGTGTATCTTCAAAATTTGCCATCGCGGCCCAAATAGTCATTCCACGAATCGCTTCCTCTCTACTTAAGGCATTTTCAGTTTGAAAACCGCTTTCAGGTTTTCCTTCTTTATCTTTTCTTACAGTTGCTGCATAGAAGGTTTTCAAAGGATCAATATCCTCAATTGGAAAATCTGTTCCTAATGCAATAATTTCATTCATAGAAAGCAACTTCTTGTATGCATATGAGTTTTTCATGCGCTCTTTACCTAACCTGTCCTCTGCCCAAGGCATGTCTGACGTAGCGTGGGTTGGCTGTACTGAAGGAATGATGGTAAATTCCCTAAATTTTTCAAAATCTTCAGGAGTTAAAATTTGAGCGTGCTCAATTCTCCACCTTTTGTCGTTGGTACCTTTCAGCACTTTGCCATAAGCATCTAAAACTTGGCGGTTTGCTCCATCGCCGATGCAATGTGTGTTTACTTGAAAACCATTGTCGTACATGACCTTTAAGTCTGCTAAAAATTCAGCTGTGTCTAATGTAGATAGGCCACTATTTTGTGCATCGTCGTGGTAAGGCTCAATTAGTTTAGCCCCTCTTGAGCCTAAGGCGCCATCAGCAAAGAACTTGAAGGCATGAATGTTTAGCTTTTTAGTAACATATGGCCCATTTTCTAGAAACTCTTTGCGATTCTCTTCAGAGGGCACTAACATGCCATAAATGTTCATTTTAAGCTCTCCGCTTTTTTGCATACTATCAATAACATGAACCATTTCATTTTCTAAATATGCGTCTGCTACAGAGGTTAATCCCTTACTGAAACACATTTCTTGCGCCTTTTTCAATGCAAAGGCCATTGCGTCAGTACTCATCTTTGGTATTTTCTCAGAGACCAGCAGAATTGCATTGTCAATTAGCACACCGGTAGGCTTTTCTTCATCTAATAGAATAACGCCTCCGTCAACGGTTGTTTCACTATTTATTTCCGCAAGCTCTAATGCTTTATTATTGGCTACAGCTGCATGGAAATCAATTCTTGTTAGAAAAACTGGGGTATTTGGAAATCGTTGATTTAGTTCGTAATTGTTAGGAAACTCCTTTACTGCCCAATCGTTTTGATCCCAACCCCTACCTACAATCCATTCGCTTTTATTCGTTTTTGCAAATTCTTCAATACGATCTAGTACCCCCTGCCAGCTTTTTGAACCAACCAAATCAACTTCATTAAAGGTATTTCCGTACCATAGAAAATGACAATGCGCATCAATCAGCCCGGGGTAAATTGTTTTTAACTGGGCATCAATAATTTCTTTTGATTCGTAGCGGTTTTTCAATTCATTGTTAGGGCCAATGTCAATAATTTTTCCATCTTTTATAGCCATAGCTTCAAAAACATCAAAATTTTGGTTTACCGAATAAATTTTGGCATTGTGAATTAATATATCGGCGGTTTCAGTGTAATAACAGGAGTTCATAAGCAAAGCGCTGAAGGTTAAAAGAATTAAATAAATAGATTTCATTTGACTTTGGGGGCTATTTTAGAAAAGTTGGTGAAAGTAAGGATAGCGATTAAATAGAATGGGATTAATGGCACCTTATATCGCACTATTCCACCTACAACTGGCACAGTTAATCCTATAATGCAACTTAGAATTACAACAAAAGAAATACAAAACAGTACAAACCTTTGTTCGCTTTCTTGCGCCCTTTTTTTATAGATGAAAGGAAGGAATATTAGCGAAAGAAAGATGACATGCTCTGCAGCAGCAAATAGCGAAAATGGATTCCAATTTGTCGGGTAAGCAGGTCTTATTAGTACATTAAAAAGTGCCTGTGGAATTGTATAAATTAAGCTAAGAGCAGAGTCAAAAGAGTTTAGATCTATTGCACTATTCGCTCCACTCCTTTCAATTAATGTTTTAAATTGAAGTTGTTTTTCACTTACTACTTGAATTACTCGGTCGGAGAAAAGAAACAAGGCAAGCAAAAAATGAATCCAAAGATATTTCATTTGAAAAGCACGCTTTGATTTACTTGTTGAAGTCAACCAAAACCAAAGACCTGGCAGCAGAGCTAATAAAATGTAAATTTTCAAGCTAAGTAAAGTCAATAATCCGACTGTTAGCCATAGAATCGATTGAGTGTTCACCCTTTCTTTTACACCATGAATTCCAAAGAGTAGCGTTCCCAAACCAAAAATAATCAAGCTTTCTTTTAGAGGGGCAGAGGCCCAAAATAAAACGGAGGGAACACAAAAGCAGCAGATGAAAACCATCCAATTAGGTAAGGATAAGTTCTGTTTGAAAAAATGAAAAAGGGCAGCGGAGCCAATAAATGACAAGAAAGAGAACACACAAACATGAAACAAATAAACTCCACCGGACAAATGCCACAGCGCCAAGTGAATCCGAATCATCGTTCGGTTGTCATTAAAAAAAAGCTCAGACTCACTGTCCCAAAAATTAGTGCCTGCTAAAATCGATTTAATCTCTATGTCATTTTGAAAACCGGCGATTAACGTTAGTCGAAGTACCCAATCACTTTGAGTGGATTTAAATAAATGGGCAGCATCGTCGAAATACTTATAGATGTCTGCATCCATTCTGTTGGTATAGTAATACGTGTAAACTAACCAAAGGGCAATTCCTGAAAACACTTTTAGTGCGAATGCTAAATAGCTATACCTTTTAGGTAAACTTCCTAACGTAAAAAAAGCCCCTTTGCTTATCCAAAAGGTAAATGCAGCAAGCAACAAAAACAAGGAGATGTAGCCCAAAACCATAGAACTCAAAGGTAGTTTATTGTGCAAAGCAACGTGCAATAAAAGTTAAGATTGCAGTTTGAACCCGTATAAAAAAAGTTACTTTTGTAGGGTATAAAATTGCCCTATAAATACCATGGAAACCACCGAAAACCATTTAGCAGAAGCAAGCCTAGAAACAGCAATGGAGCTAGGATTATTGAAGGAAGAGTTTGAACACATTAAAGAGATTTTAGGAAGAACACCCAACTTTACGGAAGTGAGTATCTACTCAGTGATGTGGTCGGAACATTGCTCTTACAAAAATTCGATTAAATGGTTAAAAACGTTACCAAAAGAAGGGCCGCATATGTTGGCGGAAGCTGGTGAAGAAAATGCCGGATTAGTGGACATTGGAGATGGGTTAGCCTGTGCTTTTAAAATTGAGTCTCACAATCACCCTTCTGCGTTAGAACCATATCAAGGTGCTGCAACCGGAGTGGGTGGAATTAACAGAGATATATTTACCATGGGTGCTAGACCCATTGCACAGTTAAATTCTTTGCGCTTTGGGAATATTGACTTGGACAGAACAAAATGGTTGGTAAAAGGTGTAGTAAAAGGTATTGGAGACTATGGGAATTCATTTGGGATTCCTGTTGTTGGAGGTGAGTTGTTTTTTGATGAATGTTACAATACCAATCCGTTGGTAAATGCAATGTCGGCAGGTATCATGAAGACTGGCACTATGATTTCGGCAACGAGCTACGGAGAAGGAAACCCAGTTTATATTGTAGGGTCATCAACCGGTAAGGACGGAATACATGGAGCAGCATTTGCTTCGAAAGACATTACAGAAGATTCAATGCAGGATTTACCAGCAGTTCAAGTTGGAGATCCGTTTCAAGAAAAACTATTACTTGAAGCATCCTTAGAATTAGCCGAAACCGATGCGATTATCGGAATGCAAGACATGGGTGCCGCAGGAATTACTTGTTCTACATCTGAAATGTCTGGTAAAGAAGGCTTTGGAATGGTCATCGATTTAGATAAAGTTCCTTGCAGACAAGAAGGAATGTTACCGTTCGAAATTCTACTCTCTGAGTCGCAAGAGCGAATGTTGGTAGTAGTTAAGAAAGGAAGAGAGGCTGAGGTACAGTCGATATTTGATAAATGGGATTTGAACTGTGTTCAAATTGGAGAAGTAGTAAAAGGGGGAAGATTAGAATATTACGCTAAAGGAATTAAAGTAGCGGACGTACCTGCTGAGTCATTAATTTTAGGTGGTGGAGCTCCCGTTTATGAAAGGGAATACAAGGAACCTGCTTACTACCAACAAAATAAAAACTTTTCAATTGACTCTATTGAAGAGCCAAAAGACCTTAAAAAGGTGGCAAAGTTTTTATGGAACCACCCCAACATCGCCTCAAAAAAATGGGTGATGGAGCAATACGATAGCATGGTGGGTACCATTAATATGAGTACCAATAAACCAACAGATGCCGGTGTAGTTAGCATAAAAGATACAGATAAAGCGCTTGCTTTTACGGTGGATTGTAATTCGCGTTATGTGCATGCCGACCCTGAAAAAGGCTGTGCTATTGCAGTAGCTGAGGCGGCAAGGAATATTGTGTGTTCTGGCGGAGAGCCTTCAGCAATTACAAATTGCTTGAATTTTGGAAACCCGTACAACCCGGAAGTGTATTGGCAGTTTGTTGGAGCGATTAAGGGAATGAGCGCAGCTTGTTTAAAGTTTAAAACTCCGGTAACTGGTGGAAACGTAAGTTTTTACAACCAAAGTGCTCAAGAGGGCATAGATGTTCCAGTTTTCCCAACACCAACTATTGGAATGATGGGAATTCTTCCTTCAAAAGAGAACGTAACGACATTGGCATTTCAAAATGAAGGAGATTTAATTTACTTGTTAGGTGAAGCAAAGAATGACATTAATTCTTCTGAATATTTATATGCTTTTCACAATGAGAAAAATTCACCTGCCCCATTTTTTGACTTAGAAACGGAGTATAATTTACAAAACACTATGAAGGGCATGATTAAGTCCGGCATTGTAGTATCTGCCCACGATTGTGCAGACGGCGGATTGTTTATGACCTTGATGGAAGCAGCGATGCCAAATAACCTAGGTTTCGAAGTTGCGACTGATTCAAATTTTAGAAAAGATGCGTACTTATTTGGTGAGGCTCAAAGTAGAGTAGTTGTTTCGATAAACCCAGATAATAAAGAAGACTTTGAAAAGGAAGCTGCTACAAATGGATTTACCTTACTTGGAACAGTGAAAGGGAATGACATGAATATAGACGGTGAGAACTTTGGCTCTATTGCTGAGGCTAAATCAGAATTTGATAGTGCACTTGAAAATTACTTAACAGCTAATAATTAAGTGAGGCTTTTAGCACTACTGTTAGGTTTATTTTTAGCAGCTAACGTTTTGATTGCTCAAGAGAAAATTCCTTCAAAAAAGGATTTTTCATTGAGTAGTAACAAGCACAAATTCTTTTTTTACTGGGGTTATAATCGGAGCAGTTATGCTAAGAGTGACATAACGTGGAAAGGGCCGGGATATAATTTTACCTTATCAGATGTTGAAGCCACTGATATTAAGCAAAGTGAATTTGGGCCGAATTATTACAATCCACTGTTGTTTACTATTCCACAGTTTGATATCAGAGTTGGATTCTTTCTAAATGACAAATATGCGATAGGAGCAGGCTGGGATCACATGAAGTATAGAACTAAAGATGGTTCACAAGCTAAGTTTTCTGGTACTGTAGATCCAAGTGTTTCGTCAGAGTACAGTTCATATAAAAGTGGGGATATGGTTACGATAGATAATTCATATCTTAAAATGGAGCATTCAGACGGGCTGAATGTGTTGAATTTTAACATTGAACGACACGATGTACTTTATTCAATATGGTCTGAAAATATTGGCTTGAAGTTAGTTTCTGGTTTGGGTCTTGGAGTTGCTATGCCGTGGACAAATTCAACAACTTTCGGAAGAAGTAACGATGATCGCCCGCATTTTTCAGGAGTGGGAGCTCATTTTTTTATAGCACCAGAGTTTGTTTTTTACAAAAGATTTTTTGCGAGAACAACACTACAAGGTGGAGTGGTTTCCATGTGGGACATAGCCATTACTCTAAAAGCTGATAAATCAGATACACATGCAGAGCAAGATATTTGGTACTTGGAAAGATCACTGGTATTGGGTTACAGGTTTTATATTTTTCCTCCAAGAAATTAATAACGCGATATAACAATTCTAAAGTTGGGTCGACGCATAACGGATAAACAAGGCGGCACAAGCTGTGTTTCATCTACGTATAAGTTATCTAACTTTTTCAGAGAGCAAAAAGTTCCTGGTAATCTTAAATCCCCTCCACTTCTAGCAACGTTAAGCTCTGTCAAGCCCGTTAGATTTCCAATTTCTGGTGGTATCTTAATAAGGTTGTTTCTTCCTATTTCAAGAATTCTAAGATTAGAAAGTTTTCCTATTTCAGGTGGTAAATGGGTAAGGTTGTTAAACTCCAAATACAATTCGCGCAAGTTCTCTAAATCCCCAATTTCTGGAGGTAAGGTATAGAGTTCGTTGAATTGTATTTTTAAAACTTGCAAATTTTTCAATTTACCAATTTCTGGCGGTAGCCTTTTCAATTTATTAGCTTTTAGTGAGAGGAACTCTAAACTTTCAAGTTCTCCAATTGCAGCAGGTAAGGAATCGATATTGTTGTTACTTAAAACTAGACGTTTCAGGTTTTTAAGCTCGCCCACTTCACTAGAAACAGATGCAATTTTGTTGTTGAATAAGTACAGCTTTTCTAAGTTTTCGAATTCTTCGATTCGATCTGGTGTGGAGATGAAATTCCCATTCGATAACTTCAGTTTGGTCACTTTTTCAGGTTCCCTCAAACTGTCTTGGTAGCTTCTGTAGGGGTTACAAGCTACGAGTAAAAGCAATGCACAAATTAGTTTAGTTTTCTTCTTCACAAGTATAAGACGTCGTTGATCTATGTTTTGTTTCCTGCTAAGATACGCAAGCAAGTACATTTCTTATTACTTTTAACGCCAATGGAATATGAAGGTAATTTATCTATCAAATCGTGGGCAGAAGAAGACCGGCCAAGAGAAAAATTTGCACTTAAAGGCAAGTCATCACTTAGCGACGCAGAGTTGATTGCCATCTTAATAGGTTCCGGTAATACGAAGGAGTCAGCTGTTGAGCTATCGAAACGTATACTGGCTTCTGTAAGTAATAATTTGAATGAATTGGGCAAAACTGACATCTCAGCGTTGATGAAGTTCAATGGAATAGGAGAAGCCAAAGCAATTAGTATCGCTGCCGCGTTGGAATTAGGTCGTCGCAGAAAAATAACGGATGCGATTAAAAATCCAAAAATTACTTCTAGCAACGACGTGTTTGAAATTATGGAACCTTTACTTTCTGACCTAAAACACGAAGAGTTTTGGGTGCTGATTTTAAACCAAGCGAATAAAGTGATTCATAAATCGAAAGTAAGTAGTGGAGGAGTCGCTGCAACGGTTGCAGACTCTAAACTCATTTTCAAACCAGTTTTAGAGAAGCTCGGCTCTAGTATTATTCTATGCCACAACCACCCTTCTGGAAACTTAAAGCCAAGCGCGGCAGACATTCAACTAACTAAGAAAAATGTAGAAGCTGGTAAACTTCTGGATATTCGAGTGCTCGATCATATTATCGTTGCCAATAATAAATACTATAGTTTTGCCGATGAAGGTATGATGTAATTATGTTGTTAGTTTACGTTCCCAAAATAACTCCCAGAAACCGATACGTTTTTAAAACTGTTTTTAAGAACTATTTAGGGGTAGAGTATAGTCTAACTGCAGATATAGAAAAGTTTACCGAGCATTCGGCTGCTAAATTTTCGTATTCCGCTAAACCATTTGGGGAGGAACTACATTTTACTGCCGATGGTTTACTGGAAGAAAGCGGAATTTCTGAAAAAGTACTTTCTACCAAGGTAATTCAAGATACGCCCACCATTTTCCCTGTTCGAAGCGAAATATTGGAATTCGATGTTTTTGCAGCAACCTTTTACATGCTAAGTAGATACGAAGAATATTTGCCGCACATGCGTGACCAATACGACCGCTTTATGGCGAAAGATAGCTTAGCCGCTAAAGAAGGGTTTTTACATCTTGCAGTTGTGGATCGATGGGTGCTTTTGTTGAAAAGCGTACTTCAAGAAAAGTTTCCTGAGCTAACATTTCAAGAACGAGGTTTTACGTACTTGTCAACCATTGATATTGACAATGCTTACGCTTATAAACACAAAGGTTTATTACGCTCTATTGGAAGTATAGGCAAGAGTTTAGTCAAGCTAGATTTTAGTCGGTTTATCACTCAAATGCAAGTTATTTTTGGGAAAAAGAATGACCCTTTTGACACGTATGATTATCAGCTCGCGCTTCAAAAAAAATTCAAGTTAAAGTCCATATATTTTATACTAATTGGAGATTATGGGTTGAATGACAAAAATTTACCATACCAAAATAGATTTTTTAAAAGCCTTATCAAATCACTTTCCGATTATGCAGAAATAGGAATTCACCCTTCTTTTGGTTCCAATAAAGATCGACTCAAGTTACAGACGGAGATAAGAAGGTTAAAGGACATTATTAAGACCGACATTAACAGGAGCAGACAGCACTTTTTAAAATTAAGTTTGCCTGAAACTTATAGGAAACTACTAGAAATGGACATTGAAGAGGACTACACCATGGGGTTTGCTTCTCAATTGGGCTTTCGAGCCGGTACGTGCACTCCTTACCCTTTTTACGATCTAGACGGAGAAGTGGAATGCAAACTCACTGTTTTTCCTTTTCATGTGATGGAAGCAACGTTAAAATACTATTTAAACTTAGCTCCCGATGTTGCAATAGCAGAAAGTAAGAAAATCATAGACGAAATAAAGCTGGTAGAAGGTACATTTGTAAGCCTTTGGCACAATGAAAGTTTGAGTGAGGAAGAGGAGTGGAAAGGATGGCGAAAAGTATATGAAGAAGTTATAGAATATGCCATTTCTAAGGAAAAATTCAACGCTTAAAAACTTACCTTTATGTCTCCAAAAAAAATTGCCATGCCTAAAGTTCGAATTCTTTCAGAGGAGAATAACTCTGTGTTTAATCAGTTTTTAGCTGAAATAAGAGACCATAAAATTCAGAAAGACCGGTTGCGATTTAGAAGAAATTTAGAGCGCTGTGGAGAAATTTTTGCCTACGAAATTTCAAAAGAACTGACCTATGCGAAAACGGAAGTAACCACTCCTTTAGGAGTTTCAGAAGACATGCTAATTGCAGAGCAACCTATTTTAATTACCATTTTGAGAGCAGGCTTACCCATGCACCAAGGTTTGTTAAATACTTTAGACAATGCTGGCAATGGATATATTTCGGCCTACCGAAAACACCACAAAGACGGTTCTTTTGATATTGAACTCGAATATTTAGCGTGTCCGTCCATTGAAGGTAAAACCATTATTTTATCGGACCCTATGTTGGCAACAGGATCTTCCATGGTGTTGGCATATAAAGCGTTGTTAGAGAAAGGTAAGCCAAAGCATTGCCACATTGTTTCGCTAATTTCTAGTGCGGAAGGCATGGAGTTTACCAAAAAGAACATGCCACCTAATTGCACTATTTGGTTAGGAGCCGTAGATCAAGAAATGACAGCGCAGTCGTATATAGTTCCTGGCTTAGGAGATGCTGGAGATTTAGCATACGGACCGAAGGACTAGCAGTAGTGCTCGAGTTTACAAAAATAGTGGGTTTACTGGTTTTTAGTACCCTAAAATTTTTCTTTTCGCCAAGCGCAGCTTTATTAGCGGGTTATAGTTTTTTAGAAACCATTGCAATAACAGTAATAGGCGGGTACACAGGCTTCGTGCTTTTCTTTTTTGCAGGCAAATTTATTGTTGCTTGGTTTCATAGGGTATTCAAGCGTAAAAAGAAAAAACTTTTCAATAAACGAAACCGATTAATTGTAAAAATTAAATCAAAATATGGCCTCTTAGGTATTGCAACTCTAACACCACTGCTGTTAAGTATTCCCGTTGGTGCCTTATTGGCTTCTTATTATTTTCCAAGAGCAAAAAGAACCTTACCCATTTTCTTTGTTTGTCTCGTAATTTGGTCTTTCATTTTAACCTCTTTTTGGAGTCTTTTTATCGATTCATGAAAAAATACAAGCACATCTTTTGGGATTTAGACCGAACACTTTGGGATTTCAACAAAAATTCGGAAGAAGCTATTCGAGATTTGTTTGAAAAACATGAACTGGCTTTTAAACTAGGAGTTGCGTTTGATGCGTTTTTTCGAGAATACCTTGTTATTAATCATGATTTATGGGCAGCTTACCGCAAAGAAGAGGTTACAAAGGATGAGCTGCGATTACGACGTTTCCATCATAGTTTTGAGAAGTTTGGTTTCAACGATTCCACATTTGCCCTTGCTTTCAACGACGATTATGTAGCCCTTTGCTCTCACAAGTCTAACTTAATCCAAAATGCTTTGGAGGTGCTAGACTATTTGTATCCCAAGTATACCATGCACGTTATTACAAACGGTTTTGTGGAAGCACAACAAGTGAAAATAAACAACAGTGGATTAAATAAATATTTCGAGCACGTAATTGTGTCGGATGGGTTGGGTTATCGAAAACCAGACAAACGGATTTTCGACTATGCCTTTGAAAAATCTGGTGCAGTTGCAGAAAATAGCATTATGATTGGAGACGATTATGGCCCAGATGTGTTGGGTGCTAAAGGAGTTGGGATGGATCAAGTTTATTTTACACCTGAAATTCAAAGTGAAGAAGGCGCAACTTTTGTGGTGGATAATTTGTTAGAATTAAAAAACATTCTTTAATGGTTAGTGAATCCAATCTTCATAATATATCTTGGCTAAGTGGAAAACGACCGTATCAATTTTTTGGTCCTTGTAGTGCCGAAAGTATAGATCAACTAAGAACAACTGCGGCAGGAATTAAGGAGCATTTTTCAGACGTAATTTTTAGAGCGGGAATTTGGAAGCCAAGAACTCGGCCCAACACGTTTGAAGGAGTTGGAGAAGAAGGACTGAAATGGTTGGTCGATATAAGGGAAGAATTTGGGTTCAAAGTAACCACAGAAGTAGCAAGTCCTGCACACGTGGAAGCCTGCTTAAAGGCAGGAATAGATGTGCTTTGGATTGGCGCAAGAACTACGGTAAACCCGTTTTCCGTGCAAGCTATTGCAGACGCTCTGGAAGGAGTAGACGTTCCTGTGTTTGTAAAAAACCCTTTAAACCCGGATGTTTCTCTATGGTCTGGTGCCGTTGAGCGAATAGCGAAAGCAGGCATTTCTAAATTAGGCGCTATTCACCGTGGGTTTCACTTGGCAGATAACAAACCATACCGAAATGCTCCATCTTGGGATTTGGCGGTGCAGTTTAAAACAGACCACCCCGAAATTCCTTTGATTTGTGATGTAAGTCACATTACTGGAAATCCAGTTTTAATTCCGCACGTAGCACAGCGTTCCTTCGACCTGGATATGGATGGCTTGATGGTGGAAACCCATTGTAACCCCGAGAAAGCGCTAAGCGATGCACAGCAGCAAATTATTCCTGACGCATTGAGAGAAATGTGGGGAAATCTAATATTTAAAAGTGCAGAATCTAAGAACGAGGCGTTTCAAACTCAACTAGATTTACTTCGTGCAAAAATTGATCGGATTGACGATTCCTTGGTTGAGTTATTGGCCCAGCGCATGAATATTTCAGAAGAGATTGGCTTGTATAAAAAGCAAAATAAAGTCACTATTTTGCAATTGCAACGTTGGCAAGAAATTTTAGAGCGCAATCTAAAGTCAGGCAATACCTTGAATTTGAGTGAAAAGTTTATCACGAGTTTGTATCACTCTATTCACGAAGAGTCTATTGATAAACAAACCAACAGCTAGAGGTGAAAGTTGAAAAATTTGTTCCTTACTCCGCGGTTATTTTTACTTCCACGTTGGCAAGCTCCGATGGTTATGCAGCCATGGCTAAGCGAATGGAAGAACTGGCTAAACAACAGCCTGGTTTTATAAGGATGGACAGCGCACGTGAAGATGTTGGAATTACCGTTTCGTATTGGAAGAACTTGGAATCAATTCAGTTATGGAAGAAGAATGTTGATCACTTGAACACTCAAGATCTAGGCAAAAGGAAATGGTATGAAAGTTATTCGGTTAGAATTGCGAAGGTGGAACGAGAGTATGGGTTCAATTAGTTAATCGCTTTGTTTCTCTTCGCTCTTAATGACGTTATAATAACCTGACTGCTTCACTG
>JABAZP010000018.1 GCA_018608405.1 Flavobacteriales bacterium
AATCAAAGTTGCTGCTGTCAATCGAAATACTCGAGACTTGACAGTTGTCTGCCGTTCCATTGTCCAAGTCGTTCGCAGTAATGCTTGCTAGTCCATTTGCATCTAAATAAACCGTTAATGGTTGTGTTGAAATAATTGGTTTAAGGCTATCTGCAACTGTTACCGTTACATTCGCAGTTGATGCATTATTGCTTGCATCGGTTGCTGTGAATACAACTGTATTTGCGCCTACCTCTGAACAATCGAAGTTAGAACTATCGATGGCGATGGTAAATAGTGTGCCATTGTCAGTTGTTCCATTATCTAAATCTGCTGCAGTAATGCTTGCTTGACCATTCGCATCTAAATAAATAGTTCGAGGTTGTGTTGCTAGTATTGGTTGAGTTGTATCTAATACGGTTACAATAACAATTCCACTGTCTACATTGCTATTCACGTCGATCGCTTTAAACCACACATTGTTTGGCCCTAGCTCTGTATAATCAAACGTTGTGCTGTCAATAGAAATAGTAGAAACTTGACAGTTATCTGCAGTTCCATTGTCTAAATCATTGGCAGTTATCGTAGCTAATCCGTTGGCATCTAAGTAAACTGTTAATGGCTGTGTTGCTATGATTGGTTTAATGCTGTCAACTACCGTTACAATTACGTTCGCTGTAGATACATTGTTGTTAACATCTGTTGCTGTGAATACAACGGTATTTGCGCCAACTTCTGAACAGTTAAAGTTACTGCTGTCGATGGCAATACTTGCTAACTGACAGTTATCAGCCGTTCCATTGTCTAAGTCGCTTGCAGTAATACTTGCTAAGCCATTTGCATCTAAGTAAACCGTTAGTGGTTGTGTTGAAGTCACTGGTTTTAGACTGTCGATTACGGTTACGGTTACAGTAGTAGTTGATGCATTATTGCTTACGTCGGTTGCTGTAAATACAACTGTATTTGCGCCTACCTCTGAACAGTTGAAGTTGCTGCTGTCGATCGCAATACTTGCTAACTGACAGTTATCTGCTGTTCCATTGTCTAAGTCATTAGCAGTTATAGTAGCTAATCCACTCGCATCTAAGTAAACTGTTAATGGTTGCGTTGCAATCACCGGTGCTACCGTATCATTATTAAGTACTGTTACGGTTGATACAGTTGTACAATTGTTTCCATCGGTTACAGTTACCGTATAAGTTCCTGCAAAGAGGGAATTAATTGCTGCTGTTGTTGCTGAATTACTCCATATAATTGAATAAGGCAATGAACCTCCTGTAATTGAAACTTGCGCCGCACCGTCATTAGTTGCTGCACAACTTGCGCTATTTACTAGGTTCGCCGTTGCTACTAATTGGGCAGGCTCTGTAATCGTGGTGTCATTTACTGCTGTTCCTCCGTTAGCATCTGTTACGGTTACGCTATACGTTCCTGCTGCCAAGCCTGTAATGGTAGAGTCGGTTAGGCTGTTCGACCATAAAACACTGTATGGTTTTACACCTCCAGTAATCGAAACACCTGCTCCACCGTTTGTACCTCCGGTACAGCTCACATTTGAATCCAAACGCATGCTTAACTCGATTGAATTTGGTTCGTTAATTGTTACTTGGTCAACTGCTGTACATCCGTTTCCGTCTGTGATGGTTACCGAATAGGTGCCAGAGAACAAGTTGGTGATTGTTGCAGCCGTTCCACCGTTACTCCAATTGTACGTGTAGTTCGGTGTTCCTCCAGATTCGTTTACCGTTGCACTTCCATCATTGCTTCCAAAAATCGTTACATTCTGAGTTGTCGAAGCTGATGCTACTAATATTGCAGGTTCTGTAATCGTTACACTTGACGTACTTGTACAAGAATTAGCATCGGTCACTGTTACCGTATAGCTTCCTGCTGACAATCCAGTTATACTAGCTGTTGTTGCTGAATTACTCCATGCAAAAGTATACGGTGAAGTTCCACCTGATCCGCTTGCTGTTGCTGATCCATTCGACAAACCATTACAAGTCACGTTCACGTTTGCTACTGTTGATGCAGCTAATACTGCAGGCTCAGTTATGGTTACACTTGAAGTAGTTGTACAAGAATTAGCATCCGATACCGTTACTGTATACGTTCCTGCAGTTACTCCTGTGATACTCGCTGTTGTTGCTGAATTACTCCATGCAAAAGTATACGGTGATGTTCCACCTGTTGCACTTGCTATTGCTGATCCATCTGATAAACCATTACAACTAATGTTTGTATTTACTACTGAACTCGCTATTAATGCTGAAGGTTCTGTAATGGTTACACTTGATGTACTCGTACATGAATTTGCATCCGATACCGTTACCGTATACGTTCCTGCTACTAATCCACTTGCGGTGGCTGTTGTTGCAGCATTGCTCCATGCAAAGGTATATGGTGCTGTTCCACCTGCTCCACTTGCCGTAGCTGATCCATTGTTTCCACCATTACAGCTAATGTTTGTATTTACTACTGAACTCGCTGTTAATACTGTAGGCTCTGTTATGGTTACACTTGATGTAGTTGTACAAGAATTAGCATCTGATACAGTTACAGTATAGCTTCCTGCTGACAATCCTGTAATACTAGCTGTTGTTGCTGAATTACTCCAAGCAAAGGTGTAAGGTGATGTTCCACCTGTTCCGCTTGCCGTAGCTGATCCATTGCTTCCACCATTACAGCTAATGTTTGTATTCACTACTGAACTCGCTGTTAATACTGTAGGCTCTGTTATGGTTACACTTGATGTAGTTGTACAAGAATTAGCATCTGATACAGTTACAGTATAGCTTCCTGCTGACAATCCTGTAATACTAGCTGTTGTTGCTGAATTACTCCAAACAAAGGTATACGGTGATGTTCCACCTGATCCGCTTGCTGTTGCTGATCCATTCGACAAACCATTACAAGTCACGTTCGCGTTTGCTACTGTTGATGCAGCTAATGCTGAAGGCTCAGTGATGGTTACACTTGATGTATTGGTACATGAATTCGCATCGGTAATAGTTACCGTGTAAATCCCTGCTGACAATCCAGTTAAATTTGCTGTGGTATCTGAATTACTCCATAGGTAAGTAAAAGGCTGTGTACCTCCAGTTGCGGTAAGTGACACCGAACCATCTGTATCTCCATTACAATCTAATGTAGTAAACGATGCATTAGTGTTACCTACTAAAATGTAAAGCTTTCGCGTTGTATATGTATTGGCGTTCTGTTCAAACGTCCAATCGGGATGAGTCCCAGAATTATTTCCAATCCCTATTTCACCTGTACTATTTGACGGGAACCTATTATAAGCAAATAGTGTTTGGTTTGCCCCGTGATTGTGCACTTGGAAAGAGCCGTGACAATTTGGACCCCCTGAATATTCATCATCAAAGTCGTAAACGGAGCTATTACCTCCTATTCCCGAGTTGGCGTTTGTACCGTAGCACTGAGACCACATTTCAATATTTCCTGTTGCGATGTTATTGCCGGTTGTAATACCCGTTTTATTACTGTAAACGTTCATATTATTCACCACTCTATCCCATATAATATTGTTCGTTTGACCCCTAGGTAACCCTAAAGATTGAAGATTACCTGAAGCAAAATCATCCATGGAAACCCAAATCCAATTCCCATCTAGCTGCATGTAGTAAGCAACTCGGTCATGATTAGTATTTGCTACATTTGAATTATTAATAGCGTAATTAATGGCATTGTTTGCGTAATTGGCAGTAACTGGTATATCCAATTCATAAACAACTCCGTAACCTGTTGCTTCAGGTACATTGTTAAGTATTGCCGAAGGTACTGCTGTCAAACCCGAAGGTGCCGAAGGGGCAAATGAGACAACTATTGGAGGTAATAAGGCGACCAACACATCATCACTTGCTGTACATCCGTTAGCATCGGTTACAGTAACTGTATACGTACCTGAAGCCGTAACTGAAGTTGTTTGTGTAGTTGCCGCGTTACTCCATGCATAACTCGCCCAACCTGCTCCTGCATCAACAGTTACCGTATTTGCCCCGCAAGACTTGATCGTGTCTTGTGCGAAAGCGAATGTTGGGTTATTTACGGTTACAGTAACTGAATCTATACAACTTGCTATTCCATCTGAAGTAGTTACATAATATTTAGTAGTTGCTGTTGGAGAAACAGTAATAGTTGATAGAGTATCTCCATTAGACCAATTATAGGTGTAGTTGTTTGCAGAAGATGTATTTAAACTATTTATCTCTGCTGTACTCAATACCCGGTCAAAAACTTTAATTTCTTCAATAGTCCCTCGTAAAAATTCATTGTTAGTGTATCGACTGAAGAAGTTAATACTTGAAGAATAGTTTGTATCAAAAACAATGTACATTCCTGCACTTGTATTTGGTACATTCGACCATGAATTATTCAAAGTATCTCCATCTACAATAAAAAATTGTACTGTTGAGCCAAACCCTGCGCTGTATATATATCCATCTGAACCTAATCTTGGATCAACTAAGTAAGAAGGATTCGGAGTGCTTTTATCCGGGTCAGCTTTGATATAAATAGACCTGAACGTTGTTAAACTAGAGCTTGTTTTTGCGTATTGGTTGAATCCATTAAAGGCTAACCCATTTGTAACAGAATTATAAGTAGGAGTATTAAATAGGTTTACATCGTTGCCATTTCCGCTTATATCTTTCCACGTGGAAGTTCCATCATATGATAATGAATTGTTAGCATTTACATGCAATAGAAGGCCTGTATTTCTGGTTTGAAGCGTTAAACTGCTCCCCTCACAAATTGTTGTGTCAGGAGTAGAAATAGAACTATTAATAACACTCACCACCACATCATCAGTCGCTGTACATCCGTTATTATCAGTAACGGTTACAGAGTAAGTTCCTGAAGTAGAAACAGAAGCTGTTTGTGTAGTTGCACTATTACTCCATGCATAGCTTGCCCATCCTGCACCTGCGTCTATCGTTACAGTATTTGCTCCGCAAGATTTGATGGTATCTTGTGCGAAAGCGAATGAAGGATTATTTACCGTTACGGTAACTGAATCTGTACAGCTGCTTATTCCGTCTGATACTGTTACATAATACTTAGTTGTTGCTGATGGAGAAACTGTAATAGTTGATGTTGTGGCCGCTGTAGACCAATTGTAGGTTAAATTTGAAGCAACACTTGCAGGAGATGGGGTATTATTAAATACTGCATCCCCATTTAATGAAGCAGATTGGTCGTCCACTAAATTAATTGTACTGCTACCTGAACCTTCTTCAAAATTCCAATAACCAATCAATCCATTAGATGCAGCACTCACAGATTTGTTATATGTAGAAGCTATTTCACTTGCTGATCTGGCAACATTCCAAACCCTCACTTCATCCAACTTCCCATCCCAATAATAATTACCATGAGCGGTTCCTCCGCCAATAGCACCAATTATAGAACCAACAGTACTAGTGTTAATTGCACCTGTGCAAGCGTATGTAGATTTTAGTACACCGTCTACATATATTTTTTTGTTTGCGCCATCATAAGTTGCAGCTATATGATGCCAATTATTAGGAGTAAGACCAATACCTGTTGAACTCACACTCATTGTGTTAGTTCCAGAAGGGTGAACTGTCCTAAACTTTAATACCGATCCGATATTGTAAAATAAAACATACTGTGTATTGATGTTTCCTTTTTCAAATATTCCTTGATCTCTATTGAGGTTGCCTGTATACACCCATGATTCAATAGTAAGCGTATTGACATTGAATGAATTATCATACGGCACTAGCACAAAATCTCCATTCCCGTCGAAGGTCATCGAGTTATTGTTGGTAAATGAATCTGTTGTGCTTAATTTAAGCGTTTGTCCTGAACAAATAGTTGTATCGTTCTGAACAATTTGACCATTTATCACCCTCACCACCACATCATCAGTCGCTGTACATCCATTTGCGTCAGTAACAGTAACTGAATAAGTTCCAGATGAAGAAACACTCGTTGTTTGTGTAGTTGCCGCGTTACTCCATGCATAACTTGCCCATCCTGCGCCTGCATCTATTGTTGCAGCGCTTGCTCCGCAAGACTTAATGGTATCTTGTGCGAAAGCGAAAGCTGGTGAGTTTGCCACAACGGTAATGGTGTCAATTCTTGAAACAGAAGATGCATCTGTAATTGTTACATAATAATCCGTGTTGACTGTAGGCGAAACCGCAGTGCTTAAAGTAGTTGCTGCATTTGACCATAAATAAGTAAATGGCCCTACACTTATATTCGTAATTGGAGCGGTTAAAGAAACAAAAGCAGGCGTACTAGAAAATGTACCTGCTACGCCATTTACGTTATTAATAGTAGAAGTTCCTGTACCTTCTGGGAAAGTAAGGCTTACTTCTAAACCCTCCTCTAAGGTATAAATTGTTTTATCATAGTTGGCTGATATTTGGGCAGCTGTTCTTGCAGTGTTCCATACTCTAACTTCAGCAATTTCACCATCAAAGAAATTCCAGCCTGACGGATATCCTCTGTTCGCAGTAGAAAAGGAGGCTCCAACAGTCATAAAGTTTGCCCAACTGTTATTAACCGTTCCGTTAAAAGAATATAAAAGCACACCATCAACATACATACTGTATGATGTTCCATTTGATGTTAATGCAACGTGATGGAAATTACCATCATTATAGTTGGTAAAGGATGTAATAGTATTTGTGCTACTATTGGTCCAAAACTCGCCTCTTATTTTTCCGTTAACTAATCCTAAAATAGGAACAAACGATGACTGTGAACTTGGATAATTGGTGCCACTATAACCTAACATTGGCCCAGTTGCATCAGTAGTTTTAAACCACAGCTCTACAGTTTGTGTGTTATTAGAAAAAGCAGTGTTATGAGCAGAACCTATAAATGAAATGACATCATTACTGCCATCAAAATCCATTGCATAATGCGAAGTGGTGCTGGCTATTTCTAATGTTTGTCCCGCGCATAAAGTTAACGAATCGGGGGATTCGGTTGTAAACAATGTAGAAGGCCGAAGATTATTAAACGAAGTTGTTGGGCCTGCTAAAACTACCGCCTCAAAAATTGCATCATCATTCGGAAACTGCGCATCATCTGCCCCTCCTATATCACTTGCAGAGCCACCCAAAGAAGAACTAGAAGAACTAGCAGAAGCAAAGGCCATTCGCAATGTGGTGTTTACTGTTATTCCCATATCAGCAAAATCCACATAAAAATCCATAAAAACAGGATCATCGTTGCTACCTGTACAATTAGAATTAAGTGCATACGATCTCTGATGCCTTTCAAATGTTGGATATGAAGCTAGAGTAGTAAATCGATTTGGAGCAGACTCCCCGTCTACATTTAAGACCTCTACCCCCCCTGAATTTCCTGATCCATATAAAAGTTCAATCTCAAACCCGGGATTCCCTGATACAGAATTTGGATCACTACTTCCAATTTTTAGGTCTGTGTCTAAAAGCAAGCTATAACCATAAGCAGCATTTCCAGGCTCATTTGCAGTTCTCATTCTAATTACTAGCTTTTCATCTCCGTCACCCATATTTGAATTTGGATCATGAATTCTAAAATAAGCAGCATGTTGACCTGTAATTTGGTTATCTACAATCTCGGTAGCTCCGCAAGAAGGGCCAGTTTGCAAATCACTGTTTGGCTCAGTCATCATGTGGAAAACAGTTATCCAATCTGATTGCTCGAATTGAGAGATCTCATCTGGAGTTGAATTGTTAAATGCAACACCATTCTTTGAAATGAAATTATCATTGTTTTGATTTAATACAGCCGCCGATCCAGCTCCTGTGCTAAAATTAAAAATTTGGCCAGGCGTTTGGGAGCGCAAACTGCTAGAAAAAAGGAACACGCATATCAATAAAGCGTTAATTAGAAAGTGTTTCATGATCAAATTGTTTCACAAAATTTTAAAATATTAAAGCAAAATTACAATAATATATTTCAAAATTTAAATCCTCGGCTATTTATGACCTAGCAACAAATAATGTTGAATTTTTACATACGGTTTTGAACCTAAGAACGAGTATGCTATTAAACCTGCGACTAAGTTTCCAATGAAATTGTAAAATAATCTGTGACGTGAGTACTCTATGTATCAAATGTTTTTTAGAACATTGTTTATAGCCTCAATAATGGCTCTTTTACTTAGTATGATTCGGTCCATAAATTCCATTTTCTTCTGTTTCATATTCACCCATACTTTGGTTACGAGATGTATTCCGTCTACAAAAAGCCTATAATACATGTCTTTACCGAGATACGCTTTATCTCCAAAAATCTTCCCAGAAACTTTTTGTGGAACGTTTTATCTTTTAATGGCTGCCTGTCATCTACATTTGCTGAAGTTATCAGGAAGTCTACAGTTTCTCCCTTGTCATTTGCAACTAAATAATTTAAACCCATAAAACCCGCCCATCGTTCCGAATAATTTTTCGGCAATACCTTTGAAGACTTTGTGTTGCTTTTCTCTTTTTATATAACTAACCCTTAGAGGTGTAGAATTGATAAAAAAGATCCCTGTACATTTAACCAAACCACGCATTTTGAGATAAACAGCTAGTGGTTAAAGTACTCCTCTTTGCAACTCAACAAATCGATTATAAGAAACATAATAAGGGAAATAATCTTGCATGTGTTTGCATATGTGGGAAATATAAAAATCTTTGAGACTTCTGTAAGATTTCAAATGAAATAGTATCATGAATAGTCATTACTTCACTATCGGACACAGTGATTTTTCGTTTTCTTTTTTTGTTTGAGTAGTTGAAATAACCGCTTACGTTACAACTTGATTATATTCTTGCATGAAATCATCTAAGTTGCAGAATATTTCAATAATTTTAAATTCAGGAACCATAAGATAGATGTTATATTTAATTGTTTGTCAGATTTTTAAATTGCTAATTATCTCTCTTTTTTGTAATCAAAATATCTCTTTCTTACGTCGAACTCACGTTAATTAAACCATTGGTAATTGTCTTTTAAATTCTTCCAATCAGTCCCATATAGAGCTTTGTCAAATCCTTTTCTGCTCTACCTGCAATTTCCAAAATTTCAGCAATAGAGACAGGTTGCAGGTTATCCGGATCGCACTCATCAGTTAACACAGAAATAGCAACACAAGGCATGCTCATGTGGTTGGCAACAATTACCTCGGGAACGGTTGACATGCCTACCGCATCAGTTCCAATGGTTCTTAAGTAACGATACTCTGCTCTAGTTTCTAGGTTTGGTCCTGCAACAGGGGTATAAACGCCTTCATGCAACGTAATTCCCTTTTCTTTGGCAATTTCGTGCAGCATATTATTCATTTCCTTGTTGTAAGGTTGGCTCATATCAGGGAATCTTGGCCCCAGTTCATCAAGATTCTTTCCTCTTAAAGGATTGTCAGGCAGCATATTTATGTGATCGTCAATCAGCATGAGCTCACCTTTTTTAAAATTTGGATTTACAGTACCTGCAGCATTAGAAATCAATAATTTTTCGATGCCCAATAATTTCATCACCCGAATAGGGAAAGTAATTTCTTGACCGGAATAGCCTTCATAATAATGAAACCGCCCTTGCATAGCCAGTACCTTCTTGCCGTTTAAGTTTCCATAAATCAGTTTGCCCGAATGTGACTCAACTGTTGAAACAGGAAAGTTTGGAATATCGGAATAGTCAATAACCTCTTCTGCATCAATTTGAAGTGCAAGGTTTCCTAAACCTGTACCTAACACAATGCCAATTTTTGCATCCTCTACTCCTCTTGATTTTATATAATCTGCTGCTGCTCTAATATTTTTCATTCTTTTTATTTTAGCTGGTATCCTGACTTTTTCAAGTCCTCAATAGTATCCAAATCTATTAATTCTTTTAATAAAGTAACCCTTAAATTATTCTGTTTTGCTTGTTGAACGGTTTCCATTAAAACTGTCTCCGTACTCCAGTTGACATTTTCAAAAAGCTCGGGATGGAAATTGTTGGTGCCCAGTAAATAATACCCGCCATCGTTAGCCGGTCCAATTACTACATCGCTACTCTCTAATTTATCAAATGCTTCATCAATTGTTTCTGCATCTAAATCAAAACAGTCGCTACCAATAATTACAACCTTGCCCCCTTGCTGAAAAATACCTCTAAATGCTTCTGTAATTTTCTTACCCAAATCTCCTTCAGCCTGTAAATGTTTCTCAAAATGAGCCATATCCCAAGCATCTTCAACGATATTTTTAGAGTAAAAAAGGTGTCTCTTTGCGTTCACTTTTAAGCATTCGGTTCGGCACTTCTCCATTAGGTCCAAGTGCACTTCAAGCGCCTTCTTTTCGCCAATAGATGCAGCTAATCGAGTTTTAACCGTACCTAAAACTGGATTTTTTACAAATACAATAAGGTGGTTTTGCATGCTATGCCACGGTTCCTTGACAACTTGATCCCGCTCCGGCAGTACAGCCATAACAGTGTTGGTTAATCGAAATAGTTCGCACTTCTAATTTTTCCAAATCAAAGTCATCAATGTGCTGCGTGCTCTTATCTGCAACTTTCATATCTAGCATCTGATTAAAATCACAGTCATACATGTAACCATCCCAATCTACTGAAATGGTGTTTTTGCACATCACTCCTTCCACCGCAGCAGGGTTGAATGCCATTACCAACTTTTCCATGTACTCCTCGTAGTTGTCGCTAGCCACCAAGTAGTCTAAAAACCTACTTATCGGAATATTAGTTATTGCAAATAAATTATGAAAATAGATGTCAAAATCTTTCTTCAGGTTTTTCTTAAACTCTGCCTCTAGCTCTGCTTGATCACTTGGCAGATAGGCGCCATTGGGGTTATAAACTAAATCCAACTTTAAGTTACTTCCTTCTATACCGTAGCCTACAGCATTTAACTCCTGCAAAGCCTTAATGGATTTCGCAAAAACACCGTCACCTCTTTGAGCATCGGTTTTGCCGGCTTGATAATAGGGCAAAGAAGAAACAACATGAACGTTGTGCTTTTTGAAAAACTCCGGCAAATCGTAATATTTTTTATTTGCTCGAATAATCGTTAGGTTAGAACGCACAATGATTTCCTCTACTCCTATTTTTGTTAATTCCTCAACAAACCATCTAAAAAGCGGGTTCATCTCCGGCGCTCCTCCAGTTAGGTCTACTGTTGGAATTTTATTTACTCTCAAAATTTCGATGCAACGCTCTAAATGTTGCTTGGTCATAATTTCGTTACGGTCTGGCCCAGCATCCACGTGGCAATGCTTGCAAACCTGGTTACACATGTACCCCAAGTTAATTTGAAAAATTTCTAACTTGTTTGGTTTTAGGGGAAATTGGCCAAGCGGTTTAAGCTTTTCTACAAAAGTTGGAAGTTCAGTTTGAAAAGGTTCTCCCGCTAATACTTTTAATTGATTCTTAATCATTGCTAGTTTATTCCCGCTAGCTTTAAGTGACTTGATCATATAGTAATCTCGAATTTAATTCTCTTACATAGATTGTTTTTTCACTTTGTTCATCATTTGAACTCCGTGAACGAGTGTTGCACCACTCTTAATAGCCGCGCCAACATGAACAGCTTCCATCATTTGAGCTTCGCTTACTCCTCTTGTTAAAGCATCTTCCGTATATGCATCAATACAATACGGGCATTGTTCCGTGTGGGCAACCGCTAGTGCTATTAAGGATTTTTCTCTCGCCGTTAACGCACCTTCCTTGAATACCTCTCCGTAATAATCGAAAAATTTCTCGGCTAACTTCGGTTCGAACTCGGCAATGTCTCCGAATTTTTTCAAATCTTTTGGGTTGTAGTAGGATTTTTCCATGCAATTATTTTATTTGTTAATGTTCCAATTGTATTCTTTGTAACTGATTTTATCAGTCGTCAATTTTGTTGTTGAGTACTTGTTTATGTATTCCTTAACAGTTCCGTTTTTAGTGAAGTCATCTTTATACCAATCAAATAACTTAGAAACACTGGCTTTGTTTGATGAAATCGTATTTTGAGCAGAGTTGTTAATAAATTCTTTTGCAGCCTTCTCCAACTTTTGGTCCAACCCTTCTGCAAAATAAGCCGTATTTGAGAGCTTCGGACAAGATATAGAAGCGCAATTTACAGCAAAATGAATTCTTGAGTCGAAATACTTTGCCCTCAAAATATCGTGCTCAATATTATTTAGAGAGTACTTCTCTCCTTCGATTTCTACAAACTTTAAATCCCAAGCCTTACCTCCGTTAATGTCCATGATAGACTTTAACGGGTAATTGTTGAGCATTAATTTAATGGTGTACGCATTATACGCATTAATCCAATAGGCCATAGTTTCATTTCTGGACCAATCGGTATTTGGTTTTATTTTAGAGATTGATACTAAGTAATTATTGAGACGGTCGATATCTGACTTAAACCCTTCGTAATTAACATTTCCGTTAGAACTAACGTGTTTTTGCAGTAATTGATCCCAAGGGGTATGATCTATTTTCGGTTCGCTGACCCCTGCAAATAAAAACAATGACATTAACAAAAGCACAACGGTACCGGTGACTTTTTTCATATTTGACGAATTAATTATGGTAAAACTAAGGAAAGGAATATACTCTTATTGTCTATTGGTGGACAAAGTAGAAAAGCAAAGTTGGAGCCTTCCAACTTCAATCTCTAGCTGGTAATTATTCCTACCAAACTTTTATAAGTATTCGCCAATTGTTCTGAAAAATTTGAAGGGTTAACCCAAACTGCTTTTTCTATCGCCTCTTCTTTTTGGGGCACTAGTACCTCGGTTCCTTTATATTTCATCTCAAACCAATAGGTTGTCTTTAAGATCAGCGTCTCTTTTTGCGTATACACATGATAGGTGTTGGGAAGTTTTTCGCCCAACTCTAATCCATGAATACCACACTCTTCTTCCACCTCTCTTATTGCTGCTTGCTCAGGAGTTTCTCCTTTTTCCATCTTCCCTTTTGGCAAGTCCCATTTGCCTAACCTATGGATAAAAAGCACTTCTCCTTTTGCATTGCGAACTTTGCCTCCAGCTGCCTCAATTAAAACAAACTGTTGTTGGAAAAGTGTCCAAATTTTCTCAGGGTCTCTAAAATTTAAAAAAACATGTTGAATCGATTCCCTTTCTTTCAAAAGCCACTCAAGTATATATTTTATGTCACTCGAATCAGGATCGTTCAATTCAAAAATGGATTTGAATTGTTGATTACTTTTCCGTTTTTCTCCTATAAAAATCGAATGTTCCTCAATAAAAACTTGATACCTTTGCACGTATGCAAATTAATAAAGAAACGGCGAAAAATGTAGCGGAATGTTTGCTTCAAATAAAAGCCATTGAACTAAATAAGGTTCAACCATTTACATGGGCTTCAGGATGGAAGTCTCCCATCTATTGCGATAATAGAAAGACCCTTTCTTACCCAAAAGTGAGAACATTTATCCGTCAGAAGTATGTGGAGACGATTCAAGAGAACTTTGGTCAAGTTGACGTAATTGCAGGTGTCGCAACCGGAGGAATTGCTCAAGCAGCATTAATTGCACAAGAGTTAGAATTGCCTTTAATTTATGTTCGCTCTAGTACTAAAGGTCATGGTTTGCAAAACCAAATTGAAGGTGCAGTTGAAGCGGGACAGCGTGTTGTGGTAATAGAAGACTTAATTTCCACTGGTATGAGTAGCTTAAAAGCGGTAGAAGCATTACGAGAAAGAGGTTGCCATGTTGCAGGAATGGTAGCTATATTTAGTTATGGCTTTGAAACTGCTGCACTGAACTTTAAACATTATGCTTGTCCTTTGTTTACCTTAAGTGACTATAATTCTATGATTGAAGTAGCAGCTGAAGAAGGATACATCAACTCAGAAGATATTAAATCATTAAAAAGCTGGAGAGAAGATCCGGCAAATTGGAACGTACTAGTATGACAACAATAGAAACAGAAAAGAAAATTTCTCCAAACAGTCCTGAGCAAATATTTGCCTTTTTAAATGACATGAACAACTTCGAAAAGTTGATGCCTGAAGGTAAAATTGAAAAATGGGAATCTACCGAAGATCAGTGCGAGTTCACCATTAAAGGTATGGCTAGAATTGGTTTGAAAAAAGAAAGCGCAGAAGCTCCTCATCACCTTAAAGTTTCTTCTTTCGGGAAGGTTCCTTTTACATTTGATTTGGACATTAACCTAAAAGAACAAGCGGAGCAGCAAACAGAAGTGAGCATGACATTTAATGGAGACATTAACCCTTTCATGAAAATGATGGTGGAAAAGCCGCTTCGAAACTTTTTCAATTACCTAGTTACTAAAGCTGCAGAGACCAAGCTTTAATCCAAAAACTTTAGTTCTTTTAAACCGTAGCTTTTTAATTTACCATTTCGATTCACTTGCAGTTTTCCAGAGGGTAAAACACCAAGAATGACACCTAAAAATTTACCTTCGGCGTCTTGAAATTGTTGCGGCACTCCATAGCCAAAAAGATGCTTTAGATAGTCCTGTTGAAAGTTTACATCTCCTTTCAGAAATAGGAGGTAGTAAGATTGAAACAATTTTATAAACTCGGTCAGCGCCTTCTTTAAATCATAGTTTCGTTTCAACTCCAGTTTTAGCGAAGTGGCAGGCCGATCAAATTTTTCAAAAACGCCTTGATTCACATTCACGCCAATTCCAATAACGGAATGCGTTATTTGTTGCTTTAAAACGCTGTTTTCTATTAACACGCCAGCAACTTTTTTCCCATTTACCAAAATGTCATTTGGCCATTTTATCTTCACTCCTTCTACTGCCAATGTGTCCAACCACTTTTTTAAGCTGATTGCTACAAGCTGACTCAACTTGAACTGGTGCTCCACATTAATCTTCGGCGAAACTATAATGCTAATATTTAGGTTTTTATTCCTTTCAGACTCCCAATCCTTTCCGGCTTGCCCCTTACCATTATCTTGAAAACTAGCAGTTATTACGGTAGCTCCTCTTATGCTTTTTTGACGTAAACGTTCAAAGGCATAGATATTGGTTGATGAGACTGAATTTAGATGAATAAATTGAAATTGAAATTCGCTCGAATCCATTTATTTTAACGGCGTTTAGCCTACAAAGGAACTAAAATTTGAGGGTTTAATTTCTTACTTTTACCTCTCTATACGGAGCAAATTATATGGCGAAAGCAAAAAAGCAGTTGAATGCGGACGAATTGACAGAATTAATTGTCAAAGGCATTCAAGAAAAAAAAGGCGAAAACATTGTTACACTTGACCTTAGAGGTCTTGACGGAGCAGTTACAGATTATTACGTGGTTTGTGAAGCAACCTCTACTACTCAAGTTGGAGCAATTGCCGATTCCATCGAAAAAGAGGTAAGAAAAACATGTGGCGAAAAACCTTGGCATGTAGAAGGAACAGAAAACCTAGAATGGGTGTTGTTAGACTATGTAAACGTAGTTGCGCATGTTTTTCAACCAGATAAAAGAGATTTTTACAGCATTGAAGAATTGTGGGCAGATGCTAAGATAAAAGAAATACGAGCGGAGTATTAAGATACAACATGGAGAATAAGGATAAAAAAGGGGCACCTTCACCTCAGAAAGGAAGTCCCAAAAAAGGGCCAAAAAAACAATTTAATTTTTACTGGATTTACGGAATTATTGGAGCACTGCTTTTAGGGCTTCAATTGTTTCAAATGGGTGGCGGCGAAAAACGTACAATTTGGAATAAGTTTGTTAACGAAATGCTTAAACCTGATGAGGTAGAACGACTTCTGATAGTTACCACTAACGGAGAATCTAGGGTAGAAATATTCATTAAACCAGAGGCACTAGAACTGGAAAAGTACAAAGCAGTACGAGAAAAAAGCAGTGGTAATTTAGGTGGGAGAACTGCACAGTATTTCATGGAAATTGGCACTATTGAGCAGTTTAATAGGGATTTAAACCGCGTTCAAGAAGGTTTAACGGAGTCGGAACGAATACAGGTCGATTACGATAAACGAACCAACTGGGCTGGCGACTTAATTGGCTGGCTGTTACCAATTGCCATTTTAATAGGTTTTTGGCTCTTCATTATGAAGCGAATGTCTGGTGGAGCAGGTGGCCCCGGTGGTCAACTTTTCAACATTGGTAAATCCAAGGCAACTTTGTTCGACAAAGCTAAGAATGTTAAAGTTTCCTTTAAAGACGTTGCAGGATTGGCAGAAGCAAAAGTTGAAATCGAAGAAATTGTAGAATTCCTAAAAAACCCAAAACGATACACGGAACTAGGAGCAAAAATTCCAAAAGGTGCGTTACTGGTTGGCCCTCCAGGGACAGGAAAAACGCTTCTTGCAAAAGCAGTAGCAGGAGAAGCACAAGTGCCTTTCTTCAGTCTTTCAGGTTCTGATTTTGTAGAAATGTTTGTTGGAGTCGGAGCTTCTAGAGTTCGAGACTTATTCAAACAAGCAAAAGAAAAGTCTCCGGCCATTGTGTTTATCGATGAAATCGACGCGATTGGTAGAGCTAGAGGAAAAAACATGGCTCAAGGCGGAAACGATGAAAGAGAAAATACGTTGAACCAGCTGCTAACTGAAATGGATGGCTTTGGCACCAATAGTGGCGTTATTCTCTTAGCTGCAACAAACAGAGCAGAAGTTCTAGATAAAGCCTTGTTACGTCCGGGAAGATTCGATAGACAAGTTAGCGTGGACTTGCCAGACTTGAACGAAAGAATTGAAATTTTTAAAGTTCACGAAAAGCCCTTGAAAACCGACGATTCTGTTGACCTCGTATTTCTTGGAAAACAAACGCCAGGTTTCTCAGGAGCAGACATCGCCAACATTTGTAATGAAGCAGCATTAATCGCAGCAAGAAAGAAAAAGAAGAGAATTGGACACCAAGACTTTTTAGATGCGATCGATCGAATTATTGGTGGATTAGAGAAGAAAAATAAAATCATCACATCCGAAGAAAAAGAAGTGATTGCTTACCATGAAGCAGGTCACGCTGCGGTGAGTTGGTTGACAAAATATGCCAATCCATTGGTGAAAGTTACTATTGTGCCAAGAGGTGGATCTTTAGGAGCTGCCTGGTATTTGCCGGAAGAGAGACAAATTACCACCAAGGAGCAAATGCTAGATGAAATGTGCGCTGCTTTAGGTGGAAGAGCCGCAGAGGAAATTATCTTCGGAAAAGTTTCTACTGGTGCCTTGAGTGACTTAGAGAAAATTACCAAACAAGCGTACGCCATGGTTTCCGTTTATGGTTTGAATGACAAAATTGGTAACATTAGCTATTACGATTCCTCTGGGCAGAGCGAGTACAGTTTTAGTAAACCTTACAGTGAAAAGACAGGTCAAATAATCGACGAAGAGGTTAGTAAAATGGTAGAAGAAGCTTACGTTAGAACGAAGCAAATCCTTGCTGATAATAAAGATAAGCTTGCACTTCTTGCTAAAAATTTACTGGAAAAAGAAGTCATTTATAAAGACGATTTAGAGTCTATTTTCGGAGAAAGATCTTTTGGAGAAAAAAGTAGAGTAGATACCTTGCTTGAAGAAAATGAAGAGGCACAAGCCAACGAAAAGTCTAAAAGTGCCAAGGCAATAAAAGACGGGGAAAACAAAGCAATAGAAAATTCAGATTCAGAAACTAACTCGGAAGAAGAAGAGGAGACCGAAGAAAAGTCTACTCCTAAGGAGGAAAAAGCTGAATAATTTTCTACTTTTAGAAAATGTCGGGAAATTGGGTAAAAATTTATACAACCACACAACTCCACAGAGCTGAAATTGTAAAGGCTGTGCTAGAAGACCACGACATTGCTACGAGCGCAATGAATAAAATGGACTCTATGCACACGCATTTAACGGTTGGTGAAATAGAGATATTTGTAGATTCTAAAAAGACAATCCGGGCAACTCATTTAATCACAAAACACGACCTGTGAATAACTTCAACGAACGTTTACCGACAGGAATTCTATTTGTGATAGTATTATTGGGATCTATTTACCAAAGCGAGTTAGCTTCTTCTATTCTTTTCTTTGTGATTATTTTACTTTGCCAAAGAGAATTCTACGGGTTTTTCAAGGCTAGTGAAGTTAAACCCCAGAGCTTAGTTGGAGTGCTAGGAGGTTTAGGATTGTTTTTAGCTTCTGCCATTGCCTTTCAAACTAAACTCACCTTCAATACTTTATTCCTAATCATTCCTTTGATATTTATCATTTTTGTTTTTGAACTTTTTAGAAATAGAAATGAACCCATTGCCAACATAGGACTTACTATTCTCGGAGTTATTTATGTCTCAGTTCCATTTACCTTGCTGCATCAAATCTCCTATTACAGCAATTTTCAATTTGGAAACGTATACAATTACGACTTATTAATTGGCTATTTTTTCATTCTTTGGGCAAACGATACTGGAGCTTATTTGGTTGGACGAAAATTTGGAAAAACGAAATTGTTTGAGCGGATTTCACCAAAAAAAACTTGGGAAGGATCTATAGGTGGTGTATTTTTTGGACTATTGTTGGGTTACCTAAACTCCCAAATTTTCGATGGACTGGACACTCCAACTTGGATGGCAATTGCCGTAATTGTAGTTATTTTTGGCTCATTGGGCGACTTAGTAGAATCGTTGTTTAAACGAAGCTTAGGCATTAAAGATTCTGGTAAAATATTACCCGGCCATGGTGGTGTATTAGATCGTTTCGATGGCATATTCATTTCAGCTCCTATGGTGTATACCTTCCTAAAAATTCTTAGTATCTGGTAATATGCAGCTCAAAATTGCTCTTGTTCTCTTTTGTATTTGTGTTTTTTCATTTTCGTGCGAAACTCCGATGCCAATAAACAATGCTACCTCAGTTCCGAAAATAGAATCGGACTCGAGTGCTACCATTCATTTAAAACCATTGAGCACAGAAAAAACACACGAAGGAGGCGTAGATCATACCAAGTTAGAGATAAAGTAGATCTAATTCACTTCTGAAAGCAACCAGTCTATAGCCTTTTGCTTCTTACCATTTTTAAAAAATCGAAAAGGAATTTTAGGCACCAGTTTGTTTTCGAATTCCAAAACCTGAGCAAGCCACCTTTGGTTGCTAATTGCCGCATACTTTTCTAGACGGGTTACTTTAGAGTGATCTACTTGCATGTGTTGAACAAACTGTTTCACACTTTCAAAATCTTCAAACTCTTCAAAAATGCCCAAGAGCCAAATCTTTTCAAAGTCCAAATTAGTGGAGAAAAAGGCATTAACTTCATCAAAAACATTACCTGCTTCGTTATTTTCCACTTCGACAATATAAAGATTGGTTTTTTCGTACTGTTGAATTTTCGTAGAGCAAAGAGTTTATTCGAAAGTAATCGATTTTGTCGAAACAAAAGAAGAGTATTTCAAGCAATGTTTAATTGGATTTTTCTTCGCTATTTTTGAAAACAAATTACACGACATGACATTTCATAAAGAAGGCTACCCAACACTTGGTTTTATTATTGTTGTTATTGCTATTATTAATGCCATAACACACTACTTTTTTGGTGAGTACGCCCTTGTTACTGGTTTTAGCTATTTACTTTCCGCATTTCTATTTATTGTGGTAGTTCAGTTTTTTAGAAAACCAAACAAGACTATTGAAATCAACGACAACCAAATTCTTTCTCCTTGCGATGGAAAAGTAGTGGTAATTGAAGAGGTGGTGGAAGACGAAGTATTCCAAGAAAAACGACGACAAATATCCATTTTTATGTCGCCTTTAAACGTGCATAATAACCTTTACCCTATTGGTGGAAAACTCACTTTCTACAAATACCACCCTGGCAAGTTTTTAGTAGCATGGCATCCAAAATCTTCGACAGAGAATGAACGAACCACAGCTGTGGTAGAAGATGTAAAAGGAAGAAAAGTTTTGTTCCGCCAAATTGCCGGAGCGCTAGCTCGTAGAATTGTGTTTTACGGCAAAACAGGTGAGAATTATACACAAGGCAGCGAATGTGGCTTTATAAAATTTGGCTCTCGAGTAGATCTATTACTTCCATTAGACGCTAAAATAAAAGTGAACTTAGAAGAAAAAGTAGTTGGCGGTAAGTCGGTTATTGCTGAGTTTGTTTAGAAAATAATGCCGCTACAAGTAAGTACGGAAACTACAGTACATGCAAACCGTCATTGCGAATGTAACGCAGTGCAGTGAAGCAGTCAGGTTATTATAACGTCATTAAGAGCGAAGAGAAACAAAGCGA
>JABAZP010000001.1 GCA_018608405.1 Flavobacteriales bacterium
TCTACGGACACCCTACAGACTCTTTTGAAGAACTCATTAAACTGAGTCTAATGATATGTAAATAGTGAGTTTGAGGGGTCGTTTGAAGTAAAGAATTAACACGGAGAACCGCACCTTTACAGTCGCTTCAGTTCTAATTTAAATTAATCAAAATGAGATTCATTTTTCAAAATATCGCACATTAACCAAAGAAAACCCCTTAAATAGGGGTTCTCTTTGGTTAATTGTGGAGCCAAAAGGAGTGAAGTCGGACTTTTTTAGGTCTGATTTAGCTATTTTTAGAAAAAATTATTCCCAAGGATAAAAAATTATTCTTGGGAATAAAAAGTGGAGCCGGAGAGATTCGAACTCTCGTCCAAACAAGGAATCAAGAAGCTTTCTACAAGTTTATTCTACTATTGGTTTTCGAATATAAACCGGAAGTAAACACCCAATTTATACCTTATCCTATTTAGTTTCGCCAACCCGTCTAGGCTCCAAATTGACTAGCTCAAAATGTCGATTCCTCTTGACCAGGGTATTAGTGAGCGGAACCCCTGAGAGAAATGCTTGTTCGAAACTATTGTCCCGAATTAATTGTAACCTCTATCGAGTGTTACGCTGCAAGCGCGTAATTATTGTCGTCGTTTATAGACTTTTAGTGTTAGGTTTAACGAGTTACTCACTAAATACTCGACTTGCTTACTCATTCATTCATCTCGCTGTCGATACCGGTCGGCCCCAAGATATCACAAAGTTAGGCTTTCTAAGCATGCTAACTCTGCTTAAAGTGCTAAATTTTATTAAAGAAAATGCCTTCCTAACCGAGGTCAAGAAGGCATTCGAATTTATAATTGGTTAATTATAATAATGTTGTTGGACAAACGTACTCCGTTAATTTAGCATCTGTATTTTTAATGGCGTCTAATCCACCTCTAACATCTACAAAATTACTCCAACCTCTTTGTTTCAAAATAGATGCAGCAATCATACTGCGATATCCTCCCGCACGATGAATCATAAATGGCTCTTCTTTTGGAATTTGAGCCAAATTCTGATTTATCTGATTTAATGGAATGTTCATTGCATCAACGACATGTTCAGAATCATATTCACTCTTCTTTCTAAAGTCAATCACCTTCACCTTGTCGCTTTTCAGGTTTTTCTCGAAAGCTTCTGGAGTAATTCGTTGAACTTGATCGACTTCTTTTCCCGCTTCTTTCCAAGTTTTAAATCCACCTTTCAAATATCCAATGGAATGATCATATCCTACTCTCGATAATCGTGTTAAAGCTTCTTCTTCCTTTCCTTCTTCAGTAATCAACAAAATTTCTTGCTTTACGTTGGGAATCATCTCTCCAACCCATTGCGCGAAACTTCCAGCCAAACCAATATTTACACTATTTGGAATAAAACCTTTCGAAAAATCTTCGGCATCTCGCGTATCTAAAACTAAGGCGTGCGTTTCATTAGCAACCAACTCAAATTCTTCCGCAGTTAATGGCAACCATGATTTTTAACACCAATACAATATGATAAAAATCATATTCAACAAAAATCGAATGAAATCCATATTCTATTTAATAAGATGAGAAAAGTGAATGAAGGTTACTGCAATTGCATCTTTTAGTTTAAAGGGAAACCCATGAAGTTATCTATTTCCAACAAATAACAAGTTTAATTAGAGCTTAAAAAGAACTAGGATAAATAGGAATCGAATAGCAAAAAAGGTTTGCTATTGAATAATTTTCAATTCAGGTTAACCAATTTTTTAACTAAAAACTACATCTGAATGTCATTAATATTTTCAAAATGATCCGGAATTGAATTTGGCTCCTCATCAATTAATTGAAGAATGTCTCTTGTTATACCGCGAGAAATATTTGAGATTGGCACGTCGTTAGGAGAGCCTTCAAACGGATTTTCGCCGGCTAACCCAACTCGTAACATAGTATTAAATACCCAAATAACAATTACGGTAAACGGAATATTTAACCATACAAAGTAACTTCCAATAAAAGGATTGGTAAGAGCAATATCCCCTCCCATTTGTGCGAAAGCAGGTATAATTGCCATGGGCAATAACCACATAAAAATATGAACAAAATGGTAACCAATACTACCATATTGTTTAGGATAAGGGAAATTCTTAATTCGCTCAGCTTTACCTTGTAATGTTGTAAGTTCTTGTAGTAGCTGTTGAAAATTTAAGAAAGAAAAATCCCAGAACTTTTTTTCATCGGTAAGCTTTCTTAAATGCTTTGACTGCAAACTGATAATTGCATTTGGTTTATTGTCCTGCTCCATTACCTTAATAAACTCTTCAGGAGATAAATACAGTTCTAATTCTTCCGCCAAAGTGATCTTATATTCAGGTATATTGTATTCGAATTTGCTCTTATTGTGAATAGGGTTATAATCTGCTTCCCATGCCTTTTTAGTTCGCATGGCATAGCGCAGAGCTGTTAACCAAGCAATGTGTCTATTCGTAATAACACTTAAAGTTTGTCTCTCGTCCGAATTTGCTTCAGAACGATGTAAATAAAAACTATCTCTGACGTTAATAATCAATGTGCGTGAAGCATTTACAATCCCTCCTAAAATTTTACGAGCTTCCCAAATTCGGTCATAAGCTGCATTATTTTGAAAACCAACCATAAATGCAACGGCAGTCCCAATCAAACCAATCGGAGCAAATGGCACTTGCAACCATTTTATTCCAATGACCTCGTACAAAACAGTAATTATTGTGGTAAAAACGGTAAAAAAAATAATTTCCCTCATTGTCCAAACCAAAAGGCTTTTCATTGGAAATCTGCGTTGAGTATACATGATTTGATTTTTGCTTAAAAATAAGCTATTCTTTCAAAAGGAATTAACCTCAATGCTAACTTCAACA
>JABAZP010000013.1 GCA_018608405.1 Flavobacteriales bacterium
ACAGCGGCTAAAGCAACTGGACTTGCAATGACCGGTGCGGGTGGTGTTTCTATAACAGCTTTAGACGCTACTGCGGCTGCAGACCTTTCCTCAATTACAGCATCCGGTACGTTGACTGCGAACGTCGCAGATGATGTAACATTTACTGGTGATCTTGGTACTTTTGGTGTGACGGTCGATTCGGGTAAAACGCTTACCACGACTTCAGCCAAGGTGACTGGTTTGACCATTACGGGTGGTTCAGTAACCATATCGGACGACATTACCGCAAATACCAATATCACAAATATAACCTCCACTGTTGACCTGAGCCAAGCAGATGTTGCGATTTCAGCTTCGAAGACGCTAACGCTGACGGCGGCGCAAGCTGCGGCAGAGACTTTCAGTGGGGCTGGTACATTGGCTGTGAGTGCAAGCACCACAGATGACTCATTTACTGCTGGTACCGCGACACTCAGCATAGCTACAGGTACAGGTGACGATGTGCTCACAGCTGGCGTCGCTGCGAACATTACCGCAGCCGATGAAATAGACCTTGGCGGAGGAACCGCTGATGCGATTGTTATTTCTGCAGATGGCGACACCACTGGTGCAGTTTTCGATGAGGCTGGTTATGTTGGCGCTGAAACGATCACAGTAAATGCACACGCGTCAACTGCGTCGACAAATGCAAAAGTCAGCCTGAATCATGCAAACGCTTTTGACCAAAACACGACTATCGACGCTTCTAACATGGTCGACTCTGGAGCAGACTTTACACTTGCAATTTCAGCACCGACCAAAGTTGATGGAGACCTGCTGGTGAAAGCTTCTGGTGGGGCCAACGTGTTAGCTGGTGGTGACGGTGCAGACATATTTGAATTTGGCGCCATTACCACATTTACGGCGGCCGACTCAGTGAGTGGTGGGGCAGGTAGCGACCAAATAAAAGTAACAGCAGATAATAGCTCCACAGGTGGAATATTTGATGTTGCGAGCCACGTCGGTGTGGAGCAGATTACCGTATTGGCGAATTCCACTGCCACTCATGATGCTAAAGTAACGTTGAACTATGCATCGGCATATACTGGTGCTCTAGCGATAGACGCTTCAGCACTAACAAGCAGTTCGGCGGTATTTACTTTGGCGCTTGCTGGAGTGACTGCGAATGTTGACAATGCGCTGACCGTAACTGGTGGTGCAGGTGGCGACACTATTGCAACTGGCGATGGTGCAGATATAATTACGGGTGGTGACGGAGCTGACGTAATTACGGGCGGCTTAGGTGCCAACACTGTTATAGTGGATGCTGACGATTCGGCGTCAGTTGCTGACGCCGTGGCGGGTGATGCGACGGGTTCTGACCACTTCAATGATTGGGCCTCGGGCGATATCATACAAATCACTGGCGAACTTGCAAACGGTTTTAACGTCACCACAGACGTGTTGGTGGGAACCGGGACAGAGGGCACAGACGTAGCAACGGATGACGTTGATGACTTTTTAACGACCACATACCTGGTTGCCAGAGACGGTGATATTACAGACGGCTTCGATACAGCTATGATAGTAACGTCGGACGGGACCGCAGCTGCATTTGCTGATGCTGCGGCGGCGCAAGCCGCCACTTCATTCAACGTGACTTTAGCCGCGGGAGCGACTGTCGTACTTGGGGCCAAAAATGATACTGTTGTCGGCAGCTCTACAGCTGACGTGATCACTGGCGGTGCAGGTGTTGATACTTTGAACGGTGGGGCCGGGGATGATACTTTCATCGTTGGAACGTCTCATGATGGAACCGCCGAGTCTTACACTGGCGGTGATGGCACTGGCGATAAACTTGACGTAAATGCGGCAGCTGACTTCTCTAATGATACCCTCGCGACAATTGAAATTCTTGATTTGGACGCAGCTGGAACTGCTGTGGCCATCACCATGAATGACGCACAGGTAGACATGTTGTCCACGATTACGTCTGCAGCAAGCGCAATCGGTACAGGCGATAAAATTACGCTTGGCGATGTTATGACCTCAGATATGTTGGACGGAACTGTAATCGGTGGTGCTAACGATGACGAAATTATCTTCATTCTTAAAGATGTAGCATTAAATGCGCTGACACTAGTTGATGCCACTATGGGAGCAGGCGACAAACTCTACATAGATGGTTCTAACCTAACCGGGACTAACGCCTTTACATTTGACGGTTCGGCTGAAGATGATGCGGCTGTTCTTACTATAACGGGTGGCGCTGCCGCCGATACCATAACAGGTGGGGATGGCGCTGATGTAATTAATGGTGGGGCTGGTGCAGATCAGCTGAGAGGCGATGCTGGAGCTGATACATTCCACTTTGCTGATGGTGATTCCGGTGCATGGAATATCGATGGCGTTAATACTAAACTGGCAAGTACAGTTAGTTTTGATATCATTCTCGATGCTGCAGCGGGAGACGTAATTAACTTAACGGCCGCAGTAGAATCCGAAGCTAACTACGGTGCCTTTACAACCGCATCTGCCGGGGCCGATCTGACGGCTACCACGACCACAAATACCATCGCGCAATTTATTGGTACTTACGACGCTTCCGCCAATACATTCCTATCCGATGCCACGGGTGACGATATAATGTTGGCATTTCACGGAACTGACTCTGGCGATACAACAGTTGACGAGGCCATTATTATTGTTGGACAAGTCAACGTTTATGAAGATAGCGAACTCGTGGCTGGTGTACTCACAATTGCTTAAGCTAACGATATAGCGCGGTTTTGTGTTGCTATATCTGAGAGAAAGAGCCCCCCTTGGCAACTTGGGGTGCTCACCCAAAGAACACGCTGTGGGTTTAACTTAAGATCTCCAGT
>JABAZP010000023.1 GCA_018608405.1 Flavobacteriales bacterium
CTTACTTATCGCTATTGGTTTATAACTATGCACTTACTAACCTCTACTAAAAAGAACTTCTCTGCAAAAGAAATACAACGTCAATTAGGTCACAAACGTTATTCTCCTATTTGGCATATGGTTCATAAACTCCGTAAGATAATGGGAACTAGAGATGAACAATACGTGCTAGCAGGTAGAATCGAATTAGATGAGGGTTATTTTTCAACAGAAATTCCTGCCGACGAAAAGGATAAGCCTTTAAAAAGAGGAAGAGGAAGTCAGAAGAAGTCTAAAGTGATAGTGATGGCTGAAAGCGAAGTTGTTGAATCTCCCAAACCAGGCAAGAAACCAAGAAGGGTTGGTTATTTAAAAATGAAGGTTATAGATGATTTAACTAGGGAAACCATCAACAAGTGCGTTAAAGAATTGGCAACAGATGCCACTGAGGTAGATACAGATGATTCGACTTCATACACTGAAATCAAAAATTATATTCCTAATCATAATTCACAAGTTATACCAAAAGATAAAGTTGGAGAAATATTACCGTGGGTTCATATTGCAATCAGTAATGCCAAAAGACAATTGTTAAATACATATCACGATATAAAGCCGGAATACTTGCAGAGTTACCTTGATGAATTCTGTTATAAATTTAATCGAAGATATTTTGGTGAATCACTCTTTAACAGATTGTTATTTGCTTCTGTTAGTTATAAAAATGACTTTAGGTATAAGTACGGATAATCATTTAAGAAAACATCAACGGCTGTTAAATAGTGTTAAGCGGCATAAACGGGTGATTTTATTGCTTTATTTTAACAAATAATGGTCAAAAAACGATTGATTATCCTTATCGCTCTTGCCTCAATTAGCATATTAGTGCTCATTGTTTTACAAACGTATTGGGTAAAAAAAAGCACCGAAACGCAAGAAAAGCAATTTGACCAAATGGTGATGGATGTAATGAGCAATGTTGTCCAAAAACTAGACCGAGAGGAAGCTGTAACTAAAATTACGAGTTCACTTTTGGAAGGTGAGGAACTTTTTTCTGGGCTGAGTTCAGATACCGTTTTGAATGTTCAACCTAAAAAAAAGGAAAGCGAAAGTAATTCACTGAGCAATAGCTTAGCAAGAATCCCTTCAGATTATTTACAAATCAACTTTAAACCACCTCCACAAAACGATTCTTCCTACTTCATAATTCGCGAGACAAAAAAAAGAATTCTAAGTTCTTCGATTCAAGACTCATACAGTAGCGATACCTTGTTAAGAAATCAACTCAAAAAGAAGGCTCTTTTGTTCAATGATATTGTAAATGAAATTGCACTTATCACTATCCGAAAAGACAAAAACGAACTCGTTTCTTACGAAAAAATAGACTCTTTGTTTTCAAAAGAATTAATGATTCATGGAATAAAGGCTGACTATGTATTCGACATTTTAGATGCACAAACCAATAGACTGACCTTTACCGAAGATGAAAACGGCTCAAGCGAATTACGAGACTCTCCATATAAGATTGCGCTCTTTCCAAATGCTTTTCTAATAGAAAGTGATGAACTGTTACTTTACTTCCCGGAGAAAGACTCGCTAATCATTAAAAATAGCTGGAAAGTACTCCTAATATCCATTTTGCTAATTTTTATACTCATAGGTCTATTTTACAGCTCTATTTCTACCATTTACAAGCAAAAGAAACTATCATTAGTGAAAAATGATTTCATAAACAATATGACGCATGAGTTAAAAACTCCAATTTCTACTATTTCTTTAGCTTGTGAAGCCCTTAGTGACAAAACGTTGATGCTAGATACGGATAGACAAACAAGTTATGTTAGTATGATAAAAGCTGAAAACAAGCGTCTATCTACGCTTGTTGATAATGTATTAAAAAGTGCAGTTTGGGACTCCACTCACCTTAAGTTAAACTTTTTAAAAATTAACCTTCACGAAATAATTCAAAAAGTAAGTCAAAACTTTGACATTCAAATTAACAACAGAAATGGCAAACTAAACTTAGACCTAGAAGCAAAAGAAGCGTACATATTAGCCGACAAAGTTCACTTCTCGAACGTAATTTACAACCTACTGGACAATGCCAATAAGTATAGTCCTGAAGTTCCGAAAATTGGTATTTCAACTAGAAATGAAGACGGTTTCGTTATACTATCAATATCTGATAATGGTATAGGAATTAGCAAGGAAAACCAGAAGAAAATATTTGATAAATTTTTTAGAGTCTCCACAGGCAATATTCACGATGTAAAAGGGTTTGGTTTAGGCTTAAGCTATGTAAAACGGATTGTGGATTTACACCACGCAGAAATAAGTATAGAAAGTGCTCGAAATAAAGGAACAACAATAAATATTAAAATTGCAACTCATGGAAAATAAAAACACGAAAATTCTTGTCGTAGAGGACGATGAAAATTTAGGAAAAATACTTTCAGATTACCTAAAAGTAAAAGGATTTGACATTGTATTGAAACGAGACGGAGAAGCGGGCTTGAAGGGCTTCATAGAAAATGAAATCGACCTTTGCTTGTTGGACGTAATGATGCCTAAAAAAGACGGATTTACTTTGGCAAAAGAAATTAGAGGACTCAAATCTAGTGTGCCAATTATTTTTCTCAGTGCAAAATCAATGGAGGACGACATGAAAGCAGGTTTTGAGTCGGGAGCGGATGATTATATTACAAAACCATTCAGCATGGAGGTGCTAATGCTTCGAATTGATGCCATCATGAGAAGAATAAATCAAATTGAAGATAACCTTCTTCATAAAAAAGAGTTTGATATTAATGACTATAAATTTTACCCGGAAAAGCAACTCATAATCAAAGGCGATTTTGAGAAAAAATTAACTTCGAAAGAGAATGAATTGTTGCGATTATTATGCATGTATATGGGCAATGTGGTAGATAGAAATGATGCTTTAAATATGGTTTGGGGTGACGACAACTATTTCAACTCCAGAAGCATGGATGTATACATTACCAAGTTGAGAAAAATCTTTAAGGAAGATGAAAACATTCAGATCATCAATAGTCACGGTAAGGGTTTTAAACTACTAGTTGATTAGTGAGTTTTTTACGTTAAATTTGGTTAGCTACATTTTGCAATCCAGTTAACAATGAAACATATTCTATTCCCTACTGATTTTTCAGACAATTCTGACCAAGCGTATCCTTATGCTTTAGATATTGCCTATTTACTTGGAGCGGAACTGGTCATTTTTAATTCCTACAAGCTTCCTCATTCAAAGTCAAATGTGATGGTTTCGATTATAGATCGCATGAAAGAGGATTCAATTAATTCATTAAAAAAACTAAAGGAAGAAACACTTTTAAAAGAAAAATACAAGAATCTAGACATAAAGACAACGTCTCGCTCAGGTAGTTTTGTTTCATTAATTCCGAAGGTTGCAAACGAGTTTCACAGTGATTTAATTGTGATGGGAACCAAAGGAGCAAACAGTCTAAAGGAGATGTTCATTGGTACGAATACTCTGGAGGTTATTCAAACCACGAAGATTCCAATATTAACTGTTCCTGAAAAAGCAAAAAACAATAAAGTAGATAAAATTGCAATGGCAGTTGACCTTCGAAAAATTAAAAACCCAGAGCAACTTCGTCCGCTTTTACAAATGGCAAAACTGTGTCGTGCATCAATTGAGTTTGTTCACGTTATGCATCCTGATGCCGAAGACAGCACTCAAGACCGTTTTAATCAGATTATGTTTTTAGAAAAGTTCGCCTCAGAAATTGAATCTAATATAAATATCATCACAGACACTGATATTATTGACGGATTAAGTAGGTACGTTGAGACTGAAAAGCCTGATATGCTTGCTATGCTCTCGAGGAAACATACGTTATTCGAAAGACTATTTTCAGAATCAATCACCAACAAGTTAGCTTTTCGTAGCGAAATTCCTTTATTGGTAATGGACGAATAGAATACTAGCATTGCTTAATTTTGCGATGAAATCAACGGTAACCTTTGAAACTTACACACCTATTCCTTATACTTCTTATTAGCATTTTGTGCTCATGTAGCTCAAGTGGAGGCATGTACAATACAAATAAGTCGGTCCGAAAGGCTGCCCCTTCTGGAAAATACAGAAACCCAACCATGTTTAGCCGTGTTAATCCCTTTCAAGGCAGAGCGAAAGCTAAACTTCAAAAAACCCAGAAAAGACAACGGAAACTTCTCCGCAAAAAGCGGGCTAGACAAGGGATGCTTAGGAAAGCCAGAAAACCTGGCAAGACTTTTGGTACTAAGCGAACTTTGTCGAGAAGAAGAATGAAAAGTTCTGGAAGCCGATCTAAATCCAGCGGAGGGAGAGGTAGAGGGAACAAAAACCTATTCAACACTCGAAAGAAATAAATGAAAAGTTAAATGTTACCTTAATCTTATGCGTTTAATTCCAAAAGTTTATTACTTTTCTATATTAACAAAGGAAAAATTTGTGAAAAAGTTTCTAATAGTATTAATCCTTTTATTTATGATTGCGCTACCCGCCTTTACGCCTGCAGATCAGGGCCCTAAGGTAAATACAAATGCAAAAATAAAAGCGGTTTTTATTTACAATTTCACAAAATATATTGAATGGCCTGCTGACTACCAAGCAGGAGACTTTACCATTGCTATTCTTGGAGATAATGCATCTTTATACAAGGAATTAAGCAATATGTCCAAGGTAAAAAAAGTCGCTAATCGACCGTTTACCATCAAACTAATTAATGATGCCTCGCAAATTGGCAAGTCTCATATTGTATACATACCTAGAAACAATAATGCGGTGGTTGGAAAAGCTTTAGCAACAGTTAAAGGGAAAAGCACCTTAATCGTAACAGAGTCTCCCGGTTACGCCCAAAGAGGAGCAACAATCAACTTCACAATCACTGGAGGGCAGCAAAAATTTGAATTAAATAAATCTACAGCACAACAACATAACTTGAAGGTATCTTCTACGTTAGAAAATAAGGCTGTTTTAGTAAACTGATATGAGAAAGATATTCTACATAGCTCTTCTCTTGTTTTGCACCAACTCTATTGTTGGACAAAATAAACTGACAAATGCAGTTTATAGTCTAAAAAACAATGAGCTTGACAAGGCAAAAGAATTAATAGATGCTGCTGCTGAAGATAGCGCATTCTTAAGTAAGCCCGCTACATGGTATTATAGAGGGTTTATTTACAAAGATCTTTTTAAGAGAGACGAAGCTTCTGATATTAACTCTGAACTGAGAGAGAAATCAATCGAATACTTTACTAAAGCGTACGAAATGGAGAAGGGCAGCCCATTTTCAAAAGGATGCGTAAATGCTATTAAATATTTTGCCCAAACTTTTTATAATCAATCTGCTACATCTTTTAACCCCAACGATTACCCTGTTGCGGTAAGCTCTTTTGAGCGATATAAAGAGTTAACCAAAAGAATTAACCCTGAGGCCGATTTTACAGAGAAAGATATTCAATTTAACTTAGCTATGGGGAGCACGTTCAATAGAATTGCAACTATTGATAGTAACAATGCCGATGTCAATATGGCGAAGTCAATTGAGTACTACAGAAAAGTGCTTTCTGCTGATTCTAATAATTTTAGCGCTAATTATAATTTAGGTATTATCTATTATAATAAAGGGGTAGAGATTGTTAAAAAAATGGACTACGGCTTAGATTTAGATGGATTGACGAAAATGCAAGATGAGCTGTTCGAAATTTTTAGAACCTCACTTCCCTATATGAAAAAAGCCTATGATTTAGACCCAAGAAGAAGAGAAACTTTAATTGGTTTAGAGGGAATTTATTTTAGTATGAACGACGTAGAAAAATCTGAGCTCTTTAAGAAAAAAATTGAAGAGCTAGATGGAGGCGGAGAGCCTGGTAGTGGTGACACTCAAAACAAATAATCAAAATTAGTTCAGAAACACTATTCAATGAAGTTTAGGTTTACGATAGGGAAAAAAATTGCATCGGGGTTTGGTATATTAATTATACTTACCCTCATTGTGTTTACGACAACCTATATAATCTTAGAACAGTCTAGAACAACAAATAATCGCATTAGCAGCGTTAATACACCTTCTGTAAAAGCACTGCAAGAGTTAAAGTACGACATGCTGGAGTCTAAGCTATTCTTAGAGTCTTGGATGCGAATTGAAAAAGCCCATGCGGACAAAGACAGACTATTAAAGTTCAGAAACAAGGAATATCCTAAAATAAAGTCCAAATTAACAGCGCTAAGCTCGTATTGGCCTGAAGACCAGAGAGACTCATTAAGTAAACTATTCGATGAGATTTCGGTCCTATTCTCGATTCAAGAGAGTGAAATCATTGGCCCCCTCCAAGCATTTTCTGATTATGACGCTACCAACAAGATGATTGCAGAGTTTGCTCTTGAAGAGGGAGGAGATGTTTACATGCAAACGGAAACTGTTCTTGATAATCTGGAAGTGTTAATAACCAAGCAAAAAGAAGTTTCGAACGAAGCTAATGAAAGCATGTATGCCCAATTTGATACGTTAAAAGGATTGGTAATTTGGTTAGGTTTTGCATTGATTGTAATTAGTTTTATTGTAGCGATAATCACCACTAAAAATATCGTTGACCCAATATACAGACTAAAAACGGTTTTGGTAAAGCTTGGGAGAGGAGTATTTCCTGATAAACCAACCTCTGCAGGAAATGACGAAATTGGGGAAATGGCAGTAGCCATGAATAATGTTGTTGACGGTTTGAAAAGAACAAAAGATTTTGCCCAAGAGGTTGGTTCCGGTAATTTCGATACAGAGTATAAGCCACTTTCTAGCAAAGATAGTTTAGGTAAGGCTCTACTAACCATGCGCGACGACTTAGCGGAAAACGAGCGCTTTTTAGAAGAGAAAGTTCGTCAACGTACTGCAGAAGTAGTGAAGCAAAAAGAAGAAATTGACCAACAAAAAGAACAATTAGAAGAGTACTTCTTACAAGTAACTGACAGTATTAAATACGCTCAAAAAATTCAAGAAGCTATTCTCCCACCGGAAAGCTATGTTCGTAAGTTACTACCTGACTCCTTTATTTTTTATCGCCCTAAGGATATTGTGAGCGGGGACTTTTATTGGTTAGGAGAGGCAGAAGATAGAGTTTATTTTGCCGCAGTTGATTGCACCGGTCATGGAGTGCCGGGGGCATTTATGAGCATTGTGGGATACAACCAGCTAAAACAAGCTGTTATTACTACGAATGGAGGCTCTCCTGCAGAAATTCTTGACCACTTAAACATAGGCGTTTCAGAAACATTACATCAAAAAGATGAGAATTCTACTTCAAAAGATGGAATGGACGTTGCTATTTGTTCTTTAAACCATAAAACAAAAGAATTGCAATATGCCGGAGCTTTCAATCCTCTCTATTTATTGAGGGATGGAAAAATTGTTCAGACCAAAGGAGATAAATTTCCGATTGGATCTTTTCTAGACGGCGCAACTCCAAATTTTACAAACCACAAACTGCAATTATTAGAGGGTGATATTCTTTACATTTTCTCCGATGGCTACGCCGATCAATTTGGAGGTCCAAGAGGAAAGAAAATGATGTACAAGAAGTTTAGAGACACCTTAATTGCAAATAGCCAAAAAGACCTGTCAGTGCAAAAAGACTTACTTAGAGATCACCTGTACGATTGGATGGGAGAAGAAGAGCAAGTGGATGACATCTTGGTTATTGGCGTAAAAGTATAGGCCAAACTATTATCTTTCCTTATCTTTAACTCATGCTTGACAATCTAAAGCTCGATAAGGTAATATTCATTGATATTGAAACTGTTTCTCAGGAAAAAGAATTCTCAAAACTGTCAAAGAAATGGAAGTCCTTATGGGGAAAAAAGTGTACTTACTTAATTAGTGAAGAGGAAACCGCTGAAGACATATACAAACGTGCAGGCATATATGCAGAGTTTAGCAAGGTCATTTGTATCTCAGTAGGAATTTATCGCCAATTTAAAGACAACAAGGTTTTTCGTATTAAGTCATTTTATGGAAAGAACGAAAAGCAAGTATTAAAGCAATTTTGTGATCTTTTTAAAAAAAGTTTTCAATCAAACGACTTTGTGCTGTGCGCCCACAACGGAAAAGAGTTTGATTTCCCTTTTTTAGCTCGCAGAATTTTAGTTAATCAATTACCGTTGCCTTATATTTTAGACATAGCAGGTCGAAAGCCTTGGGAAGTGCAGCACTTAGATACACTGCAACTTTGGAAATTTGGTGATTATAAAAACTATACTTCGCTTGCACTTCTTTGTGAACTGTTCAATATAAAGTCTCCAAAAAACGACATGAACGGGAGTGATGTTGGACGAGTGTATTGGCAAGAAGACAACTTAGAAAAAATTGTAAAATACTGCCAGAATGATACCCTTGCAGTTGCTCAACTACTTTTAGCTTATAAAGGGTTAGAGCAAATTAAAGATTCTGAAGTAGAGATTATTAGCTGATGGGAAAAAATGCTCTAATTGAAATTAAAGATCTCTGCATAAGTTTTGGCGAGCAGAAAACAATTAAACACCTATCCTATATAGTAAAAGAAGGCGAAGTGCTTGGAGTGGTAGGTGAATCAGGCTCTGGAAAATCACTTACTTCTTTAGCCGTAATGGGTCTCCTGCATCCTTCAGCAAATGTTGATTCTGGTGAGATTATATTTCATCATAACGGGAAATCTGTTGATTTACTAAAGCTAAACGAAGATAAAACACGAAAATTTCGAGGCAATGATATTGCCATGATCTTTCAAGAACCAATGACTTCATTAAACCCAGTAATAAAATGCGGCGAACAAGTGGCTGAGGCGCTTCGACTGCATAAAAAACTTTCTAATAAAGAAGCTAAAGAGCGCACAATTGACTTATTTAAAGAAGTTCAACTACCTCGACCAGAATCAATTTACGATTCTTATCCACATCAGATTTCAGGAGGCCAAAAGCAACGCGTGATGATTGCAATGGCAATTAGTTGTGAACCTAAACTATTGATTGCGGATGAGCCTACAACTGCTCTAGACGTTACGGTGCAAAAAACCATTCTAGACCTTATAAAGTCCTTGCAAGTCAAACGTAACATGAGTGTCATATTCATTACACATGATTTGGGAGTGGTTGCAGAAATTGCAAATCATGTTGTTGTTATGAAAGGTGGTGAAAAAGTTGAAAGTGGCACTACTCAACAACTATTTGAAAACCCAAAACACCCGTATACCAAAGGCTTATTAGCTTGCAGACCTCCCATTGACTTTCGGCTAAAAAAACTACCCATTGTTGAGGATTTTTTAGCACTCGACCAACCTGTTAATGACTTTATCAATCAATTAAAAATAACACCACAGGAACAGCTCACTGAACTTGAAAAAGTTTTAAAACAAGACCATATCATAGAAGTTTCCAACTTAAATACACACTTTCCTATTCAACAAGGAGTTTTTAGAAAAACGGTTGGCTATGTAAAAGCAGTGAATGATGTATCCTTTCACGTTCACAGAGGGGAAACACTCGGATTGGTTGGAGAGTCCGGTTGTGGAAAAACTACTCTAGGTCGCAGTATTTTGAGGTTAATTGAGCCTACTTCCGGAAGTGTTAAATATAACGGCGAAGAATTAATTACTCTTAATGCAGAAGCAATGAGAGTCAAACGAAAAGATTTGCAAATCATCTTTCAAGACCCATACTCATCTCTTAATCCTAGAATGAAAGTAGGTCAGGCAATTTTAGAACCAATGCAGGTTCACAAAATTGAGGATAACAATAAGGTTAGAAAGGAAAAAGTAATTGATTTAATGGAAACTGTTGGACTTCGGGCAGAACAGTTTGACCGCTACCCTCATGAGTTTTCTGGTGGTCAACGCCAACGGGTTTGTATTGCCAGAGCCTTAGCTATGAACCCAAAGTTTATTATTTGCGATGAGTCTGTTTCTGCACTAGACGTTTCTGTTCAGGCTCAAGTATTAAATTTATTAAACGAACTAAAGTCGAAATTCTCATTCTCTTATGTATTTATTTCTCACGATTTGTCCGTTGTAAAGTACATGAGCGACAGAATGATTGTAATGAAAGAGGGGCAAATTGAAGAAATGGGGATTGCTGAAGATATTTACAGAAACCCACAGTCTATCTATACTCAAAAGTTGATTGAAGCTATTCCTAAGGTTGACTTTAGTTTGGTTTAAACTTCACTAAATTATTTGCCATATTCCAGAAAATAAAGTGATGGAATGGCACCATAGAATACCAATAAATTCTTCCAAATAACCCTTTTGGTCTGAAAGTAGCGGTTTGCGTTAGTCTAGCTTCACTGTCGTTATTAGACTCAACCTTGAACTCCAACCAAGCTTCTCCCGGAAGCCTCATTTCAGCAAACAGCAACAGTCTTCCTTCTTCTTTATCAGCTAACAGCACCCTCCAAAAATCCAAAGAATCTCCTGTATAAATATCGGTTGGGCTTCTTCTTCCTCTTCTTAACCCAACGCCTCCAAAAAATTTGTCTAAATACCCTCGTATTTCCCACATCCAGTTACCATAGTACCAACCTCTTTGCCCGCCAATTGCCCAAATGTTAGATAAAACAGAGGTTGATCTATCTTTAGGAAATACCACTTTTTTCTGATCAGTGAATGTTCCATTTTCAGGAACTTTTATATAGTAATTTAAGCCATACCCCTTTCTCAATTGCTCTGCATCTGTCCAGCTACTTACTACTGTGTTTTGCTCTATGCGTTTAAAGGCTAGCGATACGTTTTCCGTGTATGTCAACAAATCAATAGGAATAACCTCTTTAATGTCCCCAATTTTCACCACAACCTCATTCTTCATGCTGTCTACTAGGTTTACCGCTAAATGGTAAGAGGTAGATGTAACAAAATAAAGCCAGTATGAAGAAAGCTTAGGAGTCATGATTGGCACCGTTCCAATCCACCTCTTCATTTTTCTGACCTTTGCGAACTGCAAAAGCATTTCTTTGTAGGCCAATATTTCAGGTCCACCAATATCAAATGTTTTAGCAAATACTTTCGGATTATTACAACATTCAATTAGGTACTCAATTACATTCCGAATACCGATAGGTTGGCATTTAGTTGTTAACCACTTAGGAGCTATCATGACCGGTAATTTTTCTACTAAATCGCGAATGATTTCAAAAGAAGCGCTTCCCGATCCAATAATGATGGCAGCACGTAAGGTTGTTACAGGAACACTTGCTTCAGAAAGTAGGTCGCCAGTTTTTTGACGAGACTTAAGGTGGTCCGAAAGGGCATCATCGTTACTAATTCCGCTTAGGTAAATGGTTTGCTTGGCAGATGTTTGGTTGATGTAACTGTTATAATTTTTAGCTACTTGTTCTTCTTTTTCTGAAAACCCTTGGCTACCAGAGGATAATGAATGCATCAAAAAATAAGCAACGTCTATTTCCTTCGGAAGCTTTTCAACACTTAGGTAGTTTAAAAAGTCGACCTCCACTACTTCTACCTGCTGCTCTTCTGACTTAGATAATCGAAGGGCATTTTTGTCGCGAACGCACGCAATAACTTCATGACCTTGCTGTAACAGCACCGGTAAGAGCCTTCTTCCTATATACCCATTTGCTCCAGTCAGTAATATTTTCATAATAAGTTAACTAAGGTACTGTCTAAATGTTTATGCCCCTGCAAGATACTTTTTCATTGAGAATAAACTTAAGAAGTTATTTTATATCCCTAAAAGAATCCCTAAGAATTCACCCCTTCCTTAAAAGCAGCAATTGCTCTTTCTCTGGCCATTTTATGTTCTACCATTTCCTTAGGGTATCGATCTGTTCCAAACTCAGGAACCCACTTTTTAATGTAAATACGGTCTTTATCGAACTTGTCAATTTGTGTAGTCGGATTGAACACCCTGAAGTAAGGTTGGGCATCTACTCCAGTTCCCGCCGACCATTGCCAATTTCCGTTATTCGATGACAATTCATAATCCAACAACTTTTCTGCGAAATAAGCTTCACCCCATTTCCAATCAATCAAAAGGTGCTTGGTTAAAAAACTAGCAACTAACATTCTCACTCTATTGTGCATAAAGCCAGTCTGATTTAGTTCTCGCATTCCTGCATCCACTAATGGGTAACCAGTTTGACCGGTTTTCCATTTTTCAAACTCTTTTTCATCGTTTCTCCATTGCACCCCATCGTATTTCTGGCTGTAGTTGTTCTCAACAACTCTCGGAAAATGATATAGAATACACATGAAAAACTCTCGCCAAATCAACTCTTTTAAGTAAGTATTTTCTTCACTTTTAGCTGCTTTAGCTGCCATTTTTCGTATGCTCACTGTTCCAAATCGGTAATGGATTCCCAAACGAGAGGTACTGTCTTTTGCAGGAAAATTTCTTTCATCGGCATAATGCTCTACAGTTGCAGCTTTCAATTCTTTACCAGGAAGTTCAATGTCTGTTTGCTGAAAACCCATTTCCTTCAATGGAATTATTTCTTTAAACCCGATGGACACCCAGTTTTCAAATTGTAATCCGGATGTATAGGGTTCATAGTCCTTTTCAGTTACTTCAGAAAGCCACTTCTTGCTGTAAGGAGTGTAAACCAAGTATGGAGTACCGTCATCTTTTAAAACCTCATCTGGTTCAAAAATTACTTGATCCTTATGGGTAAAAAATTTGGCTCTATCCTTTAGCAGCTCTTCAATTTGTGCATCTCGTTCAGTTGCGTAGGGTTCATAGTCCCTATTTGTATGTACTTCTCGAATATCGTATTCTTCTAATAGCTTCTTAAAAGTATTTAAAGGAGTGGAATAAAAAGTATGTAACTGTGTTCCTTTCGATTTTAATTCATTGTTTATTTCACTCAACTCTTGATGAATAAAGGAAACTCTAGCATCCTTTTTATCTGATAAATCTTTGAGTATGTTTTGATCAAAAATAAAAACTGGTAACACGGGGAAGTCACTTTTTAAGGCGTGATAAAGCCCTCGATTATCATCTAACCGTAAATCTCTTCTAAACCAAAAAATAGAAACTTTTTGTTTGCCCATTATCTTAAACTACCCATTCCCCCATCAACAGAAATTACCTGTCCAGTCATCCATCGAGAGTCATCTCCAAGTAAAAATCGCGCTGTATTTGCCATATCTTCAGCCGTTCCAATTGACTTCAATGGATGACGATCAGCATTAGCCTTCTTTTTATCTTCGCTAGAAAGCAATCTTTCTGCTAAAGGAGTATCAGTTAAGGAAGGGGCAATTACGTTAACTCGAATACTAGGAGCCAGTTCGGCTGCCAAGGCTTTTCCTAATCCTTCTATCGCTCCTTTTGCCGAAGCTACACTAGAGTGAAATGTTAATCCTGTTTGAACTGCTACCGTACTAAATAAGACAATCGATGCATTTTCAGACTTTTTTAATGCCTTTAATGCTTGCTGAATAACTTTAACAGCTCCAAGATGATTTACTTTAAAATCGGTTAGGAAATCTTCTTCATTCAACCTATGAAATGGTTTTAAATTGATAGACCCTGGACAATACACAACTGCATCTAATTGTTCTGGTAACTCTAATTGAAAGTCCTCTAAGACGTCAATCTTTTGGTATTTAATGTTTGGTCCAGTTACGTCACTTTCAGTTCTGGAAGCCAGATATAAGTGATTTGTTCCGTCATTTAATTGTGAAGCCAAGGCTGCTCCTATGCCGGAACTAGCTCCTACGATTAAGATATTTTTTCCCATTATTCTATTTTTTGAATGAAACAAGGTGTTTCATATAATGTTTGAGCAAAGAATCGAAAGTGAATTAAAGCATCCCCAACTTATGCTTCAAAAAGCATTGTACTAAAATCGCATACTTCTTCCCATCAGTTATTCTGATACGTTCGTTTCGAATACGGTCTGCTTTGATGCCCTTTATTTTATCGAACAAGGCTAAATAATAACAATAGGCAGTATAAACCCCAAACTTTGAATTTTTAGGTAAATCCTTGATTCCTTTAAATCCATCTTGAAAATCCTTTAAAATATCGGCTTCTATTCCCCGTTTTTGCTCATCGTTGAAACTTTCTATAGTAACATTTGGAAAGTACGTTCTGCCTTTGTCGTCAAAGTCATCTTTCAAATCACGCAAAAAATTAATTTTCTGAAACGCTGCTCCTAAACGTTTTGCAGGGAATTTCAACTTTTGATATTCGCTCTCATCTCCTTGGCAAAACACTCTTAAACACATTAGCCCCACTACTTCGGCAGAACCATAAATGTATTCCTCATATTCTGCTCGAGTGTATTCTGTCTTCGATAAGTCCCATTCCATGCTTTTTATAAAAGCATCAATTAATTCTTGCTCAATACTGTACTTGTTTACAGCCCACTGAAAAGAATGCAAAACGGGATTTAAACTCAGTTTGCGTTTTATTGCAAGGTTGGTTTCATTAACGAACTCGTCCAACAAGGTTTTTTTATCTTGTTGGTGAAAGGTATCTACTATCTCGTCCGCCAAGCGAACAAAACCATAGATAGCATAAATTGGGTCATGAATTTCATTCCCCAACGCTTTAATACCCAATGAAAAAGAAGTGCTATAACAATTTGTTACCACCTTGCTAGATAGCAAAGATGCTTCTTGATACAAAGCTTCCATACTACTAAGCTAAGGTTTTTAAAACTTCTTTTGCAACAACTTGCCCAGAAATTAAGCTTGGTGGGACACCTGGACCGGGCGTTGTTAGTTGACCCGTGTAAAAGAGGTTTTTTAACTTTTTATTTCTCAAGTTCGGCTTTAAAATAGCTGTTTGCTTCAACGTATTCGCCAAACCATATGCATTTCCTTTAAACGCATGGTAATCCGCCTTAAAGTCTGAGTGGGCGTATGATTTTTTGTAAATCACGTGTTCTCTAATGTTTTGATTTGTCAAGGACTCAAGTCGATCCATTACCATGTGATAATACTTTTCTCTTGTCGCCTCATCATCTTTTAAATCTGGTGCAACCGGGATTAATATAAATACATTTTCTTTTCCATCAGGTGCCACAGTGCCGTCCGTAATTGAAGGTACACAAACATAAAACAGGGGGTTGCTGGGCCATTTGGGGTCGTCATAAATTTCTATTGCATGCTGATTAAATGATTCATCGAAGAAAAGGTTGTGATGTCTCAGTTTTTCAACTTTTTTATCTAGGCCTAGATAAAATAACAAACTAGAAGGAGCCATTTTCCTTTTATCCCAATATTCAGCGGAATAGTTGTGAAACTCTGCGTCTAATAGATGCTTGTCTGTATGATGATAATCTGCTCCAGAAATAAAGTGAGTTCCTTTAAAATCACCTTTTGTAGTGATAGCTTTTGAAACCTTACCATTCTTTACTTCTAGTTTTTTTACTTCACAGTCTAACACAAACTCGACTCCTTTTTCTTTCGCCAATGCAGTCATCCCTTCTACTATTTTATGCATTCCGCCCAAGGGATACCATGTACCCAATTTAATGTCAGCAAAATTCATAAGACTGTATAATGCCGGTGTTTCCTGTGGTTTTGCTCCTAAAAACAACACCGGAAACTCCAGCAGTTCAATTAATTTAGGGTTAGTAAAGTGTTTTCGGATATGCTTGCTGATAGAACTAAACAATTGCAATTTAAACACCCCAGCAATGACTTTCCATTGTGCAAATTCCAATATTGATTGACTTGGCTTGTGCACCAAATCATCCATTCCTACTCGGTATTTGTATTCCCCTTCTGAAAGAAATTTGTCTAATTCAGCGCCACTCCCTTTTTCATATTTTTCGAAAAGCGCTTTTAGCTCAGTATAGGCCGCAGGAATGTCAACAAACTCTTTATCTTGGAATATAACTTGGTAACTTGGGTCTAATCGGACTAACTCGTAATAATCTGAAACTTTTTTACCAAAGCGTTCAAAGTAGGCATCAAAAACATCAGGCATCCAGTACCAACTTGGGCCCATATCAAAAGTAAAACCGGAGGCAGAGAACTGTCTAGCTCTACCTCCGGTTTGAGAATTTTTTTCTAAAATCGTGACTTTTTTACCTTCTGCCGCTAAGCTGGTTGCTGATGCAAGAGACGAAAAGCCCGAACCTATTACAATAATATTTTCTGTCAAGAGAGTTAAATTAATACTACGTTATGCAAAATCCTTTAATGCATCCGTTAGTTTTTTTCGAGCAAGAAAAATACGGCTTTTTACTGTTCCAATAGGCATGTTCAACTCGTCAGCGATTTCCTTATACTTATACCCATCAAAATGCATTTGAAATGGAATTTTACATTCATCATTTAATGACTCTACTGTTTTCAAAATATCCTTATGATTATATTCTGAATCTGGAGTTACAGGAGAGACCTTTTTTGTTGAGTTTACAAAGTAGTCGTCATCTGTATTATCCATTATTGTTCTTTTACGAACATTTCTTCGATAATTATTGATGAAAGTGTTTTTCATAATTGTGTATAACCACGCTTTCAAATTAGTTGCTTCTTGAAACTTATCCTTATACTTAAGAGCCTTGAGAAAGGTTTCTTGCAATAAGTCTTCCGCATCTTCATTATCGGATGTTAATTTTAACGCAAAATATTTTAATGGATTCTGAAAGGAAATTAATTGCTGATTGAATTCTATTGCTGTCATAACTTTATATATTTTGAATCGTTTGTTTAATTATTTCGATTCAAAGATAAACAATATGTTACTACATGCAAATATTTTGTTCGGTTTTTTGTTAAAAATGTTAAACAAAAAACTAATTTGATTTTAAATTACCTCAGAATGCGAGGTAATCTCTTTTACATTAGGCGGATACAAAATAGACGCGTCTTTCTGAAAACTGTTTACTAATAAATAGTTTTCATCAGATTCACACTCACCAAGTTCTTCAACAAGACTCTGTAAACCCCCTTTTGGGCTAATTACAGAGTAGGTTAACACCCAATTCGGCTTGATAACCTTAGCCGCTTTTTTAATTTGCTTTATAGGCGCGGATTGACCAAAATAATAAACTCTTACCCCTCTCTTTTTGTACAAATAGGCAAAAAACAAAAGCCCCAATTCATGGTATTCTCCTTCTGGGAGAAAAAGTATCACCTTTTTAGACTTCTCCGAGTTTTTGGGTAGTGACTCAATAGCAACAGATATTTTTTGACGAATAATATGAGTCATAAAGTGCTCTTGAGCAGGATCTACTCCATCGGTTAACCACAATATTCCAACTTTTTCCAAAAAAGGATACAATACATCTGTAAATGTATTCTCCACACCTATCTCTTTGTAATATGATTCTAATAGATTATTGATTTTGTCCTCATCAAATGAAAGCATCGGAAAAATGAGGTCATCGATCCGTTTTTGATTGATTAATTCTGTATTCGTGACTTGCGACACGGCATCTTTTAACTGCTCTTCATCTAATTCAACTATTTTAGATATTTTCTTCCCGTCGTTTGATAAAATGGCAACATTTAGAAGCTTTTTCAGATCTGAATCTGAATAGTACCGGATATTCGTATCTGTTCTATGCGGTTCAAAAAGATTGTATCGTTTCTCCCAAATTCTTAAAGTGTGCGCTTTGATCCCTGATAAACGTTCTAATTCTTTTATGGAGTAGTTTCCCATCATTCGGTATAATTTTAAAGACTTAGTTGGTAAGGTTTGCTAAGCGAAGTCCATTACGTAGTCTAAACACAACAGTTGTAAAATGGTTCGGCCGGCAAAAATTATACTTTTAATTGAATTAAACCGCTATAACTTTAACTTTGCGTTGTGAAAATTCCAGCAGACTTATCAGAAAAAGTAAAATCAGCTCCAAAAAAACCAGGAATTTATCAATACTATGATAAAAATGAGAAATTGTTATATGTAGGTAAGGCAAAAAACTTAAAAAATAGAGTGGCTTCTTACTTTGTAGATGACAAAGGGAAAAGTGGGCGAATTAGATTGTTAGTAAGTAAAATAAGAGATGTAAAATATATCTTGACTGATTCAGAAATGGATGCTTTGTTACTTGAGAACAATCTTATAAAAACTCACCAACCAAGGTACAATGTCATGCTCAAGGACGATAAAACCTACCCATGGATATGCATTAAAAATGAACCTTTCCCCCGAATTTTCAAAACGAGAACTTTAATTAAGGATGGGTCGGAATATTATGGGCCTTACGCTTCTGTGAGCATGATGAACACCATTTTAGATTTGATTCGTAAGAACTATAAGTTAAGAACCTGTGCCTATCATCTAAGCAAAGAAAACATAGAAAAAGAAAAGTTTAAAATTTGTTTAGAGTATCACATTGGAAATTGCAAAGCTCCTTGCGAAAGTTTGCAGTCAAAGGAAGCATACGATCACAACATTGCTGAAATTAGGAACATCATTAAAGGTAATGTTAATGTGGTAAAGAACGAATTAAAAAACGCCATGAAAAAGGCAGTTGAAGAGCTCGATTTTGAAGAGGCGCAAGCTCTAAAAACTAAATTAGAAGCCTTCCAGAAATTTCAATCTAAATCGACCGTTGTTTCTCCTACCATACACAACGTAGATGTGTTTTCATTACTTGTAGACAATGATTTGGCTTACGTAAATTACATGAAAGTTAGTAGTGGTGCAGTAATTCAAGGACACACTTTGGAATTGAAAAAGAAGCTGGACGAGTCCAAAAGTGAATTGTTAGAAATTGCGATTACAGAGATGAGAGAGCGGTTTAAAAGTACCTCAAAAGAATTGATTGTGCCTTTTGTGCCGGACTTTGAAATGGAAGGATTGAGTTTACACCAACCACAACGAGGGGAAAAGAGAAAGTTATTAGAACTTTCAGAACGAAATGCAAAGTATTTTATGCTGGAGCGCAGAAAACAGCACGAAAAAGTGGATCCAGAGCGCCATAGTAAAAGAATTCTTGAAGGCATTAAAAAAGATATGCGCTTGAGCGAATTACCTGTCCACATCGAGTGTTTTGATAACTCAAATATACAAGGCAGTAATCCTGTTGCTGCTTGTGTCGTATTTAAGAATGCTAAGCCAAGTAAAAAAGACTATCGACACTTTAACATAAAAACGGTAGTTGGCCCTGACGACTTTGCGAGCATGGAAGAAGTGGTTTATAGACGTTACAAACGATTATTAGCCGAAGATGAGTCGTTGCCTCAACTAATTGTTATCGATGGGGGTAAAGGGCAGCTAGGTTCTTCCCTTAAAGCTTTAGAGCGTCTGGGGCTTAGAGGAAAAATTGCGATTGTTGGTATTGCCAAAAGGCTGGAAGAAATATTTTACCCAGGAGACAAATATCCTTTGTTTCTAGATAAAACTTCAGAAACACTCAAAGTGATGCAACATCTAAGAAACGAAGCTCATCGATTTGGAATCACCTTTCACAGAAATCAGCGATCTAAAAACAGCATACAAACGGAACTTTCCAACATTGATGGGGTTGGAGAAAAGTCAATCGAAGAGTTGCTGCGAAAGTTTAAATCGGTTAAACGTGTAAAGGAGGCAAAGCTTAAAGAGTTGCAAGAAGTTGTTCCACTAAATAGAGCGCAAGCAATTTGGGATTATTTCAATAAAACCTAGACGACTGCATTAAATATTATGCTTTGCGAACGATTTTTTTATGGAACTGTTCCTCAATTGAATTAATACAATGACCGCCCTCCAACAAATAGAAAATTGGTTTTCAGCTAAAAAATGGAAGGTATTTCCATTTCAAAAACAAACATGGAAAGCATACTTGGACGGAAAAGATGGAATGTTAAATGCTCCAACAGGATCCGGAAAAACCTATGCTGTTGGCCTCGGAATATTAGCAGAGTATTTAGAAAACCAAGACTCGAAAGACCACCAAACAGGAATTCAAGCCGTTTGGATCACGCCTATTCGTGCTTTAGCAAAAGAGATTGAGTTTGCATTAACTGCCGCATGTGCAGAGTTAAATGTTCCTTGGGAAGTAGCGAAACGAACTGGAGATACAACCGCTGCTCAACGCGCCAAACAAAAAAAGAAGCTTCCTCAAATACTCATTACAACACCAGAAAGTTTGCAGCTTTTACTGGCGAGCAAAGGCTATCAAAAACAATTTGAAAGCCTCAAGTGCATTGTAAATGACGAATGGCACGAACTACTTGGAACCAAACGTGCTGTTCAAATGGAGTTGGCCCAATCTCGATTAAAAAGAATTTGTCCTAGGCTAAAAATATGGGGAATCTCTGCCACCATAGGTAACATGGAAGAAGGAATTGAAGTGCTTTTGGGGGATGATTTTCAGCATGGGAATCATGAATTAGTCATTGCCAATATCAAAAAGAAGATTGACTTGGAAACCTTAATTCCCGAAGAAGTAGAAAAGTTCCCTTGGGCCGGGCATTTGGGGATAAAAATGTTAAAGCAAGTTGTTCCAGTTATTCGCAAGAGCAAAACCACCCTCATTTTCACCAATACACGTTCTCAATGCGAAATTTGGTACCAACGACTGTTAGAAGAGGAGCCAGATTTGGCCGGACAAATAGCCATGCATCACGGATCTATTGGAAAAGAAATCAGAGAGTGGGTAGAAGACGCTTTACATACAGAAAAATTGAAGGCAGTAGTTTGCACCTCTAGTTTAGATCTAGGTGTTGACTTTAGGCCGGTTGAAACCATCATTCAAATTGGAAGTCCAAAAGGAGTTGCTCGGTTTTTACAAAGAGCTGGGCGAAGCGGACACCAGCCTGGAGCAACTTCGAAAATCTACTTTGTACCAACCCATTCGCTAGAAATAATTGAATCGGCTGCTTTGGGCCAAGCCATGAAGGAGGACCTGATGGAACGCAGAATTCCTTATTTCCGTTCTTTCGATGTGCTGATTCAATATTTAGTTACTCTCGCTGTATCAGACGGCTTTAAACCAGAAGATATTTATCCGGAAATCAAATCTACCTTTAGCTATGCTACTCTTTCTAATCAGGAATGGAGCTGGGTACTGCAGTTTATTGTGAACGGAGGTAACTCACTGGACAATTACGATGAATATAAAAAAGTAATAGTCGACGAAAACGGAAGCTACCGAGTTGTTGATCGAACGATAGCTACTAGGCATCGTCTTTCAATGGGAACAATTGTGAGCGAACCTGATATTAAAATCACCTTCATGAGCGGTAAATATATTGGCACCATTGAAGAGTATTTTATGGCATCGTTGAAACCCGGAGCTGTTTTCTCTTTTGCCGGAAGAAATTTGGAATTCGTTCAACTAAAGGGAACCACTGGAATCGTAAAACTTTCCAAAGAAAAAAATGCCAGAGTTCCATCTTGGAAAGGCAGCAGAATGCCGCTGTCTTCTCAGCTTTCAGAAATGTTGCGAACAAAGATTATGGAATGCCAAACCAACCCTGATTCACAAATTGAGTTGAGGAGCATGGCGCCGCTAATTCAGATGCAGGCAGAACGATCTCATGTGCCACAAAAAGATGAGTTTTTAATCGAAACCTTTGAAAGCAAAGATGGATACCATGCTTATTTCTATCCATTTGAAGGGCGGTTTGTACACGAAGGTATGGCAGCTGTTATTGGCTACCGACTTTCTCTGCTTCAGCCCATTAGTTTCTCTATTGCGCTAAATGATTATGGCTTTGAGTTGCTCTCGGATCAGCCCATTCCATTAGAGCAAGCGTTAGACAATAATATTTTTACAGCTGACCATTTGTTCGATGACATCCAAGCCTCAGTAAATTCGACTGAAATGGCTAGAAGGAGGTTTAGAGATATCGCCTCTATTTCAGGACTAATTTTTAGAGGTTTTCCGGGGAAAAACAAAAAAGACAAACATATTCAGGCATCGTCACAATTATTTTTCGATGTATTCGCCGATTACGAAAAGCATAACCTTTTGTATTTGCAGGCATACGAGGAAGTAATGGAGTTTCAGTTGGAAGAAACAAGAATGCAAGCGGCGATGAATAGAATAGCTGCACAAACTATAGTTGTTAAACAACTTAACAAACCCAGTCCCTTCTCTTTTCCAATAATGGTAGACCGTTTAAACAGAGAGAAACTAAGCTCCGAAAAGTTGGAAGATAAAATTCGCAAGATGAAGTTAGATTTCGATTAATTACCTTATTTTTGATGACATGTTAATTATTAGTTTATCAAAAAAATGGATAAAAATATAGTTTACGAACTCGAAAAGACACTGCACGAAATCAATAGTCAGACCTTAGCTCTTTTTCGTGAAAAAAAATTCCCTGTTTCAAAGGAGCAATGGCTAATTCTAAAACGAATATCTGAAGAAGAAGGTTCTAGTCAAAAAGACATTGCAAAAGATACGTTTAAAGACCCAGCTGCATTAACAAGAATGCTCGACTTACTTGCCAAAAAAGGGTTTGTGCAAAGAAAAGGATCGAAGCGCGATCGAAGAACGTTTGATGTGTACTTGACAGTGGAGGGTAACAGGTTAGTCAATAGAATACGTCCAATTCTTGAAAACCTTAACCTGACTGTTTCAAGAAAGTTAAGCGCAAGAGATAAAACGTACCTATTTGAAATTCTTGCCAAGGTTCAAGCCCACTAACTTACTATTCAGCAACGGAACAAATCTATTCATACACTAATTTAACACCCTCTTCTAGCGAACAAATAGATGATTGCATTGTGTATGAACAGAAACGACAAACCAGTTTATTAAACATTGAATGTATCAGCATAATTAAAAGAAATGAAAACGATTATACTTCTAAGTTTTGCATTTGCCCTTGCAGCTTGCGAAAACTCTCAGCACAAAAGCCTTTCGGCAAATTATCATATGCACAAAAGCTCATTCGAAGAATTAGTTGAAAAATTTGAAAACCCGGAAAGAGATCAATGGCAAAAACCTGATTTGGTAATAGAAAAACTAGGGGATATTAAAGGTAAAAAAATTGCTGACATCGGAGCGGGAACAGGATACTTTAGCAGGAGGTTGGCTCAAAAAGGAGCTTCTGTATTAGCGTTAGACATAGACGAACAGTTTCTAAACTTCATTAACACCCACTCATCTGACAGTTTAACTATTGTTACAAGAAAGATTCCTTTTAATAGCCCCCAACTTGATAGTGCAGAAGTTGATGCAGTAATTGTAGTGGACACATACCACCACATTGAGAATCGGTACGACTACTTTAGAGATGTTTGGAGAGGAATGAAAGCTGGTGGACAATTGATGGTTGTGGATTTTAAGAAAAAAAAGACACCACACGGACCCCCAACCAAAATGAGAGTTGAAGGGTTTGATGTAATGAGAGAATTGCAGAAAGCCGGATTTATAAAGGTTGTGATTGATACAAAGACTCTTGATTATCAGTATATCATAATGGCTAAAAAGTATGAAAAAGCGACATAAAAAACCCAAGTTTGAAAAACAAACTTGGGCTAATTAACACAGAGTACTATGAATTACTAATTGGCTACTACTACCTTTATGAAAACTACTCTGTGGTCTTATAAATTCTTTAATTAAATATTAAAATTAATAAAAAAACAATACTTATCACAATTAACTGAAATAATCCTAAAACTGAGTGTCTTGTCTTCATGAGTGCTTTTATACGTTACCTTTATTTAAAGGTTACAAGTATATTTTATATTTTTTAGTTAAAGAATAAAACACATTGATTATAAGCGATCAAGAACCTAAATCCTTTTCAACCCTAATAATAGTAACGTCTACAGGCTTTGTTAGCAATTTAATTTAGTACTAATCTTCATGGTGACTTTGACTCCAAAAGTATACAGCAGTGTATTTGAAGTAAAAAGGACAAATTCCTAATAATAATTACAACACTAAAAATGGACTCCTAGTTTTTTTAGAATAAAAAACGAAGTGTTCCTAAGGCTGACATTCTGTTGTAATTTTACGTGTATGAACTTCAAAATAGAACGAAACGGATCAAAAGGTGCAGCATATTTCACCGAAGATGGCTCCCGTATAGCCGAAATGACCTACTCTATCGCTAGCAGTGAACTAATAATTATTGACCATACTATGGTGGATATTAGTTTAAAAGGGCAGGGTGTTGGGAAAAAACTACTTCTGTCTATTGTTGAGAAAGCTAGAAAAGAGGATTTTAAAATTTTACCTCTCTGCCCTTTCGCAAAGTCTTTATTTAATAAATTGGATGACATTAAAGATGTTTTAAAATAATTTGCTGGTGCACAAATACTTCTTAGCTATTCTTCCTCCAGAAAAAATTGCTACTGAAATAGTTGCTTTTCAAAAAGAAATTGAAGATGAGTTTGGTGCGATTCACGCTCAGAAAACTCCACCACACATCACTATTATTCCTCCTTTTGAGTGCGCCCCTGAAAAGCTATCCGAACTTACTAGCATGTTAGCCCTGTTTTTAAAAGGAAAGGCAACAGATGACATGATAATAGAGCTAAACAACTTTCAGCGCTTTGAAAGTAGAACCTTATTTGTAGATGTTGCGAAGAACGACGAATTTGAAATGCTTTGCAAAGAGTTAAAGATTCTCTTCAACCAACAGAAAATAATTAAACAGCGAGTAGAAAAGCACTACTTTGTCCCACACATTACCATTGCCAACAAGGACATAAAAAAGCGAGACTTTAAGGTAGCTTGGGAAAACTTCAAAGAACGAGAGTACCGAAGAGAATTTAGTCTTAAAAGCTTGGTTGTTTTAAAGCTGATTGAGAAGCAATGGACGGTAATGAATGAAATCCAATTTTAATTCGAACGAATTCAACTTAACTTCGTTTTCCTAAAAAACGATAAATGATAGATGTATTAATTATTGGTGCCGGACCTATAGGAATTGCTTGTGGATTGGCTGCCAAGAAAAAGGGGCTGAGTTCTATAATTATTGAAAAAGGAACGCTTGTAAATTCTCTGTATAATTATCCAGTAAGCATGACCTTCTTTTCCACTTCGGAAAAGTTAGAAATTAATGAAATCCCTTTTATCAGCAATAACTCGAAACCAACTAAACAAGAGGCCTTAGAGTATTATAGGAGGGTTGCTAAATCCAACTCCTTAAAAATTAATCTTTACGAAGAAGTCCAGAGTGTTAAAAAGGAAAAGCACTTTAAGGTAACAACAAGCGCTAGCGACTACGAAGCAAAAAATGTAGTTATTGCTACTGGATTTTATGACCTTCCAAACTTATTGAATGTAGACGGAGAAAGCCTTCCGAAGGTAAAGCACTACTATGGTGATCCGCATGAATATGCCTTTATGAAAACCATAATCGTGGGTGCAAGCAATTCAGCTGTAGATGCCGCCTTAGAGATTTATCGCAAAGGCGGTGACGTTGCTATGGTAGTTAGAAAAGAGGCAATTGGAGAAAGAGTAAAATATTGGGTTAAACCCGATATAGAAAATAGAATTAAAGAAGGAAGCATATCTGCCTTTTTCAACTCTGAAATTACTAATATTGGCCCTAAAGAGGTAAAAATTGATACTCCAGAAGGGGAACGGAAGTTAGAGAACGATTTTGTTTTGGCATTAACTGGATACCAACCGAACCTGGACTTTCTTGAAAAAATTGGAATCTCTGTAAATCACAAGGAACACAAAAAACCAATATATAATCCTAATACAATGGAAACAAACGTAGAAGGTGTCTACTTGGCAGGTGTAATATGTGGTGGAATGAAAACAAGTGAATGGTTTATTGAGAACTCTCAAATTCATGCCGAAAAAATCATGAATCATATAGTACCGAAGGGTTAAGAAGGGAAAGACTCCCTATTCTCTCTCCAATTCCCAATAGAATCGAGGCTCTTCTATCTCAACCCATACTTTACCCAGCGTCAGTTTTTAATCTCGTCTGAGAATCGATTCTCTAACCTTTTCATAAAATATTTTCTTTGCAAATAGAATCAAAATCTAAAATTTTGATTATTTTATTGTCAAAATATTGACGTTAAAATTGTCAAAATAATGAGCTCAATACTACACTTAGATTTAGATAGCTTTTTTGTTTCCTGTGAACGTTTGCTGGACAGCAAATTGAACAATCGCCCAGTTTTAATTGGAGGCACATCAGATCGTGGTGTTGTAGCTTCTTGTAGTTACGAAGCTCGCGCTTTCGGAGTTCATTCTGCTATGCCCATGAAAATGGCTCGACAACTTTGCCCACATGCTGTAGTAATTCGAGGTAACAGTGGTACATACAGTAAGTTTTCTGACATCGTTACGGATGTCATCCGATCCAACAGTCCTCGATTCGAAAAATCATCCATCGACGAGTTTTACATAGACACTACGGGAATGGACCGATTTTATGGAACCTACAAATGGTCGCAAGAATTGCGTACACAGATTATGAAAGAAAGCGGTTTACCCATCTCTTTTGGACTTTCCACAGGAAAAACAACCGCAAAAATTGGAACTGGCGAGGCAAAACCCAACAACTTTATGAAAATTGACGAAGGGGAAGAAAAACCATTTCTCGCTCCTCTACCTGTTCGTAAAATGCCAATGATTGGCTCCAAAACCAATCAAAAATTACACCTCATGGGCATTCAAAAAATACAAACCATACAGGAAATGCCCGTAGAGTTAATGACTCGCGTATTGGGTAAGAACGGTCATTCCATTTGGGAAAAAGCGCAAGGAATTGATAATGATCCCATTACAACTTACCACGAAAGAAAGTCCATTTCGATTGAAAGAACATTTGAAAAAGACACTACAGATATTGCTAAACTCAAAAGTATTTTAACCGCCATGGCTGAAAATTTATCGTACCAACTTCGTAATGGAAACAAGCTGAGCGGCTGCGTTACCGTGAGAGTACGTTACTCCGATTTTATTACGGAGAGTAAACAGCAGCACATCCCTTATACCTCGCTAGATAATAAACTAATAGAAACGGTGCTTTCGCTTTTTCAAGCGCTCTATAATAGAAGGGTCTTGGTGCGCTTAATTGGTGTTCGTTTCAGCAAATTGGTCGGCGGGAACCATCAAATTAACTTGTTCGATGATAGCGAAGAGCTAATCAATCTATACCAAGCTTTAGATAGTATTCGCAACCGGTACGGACAAGATGCAGTAAAACGAGTTGTCGCTATGGGTTCCAAGGGTATAGGCAGATCCTCTAATCCATTTAATGGGCAACCCATCGTAATTCCTGCACACCGGAGAGCTTAAAGAGTTAGGAGTGTGGAATGAAGAATGTAAAATTCTTAATCTCTGAATTTTTAGTTTTTAATAACACAAGCTAGAAAATAACAATACCTACTCCATTGATTCATTGAATTATTAAACAGATGCTCCTTAACACCCACAGTTATTATAGTCTAAATTACGGTTGCCTTTCTATTCGGGAGGTATTGGAAACCTGTCAATTTTTGGGACACAAAACAGTTGCGCTAACTGACGTAAACAACACTTCAGAGTGCTTTACTTTTTTGCTATTGGCAAAAGAATACAACATTCACCCAGTGGTAGGAATTGACTTTAGAAATGGAGTAGATCAGCAGTTCGTTGCCTTGGCGAAAACCCACGAAGGCTTTTTTGAATTAAATGAATTTTTATCACACTACCAACGGAGCAAAAAGCCAATCCCAGAAAGAGCAACTTTTAAAAATGCATTCACCATTTATCCGTTTGAAAAAGCATTGCGTTTTGACGAACTCAGCGAAAATGAATTTACAGGAATAGCCCCTGAACAACTCAACCGCCCCATTTTTAAGCAATACAAAAATCTGTTTGAAAACAAGCTACTTGCTTTATGCTCTGCCACCTTCAGACACAAAAAAGATTATAACACCCACCGTCTACTCCGAGCCATTGGAGAAAATACGCTACTCAGCAAACTTGGCAAAAATCAACAAGCAAAAGAAAGCGATAAGTACCGCAGTGTGACAGAAATTTCTGTCCTATTCCAACACCATTTTCCTATAGTTGAACGTACTAACAAGTTACTACAACAATGCGATTTCCAATTCACCTTTCAAAAACCAAACAACAAGAAACATTTTACCGAAAGTCAAGAGGAAGATGCACAACTACTTCGAAAGTTAAGCTATGAAGGACTTCCGTATCGATACGAATTTAACCCTATGCGAGGAAAAAAATTGAGCCCCAAACAGCAAGAAATTTTAAACCGAGTAGAAAACGAGCTGAATGTAATTGAGCAATATGGGTTTTCTTCCTACTTTTTAATTAATTGGGACATGGTTTGCTACGCCATGAAAAAAGGCTATCCGCACGTTGGTAGAGGAAGTGGGGCAAACAGTATTGTTGCCTATTTAATTCGGATTACAAACGTAGACCCCATAGAGTTAGATCTTTATTTTGAGCGATTTATCAACCCTTATCGCAGTAGTCCTCCAGATTTTGACGTAGATTTTTCGTGGACCGATAGAAATGATGTAACCACTTACCTTTTTGAAAAACATGGCTACAATAAAGTAGCCTTGTTAGGCTCTTACACCACGTACCAGCACAAGTCTGTCATTAGAGAATTGGGGAAGGTGTTTGGACTGCCAAGCGAAGAAATTGAGCAGCTTCAACGGGGTGGAATTGCCGATAATGAATACGGTCAACTCATTCAGAAATATAGCTCTTACATTGCCGGGTTTCCAAGTAATTTAAGTGTTCATTCGAGTGGAATAATTATTTCTGAAAAACCAATTCATTACTATTCTGCCACTTACTTGCCGCCTAAAAATTACCCTACCGTTCATTTCGACATGCAAATTGCTGAAGACATTGGACTTTATAAATACGATGTTTTAAGTCAGCGTGGGTTGGGAAAGATTAAGGATGCTGTAACCTTTGTAGAGCAGAACCACGGTAAAAAAGTGGACATCCATGCCATGAAGGCCATCAAAAACGACCCGAAAGTGAAAGACCTTCTCCGCGAAGGGGACCTAACCGGTTGCTTTTACGTGGAGTCGCCAGCTATGCGCATGTTAATGACCAAACTAAAAGCCGAAGATTATACAAGGTTAGTTGCGGCAAGTTCCATCATAAGGCCGGGAGTTGCAAAAAGTGGTATGATGCGAGAATACATTCTTCGTTTTCAAAATACAGAAAGGCGCGAGGAAGCACAAAAAGCATTGCCCGAATTGTACGAAATTCTAGAAGAAACCTATGGAGTAATGGTGTACCAAGAGGACGTGCTAAAAGTAGCGCACTACTTTGCCGGATTAAACTTAGCCGAAGCTGATATTTTGCGCCGAGGCATGTCTTGGAAGTTCAAGCAACGAAACGAATTCAACAAAATAAAAAAGCGCTTCTTTGACAATTGCGCTCGAAAGCGAGTAACCCACCATACCGTCCAAAAAATATGGGATCAAATTGAAAGTTTTGCCAACTTTGCCTTTTCAAAAGGGCACTCGGCTAGTTATGCGGTAGAAAGTTTCCAAGCCCTTTACTTGCATGCCTACTATCCGCTAGAGTATTTAACCGCAACATTGAATAACGGTGGAGGTTTTTATTCTAGAGAACTATACGTTCATACCGCTCGAATGAAAGGTGCACAAATTGAGCTGCCCTGTGTTAACGAAAGTTGGGCTGCTGCCAACATTGAAGGCAAAAAAATAACCCTCGGTTTTACGTTTATAGATGGTGGATTTGAGACAAAAAACATGGAGTACATTCTTGCAGAAAGACAGAAAAACGGAACATTTACTTCCTTTCGAAATTTTGTAGAGCGTGTACCTGAAATATCCTTGGATCAAATTATTGTGTTAATTAGATTGGGGTGTTTTCGCAACCTAGAACAAGATAAAAAGAAACTACTCTGGGATGCCCATTTTCTACTTTCAAAAACTCCTAAAAAAAATAGGAATCATTCTCTTTTTGAGCTAAAACCCCAAGAATGGCTACTGCCAGAGTTAGTTCAAAACCCACTAGAAATTGCTATGGACGAAATTGAATTGCTCGGTTTTCCGGTAAGTTACAGTCCGTTTGATTTAATAGAAGAAGAGGAACAAAACCTCCCTGAGTTGACTGCTAAAGAGCTAAAAGAAAAAATTGGAAAACGAGTAAGCATTGCAGGCTACCGAGTACACATAAAACCCACGAAAACCAGCAATGGGAAAGCCATGCGCTTTGGAACCTTTATTGATAAAAAAGGTTATTGGATTGATACCGTCCTTTTTCCCGATGCGGTTGCCAAACTAAGACACATTGGTCCAGGTTGCTATCTCATAAAGGGCATCGTAACAGAAGAGTTTGGGCACATTAGTTTAGAAGTAAATGACTTGAAACGTTACAACAATAAGGTGTTGGCTTAAAAGTTTTATTAGTTTTAAAACATGAATGAGCAAATTATACTCTTACGAAATTCGATTTCCAACTTTCACGTACTATTTCTAGAGTACAAAAGTGGAATTGGAATAATCTCCGAAAGAGAAATTGAACCATTAGGGTTGTTTTTTGATCAAAATGAGTGGAAATTTGTCGCTTTTGCAGATTAAGAGGCGAAAAACGCACTTTTTTGCTAAATCGAATTCAATCTTTAGAAGTAACTAAAGGCAATTTCCCTCCAAATCAATTTAGTTTGGAGGAATATTTTAGCAAATGAGTTCATAGTAATACCCTAAAATTTACAATTGATTACTATTCAAAAAGTCAAACGCTCTATTTAACTTTTCCGACCTTTGTAACATGCCAGCAGAACTCTCCATTTCTAAATTTGAAGCAGCCGAAATTCGGGGAGAAAAGCTACTCTTACTTCCTGAGAAAGCAATCTATTGGACAGCTAAAAAGTTACTACTAATTGCTGATTTACATCTCGGTAAGTCAACTCATTTTAGGAAAAATGGAATAGCCGTTCCTAAACAAGCAGAACAAAAAAATTGGCTCTTGTTGCACAAACTGTTTAAGCAAAATGAACCTGAAAGAGTCTGCTTTTTAGGTGACTTGTTCCATAGCACACACAATAAAGAATGGGAGGTGTTTGGCGAATTAATTGAAAGTTATCCAAACATCAATTTTGAATTGGTACAAGGGAATCATGATATTTTACCTCCAGAGATGTATCAAAAACTTGGGTTTAAGGTATATGAATCGCTATTGGAGGAACCTTTTCTATTTACTCACGAACCACTTGAAGAAGAAGGGGTTTATTACAACCTTGCAGGACACATTCACCCTGGAGTGAGATTAAAAGGAAAAGGCAATCAAAAACACAAGGTAGCTTGCTTTTATTTTAGCAAGAACGCAGGTTTACTGCCTGCTTTTGGCTCTTTCACTGGATTGGCTACAATTAAAGTAAAAAAAGAAGATCAAGTATTTGTAGTTGCAGAAGAGGTGGTAATTGCAGTTTAATTTTGAATCTCTTGATTTTTAGTTTTTAATCTAAGAACTTGTCTAGCTGAGAATTTTCTTAGTGGATGGTTAATCAAAATCTGATTGATTCATTCACAATTAAAAATTCTTTGACAAAAAATTTATAATTCAATAATGCTTCTTCCAATAACTCAGCTCCACCATTGGAGCAGGATAGTCTAATTCCGGCGTACCAAACAAATCCTCCTGCTTCGTCCAAGGGTGATGCACAACTCCGCTGTCTAACTCTTTTAATTCTGGAAGCCAGATTTTAACATACTTTCCCTTTTCATCGTAACGCTTAGCTTGCAGAATAACATTGAAATAGCGGTCTCTTGGGTCATTTCCTACCCCTGAATTGTACATCCAGTTTCCATAATTACTTGCAACATCATAATCGATTAATTTACTTTCGAAATATTCCGCACCCATTCTCCAATCGATTTCCAGCTCATTTGTCAAAAATGAAGCTACGTTTTGCCTTCCTCGATTACTCATGAAACCTGTTTTATTTAACTCCCGCATGTTTGCGTCAACAAATGGAATGCCCGTTCTGCCTTCCGCCCATTGGTTGAACAAGTTCCTGTCAGTGGACCAATTATAATCTTGATTTTTAATACCTTTCTGAAAGAATATTTTATTCCCGTGCTTGAGAGAGATAAACTTAAAATAGTCTCGCCAGATTAATTCAAAAATTAACCAATAGGTAGATTGGTTTGACTTCACTTCCTTTTCATACCGCTTTACTTCCCAATATATTTGCCGCGGAGAAATACAGCCATTCCATAACCAGAGTGAAAGTTTAGAAGAATAGTCTGCACCAATGAGTCCGTTCCGCTTTTGCTTGTAGTAACTGAGTTCCTCCGTTTCAAAAAAGTAATGTTGTAGTCGCTTCAGAGCTTCGTCTTCCCCTCCCTTTGCAACAATAGCTGCTCTCTTGTCAATTGGTTGAGCGGTTAATCCAAAATCTTCCACCCTCGGAATAGTTCCCAAATCTATTGCAGACTCTAATGCCGGCAACTTTTCGGGTCTTTGAAGAACAGCCCTCACTGAGCTTTTCTTTTCCACTCCTTTTCTGAACTGAGTAAATACTTGTGGCGTGTCTTCGAAAGGGTGTGGTAAATCTTTAACATGATACAGCGTAGAACCAAAGGAGTAATCAATAGGGATATCCAATTGCTCTACTTTGTCTTGAACTGCAATCTCTTCTTCATGAATGTCTTTGAATGTATAAATTTTTGAAACTTCCACTTCTGTCGTGAGCCTTGCAATTTGCTCAGCCGTATTCCCCTTTCTTATCACTAGGTCCGAGCCTAAATTTTTAAGGTTCTCTTTGAGATTCTGAACGCTTTCTATTAAAAATTGCGCCCTATGTGCTCCTGTTTTTTCGAACCCAAATTTGGTCGAACCAAACTCCATTTCTTCAAAACAATAAAATGGTATAATCAACTCATGCTGCTCAAGCGCTTTTACCAAAGCCTCATTGTCATGGATTCTCAATTCCTTCCTAAACCAAACAATTGCTGTACTCATCTTTTTTTATTTCTTCGACATCTTTCACTGCAATACTTTACCTCATCCCATACCTTTTCCCACTTCTTACGCCATGCGAATGGTTTCTCGCAGACAATACAGATTTTGTGAGGTAGGTGTTGCTTTTTCATTCTAAAAACAAACAGCAGTGGTTAGGTTTTGGTTTTAATACAATGGACAATGAATAGTTTACAATGGACAATGAACGACTCATCAAAACAACCATCTCAGGTATTTCGACCCTTTGGTCATTTCGTAAGCCCGCAGATTTCGCTAATCTTCGCAGGTGTTGTTTGGTGGGGAATAGCCAATGTCAAAATAGAATAAGAAATATACTTTGAATTACTGAACAATTAACTGATTCAACGATTCATCAAAACACCCATTCTAGGTATTCTAAAATTTTAGGCACTTTAAGTACTCAACAACTTCAAGTATTTCGCTTAAGCCGCCTTGTAGATGATATGAATACTCTCTGGTGAGAAATTCTCTTTCCCCTCTACAATGACGTGCCAAGAGCCATCTACTGGTTTTTGAAAGTGAGCATAACTATCTTTCACTTCAATGCTTTGTCCGTAGTATCTTCCTTCGTTTCGGTATGAATTAAAATTGTCTTCATCTAACAATAGAACACTATAAGTATCTGGCAACTCAATGCCAATAAAACCCGGCTGACTGCCTCTAATTTTGTGTTGAATGTTTTTCATATTGCTAATTATTTTAGGATTGCGTACTTTTATGACTCAAATATACTACATTTTTTAGTTTACTAATATTTTTAGCATTTATTTTGAATTATTTTCAATCCAACTTAAAATACCTCCGTAAGTCAAAAGCCTTAACCCAAGGTGATTTAGCCAATAAAATTGGTGTAAACCGACCAAAAATTGGATCTTACGAAGAAGGAAGAGCAGAACCAAAATTTGAAACCCTTCAAAATATTTCTCACTTTTTTCAAGTAACCATTGACGATTTATTAGAGAAAGATTTAAGCAAAGAGGCGAAGGGTGGTCTTAAAAACATACAAGGCAATAACCTAAGAGTGCTTCCTATTATCGTAGATGGTGAAAACAACGAGCGCATTTCGCTTGTCCCGATTAAAGCTGCCGCAGGTTACTTGAACGGTTATTCTGATCCGGAATTTGTAGAGCAATTGCCCAACTTTAGCTTGCCGGTTAAAGAGCTCAGCCAAGGTAGTTACCGCGCATTTGAAATAAAGGGAGACAGTATGCTGCCAGTTACTTCGGGAAGTTATTTGCTAACGGAATACCTTGAAAATTGGAATTGGCTTAAATCGGGAGAATGTTACGTAATCGTTTCTAAAAACGAGGGTGTGGTGTATAAAAGAGTTGTAAACCAGATTGAAACTAAGCAAAACTTGGAGCTACATTCTGACAATGAAGTTTACGAGCCTTACGACGTTGACGTAAATGACATTGTTGAAATTTGGAAAGCAAAGGGTTATTTGACCTTCGATGTCCCCGAAAAACAAGCCAACCCAACTTCTGTAGATGAATTAAGCAACATGATGCTAAAGCTTCGAAATGAAGTGGAGAAATTGAAAGGGAATTAATCTAAAACTGTTCAAGTTAACGGCACTTCGACATATAAATTCTCTTGCTAGTAAGTTTTCCGTTTACAAATGGCTGAAGTATCATTTCATGATTGTTAATGGATTCTACTTTAAAAACAATATAACTGTCCCGATCTCGATCTGGGGTTAGGTACAGTAACCTGCTTTTAGTTCGAATAGAAAATTTACCGTTTTCAGTTTTCCCATTTACAATGTACGTTAGCTGGTTTTATTTTTTCCTTCAACTTTTTCAATTAATCTGTTCTCTCCAAAAAAATCAAGTTTTATCAAACTTTCAGAGTAACCCATCTTTATAACTTCACGCTTAACAGTTTCAGCTCTTTTTTTAGAAAGCTCTTGGTTATAATTATCGTCTCCTTTAGCATCTGTATGTCCTGAAATTGCAATTTTCGTGATGGATTCCGGTTCTGACGACTCAAGAAAAATGGCCAGACTTTTCCTGTTCTCAAGATCAAGCTTCCATTCGTTTAATTCATAGTTTAACACCATTTCTGCTGTTTGACCGGTACAATTAAATGTAGTGGAAATGGTTGTTATAATTAAAAAAATCTTTCGAATCATAAAGAAGGGTTTTGTGAAAGAGCTGCAGTTTATGTGTGGCTTCGTATTTACCACACTAAAATAAACTCTTTTACCCGCACTTTATTACTTATCCTCTTTCTTATTTTTACAAAAAAAAACACATGTCAAGCGAAAAATTTGATTCCAATAGAGCTCCTGAACCAGTTGGCGCATACCCACACTCTAGAAAAGTAGGCAATTTACTATTCCTTTCAGGAGTCGGGCCAAGAGAACGAGGAACTAAAAAGATTCCTGGGGTAGAGTTAGATGAAGATGGGAATATAGTTTCTTACGACATAGAAACGCAATGCCGTTCTGTATTTAACAACGTGAAAACAATTGTGGAAGATTCAGGCGCAAAATGGGAAAACGTGGTGGATGTTACTGTCTTTTTAACGAATATGAAAAATGATTTTAAGGCATATAACAAGTTATACGCTGAATTTTTTAAAGACAATCAACCTTGCAGAACTACGTTGGAAATTAAAAGTCTACCAACTCCAATTGCAATTGAGCTTAAAGTTATTGCCACTATTTAACTTTCGCCTATCGCAATTAGATTTTTCATTTAAGTCAGTTTCCCTACCAGCAAAATAGTAGTTTTTTAAATTGAAATTAGTCCATCAAATCAGCCAACATAATTAGTCCATGAACATCTAATAGCCGGAGTCTTTTCCCTTCAAGCCCGATTAGTCTGTCTTTCTTTAACTCACTTAAAAGTCTTATTAACGCTTCAGTTGAGCTTCCAATCATATTGGCGAGCTCTTCCCTACTCAGTTTAATATCCAAACAATCATCTTGATCTAAGCCAAATATTTCCTTTAACCACAATAACATTTCCGACAGCCTTTGTTTTGCTGTTTTTTGGGCTAAAATAGTTATCAATTTAGTTGCCTTATTCCAGTTAATCGCAGAGGTTTCGAGCACCTTCATGCTAAATTTTGGTTCTGTTTTTAGTAATTCGAAAAACTGTTCAGCGGGTATGAAACAAACTGCCGCATCTTCTAAAACGGTTGCTGTTGCGGTTAACGGGTATTTGCTTAACATCGAATTGTATCCCATTACATCTCCCTCCGTTGAAAATCGAATAATCTGCTCCTTTCCTGAAGAACCTATTTTACTCAATTTAACTTTACCCTTGTTTACAAAAAAGACCTCTTGAATAACCTCCCTCTCTAAAAATTACTTCTCCTTTCTTGTAAAACTCGCATCCTCTATGCTCGTCTAATTGAACTAGTTGTTCGCTGTTTAAACTACAGAATACAGATTTTTGCTTCGCACCACATGTTTGGCAAGATGGTGCTTGTAGTTTTTGACTCATACTTGTGACAAATATCATACTTTGTATTCGAAATAAAAAGGAAATTTGACCTTTCAAAATGGAAATAAATACAGCAAATTCTGTACTAACAAATAAATGCTATCGTTTTGGAGATGAGTGCATTGAATAAAATATAGTTTCAGAAGGGAAAAACTTCTGCTGTCACGGTTGCCAAACTGTTTTTGAAATACTATCTCAAAACGAAATGTGCGACTATTATGAGCTTGAAAACATGCCCGGAATTAGCATGAAAGCTCGAAAAGAAGCCCGTTTTGATTATTTAAATCAACCGGAGGTTATTGAGAAGTTAATCGATTACCGAGATGAAAGCTTAACAAAAATTCAATTTTACCTCCCGCAAATTCATTGCAGCGCTTGTTTGTGGTTGCTAGAAAATTTATATAAACTCAACCCAAATGTTAATCAAAGCCGGGTAAACTTCTTAAAAAAAGAGCTTTATGTCACCTTTCAATATCTTCCCCAGCTATAAAAAAGCTGCCATCAAATCCAGTGTAATTAAAAACCTCTTGTGGTGGAGCTCCTGCTGAGTCCGTTCTATCAAAAAAGTCTTGTGTGTTTGTTCCAACTCCATTTCCGTTCGGATAGGAGAATCCCGAGGTAGTCTCAAAGGATTCAGTATAAAATGTTGCTTGAGCTATAGCCCCTAACGACATGAATACCAATGCTAATGTGTAAATTTTTTTCATATTACTTTTAGTTTTATTTCTGCAACTAAAGTATTTTGAAAGGGATTAATTTAAAGAGGGCTTTGTTTTACGAAAGACTTATTTAATCTTTATGGCGAGGTTATTCCAAGGTTAAAAACGGAAAGAAATAAGTACAAATTGTTAACTAAATCACCTCGCTCCACTTCTTCTTGACAAAAGGCATGGTTGCCTTATTTTTAATGGCATGCAGTTGGATGGTTACGAGTAAAAATGCAGCGGCGCCAGCTGCAGGATAGGCAATTGCTATTTCAGAATTCCAATGGCGAACTGCAATTGCAACCAAGGCCCAAACGGCTACTAAGCCAACTTCACGCAAGTTTCTTTTTTGGACTAAAAGAAAGTTGATCAACGTCACTACTCCAATCATAATAATTACCCAAGTGCGCTCTTGCAAACCCATAGAAAAGCCGGTGTAATTTAAATACGATGAAACGTTGGCAACAAATGCCACCATAATCCATCCAAAGTAAAGATCAATGGGCCACCAAATCAAAGCTATGACCTTGCAAGGAGCGTCCCACAGTTCCATTTTTAATTGGATGATTATTCTTAGAAACCAACTAAACATCAAAAACATTATGATAACAGACATTAAAATGTCTTCCGTGAGCCAATAGTACACCCAAGCGCCATTTAGTAAGTTAAGCCCAATCATTAACGGAATTGCTTTTTCTACATGATGGTATTTATCCGGTTTTGTAAAAGCCAAGTACACTGCGAAAACTCCAAAAACAATAAGTCCTAAAAAGATAATTCCCAAATGGAAAAAGCATAACCTGCGGGCGTAAATAAACTATCGTACTTTCCGCTTACACTGCCAATCGTTTTGCCATCTATAAATCCAGTATTAGAAAGGTAATTCCAATAGATTAAAAGTAATGTTACAATAAGATTTGTTACAGAGAGTATTTTGAATTTCATGGAGACAAATTTAACTATAAGTGTTTTTGTTGGCTTCTGTTTTCCATTTCAATAAGTTGTGTAAATCACCCCCATTTTGTTACCTTCGCAAACGTTTATTTTAAGTAAACACTATCATGGGTAAATACAAAGAATACAAGCTATTAGACCTTCCTGCTGTTGCAGATCAGGTTTTAAAATACTGGGAAGAAAACGATATTTTTCAAGAAAGTATTGAAAGCCGTGAAGGAAATAAGCCATTTGTTTTTTATGAAGGCCCTCCTTCAGCAAATGGACTTCCGGGAATTCACCATGTCATGGCAAGAGCCATTAAAGATATTTTTTGCCGCTATAAAACTCAAAAGGGCTTTCAAGTAAAGCGAAAAGCTGGTTGGGATACACATGGTTTGCCTGTGGAATTAGGTGTTGAAAAAGAGTTAGGAATTACCAAGGAAGACATTGGCAAAAAAATATCGGTTGAGGATTATAACAAAGCGTGCCGGGAAGCGGTAATGCGCTACACCGATGTTTGGAATGATCTAACAAAAAAAATGGGCTATTGGGTAGATATGGAAAACCCATATGTAACCTACGAAAACAAATACATTGAGTCGGTTTGGCACTTGTTAAAACAACTCTACGACAAGGGTTTAATCTACAAAGGATATACGATTCAGCCGTATTCCCCTGCAGCTGGAACTGGTTTGAGTTCACACGAATTAAACCAGCCCGGAGCATACAAAGACGTAAAAGATACCTCAGCTACAGCGCAGTTTAAAGTAATTAAAGACGATAAGTCAAACTTTTTATTTAATGACCTACACGGCGATTTATTCTTTTTAGCTTGGACCACCACTCCGTGGACTTTGCCTTCGAACACGGCTTTGGGAGTTGGTAAAAACATCGACTACGTTAAAGTTAAGTCCTTTAACAAGTACACTCACGAACCAATAACTGCCATTCTCGCAAAGGAATTGGTGGGCAAGTGGTTTGCAGATAAATCAAAAGATTTAGCCCTTTCAGATTACAAGAATGATGGAAAAAATATTCCATTTGAAATCGTTGCTGAATTCAAAGGAAGCGACTTAGACAGAATTCGTTACGAACAGTTATTGCCATACGCACAACCAGAAGAAGGTGATGCTTTTCGTGTGTTGTTGGGAGATTTTGTAACGACCTCTGACGGTACAGGAATCGTGCATTTAGCGCCAAGTTATGGAGCTGATGATTACCGCGTTGCGCAAATTAATGGAATAGGTGCGCTACACTTAGTTGACAATCAAGGAAAGTTCAAAGCAGAAGTTACTGATTTTGCAGGTGAATATGTAAAAGAACAATACCTAAAAGACGAAGACAAACCTGCTGACTACAAATCTATTGATGTTAGAATTTCCATCAAGTTAAAAGAAGAAAATAGAGCGTTTGACGTGCAGAAATACGAGCACAGTTACCCACATTGCTGGAGAACCGACAAACCGATCTTATACTTCCCACTAGATTCTTGGTTTATTAAAACAACTGCAGTTAAAGAACAGTTAATTGCCAATAACAAAAAAATTAACTGGAAACCAGAAAGTACTGGAACTGGCCGGTTTGGAAACTGGTTGGAAAACCTGCAAGACTGGAACCTCAGCCGTTCTAGGTATTGGGGAATTCCCATTCCCATCTGGACCACCGAGGATAAAGAAGAGCAAATTTGTATTGGTTCTGCTGAGCAGTTGCGAGCAGAATGTGAAAAAGCAGTTGAGACCGGCTTGATGGATAAAAATCCTTTGGGAGATTTTGAGCCACAAAACATGTCAAAGGAAAACTACGAAACCTTCGATTTTCATCGCCCTTTTGTTGATGATATTGTGTTAGTTTCTCCCTCTGGGAAAGCGATGAAAAGAGAAACTGACTTGATTGATGTTTGGTTTGACTCAGGATCCATGCCCTATGCACAATGGCACTACCCTTTTGAAAACAAGGAGCTAATAGATCAAAATAAATTTTATCCGGCTGATTTTATTGCCGAAGGTGTAGATCAAACAAGAGGTTGGTTTTTTACGCTTCATGCAATAGCAACTTTATGTTTTGACACCATAGCTTACAAAAACGTGGTTTCAAACGGCTTGGTGTTAGATAAAAATGGGCAAAAGATGAGTAAGCGACTTGGAAATGCCGCTGACCCTTTTGAGACACTAAAAAAATACGGACCAGATGCCACAAGATGGTACATGATTACCAACGCTCAGCCTTGGGATAACCTCAAATTTGATTTAGATGGGATTACTGAGGTACAGCGCAAGTTTTTCGGAACCTTATACAACACGTATAACTTCTTTGCGCTTTATGCAAACATTGATAATTTCACCTTTGAAGAGGCACATGTGCCCTATGAAAAGAAACCAGAAATTGACCGTTGGGTGCTATCTAAACTTAACTCTCTTGTAAAAGAGGTTGATGCTGCATTTGAAGATTATGAACCGACAAAAGCAGGTCGTTTAATTCAAGAGTTCACAACCGACCATTTAAGCAACTGGTACGTGCGTTTATGCAGACGAAGATTCTGGAAAGGTGATTACACCGAAGATAAAATTTCAGCCTACCAGACACTTTATACCTGTTTGATTACCATCGCTAAATTGTCTGCCCCAATTGCTCCATTCTTTATGGACCAATTGTTTAAGGACTTAAATGACGTAAGCGGAAAAGAAACAGTTAACTCTATTCATCTTTCAGATTTTGGAAAGTTGAAAGAAAAGTACATCGACGAAGATTTAGAGCAACGCATGGAAATTGCTCAAAAGCTTTCTTCCATGGTTTTAGCACTAAGAAAAAAAGAAAGTTTAAAAGTTCGCCAACCGCTGCAAAAAATGATGGTGCCTATTTTAGACCCAACTTTCAAACGACAATTGCAAGACGTTGAAGCTTTAATTCTATCTGAAGTAAATGTGAAGGAATTAGAATACTTGGAAGAAACCGCAGGAATATTAGTGAAAAAGGTGAAAGCAGACTTTAAAAAACTAGGGCCTAAGTTTGGGAAAGACATGAAACAAGTTGCCGGAGCTATTAGTCAGTTATCTCAAGATCAAATCAGTGACCTAGAGAAAAACGATAAAATTGAACTTCAATTAAGTGACAAAACAATTGAGTTAACCACGGCCGATGTTGAGATTTCTTCAGAGGATATTCCAGGTTGGTTAGTTGCTACCGAAGGAAAATATACTGTTGCGTTAGACGTTACTTTATCGGAAGAGTTAATCGAGGAGGGTATTGCTAGAGAAGTAGTTAACCGTGTACAAAACTTTAGAAAAGAAGCTGGGTTTGAGGTAACAGATAAGATTAACATATCTTTAGAAACTAGTAATGTGCTAAACAGTGCAATCCAAAACAATAAAAATTATATTTGTTCTGAAACATTGGCCGAGAATTTATCGTTTGTAGATAAAATTGATGGAGAGAAGTTTTTATTAGAAATAGATAACGAAACAAAAGCCTACGTTGGTTTAAAAAAGGTATAAAAGTCCGGCTGAATAAAGAGGGGCATTAAAGAAAAGAAAATGGAAAAAGAAAAATACAGTGACAAAGAGTTACAAGAATTCAAGGAATTAATTGAAGGAAAGTTAAGTGAAGCAAAAATAGATTTAGAAGGATTGAGAGGTTCATTGTCACATAAAGATGATCACGGAACGGAAGATACTTCTCCGTCATTTAAAATGATGGAAGACGGTTCTGAAACACTTTCTAGGGAAGAGATGAGCAACTTAGCTATTCGTCAAGAGAAGTTTATTACTCATTTAGAAAACGCTTTGACGAGAATTGCAAATAAAACCTACGGCGTTTGTAGAGAAACAGGAAAATTAATTCCAAAAGAACGTTTGAGAGCAGTGCCACACGCTACACTTTCAATTGAAGCAAAAAACGCTCAAGGATAACACAGAATTAAATATGAAGAGTAAGTTTTCTTCTTATGGACTGCCGCTACTAATTATAGTGGCAGTTTTGTTTATTGACCAAGCGAGTAAGTTTTGGGTGAAGTTAAACATGGAGATTTCAGAAGAAATTCCAGTATTAGGAGATTGGTTCATTATTCACTTTACAGAGAATAATGGAATGGCTTTTGGAATGGAATTCGCAGGTGAATGGGGAAAGCTATTCTTAAGTCTTTTCAGAATTGTTGCCGTTTCAGGAATAGGTTGGTACTTATTCAGTCTGCCTAAAAAAGGAGTTTCAGCAGGTTTAATGGCTAGTGGAGCACTAATTTTTGCCGGAGCACTAGGGAATATCATTGACAGTGTTTTTTACGGAGTCATCTTTAACGACAGTTATTATCAAGTTGCTACCTTATTCCCCGCTGAAGGAGGTTACGCTGCACCTCTATATGGCAGAGTTGTAGACATGCTTTACTTTCCTTTAATGGAGGGGTTTTTCCCTGAATGGTTTCCAATATGGTCAGGAGAGCATTTTATTTTCTTTAGGCCTGTATTTAATATTGCCGATACAGCCATTACTTGTGGAGTTGCTTCTGTGCTGTTATTTCATAGAGACTTCTTTAAGGAGGAGGAGTCAGAAGAGGAAGAGGTAGTAGAAGAGGTTGAAGACAAACAAGATTAAAACGCTTTTTATCCTCAAAAAGGAAATCTTATTCTTTATAAAATAAAAAAGAGCCGCAACCCATTGGGTTAACGACTCTTTTCTGTTTAATAGTATCTCTATCCTTAGAACTTAAATCTAGTTCCAAAACTGACTCCAACGTATTGCAGTTTCTCCGTGAATCGTGCTTCCTCTTTCGTAATTGAGTTCACACTTCTTCTGAAACTCGGTGTAATTAAGAAGGATGTTTTCTCACTATAAAAATAAGTAACCCCTGCAGCTAAGTGAACATTCACAACTCCGGCAGTTTTAAAAGGGTTCTCTCCTTCATCTTCCAAGTTTGCCACCTCATTTACAGACTGCCTATTTGATAAGCTATGGTTTTGGTTCACATACCCTTTTACCGCACCCTGCTTCATTCTAATCAGAGGTTGCGGTTCTACTCCTCCAAAAACATCTACACGTTTTAAAATATAACCCTTGTAAGAGTTCATGATTTGCAACCCAAGTCCGCCTTTTACATGCCATCCCCATCTTGAATTTCGATTTTGATAACCTAATAGTAGTGGTACTTCAACAAAATTATATTGATTGCTGAAACGTTTCTTGTCTTCGAAATGCATTTCCTCGTAGATCTGAGTATAATTAATTCCTGTTTCAATGAACCTATTTTTCGTTAATTCATATTGCAACAACCCACTTACCGTAAACGCAATTCGAGTATTTTCCGCTTTCTCCCGGTCTCTTAAATAAGACGAAGACAAATCATACTTTGCTCGCATTGTTTTGTGAATAGAATGTGGTGTTACAGCAAACAAAACCGAACTTCTTTCCCAAAACGTTTTTCGTTCAACTCTAGGTAATACGTAGTCATAATCAATTTCCACTTTTTTAGGATCTACGCTATCCAAATCTGTATTAACGAACTTTTTCTGCATCAATTCCATTTCATAATACCTTGTAAATGCTTTTGCCCTTGCACTTTCCCAACCATCCAAATTTTCAATGTAAACAGAAAGCCTAGAGTCGGGCAGGTCTGGTCTGGTAAACCCTGCTTGCTCTAGCGAAGCAAGTTCGTCTACTGAAGGGTATAGATTACGATAATCATATTGGCTTTCAAGTGACCTAGAAGCTTTAAATGTAGAATTCTTTTGAGCCCGAGATAAATTAAATTGAGCTGTGATTTTATTTGTTGTTGAATTATTAATCTCATCTATTTGACTCGTTTCGAATTCCTCGCTTATAATTAGTTTGCTAATCTCGTTTGCCCGGTATGTGTATTGGCTTGTCTCCTCCTCTCCAAAAAGCACGATAGAACTACCGCCCGCCAAAAGCAACATCAGTAACGTTCCAAAAATCCCCCAGTTGTTCGAAATTCGGTTGGCCACCACATGACCAAAATTTCGCTTAGCCTGAATGTTTTCCCATACGGCAGGGGGAGGAGTTGCCATTTGGTCACTCAGTCTATCTCGGAAGACTTGGTCAAAATTGTTATTTTGATCAGACATGACTAGTTATTTTTAATTTTTCTAATTCGTTTTGCATCCATTTTCTTGACTTCGCTAGCTGAGATCGAGAAGTACTTTCTGTAATGTCGAGCATTTCTCCTATCTCTCTATGGCTAAATCCTTCTATCACATAAAGATTAAAAACCACCCTATATCCGTCAGGTAATTTTTGTATTAATGCCAAAAGTTCTTTCTCACCTAAATTGCTAACTGCTTTTGATTGAACAATTTTATCTTGGTAATCTTCAATTCCTAATTTTTCGTGCTTAAAGCTTGACTTCCGACAATAGTTTAAAGCGGTGTTGACAATTATTCTTCTAATCCAACCCTCAAATGAGCCGTTAAACTTGAAAGACCCTATGTTATCAAAAACTTTTATGAAGCCGTCTTGCAACATGTCTTGCGCTTCAGAGGCGTGTCTTGCATAACGCAAACAGACAAAGTACATTTTTGGCGAGTAGGTCTCATACAAATATTGCTGAGCAGCTTTTTGCTCATCAATACATCCCTGTATGATTTTTTCTTCGGTCATATCGTTGCGATAAATCTTTTACGTACCTACTCCTCAGATACAAGACGCTGCGTAATCTAAAAACGCTGTCTGGTCTTTACAAGATAAGATATAATTCTGAAAAAGAAATTGTTGGGGTTAAACCTTCCCCGAAGCAACTAAATATTCTGCAATTTGAATTGCATTTGTTGCAGCGCCTTTGCGCAAATTATCCGAAACGATCCAAAGATTAAGGCTATTTTCAGCACTTTCATCTCTTCTAATTCTTCCCACAAAAACTTCGTCTTGCTCCTTTTTATAAAAAGGCATTGGATATTCGTTTTTAGCCGGATTGTCATGAACTACAACACCTTGTGTATTGTTCAAAATAGATTTAATGTCTTCGACTTTAAAATCATTCTTGAAAGTAACGTTTACTGATTCTGAATGACCCCCAATAACAGGAATTCTTACCGCTGTGGCAGTTACTTTTAAATTGGGTGCACTTAAAATTTTTCGGCTCTCGAGAACCAGTTTCATTTCTTCTTTCGTGTAATCGTTTTCTAGGAACACATCACATTGTGGAATTGCATTTTGGTGAATTTGATAGGAGTAGGCCATTTCCCCTTCTATTCCCTTTTGCTCATTCTCTAACTGTTGTACCGCCTTCACCCCGGTGCCTGTTATAGATTGGTAGGTAGAGATCACCATTCGTTCAATTCCGTATTTTTGATGAAGTGGCGCCATTGCCATCATTAACTGAATGGTGGAGCAATTCGGATTGGCAATAATTTTATCCTCTTTTATAAGTTCTTGCCCATTTACCTCCGGCACAATTAACTTCTTAGAAGGGTCCATTCTCCAAGCTGAAGAGTTATCAATAACTACGGTGCCGCTGGCAGCAAACTGCTCGGCAAAAGCCAAAGAAGTTTCTCCACCTGCAGAAAAAAGCGCAAAAACTGGTTTTTCATCAATCGCGTACTGCATACTAACCACCTCAACCTCTTTACCTCTAAAAGTAATTTTCTTTCCAACAGATTTCTCCGAAGCAACCGGTAATAATTGCGTTACAGGAAAGTTTCTCTCTTCCAACAAACGCAACATTACTGTTCCTACTAAACCGGTGGCACCTACTACTGCAACTTTCATCTCTTCTTTCTTAACGATTTGTTCACTTCAACAGCAGCCAAAATTACTAACTTTACGAGGCTTATTTTTGATATATGAAGAAACAGACTTCACTATTCATTCTCTTTTTATTCCTTGCTTTTGCAACCAAATTAAGCGCTCTAATCGGTTTCTCTGACAATTTTAATGATAGCAATTTCACTTTAAACCCTGTTTGGAGTGGAGAAGTGAGTAAGTTTGAGGTTAACGCTGCAAAAGAACTTCAACTAAATAATTCGACTGCGGTTAGTAGTAACGAAACCTACTTATCAACCCCTTCACTAGCGGTAAACGATGCTTTTTAGGAGTTTTACATTCGGTTAAACTTTAACCCTTCTACTTCCAACTTTGCCAAGGTTTATCTTATATCAGACAACCAAAATTTAACTGCTGCACTGAACGGTTATTATGTTCAGATTGGTGGACAATCAGGAACTGTTGACAATGTGCGACTTTATCGCCAAGATGGCACAGTTGATTCTTTATTGATCGACGGACCAGATGGCACAGTAGCAACAGCACCTGCTGTTAAAATTAGGGTAACAAAAACTACCGCCAACCTTTGGAGTTTGTTTTTGGACCAAACAGGGACTGGTAGCTCCTATCAATTACAAGGCTCTTCAACAGAAAGCAAGCACAATACTAGTTCTTACTTTGGCGTGTTTTGCGATTATACGTCAACTAGGTCAGATAAATTTTTCTTTGATGACTTTATCGTTAGTGGAGTTGCATTTCAAGATACGATACCTCCCGTTGTCAATCAAGTTACTGTTTTAACTCCTCAACAATTAGAGGTGGGTTTCAATGAAAAGTTAGATTCTTCCAGCGCGCTAAACCTTAACAACTACACTCTAAACCAATCAGTTGGGAACCCAACTTCAGTAAACTTTACAGCTCAAGATAGCAGTACTATAGAGCTAAATTTTGCAAGTTCTTTTATAAACGGGAATACCTACAATTTAACTATTCAAACTATTGAAGATGTTGCAGGGAATTCAATGATTCCTTCTTCTTCAAGTTTTTTTTATTTTATTCCGACTTCTGCAGGGAAGCGTGATGTTGTAATTAATGAGCTTTATCCGGACTTTACTCCTAGCAACGGTATACCAGAGAGCGAGTTTATTGAACTTTTCAATGCTTCTAACAAAATTTTCGACCTTGACGGGTGGATTCTTACTGATGGCACAAGTAATGCAACATTGGACAACCATATTCTTCGTCCTGGTGAATATTTAATTATTTGCCCTCCAACTGCGGCACTTGACTATTCGAATTTTGGCGCTACCCAAAATTTAATCAGCTTTCCAACCTTAAACAATACCGGCGATAACATCACGCTGAAAGACAATAATGGAAGAACAATTGACTTTGTGAATTATACGGACAATTGGTATCAAAATGAAAATAAAGATGACGGTGGTTATACCTTAGAGCGAATTAACCCATTTACTGATTGTGTCGGAGCCAATAATTTCATTGCTTCTAATGCAACAATTGGTGGTACACCTGGAGCTCAAAACAATCAATTCGATACATTGCCCGACCTTATCTCACCAATACTAACAGAAGTGCTTACTCTAAACGACAGCACTATATCTTTGCGGTTCAGTGAGGCCATGGATAGTGCCTCAATCCAAAACGGATCCTATGCTTTTTCTCCTTTGGTTGTGGTCGATACGATTTTGCTCAATGCTCCTGATAACGAAATCCCAACGCTAAAACTACAGACAAAGTTAGATTCAAGTGTTTTTTATTCCTTTAGTGTCTCTAACATCAGCGACTGTGCCGGAAATGTCATTCCTGCTAATTCAACTACTATAGCACTGCCGAGTTTGGCCGATAAGAACGATCTTGTAATAAATGAGATTCTATTTAATGCTAGATCTGGCAGTGTTGACTTTGTTGAACTTTTCAATCGGTCTGATAAGGCTATTACACTTCAAAACTGGCTAATTGCCAATTTTGACAATGACACTATTGCTAATTTAAAAGTGATTACGGACAATCCTTTTCTTCTCTTCCCACAAGAATATGTTGTACTAACCGAAAACAAACTTGACATTATTCAACAATACCCACTTAGTGTTGCCAACAGTATTCTTGAAATAACGGACTTGCCAACTTACAATGATAGTGAAGGCAGGGTTTATCTGTTCAACACAAACCAAGAGTTAATTGATGAAATGGAATACAAAGATGATTATCACTTTGCATTACCTGTTGACGATGACGGAGTCTCGTTAGAAAGAATAAGCAGCGAAGGAGAAAGCCTAGACGAAAGCAATTGGCACTCAGCTTCAGAAAGTGTAGATTTTGCAACTCCTGGGTATAAAAACTCACAAGACTTTACTCATCCAAAATCTAGCGGAACCGTTTCCACAGAACCAAATATAATTTCTCCAGACAATGACGGGTTTCAAGATATTCTTTCAATTAATTACCAATTTAATGCTCCAGGTTTTGTCGCTAACGTTTCCATCTTAGATCGAAATGGAAGACTGATCAGGAAACTAGTCAACAATGAATTATTGGGCAGCGACGGAAGCTTTTTTTGGGATGGTATAACTGACGACAATAATAAAGCAAGGGTTGGAATATATGTTGTGCTGTTTGAAGCCTTCAACCTTGATGGAAACAAAGAGGTTCTTAAAGAAGTAATAACCGTAGCTTCGCCATTAAAATAACTGTATGAAAAATTTAGTTTTACTATTTTCCGTAATTGTAACCTTAAGTTCTTGTAACTTTTACAAACCGGCCATGATGAACGCCCCTGTTTTAGAAGAAAAAGGGGGAATAAACCTTGGGGTTAGCACAGGAAATGGAACTGACGTAACAGCCTCCTACGCCATTACAGATTATTTAGCTGTTAGTTCTAGATTTACAACGAACGCAAATCTTACTTATGAGGTTACAACCTTTGACACCACTCAGAAATTTACAGCAAAAAACTATAATTACGAGTTAGCTTTAGGGTATTTTAACGCTAAAAATGAAGGGTACAACATAAGTTTTTTCGGTGGTTATGCTATGGGTGAAACTGGCACTTTAGACGACAACTTTCTTTTGTTCTCCGAAGACTTTGCAATCGGGGCAGACTTCTCCTCTTTCTTTGTTCAAGGAGCCGCTTTCGCCAACTTAGACAAACAGAACCATGTTGGGTTGGTTGTTCGAGTAAATGCTATTGAGTATAGTAATTTTAGATACTCCGACTTTTTTGCCAATGAAGACTTTACATCCTCCATTGACTTTTCTGACAAAACCCAAACGGTTGGACAGGCAGGGCTTCAATATAATTACAAAGGGCAAAAGTTTGGTTTCATGAGTCAAATACAGTATGCTTTTACCAACAGTAATGACGACTATTTTACGGTCCGTGGCTTTGGAATACACGTAGGAGCATATTTCAGGTTGAACGAAATATTTAAGAAAGTCGACTAATGCTTTAGTGCCTTTTTTACGGCTTTTCTAAACGGAAGCATGCCTGGTTGACCAAATTTTAATGCTTCCACTACTCCTTCTTCGTTAACGATAATAAACTTTGGAATACTTTCACCCCATACTATCCTTCTTGGTGAAAGCTCAATAAGAGCAGTTGGTAAAGCCGAATTATTTGAGCTAGTCGCGTTAGTTGCCCAAGCCCCGTCCATATTTAACCCTGCAATTAGAGCAGGACTAGCAACAGTTTCTTGAAAAGCAAAAACTTGATCACCAGAACTTTAAAAAGCAGGCATTGCTCCAGTTGTAGAACCGATACTTGGAGCCGTTGAATTTATGGTTACAATCGTACCCGTTGAAATAGCTGTATCGGATGACCAAACAATCACATTTTCGTTGGCTCTAAAAGCGCCAGTGGACAGCCATCCGTGATCCGTAAAACTTATTATCGTTGCAGAATCAACGTCCTCCAAGAGAATAAAAGAAAATTCATCAGGATTGTCTGAAGTGTAACTTGTAAAAGCCAAGTCCCCCGGAGATAGACTTGTTTGTGCAAATGAAAAGACACTCGCAGTAAATAATAATGTAAATAATGTAATTCTGTTTCGCATAACTTTTTTTGCAAACCTACACCCAAAAACAGAAGCTCTATACAATCAACACGTTAAAATTTAAATTGAATTCATATTCTCTAAAATATACTGAGCTCTTTCTAACAATTTCACCTTTTGTTCTGGATCTTGTTTTTTCCAATTGGCGACCATCATACCCATTCGGTGATTGCTTTCCCACTTATCTAAATGTCGATCAATAAAGTTCCAATAAAGGGAGTTAAATGGGCAGGCTTTTTCTCCCACCTTATCCTTCTTAGAGTAATAACAGCTGCCGCAATAGTCACTCATTTTATCAATGTAGTTGGCCGATGAAACATAAGGCTTGGTTGCAACCAAACCACCATCTGCCCACTGGCTCATGCCACGTGTGTTTGGGAGCTCTACCCACTGAATAGCATCTACGTAAATTCCCAAGTACCAATCATCAACTTGTTGTGGTTCAACTCCTGCAAGCAATGCAAAATTTCCGGTAACCATTAACCGCTGAATATGGTGTGCATAAGAATAGTCTAACGATTGTTGAATGGACTGTCGCATGCAGTTCATTTTTGTTTTCCCATTCCAATAGAACTCGGGGAGACTATTCGTGTGGTTCAGTTGGTTTTCATTTTCATATTCCGGCATTTTTGCCCAATAAATTCCTCGCATGTATTCCCGCCAACCTATTATCTGCCTTACAAAGCCTTCCACTTGAGAAATATCAATTGTATCTTGATTGTTTTCCCAATGTTGAATTACTCGATCAACGACCTCTTTTGGTGAAAGAATTTTAGAGTTCATTAAAAATGAAAGTCTAGAGTGATATAGACTCCATTCACCAACCGACATAGCATCTTGAAAGTCTCCAAACAGCGGAAGGCATTCTTCAACGAAAAACTCCAACATTTCTTCCCCTTCATTTCGGGTTACCGGCCAAAGGAAGTTTTTAGAATCGATACTCCCGATTGTTTTTACGTTTTGCTCTTCCAGCATTTTCATTATATCAGAAACATCTCGTTGAAATAACTTCGGTGCCGTTGGCTTGTGATTCTTGGGTAGTTTTTTTCGATTGGATTGGTCATAATTCCATTTCCCTCCCAAAGGCTTCTCATTAGAGTCGATAAGTAGTTCGTGCTTTTTTCGCATTTCTCGATAAAAGCTTTCCATAAGCCAGCCTTTACTTTTCCTTTTATCGAACAGCTCTTTCATTTCCAGCCTTTCCGTATAAAAGTGCTCCGAACTAACAGCGTTTACCTCAACAGACAACTCTTTGTGCAAGCTCGTTAATTCTTGATCCAAACGATATTCATCTGGCTGCTGGTATTCCAGCTGATCAAACTTGTTATTCGAGACGGTTCTTTTTAGATTTTTTGTAAAACTTTGTTCGTTTTTTGAGTCATCTAATTCGAGGTAAATTACTTGGTGCCCTAATTCCTCTAACTCTTTCGCAAAAGACCTCATACCAACAAAAAAAGAAACTACCTTTTGAATGTGATGCTGCACGTAATCTGTTTCAGACCTCAACTCCATTAGAACGTAGGTAATGTTTTCTTTCTTTTCAGAATACCAGCTGTGTTTAATGTTTAACTGATCTCCTAACACTAAGCGCAATGTTTTCTTCATGATAAATAAACCTATTGTAAAAGAATAAAGTTTTATTTGGTTGAACATTTTTTTATTCAACAGTGTTTCAAGAGACCAACTAAGAGAACTATGATAATTGGAATAGATTATGGTGCAAAAATGGCGGGAACTACCGTAATTGCCCGAATGTATGATCACAATAAAGTTGATTTTTTTGCTACGGCAAAAAACCAAGATGCAGACCAATTCATAAAAGATTTTATTGCTTCGAACGAAGATGTTTGGTTAGCGTATTTAGACGCGCCACTATCACTACCAAAAGTTTACACTGAAAGCGGGTCCGAAGGAAATTATTTTTACAGAGAGGCTGATAAAGCTACAGGCGCCATGTCTCCCATGTTCTTAGGTGGATTAACAGCTAGAGCAATAAAATTGTCCGTTGAGTTAGGTAAACTTGGTGTAAAAGTAGTAGAAACGTACCCATCTAAATTAGCAGAAGTTTTAAAACTGAAAGATAAAAACTATAAAAAAGACAGACATCAAATAGCTGCGTTGTGCGAAGAGCTTAAAGAAGTTAGTGGGTTTATGTTTGACAATGAAGAGGTTGTAACTTGGCACCACTTTGATTCTTTACTTTGTCTTTACTCTGCTAAACGCCACGAAATTCAAGCTTCTATGGTTTTTGGTGACATAGAGGAAGGAACCATTACCGTTTAGTTCCGACCGCTTCCTTATAATACTTCGTTGGTACTACCAGCATTCCAAAGCACTCTCCTTCTTCTTTTCCCAAATGCTTGTGGTGAACTTTGTGCGCTTTGCGAATAGCTCGAAAATAAGCGTTGTCTGTCTTTTTTAGCCAATTTAACCGTTGGTGAATGAATATATCATGAACCGCGAAATACGCCATTCCGTAAAAGAGAATTCCAAGTCCCATAGATATTCCATATTCAAAAACTCCTTCTCCCCAAGCAATAACAAGGCCTGTACTAACTGCTGCGTAAAAAATAAAGAACGTATCATTTCTTTCAAACCAGCCCTTCTTCGGCTGGTGGTGGTCTTTATGAAGCACCCACAAAAAACCGTGCATAATGTACTTGTGTGAAAACCAAGCCATAAATTCCATTACAAAAAAAGTAACTATTGTAATGAAGATGTGTAATAGAATATTCATGTTTACAAATTTACATCAATTGATTGTAACAATTGAGACCCTATTTTGTTATAAATAAATGAAAAGTGAGTTGGGACGTATTTTTTTATATTTCTTAGGAGCTGTCTTTATTTTTATAGTGTTGTTTGCACTTTTTGGACCGCAAGGGAAAAAAATTAACCTGAAGGAAATAGAGTTTACTACTACCAATTCGAGTGAACTCTATTTTAAAAACATCCGCTCCTATTTTTATGATAAGGAAGAAATAAACGACGCTAACTTTCTTTTGTATAGAATCAAGAGTCGCGAAAAAGATAGCATCAAAATAAATCTGCAATTTTTGTTAGTTCATAATTGGTTGCTAAACGAGTGTTACCTCATTGCAGAAACGCAGCACCCCGGTTTACAGGTTGAGTGGGAATATGACGACGAGTTTGGAACCATTAAGTTAAATGGAGAAAACAATAGAGCTCACTTTATTTTTGGCGCAGAATTGTTTGAACAGTTAGACCGAGACGCTGACATACGTTTGGTTAATGCAGGATCTAAAAAAGAATTTTCACAAGAAGAAAGGTCGTCTTTAAAGACGAGTTTAAAAGACTATTTCAAATTGGTTGGTAAGTTGAGGTAAGAATTATTAACGACCCAACTTTCTATTGACAATCCAAATAGCATCGTCTCGCAGTGTTTTTTCTAGCGCTTCGTTTCTTCTTATTGCTTTTTCCTTTATCTCAGCTAACCGTTTAGGAGAGGACTTTATTGCCTTTATAACATTTTGAACCTCAGTTTCATAATCGAAATTGAAATAAATCTATAAAGCCCACTCGCACGTTTACTTCTTGGTTTGGCAAAGTGAAGTACATGCAAATGGGCTCTGTAATGAAAGCAAACTTATTCTTATACCTTCACTCTCTTAATGCTGCAGCCAATGGATTTTGTGTTATTAGGGCTTATTTTTTTTTCCGCTTGCAGATTATTTAACGCATCTTTTAAATAAGTAGAGTTTACTGCTTTTGCGTCTTTTGAATTATCATCTATTGCTCCTTCATATACAAGTTTCCCATCTTTGTCAAATAGAAAAACATGAGGTGTTGTTTTCGCACCAAACGCATTCGCCAAAGCGGATTGTTCGTCAACCAAATAAGCTAAATCACCATAACCCATCTCTGTCGCGTGTTTTATCATTTCTTCCATAGAGTCCTCTCCTTTTCTTTTAGCTTCATTAGAGTTTACCAGAGCTACTCCTATGCCATTCTTAGATGCCAAGTCTGCAATTTCAGGATAACGATCTTCCCATTGAAGAACAAATGGACATGTATTACAAGTAAAAATCACTACTATCCCATTGTCTTTTTTTAATCCTTCCAAATTGAGTTGTTTCCCATCAATGTTTTGCATTGTTTTGGTTTGTAACGGAGCTTTATCGCCAATCGCCAAGGTGGTATAGTTTTCACCGCCCTTTGGCGTAAATGCCAATAAAACCATTGTGAATACTGCTGCTGCAGAAAAAAGTATCTTTTTCATATCCTTTATTTTTAAGTTATCGTATCAAGTAAAAATAGCGCTCAAATGCTATTAATAGCATTTCAAAACGTTAAATCTGCTTAAATAAAAAGAATTAAGCATCTTTTTTTCTACTCTAATAAGTACTAAATAATTCAATTCTAGCATTTAACATCGAAATTAACATAGCCCTCTTGTAATTAGTAAGGTCTAGCTCTGTTTATCCTATTACCAAAATTGAAGCATTAAGCTGGTTTTCTACTACGTTCCCTGAAGCTAATGAAGTCCGCACAAAATTCAATACAGAAAATTAAAAGGAAACAAGCTTTGATTTTTTATCTTCGCGACCTAAAGCAAAAGATCTTGAAGCGCGCCTCTGTCCTTTTTATTACCACCCAGCTACCATATCCTCCTAAAAGTGGAGGAACAATTAAGTCTTGGAATTACGTCAAGTTTCTCTCTCAAAACCATGTGCTTTCCATTGCAAGCCTGCTAAAAGATGACGATAAAAAGCATGTTGTAGATTTTTGTAAAGCCCTGAAATTAGAGCACTTTGAGCAAGAAGAAATTGAAATTCAAAGAACCGCTTTTAACCTCCTTAAGAGCTACTTTGTATCACCCTGCCTAAATGTTTTTAGGAATTATTCCAAGAACTTTCAATCAAAAATTAATTCGCTCGCTAAAAAAGCAGATGTCATTCTTGTTGATCACTACGAAGTGTTTCAATATGTGTCGCCTAATTTTAAAGGGAAAATTGTCATGCATACTCACAATGCAGAGTTTATGTTATGGCAGCGGATGAGTGAGCTGACAACAAACCCTATAAAAAAGCTGATTCTTAAGGTTGAAGCGACAAGAGTGAAGAGTTATGAAGCGGCTATTTTTGAAAAGTCTGACTTAATCTATTCTACTCCTTCTGATATTGAGCTGTATAAAAAACATGGACTGAACACCTCGAAGCATGCCCTTACCTATCATTTAGGAAATGACAGCTTACTAACTTTACCAGACTTGAAGTTTAGTAGCACCGAGAAATCGCTCACCTTTATAGGAACTTTAAGTTGGGAGCCTAACATTGACGGAATATGCTGGTTTATTGATCAGTGCTGGTCGAGTATAGAACAAGTCCACCCAGATGTAAAACTTTATATTTTAGGGAGCAAGCCCAATGAACGCATTCTAAAATCGGCAAACAACGACCCGAACATTGTATTTACCGGTTTCGTGCAGGATTTAGACACTTATTTACAAAAAACCCGTGTATATATTGCTCCTCTTCGTTTTGGAAGTGGTATGAAAGTGAAAGTTTTAGAAGGGTTGTACCGCGGTACCCCAACCGTAACGACCTCAGTTGGAGCAGAGGGGTTAGACCTAGTAAATGGCTCAAATTGTGTAATTGCAGATAGCCCACAAGATTTTGTAGCTGGTTGCTTAACCTTATTTGAAAACGAGGCTCTTTGGAATAACTTTCGAGACAAAACTAGAGTGCTAGCTGCTAAGAAATATACTTGGAATGCGCTCTTTACTACTATGGAAAAGAACCTACAGAAAATCCTTTAACTTCCTCTAAGAAAAACTGGGTTTAATGCGTTTTGCTCTTTAAACCCTGCTACTTTACTTGCTACATTGGTATGTTGCCATGCTTTTTCTTAGGCAACACATCTACCTTATTCTCCAACATTTTAAAAGCTTTAATTAGCTTCTCTCTTGTTTGGTCTGGGCGAATTACCTCATCCACGTAACCTCTTGCTGCTGCATTGTATGGATTGGCAAACATTTCTGCGTACTCAGCCTCTTTTTCTTTCAATTTTGCCTCTGAGTCAGCGGCTTCTTTTATTTCTTTCTTAAAAATAATTTCTGCTGCGCCTTTTGCTCCCATTACTGCAATTTCAGCACTTGGCCATGCAAAATTCATGTCCGCACCGATGTGCTTCGAGTTCATAACGTCATAAGCACCTCCATACGCTTTTCTTGTAATTACCGTAATTCTCGGAACCGTTGCTTCACTAAACGCATACAATAGTTTCGCTCCGTTCGTAATAATGGCATTCCACTCTTGGTCCGTTCCAGGTAAGAATCCTGGCACATCTTCAAATACTAAAAGTGGTATGTTAAATGCATCACAAAAACGGACAAAGCGCGCACCTTTTTTAGAGGAGTTATTGTCCAACACTCCTGCTAAAAATGCAGGTTGGTTTGCAACAATACCAATAGACTTCCCTGCTAAACGAGCAAATCCAACAACAATATTCTCTGCGTAATCTTTATGCACTTCGTGAAAAGAATCTCCATCTACAGTTCCAGAAATCGCTTCGCGAATATCATATGGCTGATTTGGATTTTGTGGAATAACGCCGTTTAGTTTTTCTCTTTTCTCGTCTCCGGAAGTGTAAGGTAAGCTTGGAGCAGACTCTTCGCAGTTTTGAGGAATGTAGCTTAACAACTTTTTTAACCCGTTAATGCATTCAATCTCGTTTGCATAGGTAAAATGAGTTACCCCTGATTTAGTAGAGTGCGTTGAAGCTCCACCTAATTCTTCAGAAGTTACTTCTTCGTGGGTTACCGTTTTAACCACGTTTGGCCCGGTAACAAACATGTAAGAAGTATTTTCTACCATGCTAATAAAGTCAGTTAAAGCAGGTGAGTATACTGCCCCTCCCGCGCACGGTCCCATAATTGCTGAAAGTTGTGGAATTACTCCACTCGCCAATGTGTTTCTATAAAAAATATCAGCATATCCGCCTAAAGAAACCACACCTTCTTGAATTCGTGCTCCTCCAGAATCATTCAAACCTAACAATGGCGCACCATTTTTCATGGCCATGTCCATTACTTTCACAATTTTTTCTGCATGGGCTTCGGCTAAAGAACCACCCATAACAGTAAAGTCTTGCGCAAAAACATACGTTAACCTTCCGTTTATTTCTCCATAACCTGTTACAACTCCATCTCCTAAAGGCTTGTTTTTTTCTAAACCAAAATTGGTACTTCTATGGGTTACCATCACACCAATTTCTTCGAATGTGCCTTCGTCCATCAAAAAGTGTATTCGTTCTCTAGCGGTCAGCTTGTTTTTAGCATGCTGTGCTTCTATTCGCTTTTCTCCGCCGCCTAATTTTGCTGCTGCAATTTTAGCTTCTAAGTCATTTATCTTGTCTTGCATAGTCTCAGTGTATCGAAACGTAAAAATAAAGATTAGCAAGGGAATTAAAAATAAAGACTGAGCCTAAGAAAAAACGTATCTTTATCTTCCTTCAAAGAATTTGAGAAAAAACAACAACCATGACCACAAAAGAAATATTTGAAAATAACAGAGCTTGGGTAAAAGACAAATTAACCTTAGACCAAAACTATTTTAAAGACTTATCTAAAGGTCAAAACCCTGAAGTTTTGTACATCGGCTGTTCAGATAGTAGAGTAACCGCGGAAGAGTTGATGGGAGCTAAGCCTGGAGAGGCATTTGTTCACCGAAACATTGCGAACATGGTTTCCAATTTAGATTTAAGTTCCATGTCAGTTATTAATTATGCTGTGGTGTATCTAAATGTTAAACACATTGTTGTTTGCGGGCATTATTACTGTGGTGGAGTAAAAGCTGCTATGGACTCAGCTGATTTGGGTATTTTGAATCCTTGGTTAAGAAACATCAGAGATGTATACCGAATTCATAAAAAAGAGCTTGCTGCAATAACAGATGAAGAAGCAAAGTATAAGAGATTGGTTGAATTGAATGTTCAAGAACAATGTATTAATGTACTAAAAACTGCTGAAGTGCAGCATGCTTACAGAACTCGTGGAATATCTGTACATGGTTGGGTTTTTGATATTCACTCAGGGAAACTGATTGACCTAAAAATTGGCTTTGAAAAAATAATTGAAAATATTGCAGAGATATATCGAATTGACTAAAACGTCGGGAAAAGCTTCATTGCTTCAATCCACTTATTCTTTCTGTACAATCGGTTTTTTAGTGACTGCTTCCCCATTAAAAAGTTCTAATCTAACATAATACAAACCTGTTGGCAAGTCGCTTAAGTGTATCTTTCTAGCACTTCCCTCTAGCTCGTCTATTAGTTTACCGTCACTGTGATACACTATAATTCTTTGTATACCTGCATTCTTCGATTGAATATTAACAACCCAATCCGCAGGATTAGGAAAGAGTTCAAATGAGGTGTTTGATAAGTTAGATTCTGCTACACCTGTAGCCATACCACTACCTAATAACCGGATGTAGTGGGTAGTATAACTAAAACTTGCAGGGTAGGAACAAATTGAAGAAGTATCCCAAGCTGTTTGAATGAGAACGCGCTGAGACCAAACCGTATTTGTAAATACGTACATTGTGTCTACTACTCGGTATGTGCTGGTGGTGCAACCTTTAAAAACTATACCAAAAGGAGTGGTAGAACGAACATCCGGCGCATTATTACTATATGCGACTCTGTCTGTTTCTACAATTTTGGTCTTACCTTCATGTAAATTGAATCAAGAAAGTAATTTGTATGATAAATTGCAACGCTATCTAAAATAGTATTTTGTGCGAAAATGATTGAATTTGCAGCAAGGTTAAAAAGAAGAATGATGATTAAGTTTTTCATAACTATTGAATTATTGGAATAGTGAATCTTGATTAACAACCTTCTGCTCGAAATTAAACATTTATTGCCTGACGCTTCAAGTTGCAGTTACGTATGCACAAATGGCTTCAACCGCAACTGTATATTTTACATCAACTCCTCCAACTCCTCTGTCATTTCTAAGTTGTGCCAAACGTTGTTCACATCGTCGTCGTCTTCAAACTTTTCAATAATTAGCAACACCTTTTCCCCAGTTTCCAAATCTACTTCTTGAGTTGTCTTTGGAATCCGTTGTAATTCTTGATTTTCGGGCTCTACATTCAATTCCTCTAGTTTTTTTTGCATCAATCCAAAGTCTTCGAAAGAAGTGTACACAGTCAAAAAATCTTCATCTCGATCAAACTCTTCAGCACCACCTTCAATCAATTCCATTTCAAAATCTTCCACCCCATATTCTCTAATAACAGATCGTGGAATTTCGAAAACCCCTTTTCGGTCAAAAATAAATTCTAAGGACCCATTGGTTCCTAAGCTCCCTTCATATTTGGAAAAAATAGCTCTCACATTTGCTATAGTTCTGTTCAAATTATCTGTTGACGCCTCTACAAACAGTGCTATTCCACCCGGTCCGTAACCTTCGTAAGTGGTTTCTTGATAACTATCCCCTCCTTTATCCTCAGCTTTCTTGATTGCCCGTGTAATATTGTCTTTAGGCATGTTTGCACCTTTAGCATTTGCAATTGCCAATCTTAGTCTAGGGTTAGCATCGGGGTCGGAACTTCCCCCTTCTTTTATTGCAATGTTAATGTCTTTCAAAATCCGAGTAAAGATTTTTCCTCTTTTCTTATCTAACACGCCTTTCTTTCTTTTTATAGTTGACCATTTACTGTGACCTGACATAAATTCAATGAGTTTATTTTTGAATGCTCCAATTTACCAAGTAATTAGTAGAATAAAAAAGCCCTCTCGAAAGTTCGAAAGGGCTTAAAATAAAATTAGTTGCTTTTCTTGTTTTTAGAAGTGCAAGAATGAAAGCCCTACTGTGAAAGGGTATACTTCCGGTCCTTTATTATTTTCAAACAACGGCGTTAAATTATAGGTAGCATAGAGGGTAAAATCTCCATATCCAACTCTTGCTGTTGCAGCAAATTGAAAATCATTTACATTAAAATCACTCTTGTCCTTATTTTTATACCTTTCTCCATCTTGCTTATACTTTTGCTTCGTTCTGGTGTTTAGCATATAAGTGACCGTACCTCCTGCAGCTAAATGAAATGAGTGATCTGCATCTTTACCCAAATTGGTTTCTAACATTAAAGGAACATGAATCGCGGTAGTTTTAAACCTATTCTTATTTATTGAACGAGTTGGATCAACCACTCCAATAGTGGAATCCATTTGATTAATTACCACTACATCTTGCACTAAATCATAATTATTGAATTTAAATCCAGCACCGGTTACAAGCCCTAACTTCTCCTCCCAAATTGGCATATACTTTTCCCAAAGGTTGAATGAAATCTCAAGGGACTTTCGATAGTTCAACTCTAAAAACTGAGCATCACTTTGGAGGTCAACACTTTGTTTTGGATTAAGAAGCCCATTAACACCAAACTCAATTCCGGCAAAGTGATTTGATCTTTGCTTTTTCTTCTTTTCTTCCAAAACTCTTTCCTCAGAGAAATCTAAGGTATCCGATTGGTTGTCTTTTTGAATAATAATTCTCGTTTTTCCGATTGATATTTCCCAATCGTCACTACTCTCTTCTTTAGTAGAGTCTGTTTTTGTTTCTTGAGCTGTCATTGCAAAACTGAAACTCATCAGCAAAGCAAAAAGCAAACTTGATTTTAATATTGAATTTTTCATTTTTTCTTGTTTTAAATTGAACACTACTTGCATGCTTGGTCGATCGATTTTATTGTTCAATGTTGTTATTTGAAAGTGTGACGGACAGCAGTCCAAAAAAGTTACAGTTTATTTTATTTATTTCTAGAAATACTTAGTTTACCGATGTTTAAAGCGAAGCTTTCGAACAATCCTTCCTTCTCTTTGTCCGCTTCAAACGTGATTTTATCGTTAGATATTTCCGCGATTTCTTCCACCAAAGTTTCCGAAAATGTCTTTCCTTTTAAAAGGTCTTTCTTGATTTTATCTTTTGCAAACTTTTGAATTGGCACAAAGTCATTGTTCGTTTTCTTTGTCTCTACTTTTGCTAATACGTTATCTACGATCTTCTCCCCTACTGCTCTTGCACTCGAAGTTCTCTCTTGCACAGTTCGGTCCGCATTATTATTATTCGTTTGCTCAGCTACAATTTGAATTTCTAAGGGTTTGACGGGCAGCTGAGTCATTTCTTGCTCCACTTCCCTACTTGGACTTGGTGTCTTTTCAGTTCTTACTTGCGCAAATTGATTGGGTTTGTTAGGCACGACAGGTATAAGTTTATTAACCGTTTCAATTGTTTCCAATTCGTCTACAGAAATTATACCGTTAGAAAGTCTCTCGTCAAATTTTTCTTGTTCCGCTTGCCAAGCAAACCCTCTAGGAGTATACTCTTGGTCTAAAGGTCCACCATTCCAGACAACAAAAGCAATTATTGCAGCAGCGGCGGCAGTTGACGCATAGGTCCACCACGCAATTACTTTTCTCTCTTTTTGTATTAGTTCTGATTTGTCAGAGTAAATAATAGACTCATTAACAGGGAGTTTTGTTTTATGGAATATTCCTAATTCATCTATTAATTTAGGGTTTTGAGAGACAATGGCTGCCAACTCTTTCTTTTCCTTCTTGGTAATTTCTCCTTCTACCTCAGCTACCATTAAGTGTTCAGACCTGATTAAACCAGAGAACTCTTCCCTTACAAGGCCTGCCTTAAACCCTTCGTTTAAAGACCCCTCCTCCTCTCTAAGAACCACAAATTGAAACTCCTCCAATTCAGGTTTTAATTCAGGATGCTTTTCCAAGAATTGTATCAATTCGTTCTTCTGACTTTCAGACAAACTATTTTCTGAATAGTCTAAAAACCAAGCTTCATAATTATGTAAATCTATCTTCGCCATCATATTACCGCCTCCACGCTTACTAAATAATCTTTCAGTATTTTTCTCGCTCTAAAAATGTAAACTTTCACCTGAGATAAGCTCAGTCCTGTTATTTCACCTATTTCGCTTTAATCATACCCTTCATAATCCCTCAACATTACAACAGATCGTTGTATTTCTGAAAGTCTTGCCAAGGCATCTTGTAGTACTTCATTCAACCCTGTATATTACTGCTGATGCGAATAACTTTGTTCGCTCACTTCATTCCAATTACCTTGCTTCTTTCCTCTGCGAATCAAATCAATCATTGTTCTATAGGCTGTAGTAAACAAAGATGACTTTGCCTTTTCAAACTCTACATCTTCCACTTTTTGCCACAGTTTTACAAAAGAATCTTGCACAATATCTTTTGCCTTCTCCTCATCACGAATGTTTTTCAAAATAAATCGAAAAACATTGTCTGAGTAAAGCCCAACAGTTTTATTGTACTCTTTTACAGTCATTTTACTAAATTACTGATTGCAATATTGTTTTGTTTTCAATGGTGGAACGCGCGAGCAATCCAATTAGTTACACCTAAAAGTAAAAAAGTTTTTAAAATCTCTTTACTTTCATTGTGATAGACGGCAAGTCAACCTTTTAAACTCATATAGAAAAAGCCCTAGTTGTAAACTTTTAACTTCTTATAAGTACCCTGTAATAAAGCTACATGGTGAGCAGTTTGCGTAACTTTGTACTTTAAATTTTTTATTATGAAGAGCGAACGACCAAAATCAAAACGAGGCGCAGCAAGAAATGCCCCAAAAAGAAGAGATTCTTCGGGAAGCGATAAGCCAAGTTTTAAAAAGAATTCTACAAAAAATAGCGGGAGAGGAGATGACAAGGAGTTTGGAAACAAAAAGTTTGTTTACAAAAAGAAGCCTAAAAAATTGGCAGAGAAGCCAGTGGATGATAAAATTCGCTTGAATCGTTTTTTAGCCAATGCAGGAATTTGCTCGAGAAGAGAGGCTGACAAGTTAATTGAAACAGGAGTTGTTAGCATTAACAATAAGGTAGTTACTGAATTAGGAACAAAGGTTAGCCCAAATGACGTTGTTCATTATGGAGGAATGTTGTTACAAAGTCAGAAAAAGCAGTACGTTTTACTAAATAAACCGAAGAACTACATAACTACCATGGATGATCCCGAGGAACGCCAAACAGTTATGGAGCTGGTTAGTAAAGCTTGCAATGAAAGAATTTACCCTGTTGGAAGACTAGATAGAGCCACTTCGGGGTTATTGCTTTTTACAAATGATGGAGAAATGACTAAACGGTTAACACACCCAAGTGGTAAGGTGAAGAAAATTTACCACGTAACCGTAGACAAGAATATCACACAAAAAGATTTAATTGCCCTGGTAGAAGGCATTCAACTAGAAGATGGACCGGCTGGAGCGGACAAAGCTTTTTACCTGGCAGATACTTCTAAGTCTACCATTTCAATTGAGTTACATTCCGGCAGAAACAGAATAATTAGACGGATGATGGAGCATTTAGGCTACAAAGTAACCAAGCTTGATCGAGTTCAATTTGCAGGGCTAACGAAGAAAGATATTCCGCGAGGTAGATTCAGACACCTCAGTGAAAAGGAAGTTGGCCTAATGCACAGAGTTTGTGGCTTAATTCCACAAGATAACGAATAAAACTGCGTTTAAGTAGACATGAAAATCCTGAAAAAAGTAGTTTTTGCTTTCCTGATTTTGTTTGTTCTAGCTGCAGCAGGAATTGCCGGTGCAGCGTACTTTTATGGAGAAGAGATACAAAACTTAGTTGTTACAAATCTCAATAAAGACTTAAAAACCGAAGTAAAGGTTTCTCAAGTAGAATTTACCGTTTTTCAAGACTTTCCTCAAGCTTCTGTAGTTTTTTCAGATGTAGTAATTTATGCCGTTAATGCGAAGAACGACACGTTACTTTCAGCTAAAAAACTAAGGGCTAAGTTTAATTTAATAGACTTATATCGAAAACAATACAATTTGATTGGTCTGCGCATTGAAGATGCTAAATGTCAAATGTTAGTGGATAACTCCGGCAGGTCAAATTATATTTTTTGGAATCAAAACGATTCGTCAAGTAACTCGATAGCCGTGCAATTGAAGGATGTTTCACTTGTCAATATGGAGTACACCTATGTTGACTATTCAAAAAGTATTGGAATTCACTTCTTAATCGAAGAAGCGCAGCTAAATGGAAACTTTAAAGAAGAAATATTCGACTTAGACTTAAAAACCACTTTAAAAAGAGCAAATATCCAAGTTGGTGAGACAGCCGTGCTGGAAGACCGAACGTTATTTCTAAAAGTTGAAGGGAATGTAGACCAAACAGCTGAACAGCTGAACTTTGTGTCTTCAAATATTGGGATTGATGGGATGAATCTAAATTTAAATGGCAATTTGAATTATAGTGAAAACACAAGAGTTGATGTAACCTTGAATTCTGAAAATGCCGATTTAAAAAAAGCCATTGCTCTCTTACCTGTTACCATTCGCAGCAACTTAAATCGTTTTGAAATATCCGGAAATTCTAGGCTAGCCGGAAGTATAAATGGAACAATTTCTTCAATAAACACTCCGTTCTATGACTTTGATTTTTCCATCGAAAATGGAAGGTTTAATGATAAAGAAAGCCCTGTTCAATTTAAAAACACAAGCCTAAGCGGAAAAATTAGCAATGGTGCCGAAAGAAGTTTAAGCACAACTAGCCTTGAATTAGAAAGCTTTGAAACCACAACTGCAGAAGGAAGTATAACGGGTAAACTTAACATTTCAAACTTTAAGAAACCAGTTTATGAATATGTCGGAAAAGTTAATTTTGACTTACATGAAACATTAGAGCTCTTTAAAATAACCGAATTAACTCAGGCAAAGGGCAAGGCGATTGCCAACCTAAGTGTAAAAGGAGAGTTAACTGAGGTTGGTGCGTATACTCTTAATGATTGGAAACGTTCAAAAGTACAGGGGGAGTTGTTACTAGATGATCTAACCTTTGGATTTAAAAGCAGGCCACAAGTTATAAGTTCTTTGATTGGCCAATTGAGTTTTAACAACAATAGCTTGGACATAAGCGAATTGTCAGTAAATATTGACCAAACCAACCTTCTTGCTAAAGGAAAATTAAACAACCTCATTGCCTTTTTACTCGACGATCAGGAACCCCTTTTTGTAGATGCTAACCTCAGCTCCAACTACATTCACCTTGGAGAGTTACTTGCAGCTAAGCCATCTGAAATACAAGAAAATGACGACGAAAGCTACAGCCTGAATATCTCTCCAAGAATAACTGTGTACATCTCACTTCTTGCAGATGAACTTGAATTCAATAAATTTCAACTCAAAGATTTAAAAGGAAATCTTATTGTTAAAAACGAACGAATCGATGCGCGCGGAATTTCATTTGCATCACAAGAAGGAAAAGTTAACGGAGACTTATTTATTCGCCAAAAGGACGATCAGTTTATTTTGATCACTAAAGCTCAATTTGAAGAAGTTGACATCAATCAAGTGTTTGAGAGTTTTAACAACTTTGGTCAAGAAAACATAAAGGCCGAACATTTAGAAGGCATTGCAAATATTGATTTGAATTACACTTCATCGATGAGTAAGCAGTTGGAAATTGATGTAAATACCGTTTGGAGTGAAATAGATTTTAGTATTGATAACGGAGAGCTAAACAATTACAAACCACTAGAAGCTTTGTCAAAATTTGTAGAATTAGAAGAATTAAAAGCCATAAAGTTCAATCGTTTACAAAACTCAATACTTGTAAAAAATAGAGAAATAATAATTCCACGATTTGAAATTCAGTCGACTGCTTTGAATTTAAGTATCGCCGGCACCCATACCTTTGACAACGACATTGACTATCACATAACCCTTTTGCTAAGTGAAGTGCTAGGCAGAAAAGTAAAAAAGCCTAAAGTCAACGAGTTTGGATATGTCGAGAGTGATGGTTTACAGAAACAATCCAAGTTATACTTGAAAATGACGGGAAATGTAGATGATATAAAGGTTGCCTATGACTCCAAAGGATTAAAGGATAATGTAAAGTCTAAATTAACAAGAGAGCGTTCTACTGTTAAATCTTTATTGAAAGAAGAATTTGGAGTGTATAAGAATGACTTATCAGTGAAACCTTTGCCTGTAGAAGTTCGTAAACAAAGTCCTTTTCAAGTAGAGGTTGACTCCTCATTTATAAAGAAAAAAGAGTTAAGCAAAGACACTCAAAATAAAACAACTAACCCTAAGGTTAAAAATGAGCCAGCAAAGAAATCGAAATTTAGAAAATTTTTGAATAAAATTGCAGAGCCCAACGAGGAAGAATTCGTTGCACCTATTGAAAAATAACGGAACTTTAGCAACTATCAACTCACCACATTCGTCTTAAAGGAAACAAGGGAAGATTTTGAACATTTATTCAAAAAAGCAGCGTTGGAAACTTATTTTGGCAGCATTTGCAGCCATCATCGTTTTTGTGTCGTTATGGTACACCAATGTTTTGGTTGGAAAAATTGCTAAAGAGGAGCAGAACAAAGCCAAATCATGGGCAGTAGCTATTCAACGTAAGGCAGAACTTGTTAACTATACCCAAGAGCTATTCGAAAAAATTAGAGACGAAGAAACGAAAAAAGTTAAGATTTGGGCGATGGGCACCAAAGAAGCGGCGAGTCTGGACCTCGATATTGACCCCACTTTAGTAGTTGAGATAATTTCAAGTAATAAAACCATTCCAATCATTCAAACCACAAGCGATGGCAGAATAACTTCAAGTACAAATATATCGGAAGAAATAACCAATGATTCTTTAAAAATGAGCAGGCTTCTTCGTGAGATGAAGGAAAAAGGGAATCGCATCAAAATTAACTACACAGAAGATGCTTTTAACTACATATTTTACGGAGAGTCTACTGTTTTTGCTGAACTGAGGGAGGTTCTTCACGACCAAATTGAATCCTTTAACAAAGACATTACTTCTAATTCAGCTTCTGCTCCAGTTATTTATGCAACAGAAAATGATAGTGTATTAGACTATGGGAATTTAGACTCTGTAAGTATGCAGTATTCCTCTTTTGTGACGAGTAAGATTGCTGAAATGAAGGAGGCAAACTTACCGCTTGAAATCCATTTAACTGAAAATGAAACCAACTACATTTACTACGCAGATAGCCCACTTCTTATAAAGTTGAAGTTTTACCCATTTATTCAGTTAAGTGTAATTGGCTTGTTTCTAATTTTCGCCTACTATCTGTTCAGTACAGCACGAAAGTCAGAGCAAAACCAAGTTTGGGTAGGAATGGCAAAAGAAACAGCTCACCAGTTGGGAACTCCATTATCTTCTCTATTGGCTTGGGTTGAAGTATTAAGAGCTAAAGGAGTTGATGAAGACACCATAAAAGAATTGGGCCAAGATATTGGCAGGCTCGAAACAGTTACTGAAAGATTCTCTAAAATTGGGTCCAAACCCAATTTAGAGCAACATGATGTAAATAAAGTAATTAGCAAAACCATTTCTTACTTAAAAACGAGGCTTTCTAAAAACGTAAAATTCTCTCAAATTGGAGCGAGTGGAGAGGTATTGGCGAGTATGAATATTCCACTACTTGAGTGGGTGTTAGAAAATATTATTAAAAACGGGGTAGATGCCATAGGTGGCGATGGTAACATTGACATTAACATCACCGATCAGTCACAATTCGTATATATAGACATCACTGACAACGGTAAGGGAATTCCGAAAGGTCAGCGTAAAACTGTTTTTGAACCCGGTTTTACAACCAAGCAAAGAGGATGGGGATTGGGGTTGTCGCTAACCAAAAGAATTATCGAGAACTATCACTCAGGGAAAGTTTTTGTGAAAAGTTCTGAAGTTGGCCAAGGAACTACTTTTAGAATTGTACTTAACAAAAACATGCATAATGGCAGGAATATACATTCATATTCCTTTTTGTAAGCAAGCTTGCAGCTACTGCGACTTTCATTTTTCAACCAAGCTAACGAATAAAAAATCAGTTCTTTCTGCCATTGAAAAAGAACTCAAACTGCGTTCAAATTACCTTGGGCAGGAGTTAGTCGATACCATTTATTTAGGTGGAGGCACCCCAAGTTTGTTAAGTGAGATTGAACTCCAATCAATCTTCCAAACGGTTCTCAATAATTACACTGTGTCTGACCATGCTGAAATAACACTTGAAGCAAACCCAGATGATTTAACCAAGGTTAAGCTACAAGAGCTAAAACAAACCCCAATCAACCGTTTGAGTATTGGAGTGCAGTCGTTTTTTGAAGAAGATTTACGTTTCATGAATCGAGCACACAATGCAAAAGAAGCTGTAACAAGTATTCAAAATGCCAAAGAGGTTGGTTTTGATAATCTTTCCATCGATTTAATTTTTGGAAGCCAAACCACCTCCAACGAAATGTGGCAGAGAAACCTAAGCATTTTCTTTGATTTGGGAATAAATCACTTATCAGCGTACTCCTTAACGGTTGAGGAAAAAACAGCATTGGCGCACAACATTGCAAAAGGTAAGGTTGAAAACATTGATGATGAAAAAAATTACACTCAATATTTAATTCTTCAAAATGCCATTAAGGAGAATGGATTTGAACAGTATGAACTTTCTAATTATTGTATCGACGAGTCTTATTCAAAACACAACACTTCATATTGGCAGAACAAAAAGTATCTAGGAATTGGCCCGTCTGCCCATTCTTTCAATGGAATATCAAGACAATGGAATGTCAAAAACAATGCACTGTATACCAAAGCAATTAATGAGGGTAATAGCTATTTTGAAAAGGAAGAGCTTTCAGAAATTGATCGCTATCATGAGTATTTGATTACCTCATTGCGAACAAAGTGGGGAGTTGATGTATCAAAAATGGACATGTTGTTTTCGCCTTCGATCGTTGAACATTTTAATACTAAAATGTTTTTTGTAGATAAATCATTAGTTGATTTATCACACGATAATTTAACTGTAAAATCAGACAATTTGTTCCAATCAGATGAGGTAGTGAGACAATTAATGATAGATTTAAAAGAATAACTTCTGCTATGAAAAAAATTAACCTCCTAGAAAAATTTAACTTATTTCAAGAACATTGGACGCCCAAAATTATTGGAGAGTTGAACAGTCAACACGTGAAAATAGCCAAAGTACATGGAGAGTTTGTTTGGCATGACCATGCGGAAGAAGATGAACTTTTTATGGTCATTAAAGGTGAGCTTATCATTTACTTGAGGGATGGTCAAATTACCTTGAAAGAAGGAGAAATCTACATTGTACCCAAAGGAGTAGAACATAAACCTTTTGCAGAAAAAGAGTGTTGGATTTTACTTTTCGAACCTAAACAAACAGAACATACCGGGAAGGTAGATAGCGCGCTAACGAAAAAGTTGGTGGAATTGGTGTAGAAGGTGTTGCCTTCGGTATACCATCTAATTTAATCTTTGACAAGTTGAAATTGAAATAAGAAACCACTTTCTACCTTCTAAAGAGAAAAGTTCTAAGCCTCGTAAAATAAGTTTATTTTACGAGGCTTTTTTGTGTCATAAGTTAGGCCTACTTTCCAATATCCTTCCCCAACCAAGCCAAGACATTCTTGTGCCAAATATCTTCGCCTTCTTGTTCGGATAGTATTCCAGTTTCAATAGCGTAGTCCACAACCCTACCTGGATAAGAAGTTCCAACCCCTTTCATTTCCCCCAACGGATAAGGATCGTCTAAGCCCATTATTATTTGACTAGTTCCTACTCTCTTTTTAAGTAACTCTAACGTGAAAGAGTCGTGCACCAAGGTGTCGTAAAACAGATTTTTGTGTCCAAGTGTTTTTCTTGGGTCTTGTAATCCTTTAAAAATATCAGGGCGACCATCAAAGCCTTGAATGCGTCTGCCATAGTTTGCAACGCCCAACATGCCTCCATGTGCAAAACTCGTTCGGATGTTGGGAAACTTATTGGGTAAATCTCTCAACGTAAATAAATGAAGAGAATCAGCACATTGAGCCATCATCCAAACGAGGTGAAACCTCCAATATTCATCCTTTAATGCAACCATTTTCTCACCGTCGTAAGGGTGAATTTGAACCGCCAATCCATACTTGTTGGCCAATTCATAAATTGGATCTACTTCTGCTTCTGCAACGGAAAGCCACTCTCCTTGCGCATTCAAAAAGTGTGTTGGCAGGCAAAGCACACTAAGGTTTAATTCGTTTACGCACCTTTCGATCTCCTTTAGTGCCATATCCATATATAATGGTTGAACTACAAAACCACAAGTAAACTTATCCGGATATTCTGCCTGTACCGAGGCGTTATAATCGTTTTGGAAACGAATTCCCTCCGCACAATCTTGTTTATCCCAACCATTACAATACAACTGAGAAAGGCAGAGCATTACAGCATGGTCTATACGATTATACTCCATCCACTCTAACTTTTCTTTCATAAAAAAGCTGGGATCTGTAATCGGTCGGGACCAATCGCCTTGCCTCATGAACTTTTTATCCTCATCAATCCAAAAAAGCTTTTTATCTTTCATGAATTGTGGAATCTGAGAAGGTTCCGGTAGAATATGTCCGTGTCCGTTAATTCGCATCTTGTTGCTAAACAAACCTTTCGTCAACTTCCATTACTGTCCCGCACTTGTCGCATGTCCGCATTTCTTCAGAACCATAGAATTTTTTAAAAACCGGAATAAAATCTTTTTCAATGCTATTTAAAACAAAGTATTCATCGTGCAATTTATTGTTGCAATTATCACAGAACCAAAGCAGACCGTCTTTTTCTCCTTCCTTTCGTTTGGTTTCAATTACCAGTCCGATAGACCCTTCTTTACGAATTGGGGAATGTGGAACTTTTGCTGGGTGCAAGTAAATATCCCCAGCTTTTAAATTCATAGATTTTGCTTGTCCGTCTTCTTGGATCTTTACAGTGATCTCTCCTTCGAGTTGGTAGAAAAATTCCTCGCCTTCATTGTAGTGATAATCCTTCCGTGCATTTGGCCCACCTACTACCATTACAATAAAGTCAGCATCTTCAAAAACCACTTTATTCCCAACAGGGGGTTTTAATAAATGTCTGTGTTCGTCAATCCATTTTTGGAAGTTGAAAGGAGGTCGTATCGCCATGTCAGTTAAGTTTATTGAATTCTACTAAAGTAATAAAAGAGAATTACCAATTACGAATCTTAGAATGTAAAATTTTCGATTTGTGAATTCTTACTTTTACAATGAGTATCAAAAATCAAAATAAAACCACAATATGAATTTAGATTTAACAGGAAAAAACGCATTGGTATGCGGAAGCACAGCAGGAATAGGAAAAGCAATTGCAAAAGAATTAGCAGAAATGGGAGCCAACCTTTATTTAATGGCTAGAAATGAGGACAAATTAAAAATTAGCGTGTCTGAAATGGATCAATCAAAAGGTCAAACTCACCATTATGTAGTTGCTGATTTTTCTGATGTTTCTTCTGTTAAAAAGGCCGTTGAATCCATTGAGAATCCAATTCATATTTTAATAAACAACACAGGAGGGCCTCCGGGAGGACCAATTATTGATGCTAAAATTGAGAAGTTTACTGCTGCATTTGCCATGCATTTGTTATGTAATCATACCTTAGTACAAGGCGTAAAACAAGGCATGATTGATTCAGGTTACGGTAGAATCATCAACATTATTTCCACTTCCGTAAAAATTCCGTTGACCGGATTAGGTGTTTCAAATACTGTACGAGGAGCTGTTGGAAATTGGGCCAAAACAATGGCCAACGAACTAGGCGTTCACGGAATAACTGTCAATAACGTATTGCCTGGAGCTACTGCAACTGAGCGATTAAGTTCTATAATAGAAAGCAAAGCTGCAAAAACAGGCAAAAGTGTTAAAGAAATTGAGGCCCAATTCGACAATGCTGTTCCGATGAAAAGAGTTGCTGAACCTCATGAGGTTGCAGCTGCCGCTGCGTTCTTAGCTTCTCCTGCTGCATCGTACATAAATGGAATTAACGTTCCAGTTGACGGCGGAAGAACGGGGAGTTTATAAACAACTATTGATGCCTTTTATTCTAGCAGTTAATAAGCTTAATTGGCTGCATTCCAACTAACAGAACAGTAATAGTTTTCCTTTGTTTTCTTCTCAATAGTTTACAATTTCAAATATTCTTTATCTTTCCTCAAAAAAATAAACCATGAGTTTTACCAATTATATTTTCAACGATTTTTTGACCTACTTGCTAATCTTAGCTGCCAACGCAGACGATGAATACAAATCCAACGAAATAGAGCACATCGTGCACTTTTATGGAGATGAGAGCTTTATGAAGATGAGTGATATTTACGAGGCACATAATTCAGAACAGCACATTCAATTTTTAAAAGACTTAAAACCTCAATTCGCCGGAAAGAAAGATTTTCATCAACGCGTAAAAGATGCGTTAATCGATATATTTAATTCTGACGGCGAGTTTTCTGATATTGAGCAAGTGTGCTTGAAGTTTTTGGAGGAAGAACTGAAGTGACAAATAGGAAAACTGTAGTAGTTATTCCGCTGTAATCGGGTTTTACACTTATAACTTCTAGTAATCAGTAGAACGTCTCAATCCAAAATACTCAACCCCGCGGTCACAATCTTGCCCAACTCCTCTTTTGAGGAATTGATTTTAGAATTGACATGCAGACCACTTTGCAGTGTAAATAAATAGGCAGAAATCGTTTTTACGTCTTTGTATGGAGATATTTGACCGTTATCTACTCCATGCTTTAAGTAATTGTAAAACACGGTTTCTAAACTCAATCGACTTTCTTTCAGTCGCTCATCCAATGTTGGGTTTTGATTGGCTAATTCTGTTGTAGTGTTTACCATCAAACACCCTTTCGAGGTGCCTCCAGAAAGGACCTCGGTAATTAAATTTTCAAATAATAATTGTAGCCCCTTTCTGACGTTTAATTGGTAATAGAGAAAGTCGGCAATTCTAGCCGCATTGGTTGTGTTGTATTTATCTAACGACTGTTCGAATAAATCGTACTTGGAGCCAAATGTATTGTACATACTCGCGCGGTTAATCCCAAGAGTAGAAACTAAGTCCTCCATAGAAGTAGCGTTATAGCCCTTTTTCCAAAAAAGCTTCATTGCTTTGTCTAATACCTTCTCCTTATCAAATTGTTTTTTTCGCGCCATTACCTCTGTGTAAAATTTTTCGCATTTTTGAATCTTGTTATTAACGAAACGACAAAAAATAGGGCTGTTAGAACGATTATTCTAATACAGCCATTGAAACCTTTCAACAAGTTGGTTGTCTTAGAAGAAAAAGAAACTATGTTTGGATTATTCAAAAAGAAATCAGAAAAAGAAAAATTGCAAGAGCAATACAAAAAGCTTCTAAAAGAGTCTTTTGACTTGTCAAAATCAAATAGAACAGCAAGTGATGCAAAACAAGCTGAAGCAGACGTAATTTTGAAAAAGATTGAAGCGTTAGAAAAATAAAGGGTGTCACAAGTAATTGTTATTGGTTCGGGAATAGGAAGTTTAGCTTCAGCCTTGCGTTTGAGAGCGAAAGGACATGACGTAAAAGTGCTAGAAGCTAGCGATCAGGTTGGTGGAAAGCTAGGAGTGCTCCACAGCAAAGGTTACAGATGGGACACAGGCCCGTCTCTATTTACCATGCCGCAGTTTGTCGATGAACTGTTTACACTGTTTGGAGAAAAGCCTCAAGAACATTTTAACTATCAAAAACAGTTTACTGTTTGCAATTACTTTTGGGAAGATGGCACTCGCTTTTCTTCTAGTGCCAATTTAGAAACCTTCTGTTCAGAAGCATCAAAAACGTTTAACGAGCAAGAAGAAAAAATAGCTGATTATTTAGCAAAAAGCGCGTTAAAATACGACCTGACCTCAGCGCTTTTTATAGAGAAGTCGTTGCATAAGTTGAGCACGTTTACTTCTTCAAAAGCCGCAAAAGCTGTTTTGCAAATGAGTAAGCTTGACATTAGATCAACGTTAAATGAAGTAAACGAGGCTAGTTTTTCCAGCCCAAAACTCATTCAGTTTTTTAACCGGTTTGCTACCTATAACGGTTCTTCCCCGTATAAAACCCCCGGAATTATGTCTATGATTCCTACGTTAGAAATGCAATTTGGAACCTTTTACCCAACAGGGGGAATGAGAAGCATTGTTGAAAGCTTACAACTTCTTGGTGAGCGCCATGGAGTAGAGTTTCACTTTAATGAAAGTGCTACCTCAATAGACTATGTAAATCAAAAAGTAACCGGTGTTACAACTGAGCACAAGAGCTACCGCGCTGACATTGTTGTCTCTGGTATTGACGCGCACTACACATACACCTCACTTTTACCAAAGTTAAAAGCGCCAAAAAAGACATTAGAGCAGGAAAAATCTAGTTCTGCAATTATTTTTTATTGGGGCATTAAAAAGTCCTTTCCTGCATTAGATTTACACAACATCTTTTTCAGTGAGGATTATAAGAAAGAGTTTGATGCTATTTTTAAAGACAAAATTCTCTCAGCTGATCCAACCGTATATCTCAACATAAGCAGCAAGGCCGATTCTGCTGATGCACCTGAAGGTTGTGAAAATTGGTTTGTGATGATTAACGTTCCGACCAACAATGGTCAAAATTGGAAACAGCTTGTTTCAGAGGCACGAAGTGAAGTAATTAAAAAGCTCAATCGGAATTTAAACGTGGACTTAAATGAGCTAATTGTAACCGAAGACGTATTAGATCCTGTTAAAATTGAAGTAAACACAAGCTCACATCAAGGTTCTTTATATGGAAGTGCCAGTAACTCGAAGTTTTCTGCCTTTCTGCGTCACCCGAATTTTTCAACCCAACTCAAAGGCTTGTACTTTTGTGGTGGCTCCGTGCACCCAGGTGGAGGTATTCCTCTTTGTTTAAAATCAGGGCAAATTGTTGCTGACTTAATCGCTGATGCATGATTGAAAAACCTCGTTATTTGCCAGAACACATACTGATTCAAAAAGAGCACTACGCCATTGGTATTTTGTGGCTATTTCAGATTAGTGCAATAGTTGGCGTATTGCTTGGCTTTACTGATTGGTTTATTGGAAAAACACCCTTAAACCTGGTCATACAAGTTCTTTTATTGGTTTGGGTTTTCCCCATTAAAAATGCTAAAAATGTATTTGTACTTTTCCTTTTATTTTCAATGGGTATGTTAGCTGAAATCGTTGGTGTTGCAACAGGATTTCCATTTGGCGAGTATGCCTACGGAAGCAATTTAGGCTTTAAATTTATGGGAGTTCCGCTACTAATTGGCTGCAATTGGGCAGTACTCGTGTTTTGTGGCGCAGCAGTTGCCAATCGTTTCTTTTCGTCTGTCTGGCTCAAATCTATTTTTGGTGGTGCTTTAATGGTTTTGTTAGACCTACCCATGGAGGTGCTCGCTCCAGCATTTGATTTTTGGGAGTTTACAGGTGCAGCTCCATTTGAAAATTACTTTAGTTGGTTTATTATTGGAGCGTTAATGCATTTTATTTTTCACTCCTTAAAACTAAAAGGCAACTTTGTGTTTTCCCTCCATTTGTACCTTGCGCAATTTGTGTTTTTTACTGTTTTGGCTTTCCTTCTTTAAAGTATTATCCGCCTAGCACGTGAACTGCGGCTGCCGTAAAGTTCTGTTTAATAAATTTCGAGAACATTCACCTACTTGCTAAATGCACTAAAAAGGTAGCTTATTTGACTTTTATTTCTACTCGCCTGTTTTTAACTCTTCCTGCTTTAGTAGAATTATCTGCAATGGGGCTCTTCTCGCCTTCAGAGCGCACTTCTATATTTTGGGAGGGAACACCCTCAGAGACTAAGTAGTCGCGAACGGCAGATGCTCTTTTAAGTCCATAGGAGTAATTCACTGAATCTTCTCCTGAGTCGTCAGTATGTCCAGTTAGAATAATTTTCTTTTCCTTATCTAATCGAATAAGGCTAACGGGTACGCTTAATTTGTTTTGCTCTTCTGCTTTGAGCTGTATTTCTTCGAATCCAAAATAAATTGTTTTACTTTCTGCAGCACTACCTTCCCATGCCGTTACTCCTTGTTGAGCTCCTTTCACGTTTTCAATGTCAATTCCTTGCACGTCGTTATCTCTAATTGCCTTTTCATCCACCAACTCTAAATCGTCAATTGCTAATGTGTGGAATTTTCGAGGACTAATTGTTTTAAGTCGGCTCCCGTCAGCGTCCAACAAATAAATATCTGCATTAATAAAATCATCTTCTGTCATGTTCAACGGAACTAGTGAAAACCCTGTTTCTAAGTCTAGAACAGTGTACGTAAAGTTTCCTTTTTCGTCTGTGAAAATGGTATCTAACGGGAAACTGTTTTCATCAAATACAATGAGACCAGTTTTTATAGCAGGTAAGGAATTATAGTTAAAAACCCCTTGCACAGTAACATTGTCTCCTAGATCCTTTGAATTAACAAAAAGCCCTTCCTCTGAGTACACATAGCGATCCGTTTTTTCATCTTTTTCGTTTAAAAAATAAATTTTACTCCCTACAAATTCAGGATCCTCTTCCTTCATTTTTACTAAGTAGTTATCCTCTCCTTTTAGTTTTTCAAATTTAAAGGTCCCGTTTGCACTAGTTGTTACATCAGCCACCTTATTACCTTTCCTGTCTGCTACCTGCAAATTTGCTCCCTTAACAGGTTTTCCTTTATTTACAAACAATCCTTTTAACGAATCCCTGATTGCCAAAACAAATTTTCCTGAAACTGTCCCATGATAAATGTTGCTAGTCAATTCATCGCGGTCTGATGTAAAATAGATCTCATTTCCTTCTGTTATCGCGAAAAAAGTCTCATAGTCAATTGAGTTCACAGGTTCTCCTAAGTTTACTGGTTTTGTCCAGCTTTCCCAGGAGTCATCCAGTCGCATGCTAACAAAAATATCTGCAGCCCCATATCCTCCATGACCTTCTGAGGAAAAATAAATAGTCTTGAGGTCATTTGTAATAAACGACCCAAGTTCAATCCGTCTAGAATTAATCTCTTTTCCAAGTGAGCTTATTGGGCTCCAGTTCCCATTTTCATCCTTTAAACTAATGAAAAGGTCTATATCTGTGCTGTTCTCTTCCGGTGGTTTACTAATAAGAATAGCGTTCTCCTTGGAGTTTACGCTAAATTGAATAAATTCATTTCCATAACTAAGCCCTGGAATAATCACCTCTGTTGGTTTAGACCATTTGTATTTCTCTTGGGCTTTATCCAAATAATATAGCGTTTGATAAAGTGTGTCTTTGTCCGGCAAGGCGTTAAAAACATAAATCCTTGTCCCCTCTTCATTCGCTCCAACAATTATGTTTTCTCCGGGTAAGTCGTCTTCACGAAGTAACCTGTATGGCTTTTCCCAACCTTTTTTCCCTTTCGTTGCAAACCAAATCTCCTGCGCTGTTGCAATAATACTTTCTCCATCTTCTTCTATGTATGTCCGATTGTAAAATATGGAGGCTCCATTGTTCGTTAATATTGGATTTCCATCCTCCTCTTCGCTACTAAAAGTGGTGTTTTTTTGAACTGGGTTGAACTGAGGTAAATACACTTGTGCAAACAGCACGTTGTAGGTCATTGAAAACAGAATAAAAGTAAGGGATTTCAATTTTTTCATAACTTAAATTTAACTGTTGGAGTTAACAACACGCTAAATTAAAACATTTTGAAGGTGGTGTTCTAGCGTTTACGATGATTTTCCCTAATCGGTTGTTAATTACGAGCACATTACAAATTCCAACAGCCAAAACACAACTCAAAAAGCATAATAAATTGTTGTTAATTAGGGTTTTATTTAAATAAAACCCTAATTAACACCCCTCTGTTTTTTTACATTTTTGACCCAAATTAAGTCCCAAATAGCACATCATGCCACTCAAATACACTACTTTCTACCTATGTATCTCATTAATCCCATAAACATTTAGCATCAAAAAGCCATTGGCGTTTCTTTCCTTAAGCCTACTTTTGCAAGACCAAAAAAATACGCATGAAAAATTTTTTAAAAAACTTAGGATTAACAGAAAACAATAAAGGAACTTCAACCGGGAGAAAGTCTTTCGAAGCATCATCTTTTGACATTCTTTCTAACTCTCCGGTAGATGGTGAGCTAATCGGTAAAGTCTCTTCCACTTCTGCAGAAGAATATGAAAAAGTGATTCAAACAGCGATTGCTGCTCAAAAAGAATGGCGAAAAAAACCTGCTCCACTGAGAGGAGAAATTGTTCGTCAATTTGGTGAAAAGTTAAGAGCTCAAAAAGAGGACTTGGGAATGTTGGTTTCTTACGAGATGGGAAAGTCATACCAAGAAGGTTTAGGAGAGGTTCAAGAAATGATTGACATCTGTGACTTTGCTGTAGGTCTATCGCGTCAACTGCACGGTTTAACCATGCACTCAGAAAGGCCTAACCACAGAATGTACGAGCAATACCATCCACTTGGAGTGGTTGGAATTATTTCTGCTTTTAACTTCCCTGTAGCCGTATGGTGTTGGAACACGGCGTTAGCGTGGGTTTGTGGAGACGTTTGTATTTGGAAGCCATCTGAAAAAACACCTCTTTGCGGTGTTGCTTGTCAAAATATTTTTGCAGAAGTGCTAGCAGAAAATGATTTACCAGAGGGAATTAGCTGCCTGATTAGCGGTGACTACAAAATTGGTGAAGTCATGACTGCCGATAAACGAGTGCCTTTAATTTCCGCTACAGGATCTATTCGAATGGGAAAAATTGTTGCACAAACGGTGGCTGCTAGATTAGGTAAGTCTTTATTGGAACTTGGAGGAAACAACGCGGTAATCTTAACAGAATCAACCGACTTAAAAATGTCTATTCCTGCATTGGTATTTGGAGCTGTCGGTACCTGCGGACAACGATGTACCTCAACTAGAAGGCTGATTATTCACGATTCAATTTATGAGACCGTAAAAAACAATTTAGTTTCTGCTTATCAGCAAATTAAAATTGGAGATCCGTTAGATGAGAGCAACCATGTTGGTCCACTAATCGACAAAGACTCGGTGAACACCTACCTTGCTGCCTTAGAAAAAGTGAAAGCTGCAGGTGGAAATGTTTTAGTAGAAGGTGGAGTTTTAGAAGGTGCAGGATATGAATCTGGGTGCTACGTAAAACCAGCTATTGCTGAGGTCCAAAATGATTGGGAAATTGTTCAACATGAAACATTTGCTCCAATTTTATACTTAATGAAATACAGTGATTTAGACGAAGCAATTGCCATGCAAAATGGAGTTGTCCAAGGTCTTTCTTCCGCTATGATGACCACCAACATGAGAGAGATGGAGCGTTTCCTTTCTGTAGAAGGTTCTGACTGTGGAATTGCCAACGTAAACATTGGAACTTCTGGTGCAGAAATTGGCGGTGCTTTTGGTGGTGAAAAAGAAACAGGCGGTGGACGCGAGTCTGGCTCAGACGCTTGGAAGGTTTATATGAGAAGACAAACCAACACGATTAATTACGGAACTAGTTTGCCGCTAGCGCAGGGAATTAAGTTCGAATTATAGGTTTCGGCTATCGCTCAACCTGACATTCAAGACAGTGATAATTTTCAACACCTAACATAAAATTAGCAACAACAAACCCTTGTCACACTCATCAGATGAGTTGTGTGACAGGGGTTTTCTTTACTCTTTCAACCAATTCTGCAGCATTTCTTTTCCCATTTCAGTTAATACACTTTCCGGGTGAAATTGAACGGCAGATATTGGTAGACTTTTATGCTGAATCGACATGATATTACCTTCCTTATCGGTTGAGGTGACGTTAAAATCAGGGCTTAGACTGGCTGGTTCTATCACCCAAGAGTGGTAGCGACCCACCTTGACTTCCTTAGGAAAGGCCTGAAATATTCCTTTCTGGTTTTCTAAAATTTCTATCGTTCGTGACTGACCATGCACTACTTCCGCTAAGTTTTTCAACCTCATTCCAAGGTGCTCTGCAATGGCTTGTTGCCCCAAACAAACCCCTAAAATTGAAACTTCAGTAGCATATTGTTTTAAAAAATCCATCAGTTTACCGGCGTCTTTCGGTAAGCCAGGCCCTGGAGAGAGAACAACTTTGTCGTAATTTTTAACCTTGTCTAAATCCAGCTCATCGTTTCGAACTACGTCTACCCCACCCGCATTCAATTCATCTAAATAATGAAAAAGGTTGTAAGTAAATGAGTCGTAGTTGTCTATTAACAGAATGTTCATTCAAGTAGCTATTTCTTGGCTAATTTAAACAGATAATAAGTAAGTGGGGCAAATAGCAATACAAGAATTACAAGAGTCATCCAAGCATCTAAATCGACCCGACCGTTCAGCGCGTTGTGCACTGACTTGCTACTTAAATATGAAAAAGTAATTGCAATGGCCAAATTGATCAATCGAAGCATTTTTTTGGCAATCGAATACTGATAAGTAGCGTTCTCTTCGGTAATGGTTGCCATAAGGTTCATTTTGTGAGGAAAATAATTCAAAATGTAAAGTGCAACACAAATTATCGTGCCAACACCAAGCAAAGCAAATAACTGGCCTCTATGGTACGTTTAAAATTAATTGGAGGAAGTATTCGTGTTTCAATCGTTGATCCTAAGGAATCTATGCTACTTAGTTTTACCAAAGATAAACCAGTTGAGTCTGCATTCAAACTAGCTTCAGGTTCTCCAATCTTATTCTTGTTTTTTACTTCTTGCCCGCATGATTCGAATATAATAAAACATAAGAAGGTGATATAAACAGTTCTTTTCATTCTCTTTTCCTAGCGAACGAATGAACACTCTGGTTTATTTCAATTCGTCAATTTTCAAAATGAGTTAATTGCTCTAACTGCTTCAAAAAGCAGATTCCCTGCGGGCATCCTTTATCGATAAATGGTGCTTTCCGCCTTCACTGCGTTGTGGACGGACAGGCAATAATTGAAAAGACCGCTTCCAGCGGTTGTTTTTTGTTTGATTCCTTTTGTTTGCGAGCGAGCTTGACACAAAAATAGATAGCGGATTCCCTACGGGCATCCGCAGCTGTTAAATGGTGAATCAAAACAAAATGAAGTTCGCTCTGCGAATTTTTTGCTTCAAAAGCTCTAACACATGCAATGTGTTCGCTTTTGAGCACAAAAAAAGCTCGTCTTTCGATGAGCTTCATTTTGCTTTGAGGTCTCGAGCGGATTCGAACCGCTGTAGATGGTTTTGCAGACCACTGCCTAGCCACTCGGCCACGAGACCCTTTTTTATAGGGTAGCCAAAATTAAACAATTTGAACTGCTTAATTCTAATTTTACCCTTATTCCTCTATTACAATGCTCACCTTTTCTATCGTAGCTTTTATAGGTGGGTTTAGCTTGCTGATTTTTAGTCGTATAAACTGTATGCTACTAAAGTTTTCATATAACGCATCCACAATGCGCTGTCCAACATGCTCAATCAACTTCGAAGGGATCTTCATTTCCTGTTCTACCAATCGATACACTGCTGAATAATCAATCGTTCCAGCTAACTCATCGGTTTTTGCACTCTTGCTAAAATCAGTCTCCATTTCAATGTTCACCTCAAATTTTCCGCCAACAATGGTTTCTTCTTCAAAAACTCCATGGTAAGCATGAAAAATTGCGTTCTCTATTAAGACCTTATGCATTAGCCAAACGTTTTAATTCCAGCCTCCATTCTTGCCAAGGTTTCTTCTTTGCCCAACAACTCAGCAATTGAAAACATAGATGGACCCATCCCTTTTCCGGTTACCAACAATCGAAACAGTGGCAATACTGCCCCAACACCCATTTCTTTAGCCTCCAAAAATTCTTTAAAACTCTGTTCAATGTTTTCAGTGGTGTACTCTTCAATTTTTGCAAACTCCGCTATCCACTCTGTCATCAATTCAGCACTTCCCTCTTTCCACTTTTTTCGAGTGGTTTTTTCATCAAACTCAGTTGGTGGGGCAAAAAAGTAAGCTCCTTCCACCGGAATATCCGCTAAAAAGGTTGCTCGTTCCTTCATCATTCCGCAAACGCCTGCTAAAAATTTTTCATCGGCTGCTTTTACAACCTCTAAATCGCTGTAACCAGCCTTTAACAGGCTCGCCAATTCGGCATCCTCTTTTCCACGTAAGTACTGCTGCTGAAACCAACTAGCTTTATCTGGATCAAATTTAGATCCTGCCTTTCCAACTCTTTCCAAAGAAAAAGCATCTGCCAATTCTTCTAAGGTGAACAGTTCTTGACTCGTTCCAGGATTCCATCCTAAAAAAGCTAGAATATTTATAAATGCCTCCGGAAAGTATCCCTTCTCTCGGTATCCCGATGAAATCTCACCAGATGTGGGGTCTTTCCATTCTAACGGGAAAACAGGAAAACCTAGGCGATCACCATCTCTTTTGCTCAACTTTCCATTCCCATCGGGTTTTAATAATAACGGCAAATGCGCAAAGTCAGGTCTGCTATCTGCCCAGCCAAATGCCTCATACAGGTAAATGTGTAAAGGCGCCGATGGCAACCACTCTTCTCCTCGAATCACGTGGGTAATCTTCATCAAATGATCATCTACAATGTTTGCCAAATGATAAGTTGGCATGCCATCAGACTTATACAGCACTTTATCATCTAAGTTTGACGTTTGAACAGATACCCACCCACGAATCAAATCTTTAAATTTGATTTCTTCATTTCGTGGAATCTTTATTCTAATTACATATGGGTCTCCATTTGCTATTCTTTTTTCCACTTCTTCTGCAGAAAGGGAGATGGAGTTTTTCATGCGCATTCTTGAAATAGCATTGTACTGCGGTGCAGCAACTCCTGCCTTTTTCAAATCTTCACGCATTTGATCTAGCTCTTCCGGTGTATCAAAAGCATAATATGCTTTGTCCGCATCCAACAATTGTTGCGCATATTTTTTATAAAGACCAGCTGCTTTTCTTTCAGACTGCCTGTAAGGTCCAACATCTCCACCTACTCCAAATCCTTCGTTGGGTAAAAACCCACACCATTTCAGCGACTCTTGAATGTATTCTTCAGCTCCAGGCACGTATCTTGTCTGATCTGTGTCTTCAATCCTCAATAAAAAATCGCCGTTGTGCTTTTTCGCAAAAAGATAGTTGTACAAGGCTGTTCTAACGCCACCCATGTGCAGCGGTCCTGTGGGGCTTGGTGCAAAACGAACTCTTACTTTTCTCTCCATTTTTATGCTTTTATTTTAAGGGCGCAAAGGTAAAAAAGTAAGCGGGCATATTGATTATGTTTGCAAGGAAATGCGTCCACAACAAACCCCCCCTCAAAAGAAGGAAGAAATTAAAATCCTTCCCCTTTCCTCAGCAATTGACTATGAGTTGCTTGACTGTGGCGGAAGGCGAAAATTAGAACGGTTTGGAAAGCTAGTGGTAGACCGGCCAGAGTCTGAAGCAGAGTGGCCAATTCGCATTTCAAAACGAGAATGGGAGAAGGCGGATTGGCACTTTTACGAAGAAAAGGGAAAAAAAGGAACCTGGACCAATAAAACTAATGCTCCTGAAAGTTGGGAAATAGAATACGAATATCATGATGTTAAGCTGCGTTTCGATTTAAAAATTACGGCATTTAAACACCTTGGAGTCTTTCAAGAACAGGCTGAAAATTGGAAGTTCATGCAGCGGGAGCTCCTAAAACTGAAAGGCAAAGTTAAGGTGCTGAACTTATTCGCTTACACCGGGGCTGCGAGCATTGTTGCCGCTGCTGCTGGTGCCCATGTTACAAATGTGGACTCAGTAAAGCAAGTGTTAAACTGGGGGAGAGAAAATGCTGAAAAAAACAACGTAGAAAACATTCGTTGGATTTTAGAAGATGCCCGAAAGTTTGTAAAAAAGGCAATTCGAAGAGGGGATAAATTTCAAGGAATTATAATGGATCCTCCTGCTTTTGGACTAGGAAGCAAAAATGAACGCTGGAAAATCGAGAACGATTTACAAGAACTTCTACAAGATGTGGTTCAACTGCTTCACCCAAAAAGACACTTCTTCATTCTCAACACGTACTCTCCCAAATTACCAATGCAAAAATTGGAAAATTTATTGCGCAAAATAGAGGGGTTTCCAACTAAATACGACAGTACCGTTTTAGGGTTGAAATCAGCTTCGGGGCAGCAATTAGGTTTGGGAAACTTGGTGCGTTTTTCGAAATAAACTTTTGCTTACCTTCATATGTTCATTTCGATGTTACATGAAGACTTCAATTTTATTCTTGGATGAATCAAAATATGGCTGAAAATAACTTTAATTCTTTACTCCAAAAACTAGATGAATTTACTCGTAAATTCTATGTTAATCAAATTATTAGGGGTGTTATTTTGTTTTTAAGCTTAAGCTTTATCTTATTCTTAAGCATCGTGATCTTAGAATATTTTGGCGAGTTTAGTTCTGCTATAAGAACTTGCCTGTTTTTCGGGTTTGCGATATTATTGTTAGCAGTCTTCAGCTTTTTAATCGCTATTCCTCTATTAAAAATTATTTCTATTGGTAAAAGAATTAGTCACGAAAAAGCTTCTTCTATTATCGGTTCACACTTTTCAAATGTCAGCGACAAGCTGAGCAATGTGCTACAGTTGCAGCAACTTTCAGAAGGCAACTCTTCTGAACTGTTACTTGCAAGTATCAATCAAAAAATTGAACAACTGAATCCCATTCCGTTTGCGGCGGCTATTAACTTTCAAGAGAATAAAAAATACTTGAAATTTTTACTTGTTCCCTTATTGGTCATTATAGCCTTAGCCGCGTTTCAACCGAAAGTAATAAAAGATAGCACACAGCGAATTATTTCATATAACGAAGAGTTTGTAAAAAAAGCTCCTTATCAAATTATTGTAGAAAACGAGAAGCTAACCGCATTTAAAAACGAGGATTTTAAGTTAAAAGTAAGCTTGAGCGGCGAAGAGGTTCCGAACCAACTGAATGTCATCTTCCAAGGAAAAAGGTTTTTGTTGAGCAAAAAGGGGAAAAAGAACTTTGAATACGAATTCAAAAACCTTCAAAATGATTTGGCTTTCAGCCTGTTTGATGGTGAATTTGAGTCCAAACTATACACCATAAACACCTTAGAAAAACCTCAATTACTTAATTTCAAAGTAAGTTTTGAGTTTCCAACGTACCTCAAAAAGCAACCCAAAGAACTAGAAAACACGGGAGACATTACTGTTCCGCAAGGCACAAGAGTGAAGTGGTTTTTTAGTACGGAAAGCACCGACGATGTTGCCTTCATTGGAGCAGACACGAGCAGCCTTCTAGCGAAAAGTGCGGAGGATGAGTTTATTTTTGAGCAGCGTTTTTTAAGAACGGCCAACTATGGATTAAGTGTTGCCAACAAAAACATACAATTTTTAGATACCATTTTCTACACAGTGAATGTAATCCCGGATGCTAGACCAAGCATAGAAGTAGACACAAAGGTTGATTCAACAAATCAACAAATTAGATATTTTAAAGGGCTTGTTAAAGATGATTATGGCTTTAGTAAGTTACTTTTTTATAGAAGATTTATCAGTAAGAATGACTCCATCGGCGAGTTTGAAAAACAAGCTATTCCAATTAACCTAGCGCTACCTGCAACTGACTTTTACCATTCCTTAAACTTAGAAAACTACCAGCTTGCTGCAGGAGATGAAGTGGAATATTATTTTGAAATTTGGGATAATGATGGAGTGAATGGAAATAAGTCGACAAGAACGCAAACGTTTAAATATAAAGCTCCTACAAAGGAAGAGTTGTCTAAAAAGAATAAAGAAACAGACGAGCTGGTTAAAAAACAGCTAGAAGAAAACATCAAGCTCACCAAAGAAATCAAGGAGGACTTAGATGCCTTAAAAGAAAAACTACTGAATAAAAAAGAGCTTGGCTTTCAGGAGAAAAAGCAAGTTCAAGCGCTAATTGAAAAGCAAAAGAAAGTGCAACAATCGATGGAAAAGTTGCAGCGCCAAAACAAGGATAATAATCAGATGCAAGAGAAGTTTTCAAAACAAGATGAAACCTTACTCGAAAAGCAAAAGCAACTTCAAGAAATGTTTGAAAAAGTCATGACCGAGGAAATGAAGGAAATGATGCGACAAATGGAGGAGATGATGGAGAAAATGAAAAAAGATGATCTTCAAAAATCTCTTGAACAAATGGAATTGAACAACGAAGAGTTGGAAAAAGAACTAGATCGAAATCTAGAACTGTTCAAACAACTGGAGGTTGAAAAGCAGCTTGCAGAAGCAAAAGAAAAGCTTGATGAATTAAGGAAAGAACAAGCGGCATTAAAAAAAGAAACAGAAGATAAAAAAACTGACACGAAAGAGAACAAGGAAAAGCAAGACGAATTAAATAAAAAAATGGAGGACGTTTCTAAAGAGTTAGAGGATGTCAAGAAAAAAAACGTTGAACTGGAAAGCCCTAACGATTTAAAGGATACAAAAAAATTGGAAGAGGAGATTAAAAGTGACATGCAACAAAGCTCTGAAGAGTTGAGCAAAAAAAACAAGAAAAATGCTGGAGAAGAACAACAAGAGGCGGGAGAAAAAATGGATCAGCTTTCTGAACAATTAAGTCAAATGCAACAACAAATGAGCGCTGAAAGCAATGCTGAAAACTTAGAAGATTTGCGAGCCTTATTAGAAAACATCATTCAATTGTCGTTTGACCAAGAAGAAGTGATGGAAAAAATCAACAAGACAAGTAGCAACGACCCTAGATATGTAACGCTGGCACAGCAGCAGAAAAAACTAAAAGATGACTCAAAAATTGTAGAAGACTCGCTATTTGCACTAAGTAAACGCATTCAGAAACTAAAAGCCGCACGGACAATTAATCAAGAAATGACCGCTGTTAATTTTAACATGGAAAAGGCAATTGAGGAGCTACAAGAAAGAAGAACACCACAGGCTTCAAACCGACAACAATTAGCAATGACCTCGTTAAATAACTTGGCATTGTTACTTGATAATTCTGTTCAAAAAATGCAACAATCGATGATGCAGAGCAACGGCAAGTGTAAAAAACCTGGTAGCGGAAAACCTAAGCCAGGAAAGGGCAGCAGTCCGTCAAACATGAAATCGCTTCAACAACAGTTGAACAAACAAATGGAAGCCCTTAAAAAGGCGATGGAAGAAGGAAATAAGCCAGGACAAGGAAAGAAGGGTCAAAAACCCGGACAAGGAAAACCGGGCCAAGGTAGTAGCGGGATGAGTAAGGAGTTGGCACAAATGGCTGCTAAACAGGCTGCAATAAGAAAAGCGGTAGAAAAACTGCAAGAAGAAATTGGAGAAAGCAATGGACAAGGAAGTGGTAGCATGAAAAAGTTGGGGGACTTGATGGAGCAAACGGAAACCGACCTTGTTAATAAACAGATTACCAACGAAACACTCCTTCGCCAGCAAGAAATTCTGACGCGTCTTTTGGAGTCAGAACGAACTGAAAAAGAGAGAGAAAAGGATGAAAAAAGGGAGGCAACTGAGGTGGTAGAACAATTTTCTCGCAACCCAAATACTTTTTTTGAGTATAATAAGCGAAAAGATCAGGAAACGGAATGGATGAGAACACTTCCTCCGGCCTTTAATTCTTACTTTAAATTGAAAGTTTCAGAGTACTTTAACCAGATTGAAAAATGATGACCAGCTCTACTACAAAACACTATACATTAAATTCATCTGTTGAATCTCTGGCGAAGGTGGAACAAATTATTGAGTCCGTCAAAGAGGAGTTTGGCATCCCCGAAGAAATTTTTGGAAATATTCTTGTTTCAGTTTCTGAAGGGATGAGTAATGCAATCAAGCATGGCAACAAGCTTGATGCTACCAAGTCGGTGGAGTTTTCGTTCGACTTGAGTGAAAAACAATATCAGTTTACAATTTTAGATCAAGGTTCTGGTTTTGACTATGAAAATGTTCCCGACCCTACTCACCCTGATAATATCGAAAAAATCGACGGTAGAGGAATTTTTATCATGACAAGTTTAGCAGATAATATAACCTTCGAGCAAGATGGTTCTAAAGTTATTTTATCCTTTAATATTACTTAATTCATGTCTGCCGGTTCAGTCACTTTTCATGTTGAAGATGTTACTTTCCAAAACTTAAACGAAGACCGAATTAATGCTTGGGTGCAGAATTCTGTTGGTGCTGAAGGTAAACTTTTAGGCGATGTCAATTGTGTTTTTTGTAGCGATAAGTATCTACTAGAGATTAACAAAACCTACCTTAATCACGATACTTTTACTGACATTGTAACTTTCAACTATGTTGAAAATGACATCATTTCAGGAGACCTATTTATAAGTGTTGAAAGGGTAAAAGAAAATGCAGCTTCATTCAACGTAAATTTTCTCCACGAACTAAAGAGGGTGATAATTCATGGAGTTTTGCACTTAATTGGTTACAACGACAAAACTCCTGAAGAAGCTGAAGAAATAAGGGCTAAAGAGGATTTTTACCTAACTTTGTGCGCTGATTAGGAATAAATTCGCTGAACGTTTCACGTGAAACAAAATCAACAAGTATGCTAAAAGAATATGATGTTATTGTTGTAGGAGGAGGCCATGCAGGTTGCGAGGCAGCAGCAGCGGCAGCCAACTTAGGCTCCTCTGTTCTGTTGATTACTATGAATATGTCAACCATTGCTCAAATGTCATGCAACCCGGCCATGGGTGGTGTTGCAAAAGGACAAATTGTTCGAGAAATAGATGCGATGGGCGGGTATTCTGGCATCATATCCGATAGAACTGCAGTGCAATTTAGAATGCTAAACCTTTCCAAAGGTCCGGCAATGTGGAGTCCCAGGGTACAAAGCGATCGTTGGCTATTCGCTCAAGAATGGCGCTTAATGTTAGAACAAACTCCCAACGTTGACTTTTGGCAGGATACAGTTGTTGGCATAACCACCAATAGCAATAAAGCTACAGGAGTAGAAACCTCCTTAGGAATGACAATTAAAGCAAAGTCTGTCGTTTTAACGAATGGAACCTTTTTAAACGGCTTGATTCATGTTGGACAAAAAAACTTCGGAGGAGGGCGCGCCGCTGAGCGAAATTCAACTGGAATCACAGAACAAATGAAAAGTTTTGGCTTTGACCATGGAAGAATGAAAACTGGAACACCGCCAAGAGTAGATGGTAGATCGCTAGACTATTCCAAAATGGAAGAACAAAAAGGAGATCAATTTCCCTCGAAGTTTTCATTTACCGATACAAAACCTTTGGTAGAACAGAGGAGTTGCCATATCACTTACACCAACAAAAAAGTTCACGAGATTTTAGAAAGTGGGCTAGATCGATCACCCATGTTTAGTGGGGCAATTGAAGGAACCGGACCGCGATATTGCCCTTCTATCGAGGATAAAATTGTGCGTTTTGCTGAAAGAGAAAGACATCAAATATTTGTAGAACCAGAAGGATGGAATACGGTTGAAATCTACGTTAATGGTTTTAGCACTTCGTTACCAATGGATGTGCAGTTTGAAGCAATAAGACACATTGCAGGATTTGAAAATGCACGATTATTTAGACCAGGCTACGCTATAGAATATGACTATTTTCCTCCTACACAATTAAAGCATACGCTAGAAACAAAATTAATTGACAACCTCTATTTTGCAGGACAAATTAATGGAACAACCGGCTACGAGGAAGCCGGCGGACAAGGGTTAATGGCAGGAATTAATGCTAGCTTAAAGGTACAAGATAAGAACCCATTGATACTTCGTCGCGATCAAGCATACATCGGCGTATTAATTGACGACCTAATTACCAAGGGTACTGAAGAACCATACCGGATGTTTACCTCTCGTGCAGAATACAGAATATTACTACGGCAAGATAACGCCGACTCTAGGTTGACCAAAACATCAAACGAAATTGGACTTGCCTCAAACGCAAGACTACATGCTTTAGAGCATAAAGAAAAAACAACTGACGACATCCTGAAACACCTCAACAAAACAAGTATTGACCCTAAAGAGGTAAATGAATTTTTACGAGTGTCTGGCACCAGCGAAATCAAACAAAAAATGAAGCTAGCCTCAATTGTTTCTAGACCTCAGGTGACATTAGATTCTGTTATGAAAGGACTGCCATCAGAAGCGAAAGCATTAACAAGCTTTCCGCAAGACTGTATAGAGCAAGCCGAAATCAAAATTAAATACAGCGGTTATATTGAAAGAGAACGAGAAATGGCGGACAAGTTAAATCGCTTGGAGGATGTTGTAATAAAAGACGACTTCAACTACAACAAACTTACTTCCATATCGGCCGAAGCAAGAGAAAAGCTATCCAAAATTCAACCCAAAACAATCGGACAAGCGTCTAGAATAAGTGGGGTCTCTCCTTCAGACATATCTGTTTTACTCATCCATTTTGGAAGATAAAACAAACGTTCCACGTGAAACAATCTACATGAAAACTTACACCAACTGCCCAATTTGTGAAGCAAAAAACTTTACACCATTTCTAACCTGTGACGACAACACAGGCAGCGACGAAAGATTTAATATCGTGAAATGCACTAATTGCAACTTTGCATTTACTAATCCAATCCCACTAGAATCAGAGATTGGGAAATATTACGAATCTGACGACTACATATCACATAGCAACACATCAAAAGGGTTGGTTAATTTTTTATATCAAAAAGTTAGGAACTATACCTTGGACAAAAAAGTAAGCCTTTTACAACGCATAAGCAACAATAGAAACTTGCTCGATATAGGTTGTGGAACGGGAGAGTTTTTAGCAAGGGCAAAGCAACACGGATTTAGCGTGAAAGGAATAGAGCCATCGGAAAGTGCGAAACTTCAGGCGATCAAAAACTTTCAACTCACGGTGGAAGGGGAGAAACACCTTGCTGAATTAGCTTCAGAAAGTTTCGACTTTATAACCATGTGGCATGTACTTGAACATGTTTTTCACTTAAACGAGAGAATTGTTGACTTAAAAAGACTTATTAAAAAAGACGGCTCCATCATTATTGCTGTACCCAATCTTCAGTCCTACGATGCCAAAAAATACAAAAAGCATTGGGCTGCATACGATGTTCCAAGACACCTCTACCACTTTTCTGAAAAAGACATCAAGAAGCTTGCATTAAAACATGGCCTTCAAGTGACACAAACCTTACCTATGAAGTTTGATTCATTTTATGTAAGCATGCTCAGTGAAAGGTATAAAACCGGAAATCAAAATTTATTGGCTGCATTCTTTACAGGTTTAAAATCAAACATCGTAGCAAACTCCAGCGGAGGGTACTCATCACAGATTTACGTTCTAAAATCAGCAAATTAAACCGTGTGAGAGTTCCAAACCTGTCGCAATAAGTGACCACATTGAAAGATCGCTCAATGCCGTTAAAACTAAACTAAGGGCTTAGACTTTATTCCCTATAAATAAAAAAGCCACCCCATTGAAAAATGAAAGTGGCTTTTAACTTATGTGACCCCGACAGGATTCAAACCTGTAACCGTCAGAGCCGAAATCTGATATTCTATTCAGTTGAACTACGGGGCCGAAACGTCTGCAAATATAATAGTAATTCTATACAATATTTTACGTCTATCTTTGTTTTATTTCGACTTATTATGAAAAAGAACCTTTTAATCTTTGTCGCCTCCGTAATCAGTATTTACGCGAAAGCACAGCTTAAACCTATTGGAAGTTGGACAGATCATTTACCGCTTAACAGCGGCACCTCAATCGCATCAAACGGGACACTGATTTACGCGGGAACCCAAACAGGGCTTTTCACATACAACACAGCTGACAATTCTTTAGAGAAATATACCAAGGCCAACCTCCTAAACGACGTATCTGTCTCAAAGTTAGCATATTCTGCTCCATATGAAACTTTAATTATTGTTTATGACAACGCTAATATTGATTTGATTCGACGGGATGAAATAACTAACATCCCCTTTATTCAACTAAGCAATGAAGAAAAGACAATCAACGAAATCAGAATAATCGACAACTTGGCTTATTTATGTATGGCTTATGGCATAACCGTGGTTGACTTAGATCGACAAGAAATTGTAGACACCTATAAATTTGGACCTAATGGAACACCAATAAACATAAACTCGGTAGATCAACTGGGTAACAGCCTTTATGCAGCGTCTGACAATGGAATTTTCTCAGCTAACATCTCAAGCAACCTGCTTGATTTCAATGCATGGACAAAACTTCCAGTTAAGAATACTTCTGCCTTTTATTCAGTTTGGGAAAACAACAGCTTAATCAACTTTGTGTTTCGTGAAGGATCCGCTAAAGACAGCGTTCTAATTTATGATGGAAACCAATTTTCGACCAATCAGCAGTTAGCCAACTTTGACTTTATTAACTTATCTGAGACGGTTAACAATGAGTTTGTACTAACCACAAGAACAAGTACTATACTTTTCAATAACCAATCCCAAATTGTAAACACCTTAAGCAGGGGCGGGTCTAATGCCAAAGGATCTGCAATTGCTAACAATCGTTTATTTGAAATCAATGGGTTTACTCCATTAGTAGAAATATCTACAACCGACGGCGCAACTATAGCAGGAATAAAGCCAAACGGACCATTAACGGCAGCTATATTCGACATGGATGCAGCAGAAGGGAGTTTATGGGTAACCAATGGTGCAATTGATGGAACCTATAATAACCGATTCGACCTTGCAAAGGTCTCCCGCTTCGATGGGACAACTTGGACCGCCTACCAACATGGCGCAAATCTTGGGCTCAATGGCATTTTTGACGTTGTTTCTGTTACCATCAACCCTGAAAACCCCGATCAAGTATTCTTTGGCTCTTGGGGCAGAGGTTTAGCTGAATTTAGCAACAGTGTTCCCTTCAAAATATATCAAGACACCAATACGGTTTACACTAACAACTTTGGCCAATTGACCTCAGCAATACAACGAAGAGAAGCGTGGAAACCGGCACTATGGATTGGAACTGGTGAGACGGTTTTTGACCCAGAAGGAAACCTATGGATTACAAATACCTACCAAAAGAATGGCCTTTCAGTTCGTTTAGCCAACGGCAGCTGGTTCAGTTATAATCTTGGTTCTTTATATTCATCTGACGAAACTGCCATGTACGACATAGAAGTCGATGATAACGGATATAAGTGGATTGCTATGGCAAAGGACAATGACATTATTGTTTATGATGATCGTGGAACCATTAAAGACATTTCCGACGATAGATCGATACGACTAACCAGAGCTGAAGGTTTTGGAAGCATTCCTGGAGCAAGAGGTATAAAGATTGAAAAGGACAAAGATGGATTAATCTGGATCGGAACGTCGGATGGAATCGCAGTGCACTTTAATCCGTCAGGCGTATTTAACGGCGACTTAGATTTTGATAGGGTGATTTTCTTTGATGGCGAAAATAATGAAGTTGTTCTGCAAAACTCTATTGTTACAGAAATAGCAATAGATGGATTCAACAGGAAGTGGATCGGGACGGAGAACTCCGGTGTTATTTTATTATCTGCCGATGGTAAAGAAACTATTTTGGAATTCAATATTGACAACAGCCCCTTACTGTCTAACTCAATTAGCGCAATAAGTATAGATGATGAGTCCGGTGAAGTTTATATTGCTACTTCTAAAGGGTTAGTTTCTTACAGAGGGGAGGCGATCAACGGAGCGAAGAACCTGAACGATATCAACATTTACCCGAACCCTGTTCGCCCGGACTACAGCGGAAACATTGCCATAAGTGGCTTACTGGACAACACGACTGTAAAAATTACAGACATCAGCGGCACGTTGATTAATGAGATAAAATCACAAGGTGGGCAAGTATTATGGGACGGAAACAACTTCAATGGGAGGAGAGCATCAACGGGTGTTTACCTCGTCTTTCTGAGCGGTGAAAACGAAGACCTAAAACTGCAAACAGAAGTGGGGAAAATCCTGTTCGTCAAATAACATGTTGCTTCAAAGTAAAGGGATTGTTTTACAATCATTTAAATACGGTGAAAACTCGTTAATCAGCAGGGTCCTTTCCGAAGAAAAAGGGTTAATCTCCCTACTTTCAAATAAAACAAAAAGTAAAAAAAACAAACAAGGCAATTTCTTTCAGCCCTTATCGGCAATTGAATTTGTATGCTACCTCTCATCAAAATCAAACATACACAGAGTAAAAGAGCTCACTTATAACAACTCCATCGCTTCCTCGCCCGAAAATGTATCAACTAATGCGATCCGGTTTTTCTTGGCTGAAGTTCTTTCGAAGGTCATTAAAGAGGAGGAGCAAAATTTTAGTTTATACCAATACGTAGCGGAAAAACTCCACCAACTCAACACTGCAAAAATTCCAACCTCTTCCTTTCACATCACATTTCTGCTAGATTTAATGGATGTTTTAGGCATTCAGCCATTTATTACACAAGAACATGCCTATTTTGACATGGAACAAGGAGAAGGGTGCACAACAAAGCCAACCCACCCAAACTTTTTTACTAAGGAAGAGGTAGAATTATATAAAACTGGTCGAGAGAGCCCAGAAAATTTGCCGAAGTTGGACCGGAGTCGTCTTCTAAATATGATAATAAACTACTACAACACTCAACTTGGTGGCCTTACAAACATAAAGTCAAAAGCAGTGTTAGAGGTTGTGTTTGGGTAATTTTAACCCCTCAAATTAACGTATGACCAAAGAGAAAATCCTGCTTTTAACGCTAGCCGTTATTCAGTTCTCACACATTACATACTTTATGATTTTGATGCCGTTAGGGCCTCAATTAATGGACTCCTTTAACATTTTGCCTAGTCAATTCGCCTTATTGGTGTCAACATACACTTTTTCTGCAGGTACTTCTGGTTTCGTTGGTGCATTCTTTATCGATCGGTTTGATCGTAAAAAAGCGATTTTGACAATGGCTGCAGGTTTTGCTTTAGGCACATTAGCCTGTGGTTTTGCCCAAACTTATTACTCTTTTATTAATCACGAGATCCATCACCGGATTATTCGGCGGTCTTATGGGTGCGCTAATTCTCTCCATCATTGGGGGTGCTATTCCTAATGAACGAAGAGCAAGCGCAATGGGCATGGTAATGGCAGCTTTTTCTGTTGCTTCTGTAATTGGAGTGCCTGCAGGTCTATTTTTAGCCGACCTCTCTGACTGGCACATGCCATTTATAGTATTAGGTGGACTTGCTTTATTGACGCTCATCCCTGTGGCGATTTACATACCGAGCATGACAGACCATATCAGCTCTTATGAACAGAAACCATCTCCGATACAAATAGTGCGCAATGTAACAAGCAACAAAAATCAAATGCTAGCCCTATTGTTTGGAAGCGTCATCATGTTTAGTCACTTTTCGGTAGTACCGTTTATCAGCCCTTACCTAACGACCAACGTAGGCTTTAGCGACTCTCAAATCAAATACATCTACCTTATAGGTGGTGCACTAACGGTTTTTTCTTCTCCTTTTATAGGTAGAATGGCTGATAAGTATGGCCGATCTAAGATTTTACAATAACCGTTCTTGCTGCAACAGTTCCCATCTTTTTTCTTACTCAAATAGGGGAGACGCCTATCGGATTAGTGCTAATCATTACGGCGCTTTTCTTTGTCTTTGGTGCCGGTCGAATGGTTCCTTCCACGGCAATGGTAACCTCTTCAGTAAAACCTCAGAATCGAGGAAGTTTTATGAGTTTTAATGCCTCTTTCCGGCAGCTAACCAATGGTGTTGCCGCTTTTTTCGCCGGGTTAATAATTACTATTGGAGAAGATGGACTATACCACAACTATGATCTCGTGGGTTATTTCGCTATTGCTATGGGAATTGTATCAATTTTTATTAGCAGAAAAATAACCGTAGCAGACGATTCTAACTTTGCTAATTAACACTAACTGTCTTTAATACTGCTTCTAGTTCTCTCAAGTATTCTCGTTTGTCAAACTTAGGAGCAAACACAAAAGCATCAAGCTCAACAACTCTGTTGTTCTTTTCATCCACCACCGTGTAGTGAAGGAATGGCCCACCCATAAAGTCCTTCAACATGTACCAAAGTCCCCTATATTCCATGGCATAGGTGCCGTTCAAATTTACTTCTTTAGTTGCTGGACGATATTCTTCATAAACGGCCATATACGAGCTGTCAGGTGTTCCTTGAATCATTTCTTTGGTAAAAGCATTTCGATTAACAATCATACTTTCATTGGAAAAGACCGAGTCAGAATTGTAAGGTCTTATAAAAACACAAACCCCTTGCATAATTTGGTGCAGGCCGATTGATTTCTCTTTTTTCAACCAGAAGCCATTATCGTTTTTTGCCATTTGCACAAACCCGGGAGGGATCACCATTTCTATTTGATATTGCTTGGAGATAGAATCCATGATCTCTTTAAGTGGCTTACCTTTAATCTGCTTTTTTAATCGCTCAAGCTCCCTAACATTGTAATAATCTCTAATTGTCTGAACATTTTTTGATAATATTCTTGCTGCGTCTGTATCACTTGCAGCTGTTATTTGAATCATTAACTGATCCTTTGCCCAAACATCTTCTTCAATGTTTATTGCAGTTCTTTTTCCTTTGCCTATGCTAAGTTTTAGCACGTTTCTACTTCTCTTTAATATGGATTTAAATGCTTTTGCAGGGACTGTAGAGGCCCTAAATTGCCCCTCTGCTTGGGGCATGCCAACCAATGGCTCAGAAAATATTTTATCCAAAACAATCCCAGTCTGGCGGTTTTCGTAAAAAGTATCTACAACAACGAGCACTTCTCCAAACTTACCTGAGCTACTCGGCAACGAACTTTTATCATCTTGGGAAATTGAGTTGTCGCAAGCAACAACAGCGCTGGCAATAATAAACACAAGAACTAATTTCAATACTTTAACCAATATTTCTAACTTTTACTTTCATGCCTGGCTTTAAGCGCTTAAAATTCAATTCGCTATTAAGTTTCTTTAAATCCTCTACCGATGTACCATCATACTTTTTTGCAATGTCCCATAAGGTATCTCCGGCCTTAACAACGTGAACTTGGTAGTTACCATTTTTTACAGGAGCAGGAGAACTTTGTACCTGGGTTTTAACGGGAGTGGGACGTGCTTTTGAATAGATGGTAAGTCGATCACCCGGTTTTAAACGAGATGATCTCAAGTTGTTCCATGCCATTAGTTGTCTAACTGTGACGCCATGTTTTTCTGCTATATAACCTAAGAACTCCCCACTTCTTACTCTATGAACAAACATTTCGGGTTCAGCAATAATTTTGCTTTCCCTTCCTGCTATGCTATCCGCTATCTCCTTTCTTCTTATGTCAGCATAAATCGTTTTTTCGTTGGTCAAAAACAACCCAATTTTATCTGCAGGTAAACATAGTGTTTGTGTTTTATTTTCTGCCTTAGGAATATAACTTAGCTTATACATTGGGTTATAAAAGGCAATTTCCTCTTCTGAAATCTTTAAGTAGTCTGCTAGCTGTTTGAATGAAAATGCAGTGTTTATTTCTATCGTATCCACACCTCCATCGTAGAGTAGCGTATTGCTCGCATACAAGTCATGATCATTGCCGTGATTCATCATATAATTAACGGCAATAAATGCAGGTACATAACCTCTTGTTTCTCGAGGCAAAAAGGGTCTGATTTTCCAATAGTCTTTGTGGCCTCCAGATCTGCGTATCGCTTTGTTTACATTACCTGGCCCACTATTGTATGCAGCTAAAACAAGATTCCAATCTCCGTACATCTTATACAGGTCTTTCATGTACCTTGCCGCTGCAACAGTTGCCTTATACGGGTTCATTCTATCGTCAGTGTAAGACGTTACGTGTAAACCGTACATTTTTCCTGTAGGATACATGAACTGCCATAACCCTTGAGCTCCAACTCTCGATTTTGCTGAAGGGCTTAATGCAGACTCAACCACTGCAAGGTACTTTAACTCTAATGGAATTTCATATCCATCAAAAACCTGTTCAATCATTGGGAAGTATAACGGAGCTAGACCAAGAACCGAACGACTTAAGCGCCTTCGTTTGTTCACGTACAGGTTAATAAATGCTTTTGTGTATTGGTTATAGGTTAGATCAAAAGGAGTTGCTTCGTTTAGTGCGTTCAACCTTTCTATCAATAAGGAGTATGGTAATTCTTGAATTTCGTCTACAAGCGTTGTGTCATCAGTTCCTTGGCAATAACGAAAGCAGTTGTAAAACTTATCCATCATTAAGCTGTCAATCATCGACAAAACAGCATCATCGGGAGCAATATGAAATTCAATAGAATCGGGCTCTTTTGCATCAATAACTGACGCAAAACTAGAAAATCTAAAAAAAAGTGAGGTTAAAAGGAGTATTTTATTCATGGATCTCTTTCATTGAAAACGCAAAAAGTTAAGATTTCTTGCACCTTTACGAAATTCATCAATTCCCTTGTCCTTTCTCTGTTTTTTCTAGGCTTTTATTAACGCAAATTTGTTAACGAGCTCTTTTGAAAATGCGAACAACTTCTCTTCGTTGAACTCACCAGTCATTAGCTGTATACCAAAGGGCATTTGATTTTTACTTTGTCCTAAAGGCAAAGAAATAGCAGGAATTCCTGCGAGATTAGCCTGAACGGTAAAAATGTCTTCTAAGTACATTTTAATTTGATCGTCCTTTTGCGCATTTAAATCAAAGGCTATGTGCGGAGAGGTTGGTGAAATAATGAAGTCGTATTGCTCAAAAACTTTTTGGGTACTTTCTTTAACCAAACGACGAACTTTTTGCGCCTTCGTATAATAAGCGTCGTAATACCCTGCGCTCAAGACATAGGTTCCAAGCATTATTCTCCTTTTAACTTCCCTGCCAAAACCTTCACTTCTAGACTTCACATAAGTTGACTCTAGGTCTGTTGCGTTTGGGCTGCGATAGCCGAAGTGAATACCGTCGTAACGTGCTAAGTTAGAAGACGCCTCAGCGGTGGTTAACACATAATAGGTTGGAACAATTTGATCTAGATAGTCAAACTTAACCTCATCTACTTGGTGGCCTTCTGCTCTTAGACTTTCTATAATTTCAATTGTTCTATTCTTCACCTCAGGGTCTATTCCTTCGTGATTAACGTAACAATCGAAATATGCAATTTTTAATTTTTTCCCCTTCAAACTATCAATAGACGCTGTATAAGCAGGAACAGGTTTTTTACTTACTGTACTGTCAAACTCGTCCTTACCTGCAATTACCTCTGAAATCAATGCAGCATCTTGAACATTTGTAGTAAAAGTTCCTATTTGATCAAATGAAGACCCAAATGCAATTAATCCATTTCTAGAAACTCTACCGTAGGTTGGTTTAAATCCAACTGTACCCGTAAAAGAGGCTGGCTGACGAATAGAACCTCCGGTGTCTGACCCTAGAGCTGCCATGCACAAACCTGCTACTACAGAAGCCGCTGCACCACCACTAGAGCCTCCTGCAACTTTGTTTTTATCCAACGGATTTTTAACCGGACCGAAATAAGAGGTTTCATTAGAAGAACCCATTGCAAACTCATCACAATTTGTTCTGCCAATAATTATTGCATCCTCTTTTAACAGTCGCTCAACAACTGTTGCCGAGTATAAAGATTCGAATCCTTCTAACATTTTTGAAGACGCCGAAAGCCCGTGCCCCTTGTAACAAATGTTGTCCTTTATTGAAATAATTAAGCCAGCCAATTTGCCTGCTTTTCCTTCTTTTATTTTAAGGTCGACCGACTCTGCTTGAGCCTTTGCTGACCTATCGAAAGTTTCTACAAATGCATTTAAATCCTGCTTCGTTTCAATTTCTTTTAAATAGTAATCAACTAACTCGACGCAAGAAATTTTTGCACTAGTCAGCTCTTGCTGAACATTTTTCAGTGAAGTAAAACCTTTCAATGGATGTAAAGTTTTTATTTATTTTGTTGGGGTATTGTCTTTATCTTCTTCGTTGGTTGCGTCTTTAAACTCTTTTATGCCTTTGCCAACTCCTTTCATTAATTCAGGAATTTTCTTTGCTCCAAAGAGTAATATTACAGCAACAACGATAAGTACAATCTGTGTCGGGCCAAACATCCCAGCTTCAAATACGGTAGTTTCCATGCTTAAATTTTGATTCAAAGTTAATCAAATTAAAAGAGGATATTTCTTAGAGTTACTTCTCATTTAAATACTTTTGGCAGGTGAATAAAAAAGTAGATTACCTTATTGTTGGACAAGGCTTAGCGGGTACGTTTTTAGCCTTCGAATTAATGCAGAAAGGGAAGTCTGTAATGGTTATAGATAAGGGTTTAAAATACTCTTCTTCCAGAGTTGCAGCAGGGGTAATCAACCCTATTGTACTTAGAAGGTTTACGGTAACTTGGAGAGCAAAGGAGTTCTTAAATTATAACCCTTTTTTTTATGAAAAATTAGATAAGTACCTTGGCAAGCAATACCACTTTAGCCTTCCTTTAAAAAAATTAATTTCATCTCAAGACGAGATAGATTTCTGGAAATATCGTTACGACAAGGAAGATGTAAGGGACTATATTTATAAAGAGTTAACAGATGTAAAAGAAAACTTATTTCCGACAGAAAAATTTAAAGTGGGGTTGGCAAAACAGGCTTCTTGGCTAAATATTAGCGACTTGCTCGTAGATTTTAGGGCAAATCTTGAAGCAAAAAACGCGCTATTGGAAGAAGAGTTTGATTTTTCCAGCCTTCGGACGAATCGCTATAAAAACATCGAGTTTGGTAGAGTTGTCTTCTGCGAAGGAGCGCGAGGAAAATACAATCCGCTATTTAAGAGCCTGCCGTTTAGCCTTAATAAAGGACAGCTAATCACCGTTAAAAACAACCAACTTCCATCTGATAGCTTACTGAAAAAGAAAGTCTTTATTCTGCCTACCTCAGAAAGTATTTTTAAAGTTGGTGCCACTTATTCTTGGAAATGGGATACAAGTTCTGAAGAGGCGGCACATAAAATTGAACCGGAAAAAACTGAATTATTAAAGACTCATTTAGAAGAAATAACCACGTCTAACTATGAGGTTGTTGCTGTGCAAACAGGAATTCGGCCCTCTATAAAAGACAGACGACCTTTAATAGGGCAGCACCCGGACAAAGCAGATGTTTACATGTTTAACGGTATGGGAACCAGGGGGTGTTTTATGGCTCCGTTATTAATTGATGAGTTTATCAATTATTGCGAGCAGGGTGCTGATTTACACAAAGAGGTAGACCTTCGTCGGTTTCTTTGAGTTACGCTAAGTTTAATCGTTTAAATAACCCTTCTCGATAGGATCCCCCAATTGGAATTTTCTTGTCAGAGTTTTCAATGTTCACAATTAAACTATCAATTGAGTTGATTTTGTTCAAGTTCAATATAAAAGACCTGTGGCTTCTCATAAACATCTTACTTGGAAGTTTCTTTTCAATGTCTTTCATCGTGGAATGAATGGTAAACCGTTCTTTATCCGTGTGAATAATAACGTAATCTTTTAATGCTTCGACAAACAAAATGTTTGCATTTTGAACCTTGACTAACTTTGAATTGGATTTAACATAAATATACTCTGTGGAGATAGGAGATGCCTTTGCTCCTGAAGAACTAACACCTGATAACTTCTCTTTTTCCTTTTTAAATTTATACAACGCCATTTCAATTGACGTTCTAAGATCTATTTCTTTAAATGGCTTGATAACATAACCGTAGGACTCAGTGATTTTCGCTCGTTCTATTGTTTTTTCGTCTGCATAGGCCGTTAAAAAGACGACCGGTATATCATAATCTTTTTTAATCCTCGCTGAAGCATCAATTCCTGAAATATTTCCTGCCAACATTATATCCATTAAAACCAAATCCGGCTTATTATCTTCTAAGAACGAAAGCGCTTTTTCACCTTTCGAAAATGACGCGATTACTTCATAACCTATTTTTTCAAGACACACAGAGGTGTCTTTTGCTACAATCGCTTCGTCTTCTACAATTAATATTTTAGTTTTCATACTTCGTTTTTTGTATCAAAGCTGATGATAAATTTTGTTCCGTTCTGACGCTCTAGGATTAGTGTTCCTTCCATTTGTTCAACCAAAGTTGAAACCAACTGAAGGCCTAAGGTATCTGTTTTTTCGACGTTTATCTCTTTAGAAATTCCTACTCCATCGTGTGCCAAAGAAAGTGAAATTTTCTCCAAATTACCAATCAAAGTAATCTCTATTTTTCCGTGCTTCCTTCCTTTAAATGCATATTTCAACGAATTGGAAATAAGTTCATTTAAAATTAGACCACACGGTATCGCCTCATTCAAAGATAGGAATACTTCGTCTAAAGAAAAAACCAATTCAACTGACGTATCAAGTAACTCGTATGTATTAACTAAACTTTCAACCAAATCTCTCACGTAACTCGAAAAACGTATATCAGAAAGGTTGGTAGTGCTATATAAACGTTCATAAATTGAAGCCATAGCCGCAATTCTATTTCTACTTTCTTTGAGAACTTCTAATATATGCTCATCTGTAACGTATGAACTCTGTAAGCTTAGAATGCTTGAAATTACCTGCATGTTATTCTTTACCCGATGATGGACTTCTTTTAACAGAATCTCTTTCTCCTTTACTGAATTCGTATGCTCTATCTCATTCAACTTTTTCTGAGTGATGTCATGACCTATTCCCGAAACTTCTTCGATTACACCATTTTCGCCAATAATCGGGTTGATATACATTTTTCTATAATTTCTTTCTCTAGCCTTTGCTCACTCAATAGTAAACCAAACGGCTGTTGAATGACATCGGTCTTTTTATATTGAAATTCATGTTTAACAGCCGGGTTTATTTTATTAATTCTACCTTCTGTGTCAGTAGTAAAAATCATATCCAGCGAGCTTTCTATAATTCCCTCGGAATAGGATTGGGAGTTTTGAAGTCTTCTTTGAATTATTCTATTTTGCTCTAATTGAATCCGTAAGCTATCGTTATCTACTTTTTGCTCTCGTACTTCTTCCTTTACCGCTTCGATCTTTTTACGATCTGTAATTTCTACAAAAGACTCTAAAATACATTCCTCTCCTTCAAAATCTATTTTAGTAGTAATTGATTCTACGAAAACAGAATTCCCGTTTGCATCAATAAATTCAAACTCCAATAATGGAACTTCTTTTCCTGAAAAAATGGCTATTTCACGATCAGTTTGAAGGTTTGGTTATTCAAGTTTTAATAATTTGTGCTGATTCAATCCAATTATCTCAGAAGTAGATTTGTATTTTAGAATATCTAAAGCCCGTACGTTTGCAAACACAACTTTTTGGTTTCTGAAGATAATTATTCCAACTATTGTTTTATTTATTAAGTTTTTATACTTCTTCTCACTGCGTAAAATTTGGCGCTCATAATATTACAGTTTTTAAAATTAGAAATTCTACTTTTAAACTGTACTAGTTTTGGGGGAGCTTACAACAACAATAGTAAATTCCAGCTCACTTAAACTTTCTATGAAAAGTGAAAAGAAAAAACAAAAGAAAGCAGCAAAGAATATCTCTAATCTAATAAGATTGATAAGAATGCGAAAAAATTTAGAAATTGCTGAGAAAGCATCTGGCATCAAGTAAATGTAGCGATACATTTAGAATGAAAAAATATTATTCACTTACTTTATTTTTTGACCATCTATTCTAATTTCTTCATCGTCTTTATAAGTAATAGTAGTGGTTTCATTACCAAAAGCGTCGTACCATCTCCATTTTCCATCTTTTAGTCCGTAACTATAATTCTCCTCTTTTAATAAATAACCTTGCTCGCTATAATACTTATGTTTGCCGTGCGATGCTCCGTCAATGTAAGTACCTTCAAAAGAAACCTTTCCTCCAGGAAATCGATGTTCCCAGTATCCATTGCGTTCTCCATATCTATATTTCCCTTTCTCTTGATGATCATTTAATTCATAAAACCACTCTCCCTCTCTTTCACCATCAAAATATTCGCCTTTGGTAATTAATTCACCCTGCAATGTATATTCTGCTAATTCACCATCTTCAATTCCTTTTCTAAACTCCTCTCGCCTGAGTAAATTTCCATTTTCATAGTACCAATTCCATTCTCCGGTATACCTTCCGTTAGCATCGTATACTCCCTTCTGTTCTACCTTTCCTGTAGTAAAATAATACTCCCATTTCCCATATTTCTTTCCATCCTTATATGTTCCTTTTGATTTTATTTTTCCATTTAAATAATACTCTTCCCACTCTCCTTGATAAAAACCGTTTGCATCGATGATCCCTTTTTTCAGCAAGTAACCATTTTTATATATTTCTGTAGCAGCAACAGTACCATCTTCATTGTAAAATGTTGAAACACCGTCTCTTTTACCTGCTTTATTGTACACGGAAGTCGATTTAGGTGTTCCATCAGCATAATAAATTGTATTGATATCAAAATCAGCAATGTTATTCTCATCACTTTGTTCTACTCCATTTAAATAAAGCGTTGTACTTTCAAGTTTTCCTTGGCGGTTATATTGTTTTTCATAACCGTTTAACTGATCATTTTTATACCTCATTTCTGTTTGCAACCGCTGATTTGGAAAATATTCCTTCCAAACACCTTGTTTTAAACCATTTTTATCTGTTTGATTAATTTGCTCATTACTAACAATAAAGTTTTTACTGTATGTAATTATGGCCGTTATTCGTCCATCCTTTCCATATTCATAACCAACGCCTTCTCGCCTTCCATTTTCATGTGGAATCGTTTTTTCAACCAACATGTTAGAACTGTCAGGATAAAACGTTTTTGTTACTCCACTGATTATATCATTTTTAAAATGTTCTTGTTTAATCAATAAACAATTATCATTAAACTGTTGATAAACTCCATTCTTTTTGTTTTCTAAATAATTGATTTTGTATTCTATATTTCCATTTTCTTTATAAAACTTCCAAGTGCTATCTAATAAAAAGTTCTTTCTATTTCCCTCTGATTTTCGTAAACCATTTGGAAAATATGTAATCCAATATCCGTCGGGTTTTCCATCTCGTAAAATTCCTTCGCTAGAAATTTTACCATCTTCATAATAAAAAGCTTTGTAGTTTTCCTGAGTAGAATCCACAAATTGCGCTAACCCTAAAAATGGAATTCCTAAAAAAAAGAAAAAGAGACTTTTCAACATTATATAAATTAATAATAGATTTTATTTAAAAATTTAAAAAGAATCTATTAATACTATTATGGCGTTAATACTGTTTAAACAAATTTCGTTATTTGATTGCTTTAATGACTTATTAATACAAAATAACAATTCATTAACAAAATACCTTTACTTAAGTTATTGACTAAATGAATAAATTAAAAAGCTATTAACAATTACCTAATAACGTATAGACTGATAAGTAAATTATAAAAGAGGCAAATAAACAGTTCAAAGAATGTTTATAAATCGCTGGTAAACTTCTGCTAACTTAACGCAGTTATTCAATTATATGTGCAGCTGGATTTTTTTACGGAATACACAAGTTTAGATATTAGAAGTTGTGAGTTTTGTTAGAAAGTAATTAACAAGAGATGTGAACACCTTACTAACATTAAATAAACTTGCAGTGTAATTTAAATGTAAATACTATGAAAATAGCTATTGGTGGTGATCACGCAGGGTTTGAGTACAAACAAGCCATTAAAACTTACTTAGAAAAGTTAGGACATACTGTTGAAGACTTTGGTCCTTTTTCAGACGATAGTTGCGACTATCCAGACATAGCCCATCCATTAGCTATGTCAGTAGAGTCAAAAAAAAATGAGTTAGGTATAGGTATTTGTGGAAGCGGAAATGGAATTAACATGACCTTAAACAAGCACCAAGAAATACGATCTGCACTTTGTTGGGAAGTAGAATTAGCGCGTCTTGCAAGGCAACATAATAACGCTAATGTGCTGGCATTACCATCTCGATTTATTTCTATAGAGTTGGCAAAAAAATGTGTTGAGGCTTTTGTAAACGAAGAGTTTGAAGGAGGTAGACACGAAAGAAGAGTAAATAAAATTAAACTTTAACCGGTATGAAAAATATAATTTTAACCATTGGCGCAATTGTAATTGGTTTAACATGTATTGCACAGGAATACGATGAAAATGCGGAAAAATATTCAAAAACAATTACCGCAGGTGAGTTAAAAGAGCACCTGTATATAATTGCATCAGATAAGTTTGAAGGAAGGGAGACAGGTAAAAAGGGTCAAAAAATGGCAATGGATTACCTTATTCAAAACTTCAAATCATTTGGTATAAACCCACCCGAAAATCAAGAGTTCACACAAACTTTTAATCTTGTTGAACAAACCACAAAGAATGTAAACCTTACGATAGGAGATAAAGAGTATGCTGTACTTAAAGATTTTTCTATCTCGCCTAGCATCATTGTGAAACAGAATTTGGAAAATGAAATTGTTTTAGTTGGTTATGGAATAGAAGAAGACGATTACAATAATTATGCAGAATTGGATGTAAAGGGGAAAGCTGTTTTTATAATGGATGGAATGCCAAAAAAGAGCAAAATTTCTGGTGAATGGTCCATGAAAAAAAGGATTGAGTTAGCTAAGAAGAAAGGAGCCAGTCTAGTTATGTATCACAGTTCCAAATTAAAAGATAATCTAATAAAGTACGAGCATTATTATAGCAAACCAAAATTGGTATTGAAAGAGGATGTAGACGAAAATGAAACGATAGCACTTGCAACAACAACTGCAGTGGCTGAAGAAATTACGACACAGGCTGGAATGAAGTGGAAAAAGCTTGTTAAAAAAGGGATGAAAGAGGAAAACGGACAAACGTTAAAGTTTACCTTAAACATTGATAAGCCAACGGAATACTTAACAAGTGAAAATGTTTTGGCATTCATTCCCGGAACTGAAAAACCAGAGGAATGTATCATATTAACGGCACATTACGATCACATTGGAAAAGAAGGAGACGTGGTTTTTAATGGAGCGGATGATGATGGAACAGGGACGGTTACGATGCTAGAAATAGCACAAGCGTTTCAACAAGCTGTGGTAGATAGCACGGGTCCAAAACGAAGCATTTTAATTATGCCAGTATCAGGAGAAGAAAAGGGGTTGTTAGGGTCAAGGTATTACAGTAATCACCCAATATTTCCTTTAGAAAATACAGTAGCTAACTTGAATGTAGACATGATCGGGAGATATGACGAAAGTCATTCAGAAGAAGATAATTATATTTATTTAATAGGATCTGATAAGTTAAGCTCTGAGCTGCACGATGTCAGCGAAAAAGTAAATGAACTGTATACAAAAATTGACTTAGACTACACCTTTAATGACGAGAACGATTCTAATCGTTTTTATTATCGCTCAGACCATTATAATTTTGCAAAAAATAATGTACCTGTGATTTTTTACTTTAGTGGGGTGCATGAAGATTACCACAAAGAAACTGATACGGTTGAAAAGATTGATTACGATAAAACTGCTAGAGTAGCTCGGTTAGTATTTCTTACCGCTTGGGAATTAGCAAATCGAGAGGACAGGATAAAGCTGGATGAAAATTAAAAAAAGGGCCTAGCGCCCTTTTTTTAATGGTATAAGTCTGGTGTAATAGTTATGTCGAAAATAGCATTTCCGTCTCGGTCACTGTAATAATAAACCAAAGTTGTTTTCTTTTCTTTGAAAAGCTCCAATTCGGGGTTGTTTTTAAGGTCTGACATGATTGAGGACTTTAGGTCTTCTTGTATTGCTCCCATATCATCTGAAGCCTGTGTTGATGAAAAATTTACCAAAGTATAGTTGAATTGAAAATTATTATTTGGCGATGACATGACATTTTCTAGTTTCTTTTCTTCATCCACCATCTTGGGGCAAGATTGATTTATTTCTGCTGCTTTTTCAACCAACGCCGCTTCAGTTAATGCTTTATCTTCTTCTGATGAAGATAGAAAATGTTGAGTAGCGAAAAAAGCAAGTACAAAGACCACAACACCTAAAGCGATAGGCATTATTTTTTTTAAGTTAAAGGTGTTTTCCATTTTTTAAGGGTTTTTGGTTTTGATAGTTAGCTATGTAGTTTGAGTAAGTGTTTTAAAATAGTATAATTAAAAATTAAATAAAGTTGATTTTCTTGATTATTATCATCCAAATAAAAGCATCTGGGTTAGGTTTTATATTTTATTTATTCGGTTTTTCTTTTTCTTTTTTTCTCTTTCGCCTATCGATAAAATAATCACTGACGCCCATAAATGCACCAAAGAAAACAAAGTGAAAAAGAAATTTAAAAATACTAAATATACTACCGTCGAAGTACTCAAACAATGCCATTCCAATAGCAAATAAAAGACCTCGAATCACAGCGGATTTTATGTATTTCTTCATTGATCTTGGGTTTTTCTTTTTGACTGACGATATTCAAAAAAACCCAAAGACGCACCAAAAAAAAGCAGGTAAAAAAGAAATTTCCAAAGGTTAAAAGGCAGGTTATTGTGATAATCCCAACCTGCCATAAGGCTCGCGTAAACAACGCCGCCAGTCAAACTTCTAATAATTAATTGTCTCTTATTGTTCATTCAGCACTTCTTCAATTAGAGTTTCAGTTTCTTTAACAAAATCATCATAAAATTTACCCGTACTTGGTCCATAAAAGCCCGTATGAATTCGTCGAACTTTTTTGTTTTTATCAATAAATATTGCTGTTGGATAACTCATAATATGATTTAGCATCGGAAGCTTTTCTGCTGCTTTATCTTCTCTCGTTGCTCCGCCGAGTAAAAAGGAGTATCTAGCACCTGTGCTTTTTTGTAAACGAGCTAAATTTTCAAAAGCCTTTTCTCTTGTCCTCGTTCGTTCAAAAGCCAAAGCTATTATTTCCAAGCCTTGTTGGTTGTATTTGTTGTATAAGGTTGAGAAATAATTAGTTTCATCTAAACAGTTTGGACACCAAGAGCCCATAATTTGAACAATGACTGGCTTGTTTTCAAACTGCTTGTCTTGAAGGGAAATGCTGTCCCCATTCGCGTTCGGGAAGCTAAAGGACAACTCATTATAGCCCTCTTTTAAGAAGGTCAGCTCATTTGGGTTTCGAAGTTTTACCGAGTCATTCTTTCGTGCTATCCAGTTTTCTTTCCAATGCTTTCCAGAATAGAAAATCCCAACTAAACCAGAATCGGTTTGTTTTGCTTCAAACAAGAACGCATGAGAACCGTCAAAAGTAGAAAGCAGTAAACTAGAGTCAGAGGCATTTCCCTCTAAATGACGATAATCGCCCGTTTCTGTGGCAAATGTGCCCGTTACAACATTTTTATTTTGTTCGAAAAGGCCGATAGCTCTTGTTGGCTTTTCTGCTTCGGGACTAAATACAACTTCATACTTTCCTTCAAAACTTGTTAAGTAGGCATTGCTCAAGCTAGGGAAACGCGACTCTTGGTTAAATTTGGCAACAACTGGAACGAAATAATTATCACCTTGATAATTTTTAACCCATCGACCACTTAAAGTAGTGTCATTCTTTATATGTAGCTCAAAGAAAGATTCGAAAATAGGCAGCTGGATAAAAAGGGAGTCGTTCCGCTGTTCCACCTCATTTACCTCAATGGTTTCAATTGAGTTAAATATTCGCATTCTAAGTTCTCCCCTGCTGTCTTGAAAGTCAAATGTAAAAGGTAGAAACTTTCCCTCTTCTAATTCCATTTGCATTTGCCACAAACCCCGCATAGCCGAAACGGTTGCTACTTGGTCATCGCTAGCTTTTTTATTTTGACAGGCAGTTAAAAAAAGAAGAAGAATTAGGCTACTTGAAAAGATCAATTTCATCGTTTGCTTTTTTTACCTTTTGTTCTTGAGCTTTAATTTTCTCTGCTAATTTAGATAGTGCCTTTTTATTTTCAGAAAGAAACTTTGTTTTTTCTTTAATGGTTTCTTCTGCTTCTTTTATTGCACGCTTGGCATCTTTTATGGCCTCTTCTGCTTTTTCTTTCTCTTTTTCAGCACGTTATAAGTCTTTAACAAGACTTTCCGCAAGCTTATTTTGATCCTCATGGTGTTCTGTAGTTGCTTCTTTCGACAATTTGTTAGCAAAGTCGATCAGAATGCTTTTTGCTGCCGTATAAGCTGACAAATCCGATTCAGCACTCAGGGGTTTACCGTTTTTAATAAAGATTACAACCAACTCAAATTCTTGCTCTGTAGCCACCCTTACCTCTGCAAATACCTCTATATAGCTAGGGTCAATAGATTTTATTTTTACGTCCGTTGCAGTGATGGTAGACTTATTGGTTTTTACGTTTCCATCAAAATCTTTCATTTTTGACTTCCAAGACTTTATAATGTCTTTTTCTGTTGCTCTGTTTATTTTTGTACTCAGTGCGGTGCCTCTTTCTGCCCCAACTTCTTTCGACTTTTCTGTTACCGAAGTTGCTTCTTGAGCAAAGACACTTATGCTAAAAGCCAAGTATCCTGCAAGTAAAAGGTTTCTAATTTTCATAATCGGTTGTTTTTAAGTGTGTTTTATTGTTTGATTCAACGTTCGTAACTCCTCCTGAAACAATGAATTTCATAACATCGGAAGAAGAGGCATGAATGATAGTTATATTCTTTTTTGGAACGATCATTACCTGACCATTTATGCCGTAAGAGAACGGAAAATACACCGCTGCTTTATCATTACTTATTCCCATGTCGCTTAAGTCGTCCTTCGTAATAAACCCCATTCTTTCAATTTCTAAGCCTTCTCCCATTGTAACCAAAACAGGTGTTTTAAATTGTTTTTTCTTTCCAACAAAAGCACTCATCATGTCTTTCATTGAGGTGTAAACCAACTTGATTAACGGAGTTTTTTCCATTGCTCTGTCCAAAGGGCGCAGGTAAGAGACAAAAAAGTGAGAACCTAAAAAACCAATTACTGTAATGCCAACTAGAATAGCAATTAAACCGAGCCCTGGAAAGTCTAAATTTATGATTCCATCAATTTTAACAACTAACCATATGATGAGGTAAACCGTTACGCCAATGGGAACAAGATAAAAAAGACCTTGTAAAAAGTACTTGATCAATGTTTTTAAAAAACTCTTGTCTTTTGCTATTTCTTCCATACGCTAAGCTGTTCAACCAAATTAGAGAAATCTATTAGATTACAATTGCTAAAGTAGACTTAAGGCTTCTTTTTCTTTAGTGGTTAGCTTGCTCACAACTAGGTTATAACTGTCATCAATTAGACTCAACAAATGCGACGTTCTTATATCAGACTCAAGCAGAACTGTATTCCAATGTTTTTTACTCATGTGATAGCCCTCTAATATACCTTCGAATGTTGCTCTAAGCTCCAACGCTTTTTCTGGATCGCATTTTAAGTTCACGCTTTCGCAGGTTGTTATATTAGTTAAGGCGAACATTTTGTTCATTACTTTAAAAACAAGAACGCGCTCATCGAACGGAAAAGACTCTGTAACTCTCTTTTTTCGAATACAATATTCTCTTAGTTCTTCAATGTTCATAATTAAAAGGTAGCTACAATAGAACCAGTAACGTTTCTGCCTGGCCCACTTATTCCTGAGCTATATGGCCGATAAAGCTGATCTGTAAGGTTCTCAACTCCTAAATTAAACAAAATGTTTTTGTTGATTTTATACTGAGTGTTAATGTTAAAGGTATACCATGAAGGAGAATAGGGCAGACCGTTTTCGTCGGCGGCATATAAGTAAGCCTTTTCTTGTTCGCCAACATTTAGGTCTTCGTATTTAATTTGATGGTTGTAAATAAAGGATGCTTGAACCTGAAGCTTTTCAGTTACATAACTTAACCTAGAAACGGTGAAAAGCGGAGCAACATGCCTCGAAGGGCTTGTGCTCCCACCCTTCAATTCTTCTGTTCCACGCTGAATATTTAACTTGTTTTCGAATTTGATTTGTTTCGTAAGTCGCGCTTCAACACCAGTTTGAATGCCAAAAACCTCAGCAAATGCGGCGTTTTGAATGGATTGAATTCTTTTTAACCCTCCATCAAAAAATAACCTATCATTACCATTTAGGCTTGAGTTTCGACGAACCAATGCATTGTTTAGGTAGGTATAAAAACCAGTAATATCAAATTCCCAGATGCTACCAAATGTTTTTGAAGCGGAAAGTTCTGCATTATAGGCGTATTCTGCGGTTAACTGGTTGTTGGGTACTACAACTGCGAAATCTTCAGAGTCGAATATTTTACCCATGTCGTCAACATTTGGTGCTCTAAACCCAGTAGATAAGTTTGCGCTTACTACCCAAGAGTCTACAGGCCTGTAAAGTACGCCCAAACTGCCATTTAAAGCAGCTTTATTTAAGCTTATTTGTTGAAAAGGGAGTTGAATAAAACGTTGGTCAAACTCTGCATTCATCGCAAACTGGCTGACTCGAACTCCTGCGTCTAAACTTAATTTGTTGTTAATTTGAATATGATCGGTGAGGTAAACTGCATTAGATAGCCATAGCGCGTCAGGGTATCTTGTTTGAATGTCTTGTTTTTGTAGGGTAATAATATCGGTTGAAAATCCCTCTGAGTTAACCTGGTTAATAACGCTTTCAACTCCGTAAAACAATTCATGACCACCTCCTATTTTTTTTGTAAAATCTAAGTTCGCCGAATAGGCGTTGACGTTTTCTGTTCTTGTTCTTCTGGTAGAGCTGTTAAGACTTCTGTCAATTCGACTTTCTTCAAATTGTTGAAAAGCAAGATTAAGTTTAGCTCGATCGAAAAGGTTTGTTTTGTTGTTTAACTCAACTTCAACGTGGTGCATTTGCCATTTTTGAGGGCCATAATTCCATTCCGCAAATCGCAGGGTTCCGTCTCTTTTTTGCGTTAATCGGTCATACCTCCCGTATTCTGAAGTTTCAGAAAAATGAAAAACATATTTAAACAACCACTTGTCATTTGGTTTAAAAAGGACTTTTTGCATCAAGTTAATTTGACTAAAAGCACTCGGTCGTTGCAATAGATTATCACTGTTTTTAGCAATAAAGTCTTGTCCGTTTTGTGTGACAACTAAAGAGTCTCTTAAGTAGTCTTTGGGACCATTTTTACCCATTCTTAAATCACCATAATCGCTTCTAGTAAAACTGCTTAAGAGGCCCCATTTTTTGCCACCCACAGAAAGGTCTATGTGAAAACTTTGTTCTTCATTTGCTGTTGCTCCACGGAGTGCTGCCGAACCCGTAAACAAAATAGAACTATCGCTACTTAAGGTCGGCGTCTTGGTATTGAAGCTCATAACTCCACCAATGGCGTCGCTACCATAAATAATAGCACCAGGACCAAAAAGCACCTCTACATTTTCCATAGCAAAAGCATCTAATGAAATAACATTCTGCAGATTCCCACTTCTAAATATTGCATTGTTCATTCGTATTCCATCTACCGCATAGAGTAAACGGTTGGTTGAAAACCCTCTAATCATTGGGCTTCCGCCACCTTGTTGACTCTTTTGAATATAAACATCTCCCGAGGTAGATAGCAGATCTGCAGAAGTTTGAGGGTTCAATAAACGAAAAGCTTCAGGAGATATGGTGGATATTTTTTGTGGAACATCTCTTCTTTGTTGTTTCCATCTTGTTGCAGAGATTACAACTTCACCAACATCGAAATATGACTTTTGAAGGAAAACAAAGTTAACAGATGAATCTAAACTAGTTAACTTAACTTTAGACCGCTGATAGCCCATCATTTGAAAAAGTAAGTAATCATTCCCGCTCAATACTTTTATATCTGCAACCCCTTTAGCGTTTGTGGTGATAGATTGCTGACTTGGGTATGCCACTACACTTACAAACTGCAAAGGAATTTTAGACTTAGAATCGACAACAACAACTTTTTGAGCGTAACTGGTTAGTGTGAACAGCGAAGAAGTCAAGAGAAGGAGGAAACGCATTTATAACCTGTTTAATTTACGGCTGCCGTACTATCAAAAACTGTTCCATTTGAGCAGAGATTAATGCAGAAGCGTCTAACTAGAATCAAGTCAAAAATATAAAGTTAAATTAAGCTATTCATTCGCTCTACTATTTGAAAATATTCTAATAAATCACTCGGAATAACAGCATTTCTCGTTGGGTCTCTTTTTTTGCCTAAGCGAACAAAAACTACACGCCACTCTGGTACAATAACAATGTACTGCCCTAAAATTCCTCTTGCATAGCGGAATGAGGTTCCGTTATAGTTGCTCAGCCACCATTGGTATCCGTAGTGGTTTACTGTGTCTCCAAATTCGTCAGGAAGATTAACAGGAGAAAAGGATGCCTTAAAGTAATCTAACCCGATGAGTTCACTGCCCTGCACTTTGCCACTATCTAATATAAGCTGTCCAATTTTAGCAAAATCACGTGCATTGCTATAAAAACAACAATATGAACGTTCTTTTCCTTCTTTTTTATCCAATGTCCAGAGCGCATCGTTTTTTGCACCGATTGGTTGCCAAAAGTTATCCGCAAAGTAGCTGGAAAGTGATTTTCCCGTGGCACGTTCAACAATAAAGGAAAGTAATAAGGTATTCCCTCCTTGGTATTTCCACTCAACACCAGGAGGTTTAGTGCTCTTTTTAGAAAGGGTTAAGTTGTATACAGCTGTGCCATAATATGCTTTGGCCATAAATCCAAATGGGTCGCCGTAGCTTTCGCCAAAGTCTATACCGCTGCTCATTTGTAGTAAGTGTTTGATTCGAATACCGCTTCCTTTATACTCAGGTAAAAAACTGCTAATAAGCTGATTAGTAGATTTAACCTTTCCTTCTTTGATGGCGGCACCAATGCACAAACAAGTAAAGCTTTTTGCCATAGAAAAGCTGTTGGTTAAACTCTCGTCGGAATAATTATCCCAATACTTTTCAAACAGCATTTTTCCATCTTTTAAAATGACAAAGGCGCTTGTTTCCCATTTTTTGAAGAGATTTTCTTCTTCAGGAGTTAAATAAACCTCCGGTGGCTCGGTATAGCTAGATAGGGGCTTTGGTTGGTTGGCTTCAACAGTTCTGTTAATAAATTTATGATAGTCATCAATCGTTGGGCCGGTTTTACCTACCAAATAGGTGTTTTTTATTGCTTTAAGTAAATGCATATTTCCACTGAAATAAAGTCCTAAAACGGCAGCGAAAACAAGAAGTAACGTAGTGAAGAGTATTTTGCGAAGTAAATTCATGTTACTAAAGTTAAGCAAAGCACCTTAATGTCTCATCATTTGTGAAGTATTGATTGGCGCACTCCACTTAAAGTCTCCATTTAAAGATGTAAATTTGTTCTTAATCTTATGAAAAAAAGGATATTGTAATTCTTTATGGCAAAGTTAACCCTAGAGGTAGAAGAAGATTATGATTTTGAACTGGTTGGTATTTGCAGTCACGCTAAAGATTACCGTTTAAGCTGGGAGATAAACAACGTTTTAGAGTTTGACTTAGAAAAAGGGGAAAACTATGAGATCAACATTAAGGGTGACAATCAGAGCTATTCATTCTTTAGTTTTATAGATGACGAAAACCACCTGGAATATTACTTGATTAACAACCGCTGTTCAAAAGGGGTTTTAATTCCTGAAGAGAAAAAATCAGATTATTTTTTATTAATTCGAGGTATACGTAGAGGTGAAGAAAAAGAGGAGTTAATAAATAAGATAGGAGAAATTAAAAATGTGCTTACAACGTATGAAGTTGAAGTAGATCAATTAAAGTCAAAAAGCAATTTATTGTTTTAAAAAGAAAAAATGAAAACAACAAAAAAAACCAAAATTGTCGCTACCGTAGGGCCAGCAACCTCGTCTAAAAAAATGTTGGAAGCTATTATTGCGGAAGGAGTAAATGTAATACGAATTAACTTTTCGCACGGAGAACATAGTGATCACGTAGATGTAATTAAACGAGTTCGACAAATAAACAAAGAGCAGCAAATACACACAGCCCTATTGGGCGACTTGCAAGGACCAAAAATTAGGGTTGGAAAAATAAAAGAAGGAACTAAAGTAAAGGTAGGTGATGTAATTGAGTTCACGAACGAAGAAATTGAGGGAGATGGAACTAAAGCTTACATCAGTTATAAAACATTTCCTAAAGATGTTCAAAAGGGAGAGAAAATTTTAATAAACGACGGAAAGCTAGCTTTAGAAATTATAGATACAGATAGAAAAACGACAGTAAAAGCTAAGTTTTTAAACGGCGGGAAGTTTTCTTCAAACAAGGGAGTGAACCTACCGAACACAAAAATTTCTATGCCTAGTTTAACTCCGAAGGATAAAGAGGACTTAGCCTTTGCTTTAGAGCACAATATGGAATGGATTGGATTGTCTTTTGTGCGGTCTGCAAGAGATATTATTGAATTAAAACACTTGATTAAAAAGGAAGGTAACCTGGCTCGAGTAATTGCAAAAATTGAAAAACCTGAAGCATTAGATGATATTGACGATATCGTTGAAAAGTCAGATGCAATTATGGTTGCCAGAGGAGATTTGGGTGTTGAGGTGCCAATGGAGCAAGTTCCGCTGATTCAAAAAGACCTGGTAAAAAAGTGTTTGAGAGCAGCAAAGCCTGTTATTATTGCCACCCAGATGATGGAGAGCATGATTGAAAGTATTTCTCCAACTAGGGCAGAGGTAAATGATGTGGCAAATGCCGTTTTAGATGGAGCCGACGCTGTGATGTTAAGTGCAGAAACTTCTGTTGGAGCTTACCCCATTGAGGTTATTAAAGCGATGACAAAAATTATTAAACAGATTGAATTGTCAGATTCTATTTACCACTTAGAATTTCCACCGGCTGAAGTAAATGAAGATCGTTTTATTTCAGATTCTGTTTGTTACAACGCCTGTCGATTATCTCAACGTGTAGACTCAAAGGCAATCGTAACCATGACGCATTCCGGTTACACAGCCTCTAAAATTTCTAGTTTCCGACCAAAGGCTGGGATTTTTGCCTTCACAGGAAACCACAGCTTACTTAACAAGCTTAGTTTAGTTTGGGGTGTTCAAGGGTTTTACTATGATAAATTTGTTAGCACAGACCGCACCATTGCAGACATTAAGTATTTGTTGAAAAAAGTCGATTACGTGCAAGAAAAAGATTTGATTATTAACATTGCGAGTATGCCAATTAATGAAAGAGGGCAGTCGAATATGGTTAAATTGAGCTATGTAGAATAGGTTGAAAATTAAAATAAACAAGATGAAAATTAACATTCCCTTATTAAAAGATATTTGTGAAATTGCTGGGGCTCCGGGGTACGAGCAGCGTATTAGAGAGTATGTAATTAAAGAGGTTACTCCACTTGTAGACGAAATAAAGGTGAACAACATGGGGAATGTTTACGCTATTAAAAAAGGGAAGGAAAGTAAGCGAGTAATGATTGGTGCGCACATGGACGAAATTGGTTTTATTGTGACACACATCGATGAAAACGGTTTTGTTCGTTTCCACACCTTAGGCGGTTTTGATCCTAAAACATTAACCTCTCAGCGCGTCATTATTCATGGGAAGAAAGATGTGATGGGAGTGATGGGTGCGAAACCGATTCATGTAATGAGCCCTGAAGAGAGAAACAAGCCTGCAAAGACAAAAGAATACTTCATTGATTTGGGAATGAAGAAAGAAGAAGTGGAGAAATTGGTTGAGGTAGGCAATACAATTACACGGTACAGCGAATTAATGGAAATGGGAGACTGTGTTAACTGTAAGTCAATCGACAACAGAATTTCAGTGTACATTTTAATTGAAACGTTAAGAGCGCTAAAGGACAAGGAAGTACCTTTCGATATTTATGGAGTTTTTACCGTTCAGGAAGAGGTGGGAATTAGAGGAGCAAATGTTTCAGCTATGGACATTCAACCAGACTTTGGTTTTGGGTTGGACACTACCATTGCATATGACTTACCGGGAGCTTCCGCGCACCAAAAAATAACGTCCTTGGGCGAAGGAACAGCCATAAAAATAATGGACTCTCAAACCATTTGCGATTACCGTATGGTGGCCTTCATGAAAAAGGTAGCCAACGATAATAAAATTAAATGGCAGCCAGAAATTTTACCTGCTGGAGGAACTGATACTGCAGGAATCCAACGAATGAATGATGGAGGTTCTATTTCGGGAGCAGTTTCAATACCAACGAGGCATTTACACCAAACCATTGAAATGGCACACAAAGAAGACATTATGGCCTCTATTGACTTATTAGAAAAGTGTTTATTGAACTTGGACCAATACGATTGGTCATTTAAGTAAGAAGTTCTTAGAGTTAAGAGTAATTGGCGTTGGAAAGTTAAAAGTACTTAAAGTTAGAAAGTTTTAAGTGTCTAGAGTTTTATTCCGATAGTTAAAATGACCTTTATTGCGAACGACTTGGGGGGGTGAGTGAAGCAATCTGGTTATGAGTGCCCTGCTACCCATTACTATCTGTTATTGCGAAAGACGATAGGAGTGAAGCAATCTGTTTTATGAATAACCGATTGTCACATTCCGTTGCACTCCATTCGCAATGACGAAATAATTCAATAGTAATTAACGAATTATTAATTAGTCATTACCTACATTACCTACATTGCCGACTTAAACTGATCTAAAAAGCCTTTGTCATTCTCAGAATACAAGCGCAAGTCGTTCACATTGTATTTCAACTGTGCAATTCGCTCTACGCCCATTCCAAAAGCAAAGCCGGAATGTACCTTTGAATCGATACCGCAGTTTTCCAATACATTAGGATCTACCATTCCACAGCCTAGAATTTCTAAATAACCGGTGTATTTACAAACGTTACAACCTTTACCGCTGCAAATGGTGCACGAAACATCCATTTCTGCGCTTGGCTCGGTAAAAGGAAAGTAAGAAGGTCTTAATCGAATTTCCGTTTCCTTACCAAACATCTCTTGTGCAAAGTATAATAACGTTTGTCTCAAGTCCGCGAAAGAAACGTCTTTATCGATGTACAATCCTTCCACTTGGTGGAAAAAGCAATGCGCTCTTGCAGAAATTGCTTCGTTACGATAAACACGTCCCGGAGAAATAGTTCGGATAGGTGGAGTGGAGTTTTCCATTACTCTAACCTGAACGGAACTGGTGTGCGTTCTCAAGGCTATGTCTGGATCTTTTTCTACAAAAAAAGTATCCTGCATGTCTCTTGCAGGGTGTTCTGGCGGAAAGTTTAGCGCAGAAAAATTGTGCCAATCATCTTCAATTTCCGGACCTTCAGAAACCTGAAAACCAACGCGGTTAAAGATTTCAATAATTTCATTCTTAATAATCGAAATGGGGTGCCGAGAGCCAATTTGATTTAAGGTTGTCGGACGGCTAAAATCAAAATTGCTGAAGTCTTCAGATTTCTTCGAGTTAGACAATTCTGACTTTAAAGCATCAACTTTCTCTTGAGCTTGCTCTTTCAGTTGATTCAATACCGCTCCAAATTCCTTTTTGTCTTCCGTTGCTACATTTCTAAACTCGGCAAACAGCTTTTTCAGCTCACCTTTGCTGCCCAACAGTTTAATTCTAAATGCCTCCACTTCCTCTAAGCTTGTTGCTTTGAATTGTTTTGTTTCTTCTAATAGTTCTTTTGCCTTACTTAACATTATTGAGTCACCTTTATATTTAAAATGTAAACATCCTTTAACGGGCGATTTGCTCCGTTTACGGGAGCATTACAAACCGCAGCCACAACATCTAAACCCCTCATTACTTCACCAAAAACGGTATACAAGCCATCTAGATGTGGCGCACCGCCTAAGGTTTCATATGCAATGATTTCTTTTTCAGAATATTTTTTCCCTCTGCTCTCTTCGAAGCGAGGCATGTACTTTCTTGGATACTTTCTACCAGTCACAATGTAAAACTGTGAGCCGTTACTTTTTTTCTCTGGATTAATATTATCCGGATTTCTAGCTGCCGCTAAAGCGCCTCTTTTATGTATGTGTTGAGGTGCTAGTTCAGCATCGATGGAGTACCCTGGGCCTCCCGTACCTAATTTTTTATAACGAGAAGAATTTTTAGAATTTGGATCTCCACCTTGCATCATAAAATCTTTTATAACTCGATGGAACAGCAAACTATCATAAAAATCTTCTTTAATTAATTTTAAAAAATTTGCTTTGTGCAGAGGGGTGTCATCATACAGTTTTATAATAATTTCACCAGCACTAGTTTCCATTGAAACCAGCGTTTGACTTTGGCCGGTAAAAGCAACAAAAAGGCAAAAAAGAAGACTTATAATTAGCTTGTTCAAAATTGTATTAAATTTGTACTAGAAGTTTATTAGACATTTCGACAAAAGTATGAAAAAAATATACCCAACTTTCCTTATAATACTTGCTGTAGCTTTCTCTTTTTCATGTGAAAAAGAAATATCTCCGGACTTAGAAGTAACCGTTGTTCGAAATGATAACAGTCCTGTGCGAGGCGCCTGGGTAAGAACGTCTGCGCCTGGTGCCGTTTCAGGAATTCTCAATGCAGATGTAATTGATGTGGAACGAACAGATGACTTCGGAAAGGCATACTTTTCTTATGACAACACCATTCTTATTGATATCGCCTTAGTTCGACAGCCAAACGATACGGTTCTTATTGACTCGGCGAGTGCTTTATTGGAAGTAAAACAGAAGTCACCAAGAAGCGATAATACGACTGAGAGAAAATTAGTTTTTAGGTAAACGAATTCATAAAAGGCGAGCTCTCAAAATACTCTAAAATGCCTTCTTTAAGAAGTTGTTCTTGCTCGTCATTGTTTAATCGTGGCAGTTCTTTCACCACTTTCCAATGAGGCCATGCATCTTTGTCTCGTCCTTCGTATTCGTAAAATCCAAATGGCTCTAAAATAGCGCACACTGCAACGTGAATAACCTCTAACTTTTGGTTTTTGGTAAACTTATCTACTACCTGTCCTAGTTCCTGCATCCCAATGACAAATAGGATTGATTCGACATCTAACTCATCATTAAATCGCTTGTTGATTTGAATTGCAAGCTGATCCCACTTTTTTTGAAATTCAATTTCCATACAAAGCAAAATTAGTTATAGTTTAGCAGCCAGAAACACATGAGTCAGATAGATATTATATTGATAATTCCTCTACTTTGGGGTGCGGTAATGGGCTTTAAAAAAGGCTTGGTACTTGAACTAGCAGCTTTAGTTGGCCTAGTTTTAGGTATTTACGGGGCAATTAAATTTTCTGACTATACGGCTGAAAAATTAAAGTTGTATGTTGATATCACCCAAGAGTGGCTTGGGTTAATTAGCTTTTTAGTCACTTTTGTGCTGATTGTTTTTGCTGTTTTTTTGGCAGCTCGACTTTTAAATAAAGCGTTAAAGCTGGTTGCACTTGGTTTCGTAAATAGAATTTTAGGATTGTTATTTGGTACTTTAAAGTTTGCCCTAATCATAAGTACTGTTCTTTATTTTTTCGAAAACATAAACCGAAAGTTTGAATTTGTGGAAAACGACTTTGCTAATGACTCCATCCTATACGAACCAATTAAATTAGCCACAGCTCCCTTTAAAGAATTGTTAGAGGACTTTGAGATTAGTAAGGTAAAAGAGAAAGCAAATGATTTAAAGAACACTGTTGAGGAGAAAGCGGAAGATTTAGGGTTCTAAACAATTAGTTAATCTCTAATTGCTTTTAATCCTGGCAACTCTTTGCCTTCTAAGTATTCTAACAATGCACCTCCACCTGTTGAAATATAGCTTACTTTATCTTGGTAATTGAATTTGTTAATTGCAGCTGCTGAGTCTCCTCCACCGATTAAAGAATACGCGCCGTTTTCTGTTGCACCCGCAATAGCTTGTGCCACCGATTTAGTGCCATTTTCGAAGTTGCTCATTTCAAAAACTCCCATAGGACCATTCCACATAATGGTTTTTGACTTTTTTATGATAGCGGAAAACTCTTCAATTGCCTTTGGGCCAATATCTAAACCCATCCACCCACTTGGTATGGATGTGTTTTCGCTACCACTAATGTTAGCATCGTTGCTAAATTCTGAAGCAATAATAGAGTCGGTTGGCAGGCATAGATTAACGTTTTTTTCTTTCGCTAGTTCTAAAATTGTTCTTGCTAAATTTAGTTTATCGCTTTCAACCAACGAAGCCCCTATTTCTCCGCCCAATGCTTTAAAGAAGGTGTAACTCATGCCTCCTCCAATTATTAAATTATCCACCTTATCTAGTAGCTTTTCTATCAATAAAATTTTGTCAGAAATTTTTGCACCACCCATAATTGCAGTGAAAGGTCGCTCGCTATTTTCAACTACTTTTTGAGCGGCTTCTAATTCGTTTTCTATGACGTAACCAAACATTTTGTCTTTGAAAAAAAAAGCAATAATTGCTGTGGAAGCGTGCGCCCTGTGCGCCGTTCCGAAAGCATCGTTAATGTAAACGTCTCCTAGGTCAGCTAATTTTTTTGCAAAAACCACATCGCCCTCAGTTTCTTCATTATAAAAACGCAAGTTTTCTAATAATAAGACTTCTCCGCTTTTGATTTTACCTGCTGCTTCTATCGCAGCAGTGCCAATGCAGTCTTCAGCGAACTGCACAGGAACGCCTAACTTTTCACTAACCGTAGCGACAATATGTTTTAATGAGAACTTGTCTTGTTTTTCTCCCTTAGGTCGGCCTAAATGGGACATTAAAATAACTGAACCTCCTCCGGCGAACACTTTTTTTATGGTAGGCACAGCAGCGTTAATTCGGGTTGCATCTGTAACTTCAAAGTTACCGTTCAAAGGCACATTAAAGTCAACTCTAATTAGGGCTTTTTTATCTTGAAAATCAAATGTTTCTATGTTTTGCATGGCTCGTATTTCATCAAAAGTTATTCGACTACAAACTTAATATTTCTTATGATAAATGATTTTGACTAGCAAAAGAACATTTATCTTTGGTGCATGCATTTTAAAGAAATAGTTGGACAGTCCCAATTAAAGAGTCGACTTATTCAAACCGTCAAAGAAGGGCGTATTTCTCATGCGCAATTGTTTGTTGGTAAAAGCGGATTTGGACCTCTTCCATTGGCCATTGCATATGTTCAATTTATCGCTTGCAAAAACAAGCAAGAAACGGATTCCTGTGGAGCCTGCCCTTCCTGTTTAAAGTTCAATAAATTAGTACACCCTGATCTGCACTTTTCTTTCCCCGTTAGTACAACAGGAGGAGTAAAAACGAAACCAGTTAGCGATGATTTTATAAACGACTGGAGAGCGTTAAATTTAGAGAAGCCTTACTTTGACTTGGAAGAGTGGCACAAAACAATTGGCATTGAACAAAAGCAAAGCATAATCAGTGTGCATGAGAGTCAGGCGATTATAAAAAAATTAAAATTAAAAGCTTTTGAGTCTGAATTTAAGTTTTTGTTGATTTGGAAACCAGAAACATTAAACCCACAAGCGTCCAATAAGCTGCTGAAACTAATCGAAGAGCCAATCGGGAAAACGATTATTATATTGATTGCTGAAGATGAGGAGGCACTTCTAAGGACCATTACTTCCAGAACTCAAATGATCCGCGTTCCTCCTGTTGAGTTTTCAGAATTGAAGAAATACTTGGCAAAAAAAGGAGGAATTGACGAAGAGCGCGCTCAACAAATTGCTGCACTTTCTGAGGGAGATGTTTTGCAAGCAGAAGAAAAGCTACATTCATCGGAAGACGCAGAAGTGTACTTTAACTTATTTGTGACATGGATGCGAGCTTGTTATGAGGCAAACATTGAAAAAATGCACGCGTGGGTAGAGCAGGTTAGTGAAAGAAAGTTTGGAAGAGAAAGGCAAAAACAATTTCTAGAATATGCGCTAGAAGTAATGCGAGAAGGAATGATTCGAAACTATGCAGGATCAACATTGAAACGCTTTGATGGACCAGAGGGTAATTTCTTGCAAAAGTTTGCCCCTTTTGTGCATGAAAATAATGTTTTTGGGATTATGGAAATTTTGAATGATGCTCATTATCATGTTTCTAGAAATGCATATGCGAAAATACTTTTCATGGACATGTCAATGAAGTTTGCGAACTTGCTTCGAGTCAAAAAACGTACATTTGTTGGTTAAGGGTTTTACCCAAATTGTTTAACGAGACTAGCGCTTAGGTGCTATTGAATATATAAAATACTATGGGCTGTGCTACTTGCTCAAACAAGATAGATGGCGTCCCTAATGGCTGTAAATCCAACGGAAGTTGCGGCAATGGCGGATGCTCCAAATTAACCACCTTCAACTGGCTTGCAAACATGGCGCTGCCGGCTAATACAGAAATTTTCAATTGTGTTGAGGTTCGGTTTAAAAATGGGAGAAAAGAATTTTTCATTAATGCCGATCAATTTAGCCTGTACGAAGGCGATATTGTAAAGGTTGAAGCAACAACTGGATACGATGTAGGAGTCGTTTGCCTTACCGGAGAATTGGTGCGGTTGCAAATGCAAAAGAAAAATATTTTTTTACAGAAAGCCGATCTTAAAAAAATTCACCGAAAAGCGAATGAAAATGATGTAGACAAGTGGCTGGAAGGTAGAGCTAAAGAAACCGAAGCGATGTTGAATGCTCGTGCGGTTGCGAATGAGTTAAGGCTTAAGATGAAAATTTCTGATGTTGAATACCAAGGCGACTTGTCGAAAGCGGTGTTTTACTATACAGCAGACGAAAGAGTTGATTTTAGAGACTTGATTCGGAAATTGGCAGATACCTTCAAGGTTAGAATCGAAATGAAGCAAATCGGTGCTCGACAAGAGGCGGGAAGGTTAGGTGGAATAGGTTCTTGTGGAAGAGAGTTGTGTTGTTCCACCTGGTTAACAGATTTTAGGTCTGTTTCTACTTCAGCGGCTCGCTACCAGCAACTTTCATTAAACCCAACAAAATTAGCTGGGCAGTGCGGAAAGTTAAAGTGTTGTCTAAACTTTGAATTAGATACGTATGTGGATGAGTTGAAAAAGTTTCCGGATACAAAATTAAAATTGAAGACGAAAAAAGGGAATGCATTTTTTCAGAAGATGGATATTTTTGCTAATAAAATGTGGTATTCCTATCAAGATGAGCCGTATGAGTTTATTGAAATGACCTTGGACAGAGTAAAAGAAGTCATTGCGATTAACAAAAAAGAGGAGAAGGTAGATAGCCTTAAAGACTTTAGCACCGTCCTTGTAGAGGAAAAGCCTGATTATGAAAATGTTGTAGGGCAGGATGACTTGACTCGTTTTGACAAGCAGATGAAGCAAAAGAAACGTCGTCCAAAGAAAAAATCAGGCAATAAATCCGGCCAAGGACAATCTCAACAAGGGGGAAACAACAAACAAGCCCAAAATAAAGACAACCAGAATACTGGGGAAAGAAAAGGACCTTCGGCTAAGAAAAAACCGTTTAAAAAGCGACGACCGAACAACCGCAATAAGCCCAATAAAGACGCACAAAGCAAGCCAACTGAATGAATCGAATAACATCCATAGCAACGGTATTTTTGTTTTTGACTACCTTGGTAGCATGCGATAGTTCTACGGTTTTTGAGGAAAATTTGAGAATAAAAAATGCCACTTGGGAGCGCAATGAAAAGGCGTTTTTTGAGTTTGAAATAAAGGATACAGCAGCTATTTACGACTTATACCTGAACTTTAGACACGGAGGAGACTATCCGTATCAGAACATATATCTTTTTATTAAAAGTAAAAGCCCTTCAGGTAAAATCGCGAAAGATACTGCTCAAATGATTTTAGCAAATAACAAAGGACGTTGGATTGGTAAAGGGATAGGTGATATATTTGATTATCAGTTTCGGTTTAAACAAGGACCTTTATTTCCTGAAAAAGGCGAGTATTATTTTGAAATAGAGCAAGCTATGCGCGAAGAAAACCTGGACAACGTCACAGACATAGGAATTTCTGTAAAAAAAGTAAACGAATAAGCTTTGGAAAAAGAAAAACGAAGTTATCTAAAACTGGCAACCTTATTTTGGGTGTGTGTAATCTTACCTGTTTGTTTATTTGTGTTGCTTTTATTTTCAGCTGCCAACTCATGGTTCGGTTTTAAGCCCTTACCTAAAGTTGACGACTTGGTTAACCCAAAAAGTAACTTGGCAACAGAGGTATACACTGCAGATGGGAAAGTCTTGGGAAAATATTTTTATCAGAATAGGGTAAATGTAGACTATGATGCTATTTCTCCATTTATTGTAGAGGCGTTGGTTTCAACAGAAGATGAACGTTACTACAATCATTCAGGAATTGATTTGCAAGGGTTAGCACGAGCAGTGTTTTATTTGGGAAAGAAAGGGGGAGCAAGCACAATTACCCAACAATTGGCAAAAATGCTTTTTTCAGGAGTGCCAAACTCTGCTTTGGGTAGATTAGGACAGAAATTACAGGAGTGGATTATTTCGGCCCAGTTAGAACGATTGTATACAAAAGATGAAATTATTGCGATGTATTTAAATCGCTATGATTTTGTTAATAACGCAGTCGGAATTAAGTCTGCGGCACAAGTGTATTTTGGAACGGTTCCGGACAGCTTAAAAATTGAAGAATCGGCCATGCTTGTCGGAATGCTGAAAAATTCCTCGTTGTTTAACCCACTAAGAAGACCCGATACTGTTAAACACAGAAGAAATGTAGTGTTGGGCCAAATGCTTAAGAATGAAAAAATATCGAAACAAGAGTTTGATAGTTTACGACTACTTGCGCTAAACTTTAGCTACTCCAAAGTCGATCATAAGGATGGAATTGCGCCATACTTTAGGGAGGTTTTACGAGCAGAACTTAAAAACATTTTCAATGAAAAGGACCAAGACGGTTTGCCGGTGTTGCGAAAACCAAATGGAGAAGCATATGATTTATACAGCGATGGATTAAAAATATATACTACACTGAGCTATAAAATGCAAGAATATGCAGAGTATGCAGTGAAAGAACACTTACGTTATCAGCTTCAAGACGATTTCTTTCGAGCATTGGCAAAGAAAAAGAACAACCCATTTAGTTCTGATCTGAAATCATCCGAGGTAGAACGAATAATGAACGCTGCGATTAAGAGAAGTGAACGGTATTTAGTTATGAGTGGTTTGCAATGCGAGAATTGTGGAAGAAGAGGAAAAATACTTGCGGAGGAAGAAGTAGAAGGAGAATTAATGACCGTCTGTACAGCCGAGGATTGCGGACATCAAACGAAGCGATATACGGAGGAAGAGATTATGAAATCTTTTGATGTTCCGGCTCCAATGAAAGTGTTTTCATGGAAAGGCGACATAGATACCGTACTGAGTCCTAGGGATTCAATTCGATACTACAAGAGTTTTTTACAAGCAGGGATGATGAGCATGGAACCACAAACTGGTTACATAAGAACTTGGGTCGGTGGCATCGACTACGACAATTTTGCATATGATCATGTACGTCAAGGGAAACGACAAGTAGGGTCAACTTTTAAGCCTTTCGTTTATGCAACAGCTGTTGAGGCAGGCTTTTCTCCATGTTATGAGGTGCCTAATGTACCTTATGTTTTCAAGAAAGGAACGTTTGGTCTTTTAAAAGATTGGGCTCCAGAAAATTCTGATGGGGAATACGGTTATAACGTTTCTTTGAGATACGGCTTAGCTACCTCGATGAACACAATAACTTCTTGGGTGATGAAACAATTTGGTCCTGAGGCTGCGGTAAAAATGGCTCAAGATTTAGGAATTACTTCTGAATTACCCGCAGTACCTTCTCTTGCATTAGGCGTCGCTGATGTTTCTGTTTATGAAATGGTTGGAGCCTTTGGAACCTTCGCAAACAAAGGGGTTTATACCAAGCCACAATTTTTAGCTCGGATAGAGAATAAGGAAGGCGAAGTTATTGTAGAATACATTCCAGAGTCGCGAGAAGCGTTGAGTGAAGAAAATGCCTACGTGATGCTGAAATTAATGGAAGGAGTTACTTCTTACAATTACAACTCCGACCTCAAAAAGAACACAGCGGGCACCGGTATTCGAATAAAGTTTCCGAAAACGGAAGAACGGCCTTATGGGGGCATTCCTTATCCCATTGCAGGAAAAACAGGTACTACTCAAAATAACTCAGATGGTTGGTTTATTGGCATTACACCCGATTTAGTGACGGGCGTGTGGGTTGGAGCAGAAGATCGTTCCATTCGTTTTGATCGGACCTACTATGGCCAAGGTGCTAACACCGCACTACCCATGTGGGGTTATTTTATGAATAAAGTATACGCTGACTCCACCTTACAAATCTCTAAAGGAGACTTTGAAAAACCGGAAACTCCAATTTCTATTGAGTTAGATTGTAAAAAATATGGAACACCAACCGACTTTGGAACTGGTTCAGGAGGTGGAGTTGATTGGTCACAATAAAAAACACAAGATGAAAAAGGTTGTAAAAAATGCTGAAGAAGCAATAGCAGGAATCGAAAGCGGAATGACTTTAATGTTGGGGGGGTTTGGATTATGTGGAATTCCAGAGAAGTGCATTGAAACACTATCAAAAAAGCCGAAAATAACAGACCTGACCTGTATATCAAATAATGCAGGGGTGGATGATTTTGGTTTAGGATTATTGCTTAAAAACCACCAAATTAAAAAGATGATTTCTTCTTATGTAGGCGAGAATGCTGAGTTTGAAAGGCAAATGCTAAGTGGAGAATTAGAGGTAGAATTAACGCCTCAAGGAACATTAGCAGAAAAGTGCAGAGCTGGTGGAGCAGGAATTCCTGCATTTTTTACACCTGCAGGCTATGGAACTGAGATAGCAGAAGGAAAGGAAACAAGAGAGTACAAAGGTAAAATGTATATTTTAGAAGAAAGCTTGGTATCAGACTATTCAATTGTAAAAGCATGGAAAGGAGATACAAAAGGGAATTTAATATTTAAAGCGACCGCTAGAAACTTTAATCCGGTTATGGCTATGGCAGGTACCATAACGATTGCTGAGGTGGAACACTTAGTTGAACCTGGTGAGCTAGACCCTAATGAGATTCACACTCCTGGAATATTCGTTCACCGAATTTTTGAGGGGAAAAACTATGAAAAAAGGATAGAGCAAAAAACAATTTCTAAATAGTAAGTTATGTTAGGAAAAGAAGAAATAGCAAAGCGAATTGCACAAGAATTACAAGATGGCTGGTACGTTAATTTAGGAATTGGAATTCCAACCTTGGTTGCGAATTACATTCCAGAGGGAATAGACGTTACACTTCAATCAGAAAACGGTTTATTAGGTATGGGCCCTTTTCCTAAGGAGGAAAACATAGACGCTGACTTAATCAATGCGGGAAAACAAACGATTACAACCATGCCGGGCTCGGTTTTTTTCGACTCTTCTGACAGCTTTGCAATGATAAGAGCAGGTAAAGTTCAGCTGACCGTTTTGGGAGCCATGGAGGTAGATCAAAGTGGAGATATTGCGAACTGGAAAATACCTGGTAAAATGGTAAAAGGCATGGGCGGAGCGATGGACTTGGTTGCATCAGCTGAAAATATTATTGTGGCCATGATGCACACGAATAGAGCTGGGGAAAGTAAACTATTGAAGAAGTGTTCCCTTCCTTTAACAGGAGTTAATTGTGTTACCAAAGTTGTTACCAATTTGGCAGTGTTAGAAGTGAAAAATGGAGCTTTTCATCTATTAGAACGAGCGCCTGGCGTTACTGTTGAAGAAATTCAAAAAGCAACAGAGGGAGAATTAATAATCTCAGGGGAAATTCCAGAAATGAAATTGTAGATAATGCGAAAAATATACTTTCTTCTACTGATATTAATTAGTAGTCGAGTTTTTCCACAGATTTAAGTTCAGGTGATTTAATAGCCTTATTTTAACCCACCAAGGTTAATTTGACTAACCTTGGAAAAGAGAAATTTAAGTTGTGTTTAGATGAGCTCGTAAAACAATAATTTTCAAAACGTTAAGGGTTGGGCGGGATTGGATAGATAGAAGTTTATTAACACATTAAGCCTTTAGAATCACTTAAATTTGGGATTGAAGTTCATGTTTTTACTAACAAATAGCATTAAAAACTGCAAAATCGTCGTTTTATTATGACTTATAAAAACATTAAAAAAAGGTGGTGAAACACCTATAAATTTAAAAATAGAAAAGTTTTTTCGCTAAAGAAAAGCCTACAAATTGCTTAGAAACAAAACCTTAATGTATGTTTATAGAACAAATGCTCTAAGTAGAAGTAAAAGTCACATAAAAAAAGCTCATCAACGGTTTGCCAATGAGCTTTTTGAAAAAGAGTAATAAGGGTCTTATTTATCTCCAAAAGTGTAAGCAAAGCCAACACCTAAAACATATTTGAACTGCGTTCTAGGCCCAACTTCAGGAGTAGCTCCGTCAGCTCTAACCTTTGGTGTTCCGTCATCTTTTAATACTGCAATTTTAACATCGTCATCATAAATTAACGAAGTAGTAATTGAAGCACTGATGTATTTGTTTACTTTCATGTTCAATATATTATCCCAATTTACATCAATATTTTGTGGATTATTCGTATAGTTTGAAAACAACCCTAAGTTGGATTGATAGGTGATATTTTCCATAATCTGTTTTTTATAGTTCACCCTTAAATAACCACCTATTTCTAATCGAGTGTTCTCAAAATTAGTTACGGTACCATCATTATCAACTTTGAAGCCTTGAACTCCATAAGCTCCTTCAAACGCCAAAGAATCATCATTTACAACAGTATACTTGGCAGTGACCGGAGCAATAAAAAGCGTAAAGTTTTTATTGGGTTTGTAGTCCATTCCTAAAGCCCCTAAGAAATACGCTGGAGCCATAAAGTCTGAAATCCTAGTTGCACTATTGTTTGACTCAGAATAACCAACTGTAAATTGAGTTTGAAAGTCGAATAAAGCAGCGTAATACCAATTCTTACCCGCATCTCTTCCATACTTTGACGTAAATTGAAGCCGATCATCAGATTTTACGAAACTATTCCCTCCTTGTTTTACTTGACCAAATTGCATTACCAGTGTATTGTCCCAAGTAGATTTACCTTGTTTGTAATTTGCGAATAGACTAGAAAATCCAGCTAAAGAGATTGAGTTTTGCCCCCCTGATGCCCAATTGGTTAGAGATACTTGGGTAAAGTTGATGTTAACCAAACCTCCTCTTTGCCATCCATCAGTTGAGTCTGTTGTGACTTTTTTTAGTTTTTTTTCGTCGTCTATTAAATCATCAACACCTTTAGTTACCTGAGTAAATCCATTTGCGCTGCCAATAACAAGAGCAAGAATTAAATATAATGTTTTCATAATCTTTTACTTTAAATTGGCTTGAAATTAGCTTTGTTGGTGCACATGCACGTCCATTTGTGGAAAAGGAATATTTATCCCTTGTTTATTAAATTCATTATAAATTTTCTCATTTGTTTCCATAGATACTGGCCAGTAGTCTCCCGAGTTCACCCAAACTCGTGTCGCTAAATTCACAGAACTATCAGCCAAAGCGGAAACTTGAATAAAAGGGGCAGGGTCTTTAAAGACTCTTTCATCTGAGGTTAAAATATCCAGTAGGATTTTCCTTGCCTTTTCAATATCGTCCCCGTACCCAATTCCAACTGTCCAATCTACTCTTCTTGTCGGCTCTGTTGAGTAATTTATTAATGCGCCAGTTGATAAACCTCCATTAGGAATGATAATTGTTTTATTATCAGGGGTTTTTAAGATAGTGTTAAATATTTGTATAGAAGACACAGATCCGGAATAGCCTTGAGCTTCAATAAAATCTCCTACCTTAAATGGCTTTAAAATTAAAATGATAACACCACCCGCAAAGTTTTGTAGTGTTCCTGAAAGCGCAAGTCCTACCGCTAAACCAGCAGCACCTAAAATTGCTACAAATGATGTCATTTCGATTCCCATCATGCTCAGGACAGAAACAACCAAGAAGACCTTTAAAAGGGTGTTCAACATACTACTTAAAAAAGGGCGTAAAGAAGGGTCTACCTCTATTTTCTCTAAAGACTGATTAAAAAATTTGCTAATTCTTTTTACGATCCACAAGCCGACTATAAGTGTAATAATCGCTCCAATAAGTTTTGGGCCATATTGCATCACAAAGTCCATAATGTAGCTTGTGTATTGTTCCATATTTCCCATATTTAATATTTTTTATGATTTAAGCTGCGAAATTAGAATATCTATTCAAACAATCAAGCATGTAAACTGCTTCCTTTATTATTATGAATCGACTTTTATTTGTCGCTGTTTTTAGCGCAATATTTTTATTGATTGACTATTACGCCTTTCAAGCAGTTAAAGCCCTAACAGCCAACCATTCCGAAAACTTTCAAAAAGGGATAAAAATTATTTATTTTTTGATAATGTTGTTGGTAATTGTCGCGATAATTATTTACAATTTTGGGAACCCTGATGGTATATCGAGGCATGCGCGAACAGCTTTAATGTCATTTGTTTTCATCAACGTTTTAGCAAAATTATTTTTAGGCCTGTTCGTATTCATAGATGATATTCAACGATTCATACGGTGGGTGATCATGAAGTTATCGAATCCGGAAACAGAAACCTCAAACGAGGGCATTTCAAGATCTAAATTTTTAGCAACAACGGGATTAATCGTCGCGGCTGCTCCAATAGTCTCACTAAGTTGGGGAATCATAAGCGGAGCTCATGATTACAGAGGTAGAAGAATTAAGCTTCCTATAAAAAATCTCCCCAAAGGACTAGAAGGTCTTCGAATAGGGCAATTGTCCGATATTCATTCGGGGAGCTTTTGGAATAAAACTGCTGTAAATGGAGGTGTTCAAATGTTAGCAGACGAAAAGGTTGATTTAGCATTTTTTACTGGTGATTTGGTGAACAACAAGGCAATAGAAATGCAAGAGTGGGGTAGTGTTTTTTCAAAAGTTAATCCACCCTTGGGTGTTTACTCTGTATTCGGGAATCATGATTACGGAGATTACGTTCAATAGGAAAGTCAAGCACAAAAGCAACGAAACTTAGAGGACTTGGTTACCATTCATAAAAATATGGGATGGAACCTATTAATGAACGAGCATAAGTCAATACGCATAGATGGAGAAACTTTGAACGTTATTGGCGTGGAGAATTGGGGAGCGAAAGCCCGATTTCCAAAGTATGGGAAGTTAGATCTCGCTATGCAAAATTTACCTGATTCTTCGGTTAATTTACTCTTGTCTCACAACCCAAGTCATTGGCAGGCAGAAGTGTTACCAAAGTATAAGAATATTGACTTAACACTCTCAGGACATACACATGGAATACAATTTGGAATAGACATTCCGGGGTTTAAGTGGAGTCCTGTTCAGTATATTTATGATGAGTGGGCCGGTCTCTATCAATCGGCAGAGCAATACCTATAAGTGAATAGAGGTTTTGGATACATTGGCTATCCAGGAAGAGTAGGAATACTACCTGAAATAAGCGTGATAACATTAGAGCGAGGATAATTCCTCGAACAATTTTAATATATTTAACGTCTCATTGTAAGTAATTTATGAAATATCTTATTCTTAGTGTCATTGCTTTGACCTTTTTAATGTCTTGTGAATCAGAAAATGTAGATGACTTGCTGCCACCCGCGAAAGTGCAACCTGTAAGTAATTCAACCGATTCAACCGCTACAGATACAACTGCTTCAGGCGGGGCGACGGTTTCATTCGCAAGAGACATAAACCCTTTGATCCAGTCAACGTGTGCTACTCCAGGTTGCCACGCTGCAAGAGCTAACTCACCTGAATTAACAAGTTACACGTTAATCGAGGCATCCAAAGATAGAGTTATTAGTAGGATACGTTTAGGATCAATGCCTCCAAGTGGTCCTCTACCTCAAAGACAAAAAGATTTAATCCAAACCTGGATTGATGAAGGAGCTTTAAACAATTAGACATGAAAAAAGGCATACTAGCACTTTTATTAGGGTTTTCACTTTCAACTTTTTCGCAAGAATTAGTCAGCGAAACATTTGACGACACAAGAGTAGTGAACGGACATTCAGTTGAAACCAGTAAAGAGGGGTCTATGAAGTTCATCATCGCTCATCGTTTTGGGCTAATAAATGGAGGATTATATGAACTATACGGCTTAGATCAATCTACTATTCGCCTAGGGTTTGATTATGGGTTGACGGATAACATCACCATCGGAATTGGTCGTAGTTCTTTTCAAAAAACAATCGACGGCTTTTTAAAATTCAAAGTTCTATCTCAAAAAATAGAAGGCGGCTCACCAATTTCCGTCACTTGGCTAAGCACATCTGACTATAATACCTTAAAAGAACCTTACGGTCTTGAAGGATTAAGCGGAACCTTACGCTGGTCCTTTTCCCACCAAATGTTAATTGCAAGAAAGTTTGGAGAAAGGTTTTCGATTCAAGTAATGCCAACCTATTTGCACCGAAACTTGACACCAAGCAGTGAGATGAATAATGACATTTTTTCAATTGGTTCTGCAGGTCGAGTGCGTTTAACGCAGATGTTGAGTTTTAAAGCGGAATATTATTTTGCGTTGCCAAATCAATTATCAAATGCAAACACAAACTCTTTAGCTTTAGGATTTGATATTGAAACAAAACACCATGTATTTCAATTGCACGTTGGCAATTCAAGGGGAATGACAGAGAAGTTTTTTATTTCTGAGACATATGGAGAATGGAATAAAGGGGATATTATGTTGGGTTTTAATATCACTAGGGATTTTCAGGTAAAAGGAAGAAAGTATAAATAAGAATTCGAAAGATGAAACCTACAGCGAGAAATACTAAGTTTTTTCTTTTCACTTGCACAGTTGCATCGTGCTTTCTTATGGTTCTTGCTTTAAAATCGCCAGAAGTTGCGTTTAGTGAAGATACTCCCATTTCACAAGTATTAGTGGCGCTGGGCGAAAGCTTACCAAAGCATGCAAGGCCTAAAGCAACAGCCAAACAGATTCAACAAGGCAAAGATTTAATCTTTACAGGAAGAACAATTGGTCCTAACGGTAAAAAGTCTAAATACATCAGTCGATTTTATACATGCACCTCTTGCCATAGTCCTGTAAAGGAAGACCCTAGTGTGGCTTCTTTTGATCCACAAGCAAGGTTAGACCATGCTGAAGAGAATGGATTGAAGTTTCTGCAAGGAAGTACGTTTTATGGAATAGCTAACCGTGAGAGCTGGTATAACGACGATTACGAAAAAAAATATGGGGACCTGGTTAAACCTGCACGTAACAGTTTAGCTGAATCAACTCAATTATGTGCAAAGGTTTGTTCGTCTGGGAGGTACTTAGAGGAGTGGGAGTTAGAAGGAATATTGGCATATTTTTGGAACAACCAGTTAAAAATAAAAGACTTGGAGTTGTCTGAAAAAGAAACATATAGAGTTATTAACTCGAAGGATAAATCAGAAAGTATCGCGCTGCTTAAAAAGAAATATGCAGTTAAGTCTCCCGCAACATTTGGTAGCTCACCCAAACGTCAAGACTTGGGCTTTGAAGGAATACAAGGGAATCCTGAAAATGGCAAGAAGATATACGAGTTAAGTTGCATGTCTTGTCACCAGGACGGAGGAGTCTCTGGAGTAGCTTTCACGAATTCGAAAGTAGATTTCCAAAAGTTTAGAAGAAGCATTGGGAAGAAAACGGATTATAATTTATACGATATTATTAGAAAAGGGACATATGCGGGACAAGGAAAACCAAGGTATATGCCCCTTTATCCGAAAGAGCGAATGAGTGATCAGCAGCTGGAAGACTTAAGAGCATATATTGAAGTAGAGTCGAATTAATTTCAACTGAAGTAAAACATCATTCCATTTTGTTGGTTATTTTTATAATTCGCAATTCAACCAAACCAAAGAGGCTATTTTGCCGAAGAACTTAAGTTCACAAACTTTTTAACTATAAAAAGATGAATTTTAACACGGTTGATTTACAGCAAGAGCTTGAAAAAATCAAGAAAAAAACGAAGGTAACTGTTTTAGATGAGGTTCAGCAAATCCTTAATGAGGATATCGAGAAAGAGTTGGAAATCACTAATAAGTTGCAAGGCAGGTCCACATATAATACCGACTTAGATTTTTCGAAACTTGATTCAAACAACATTTATTCATTAGAGCAAATAAGACAAATTTGCGTTAAATACAGGCTTCGTTTTTTAGATTCTAAAGCATTTATAGGAGAAATACCAGCGGAAGGAATTTCAAAAATTAAGGCTTTAGAAAAAACACTAGGACACCCTGTAGATGGGTTTAAGATTGTTGCTCCGAAGAAACTTTTTCAGTTAGAAGACAAGGATTCAGACCCCTTACTTTTCTTGCAACTAGCAAATGATAAATTTTATTTTATTCACAAATGGGGAGGGGAATTAAATCGTTTTCGAGCATTATTAGCCACTCCTTTAAGGAGTTTCATGTCTATGTTTTGGACCTTGTTGGCAGTTGCGTTCTTGTTTTCTTTGGCAATCCCAACAGCCAGTATCGATGTATTTGTTTTCTTGTTCGTGCATAGCTTCATTGCCATATGTGGAATAGCCTGTATGATTATTTTTATGATACGAGAGAATTTTAGCGATGCCGAATGGAACAGCAGATTTTTTAGCTAGGAGTCTGACTTTTTGGTACTAATTTTGATTCTAAAAACGGCATGAAAAAGATAGTTTTTGTTGTGCTAATTAGTTTGTTTCTCGGATTTTCAACTTCACCAAAGAAGTTCAAGCTATCTATTAAAGTAGAAGGGATTTCAGAGGTCAAAGGCAATCTTGGCATTTTGTTGTTTAATTCAGAAGACGGTTATCCTGAGACAAGTACAAAAGCACTTAAAAGCTACACGGTAAAAGTTGAGAGTGAGTCAATGACCATAGAGTTGGGAGAGTTTGTTAAAGGGGAGTATGCCGTTACCTTAATGCAAGATAAAAATATGAATGGGCGCATGGATAAAAACATGATTGGCATTCCGAAAGAACCCTTCGGTTTTACTAAACTAGAATCCATTCCATTTGGCACTCCGTCATTTGATGAGACCAGGATTGTTCTCGTTAAGAGCACAGTAGAAAGAATTAAAATGATGGAAATTTAATTTCCCTTCTGACTGTCAGCGTATCCAAATACTTTTTGAAGCAGACCTGTTGTTCGTTCAACGGGATTAGCTCTTATTGCAGATTCTTCCTGTGCAATTTTTGTTAATAGACCTTGGATCGCTTTTTCTGTTACAAAAGAAGTTAGGTCTGGGTTCATTTTTGTTACTAGAGGAATTGTATTGTAGGTCGAAATCACATCATTCCAATATTTTGTTGCGTTCACTTTATCCAACGAAGCCTGTATTATTGGTTGAAAAGCGGCTTGGAGTTGAGAGTTTGTTTTACCTTTCAAATAGTTTGTTGCTGCCATGTTGTCGCCCATGAGAATGTTTTTCACATCTGCGAAAGTCATTTCTTTAATGGCGTTTACGAATAGAGGTCTTGCTTCTGTTACTGCGTCTTCTGCCGCTCTGTTTAACGAAACTATTACCTTATCTACTTCGCCCCCTAGCCCTAAGTCACGCAATGTTGTTTCTATCTTTTAAGCATCTTTTGGGAAGGGATGAGGGCTGTTTAAATAACCTCCGGATGCAGAAAGGCTAGATACTCCATTAGTGGCTCCTTTTACTAACTTCTTTCAATCCATTTCCCATTTCTAAATTAGAAGGAATGCTACTGCTAGAAGTTCCTGATTCATTTAATACATCTTCAACTCCTTTCATTATTTCATTCATTGTTCCGCAAGAAAGAATAACAGAGGAGAATAGAGCGACAGAAGCGATTTTAATATTCATAGTATTTTTTAGATAGATTTGGGTAAGATTTTAGTTGGAGCGAATTTCGTTATTGTTTTTGTATTTCGTGTTCCCACAATAACTTTCCGCTTGCGTCGAAGGTTTTTAGTAATAAAACTCGGTGTTCGTTATCACCAGAAACAGTAATAGAGCCAAAGTTTTGAGTTGCTACGTGGGTCCCCTTCACTTGATTGTTGTTTCCTTCGTGTTCTGAATCGAAGGCTTTTGATGCCATGGGAGAGGAGGTAAAATCATAGAGTGCGGTCCCATTTTCTAATTGCAACTTGCTTAATTCCGTTTTGTGACGATCTCCTGTTAAGAATACAATGTTTTTCAGCCCCTCACTTTCAATTAAACTCAATAAATAATCTCGTTCTTCAGGATAGGTAGCGTGATTTTCATAGACTGCAGCATCACTTATAAACTGTCCTCCGACAACAACAAATTTAAAATTAGCCTTACTGTTTACCAAGGCATCAACTAACCATTCTATTTGCGCCTTTCCAAGAATTTCTCGTTTTCTTGTTTTTCTTTCGTTTGGGCTTCTAAAAAAACGGTTATCCAACAAAAAGAATTCAACATCTTGGTAGCTAAACTGAGTAGTAATTCCTGATTGGCCATTTACCCCATAGGTTGGGTTCGCCCAGAAATCCTTGAAAGCTTGTAGGGTAATATCTTTATTCACGAAGCTGCGATCAGCATCGTTCGGACCAAAGTCGTGGTCATCCCAAATGGCATAATGCGTTGTGTTTTGCCAAAAAGATTGAAGTTCTGGTTGAGATTTAAAATCTGTGTATCTGTTATAAACACCTGTTTTAGATCGCCACTCTCCTTTTCTAAGGTAAATGTTATCGCCTAGCCACAACATAAAATCTGGCTTAGTTTTTTGAATACTGCTAATTATATCTAGCGACCTTCCGAATGATTCTTCAACTTGTGCGTTTTGCTCCTCATTGATGTAAGTGCAACTTCCAAAGGCTAAACTATAATTAGGAAGGTTTCTCGTATCCAAGATTTGTGGGGTTGTAAAGGTGCCTTCAAAAAGGAGCTTCCCAGAAGATGTTATAGTATAATTGTAAAGGGTATTTGGATTTAGTCTTTCAAATTGTATTGTAATAGTGTTCCAGTTTTCTTGGTGCGTATTGGCAATAATGGTTTGGCTAGCTTCACTTTTAGAAGAATACATAATGCTAAGGACACTTGGAACTTCGGTCTGTAGCCAAATTTTAGTTTCTTGTGGGGTTTGGTGACCTATCATTGGTCCCGATAGAATTTGACTAAAACCGAAGGCTGATATGAGAAGAAACTGCGCTAAGAAAAAATATTTCATGGGTTAAAAATAGCATAAAAAAACCTCCAAAATCATACTGCTTGCACAGCATGACCTTGGAGGCATTTATAGAGTTGCACGTTTTACTGTGCAGCTTCTTCTACTTCTTCAGCAGCTTCTTCCATCATTTCACCTGCAGCGTTAGCAGTAGAATCAGCAACAACTTCTACAGAATCAGCAGTAGCTTCAACCGTTTCAGTTACTTCTTCCATGGTAGAGTTCATCTCATCCATTAACTCTTTTGCTTCTTCATCAGCATTAGAATCTTCTTTTTTAGCGTCACCGCAAGCTACAGCTGAAAACATAGCAGCTACAGCAAATAAAGTTAAAAACTTTTTCATCTTTTGTTGTATTGTTAATTAGCGACAAATGTAGATAATTATGAACAAATTATAAAATAAGTTTAAGTTAAACTTGTCTTTATTTATAATATAAAGATTTTTATCTTTGGGAAACGTAAATTAAACCTAACAAAATAAAATTATTATGGCTTTTGAATTACCAAAATTAAATTATAGTTATGACGCTTTAGAGCCGCATATTGATGCGCGAACAATGGAAATCCATTATTCTAAGCACCATGCAGGATATACATCAAAATTAAATGCTGCAATTGAAGGAACATCAGATGAAGGAAAGTCAATTGAAGATATCATTTCTGCAGGAAATTTATCTGCTGCAGTTCGAAATAACGGGGGTGGTTTCTATAATCACTCACTATTTTGGGATATTATGTCTCCAAATGGCGGTGGCACTCCGACCGGAGAACTAGCTGAGAAAATTAATGAGGCCTTTGGTTCTTTTGAAGAGTTCAAAACAGAGTTTAGCAATGCAGCAGCAACCCAATTTGGTTCAGGATGGGCTTGGTTGTGCTACAAAAATGGCAAATTAGAGGTTTGTTCTACTCCAAATCAAGATAATCCAATTATGCAAGAGGGTTGCGGAGGAACACCCATTCTAGGAATTGATGTTTGGGAGCATGCATACTACTTGAACTATCAAAACAGAAGACCGGACTATATTAATGCATTTTTTAATGTGGTAGACTGGAACAGAGTAGCTGAGCATATGAATAATGCCAAATAAGTTACACCAACTTTTACTGATATTAATTTTTGGAATATCTACTACTTCGGTTGCTTCAACCACGGTAGTAGATATTTCTATTTTACAGCAAACTGAATTTCTAAATCAAATTGATTTAACGTTTGAAAACGACGAAACTGTCGTGGTTCAACCTAAATTTCGAAAGCTGAAAGCGGTTCTGTTGGCTGTGTTTTTAGGTCATTTTGGAGTGCACCGAATCTATTTGGGAACAAATGAAAACGTACCAATAGTTTATTCTTTAACGCTTGGTGGAGGGTTTGGCTTGTTGCCTCTTTTTGACATTATAGCAATTCTCACTACGAAAGACTTAGACGAATATGCGAACAACAACAAGGTTTTTATGTGGAGTAAGAAAAAGACAGATTAAGTTAATAGGCGATTACATTGCTTTTTAAAATAATAGAGTAATCCACCAAAAAGAACAATCGAAACTATTGGGAAGTAGGTAGTTTCCTCGGAGGTTCCGATTTCCTCTAACTTTTCTCCCATCCCGTTTTCTTTTAAATAGAAAGAAATCAAAACGGCACTAGTATTATTAATAAAGTGTCCTAAAATCGGTAACCACAAACTTTTCGACCAATAAAATAGATAGCCAAAAAATGCTCCTAGTAAAAGTCGAGGTAAAAAACCAAAAAATTGGAAATGAATAAAGCTAAAAAGGAAAGCTGCCCCCCAAATTCCCCAATGCGGATTCTCACTTTTTCCGATTAAAGTCTGTTGTAGTACTCCTCTGAATGCTAACTCTTCACCTACAGCAGGCAAAACTCCAATAAGTAGAATGTTAATGAATAGGTCAACATAGGTGAGCATATTCAAAAGAGCGTCTGTTTTCTCAGTTGCACCACCCTCCGCACTCCGCATCCAACCTTCAAGCCCCGACAACCAATCGGGAAGGTGCATAAGTTTATTTAGCTCAACAGTGAAGTTAAGTATGGGTAAAAACAATACAAAGAGTAGAAAGAGAATCGGCAATAGTTGAATGGTTCTAAGCTCTTTCAAGCGGAAGAAGTCAAGAATAGGAAAGCGATAAATGAAGCAATATAGCAGTGGTGGGAGAACGAACAGCCCAAAGCTATTCATAAAGAGCAACACTTTAACGAAAGCAACATTTTCTTCTGTACCTAAATTATCGACAATGGATGATATGTTTCCAAAGGCAACCCCGCTGAGTAAATGAACAACTAGAAATGACAATAAAGAAAAAATAAAACCTGAACCCAAAGAGAGCGCCGCGTACACCAATAATTTCGAAATTTTACTATCGAGTGTGCTCAAATGTGAAAAAGGGATTATTGGTTAACTTTGAAAAAAATTAGCATTTTGCCAAAGATAGGAAATATTGACCTTGGGGACTTCCCGCTACTGCTTGCGCCAATGGAAGACGTTAGTGATCCCCCTTTTCGAGCACTTTGTAAAGAACAAGGCGCAGACCTTATGTATACCGAGTTTATTTCATCTGAGGGATTAATCCGAGATGCCGTAAAAAGCACCCAGAAGTTAGACATATTTGAATATGAACGACCTATCGGAATTCAAATATTTGGGAATGACATAGAGTCTATGAAAAAGGCTACAGAAGTAACGCAAGCCGCCAACCCTGACATTATTGATATTAATTATGGATGCCCAGTTAAGAAAGTAGCTTGTAAAGGAGCTGGAGCCGGAATTTTGCAAGACATTCCAAAGATGGTGAAGATGACGGCCGAAATTGTGAAGTCAACCAATTTACCCGTTACGGTTAAAACGAGACTAGGTTGGGACGAAGACACCAAATACATTGTTGAAGTGGCTGAACGACTTCAGGATGTTGGGATTCAGGCAATATCGATTCATGGTAGGACGAGACAACAAATGTACAAAGGCGAGGCAGATTGGAGTTTAATTCGAGACGTGAAGGAAAATCCAAGAATGAATATTCCAGTATTTGGCAATGGTGATGTGACTACACCAGAAATTGCTTTGGAAAAAAGAAACACCTATGGCGTAGACGGTGTAATGATTGGAAGAGCAAGTATAGGTTACCCTTGGATTTTTAGAGAAATGAAGTGTTTTTTTAAAACAGGAGAACATTTGGCACCTCCAACCATGGCAGAAAGGTTAATTGCTGCAGAAAGACATTTAGAAATGTCAGTGAAGTGGAAAGGAGAAAGAGTGGGAATCAATGAAATGAGAAGACACTATACGAACTATTTTAAAGGCATCCCTAATTTCAAAGAGCACCGCATGAAGTTGGTTACTCAGGATTCATATGAAGTAATTAAGGAGGTTTTCGAGGAGATTAAGGCAAATTATTCAGGAGAAGAGATGGCGCTTGTTTAAATTGTTAAGTGGTTGACACTTTTGTTAAATTTCGCACCGGATACCAAGAAGTTAAAAGCCCTATAACGATTACAGTAATTAGAATGTATACCAATTCTATGGGGTTAATATGAACAGGGTAAAAATCTACGATTCCACCTTCCAGTCGAATTAGCCCAACATGTTCTTGAAGTAAACAAACAATTACACCAAGAATTAAGCCTGATAGCGCTCCTGTTAAATTAATTAACATCCCTTCTAAAAAGAAGATACTTCGAATCAGCTTTTTATTGGCTCCTAAGTACAATAACGTATTAATATCTTTCTTTTTATCGATGATTAACATGCTTAACGAGCTTAAAATATTAAAGGCCGCAATAATCAATATAAAGATTAGAATAAGGAAGGTTACCCACTTTTCTGTTTTATTGGTTTTATAAAGTATTTGGTTGAACTCTAGTCTCGACTTTACCGAAAACGTATCTCCAAAAAAAGCGGCTAACTCTTTTGACAATTCTTCCAAGTTGGCGCCCTTTTCCGCTAAAATCTCGATGGAGCTAATTTCGTTCTCATATTGTAGCAGATCTTGCGCAAACCCCAACGAAGTGATAATGTATTTATTATCATATTCAGGGCTCAAGTAAAAGATGGCAGCTGGAGATATTTGCTTTCGATACACCGAATTCATGGCATTTAACGTCGACATTTTTCCCCTTTTAGGAGCATACATTGTTAAATTTTCAACGCCTGTGTTAACATTCAAGTTTAGTTGTAATGAGATGCCGTAACCTATAATCGCATAGTTGATGTTATTTTCTTTCAAAATGGTTCTGCCTTCAACAACGTTGCTGTCAATTTTGCTCATGGCGAGGTAACTCTCATCAACTCCTTTTAGTTGAACAATAGTCTGCTGTTTTTTATATCGAACTCCGCACACCTCTTTTAATACGCGAGTGTAACTTGCCACACCGGGAATCTCTTCTAATTTATCGTAATCTATAATTTTGGAATCAAATGTCTTACCTTCTTTCAGTTCTACTCTAACGTCAGCGTCAAATGATTCAAAAAGCGACTCTACTAGCTGCTCTAGGCCATTAAATGCAGAAAGAACAACGACCAAGGCGAAAGTCCCAATGGCGACACTAAACACTGAAATCCAAGAAATAATGTTAATAGCATTTTGTGATTTTTTTGCCACCAAATATCGCTTAGCGATGTAAAACGGTAAGTTCAAAATGTTACTTTAGGAGCTTATCAATTTTCTCGGCATAATCGAAAGAGTCGTCTAAATAGAAAAACAACTCAGGAATATGCCGCAGCTGCTGTCCTACTTTTTTACCAAGTATGTATCGAATTTCTTTTGTGTGTTTTCGGATCTCTTCAATTACCTCCTCTCTATTATTTGAAGGAAATAGACTAAGGTAACTCCTTGCAACACCTAAGTCTGGGCTCACCCTAACTTGAGTGACTGAAATCATCAGATTAACCGAAAGACTAAGCTCTTTCTTTGTAAAAATATCTCCAATTTCTCGTTGCAATAGTCGAGAAACTTTTTGTTGTCTAATGCTTTCCATAATGAATACAAAGTTAATAATTCAAAACGCTATAAAAGTCACTCTCGGCAGTGCCTTCTAAATTGACTAATTTCGCATAAATTCTTAGCTCTCATGAAAATTAGCGGATTCAGTTTCGGAAGAAATACTTCTAAATTATATTATCCAATAAAAGAGTCAATTTTATCCATTTTGCCAATTTGTGATGAATTTATCTTTGTGTTGGGAAAAGGAGATGAGGACGATAATACGTTGGAAATTTTAGAAAGTATTGATTCTCCTAAGTTGAAACTTATTCATACCGAATGGGATACAGAAAAATTTCCCAATGGAACTGAAAATGCACACCAAACAGACATTGCCATATCACACTGTACGGGAGATTGGTTGTTTTATGTTCAAGCTGATGAAGTGGTTCATGAGAAGTATCTACCAATAATTCAAAAACGATGCGAAGATTTGTTGGACCATGCTGAGGTTGAAGGATTACTGTTTAAGTACAAACATTTTTTTGGCGATTATGAACATTACATTAATCATCATGGATGGTATCAAAATGAAATACGAATAATTCGAAATAGACCTGATATTCATTCATTTGAGTCAGCACAATCGTTTCGAAGGATTCCCCAATTTGATGGGAAAAGCTACCGTAAACAAGAGGGCACTCATTTACTAAAAGTGGCTCCGCTGGATGCATATATCTATCATTATGGTTGGGTTCGTCCACCAAAGTACATGCAAAGCAAAAAGAAAGCCCTGGACAGTATTCACAAAGGAGACAAAAAGGCGGAAAGTTTGTACAAAGAGCGCGGGGATGATTTTGACTATGGTCCGCTGAAAAATATGTTACAATTTAAAGAAACTCACCCTGCTGTTATGGCAGATAAAATGAAAGATTTTTCTTGGGCATCTTCTTTGAACTACACAAATAACAAAAAACCCAATCGCCCGCCTTTTAAACACGAGAAATTAAAGTACAGGTTAATTTCTTGGGCAGAAAGAAACCTAAACGGAGGGAAACATTTTTTCCCTTTTAAAAATTGGAAGCTATTGGATATTTAATTTCTTTACATGAAGAGTTTAATTAAGATTTTAAGGTACATAAAGCCTTACAAGACTTTTGCAGTTTTAAGTGTACTGTCAAACATAATCTCGGTGATTTTTCACCTTTTATCGCTGCTTGTTTTAATTCCATTTTTACAATTACTTTTTGGGAAAACAGAGCCCGTTACTGCTGCTCCTGAATTTTCTTGGACCTCTGATTATGTTTCAGATTACATTAGTTTTCAAATGACACCGTACATTGAAGCCAATGGTTTGATGGGAGCGCTGTATTACCTGTGCATTGCAGTAGCGGTATTATTTTTTGCCAAGAACTTGTTTCGGTATTTATCTAAGTTTTTCTTGGCGTTCATTCGCAGTGGAGTAGTTAGGGACATTCGTTCAGATATTTATGCAAAAATTCTTATCCTCCCACTTTCCTTTTACTCAGAAGAGAGAAAAGGAGACATCATTAGCAGAATTACGGGGGATGTTCAAGAAGTAGAGTGGTCCATTATGAACTCTTTGGAAATGCTTTTTAGAGATCCTATTTCCATTATTCTGTCGTTGGTATTTATGGTTAGTGTAAGTCCTGAATTGACTGTTTTTTCTTTTATATTATTGCCTATTAGTGGATTAATTATTGGAAGAATTGGCAAGAGCTTGAAAAAAACTTCAGCTAAGTTGCAAGTGAGAATGGGTGAGCTGTTGTCCAACGTAGAAGAGACGCTAACGGGCTTAAGAATCATAAAGGCTTTTAATGCAGAGAAAGAAGCGAATCAGAGATTTACCGGTCAGAATGAATTGTATAGAAATACCATGCTTAGTATGTTTCGAAAGCGAGACTTGGCTTCACCAATGAGTGAGTTCCTAGGCTCTTTGGTAATGGTTACCTTGTTATGGTTTGGAGGCTCAATGGTGGTAGACCCAGACATTAGTTTCGACGGGCCAGACTTTATAGCATATATCGCTATGTTCTCTCAATTGCTTAACCCAGCTAAATCTCTTTCTACAGCGTATTATAACATTCAAAAAGGGGCAGCTTCAACTGAACGAATCGACGCTGTTTTACAGGCAGACAGGAAAATTTTTGACAGAGAGAACGCTCATTCTAAAAATACATTTGAAAGGGAATTAAAATTCGAGAATTTGAGTTTTGCCTATGAAGAGAAGGAGGTGTTGACAAACATTAATTTAAGCATTCCGAAAGGGAAGACGATTGCGCTTGTTGGACCATCTGGAGGTGGAAAGTCAACAATGGCAGATTTGTTACCACGCTTTTACGATGCCAAAACAGGCGTAATCACTATTGATGGCGAAGATATACGAAACGTAAGAATTAAGGATTTACGTGCTTTAATGGGAATTGTTTCTCAACAATCCATTTTGTTTAATGATTCTGTGTTCAATAACATTGCATTGGGCGTTGAGAACCCAACCATGGAAAAAGTGGTAGAAGCTGCAAAAATTGCCAATGCTCATGAGTTTATAGAGAAATTACCTGAAGGTTACCAAACTAACATTGGCGATGGAGGTGGAAAATTATCGGGTGGTCAGAAACAGCGATTAAGTATTGCTAGGGCGGTGCTAAAGAATCCTCCAATCATGATTTTAGATGAAGCCACCTCTGCATTAGATACAGAATCTGAAAAATTAGTTCAAGACGCGCTATTCAAATTAATGCAAAATAGAACGTCTATTGTAATTGCTCACAGACTCTCCACAATCCAGAGCGCAGATGAAATTGTGGTGATAGAAAATGGGCAAATAGTTGAGCGTGGCAATCATGCAAATTTGATTCAGCAAAACGGTATCTATAAGAAATTGACGGATTTGCAAGCATTTTTGTAATATTGTTTGTTAAATTATATTAAATTTATCCTTCCATAATTAGTTAGTGCACACACGTTGAGGTCTCTATTGTGCATAGATGTTAGGTTATTTTGTATTTTAACAACCAGAATATGTTACGATTTAAACGAATTTCTTCCTATGTAATCGCCTGTATTGCATTAGTTTCTTTAGCTATTTTGCCTTCAAAATTAACGGCCCAGGTCGCTGAAGGAATAAATTACCAAGCAGTTGTTAGAGATGCTAGTAATAATGTTTTGGGAAATACTGATATTTCTGTTCAGTTCAGCATTGTTGCAAACTCAGCAACGGGCTCTATTGAATATAACGAGAAGCTATCAAAACAACGAGCAACGAATGTTACTAAGTATTTAATTTCGATGGGATTAGACCCTAAAAATGTTATAGCAAACCACTATGGTGAGTTAAAGCCTGTGGTAGATTGTGATAAAAAGCCATGTGACGACGCCGACCATGCATTAAACCGAAGAACGATGCTAAAACTGATTAAATTATAATGATAGCAATGCTTTATCTTGCAATTATTTTTCCGGCGATTTGGGCGGATATCATTTTGTTATCTGTCGTTATTGCTGCCTTTTATTTTTTGTACAGGAGCCGAATTATTAGAATCCAAAAGCAGAAAGATCTTTTAGAGTCTCAAGTCAAGCAACGGACGATTGAAATTATTAAGCAAAAAGAGCAGGTTGAAAAGCAGAAAAGAATGTTGGAGGAAGAGAAGACTAAAACTGAAAAGTTATTGCTCAACATTCTTCCAAGAGAGATGGCCGACGAACTTAAAAATAAGGGGAAATCAAAAGCTAGAAAGTACCGATCTTCAACAGTTATGTTTACTGATTTCGAGGGGTTTACAAAACTAGCAGAGCAATATAAACCGGAAGATTTAGTAGCAGAATTAGACAGTTACTTCATTAAGTTCGATGAGATCGTTAATAAGTACAACGTAGAAAAAATTAAAACAATTGGTGATGCGTACATGGCCGCAGGAGGTGTTCCAATACGAAATAAAAGTAATGCCATAGATACGACCCTTGCAGCTCTTGAAATACAAAGAGCCATGCTAGAAATAAAAGAGAAGAAAAGCGAGCTAGGAGAAGTTGGATGGGATTTGCGAATTGGCTTACATACAGGGGCTTTAATTGCCGGAGTAGTAGGGATTAAAAGATTCGCTTATGACATATGGGGAGATACGGTAAACATTGCTGCTCGTATGGAATCAAGCGGGCAGATAGGGATGGTAAATGTTTCAGAAACGACCTATGAGGCTATTTCTGAATTTTTTATTACCGAATATAGAGGTAAAGTTAAAGCAAAGAACAAAGGGGAAATTGACATGTACTTTGTGCACGGAATTAAGGCTGAACTTTCAAAAGATGAGGAAGGTGTTGAACCCAACGATGCATTTTGGCATTATGTTAATTTAAAGCTTTATAGTAATATAAATTATAAAAATGCTGAAAAGTATATCATTAAGCGTTTAGCAGGCGACTTACCGGAGGGTTTACACTATCACGGTATTCATCACACAAAGGATGTTTGCGAAGCAGTGGAGAGGTTGGCAATATGGGAAGGAGTTAAAGGAGAGGAATTGTATTTATTAAAAACTGCAGCACTTTATCATGATGCTGGGTTTATTGATTCTTATGAGAGTAACGAGCCAATTGGAGCCAATTTGGCTAAAGAAATGCTTCCTAGTTTTGGTTATACAGAAGATCAGATTAAGCAAGTAATTGAGTTAATAGGTGCTACAAAAATGCCTCAAACTCCTAAAAATCACTTGGAGGAAATTATGTGTGATTCCGACCTGGATTACCTTGGTCGACAAGACTTTTATCCGATTGCTGAAACATTAAGACAAGAGCTTGTGGAATTTGGTAAGTTAGAGGACAACCCGATGCAATGGGTAGAAATGAATATTGGGTTTTTAAGTGGGCACAAGTACTTTACAAAGTCCTCTCAGATGAGAAGACAGCCCGAAAAAGAAAAGAGAATTGAAGAGTTAAAGAATAAACTAGTAGCCTCTAAGAAGTAATTCGGCACGATAATTTATAGTATCGGTTAAAAATTATTAATTTAGTAAGCTATTTTAATCGAGTAAATCTATGTTTGTTCAGATTAACAGACTAATTTAGCGGATTAATTATGGATATTACAAGTTAAAATTGGAACAATGAAACAAATAATACTTTTTGCGCTCACCATATTACTTGGTTTTTGCAGTGTAGCAAATTATATTAGTTTTGACAACGATACTAAACAAGTACAGTTTAAATAGAAATTTAATAACCAATAAGAAAATCTCGATTTATCGGGATTTTTTTATGCCCAAATATTATGCTGAACAAAATAGAACACTTAGGGATTGCAGTGAAAGACATTGAAGCGTCAGCAAAGATGTATGAAACGTTGTTAGGCAAACCTTCTTACAAAACAGAAGTTGTAGAAAGCGAAGGAGTTTCGACCCTTTTTTTTCAGATAGGAGAGAGCAAGATAGAGCTCCTTGAAGCAACCAATCCTGAAAGTCCTATTGCAAAATTTATTGAAAAACGAGGAGAGGGAATCCATCATGTGGCTTACGATGTGAGTGATATTGATGTTGAAATACAACGGTTGCAAGCGGAAGGGTTCCAGTTGATTCATGAAACTCCTAAGAGCGGCGCAGACAATAAAAAGATTGCGTTTCTGCACCCAAAGTCAACCGGAGGGGTTTTGGTGGAGCTATGTCAAGATAAATAACCTATGCTTAAAAGTTAAGCGTTAGATTTTGGCGATAAACAAAACAATTTAAAGCAAATCAAAATTGCTAGTAACAATAAAGGGAAGTCAACTTGACTTCCCTTTTCTGTTTTTCTGAGTTAAAGTTTGGCTACAATGTGCCTCGTTTTGCTTGCTCCCTTTCAATAGATTCAAATAAAGCTTTAAAGTTTCCTGCCCCAAAACCTCTTGCCCCCATTCTTTGAATTATTTCAAAAAAAAGTGTCGGACGATCTTCTACCGGTTTTGTAAATATTTGGAGCAAATACCCTTCTTCATCAGCATCAATCATAATCCCTAATGCCTTTAACTTTTCAATATCCTCTTTTAACTCATGGCTAAACTCTTCTAACCTTCCTGGCACTGCGCTATAATATGCATCCGGCGGAGTTGATAAAAACTCAATCCCTCTTGACCGCAAATCAGCAACAGTCGATAGAATATCGTCCGTTGCAATGGCGATGTGCTGAACTCCTGGTCCTTCGTAGAAGTCTAAATATTCTTCAATTTGAGATTTCTTTTTCCCTTCCGCTGGCTCGTTGATAGGAAATTTAATTCTACCGTTTCCATTACTCATAACCTTACTCATCAAAGCGGAGTACTCCGTGTGAATTTGTTTGTCATCAAAAGAAAGGAAATTCACAAAGCCCATTACATCTTCGTAATATTTTACCCAAGTATTCATCTCGTTCCAACCAACATTGCCTACCATGTGGTCGATATACTTTAATCCGGTTGGACTAGGGTTATAATCCGACTCCCACTTTTCAAAACCTGGCATAAAAGTGCCCTTATAGTTTTTTCGTTCAACAAACATGTGAACGGTTTCACCATACGTATAAATACCGGCTGTTACCACTTCTCCATGTTCATCTTTTTGAACTTTAGGTTCTTGGTATGATTTTGCTCCCCTTTTTGTAGTTTCTTCGTAAGATTTTCGAGCATCATCAACCCACAGAGCAACTATTTTAACACCGTCACCGTGCTTTACAATGTGCTCATTGATTGGATTCTTTGAACTAAGCGGGGTTGTTAAGACCAATCTTATTTTGTCTTGTTTTAGAACATATGATACTGAATCTTTACTTCCAGTTTCGAGTCCTCTATAGGCATATGATTGAAAGCCAAAGGCTGTTTTGTAGAAGTGTGCAGCTTGTTTCGCATTACCCACATAAAACTCTACGTAGTCAGTACCTAGAAGTGGTAAAAAGTCTTGTGCCCCTTCAAATATCTTTTCTAGTCCGTAATTAACTGATTTGATTTCTTTTTTCATTTTTAAAAGACTTTAGATCTTAGACATTAGAGCTTGCTTTTGAAGCCAATTGTCATTCGTTGAAATTCATTGATCGTTTCTATAATTGATTTAAATTTTTCTTCTGTTAAGTAATCTCTATTCTTAGCTATTATTAACTGTGTTTCCAGTTCAAAAGAAGAACCCAAAGCTATGTCAATAAAGTGAGAGAACGACTTGTCTGTTCTGGAAGACCCTTCGGCGATATTACTAGGAATCGAAACAGAACACCTGCTAATTTATGAAGTTAGCCCAAACTTCTCTTCACTAGGAAAAGAGCTAAGTATCTCAAAAACTTCATTGGTGATTTTTATGCCTAAATTCCAAATTTTTAAGTTTTTATACCTATGTTTCACTTCTTTTTTAACTTCTAACCCCCTCTACTTCAAAACTACCATTTTCAAATCTCCTTCCACTTCCACTTTCGTTAGTCCCAACTTTCCAAGTCCTTTCATTCCTTTATCCCACTGTTTACCGCTTAACCCTGATTTTTCTTTTAGTGCAACAATTTCTAAGTTACCTTCTTTTTTTAAAATATCAAAAATTGTTTTTTCAGAGTCACTTAGTTCCAATGCTTTCTTTTCAGGTCTCATTTGTGGAAAAAATAAAACATCTTGAATAGAGTTTGAGTTGGTCATAATCATAGCTAATCGATCAATACCTATCCCCAAACCGCAGGTTGGAGGCATGCCAATTTCAATTGCACGTAAAAAGTCCTCATCTAAAATCATAGCTTCATCATCCCCTCTTTTACCGAGTTCTAACTGCTCTTCAAATCTGGCTCTTTGATCTATTGGATCGTTTAATTCAGAGAAGGCATTGCAAATCTCCTTTCCATTGCATACTGCTTCAAATCGCTCAACTAATCCTTCTTTCGAACGGTGTTTTTTAGCCAAAGGGGACATCTCTATTGGGTAATCAGTAATAAATGTTGGCTGAATTAAAAGAGGCTCACACTTTTCACCAAAGATTTCATCAATCAGTTTTCCGCGTCCCATTGTCTCATCGATAGGCACTTCTAATTTTTCTGCAGTTTCTCTCAACTCCGCTTCATTCATTTCAGATATATCGACTCCAGTGAAATGTTCAATAGCTTCGTACATCGTATAACGTTTCCACGGCCTTTGAAAGTTAATGGTATTTTTTCCTACCTGAACTTCTGTCTTTCCATGAATGTCTAATGCAATTTTTTCTACCATTTCCTCTACCAAGTCCATCATCCAATAATAGTCTTTGTAGGCTACGTAAAGTTCCATTTGGGTGAACTCAGGGTTGTGAAAGCGGCTCATTCCTTCATTTCTAAAATCCTTTGCAAACTCATACACTCCATCGAATCCGCCAACGATTAGCTTCTTGAGATATAGCTCGTTTGCTATCCTCAAGTACAACGTCATGTCTAGGGTATTATGATGAGTTTTAAAAGGACGAGCAGCAGCACCGCCATATATCGGTTGCAAGATTGGGGTTTCAACTTCTAAGTAACCTTTGTCATTCAAAAACTGCCTCATAGAGTTAGTCAGTTTTGTTCTTTTGACGAAGGCATCCTTAACATGAGGGTTTACTATCAAGTCGGTATATCGCTGACGATAACGCTGTTCAGGGTCGGTAAATGCATCATGTGTTTTACCATCACTATCCGTTTTAACAATTGGCAGCGGGCGCAAAGACTTGGTTAATAGAATTAATTCTGTTGCATGAATGGAAATTTCTCCAACTTGTGTTTTGAATACCCTTCCTTTAACACCAACAATATCTCCAATGTCTAAATATTTTTTGAAAACATCGTTGTACATGGTTTTGTCCTCCCCATCGCAAATGTCATCTCTACTAATGTAGATTTGAATTTTACCATGTGCATCTTGAATTTCTGCAAAAGAAGCCTTGCCCATGATTCGTTTACTCATAAAACGACCTGCAACAATAACATCTTGGAAATTATTTTCTGCTTCGTTGTAACCTTCTTTTATTTCTTTCGAGTTCGCGTTGACCTGGAAAAGGTCTGCAGGGTAGGGATTTATACCCAAATCAATCAGTCGCTGTAGCGTAACTCTTCTTACTTTTTCTTGTTCTGTTAGTCCAATGCTCATGGTCAAAAAATTTGACGGCAAAGGTAATATTTAGTAGCCTAAAAAAGGCCACCTTAATGCCTTAGTTTGCCCAATGTGGAAGATTTTTTGGTTACTTTGCGTTTCTTAAAAATGGAATAGTTATGATGGATGAATTAATTGCAGGATTTACCTCTCATCTAAGTGAGGCAATGGAGGTTGGCAAGAAAGCTAAATTTTCAAATACGGACAACTCCTTGATGAACGTATTAGTTTGTGGGCTAGGGGGTTCAGGAATAGGTGGGACAATTATAAGTCAATTAGTAAGCGATAAATGTGCATTACCAATCACCATCAATAAGGATTATAAGATACCATCTTTTGTAAATCAAGATACCTTAGTTATTTGCTGCTCGTACTCTGGAAATACAGAAGAAACATTAGAAATGTACCAACAAGCATACGATAAAGGAGCAGAAATTGCAATCATTACTGGAGGTGGTAAATTTGGAGCACTAGCAGAAAAGAACGACCACAACATGATCCAAATTAGAGGTGGGCTTCCTCCAAGAGCAGCTTTTGGATTATCTTTTCCTCAATTATTTTTTGTGTTAAATCAATATGGTTTAATAAACGATGATTTTATTGGAGAAGTAGAAAGTGCGATAAAATTGATGGATGCAGAAGAGGACTTTGTGCAAACCGAAGCGATGAAAATAGCGAAAAAACTACACAAAACATTTCCTATTATTTATACTGAAGCACCAATGGAAGGCGTTGCAGTTCGTTTTAGACAGCAAATTGCTGAAAATTCGAAGATGCTTTCTTCTCACCACGTTATTCCGGAAATGAATCACAACGAATTGGTGGGTTGGAGAACTCCAAATGAAGACCTATCAGTAGTGTTTTTCAGATCAAAAGATGAGTACTATAGAAATACTGCTCGAATTGAAAAAACAAAAGAAGTTGCAGGAAAATACACAGATAATGTGAATGAGATTTATGCCAAAGGCGAAGGAAGAATTCAACAAGCCTTATACTTAATCCACTTTGGTGATTGGATAACTTACGATCTTGCTGAATTGAAACAAATAGATTCTGTTGAGGTGGATGTAATTGAAGGGTTGAAAGGGATATTAGCAGAGTTAAAGTAATATTGCAGGCATTTAAAACTTTTCAAAAAAGAGTCGAGCAGCTTCCTGTTCGGCTCTTTTTTTTGAGTTGCCTTCTCCAATAATAGGTTCTGCGTGCTCAACGTAAAGCTCACATTTGAAAAACTTCATACTTCCCGTTTCAACAGCAACTGTCTGAAACTTATAGCTTATTTTTTTACTTTGCGTGTGCTCAATGAGTTTACTTTTAAAGTTTGTCTCTGTGGCTAGCAACTCGTCAATGTCCACATAGTCTTTTATGATTTTTTGCACTACAAACTTTCTGCATAAATCATAGCCTTTGTCTAAGTAAATTGCACCAATCAGAGCTTCAAAGGCATCTCCATAAATAGATTTTGATCGGTTGAGGTTGGCAGAAGTTTCTAGAAAGGTATCTAAACCAATATCAACAGAAAGTTGATTTAAGAAGTTTCTGCTCACCAATTTAGAACGGATTTTAGTTAAGAAACCTTCATCTTCAAATGGGAACTTCTGAAAAAAATACTCTGCTATAATAGAACCAAGGATTGCATCTCCTAAAAACTCTAGGCGCTCGTTACTTACCTTGTCGCTCTCAACGTTGTCATTTACTACAGATTTGTGTGTAAACGCTTGATCGTATAAGGTGAAGTTTTTCGGATAGAAACCTAATACTTGCCGTAAAGTTTTTTGTTTGCTGTTGTCAGAAAGAAGAAAGTATTTTATCCCTCTAAAAAGGCTCAATGCTTATATTTTTTTAAAAATTGCAGAAGCATTGTGTCCTCCAAAGCCGAACGTGTTACTTAATGCAGCTCGAACTTCTCGTTTTTGAGCTTTGTTGAAGGTAAAGTTGAGCTTTGGGTCAAAAGCTTCATCATCGGTAAAGTGATTAATGGTTGGAGGAACGATGTCGTTTTTCACAGATAAAATACATGCGATAGCTTCAATAATCCCTGCTGCACCTAAAAGGTGTCCGGTCATAGACTTTGTTGAGCTTATGTTTAAATCATACGAATGTTCTCCAAATACGCCAAGAATTGCTTTTGACTCAGCTACATCTCCTAAAGGAGTTGAGGTTCCATGAACGTTGATATAATCAATGTCTTCCGGTTTCATGCCAGCATCTTCTAAGGCATATTTCATCACGTTCATAGCTCCTAAACCATCTGGGTGTGGGGCTGTCATGTGGTAGGCATCAGCAGAAAGACCACTACCAACAACCTCTGCATATATTTTTGCACCACGAGCTTTTGCATGCTCATACTCTTCTAGAATAAGCGAACCTCCGCCATCGCCTAAAACAAAACCGTCTCGGTCTTTATCAAATGGTCTGGATGCTGTTGTTGGGTCGTCATTTCTCTTAGAAAGAGCTTGGAGTGCGTTAAACCCTCCAATACCTGCTTCAGTAACTGCAGCCTCTGAACCACCTGCTACGCAAATATTCATTTTACCTAAGCGAATGTAGGTAACTGCATCAATAATAGCATTGGTGCTCGAAGCACATGCCGAAACAGTCGTGAAGTTTGGTCCTCTCAGACCGTGTTTGATCGAGATATGGCCAGGAGCAATATCTGCAATCATTTTAGGAATGAAGAATGGGTTGAATCGTGGAGTTCCGTCTCCGGTGCCAAAGGCAATTGCCTCGTCTTGGAATGTTTTTAAGCCACCAATGCCTGCGCCCCAAATCACACCAAATCGATCTTTATCTACGGAATCCATGTTCAAACCTGAATCAGCAATAGCTTCATCTGTAGCTACCATGGCATACTGTGCAAAAAGGTCAAGCTTTCTCGACTCCTTTCTGTCAAAAAAATCGTTTGGGTCGTAATTTTTTACTTCACAAGCGAATTGAGTCTTGAATAAGGAAGCATCGAATTGAGTGATGGGAGCAGCTCCGCTCCTCCCATCGATCAATGCGTTCCAATACTCTTCAACGGTGTTTCCAATAGGCGTAATTGCGCCTATTCCGGTTACAACAACTCTCTTCAACTCCATTGTTTAGAGAATTAATTATTTACTATTTGCTTCAATGTAAGTAGTTGCGTCACCTACGGTTGCAATTTTTTCTGCTTGGTCGTCTGGAATAGCGATGTTGAATTCCTTTTCGAACTCCATTATTAACTCAACAGTGTCTAATGAATCGGCACCTAAATCATTTGTGAAACTAGCTTCTGCTGTTACTTCACTTTCTTCTACGCCTAACTTATCAACGATAATTGCTTTTACTCTTGATGCTGTATCTGCCATGTTTTTTAATTTTAATTTAAGTTGCAAAGAAAATCCTTCTTGAATGAATATCAAAATTTATTTTCACTGCAAGGTTAATAATTTATTATTGCCTAAACACCATAATTATAGTCTGGTTTGTAAACGAGGGTTTATCTCTTTTTATTTAATACTTGCCATTAATATTCTTTCATCACTTCAGCAAGGGCCTTTCTTTCAAGTAGTGGAACTTGAGCCTCTTTTGAAGGGAATCCAATCGGGAGCAAAAGATAAGGTTTTTCATTTTGAGGCCTACCAAGCAGTTCTGCTAAAAAATTTAGAGGGCTTGGCGTGTGAGTTAAGGTAACTAAACCTGCATGGTGAATGGCAGAAATGAGCATTCCTGCGGCAATTCCTACCGATTCGTTCACGTAGTAATTTTTGGCTTTTCCTTCAAACGTCTCCTCATACGTTTGCTTGAAAATAATAATTAAAGCTGGCGCGATTTCTAAAAATGGTTTTTTCCAGTTGGTGTCAAACTTTTCTAGGTCTTTGAGCCACTCTTCACTCATTCTGCCATGATAGTTCTCATATTCTTCTTTTTCAGCAGCCTCTCGAATCCTTTTTTTCATTTCTGCTGAGGTAACTACTGCAAAAAACCAAGGTTGTTTGTGTGCTCCAGAGGGCGCAGTTGATGCTGTTTTTACTATGTTTTCTATCACTCCTTCAGGAATTTTTTTGTCTGAAAACTCCCTGATCGAGCGCCTGCCATTCAATTCATGAAAAAACTGAGCGCTTCTATAAATGACTTGGTCTTCGCTGAAGTTATTTGGCTCAAAAAATTTAAAGCCTTCTTTTGGTTGATTTGTTTTACTCACAGAGCGATTTAAACTAAATTTGAACTTTGATCTTTTTACATGTCCAAAATAGCCATTTTTGCATCAGGTGCGGGAAGTAATGCCGACAGATTCATCCAATATACAAATGACTTGCAATCTGATGTACAGGTTGATTGTTTGTTAACTAATAGGAAAGTTGCCGGAATCTATGAAGTAGCAGCAAAGAATAGCGTTCCTATTTTTTATTTTTCCAACGAAGATTTCTCTAACAACACTAAAATAATTGCGCTTTTAAAGCAGCGAGGAATTGAGTGGATAGTTTTAGCGGGCTTTCTAAGGAAGATAGAAAAGGATATTGTGAATGCATACAATAATAAAATTTTTAATTTGCATCCTTCTTTGCTGCCAAAATTTGGAGGAAAAGGGATGTACGGCAGCAATGTGCATAATGCTGTAATTAATGCAGGAGAAAAAGAAAGCGGGATTACGATTCACCTGGTAAACAATGAATTTGACAAGGGAGAAATTATTTTCCAAGCAAAATGCTCAGTTACCAATGGAGAAACGGCAGAGGACTTGGCAAAAAAAATACAGAAATTGGAACACAAGTTCTTCGCAAGCGCTGTAGAAGTATATATTAAAAATTCGTTCAACAATTAAATCTGGGTGCACCCAGTCCTTAACGCTACAAAAACGTATTCATGAATATAGATTACAAAACAAAAGAAAAGCAATTACGTTACGATCGAGCTTATTTGCGAATGGCGGCCGAGTGGGGTGCATTGTCGCATTGTGAACGCAAGCAAGTTGGAGCATTAATTGTGAAAGACAGCATGATTATTTCAGACGGATACAATGGAACCCCAACAGGTTTCGATAATTGCTGCGAAGACGAAAATGAAAAGACACAATGGTACGTTTTACATGCTGAAGCAAATGCGATTATGAAAGTTGCTAAATCCACGAACAATTCTAATGGAGCAACGCTTTATATTACACTATCACCTTGTCGGGAATGCAGTAAGTTGGTATTGCAGTCAGGAATTAAGAGGGTGGTATATTTAAACTCCTACAAAGATGACTCAGGAATAAAGTTTCTAGAGAAAGCGGGAGTTGAGATTGAACACATACCTAACATTGAAGAGTAAATGAAGTCAAATCGATCATTAGTACTAATGCCAATTTTTGTTGCTGGTGCAATGGCAATAGGTGTTTATCTAGGCAAAAACATGGGTGGGCAAAGTCAAGCTGCTTTGTTTTCGAAAAAAGAGTTTACTCAAAACGACAAGTTGCAACAAATTATAAGCTATATCAATAGCGATTATGTAGACACTGTTCGTTCACAAGAAATAGTGGAAGAGACAATCAGTGAAATTCTTCAAAATTTGGATCCTCATTCCTACTACATTCCAAAGCAAGATTATGCGGCAATGAACGATCCACTAGAAGGTGAGTTTGATGGCATTGGAATTGAATTTCGCATTCAAGAAGATACAATAACGGTTGTTCAGGCATTAGCCGGAGGTCCGTCGGAGGAGCTTGGAATAATGGCAGGAGATAGAATTATTGCCGTTGATGGGGAAAATGTAACAGGAAAAACCATCAACAATAACAAGGTGGTTAAATTATTAAAAGGTCCGAAAGGCACAACAGTTAATGTTGCCATTAAACGAAAAGGGACAAAGGATGCAATTGACTTTGCGATTAGAAGAGATAAGATTCCTGTCTATAGTGTTGAGGCAGAGTACATGATTAATGAATCAACCGGATATGTTAAGGTACTTCGGTTTGCAAAAGATACACATGCTGAATTCATGAAGGCTATGCGTTCGTTGAAGAAGCAAGGAATGACCAATTTGATTCTCGATTTACGAAACAACACAGGAGGCTACATGAATTCTGCAATTGAAATTTGCGATGAGTTTTTACCTAAAGGTGATTTAATAGTTTACACTGAAGGTAAAGCACGTTCTAAACGGAAGTTTTTCGCCACTTCTAAAGGAGAATTAGAAGATGTGAAAGTTGCCGTTTTAATAAATGAAGGGTCTGCTTCTGCCAGTGAAATAGTAGCTGGAGCATTGCAAGACAATGACCTAGGAACTATTATAGGGCGTCGTTCTTTTGGAAAAGGATTAGTGCAAGAGGGGATGAATTGGCCGGATGGTTCCGGGGTTCGCTTAACAGTAGCAAGATATTACACGCCCACAGGAAGGAGTATCCAAAAGTCGTACGAAGAGGGAATAGAGGAATATAATAATGAGGCGTATGAGCGTTACAATAATGGCGAATTACTTAACTCTGATAGCATTGATTTTCCAGACTCCTTGAAATACAAGACTAAAGGAGGAAGAGTAGTTTATGGAGGAGGCGGAATTATGCCAGATATATTTGTTCCAATTGATACTGTTGGTAGCTCGTATTATTTAGGCAGTTTGAATTACCAAGGAATCTTTTTTCAGTTTGGATTTCAATATGTGGATAAGAACAGAAAATCGTTAATTAAAGTTTATGAGGCTGATAACTTTGCCAAGAAGTTTGAAGTATCATCAGACTTGTTGCAAGAGTTTTACAATTTTGCAGAGGAAAAAGGGGTTGAGTACGATGAAAAAGGAGCATCTACATCTGAAACAATAATACGGCAACGATTGAAAGCATCTATTGCGAGAAACTTGTTCAGAGAAAAAGTATTTTACCAAGTTGTCAATGAAGACGATGTTGTAGTAAAGCGCGCTACCGAGAAGCTTTCCAACAACTAATCCAGTTCTTTAGGCACATCAACCTCAATAGTTTCATCATTATCCGTGCTTTCTGGTGCAGGACCGTAAATAAAGGTCATGTCTTCGACAGGAATTACCTTTTTACCCGTTGCAACTAGTGAGACTGCCATTATAACGCATGAGATAATAATGGTGTACAGTAGTATTCCTGAATCAAACGCTTCAGTTTGATATTCAGCAGGAATTGCAAAGAACAATAAAATGGTAATTAAACCTCTTGGAGCGAGCCAAATTTGGGGGTTAATGTCTTTTTGAACAAACAATTTAACAACAACTATTCGGACAACATATAAAGATGTTAAAATTGCTAGACTAATTAAAGCCACCTCCAAGTTAAGTAATGAGGCCAGTGTAATAGTAATACCAAAGAGTACAAAGAAAAATGTTCGAACAACAAAGGCCGTTTCCATGGTAACCAAATGGAAATCGTGAAGAATATTTTTTACTTTTTTTGGCTGCAACCATTTTTTCAAAAACCCTTTGAAAAACAATCTATTATTGTTTAGAACTAATCCAAAAATTAAAATAATTAGTAAGGAAGAAAGGTGAAATAACTTACCTACTGAATATAATATGAGTAGCACTGCAATTAATAAGAACAGCTTTACTTGAGAGTTCATCTTTTGGAAAATAAGAACCAAACCATAACTGATGATTATACTCAGAATTATTGTTACTGAAATGTTACTGACAACATCCCACACAACCAATTTGGCATTATCTGCACCTGCATTGCCAATAAGGAAGTAAAAAACCATTATTCCCAGTATGTCCGAGAAGGTGCCCTCGTACACCATAAACTCTTTTTTTTCTTCTCCCAAACCGCCAACAGAAGGAATGATAATAGCACTGCTCATAATTGAAAGTGGGCCTGCATAAATAATGCAAGTAAAGAAGTCTTCAATGATAAAATAGTTGATAATGTAGGCAATGGCCGCCGTTGAAAGTATTAAAGAAATTAGGGCAACGCTAAATGATTTCCAAATAATTGGCCATTTCTCCTTGGTTAAATGGAGGTCTAATGCGGCTTCTAGCACGATCATTATTAGCCCTACAATACCTAGTAACTCTAATAAGCTAAAAAGTTGTTTTCCTGCGGAAATCCCAATAAAGTTCATGCCTTGTTTCATCAGAATACCTAAAACAATCAGCATTAAAACAGAAGGTACATTTGTTTTCTGTGAGATGATATTAAAAAAGTAGGAGAGAATTATTATAAGACTAATCCCAATGATTGCAATGTAAGGGTTTATTACTTCCATGATTTTTTCAAGTTTACTTTAGGGCTCGTGCCTTCTTCTTCAGGTGGGAATAAATCTTCAAAAATTTGATAGGCTAAAATCGGAAAATTCTCACTAATAATCTTATTGATGTCGTTTTGATGGTTTGAAAAAGCTGTTTTGGAAATGCCTGTGGTCAGAATAGCTCCATCCTTGGCGTAAAGGGTATAATGCAGTTGCACAATGCGTTTAAAATTCCCTTGTTGAACAGCAATCATGTCGGAATAATCGTTTTTTATATCCAGTTGATTAACAAAAAGAAAATAGTCATTGTCAAACTTAAAATGCATGCTGTCCAGCATTTTTTGATCTGTTACAACGGTTTTCATGTACCTCTCCCGAAAATCTGCTTTAGTAATGACTTCGCCATTATTTATTTGACCTCTATTATAGCTGTTATCCTCTTTCTTTTTAAGTTTAGCTTTCAGCTTTTCGGCTTTCGTTTTATCCTCGGTCACTGAAACCAGTTCATATTCCAGTTTCAAATTATCGTATACATAATTTAAATCTGCTGTAACAGCAGTATCTTCAATGCCGTAAAAGGAGTTTACTGTGCACTTTTCTTGAAAAGCATAATAAATACTTTGATCAATTGCTGTTGTAAACCTATTGATGATTTGATTAGAAGTAAGATTATTGTTTTCTGATAAGGACTTATTGATGTCACTGAGGTACATTTTACTCTCAAATGGCACAATTAGAATAGATTTTTGATTCAAGTTGATAGCTTGGTCTGTAAACCGCAGGGTAGAATGCTGGGCTTGAATAATTCCACAAGTTAACAGTGCAAGGAAAAGAAGTGTACTTCTCATAATTTCTTTTCTTCAAAAATAACGTTGAGATTGTGGTTATCCTAATTCAGTTTTAAAACAGATTGTTGTTAACAATTAGTTGAACAACTTTAAAATGTCATTGCCATTAGCAAAAAGCATCAATGATAGCAGAATAACTATTCCAGCAATTTGCGCATATTCCATAAATTTTTCTGGAGCCGGTTTTCCTACAATTATTTCATAAAGTAAAAACATAACATGGCCGCCATCCAATGCAGGAATAGGTAAGATGTTCATAATAGCCAAAATGATGGATAAAAAAGCAGTAAAATTCCAAAATCGCTCCCAATCCCAAGTGGTTGAAAATGCTTTCCCAATCGTAATAAAACCACCCATTGACTTATAAGCTCCAGTTTCTGGAGTAAACATCAATTTCATTTGTTTTAAATAGGAATCAAACTTATTATATGCTTCTCTAAAGCCTTCTGGAATAGACTGTGAAAAAGTATAAGTTTCGGTACTAAATGACAGTTGTTTGTCCATATCTAATACGCCAACACCGATTGTACCTTGTTCCGATACCTGTACTTTTAATTCTTCTGTTTGCCCGTTTCTTAGAATTGCGATATTCACTTCACGGCTCTCATTCTTTTTAATTTGAGCTATTAGATCTCTCCAGTATAAAACGGGAACCCCTTCAACCTCTGTAATCAAGTCTCCTTCTATCAAGCCAGCTTTCTCTGCATTCGATCCCTTGGCTACACTTCCAAGTGTGGGCTGCACCGCAATTTGCAAAAACGGTCTCTGACTTTCAAGCATTTTAGAAACAGTTTCCATCGGCATTTCTAAGTCAAGTATTTGGCCTTTTCTATCGATGGTTACCGTTTTATCATCCTCTAATAAAATGTTGATTTGAACTTCGCTAAACTTCTTTACCTCTTTTCCACCTACTGCAATCACCTTGTCTCCGCTTTGAAAACCAAAACTTTGAGCAGTTGAATCCGCATAAACTCCGTACGTCATGTTTTCCGGAGCCATGTATTCTCTTCCCCAAACAAACATGACCATTATATAAATCAGAATTCCAAGAATAACGTTAACGGTCACTCCACCAAGCATAATAATTAAACGTTGCCAAGCAGGTTTTGAGCGAAACTCCCAGGGTTCGGCTGGCTTTTTCATTTGCTCTTTGTCCATAGATTCGTCAATCATTCCAGCAATTTTAACATAACCACCCAACGGCAACCAACCAATTCCATATTCAGTTTCACCTTTTTTAAATTTAAAAAGTGAAAACCATGGATCAAAAAACAAATAGAATTTTTCAACCCGTGTTTTAAAAAGTTTGGCAGGAATAAAGTGCCCTGCTTCGTGCAGTATTACTAGTATTGATAAGCTTAGAAGCAATTGACTTGCTTGAATTAGAATTTCCATTCAAAAAAATTAAGGGACAAAGATAGTTAATATAAAAGGCTTGAAAACGTCAGAGAGTTGCTACAACTCATCGTTTGGAATATTTAACAACAACCATAGGGGGAAGTTTAAACCTACAGCAATTCAGTCGCCAATCTACGTGCTTCAGAATTACAATTTACATAATCATCAATGCTTGGGCTTTTAACAAAAGTGGACTCCTTCATCACCTGTTCATTAATGTTTGCAATGTCTAGGAACTTAATTTTATCTTGCAAAAATGCCGCGTTTGTTATTTCATTAGCAGCATTTAAGGCGCAAGCAGCTGTTCCACCTAGCTCTAACGCTTGATAGGCTAGCCCTAGATTTTTAAATGTTTTTTGGTCTGCTTTTTCAAAAGTTAGTTCTGGGTAATCCATAAAATTAAAACGAGGAAAGTCTGAACTAATTCTTTGTGGATAGGCTAGTGCATATTGGATAGGTAGTTTCATATCTGGTAAACCCATTTGAGCTTTCATACTTCCATCTTCAAATTGAACAACAGAATGAATAATGGACTGCGGGTGAACAACTGTATCAATTTGGTTGCTTTCCAATTGAAAGAGCCATTTTGCCTCAATTACCTCTAAACCTTTATTCATTAATGTGGCCGAGTCAATTGTGATTTTTGCTCCCATTTCCCAATTCGGGTGTTTTAAAGCTTGACCTTTCGTAACGCTAGCCAACTTTTCTGCAGACCAACCTCTAAAAGGACCTCCTGATGCGGTTAAATAAATTTTTTCGATTTTGTTATGGAACTCTCCTACTAGGCATTGAAAAATTGCTGAATGTTCAGAGTCAACGGGGAGTAAAGGAACTTGGTATTGATTGGCTAAATTAGTTATGAGGTCGCCCGCGACGACCAATGTTTCTTTGTTGGCTAATGCTATGGGCTTTTTTGCTTTAATGGCAGCAATCGTTGGCTTTAATCCTGAATAACCTACCAAAGCTGTTAAGACCAAGTCAACTTCGTCCATTTGTACCACATCCTCTAATGATTTTTCACCGCAATAGGTTTTAATTCCTTCTTTCCATAACCGTTCAGAAAGAGCTTCATATTTAGATTCATCTACGATGACCACCACATTTGGTCTGAATTCGAGTGCTTGTTTCAGCAGTAATTCATCGTTGGAGTATGCAGTGAGCACCTCAACTTTAAATTTGTCTGGATTTCTTCTGATTACATCAAGAGCTTGTGTTCCAATAGAACCTGTCGAGCCGAGTAGCGCTATTTTCTTTTCTGTTGAGGTCGCATTCATTTTCAAGAAACTTTTGTGCAAAAGTAACGTACATTTAACTCTAACAGTAAGACAAAAGCGGATATTTGTCTTTTCAAAAGTGAATGAAACTTATGATGAATCAGCAACACTCAGTAAAACGAACGGTTATTTCCTTCAGCGTAGCGTTAGCAATGTCGTTATTGAGCATTTACATTCAACACTATTCTGAAGCAAAAGCAATTGATTATAAGAACCTAGAAGCTAAGGTTAGCTCTGCTGAAAATGCAACATCACTAGAGACTTTGCACTAACGCAAAGCTTTTTTCTTCATACTCTGCACTACCTTATTGGCGTCTCGCATAGTCTTGATTTTTATCAAATCCCCATCGCCTAAACTGGCAATTTCTTTTAACGACTTGTTGGTCCAATTGTCATTTTTAATTCCTAAAACAGTTATGGTCAGCCCTTCATTTGCAGTTTTCTCAATCTTTTTGCGCAAACTCATGTTGTTTTCACCGATGTTAAATGCTCCGTCTGAAGCTAGAAATATTTGATTATTCCCATTCTCTAAGAAGTTATTCTTACCCACTTGGATCGCCTTTTTTATTCCTTTCACTGCATTTGTACTTCCGTCTGCTTTTAAATTTTCTATTTGCTGTGCAATTTCTGCCTTTAAATTTCCTTTAGAGGTGGGAAGCACAACCTTTGCTTCGCCGGAGTATGTTACAATTGTGATGTAGTCAATTTCTCTCAGAGGTTCCAAAAGTTCAATCATGGCTTTTTTCAGAATATCCATTTTTTGTTCTTCACGCATAGAGGTAGAAGCGTCAATTAAAAAAACCACGTTGTTTGGTTTGTACGATTCGTCGAGCAAATTGCTTGCTGCAGTTGGTTCTTGTATTGTTTTCGTTTTGGGCTCTTGCTCTTCGGTGATAGTCGAAGTTTCTTCGGCAACTTGTTCTTCTGTCTCAACGGTCCCTTCAGCCCCTTCTACCTTATCGACAGGGCTTTTTTTGTCTTCTGTTTTTCCAAACAGAATTTGACCTAAAAAAGGTGAGTTTCTTCGATTTTCTGGGGTTTTTTTCTCCCTATTTCTTGTTGTACGAGATGCTGCTTGAATTTCTGATGTAGTTTCAGTGCCCGAGTTTGTTGACGTCTCAACAACATTTGACTTAGGTTCTACGGTCTGTGTTTCCTTTGTTTCGGCTAAAAGAGCAAGCTTATTGCTACTTTCATCGTCGTAAAGCAACAGTTCAAACTTCTGAATTTTAGCAACTGGCTGAGTCTTCCCAGTAGGTGGTTTTAGGGAGCTTCCAAACTGAGGGCAAGCTGTCCTATTATTCTTTGGTAAGTTTTTTACAATTGCTTGTACTCTAATTTCAATGGGCAATGGATTGTTACTGAAATATAGCTTTACTTTTCGCTCAATCCTTCCTTTTTTGTCGGGGTTTAATTTTATTCTAATCCCCTCCGTACCTCCCGCCCCAAAAGTTTTAGAGGTGTATTGAGAACCTACACTTTGCTTGCTTTCAATTCGAAGTAAGAAAACATTCTTTGTAGTGATATTTTGCACTTCAAAGTCCACTATGTCAGAGTTTAACAGCGAAATCTCGCCTAAATCAAAATTGGTTTGACTGAGTTGAACCTGAGAAAAGCCAACAAGCGTCAAGAGCCCTAGAACATTAAGAAAAAATACTTTCATGTGTAGTTAAATTCAAATACCATGCTAAAAACACTGAAATGGAAAGATAATACTAATTCTGCCATTCAATTGTGCTTAAGTTTGTCGCAACAATTGCTAAAACTATGATAAACAGGTTCAAGTCCTTTGTTGATGGACGAGCTTCCGTATTTAAAAATTTTTTGGCTTTAGGTATACTGCAAGGGACTAACTTTTTAATCCCATTGATAATCATGCCTTATTTGGTATCTACAATAGGGATAGATTCTTACGGAGTTGTGAGTTTTGTGCAGGTGGTAATGATCTATTTTTTCAGTCTAACTGATTATGGCTTTGCAATAACTGCTACTCAGGAGATAGCAACAAACAAATCAGATTTATCGAAAGTTTCAAAAATTTTTAGCAAAGTCGTTTCCACAAAAATAGTACTTGTTCTTTTTTCTGCTCTTTCAATTACACTCTTACTTTTTGTAGTACCAGACTTAAAAGAAGAGCAGTTAACAGTAATTCTTGGTTTTGCGCTTGTGATAGGTCAAACTAGTTTGCCTACTTGGTTTTTTCAAGGAATGGAGAAAATGAAGTACATCACGTACATCAACTTAGCCGCCAAACTGATTTTTACAATCCTAATTTTTGTCTTTATCAATGAGAAATCCGATTACCCTTATGTACTTTTCTTTTTTGGGTTAGGAAACTTATTATCTGGTGTGTTTGGTATTTTTTATGCTATTCGAAACTATGATATTACCTTTCGGCTTGCTACAGTTCGAGAAGTTCAATCGGAATTGAAAAAAGGTTGGGGGCTTTTCGTTGCCAATTTTTCGATTACTTCTTATATGAATAGTAACCTATTTATATTAAAACTTTTTGCAACAAATGAGATTGTTGGTTATTATAGTGTTGCGGAAAAAATTGTAATGGCAATTCGGCAATTGTTGTCCGTATTTTCTCAGGCTATATTCCCACATATATGCCAATTGGTGCATGACTCTTATTCTAAAGTGGTTCTATTCTTTAAACAGGTATACATACCTTTCACACTAGTTATCATTTTGGTGTGTATTTCAATTTTTTTATTCTCGGAAGAAGTTATTGGAATTTTTGCAGCGTCAGAAGTGGAAGGAATAAATAATTTATTGCAAATACTTGTCTTTGTTCCAGTAATTGTTTGTCTTAATATTTTCCCTTCGCAACTACTATTGGCATATAATTTACGCAGAGCTTACACGCGAGTTATGATATTCGGTTCAGTTTTAAATGTGATTCTTAATATTGCGCTTGCTTCGCAATTTATTGCGAAAGGAACAGCACTTTCTGTTATCATTACAGAATCGTTTATATTAGTCGGCTTGTACCTTATTGTTAGAAAGGGAAAAAGTATGATATCATGAACTACTACAAAACAAAAGAGTCTAATTATTATTCAGGCACAAGGATGGACGTTATTTCTTTTCTTGAACATGGTTCGCAGAAAAAAGTGTTGGAGATTGGTGCGGGCGGAGGCGATTCTTTATGCTTTATAAAGGAGAATAAATTAGCAGAGGAAGTTGTTGGAGTTGAATTGTTTGAACTTCAAAACTCCAATCAATCAAATCCACTAATTGACAAGTTCATTCATGGGAACATTGAACATGAAAGCCTAGATTTAGAGCTCGAATATTTCGATGTCATTATTTTGGCCGATATTCTTGAACATTTAGTAGATCCTTGGAAGACGGTTGAATATGTTTCTGGCTTCTTGAAGAAAGGGGGAAAAATCATTACAAGCCTTCCAAATATTCAAGACTTTAAAACCATGATAAAAATATATGTGAAGGGAGACTTTAGATATAGAGAAGACGGAGTTCTTGATAAAACGCACCTGAGGTTTTTTTGTAAAAAAAATATGATTCAGCTGTTAACTACAAACAGATTGGAGGTGAAAAGTGCTATTCCTGCATTTAAAATTCGACAGGATAGAAACGGAAGAAAGTTATTTAATCGATTAACCCTAGGCTTGATAGAGCTATACCTTTCAATTCAATATATTTTTGAAGTAAAGCGAATTGATGTCTAAAGTGTATATCATACTTGTTAATTACAATGGTTGGGAAGACACCGTTGAATGCATGGAGTCTCTTTTTAAATTAGAATATGATAATTTTGAAATCGTTCTAGTAGATAATGCTTCACCGAATAGTTCAGTTTCAAAAATTATCTCTTGGTCAAAAGGAGAAATACTAGTTTTTCCTAAAAGTGACAAATTGGCGAATCTTAGCCAACCAGCTAAACAAAAGCCACTTATTATAAATCAAATAAAATCGTCTGAAGAGACGACCCTTTCATCAACACCTTTTGATTTTACTTTAATTGAGGCATTAGAAAACAAAGGCTTTAGTAGTGGGAATAACATCGGAATTAAATATGCCCTGCGCCAAAAGGATGCTGATTTTTTTTGGATACTAAACAATGATACTGTTGTACTACCAAATAGCTTAGCACTACTGGTTAAACGTTATCGGCAAGATCACAACATTGGTATTTTGGGGGCAAAAGTAAAGTACTATTTTGAACCGGAAATGCTGCAATGTGCAGGTGGGGCAACCTACAATAAATGGTTAGCCTACAGCAAGCAAGTAGGTAACCAAGAGGTTGATAAAGGTCAGTTTGATAATTCAGACGTTAAACTAGACTTAATAATTGGAGCGTGTATGCTTGTTGATTTTAATTTCATAACTAACATAGGGCTCCTTTCTGAAGAGTATTTTTTATACTATGAAGAGCAGGATTGGGCTGAAAGGTCAAAGCTTAATGGATTGGAACTAGGTTATGAGCATAATGCTGTAATTTATCATAAAGAAGGGCAAAGCATAGGGGCTTCGCAGTTAGATTTAAGAGGCATTAGCAAGCTGTCAGATTTCTACTATGCAAGAAATAAGATTATTTTAACCAAAAAATATTTTAGTTATTTGTGTCGAATAACTGTTTATTTGAGTTTTATTTTAATCGCAATTAATAGAATAAGAAGGGGGCAATCAGATCGAATTAGGATGCTACTTGGAATACTAAAAAATCCAAATAAAGGTTTTGAAAATTAGAAAAGAAATATTTTTTTACATATTTTGGGCTGTTTTCTTTCTATATGGGATAGATAATCAAATATTTGAGCGCTTGTTTTTTTTCAACGAAGTTCTGGCGCTTATTGGTCTAGTAGTAGTGGTGCATCAGTTGTTCACAAACCATAAAAATGTTGTTAGATTAGTTCAAAGCCAACCAATTGTAATAGGAGTTTTAGGGTTATTAGTTTTAAGTGTTGTACATCTTATTTTTTCTTTGGGCAGAATGACAAACCTTTATTATTATCTAAGAAGTTCTGTAATTGTATATTCTATTTTTACTTTTTTCTTTGCTTATTTTGGATATCAATATTTACCGCTGTTTCTTTCAAAAATCAGGTATACAATGGCTGCATATTTGCTTTTTGCATTGATTTACCCTTCCATATATTTGTTAGAGCGTTTTATGGGTGCGGTTTTTTTTCCACTATTGTTCAAAAAATACCGATGGTGGAGCGTTTCAGCTATCTTGAGCCTTAGTGTAATGTTATCCGTTCAATACGAATCTTTAACAGTTATTATGGTCATGGTAATAGTATTACTAGTAATAGTCTTGCCAAGTTATAATTGGTTTAAATTATTTTTTTTCGTGGGTGCTGGAGCTATCATTTTTGGGCTCATTTATTTTACACCGAACATAGAAAAATATAATGAGGCACCTTATTCTGTTATTGGAAATGTCAAGGCTGTTGCAGAATCTCACAAAATATTAAACCTAGATGGAAATTCAACTTGGAGGGTTGTTTTTTGGCACAGAGTGATAGTAGAACGCTTTCCAGAAAACTTACTTGGAATAGGATTTGGGACTCCACTCTTGCCTTTTATAAAAAATTTAGATACTATTGAACTTGAGCATGATGACGAATATGATATGCACGTAAGTGGAGTTCATAACACTTATCTTACCTTAGGATTAAGGTTAGGAATATTATTCTTTCTTATTTTAGGATTCATTTTTCATCAAGTCCTTAAGTATTATTACAAACAAAAACGACTTCTAATCGAGCATCAACAATTATTTTATTTTTATTCTTTCTTTACAGTTGCAGCCGTTGGATTGTTTAACTTGGTACTTGAAAGTCCTACTGTAGCCTCTTTATTCTGGGGGTTTCTAGGAATAATTACAGCAATAATTACCAAAACAAGAACTTATGAAGAGATTTCAGAATAGAGTTCAAAGAGGTAGAGAGTTAATGAAAAACTCAACTGTGGTTATATGCAGTTTAGCAAGAGATTGTGAACAATCTGTAAAACAAAACATTCCTAAAATAGAAAAACTAAGAAACTCTTTCAATAACTCACATGTTGTTATAGTTGAGAATGATAGCAAAGATAATACAAAAGGTGTTTTAAGCGAATGGGCTTCGAATTCAAACAATGTTCATGTCATTTCTCAAGACTTCGGTACAATAACTATTCCTAAAGATTCTTTTTCTCACCCAAAGTCAAAGTACTTCTCTGAGCACAGAATTCAGAAAATGGCCGAATACAGAAACATTTATTTAGATTATATTAGAGTCAATAATCTAAATCCTGACTATTTGATTATTATTGACTTAGATATTTATTCATTTTCCATAAAGGGAATTGAATCATCTTTCGGCTTTGAAAAAAAATGGGATAGTATTAATGCCAATGGAAAAAAAGTAACACCTCAAAGCCCACTTAAGCCAGTTTTTTACGACACTTATGCTTTTCAGGAATGGGGAGACATGAAACCCTTACAGTATGAAACTTTAAAGTACAATCAGCTAAAGTTTGGCAAACTTGAAAAAACGGACAACTTTTTTAGAGTAAAGTCAGGGTTTAATGGACTAGCTATTTACAAGTGGGATGCTATTTCTCAACTATCATATAAAGCAGTTCCAAATCATGACCCCGTAGTGTTGTATAAGTGCGAGCATGTTACATTTCATGAGGAAATGAATAAAAATGGGAACACAAAAATATTTTTAAATCCCGCAATGATAGTGAAGTATGAGAAGGTTGGGTTAAAGTTGTACTTGGCTAAATTAATGGCAAAGCTTAAAAAATGAAGTCAGTAAGCAATATTTTGGGATTATCCATCTCAACGACACCCTATAAAGATACTGCATCTTACATCATAGAATTGGCCGCAAATCATACTTCGGGATACTTTTGTTTTGCAAATGCTCATATGACAGTTGAAGCTCACGATGATCCTTCATTCGCGAGACAAGTAAATGATGCAAATATGGTTTGTGCAGATGGTATGCCACTTGTAAAGGCAAATAAAATACTGCATGGAAAACGCATTGAACGTGTTGCAGGCATGGACATGATGCCAACCATTTTGGATTTATCTGAAGAAAAAAACCTAGCGGTTTACTTTTTTGGCACGACCGAAGATGTATTACGAGCGATTGAATTAGAGTGTGCAAAAAAGTATCCTAATTTAAGAATAGCCGGAAAAATTTCTCCACCATTTAGACAATTAACTCCTTTAGAAAAACAACAACATATTGAGCTTATTAATGACTCCGGAGCGCATGTCGTCATGGTTGCTCTAGGTTGTCCCAAACAAGAAAAGTGGATGGCTGCAAATTCTCCTTCAATAAAAGCCGTCTGCTTGGGAGTTGGAGGAGCATTCCCGGTTTTTGCAAAAATGCAATCACGAGCTCCCAAATGGATAAGAGATTTCAGCTTAGAGTGGTTATACAGGTTAAGTCAAGATCCTAAACGATTGTTTAAGAGGTATTTTTATACTAATTCAAAGTTTCTACTTTTGCTAGCTAAGCAAAAGCTTTCTAATTCCACAAAAATTGAATAAAAACTCCAACCTTTCGGGCGTCTTATTACCATTTGTTGATTTGATAATAATCAACCTTTCGCTGGTCGTTTCATTTGTTATTAGGTACCCTGATAAGTCCTTTGCATTAGACGTCCAGTACTTGAACTTGCTCTTTTTTTATAACATCAATTGGCTGTTTTGCACTTATCTGTTTGGAGCATATAAGCCTTATAGAATAAGCTCTATAGAGAAAATTTTGAAGTCGGTTCTTCAATCTATTTTTCTGCATATCTTGGTAGTTGCTGTTTTTTGGGTTTTTATCAAAGGTTACTATTACTCTCGCCAAATTCTACTTACATCGTATGCTATTATTTTGATAGCTATATTGTTGTGGAGAGTCGGTTACTTGTATTATCAGTTTTACATTAACAAATCAGGGAAAAACAGAAAAAAGGTTGTGATACTTGGTAAAAGCGAGTCGTCTGTAGAGTTGTCTTACTTTTTTAATAAAAATCCTCAGTTTGGATATGCGTTTGAAGGTTTTTTCGATGAAGAGAAAACAGACGGTGTTATAGGCACAGTTGCTGAATTACGTGCTTATGCTTTAGATAATAATGTTGAAGAAATATACTGTTTGTCCCCCAAATACGATGACGAGGCTATAGCAGACTTAAGAAATTTTGCAGAAAACAATACCATTCGATTAAAAATAGTTCCTGATATTAAATCCATGTACTATTCAAAATCGAAAATTGATTTCTATGGAAACACTCCGGTATTACTGATTAAAGAGTTTCCGCTCGATCACCCGACGAATCAAATATGGAAACGCATCTTTGATATATTATTTTCGCTTTTTGTAATCCTTATCGTTTTTTCTTGGTTATTCCCAATCGTAGCGCTTCTGATTAAGTTAGACTCGAGGGGCCCGATCTTTTTTGTTCAACAGAGGTCTGGCAAAGATAAAAATGCTTTTGGATGCTTTAAGTTTCGAAGTATGAGTTATAGTAATAATTCGGAGTTTGTTCAGGCTACAAAAAACGATGCAAGGATAACCAAGGTAGGTAGGTTTATAAGAAAGACCAGTATTGACGAAATGCCTCAATTTTTCAATGTTTTTATGGGTCAAATGTCGGTTGTAGGACCTCGACCACATCCTTTAAAATTAGATGACATGTACAGAGACAACATTGATAAATACATGTCTCGTCACTTTGTAAAACCGGGCGTTACGGGTCTTTCTCAGATCATGGGGTACAGGGGTGAAACAAAAGAAGACTTTGCAATGAAAGCGAGGATAAACCTCGATAATTTTTACATTGAACACTGGAGTTTCTTTTTAGACCTAAAAATTATTGTGCTGACAGTGTTCAATGTCTTTAAGAAGGAAGAAAATGCTTTCTGAAAAATATCCGCAATTTCAAAAATATCGGGGGCTATTATTTTTTTTAGTCTTGGCGAGCTTGGCGTTCTCAATGAAGCTAAACTCACTTTTTATTATTTTATTAGTTCTACAGTGGCTCCTAATGGTGCCTTTAGCTGAGAAAAAAGAAAACTTGAGACGAAACTGGAAACTAATAGCACTATTTGGTGGCTATTTTTTATTGTTTGCAATTAGTATTCTATACTCAGAAAACACTAGCAGTGCCTGGAAAGATATTGAAAGCAAACTCAGCTTGCTGTTAATACCATTGTCAATTTTAGGCCAAAAGAGGTTGGAAGTAAAAGAGCAAGCTGTTTTATTAAAACTATATGTTTGGTTCCTGGTGGGCGTTGGGGTATTTTTAATTGGAAAGAGTTTGTTTTTAGCTGGTGGTTTATTGACCAATCAAGAGTTTTCAGCACTTATTGGAGTTCACGCTTCTTATTTGAGCTTATACATGGCTGCAGCATTGTTTATTACAATTCAGTCTTTAACGCATAAAAGTCAGATTAAGTTAAACACGATTATTGCATTATTTCTTGCGTTCATATTAGTGGTTCTGGCTGCTCGAATGGTAACTATAGCTACATTTTTAAGCTTATTTACATGGTTTGCTGTAGTTCATTTTACTTGGAAAAGATTGTTGACGATGATTGTTATTTTTATCGGAGTAGTTTTCGCCATAAGTAGTATTGACTCGGTAAAAAGTAGGTTTCAAGAAGGCTTGATAGGAGAGCAGGTAGAGTTCGGTAATGTTGACGATTCAGTAAAAGTTAAAACCTATGGTGGCAAGGCTATACGTGTTGCTATTTGGCAATGTGCGCAAGAAGTTGTTAAAGATAATTGGTTGATGGGTGTTGGAGCAGGGGATGTTCATAAAAGTTTACAAGCTAGTTACAAACGGAACGAATTTCAATTGGCATGGCAATACAACAATTTCAATAGCCATAATTTATTTATTGAGACAATAATAGCAGTTGGAGTGCTGGGAGTTGTGGTCCTGATTACTTTATTCTATCTTTTATTTTTTTCTGCAATAAAAAACAGGAACATGCTTCTCTTTTGCTTCACAACATTGTTCTTTATGTTTTCATTGATAGAGTCGGCCTTTAACGTTCAAAAAGGAATAGTATTCCTTGTGGCGATTTCATGTTTGCTTTTTTCTACAAGGGAAGAAGTTGATAAAAGCTAATGGCCATATTGCGTTGCATTTAGGAATATAGTAAGCTGCGCTATTGAGTCTGGCATATATGTCTTAACCCGGTTAAAGCATATAAACAAGGTCAAACACTTTTGGTCCAAAAACAAATACTCCTACCACCATAGCAAAAATTGAAGCCATTAGCACAGCAGCAGAAGCATAATCTTTTATAGCGCCTATTTCAGGATTAAAATTTGGCTCTACTTTATCGGCTAGCCTTTCCAAAGCTGTATTAAATAGTTCAGAAAGAAATACTAAGGTGATGGCTAGTATCAAGAACAACCAATCTATACTGTTTATTTGGAGCACCACTCCTGCAATGGTGGCTCCAATCATAAAAAATAAGTGCACCCATGCGTTGTGTTCACTTTTAAAAAGTAATTGGACTTCATTAAATGCCGGCACAAAACTTTGCATTCTATCTTTTACGGAAAGGGTGGTTGATTTTTTCATAGTGGTAGATAAACGGAAAGGTTGATGCAGGATTGTGCTGAGAAAAAAATATTAAGCAACTCCATTTTTAGGGCACAAAAAAAGCCTTGTAAAACAACAAGGCTTTTTTCTGGTGGTGCCAGCTGGAATCGAACCAGCGACACAAGGATTTTCAGTCCTTTGCTCTACCAACTGAGCTATGGCACCCTCACCGCTATTAAAAACTGTCAACACAATTTTTATCGGGCGACAAATGTAAAAATAAAATTCGTGCCATGACAAAATTATTTTTAAAATATTTCCTACTGCTCAAACTATCCCTACTTTTGACGGAATGAAAGCACGCTTAGCTATTGATATAGGTAATACTCGAACTAAGTTCGCTGTTTTTGATGGGAGAGAAATGCTGCATACGTTTAGTTTAAAAAACGATGCACTTGAATTGAATAATGAGGTTCTAACTAATTATGAAATAGGGGCATTAATTATTTCATCCGTCAATGAAAAAGCAGAGGCCAAGTTAGAAATACCTGCTTTGGAAGTTCCAAAGCTGCTTTTGAGTCACACAACGGCGTTACCTTTTACGCTGGAGTATCAAAGCCCGGACACGTTGGGGAAAGATCGAATTGCGGCGGTTGCTGGAGCGCAGGCTCAGTTTCCAAACCAAAATACATTAGTGATCGACGCAGGCACTTGCGTTACTTATGATTTTTTAACAGCAGAAGGAGTTTATTTTGGGGGTGCAATTTCACCAGGAGTGCAATTGCGACTGCGAGCTATGAATCACTATACAAATAAACTTCCATTATTGAATTGGGATGGGATTAAAAGGCCTCAAAGTGTTGGTAATACAACAATTAATTCAATGTTATCAGGTGCTGTAAATGGGTTGGTTTTAGAAATGAGAGGTTTTGTGGAACGTTATGAAAAGCAATATAAAGCACTAAAAATCGTAATTACGGGGGGAGATTCCAATTTCTTTGTAAAAGAGTTAAAAAATGGCATCTTTGCAGACCCAAATTTGGTGCTAAAAGGCTTGAATGAAATACTTATTTACAATGGCGAATAAAACGTTCGCTCTAACATTGACTTTATTCTTGGTAGTTGGCCTCTTACAAGCCCAAAAAAACACAGATTCTCCGTACTCTAGATATGGTATAGGGACGCTTAATACAGCTACTTTCAATGGTAACTTTGGTCTTGGTGGCGCAGGAATTGCTTGGCGACCATTTCAGTATAAGCCTTTGGTGTATGACTCTTTGTCAAGAAGTAATGCAAACTTGAATGATCGAGGGTCAAACTTTATTAATGCTGTAAACCCGGCCTCTTTTTCCAATATTAGTTTAACAACATTCGAGTTTTCTGCAATATCAAGAAATGCCGAATACACTTCAGGTGGTCAGAGCAGAACTGGTAGTACTACGCAGTTTGGACATATGAGTTTAGCCGTTCCATTAGGTGAAAAGGCAGGGATGGCATTTGGAATTAAACCATATAGCTTTATTGGATATGACTACTCTAATATAGATACCATAAATACTGAATTGCTTGATTACAGCTATGAGGGTTCAGGAGGGGTAAATGAGATTTATTTTGGATTTGGATACGAGTTTTTAAAAAACTTTTCTATCGGGGTGACGGGAAGCTATTATTTTGGACAGCTAATAGATAATAGAAGAGTTGTTTACGAGAATGTAAGTTCAGGTTTTATGAATTCGCTAGATGAAAGAATTGTTCGAGTAAATAGCGTTTCCTATCAACTAGGAGTTCAATACTTCAAACATTTGAATGAAAAGTATCGAGTTGTAGTAGGGGCAATCCTATCTCCAGGAGATGAATTCAACGCTGAACGGTCAAGAATAGTCAGGAATTATAATGGAGTAGAAGGGTTAGAGCGCTTTCGAGATACCGCTTTGTTTGAAGATAACTCAAAGGTAAAAGTTGCTAATAGAGCACTTTTAGGAGTTGGTGTGTCATTAGAAAACAAAAGTAACTGGATGCTTACTGCAGATTTACGATTGAACACTTGGGGAGATGAAGATATTGGACCAAATGTTGAATTAGCAAATGGACAATCAATTCATATTGGATTCGATAAATATGTGAATACAACAGGATTTGGATCATACCTGAGCAAGATAGGCTACAGGTCAGGATTGAGATACAATAGCTCTATTGTCAGGATAAATAATGAAGACGTTTCAGAGTTTGGCATAAGTTTTGGTTTATCCTTACCGTTGAGAAAAACCTTCTCTACATTAAACTTCGGTGCCGAAGTTGGGCAACGAGGAAAAGATGAGGCAGGATTAACACGAGAGAATTTTTTCAACCTACAAGTAGGTGTAACAATAAATGATAAGTGGTTTATTAAAAGACAATACGATTAAAAAAAAGTAAACATGAGAAAATTAGGATTATTAATGATTGTAGCCTTAATGGCAGGAAGCTCATTTGGTCAAAAGTATGGAGCTGACAGTGTAAAGTGTATAGAGAACCTTTCTTTGTACAAAGACTATTACAAGCAAAAAATGTATAACGATGCATATAAATATTGGAAAGTGGCGTATGATATTTGTCCAGCCTCATCCGAAAAAATGTATGTTGATGGTGTTGCTTTGTTAAAGAGAAGAGAAGGCAAAGCGAAAACAGAAGCTCAAAAAGCTGCAATTGTTGATTCTATTATTACAGTATACGACAGGAGAAAAGAGAATTTTGGAAGTAACAAGGGTAGAGTTGATGGAAGAAAAGGTACAGACTTGTTACGCTATAAAAGCGACCAGCCTGAATTGCCCTTTGCAGTTTTAGAAAGCGCAGTGAATGAAGGAGGCAATTTTGCAGAGGCGGGAACTATTGCATCTTATATGAGTGCAGCAGTATTAATGGCAAGAGCTGAAAAGAAAACTCCTGAAGACGTGGTGAAGATTTTCGGACAGTTAACAGAAATTTTAGCATTTAACATTGCTAAGTATGAAGGGAAAAGAACACAAGAGTATTATGTGCAAGCCCAAGAAAGTGTAAATGATCTTGCTAGTCCTTATTTGAGTTGTGAAGTTTTAGTTAAAATGGCCGAAGAAGGATATGAAAAAAATAAGGCAGACGCAACTTGGATGGAAAGAACAGCTGACATTCTAGATAAAAAAAATTGCACGGACGCTCCTATCTTCTTCACCATTGCTAAAGAAATGCATGCATCTAACCCATCTTCAGTTTCTGCTGAAAAAATGGGAATTATGAGTTTAAAAAACAAAGAATTTGGTGCAGCGGAAAGTTTCTTTCAACAAGCAATTGACTTAGCTCAAGATGAAACAAAAAAAGCAGACTATTACATTGAACTAGCAGAAGCCCAACGAAGTGCTGGAAAATTCGGACAAGCAAGAACAAATGCTAGAAAGGCAGCAAGCCTGAAAGGAGGGTGGGGACTACCTTACCTAATGATAGGAGATATGATTGCATCTAGCTCTTCTTGTGGTGGAGAAGATGCTTGTGCACAAAAGGCGATTTATTGGTTAGCAGTTGATTATTATAATAAAGCTAAATCAATAGACCCATCAGTTGCAGGTAAAGCGAACGGAAAGATTGCGACATATGCAAAATACTTTCCAACTCAAGAAGACTGTTTCTTTGGTGGAACGAAGGCGGGAGATACAGTTAATATTGGCTGTTGGATTGGAGAGTCTACAAAAGCTAGATTTTAATTGAGACAAACAATTAACTCAAAAAGCAAGAGCACCCTTATAAAATACTGTTTACCGGTATTTTTTGGGGTGCTTTTTTCGTGCTCAAATGATATTGAAGAGGTAAAAAAATACGATAATATAGAAGTTTTACCAGATCAAGTAGTAAAAGAGGTTGAGGTGATGTATAGCACAAGTGGCAATGTAGTTTTTCAGCTTAATGCTCCAGTTTTACATCAATATTCTGGTGAGAAAAACTACAACGAGATGCCAGAGGGTGTGGAAGTAAAAATTTTTGATAAGGAAATGAACGTTACCACCAAGCTCACCTCTAACTATGCCATTGATTCTACTTATGCCAATAAAATGCAAGCCCGTGAAAATGTAATTGTGATAAATGAAAAAGGAGAGCAGTTAAATACAGAAGAGCTACTTTGGAATAAAAAAACTGAGCAAATTACCTCAGATGTCTTTGTGAAAATAACTACTGCGGACCAAATAATCATGGGAACAGGCTTAATTTCCAACCAGAACTTTACAGAATATAGAATTCTTCAACCAAGCGGTATAATCAACATCGAAAATGATTAAAGTAATAAAGTTTATGGAAAAGGCATGGATGGTGATAGCAATTGCTACCTTTCTAATTGCCATATATTGGTCAATAAAGAACAGTATTTATGATGCTCTTTATTTTTTTGGATTTTCAGTAATTGCTATTTTTCTATTTATTATGCGAAGAAAACAACGCATGTTTCACGAAAGAGAAGCCGAGAAAAAGGGTAAATAAGTTATATTTGATTTTATGGACAGTTACCTATGGGGAGTAATCCTCAGTACGCTTGTTTTTTCAGCTTTCTTTTCAGGTATGGAAATTGCCTTTGTATCTGCGAACAAGCTAAAAATTGAACTAGACGGCAAGCAAGGAGACTTTTTTGCAAAAATAATCTCGAATTTCTTAAAAAGACCTTCAAGGTTCATTGGAGCGATGTTAGTTGGCAACAACATAGCTTTGGTCGTTTATGGAATTTTTATGGCAAAAATTTTAGAGCCCAAAATTGCCGCTTTTACAGAAAGTGAACTAGTTATTCTACTCATTCAAACCATTCTCTCGACGTTAATCATTCTTGTAACGGCAGAATTCTTACCCAAAACACTTTTTAGAATAAACCCTAACTTAATGTTGCGGTTTTTTGCTTTACCTCTTTTTATTATTTACTGGATTATGTTTCTTCCAATGCTATTGGTTATTGGAATATCAGAACTATTGATTAAAATATTTTCCCCTCAGCTGAGCTCTGAAGAAGATTTGAATTTTGGAAGAATTGATTTAGAGCACTATTTAAAAGAAGGCACAGAGCAAGCGCTGTCTCAAGAGGAGGTTGACCATGAGATCCAAATTTTTCAGAACGCACTGGACTTTTCAAAGGTAAAGGCACGAGAATGTATGATTCCTCGAACTGAGATAGTGGCCCTTGAAATGGAGGAGGATCTTGAAAAGCTCAAAGATAAATTTATTGAAACTGGTCTTTCTAAAATTTTGATATATAAGGATAACATTGATAACATAATAGGCTACACGCATTCATTCGAGTTGTTTAAAAAACCTGAAAGTATAAAGTCAATCTTGTTGCCACTTCCCATTATCCCAATGAGCATGCAAGCGAATGAAATATTGGAAATATTTATTCAACAAAAGCGCAGCATCGCAGTGGTGGTGGATGAGTTTGGCGGCACGGCGGGGATTGTAACAATCGAAGATATAATTGAGGAAATATTTGGAGAAATTGAAGACGAACACGATAAAGAAGCTTTGATGGAAACTAAAATTAACGATCATGAGTTTCTGTTTGCCGCGCGATTAGAAGTGGACTATTTGAACAATGAATACAATTTAGGCTTACCTGAATCAGATAATTACGAAACGATTGCAGGGTTAATTATTGATACTTTCGAGAGCATTCCTACAATGAACGAGCAAATTCAAAAAGATCAATTTGTTTTTACTGTGAAGAAAGTTTTTCAGAATAAAATAGACCATGTTCATTTAAAGGTTCTGGAGCAAGATAATTAGTGAAGAATACCATCTTTCATTAGCTTAAAATTAAGCGTTTTTAATGCTTTATTAATTCAGTTTACTATCGTATATTCGCAACCCTAAATTTTTAATTGATTTCAATGGCAATAATTGGAAAAATAAGAGAGCGTTCGTTCTTGGTGTTAATCATCATCGGTATAGCATTACTAGCATTCATGCTAACAGAGTATTTTTCTGCAAACTCTAATGGACAACAAGCTCCATTAAGTATTGCAGAGATAAATGGACAACAAATCTCTCCTCAAGAGTTTGACTTTAAAGTTCAACGAGGGTATGAGAATTATCAAAAGCAAACTGAACAAGAGTTAGATGAACGAACTAAATCTACCATTCGGGAGTCGGTTTGGGCGGAAATGACTTCTGATATCTTGGTCGGAGAACAACTGGAAGAGTTAGGAATTCAAGTTACTTCTAGAGAATTAATGGACTTAGTTAGTGGATCGAATCCTCATCCACAAGTGAGGCAAGCGTTTACAGACCCAAATACAGGTCAGTTTAACCCTAATGCGGTAATTCAGTTTTTACAAAACCTTGACAATGACGAGGCAACTAAAGCACAGTGGGTTGATTTCGAAAGAGCATTGAAAAGAAATCACAGAATGGATAAGTACAATGTCTTAATTAAAAAAGGCATTTATACTCCATCTGCTTTTGCTAAAGAAAAGTACAACGAAAATAATGGAGCAATGGCTTTTAAATATATTTATAAGCCCTACTCTTCGATTGAGGACTCTACAATTGAGGTGTCTGAATCAGAGATTTCTAACTTCTATAACAAGACAAAATCTGATTATGACCAAAAGGCAAGTAGAAAAATTGCTTATGCTTACTTTCCAATTGTTCCGTCAGCAGAAGATCAAGAAGAGACAAAACAATGGGTGAATAAGACCTATGAAGAGTTTAAAACAAACGGGAATGATTCTACTTTCGTGAACGCAAACTCGGATCAAAATTTTATTCCCGTTTATTATTCTAAAGCAAATGCACCTGTTGGTGCGGATACTTCACTTTGGGATCAGGATTCAGGTTACGTAGTTTCGCCAAAATTGGTTGGAAATGTTTGGACAATTGCAAAGGTGAAAGCTATTAAAATGGCTCCTGACTCAGTTCGTGCTAGACACATTTTGATTGGAGCTCAAAACAGAATGATGGAAGCCGCAGAAAAAACGGCAGACAGTGTCATGACTGCACTACAGTCAGGAACTCCTTTCGATTCGCTTGTTTCACTTTCTGATGACAAAGCGTCGGCCGTAAAAGGAGGAGATTTAGATTGGTTTGCTGAAGGAATGATGGTAAAACCGTTTAATGATGCTGCCTTCTCTTCAAACGTTGGTGAATTCTCAAAAGTAGAAACACAATTTGGATATCATATTATTGAAGTAACTGAAAAGTTACCTGAGGTCAAGAAGATTCAAATCGCAACAATTACTCGTCAAGTTAAACCAAGTAAAGGAACTTATGCTGATTTGTTTAATCAGGCAAATAGTTTTTCCATTAATGTAACCGATATAGAATCATTTAGAGAAGAGTTGACTAAGAATAATCTTCAGCAAAGATCTGCAGTACTGTCAGAAAATGACAACTTGGTTCAAGGTTTGGGGCTTTCGAGAGACTTAGCAAGATGGGTGCAAGATGCTGACCAGGGAGATGTTTCAGAAGCAAAAGATGTTGAGGGGGCCTTTGTTGTTGCAATTGTAGAGAATGTGGATAAGGAAGGAATTGCTCCTTTAGATAAGGTTAGAAACAGAGTTGAATTTTTGGCCAGACAAGAAAAGAAAGCTGAAATTTTGAAGTCAGAGTTGAATGACGCAAGTGATATCGGATCCTTAGCAGGAAAAACAGGTTTACCTGTTGAAAACGCAAATGTAACTTTTGCGAGCCCTGCAATTCCAAGTGTTGGGTTAGAGCCAAAAGTAGTTGGTTCAGCTTGGGCACTAACTCCGGGTCAATTAAGTCAGCCAATAGCCGGCAATAATGGAGTTTTCGTAGTGTCTGTAGATAAAAATGTTAGTGCAGGAGAACCTAATTTAGCAGAAGTTCGGCAAAATGAAATCAGAAGTATAGCTAGTAAAGTAGATAATGGATCGGTTTATAATGCTTTAAAAGACAAGTCAGAAGTTGTTGATAACCGGTCAAAGTTCTATTAGGAATTATAACGAACACAATACCAATACAAAAAACCCTCTATGATAATCCATCATAGAGGGTTTTTTATGGCTAGTATCTCAGCTATTTTATAACTCCTAGTTCTTTTCCAACCTTTGTGAAGGCAGCGATGGCGTGGTCTAAGTGCTGCTTGTCATGACCTGCTGAAAGTTGGACTCTTATTCTTGCTTGCTCTTTAGGAACAACTGGATAGAAGAACCCAATAACATAGATACCTTCTTCTAATAGTTTGTCGGCGAAAACTTGAGAGAGTTTAGCATCGTAAAGCATGATAGGAACAATAGCGGATTCTCCATCTTTAAAATCAAATCCAGCCGATTTTACTCCAGCTTTAAAATAATCCACATTGTCCATTAGCTTATCTCTAAATGCAGTTGATTCTTTCAATAAATCCAATACAGCAATTGAACCTCCAACAATTGCAGGCGCTAAAGAGTTAGAGAATAAGTAAGGCCTCGAACGCTGACGAAGAAGTTCGATAACCTCCTTTTTACCTGTAGTAAATCCTCCCATCGCTCCACCCAATGCTTTTCCCAAGGTGCCAGTGATAATATCAACCCTTCCTAAAACATTGCAATACTCAGCAGTGCCTCTTCCTGTTTTTCCTATAAAGCCATGAGAATGGCAGTCGTCTACCATAACCATTGCATCATATTTTTCTGCGAGGTCACATATTTTGTCTAATTGGGCTACATATCCATCCATTGAGAATACACCATCCGTTACAATAATCCGAAATCGTTGATCTTGCGCTTTTTTCAACTGTTCTTCGAGGTCAGTCATATCGTTATTTGCATACCTATAACGAGCTGCTTTGCAAAGCCGCACACCATCAATAATTGAAGCGTGGTTTAAAGAATCAGAAATTATTGCATCTTCAGGGCCAAATAGCGGTTCAAATACACCCCCATTTGCGTCAAATGCAGCAGCATATAAAATGGTGTCTTCTGTTCCACAGAATTCAGCAATCTTAGCCTCTAATGTTTTGTGAATATCTTGTGTGCCACAAATAAACCGTACTGATGACATGCCAAAGCCATGACTATCTAATGCAGCTTTAGCAGCATTAACAACCTTTGGGTGAGATGAAAGCCCCAAGTAATTGTTGGAGCAAAAGTTAATGACTTCTTTGCCACTATTTAATTTTATAACAGCATCTTGAGCAGAGGTTATTATTCTTTCTTTTTTAAATAAACCGGCATTTTCTATATCAGAAAGTTCGGCTTGTAGGTGTTCTTTAATTTTTCCGTACATCGTTTTCCATTTAGGTTCCCAAAGGTAATGAAAGGTACTTTCTAATTAAAAGGGAAGTTTAACGAATGAATAATTTGACCACTTGCGAATCGCTATTCTGGACAGCTACTTTTATAAAATAAACACCTCTTGGTAGTTCTGAAACGTCCCTAGAGTATTTATTTCCATTGAGATTACTTTCGGTAAAAATTAAGGTGCCGTCAGATTGAAAAAGTAGAACTTCAAATTTATTGTTGGAGGAGTTGGTAAATTCTAGGTTAAAAGTTCCGCTATTCGGATTTGGGAAAACTAAAATACCTTGATTTCCTGCATTGACTATAAACTCTGAGACAAGCGAGAACTCAACATTATCTAATTTTAAACGATAAAACGAAGTCCTAACACTTATGGGGTTAGCATCAATCCAAGTATAAGACTGCGCGCTGTCTTCATTACCGCAAACACCGGGGTACACATATGCCTCTTGATAGTTGACATTATCACTGCTTCTTTCAACCACTAAGTCTAGGCAAGTCGAACCCGCCGCCATGGTCCATTTAATGAGCGCTTTTTTGTCACCATCTACCGGTAACATGCTAAAATCAAGCAACCGCTCACTTTGACTGAAGGAAAGAAGTTGAGATAAAAGAATAACACCAAAGAAAAATAGATTTTTCATGTAAAGCAAATGTCGTAAAAAGAGACAAATTGATTCCATTTAAGCGAGTTACGTCGAGTAAATCTGGTCCAAACCTCATTTAAAATTTAGTTAACTTTGCAAAACTAAAATAAGATAAAAATTATGGCAGAGATTGAATTGACAATGCCCAGAATGGGAGAAAGTGTTGCGGAAGCAACTATTACCAACTGGTTAAAAGCTGAGGGTGATACTATTGAAGCGGAAGAGCCTGTTTTAGAAATTGCGACGGACAAGGTTGATTCCGAGATCCCAGCTCCAGAGTCAGGCGTTTTAAAGAAGATTTTATTTCAAGTAGACGACGTAGTAAAAGTTGGTGATACCATTGCCATAATCGAAGTAGCGGGAGAAGCAAAGGCAGGAACGTCTGCCCCCTCAATTGTGGAGGAGAAGGCTCCAAAAGCTGTTGAAGAAATTCAAAATTCTGCAACGGCGATTTTAACGGAAGAATTAACCAAGAACTCTCCTTCTGGAAAGTTCTTATCTCCTTTAGTTAGAAGCATAGCAGAAAAAGAAGGAATAAGTGCAGCAGAGTTAGATCAATTAGAAGGGACTGGACTAAACAATAGAATTACCAAGGAAGACTTGGTAAAATACATGCAAAACCGAGGCAGTGCTCCGGTCTCAGCAGCTGCTGAAAAGAAAATAGCACCTGCTGCTCCTGTAAAAGCACAGTCCGTTGTTTCAATGGGAGACGGTGATGAAATTATCCAGATGGATCGCATGCGAAAGATGATTTCGGACCACATGACCATGTCCAAACAGACATCGGCGCACGTAACTTCTTTTGTAGAAGCTGATGTTACTGAAATGGTAATGTGGAGAAATAAGGTGAAAAACAGTTACGAAAAACGTGAAGGAGAGAAAATTACTTACACTCCTTTAATTATGGAAGCTGTAGCCCGAGCGATTAAGGAAATGGCAATGATCAATGTTTCTGTAAGTGGAGATACCATTATTAAACGAAAGCACATTAATTTAGGTATGGCGACTGCTTTGCCTTCAGGCAACTTAATTGTGCCGGTAATCCGAGATGCAGACCAAATGAATTTGGTGGGGCTATCAAAAAAAGTAAACGATTTAGCCAATAGAGCTAGGACGAACAAGCTGAGTCCGGATGAAGTGTCTGGAGGAACCTTTACAGTTACCAATGTTGGGACATTTGGTAATGTTATGGGAACTCCAATTATCAATCAACCTCAGGTTGCGATAATGGCTGTTGGAGCAATTCGAAAAAAACCTGCGGTAATTGAAACTCCATTTGGAGACACTATCGGTGTGCGCCACATGATGTTCCTTTCTTTATCTTATGATCATAGAGTAGTTGATGGTTCTTTAGGAGGTAGTTTCGTGCAAAGAGTAGCAAAGATTTTAGAAGAATTTGATTTGAATAGGGAAATCTAGTTCACTAACAATCATTTGTTAGCGGTTGTTAACTAATTCTATGGAATTGTAAAAGGAATAAAATATATTTGTATTTGTAGAAACAACTGCACTAAACCCAATAAAAATGAATCAAACAAAGAGTTTGTTTCATTCATTCAAGACATAGCTGAATTGGTAAAAGAAAGAGGTGATGCACAAATAATTATAACATCAAGTGCATCGAAAGTACCAACTAGAACGTGGAAGACGAATTCAGTTCTCACAAAAAAGAGAGCGTATGACACGAAAGCATTATTGGAAAAAGTATTTGCGAAACAGGGAATCAAGCCTAATCAGTTCAATTTTGTAGACATGAATACACTGATTACTGGGCCGGAATATAAAGGGGATTATCTTTCAAATAAGAGCACGTATGAAAAATATCAATACGTAAGAATATTTATAAAGTAATATGGCGTTAGCATTAAAAAAGCCACTAGTTTTTTTTGATTTAGAAACCACAGGAGTTGATGTAGCTAAAGATAGAATTGTTGAAATATCAATTTTAAAGTTACATCCAGATGGAAAGAAGGAAGTTAAAACTCGCAGAGTCAATCCGGAAATGCCAATACCAAAAGGATCCTCTGAGATTCATGGAATTTATGATGAAGATGTAAAGGATGAGCCGACATTTAAGTCGATGGCAAAAAGTTTGGCTGTTTTTATTGGGAATAGCGATTTGGCAGGGTTTAATTCTAACAAGTTTGATGTACCGTTGTTGGCCGAAGAATTTCTTAGAGTAGGAGTAGATTTTGAGATTGACAGTAGGAATTTAGTTGACGTCCAAAATATTTTTCACAAACTCGAACAGCGAACTTTGGTGGCTGCTTATAAATTCTATTGTGGAAAGGATCTTACCAACGCACACAGTGCCGAAGCTGATAATATTGCAACATATGAAGTTTTAGAAGCCCAAATCGAACGGTACGACGAACTAGAAAATAATGTGAACTTTTTATCTGAATTCTCGAAGAGGACTAACAATGTGGACTTAATGGGTCGAATTGTTTTCAATGAAGATAATGTAGAGGTATTTAACTTTGGCAAACACAAAGGAACTCCAGTTTCTCAAGTTCTAGAAAGAGATCCTTCTTACTATAAATGGATGATGAATGGAGGCTTTCCTTTATATACAAAGAAAGTTCTCACAGCAATCAAACTAAGATCTTTTAACCAGTAGAAATGAAAATCATTTGTATCGGTAGAAATTATCCCGCACACGCAAAGGAATTAAATAATCCTGTTCCCAAAGAGCCAGTTGTTTTCTTAAAACCCGATACCGCTCTATTGCCTAAGAGCATGCCATTTTTTTATCCTAGCTTTTCTAAAGATATTCATTATGAGGCAGAACTTGTGGTGAAGATAGACCGAGTAGGTAAAAACATCAGTCAAAAGTTTGCACACAAATACTACTCTGAACTTTCAGTGGGTATCGACTTTACAGCAAGAGATTTGCAGCAGGAATGCAAAGAAAAGGGCCTTCCTTGGGAACGAGCTAAAGCCTTTGATGGATCAGCACCAGTTGGAAGATTTATTGGAAAAGATAAGTTTCAAACCTTAAGTGATTTGAATTTTTCATTAAAAATAAATGGAGAGCTCAAACAGCAGGGAAACACAGGAAATATGCTATTCTCAATTGATGCAATTATCGCATATGTTTCTCAATTTTTTACCTTGAAGATTGGCGACTTGATATTCACAGGAACGCCCGAAGGAGTTGGACCAATTGCAATTAATGATTCATTCGAGGCTTTTCTTGAAGGTGAGAAAGTTCTTGACTTAAAGATTAAGTGACATCCTTTTCGGTAAAGCAAATTCCATAATCTTCTAGCTCTTTTAGAATAGGCTCATATATTGACTGTTTAATTGGAATGTGAACTCCTGGTTCGTCAATTGTGCCATTCAAAATCTTTTTAGCTGTTATACCTACAGGTAAGCCCACAGTCTTGGCCATAGCAGTATGGGTCTGATCTTCTCCTATAACAACCATAGAAGAGTGCTTTTCGTATTTCTTTCCACCATTGGTGTATACAAACTTATGCCACATTACAATCATGTCTTTGTCATCCTCTTGCAACGTCCATTTGCGCACTAAAATTTTCTGTAAAATTTCGGCCGGGGTTGCATTGTCCAATTCAACAGGAATATCTTCAAACAAGTCCAGCCATTTGTATTTTTCAAACAATTGAATGTCGTCGTGAGCGATGTTAAGGTAATGGCGAAATTTAAGTTCTACAGAGTCATTTGGGTTGTAAGGTAAAAACAAGTTAATGAATGACCTAAAGGTTAAATCTTTAGAGTTTGGAATAGTGTAAGAATCATCTGTGGCTCCTAATTGCACAAATGCATCCCAAGCTCTGCAATATCCCGGCTTCCTCAAGGTACCTCTAAACATGGTTGAAATATTCTCTAAACCATATACCTGTCTATATTTTAAAGAATCGCGATTTGCAACGCCCTCAAACTTTCCAAATCCCTCGATATCAATAATTTCAGTTCTGCGAAACATCTTTTGGTATGGGATATACTTGTATGTGCCTTCTTGTATAAACTTTACTGCTCCTCCTTGACCCGCCAAAACCACGTTCCTTGGGTTCCAGGTGAACTTATAGTTCCATGGGTTATTGTCACTTTCTGGAGCAACTAGCCCTCCTGTAAATGTCTCGAAGTCGGTTAACTCTCCGCCTTGAGAAACAATTTCATCAATTACTTTTTTAGCAGATAAATGATCAATCCCAGGATCTACTCCTATTTCATTGATAATGATAACCCCATTTTCTTTCGCCTGCCGATCTAGCTCTTGCATTTCTTTGGAAATGTAAGATGCTGTAACCATATGCTTTTTGTAGTCGATACAGTCTTTTGCTACACTAATGTGCATATGAGCAGGAAGCATAGAAATCACAAGATTAGAGGCTTCAATAAGCGTCTCTCTTTGATCTTGATTCGTGACGTCAAATACTTCAGTGGTCACAAAGGGTAATTCGGTTACTTTTTTATCAAGAAATTCAAAATTTCTGTCCGCAATCGTAAGTTGCCATTCATTTGCTTCAGCATTGTTAGTAAGGTACTTAACTAATGTTCCTGTCGATCGCCCTGCCCCAATTAAAAGTATCTTTTTCATGTATCGTAAGTGAACCTCTAAATTAATTGAATTTAAATGCATGGACTACCAAATGCAATATTAATTGCTATGTTTATTTTTGACTGATGGAAAGGAAATTTCTTCTTTGGGGATTTATTTTAGGAGGGTTAGCTGTCATCATAGGAGCATTCGGTGCGCATGCATTGAAAGACATATTAACTGAAAGTCAGCAAGCCAGTTTTGAAACCGGGATTAGGTATCAAATTTATCATTCCCTTCTTTTGCTTTTTTTATCAACGCAAAGTCAACTAAAAAGTAAGTTGCTTTTGAACTTATTGGTAGTAGGCGTATTATTATTTAGTTTTTCTATCTACTTCCTAAACCTAAGAAGCTTTTTAGGTGCTGAATGGTTTAGTTTTTTAGGACCGATAACACCAGTTGGCGGGTTGTTATTGATTTCAGCTTGGTCTATTGCCGCTTTTAAGACTATTCAAAATAAAATAAAATAGGTATGTGCGGTATAACTGGAATTATCGCAAACTATGCACTCTCGTATGATGAGTTAGCACGGACTGAGGTTGCGGTTAAGCGTCTTGAAAAGAGAGGCCCAGATGCAACAGGCATAGTAAATTATGGGTCAACTATTCTAGGACATCGCAGACTATCTATAATCGATACAAATGCAGCTTCTAACCAGCCTATGGAAGATGCCAGCAGGCGGTACTCAATAGGTTTTAATGGAGAAATATATAACTATAAAGAACTGAAAGCTGATTTAATTGAAAAAGGGTATCAATTTATTAATGAAAGTGACACTGAGGTTTTGTTGAATGGCTACGATTGCTATGGCACTGCCTTTTTAAATAAATTGAATGGCTTTTTTGCTTTTGTAATATATGATAAGCAGGAAAAGACAAGTTTAATTGCTCGAGATCGTTTTGGCATAAAACCACTTTTGTTTTATAAAAAGGAAAATGCATTTTACTTCGCTTCAGAAATGAAAGCACTTTTGGAGTTTGATATCCCACGGGAGATTGATCATACATCACTGTACACGTATTTACAACTAAATTATGTTCCTGAGCCGCATTCTATGATTAAGGATGTAAAAAAGTTAAAACCGGGACACTATTTAAAGATAGATGCTCAAAACAGAGTCCAAAAGATTCCTTTTTATCAAATTGATTACCCAAAAGTTGAAGGGCAGTATGCAGACTTAAGCTACGACCAAGCAAAGCAGAAATTTTTAGAGATATTAGACAGATCAATTGAGAGACGATTGGCAGCAGATGTTCCACTGGGAACTTTTTTGAGTGGAGGAATCGATTCCTCCCTGGTTACAGCAATAGCTTCTACGAAGGTTAAAAATCTATCAACTTTTTCTATCGGATTTAAAGATGATCCTCATTTCGACGAAACTGAGTTTGCACTTGCGGTGGCGGAAAAATTTAATACAAATCACCATGTGTTTTCACTTTCAAGAAATGATTTGCTGACAAGTTTGTACGAAACGCAGGATTATATTGATGAGCCTTTTGCGGATTCATCCGCTTTGGCTGTCAATGCGTTGAGCAGAGAAACTAAAAAACATGTAACTGTTGCCTTATCTGGAGATGGCGCAGATGAGATGTTCTCGGGGTATCATAAGCATATGGGTGAATTTATGATGAGGCAAAAAGGTGTGAAGCAGCAAATGGTTAAAAAACTTTCGTCCGTTTGGTCTGCTCTTCCAAAATCAAGGAACTCGTCATTGGGAAATTTAATTAGGAAGTTAGATAAGTTCGCAGTTGGGTCAGCTTTAAATAAAGATGAAAGATATTGGTTGTGGGCTAGTTTGCTAAGCGAGGCGGGGGCCTCTAATTTATTACTGAAACGACCACAGAAAGAGAGTTATCTGAAGCGCAAAGAGGAAATATTAGCGGTTCTCTCAAAAGGGAATGATTTTAATGATGTTTTGTATACCGACGTCAACCTAGTTCTGCAGAGTGACATGTTACGGAAAGTTGACCTTATGTCAATGGCGAACGGGTTAGAAGTAAGAACACCTTTCTTAGATCATGAATTGATGAACTTTGCTTTTTCAATACCGGCAAGCTATAAAATTAACGGGCAAATGAAGAAAAGAATCGTTCAAGACGCGGCAAGAGATATACTGCCTGAAATGTTGTATAACCGCCCTAAAAAAGGATTTGAAGTGCCTTTAGGTGGTTGGATGCGCAATGAATTGCACGATTTAATTAATAATGAATTATTATCTGACCAATTTATTAAGGATCAAAACCTTTTTAACTTATCTATCGTACGTCAATTGAAGAAAAAATTACACTCCGCAGACCCTGAAGACTCCCAAGCCAATATTTGGGCACTTTTGGTTTTTAATAATTGGTGGAAAAAATATATTGCTTAATTGCACATTAAACCACAGCAACTGAATGCCAAAAGTTTTAAGAATAATAAATCGATTTAATTTAGGAGGACCAACATTTAATGCAGCCTTATTAACTAAATATATGGCTCCTGAATACGAAACGATGCTGATTGGTGGAAGGGAGGAAAGTTCGGAAGAAAGTTCGCAGCACATTTTAAATGACTTGGGAATAAAAGCGCATTATGTTGATGAAATGCAGCGAGACATTGGGTTGTCAAATGACCGACAAGCGTATCTATCGATTAAAAAAATAATAAAAGAATTTCAACCAGATATTATTCATACTCATGCGTCAAAGGCTGGCGCAATTGGAAGAAGTGCTGGAATAGCCTACGGCAAAGCAAAGATAGTACATACTTTTCATGGTCATGTTTTTCATTCTTATTTCGGAAAGGTCAAAACTAAAGTATATCAACATATAGAACGTGCGCTAGCTTTAAAAACAGATAAAATAATTGCGATTAGTCTCAGGCAAAAGCTGGAACTGACAAAAAGGTATCGCATCTGTTCCGAAGATAAGGTTGAGGTAATTCCTCTGGGATTTGATTTGAGTCGTTTTCAAGAGAATGTGGAAACAAAGAGAAAGTCATTTAGAGCGAAGTACAATCTAGAAGAAGATGAAATAGCCATCGGGATAATCGGAAGGTTGGTACCAATTAAAAACCATAAACTATTCTTAGCTTCTTTGAAGCAAGTTCTTGGCAAAACGAAAAAGAAAGTAAGAGCATTTTTGATTGGAGACGGAGAAGAAAGAGAGGAATTAAAAGCGTACGCTACCCTGTTGGGGCTGGATTTTGTAAATGGGGATTTCGAACCTGGTATGAAAGCTACAGTGCATTTTACCTCTTGGATTAAGGATGTGGATTGGGCTAATTCTGGATTAGATATTATCGCATTAAGTTCCTTAAATGAAGGCACACCGGTTAGCCTTATTGAGGCACAGGCTTCTTGTAAACCAATTGTTTCTACGAAAGTAGGGGGTGTGAGCAACATTGTAATTCCAAACGAAACTGCTTTGTTGTCGCCTTCAAATTGTCCAGATTCTTTTAGCGAAAACCTTTTGCAATTAATTGAAAATGAAGAAAAAAGGGCGGAAATGGGAAGAAGAGGTTGGGAGCTAGTACATGAAAAGTATCATTACAGTCGCCTTGTGCATGATATGAATAATTTATACACGGGATTACTTCACTAACATTTTTACAAGAAACTACCATTTATTGAATAGATTTGTAGTCTTATAGATACTGTAGAAATGATGAAAAGAATTTTAGGGATTATCGTAGCTTGTTATTTTTTAGCTTCTTGTAAGCCTTTGAATCCAAGTATCATGTTCAGGACTCCAAAAGATTACAAGTACGATACCCAAATTAAAGATACTACAGAAGAGTATCGAATTGCGGCAAATGATGCAATCAGTTTCCGACTTTTCACCAATAATGGGATGAAACTAGTAGATGTTACAGAGAACAATTCTCAGATGTTTCAACAATTAAATCAAGGAATTACTTATATCGTGGAGTTTGATGGTCAAGTTAACTTACCAATTATAGGAAGGGTAGACGTGAATGGTATGACAATTCGTGAGGCGGAATACTTCCTCGAAGAGAAATACGATGAGGTGTTTATTGATCCGTTTTTAATCTTGAATGTAACAAATAGGAGGGTTACTATTTTTCCTGGAAGTGGCGGTGATGGGGTTGTTATAACCTTACAAAATAATAACATAAAGTTACTGGAAGCGCTTGCTTTGGCCGGCGGTCTTGCGGATAAAGGAAGGGCTGCAAGGATAAAATTAATTCGTGGAGATTTAGCAGATCCTGAGGTCTATCTAATTGACTTAGCTACGATAGAAGGAATTAGTCAAGCAGATATTATTCTACAAGCAAATGACATTATTTATGTCGAACCTATTGGTGTTACGTCAAGACAACTATTAGGAGAAGTCACGCCTATACTTACTTTACTCACAGGACTATTAACCCTTTACTTTGTTATCGATAGAGTTCAATAGTAGCAGTGCAAGAGCCTCAACCTACATATTCTAATTCTAACAAGAGCGCAAAAGTAGACTCTGATCAATTCAGTAATTTCAACACTGATTTCGACCTAGGCTTGTTTATTTATGTTTTTAAAAAGAACTTGTTATGGGTGATTTTAGTCATAGGTATTTCAATCTTAGGTAGTTTTCTTTATTTGAGGGATACTTCACCTATTTATCAATCTGACGCTATAATACAAATTGAAAAGTCAAACAAAGCGAACCAAATGTTGAATGTTGACGATTATTATGAAACGAATGACATATCAGCGGAGATTGAGTTATTGAAGTCAAATTTAATAGCGAAGAATGCTATTAGACAACTTCCTCTACAAGTTAGTTATTTTAATAAGGGCCAATTTTTAGATTTTGAACTCTATCGTTCTGCACCATTTAAGGTTGAAGTTTTTTCAAAAGACAACACTCTAAACTCTACTAGGGTTGAAATTAAATTTCTAAACGGCCAAGATGGAGTGATTGAATGGGGTAGCGATGACAATCGGAATGAAAAACAAATAAAATTTGGGGATTTTGTGCAATTACCCTTTGCCACAATTAAAGTGAATGTGACGAACTTCAGTGTTATTGAAGAGAACATAAATTCAGTTAACTCGACAGGTTATTACTTCGTAATTAATAATATAAATGCTCTTTCGCGAGAGTTGATGTCAAAAGTTAATGTTGTAATTCTAAACCCAAGTGCAAAAACAGTTTCTATAAGTGTTCAAGAGAATAACTCACTAAAAGCGAAAGAAGAAGTTATTCAATTGATAGAAGAATTTAAACTTTGAAGATGAGTCTAAGGAGTCGAAAGGTCTAAGAAAATTTTTTAAGAGGAAAAAGAATGGAGATTGAAAAAGTAAAGATTGAAGGATTGTTAATTGTGCGTCCAGCTGTTTTTGAAGATGACCGAGGTTATTTTTTCGAGGCATTTAATGCTGAAAAGTTTAAACAAGCTGGACTACAAACTAAATTTGTACAGGATAATCTTTCAAAATCTTCAAAAGATGTTTTACGGGGACTTCATTTTCAAAACCCACCTCACGGTCAAGGGAAGTTAGTTTCTGTTGTTAGAGGAGCGGTTTTAGATGTTGCAGTAGATATTCGAAAAAACTCTCCAACCTACGGGCAACATTATTCAATCATTTTATCTGAAAAAAATAAAACTCAGTTTTATATTCCTCCAGGTTTTGCACACGGGTTTAAAACATTAGAGGATAATACCATTTTCTCATATAAATGCACGGAGGGTTATAACAAGGATGCTGAGGGTTCAATAAAATGGAATGATGAACAGTTAGGTATTGATTGGGATGTAAAAAACCCGATCATTTCAGAAAAAGACCAAATAGCTCCAAGCTTTGAAGAGTTAAATTCTCAATTTACATTTTAAGCATGGAAAGTGAGTTTTTTATCTTAAAAATTTCTTTTCTTTTTTTGGGAAGCTTATTATTTACGCAATCACATTTGTGTGGGTTGTAGGCTTAATGAACTCTATTAACATGTTAGACAATATGGACGGTATTACTACTATAGCTTCCATATTTGCGTTAATCGGTATGTTAACTGTAATTGTATTCAATAAAACCTTTGAATCATCATACTTCGTATTAGTTTTAGGATTAATTGGAGCATTATTAGGTTTTCTGTTTTTCAATTGGCATCCATCAAAAATGTATATGGGAGATACAGGTAGTCAGTCTTTAGGAGTTGTATTAGCAGCACTTTCTATTAAGTTTTTATGGAATCACAGTGCTACAGAATACCATACAACCTCTCGACAGTTTATCCTTCCTATTCTTGCCTTCATTGTTCCTTTGTCTGACACAACAAGTGTTGTTATTAATAGAATTTCTAAGGGTCGGTCACCGTTTGTTGGCGGGAAGGATCATACTACCCATCATTTATCTTGCTTAGGCTTATCTGATCAGTCGGTTGCATTGTTAGTAGCGGGCTTGGGTATTTTCTCCACGGTAATGCTGTTGATTGCATTGTCTATTAAGAATTGGACTCACTTATTTACAATTCTGTTTGGAATGTACGCGTTGGTGGTTTTTGTTTCATTATATTTAACTACCAAACCAAAGTTGTTTGGAAAAGCACCAAAAGAAGATGAAGAAGCAAAGTAGCCTATTGAAATCAATTAATTTATTACTAATCCCCTTAGCGCTTTTTGGGTTAATTCAATTGTTCACGTATTCTTTTAATAAAGAAGAAGAGGATAAACTGCATCGATCTAAGATGGAAGAAGAGTATCAAATTTTTTCTTTGAGACCACCTTCTGAAATTATGTTTGCCGGGGAGAAAGTTCCCTTGGAAGAGCCAGAAGTCTACGAAAGGTTAGATCGTGAGATTCATTCCAATACTTATTTTCATTCTAATACAATTTTGTATTTTAAAAAGGCAAATCGCTGGTTTCCGGTAATTGAACCTATTTTAAAGGAGAACGGAATTCCGGATGACTTTAAATATTTGGCGTTAATTGAAAGTGGTTTGCAAAACATAGTTTCCCCTGCTGGGGCAGCAGGCTACTGGCAATTTATGAAAGCAACTGGAAAGGAATATGGCTTAGAAATCAATGGAGAAGTAGATGAGCGTTACCATATCGAAAAGGCTACAAAGGCTGCTTGTCATTATTTAAAAGACGCATATGACCTTTATGGAGATTGGGCTTTGGTTGCAGCATCATACAATGCAGGGAAAGGTAGAATTTCAAGTGAATTAGAGCGGCAAAAAGCAGGGAGTTATTTCGACTTACTGCTTGTAGAGGAAACAGGGAGGTATGTATTTAGGATATTAGCGGTAAAAAATATATTTGAAAACCCCCAGAAATATGGCTTTAACATTAGGAAAGCGGATTTATACTCAGCATTGGATTATAAAACTGTTACTGTGGATTCAACAATAACTAGTTTTGCAGACTTTGCTAAGCAGCATAACATTAGTTATAAAATATTGAAGCATTTCAATCCTTGGTTAAGAGAATCATATTTGAACAATTCTTCAAAAACCAGTTATGAAATTAAATTGCCAACGAATTCGAATTACGAGTTAAATTGATAACAAATTTAACTTTTTGCTGTTACTTGAATAATTGTAGATAAGTATGGGGAAGGAAGCACTTGAAACAGTTGAACCTCTTGAAATCGAGGGAGCAAGAGTTCATAACTTAAAAAATATTTCATTAAAAATTCCAAGAGAAAAGCTGGTTGTAATAACTGGCTTAAGCGGGAGTGGAAAATCGTCTCTCGCGTTTGATACGATATATGCAGAAGGACAACGCCGCTATGTAGAAAGTTTTGCATCATATGCCCGTCAGTTTTTAGGAACACTCGAGCGACCAGACGTTGATAAAATTAATGGCTTAAGTCCTGTTATTTCCATAGAACAAAAGACGGTAAGTAAGAATCCAAGATCTACCGTGGGCACAATCACTGAAATTTACGATTTTCTGCGTTTACTTTATTCTAAAACTGCAACAGCTTATTCATATGTTACCGGAGAAAAGATGGTGAAATACTCTGACAAAGAGATACTAAACCTGATTTTAAAGGAGTTTGAGGGCAAGGCTATAACTTTATTGGCTCCGGTTATTAAGGCTAGAAAAGGGCATTACAAAGAGCTATTTAAAAATATTTTAAAGCAGGGATTTATAAAAGTTAGAGTAGACGGTGTCATTGTGGATATTTCTCGTAGCATGCAAGTGGATCGGTATAAAACGCACGACATAGAGATTGTGGTAGACCGAATTCAGGTGAACGGGAAAGATAAAAATCGAATTTCAGACGCCATCTCTTTAGCAATGAGACATGGGAAAGGAGTTCTGATGGTTATTGAAAAGGGGAAGGAAAGCCAAGAACCTAGATTTTTCAGTCGCAATTTAATGTGTCCAACTAGTGGAATTTCTTACGACGATCCCGCTCCCAATACATTTTCTTTTAATTCCCCATATGGAGCATGTAAAAAGTGTAATGGCTTGGGCGAGGTGGCAGAAGTGAGTCGAGAAAAAATCATTCCAGACGATAAAAAATCAATTAAAGCTGGCGGATTACTTCCGCTTGGGGAGTACTCTAATAAATGGATTTTTAAACAGGTTGAAATAATTCTTCACCATTACGAATTTAAGCTAACAACGCCAATACGAGACTTAACAGAGGAAGTTCTAGGTACTATTTTACAAGGTACAAACTCTCCTATTACGGTAGTTGAAAAAATAGGCAGCGGTTCTTCCAAATACTCTTTCGAATTTGAAGGAGTTACTTCATTTATAAACAGGCAGTACGAAGAAAACAAGGCAAAGCAGCTTGGAAAATGGGCAGAACAGTTTATGAATAAAGTTCCTTGTGATTCTTGCGAAGGTTCTAGGTTAAAGAAGCAGTCTCTTTACTTTAAGATTGGAAATAAAAACATTGCAGATTTATCATCTATGGATGTTGACGAATTAGCTGGATGGTTTAAGGAAATTGAAAGCAATTATTCAAAAAGAGAATTAGTAGTAGCTAGAGATATATTAAAGGAGATCCGGACTAGAATTCAATTTCTATTAGATGTAGGGCTAACTTATTTGTCTTTAAATAGAAGTGCAAAAACACTTTCTGGGGGTGAAGCTCAGCGAATTAGGCTGGCCACGCAAATTGGCTCTCAATTGGTTGGAGTACTTTATATTTTAGATGAACCCAGTATTGGCTTGCATCAAAGAGACAATAATCAACTTATTGAAGCGCTTCAAAATTTACGGGATATAGGTAATTCAATCATTGTTGTGGAGCACGATAAAGATATTATGCTTGCTTCTGATTACATCATAGATATTGGCCCCAAGGCTGGAGTGCATGGAGGTAAAATTGTTGAACAGGGTACCTCTAAAGAGGTGTTAAAAGGAAACTCAATAACAGCTCAATACCTAAAAAATGAGGTTAGGATTGAAATTCCAAAGAAAAGGAGAAAAGGAAATGGGCAATTTATTGAACTAAAGGGAGCTTCGGGAAACAATCTTAAAGGTGTCAATTTAAAACTCCCTTTAGGAAAAATGATTTGTGTCACCGGAGTTTCGGGTAGCGGAAAGTCTACCCTAATTGATGCCACACTATATCCTATTTTAAACAACTACATTTATAATGGCAAGCGCACACCTATGCCTTTTAAATCTGTTAAGGGGATAGAACAACTGGATAAAATTATAGAAATAGACCAATCTCCAATTGGCAGAACACCAAGGTCTAATCCAGCAACGTATACGAACGTATTCACGGACATTCGAAAGTTATTTGCTAACATGCCCGAGGCAAAAATACGAGGGTATAAACTTGGACGATTTTCGTTTAATGTGAAGGGAGGGCGCTGTGAAACGTGCCAGGGAGCAGGGGTGCAAACCATTGAAATGAATTTCCTTCCGGATGTATACGTTGAGTGCCCAGAATGCAGGGGGCGTCGGTATAATCGCGAAACACTCGAGGTTAGGTATAAGAGCAAATCAATTTCGGATATTTTAAACATGACTGTCGATCAGGCAGTAGACTTTTTTGAACACATCCCTTCTATATTGCTAAAAATAAAAACGCTGCAAGAGGTCGGGTTAGGTTATATTCATTTAGGTCAGGCTTCAACAACACTATCAGGTGGTGAGGCACAACGCGTGAAACTGGCAACGGAGTTGTCAAAAAAGAATACGGGAAATACATTTTACATACTAGACGAACCCACAACTGGCTTACATTTTGAAGATATTCGGATACTGTTAAAAGTATTAAACAAGTTAGCTGATTTGGGTAACACGGTTCTTATTATTGAACACAATTTGGACATGATCAAAGTAGCTGATTATATTGTGGACTTGGGTCCGGAAGGTGGTAAAAACGGTGGAACGATTATGGCAAAAGGAACGCCCGAGCAAGTAGCAAAAATCAAAGGAAGCCATACGGCAACATACCTTAAAAAAGAACTAGAAGATGGAAGATAAGCGAATTATTCATGAGTTTGAAGAGAAGGAGTGGAGTGAAGTAAAAAGTAACGACTCATGGGCGGTTTTTAAAATTATGTCAGAGTTTGTAACTGGTTTCGAAAAGCTTTCTGAAATTGGACCATCTGTTTCTATATTTGGCTCTGCGAGAACCAAGCCTGATGATAAGTATTACAAGATTGCAGATGAGCTAGCATTCAAAATTTGTAATAAAGGATATGGAGTGATTACCGGGGGAGGTCCGGGAATTATGGAGGCAGCAAATAAAGGTGCAAACAGAGCTGGTGGGAAGTCTATTGGGTTGAATATAAATCTGCCTTTTCAGCAATCCCATAATGAATACATTGATTCGGATAAAAACTTAGATTTTAATTACTTTTTTACTCGGAAGTTGATGTTTGTAAAATACGCTCAAGGTTTTGTGGTGCTCCCAGGTGGGTTTGGCACATTGGATGAATTCTTTGAGGCATTAACCTTAATTCAAACGAATAAGATTGCCAAATTTCCTATTGTACTAATGAGTAAAAACTTTTGGGGCGGGTTGTTGAGCTGGATTGAAGAAACACTTTTAGAAGCAAACAACAACATTAATGCTGTTGATATGGACTTGTTTTTTCTTGCCGATACGGTAGATGAGGCCGTGGAGCATATTGATAATTTTTACAAAAAGTACACATTGAAGCCAAACATGTAGATTTTAGCAATTGAAACAAAAAACCCCTATGCTTTTAAGCTTGGGGGTTTTTTAAGCTATTATTCCTAATGACTAAACCACACCTTGTGCAATCATAGCATCTGCAACCTTTACAAAGCCTGCGATATTTGCACCTTTTACATAGTTAGTAAAGTCACCTTCTTTGCCGTATTTAGCTGCTGCTTCGTGAATAGAAACCATTATACCGTGTAGTTTTTCATCTACTTCTTCAGCACTCCAAGAAAGTCTTAAGGAGTTTTGACTCATTTCTAAGCCTGAGGTTGCAACACCTCCTGCATTAGATGCTTTTCCAGGAGCAAAGAAAATTTTCTTGTTTAAAAATACTTCCACTGCTTCTGGAGTAGAAGGCATGTTGGCACCTTCAGCAACACACATGCAACCGTTAGAAACTAGTGCTTTAGCATCTTCTTCATGAAGCTCATTTTGTGTAGCGCAGGGCAACGCAACATCACATTTCTCATTCCACGGTGTTTTTCCTTCATGATACGTTGAACCGCTGAATTCTGAAGTATATTCAGAAATTCTGCCTCTACGACCATTTTTCAAATCCATAATCCAAGCTAATTTTTTAGCATCGATTCCATCATTATCTACAATGTATCCACCTGAATCGGACATAGTGATAACTTTAGCACCTAGTTCAGTCGCTTTTTCACAAGCATACTGTGCAACGTTTCCAGATCCAGAAATAACAACTGTTTTACCTTTAAAACTATCACCTTTTGTTTTTAACATTTCTTGGGCAAAGTACACTGTCCCGTATCCTGTAGCCTCTGGTCTAATAAGAGAGCCACCATAAGATCTTCCTTTCCCTGTTAAAATTCCAGTGAACTCATTTCTTAACCTTTTGTATTGACCAAATAAGTATCCAATTTCTCTTCCACCAACTCCGATATCACCTGCGGGTACATCCGTGTCGGCGCCAATGTGTCGTTGAAGCTCAGTCATAAAACTTTGACAAAACTTCATCACTTCATTGTCAGACTTTCCTTTTGGGTCAAAGTCTGAACCACCTTTACCACCGCCCATTGGCAAAGTGGTTAAGCTGTTTTTAAAAACTTGTTCAAAAGCTAAAAATTTTAATACACTTAATGTAACGGTTGGGTGAAAACGTAAACCACCTTTGTATGGGCCGATTGCAGAGTTCATTTGGATTCTAAACCCTCTGTTAATTTGAACCTCTCCTTTGTCATCCAACCAAGGCACTCTAAACATCAAAACTCTTTCTGGCTCAACCATTCTTTCCAAAAGTTTACCTTTTTGGTATTCTGGATGGTCTTCAATGAATGGGATTACTGTCTCTGCAACCTCTTCAACAGCTTGCAAAAATTCTGGCTCATGGCCATTTCTAGTTTCAACATTTGTCAAGAAGTCATTGATTTTCTTGTCAATAGTAGCATCTCCTGTTTTACTCATTATGGGATAGAATTATATTATTTCTGTTAATTTCTAGCGACAAATGTAAATAATTTAATTAGTCGTCATTACAAGTACACGCGGGGAACTTGTGATTGTAATAAAAAGGATAAACGGTACTCAGGTTATTGTTTCATCATTTTTTCTGCTGTAGAAAAGTGTGCTTTTGGATAGATTTCGTCTAAACCGCAAGCCAAAACGCCAATCGTTGAAAGGTTATTTTTTAACGCTGCTTTGTGTGCATAAATGTCTATTCCGTATGCTAACCCGCTCAATATAAGCGGATCATGAATAGTTAACTCTTCAATTAATTTCTCTGTAAATGCTTTTCCCTTCACAGTAGCTTTTCGGGTTCCGACAATGCTAACTACTTTTTGAGCATTTAAATTCATGTTGCCCTTGGTGTAAAGCATAATTGGGCCATCCTCACAATGCAGCAAACGCTGAGGATAAGACTTGTTTAAAAAGAAATGAGGTGTAATGTTATTTTTTACGATGTAATTTATTTCTTCTTCCGCTTCCGTGAAAACCACAGATTTTGAAATAGTGTTAGCCGCCTTTTTGCCAATGTTAGGTATTTTAAGAAGTGCTTGCTTTTTTTCTTTGAAAACGGCCTCAGCACCACCGCAATATGCAATCAGTTTCTTCGACCCTATTGCTCCAATACCCTCTAATAGAGTGATGGCAATTTGATATTTTAACTCTTCTTCATTCGAGGATTTCAAGTAAATAGTTATTACATTCGTCAAAAGTATTGAAACATGCGCTCAATTGGAATAATTCCTGCAAGATATGCTTCTACTCGGTTTCCTGCTAAACCTTTAGTAGAAATCAACGGCAAATCTATGATTCAACGGGTTTACGAACAAGCAAAAAAGTCAACTGCTCTTGATCATGTAGTTGTCGCAACTGATGATCAACGAATTTTTGATGCGGTTGTAGATTTTGGCGGAGAAGTAGTAATGACTTCCGAAAATCATCAAAGCGGAACAGATCGGTGTTTGGAAGCAGCCCTTCAAATGGAAGTTGAATTTGATGTTGTAGTTAATATTCAAGGTGATGAACCTTTTATTTCGCCATCTCAAATTGATTTGATTTTAAGCTGTTTTACGCAAGAAAACACAGAAATTGCAACTTTGGTGAAACTTATTGAAGATGCCAATACCTTATGGGATCCCAACAAACCTAAGGTGGTATTAGATGATGACGATTTTGCAATTCTGTTTAGTCGTCAATGTATTCCATATTTAAGAGGAGTAGAGAAGGAGAATTGGAATGAAGTCTTCAATTTTTACAAGCATATCGGTATGTACGCATATCGAATCGAAACACTTAAAGAAATTTGTAATTTGAAACCAAGCAGGTTGGAAAAGGCAGAAAACTTAGAGCAACTTCGCTGGATTGAAAGTGGGTATCGTATAAAAACAGCAATTACAGAAGAAGAGGCCTTTTCCATAGATACTCCTGATGACCTAGAAGAACTGATAAAATTGGACTTAGATTAATGAATTCAGAGAATAAAACAACCTGAAACCAAAAATAAATTGATAAAACTCACTGTTCGTTGTACATCATTCTCCAATTTTAAATACCTTCGCATACTATGCAAAACATCAAAATTGACCTGTACATATCCGATTTACTTTACAGTTATGACTGTGTTGTAATCCCTGATTTTGGAGGTTTTGTAGCCAATTACGCCTCCGCTAAGATTCAACCGATTCAACATAAAATCGCACCACCGTCGAAGCAAATTTCTTTTAACAAGAATTTGAAAAGTAACGATGGTCTTTTGGGTAATCACATAGCTGAAAAGCAAAGTTTAAGTTACAGTGAAGCAAACGAATTAATTAAAGCTTTTGTTGATCAGTCAATCGAAGGATTGAATAAGGGGGATAAGATTAAAATTGAAAAAGTTGGTACGTTATTTTTGGATCCTGAGCGAAACATTCAATTTATTGCTGAGGAAAAGAATGACTTTCTGCTTGATTCTTTTGGATTAGGGTCCATGCGAGTGCAGCCTATCGTGCGAGAGGGTGCAGAGGAAAGAATTCAGAAGGAGATTAAAAAAGTGATTCCAATTGCTAAAAAGGAAGAGAAGAAAAGCCGATCGGTTTTTTGGCCTGCAGCAGCAACATTGTTGCTTTTATTGGTTGGGGCATATTTCTTGAATTTACAATATGATGTGGTCGATACTTCCGCTGTTCAGTATTCTAATTTATTCAATTTAGATAAAGAGGCTTCCTTGTTCGATGAACGGAAAGCTTCTGAGCTTACTGAGTTAAATGACAAAGTAGAAGAGTTGAAGTTAGAAGAAGGTATTTTTAAATATTCTATTTCTCCAACGGAAACAACAAATATTTGGGTAGATAACAGAATTGAAGAGGTGGAGCCTAAAGTTGACAATACTAAAGTTGCTAGTGCAATAGCAAAGCAAGACCTAAAGTATCACGTAATGGGAGGTTGTTTCTCTAATAAGCGCAATGCTGAAAGGTTAGTTAAAAAGTTAATTAACAAGGGTTACGAAGCTCGATTGTTGGGACAGTTTAAAAACTTACATGCTGTTAGCTTTGGCAGTTTTGCAAACGACGGCGATGCAAGAGCCTTACTTTCAAAAGTTAAATCGGCTGAAAATAAATCTGCTTGGTTGTTAGCGAAGCAGTTTTAGTCGAAAAACATTTCTACAGGTGCATTCCTTCGCCATCTTCTGTACTTTTGCAGCCTCAAAACTTAAGGTATGAATCCGAGAATCGCAGGAGAAACTTTCGCTCAAACTTCAAAAATTGTTTTACCAAATGACACTAATGTGCTAGCTAACCTTATGGGTGGGCAGTTATTGAGTTGGATGGATATTACTGCAGGAATTTCAGCTCAACGTCATTCACGGCGGGTGGTTGTCACAGCATCTGTAAATCACGTATCATTTGATCAGCCCATTAAGCTTGGAGATGTGGTTACTATTGAGGCGAAGGTTTCTAGGGCGTTTACGTCATCTATGGAGGTTTACTTGGATGTTTATGTCGATTTGGCAAACGGAAAAAAGAAAAAATCAAACGAAGCTATTTATACCTTCGTAGCAGTGGATCAAAACGGTAGCCCAATAGAAGTACCTGAATTAATAGCAGAAACAGACTTAGAGAAAGAGCGCTATGCGGGCGCATTAAGAAGAAGACAATTAAGTTTAATTCTAGCGGGAAAAATGAAACCTGAGGCGGCGACAGAGTTAAAAGCTTTATTTGGTTAGTATATCTTAAGGAAGAACGTAATCTTCTAGACGTTCAATTTCGTATGGAATTGGGGAGTTGAGTCCCATTAGTTTATGCTATCGTTGTTATATACTTCAACAATAACAATATTGTCGCTTACTCCATTTCCCATTCCATTAGCAATTAACGTGATATTGCCTTCCTTGTAATACATGTAAGAATCCACTTCGGTAGTATTTCCTAAGTCCCCAGCAAAGAAAACAACCTTTTTTGATAAGGTATCTAACATTGGTTTTACTTCTGAGTAGAAATTGGAATGGCCCGGAAAATGAGGCCGATAGTTTATTTCAATATTTCCAAATTTGTTATCTGGAGCCCACCAAATTAACTCATGTAAAAAAATAAAAACATGATTAACATTATCTATGTGATTTATTAAAGCTCGTGAGAGCATGTTTTTTTGCCATTTGTCAATGTTCCACTTGTTATTTGGAGTTAAAACAACAAAAAGGTCGTTTTCAAATACAAATGAATGATAATAAGTTTGAAACCTATTTAAGAATTCAGGCCCTCGATCATGATTACCTGAAGCGATATGCACTGGAAAGTTAAATTGTGAGATGGTTGCTTGTGCTGAGTCCCAATAAGCTGCTGTAGGATTAGGAACCACATCCCCGGTTAACATTCCGAGCTTCATCTTTGGATAATTATTGATGTAAGGGATAGCCTTCACAAAGGGAGGGTGCATTCCGTAAATATAATTTGAAGCATTTCCATAGGTATGACCCGCAGTAAAAAAAGAATATTTTATCACTTTGTCTTGCCTAACATTATTCACTTTGACCAACTTTTTTTCATTTGGTTTTAAATAGGCAACTAGAGCAAGCGCTATTAGAATAAAAACAGAAATTTTATAGAGTTAATTACCATCACAATTATTTATAGAAAGTTCAATAACGCTGCCGACTGAATCAACAATCTCTTGACTGTAAATATTACAAACCCCACACCTTTGTTCTTGAAAAGGACTTTGCAAAATAATAGAATTCTTAAGGTATATGACTTTTAGTTAGCCTAAATTACTGTTTTGCGAGTAGAAAAATCGAATTACAGAGGGTGGATGTTATTCTTTATGGCTTCATTAACCTGCAAAAGGCAATACTCTTTTACTGTATGCTAAATACAATAAATTGAGATTCTATTAAGCTTATTAGTTTAAACCGAAGATAGTTCAGCAATCTGTGACACATTTAAATCATTCATGCACTTAAAGTGTCCTTTTGGGCATTTGTCGAAGCCAATTTTAGAGCAAGGGCGACAGCTTAAATCGTTATTTTCAATAATCTTGAATGAATTTCTGTATTCATTATTGAGATAAGGGTACATACCAAAGTCGGGCACTGTATTTCCCCAAATGGAAATTATTTTCTTTTGAAATGCTGCAGCAATGTGCATCATACCTGTATCATGAGTGATGACCACAGAAGCTTGTTTCAGTAAAGCAGCAGATTCGTTCAAAGTCATTTTACCTGCTGCATTGAAAATCTTTTTAGAATCTATTTCTTCAAGTGAAGCTCCAAGGCCTGCATCTTCCTTTCCCCCGATTAAAACGATAGGTTGCTCTATGTCAGTGACCAATTCTCTGAACTTACTTTCGGGAAGCCGTTTGGTTGAATGAGTAGCTCCGAGAACTAAGGCTATATATGAATTGGAAAAACCTTCTGGAAGTAGTTGTTTTCCATCCAGACCTTCGGGTAAAAAATAGTCTAATCCTTCATCGTCATTTTCAATACCCAAAGCTTTTACAGATTGCAAGTATCGATCAACAATGTGAATTTTTGGCATTCGATTGATCTTCAAGTTGACCAATAACCATTTCTGCCAATTGAGTTTGTCGAAAGAAAAGGAAAGTCCTTCTAATTTCCGTTTCACTCTACTTGATCGTAAGTTTTTATGTAAGTCAACTACATAGTCGAATTTTTCTTCTTGTAACGCTTCAATTACTTCATTGGTGCTTTTTTCAATCGAATGAATTTTTGCAACGTATGGATTGTTTTCAAGTAAAGTTTTGTAATTATTCTTCGTTAAATAGTGAACTTCTACATCCCCTTCCAGTTGTTTTTTTAAACACCTAATTACTGGAGTAGTTAGCACAATATCACCAATTGAGCTAAACCGAATAACCAATATTTTCACCTTCATATTCACGAAAGCAAAATAAACGAATTTCATTCGATGGTTTCTATTCAAAGATTCACCCGCTAAAAACATTCTAAAGCCTACTTTTGCGAAATGCATTTAATAGATACCCATACACACCTATATTCTCAAAAGTTTAACGACGATAGGGAAGAAAGAATTCAAGTAGCAATTGATGGTGGAGTGAAGAAGTTTTTTATGCCCAATATTGATTCAACTTCTGTTAAAGGAATGAAGGATTTGATTCAAAAATATCCCAATAATTGCTTCGCAATGATGGGTTTGCACCCATGTTCTGTTGGAACAAATGTCGAAGAGGAACTAGAACTAGTTGAACGTGAATTAAATAAGGGTAAATATATAGCTGTTGGAGAAATAGGGATGGATTTGTATTGGGACAAGAGTTTTCAAAAGGAACAAGAAATGGCATTTCGCAAGCAAATACAATGGGCGAAACGATTGAAATTGCCAATTGACATTCACTGTAGGGATGCTTTTGAAGAAATTTTAGCAATCATGGACGATGAGAACGATGAAAATATGAGAGGTGTTTTTCATTGCTTTACAGGAACTTTAGAGCAGGCGCGTCACATTTTAAATTATGGAGGTTTTAAATTAGGTATTGGTGGAGTTGTAACCTTTAAAAATTCGGGTCTTGACCAAGTTGTAAAAGAGCTGAGTTTAAATGATATTGTTTTGGAGACCGATGCTCCATATTTAGCTCCTACCCCTTTTCGAGGAAAGCGAAATGAAAGCGCTTATTTATTGCATGTAGCAGATAAAATTTCTGATATATTTGAGGTTCCTGTAGCCAAGGTTGCAGAAGTAACCACAAAGAATGCACTTGAAATCTTTCAACCATGAGCAGTTCAACAGAATTATTATTGATTTACACTGGAGGAACCATCGGCATGGTAGAAGATGCAGAAACCGGTTCATTGCATCCAATCGACTTCACCCAGTTAGAAAAAGAGATACCGGAATTAAAAAAGTTTGATTGTAATATAACGGTTAAATCGTTGCTAAGAGCAATTGATTCTTCCAACATGAACATTGCCGTTTGGAAAGAGCTTTTAGAAATAATTGAATTAAACTATGATTCTTTCGATGGGTTTGTAATTATGCACGGTTCCGATACGATGGCATACTCAGCTTCAGCTCTTAGTTTTTTATTGGAAAACGTGAATAAACCAATTATATTCACAGGAAGTCAACTACCCATTGGTAAAATTAGAACTGACGGTAAAGAAAACTTGATTACCTCAATCGAAATTGCTTCTGCAATGGAGAATGGAAGGCCAATTGTGCCTGAAGTAGCGCTCTATTTTGAATACTCCTTATATCGAGGAAACCGCACGACAAAAGTGAGTGCTGAAAACTTTGAGGCTTTCCAATCTCCAAACTATCCATTGCTAGCAGAGGCAGGCGTTCATATTAAGTACAATCGATTTGCAATACGTGGCTGGGAAGACAAGAAGCTTATCACACGAAAAAATATCATAGATGATGTGGCGTCGATTAAGATATTTCCAGGCTTACGAAGAGATGTTTTTCAGGCAATTGCCAACATGCCCAACTTAAAGGGTTTAATTATTGAAACTTTCGGAAGTGGCAACGTTCCTTCCGATACGTGGTTTGCCGAAGAGATTTCTCGATTGAATGAAAGGGGTGTTATTGTATTAAATATAACACAGTGCACTACTGGCAGTGTAATTCAAAGTAAATACGAAACTGGAGTCCACTTGGAACAAGCGGGGGTAATTAGTGGGAGAGACATGACGTTTGAGGCAGCAATAACAAAGTTGATGTATCTATTGTCTTGTGAGGAACTGACTGATGCTGAAAAAAGAAACTACCTGGATAAGAATATTAGAGGAGAGATTTCCTAAATGAAGCGAATTAAAAGTAGTCGTTGAAACACTTTAGCCATTAAATTTATTAATTTGGCAAGCCGTTTTGGGCTTGCAGTAAAGATAACAAAGGAGAGGTGGCCGAGTGGCTGAAGGCGCATGCTTGGAAAGCATGTATACGGGCAACCGTATCGGGGGTTCGAATCCCTTCCTCTCCGCACTTAAGCCATAATGGGGGAAACGGTCTTTAAAAAAAAGATAAAATGGTCAATGCGAACAAGTGGCTATTTTTATTGATTATGCCCTCTATGTAGCTAACAAAAAAATAGAATTTGCTACCAGAATTGGGACAAATAGCTTTTTATGTACAACAAAGAATTTTTTGTGCCGTTAATTGTTCATTAAAAGGCAATATTTTGAAATAAATTATTAGAATTGCAGAAAGACTATTAAATTCGCACACAATAACAAGAAAAATTAAAACTAAATCTGAATCACTAATTATTAAATTATGAAAAAGTTACTTACTTTATTTGCTCTTGCATCCTTTTTAACTTTTGGAGTTAGCAACAGCGCAATGGCTCAAGATGGCGAAGAAGCTGCAATGGAAGAAACTGCAACTGAAATGGTAGATTCTGCTGCAATGGCTGCTGAAAAAGCTGCTGAAGAAGCTGCTGCTGCCGAAAAAGAGGCAATGGATGCCGAAAAAGAAGCTGAAGAAACAGAAGTTGTGGAGGAAGAAAAATCTTTCCACCAAGTTTTGAAAGAAAAGTTTATTGAGGGAGGCCCGGAGTTTATGGGTATAGTATTGTTGTGTCTTATTTTAGGTTTAGCAATCGTAATTGAAAGAATTATTTACTTGAACATGGCAACTACAAACTCTACCAAGCTATTAGCTAACGTAGAAGATGCTTTAAATTCAGGTGGAGTTGATGCCGCTAAAGAAGTTTGTAGAAATACAAGCGGACCTGTGGCAAGTATTTTCTACCAAGGACTTGACAGAAGCCATGAAGGTGTTGAAATGGTGGAGAAGTCAGTAATTTCTTACGGTTCCGTTCAAATGGGATTGTTAGAGAAAGGAGTTTCTTGGATTTCATTGTTTATTGCATTGGCACCAATGCTTGGTTTCATGGGTACAGTAATTGGTATGATTGGAGCATTTGATGCGATTGAAGCAGCGGGAGATATCTCCCCTTCATTGGTTGCAGGAGGTATTAAGATTGCACTTTTAACAACTGTATTTGGTTTGATCGTTGCAATTATTCTTCAAATCTTTTATAATTATATCGTTGCAAAGGTGGATAGCATCGTTAACGATATGGAAAATGCATCTATTAGCTTAATTGACTTATTAGTTGTACATGAATTGAAAAACAAAAAAGCTTAATTATGTCTGGAGGACTAACAAAAATATTACCCATCGTGCTCTACGTCCTTCTTGGTATTAGTGCACTATTGGGTGTGCTATTTTATCTTGAAGTAGTAGATACGGAACTTTTAATGACTTGGTGTTATGTGCTAATGGCTTTAGCTACCGCTTCCGCCGTTATCTTTCCAATAATAGCGATGACTAAAGATGCCAAAGCGGCTAAGGGTGCTTTAATTGGTATTGGTGCGTTGGTAGTTGTTTTTGGAATTTCATATGCATTAGCAGGTGATGAAATGACCCCAAAATATGCTAAATTCATATCAAGTCCTGAGGAGTCGAAGTTAGTTAGTACTGGTTTAGTTGCTTTTTACATTTTGGCAATTGGAGCAATTTTAGCGACGATTTCTTCAGCATTTATGAAAATTTTTAAATAATAGTTAAATGGCAAGAAGAGCATCCCCAGAAATTAATGCAGGTTCGATGGCAGATATCGCCTTCTTACTGTTAATCTTCTTCTTGGTAACTACTACTATGGATGTTGATACGGGTTTGACCCGTAAACTCCCACCGCCGATTGAGGAGGAAATGGAAAAACCACCTGAAGTGAAAGAGCGTAACGTTTTCCAAGTATTGGTCAACGCTAACAATGACTTACTAGTGGAAGGAGAGCCTATTTTAGTTACTCAGTTAAGAGAGGCGGCAAAGGAGTTTATTATTGGAGATCCTACATTTACAGATGAATCAATGCCTGAAGGCAGACCAACTGATGTTCCTTTACTTGGAAGAATTATGGTTTCAAAGCAGATTGTTTCTCTCCAGAATGATAGAGGTACTTCGTATGAAATGTACATCAAAGTTCAAAATGAACTAGTAGGAGCATATAATGATGTAAGGAATGAGTATGCTCAGCGTAAATTTGGAAAAACAATGCAAGAATTAGAGGCTGGAGCTGAGGATTCTGAATTGTTTGATAACCAATTAGACGCGGTTAAGAAGGTATACCCTCAACGTATATCTGAAGCAGAACCTAAAAACGTAGGAGAATAGAAGATGTCAAAGTTTAAAAAGAAGAAAAGTGGAGGAATTCCTGCTGTTAATACAGCTGCACTCCCTGATATTGTTTTTATGCTGTTGTTCTTTTTCATGGTAACCACTGTGATGAGAGAAGTAACTCTTAAGGTTAAAGTGGTTACTCCACAGGCAACAGAGGTGAATAAGCTGGAGCGTAAATCTTTAGTGAGTTATATTTATATTGGTGAACCAACAGACTTGTTGCAAGCTCAATTTGGAACAGCTGATAGAATCCAATTAAATGATGCTTTTGCTACTAAAAAGGATATTATTCCTTTTGTAGAGGGCGAAAGAGAGCAAACAGATCCTGCAGAGGTGCCGTTAATGACATTTTCAATTAAAGCAGATCAAAAAGCTGAAATGGGGATAGTAACAGACGTAAAGCAAGAGCTTAGAAAGGCAAATGCGTTAAAGATTAATTATTCTACAAAGAAGACAGATAAGATTGTTGATTAATATATTGCTTAGAGAAATAAAAAAAGGGCTCACATTTAGTGAGCCCTTTTTTTATGCGTATATCTAAAGTATGGTACTCTTCTATTCTACGGTAGTGATTTATTCCTACGGAACCATTAAACTTACCCCTAACTACTTTCCCACATCACTTTTTAGTGTTTTATAGTAGGATGATAGCTTCGGTTTGTCCCATTCCTTATTAGTAGGAGTTGAAATTCATAAATGGAGATTTTATCAAAAATCTTCTGATAATATGGATGAGTTGAGGGATGGTGAAGTTCAAACTATTTTCACATCTCCACCTTATTGGAACAAACGTTTATATTCTGATGAAGGTGGGTTAGGTAATGAAAAAACATCTGAAGAATTTGTAGTTAATCTTTCTAATCATTTCAAAGATTGCAAGAGAGTTTTAAGTGATAAGGGTTCTTTCTTTTTAAATTTAGGTGATACATTTCTAAATGGTGATTTACAGAATGTACCCCATCGAGTTATTGATAGATTAAAATCTGATGGATGGATTCTCAGAAATACAATTATTTGGAGTAAAACAAATCCTAAACCCTCATCATCAAAATCAAACCTTACTCCATCATTTGAATTTATTTTTCATTTAGTTAAATCAAAAGATTATTTATATAACCGAACACCAACCAAATTAAACTCAGATTCTAAAATATCACTACCACCTCGTCATAGAAAATCTGATGGAACTTATTCATCAACAATATCTCCATACTTACCAAAATCAGAAGGAAAGAATATGGGTGACTATTGGAATGAAGAAATAGTTAGAACTGCGGTTGCGAATCAGAATTTAGATATTGATGGAGAACACATCGCACCATTCCCAAAACAGATTATTACACTACCAATTCTTCAAACATCTGAAATAGGGGATTTGGTATTAGACCCATTTTGTGGAAGTGGTAATGTGGGAAGAGTTTGTGATGTATTAGAACGAAACTTTGTTGGTTACGATTTGAATAACTATATAAGTTGAAAAAATTACTTTAATTAAACTTCAACTAATTTTATTATTTCATCTGTTAATTGACTAAACGTTTAGTATAAAAGCAGTTGCGGATTTATATACACTTACTTCCAGTTGGAAAGATAGTCAATTAAAACAAAAAACGGTTTGAGATTATTCCCAAACCGCTATTGCTTTTATACCTTGTTGGTGGTAGTAATTTTTACTTCTCAATAATTATTTTTCTTGATGTACTAAATCCGTTAGCAGATAATTCAATGATATAAGTTCCTGAATAAACCGTTTGAATGTCAAAATAACTAATGGTTTGTCCCTTGTTAATCTTAGATTCTCTAAGCAATTTCCCTTGAATATCAAATAATTTTATGCACAAACCTTGGTTATTTAACCCTCCAATTTGTATAGCAATAAAGTCTGATGTTGGATTAGGAAATATTTTGATATTTTTATTTTCCAAATCACTTTCTACAGTTGACAATGTTGCGTCATAAACTGTTGTATTTTCGTCCACCAAATTAACCTTTCTATCCTGATAAACACCATAAAAAGTAGGTCCTACTGCATAAGGGTAAGCTGAGTTCCAATTGGAATCTACAGTAGTAAAATAACAATAGATACCATTGGGGTACTCTGGAGTCACACAAAAACGTCCGTTATGTTCATCTAAATAATCGGATTGACTGCTATGATTTACATATTCATAATCTTCTCTAAATGTTCCAAGCGGCCAAGATGTTTCGGATGGAACATTACCAGTACCTCTGGTTGTTTTTAACTGATAGCTCGATTTTATTCTGACAATACCCCCTGTACCATCTGTATTTACATAACCATAAGCTCCATAAATCGGGAAGCCATCATAAGCAAAACCAATTAGTGGAGAATGTTGTGTACTATCTATTGCATATAAACCATCTGCATCGTAAAGATTACAGATAGTAGAAACAACATTTAAATCTAAATCAAATGCTGATGGATTCTGATGATGATGGTAATTTCCCATTGCTGGATGACCTTTAGAACAGTCGAATCCAGACATTTCAGCTAGAATAGCGTCCCTATTCCAATCCTTTGTTGCTCCAGGACCTCCAGGGCAAGGTGGATTTCCCGGTCCTCCGCACAAAGAGTTAGTTGCTGGATTCCAAGCTACACCATCTCGATAATCAAATAAAGCAACACCGTTGATAAATACTCCAATATTTCCCATTGTTGTCGCAGTTGGCGTTCCCGAATTTTGAGTTGGATTTAATGGAAATTTAAAAATGGCATCTTGATCTTCTGCTTGTGATCGGTTTCCATCTAGAAATGGTCCAGTTGGATAGGACGGAATTCCTTTTGTGTGGATGAATACATTGTTCGTTGAATATTCTACCATTTGACAATTCACCAATATATTATTAGAAATAGTTGTTGAGTTTCCAGACATATAATAAGACCCTGTTGTTGTGGTATTTTGTAACCAAGAAGTTATTGCTGGATTAGTTTGAGCAAACATACTTGTGATGCTCATCAATAATGCCCCAAAGGCTATTGTTATTTTTTTCATTTATAAATATTTATGATGACTATATAAGGTTAGACGACAAGAAATTTTTATTCCTTCGCTTGGTCTGATATTTTTTTGAATTGATGTTTTTTATTGAATACAAAATCTTTGTCGTTTAAGGTGAGTAAGAAGGAAATAAGGTCTACTTTTTCATT
>JABAZP010000027.1 GCA_018608405.1 Flavobacteriales bacterium
ATTGTTTTCACCCTGTGAAGGCAGCGGTGCACTGGCACAGAAGGCAATACGACGCGCACCATATCGGGTTGTAGTGTTAAACTCTGTTTTCAAACCAGAATTATTATTTGACCAGCCTCCGTAATGCGCTGAATTATTTGGGAACATAAACTGATCAGTAGACTGCATAGTATCACTGGTATCAGGGGTTGTTTTACCATAGACGCCTGAGAAGGTCGCGGCATATCCACCTACACCAATAGTGTAATTGTAGTCATCGTTTTGCTCAACTTCATCAGGGGTTAACGGGTCATCCTCTTGCACATCTGGCGTACCATCACCATCGGTATCAGTGTCCACATCATTACTGATACCATCGCCATCAAAGTCAGTGGCAGTTATTGATTCTTTGAAGTACTCCGATGGCAGAGGGCTACCTTTGATACAGGTTTCTGAGAAAACAAAGGTACCGTCAGTTGTGGGTGGTGATGTACTCAGAATAATGTTACTAATTTGCACCTGAGTATCAGGGGTTAACAGAGACATAACAAAATTCTGATAGGTATTATAACCCTGCTCTGGAATATCAATGGTATATTCCTGTTCAGGCCCTGAAATAGTGATTTCCTGGGTATCATAAGACGGGTCTGTAAAACAGGATCTGTTTTGATCATCACCAAGACGTTCAAGCCTAAATTTAACGTTCACTGCGGATTGCGCTTTAGTTAGATCTACAGAAATAGGATTGCCTTCCCCATCGGTACCAGGAATCTGCTGCAATACTGGAATCGATGCGGTAAATGTGATCTTACCAGCGGTACCAAAGGCTGCGGGGGCAATGTTGAGTATTGTGTCCGCATCGTCAGTTGGTCCTTTAACCGTATAACCCGCAAAACCTTTACCCGTTTCACTATTCACTCTGAATAAAGCGAATGTGTTGCCCTCATCGTCTGTTCTAGAGTCAACAGTTGCATCACCATAGGGTTTAGTCATATCCAGTTCTTTGTCACCATAAAGGGCAGCATCAGAACCACAATCGATTGGAATCGCTGTGGGATCTACCGGTGAGGTTTCCATCTTAATATTACTGATAGTGACCTCTGTATCGGGAGTGTCTATATACATCACCACATTTTCAAAGGTTCTTCTACCCTGCACTGGAACAAAGACAGTGTACTCAGCAAGACTACTGCCACTGATTGAAGTCGCTTGCATCGTACAGGAGGGCTCTTGTTCCAACTGAACCTCAGATCCAATTCTCTCTAATCGAAAACGCACATCAGCAGTGCCTGACTGAACAGAGGCCATAAAGGTGATTTTACCATTCTCACCAAAGGTCAACGGTCTCGCCTTCAAATCAATTAATGCACCTTCATCCAAACCAAAACCAGAGTATGCCCCTGGGTTATCTATAGCGCCGTTAGCGTCAGGGTCCTCGAAGTAAACTGAAGGCACCATAAAGGTTGTGCCCTCATTGGTAATCTCAATTTTAGGCCATTTATTATCTTCGCCGAGCAAGTTGCCATCGGTACCTAATATGACATTGGTTTCCACTACCTCTGTTGTAGCAGGATCATCACCCACGGGATTACCATTGCTAAACACATTATTGAAGTAATAGGGGCCACGATTTTTTTCATCCAGAGATGCTGTGGTTATCACTCGAATATCTGTTATCACCACATCGGTATCTGGCGAATTGATAAAGATGGCGATGTTATTACCTACGCTATCCAATGCATCAATTTTAACGCCATAAAAACCTGTCTTAGAGCCCTTCATTGTAAGGACTTTAGTATCAAAAGAATCAATTACAATAAAGTCACCATCATCATTAATCGCGAAAGCACCTGTAAGCGCGTCGACTTTGTAATGGTCAATTTTAAAGTATAATTCAACATTGCCATCATTGGGCACAGAACCCTTAAAGTAGATATAACCGCCGCTACCAAAGGTTAAAACATTACTATAGTACTCAGAATCTCTTAAGGTTTTAGCTGCAGCTTTCGCTACAATAGCAGCATCTTCAACTGCCTTTTCTGCAGAAGCTAGAGTGTCCGCTGTCGCGGTCTCTAATACCCTTTCAGCGGACTCAAGCGCAGTGGCAGCAGCAGCATCTTCTGCCACAGCATCTAAATAAGCTTGCCCTTTGACGGCATCAGTGTATGAGTAAAGCTCTAAGTCAGAGGCAGGGTTGTGAGCAAAGCCTGCGTATGCTCCAGGATTGTCCTCTACTCCATCACCGTCTGGATCGACAAAATAAATGACTGGAACATTAAAAACTGTACCTCCATTAGTAACAGTGGGTTGAATCTCATTAGCCGAGTCGCTACTGAACGGTGCTGTCATATCCAAACTTATATCTGTAGCCGGCATGCCATCATAACTAGCACTAGAAATCGGCGGAGCTTTTGCAGCACCAACTATAGGAGCTGAATCGTCACCAGCATCCTCACAGTCAGCCTTTTCAATCTCAAAGTGCCACCAGGGGCTTGGACCACCACTTTTAATGTTGAAAGACATAAAGCAACTGTTTGCAGTCTCTAGCTTATAAACAACTTGTT
>JABAZP010000014.1 GCA_018608405.1 Flavobacteriales bacterium
AGTTTAAAATCTTGTTTTACCTAAATAAAATAGCCCATTATTAAGGAACGACTATTTAAATTATATTGCTGTAAATAAGAAAGTTGTGCTTCTTAAGCAAATCTTTATATCAAGGAATGCAACTAACAATATCCTTGAACCCTCCACAACAAAGCACTTATTTCGTCGATGAATGAGCTAATTTTTACGATAAAATTCACACTTTTCAACAACGGCTGTGTTAATAAACCGATAATTTTATAGGAGGCTCATAATTAGAGTTTTGAGGTTTTTAATTTATAAAGGATATCAATAATTAACGCTAGTTTGTTGAAATTTAGAAACACTCTAAACAAACAAAATGGTTGAGTGTAACATTAAATTTATTAGGTTTGAACTGATTAAACTTTTTTATAAACTAAAAACAATCAAAATGAAAAAGAAAGTATTATTGATTGCAGCATTATTCACTGCTGGGCTATCTTTTGCTCAAGACGGATTAACTTCAAAGAAAGGTGTTCCAATTTTACCTGAAGCAGGTGACTGGTCAATCGGTTTTGATGCATCAAATTTATTGCAATTTGGTGGGAATATGCTTAATGGAAACACTAGCAATACTCTTAGTAGTTTCGGTTCTCAAAATGCAGGTATGATTTCTGGGAAGAAAATCATAGATGCGAATAAAGCATACAGAGTTATGGGTAACTTGGGTTTTGGGACCTCAACTACATCCCCAGATACAAATAATACAATTTCAACATCTGGATTTGATTTGGGAATTGGTCTTGGGATAGAGAATCGTCGTGGGAAGGGAAGACTTCAAGGCGTTTATGGTCCAATGGCCTCTATATCTTTTGGAACAAGTAGTATAGAGACAGAGACAACAGTCGCCTCTACCGTTTCTACTCTAACCGTATCACCCGGTGCAAAAATTGCATTAGGAGTGTCTTATTTTGCTGGTGTTGAGTATTTTTTCGCTCCAAAAATGTCATTAGGGGCAGAAGTTTCTTACGGATTGAGTCTTAATATCGTGGGAGAAAGTGAAACAGAAAGTAAAACATCTGCGGCTACTACTACTACCAAAGCAGATGGTTCGACAAGTATTAATCTTGGACAAACACCTAATACTATGATTTCTTTAAATTTCTACTTTTAATAAGTAGAGGTTTAAAAAAGTTTATGAAAGCCCCGACCTCGGTCGGGGCTTTTTTGTGCCTTAAAGGTTCTTAACTAACCCTTTAAAAAATTACTTTTGCACCATGGTAAATCAAGAAGAAAATCTTAAAAATATTATTGGTCATGCTAAAGAGTATGGCTTTGTTTTTCCCTCATCTGAAATTTATGATGGCTTAAGTGCTGCATATGATTATGGGCCATTAGGCAGTGAGTTGAAAAACAACATCAAACAATACTGGTGGAAGGCCATGGTTCAAATGCACGAAAACATTGTTGGCATTGACGCATCAATTTTCATGCATCCTACGACTTGGAAAGCTTCAGGTCATACAGATGCGTTCAACGATCCATTAATTGATAACAAGGACTCTAAAAAACGGTATAGGGCTGATGTTTTGATTGAAGAGTGGGTAGTGAAGATTGAGGCTAAGATTACGAAGGAAGTAACTAAAGCGGCAAAACGTTTTGGAGATGCTTTTAACGAAGCTGAGTTTAGAGCAACCAACCCAAGGGTTTTAGCTAACCAAGAAAAGATTGACGATGCAGAAAGTCGATTTAAAACTGCCATGGAAGCAGTAAAGCTAGAGGATGTGCGGCAGCTAATTATTGATTTGGAAATTGCAGATCCAGTAAGTGGCTCAAAGAATTGGACCGATGTGCGTCAGTTTAACTTGATGTTTAGCACAGAGATGGGGGCTATGGCAGACGGTGCAAGTACGATTTACCTACGACCAGAAACTGCTCAAGGTATTTTTGTGAATTTTCTGAATGTTCAAAAAACCACTCGCTTAAAGATCCCCTTTGGAATTGCTCAGATTGGGAAAGCATTTAGAAATGAAATAATTGCGCGACAGTTTATTTTTAGAATGCGAGAGTTCGAACAAATGGAAATGCAATTTTTTGTTCGACCTGGTGAAGAGATGAAATGGTACGAATACTGGAAAGAGGAGCGTTTGAAATGGCACTTAGCATTGGGAATTCCTCAAGAAAAATACAAATTTCACGACCACTTAAAAATGGCACACTACGCCAACGCTGCTGCTGACATTGAGTTTGACTTTCCTTTTGGATTTAAAGAATTGGAAGGAATTCATTCAAGAACCGATTTTGATTTAAAGCAACATGAAATTCATTCGGGCAAGAAATTGCAATATTTTGATCCAGAAATTAACGAGAGTTATGTTCCTTATGTAATTGAAACCTCCATTGGCTTGGATCGAATGTTTTTGGCCATCCTTTCTAACTCTATTCAAAACGAAGAGTTAGAAGATGGTAGTTCGCGAGTGGTAATGCGCATTCCAAATTTTTTAGCACCCATTAAAGCAGCCATTATGCCGCTAACCAAGAAAGATGGCTTACCAGAGAAGGCAAGGGAAATTTTAAAAACCTTGCAAATGGACTTTAATTGTCAATATGATGAGAAGGATTCTATTGGCAAACGTTACAGAAGACAAGATGCTATTGGAACACCATTATCCATTACAGTAGACCACGAAAGTTTGCAAGACAACTCAGTGACGATTCGAGACAGAGATACCATGCAGCAAGAAAGAGTTGCCATTGCCGATCTACCGACTATTATTGCAGAAAAATTGAAGTTGAAGTAAGTCTTTACTTTTTACCAAAGCATAAATAAAAAAGGAGCGAAATTTTTCGCTCCTTTTTTTGTAGAATAAATGTATGTGCTTAATTATTTTCTAGAAGTTTGAATAGTTCATCCAGTTTAGGCGTTAAAATTATTTCTGTTCTTCTGTTTTTTGCTCTACCCTCTTTGGTGTCATTTGTTGCAATTGGCACGTAGTCTGCTCTTCCTGCTGCGGTTAAGCGTTGTGCATCAATGTCGTTCTTGTCCAATATAATTTTCACCACTGAGGTAGCCCGCTTAACACTTAAGTCCCAATTATCTTTTAAAATACCTGTACCATTTAGAGGTATATTATCCGTATGTCCTTCTACTAGAACATTTACGTCGGCATTTTTTTCTAATACAGCACCTAGGTTGTTTAACGCCTCTTTTCCTTTCTTTTCAATATCGTACTTACCTGAAGCAAACAATAAGCTTTCATCTAAGGAAACATATACTTTACCATTCTTTTGCTCAATAGTTAAGCCGTTATTTTCAAAACCAAGTAGGGCATCCTGAACTTTTGCTTTCAAGGCTAAAACAGCTGAGTCTTTTCGTGCTAAAACGCCTTCCAATTCGCTAACTCTTGCCTCTCGTCTTTCCAATTCAGTTTTTAATTGTGCCAGATTTTTCTCTTTTGCATCAAGCTTAATTTTAGCTTCTTCTAACGCCATTGTTCGCTCTCTCAAGCTTTCTTGTGATTGAGTGAGGGTTTTAAACATATTGGCACTTTCAATTTCTCGGCCTTCCAACAACTCTCTGTTTTTTGACAATAACAGTTCATATGTCTCATTGAGTTGATCGTAGTTTTTGGTCATTAGCCTCAATGATCTACCATGAACGGTGGTGTCCGTCATCAACGACTTATGGTTCTTTAGGAGGTCTTGGTACTTTTCATTTACCTCAGTAAAATCTTCATCTAATTTGCGGTTAGCTTCTTCTAAGGCAGCTCTTTGTTCTTCACAAATTTCCTTTTTACGTGTAATGTCTTCTACTTTTTTAGCAGGTACACATGCTGCTAAAAAAGAAATTGAAAGTATGGCAATGGCAATTTTTCGGTTCATAATGGCTTAAGTTTAGTACAATAGTAAGCAGATTTAACGCCTAAAAACAAGGGCTTTCAGCTACTTTTAAACACTCGAGTTGTGATATTATTGCTGCTTTGTGAATGAAGAATCTACAATGTAGAATGTAAAATTTTGAAATGTTGAATGGGAAGTGAGGAATGTTTATGTCATAAAACCTCACACTTCAATAGTCTCAACGTCTTAAAATCTCGTGGTCTCATCAACTCATATTCTCAAAATACATACGCATAAAGCGATAAAATTCAGACCATAACTATTTTAAAACTTACTCCTCCAGCTCCAAAACTATAGGACAATGATCAGAATGTTTTGCTTCAGGTAGAATAGTAGCTCTAGTTAAGCGTTCTTTAAGCGGGTCACTTGCCATATGGTAGTCAATTCTCCAGCCTAGGTTTTTACCCCTAGCGCCTGCGCGGTAGCTCCACCAGCTGTAATTATCTGGCTCCATATTAAAGTGACGAAAAGTATCTACAAACCCTGAATTTATAAATTCGCTCACCCATTCTCGCTCTTCAGGTAAAAACCCCGAAGTCTTTTGCTGCTTAGTTGGGTTGTGAATGTCAATGTCTAAGTGACAAATATTGTAATCTCCGCTGATGATTAAATTGGGAATCTCTTTTTTTAACTCGTCGATGTAGTTTTTAAAGTCAGCTAACCATTGCATTTTAAACCCTTGTCTCAATTCGTTTGAACCTGAGGGCATGTAAACTGACATCACAGAAAAGGTTTCAAAATCTGCACGAATCACTCTTCCTTCTGCGTCGTATTTTTCAATCCCGCAACCATACTCCACGTGTTTTGGCTCCTCTTTAGTCCAAATGGCTGTTCCGCTATAGCCCTTTTTTTCTGCAGGAAACCAATAGTGATGATAATCTAAACTCTCTAAAAAGTCAGCATCCAATTGCTCGGGCATGGCTTTAATTTCTTGTAAACACAGAACATCTGGTTTTGCTGCACCTAACCAATTCATAAAATCTTTTTTAAGTGCTGCTCGAATGCCATTAACGTTGTAAGAAATTATTCTTTTCATTTAATTTTTTATTATTATTCTATATATCAGTAGTTTATTGTTGCTTTGTGGAGGAAAGAACTAGGCTGCTAAATTCCGAATAATTTTCAAGTATAAAGTTTGATTCAAAACCTACTAAACATCTCCTTTTTACGTTAGCTTTAACTAACAAAGTTTAATTTTAGTTTCTTGAGAGCGCTATTTCTTTTTCTGTTAACTCTTTCTTGCTTTACAGCATTCGGTCAGGGCGGCTCTAATTGGCGTGAGCAAGTGAGGGTCATTGAAAAAGATACCATAGACCTGGATTCGTTAAGTATCATTCCCAATTCTGAAGTAATTAAGAAACCAGACGGAAATTATGTAAGTCCTTCGCAATATGAAATGCTGTACGCGAGGTCGAAGATGATTGTAGACGTTAGTTTAATAGGCCAAGAATTGACAATTGGTTACCGTGTTTTTCCATACAATTTCGAAAAAAAATATGCCCACAAATCCCTTGATCAAATCGAGCAATCAGACCCGGGACAATACGATTACTTCACCATTAAAGAAAATCCAAATCAGCGCGACCTATTTTCCGTGAGCGGATTGAATAAAAACGGCAGTATTTCTAGAGGGGTGAACTTTGGGAACAATCAAGACCTTTCAGTAAACTCAAACCTTGACTTGCAGCTTTCGGGAAAGATAACAGAAGATATCTCGATTCAAGCTGCAATTAGCGACAATACGCTTCCAATTCAGGCAGAAGGAAACACGCAACAATTGCAAGAGTTTGATCGAGTTTTTATTCGTGTTTATGATGAGAAAAGTAGTTTGATTGCCGGAGATTTTCGGATTAGTCGGCCGAATAGTTACTTCATGAATTTCAATAAAAAAGTTCAAGGTCTGGGTTTCTCAACCGAACTAATTGCCAAAGAAGAACTCATGGAAAGTGAGAATGGTATTTTTAAAACGTCAGTTAATGCAGCTATTTCACGTGGAAAATTTTCGCGAAACGTAATAGAAGGTGAAGAGGGTAACCAAGGGCCATATAAATTACAGGGTTCGGAAAATGAGCGATTCATAATTGTGCTATCTGGAACTGAGAGAGTCTATGTGAACGGTAGATTGATGACCCGCGGTCAAGATCGAGATTATGTAATAGACTACAATACTGCCGAGTTAACATTTACACCAAATCAAATCATAAATAAAGATTTAAGAATTGTGGTTGAATTTCAGTATTCCGACCAGAATTATTCTCGGTCTGTGGTATTTTTTGAAAACCAATATCAAAAAGAGAAGTTGACCATTGATTTAAATATTTATTCTGAGCAAGACAACAAAAATCAACCCTTGCAACAGGACTTAACAGACGACCAAAAACGAATTCTACTGAATGCAGGAGATGATATTAACGCGGCTATTTCGAATGGTGTAGATACTGCTGGCTTTGACGATACGCAAGTAAGGTATAAAATAGTTGATTCTTTAGGACGGCAAATTTTGGCGTATTCAAAAAAGCCAGATAGTGCAATTTATGCCGCACGTTTTCGATTTGTAGGTGCTGGTAACGGTGACTATGTCCAAGTTACCAGTGATGCAAATGGGAGGGTATATGAATTTGTGGCTCCTAACTCTCAAGGGGTTCGTCAAGGAGATCATGACCCATCTATTCAGTTGGTTACTCCGAAGCAACGACAAATGGTTACCCTTGGTGGAAGTTATGCCTTTTCAAAAAATACTCAGTTGGCTATTGAAGGAGCATATACCAAGAATGACTTGAATACGTTTTCGACAAGAGACTCAGCAGATGATCGGTCTTATGCTTTTTCGTTGGATTTTAGACACCGCCAACAAATTAATAAGAAGGATTCAGCGCGATCGACATTTTGGAATTCTGAAGTTTTTGTAGAACAGCGGGATCGTAATTTTCAATTTGTTGAACGTTACCGCGATGTTGAGTTTGAGAGAGACTGGAATGTTCAAACGTTATTGTTAAACGGCAACGAATCGCTCGTACGTGCAAAAACTGGGATTCAAAGAGGGAGTAATTTTTTGAATTATGAGTTGGGATCATTTTTAAAGGGAGATGATTACGATGGAATCAAGAACGGGTATTCTGCTAATTACCAGAAGAAAGGTTTTCGCCTTCAATCCAACGGAAGTTTATTGAGCACAAAGGCAAGAGATAACTCTAGTTTCACACGGCATTACACGACAGCCACTCAAAAAGTGGGAAAAATTACAGTTGGCGGTTACTTTGAGCAAGAGCAATTGGAGTTTTATCAGGGCGAAAGCGATACGCTGCAAGCTGCAAGCTTAGACCGTCGAATTTGGAGGACTTTTGCAATGGTTGGGGATAGTTCTTCGGGTAAAACGGCAAAAATTAGTTATGGTGAGACCTATGATTTACTGCCTGATGTAGACCAATTAAAGCGAGCTCAAAAAAGTGAAAATTTTGAATTCGATTTTGCTCTTACTGAGAATCGAAAAAGTCAACTGAGTGGACGGGCTACTTATCGTAGGTTTAAAATTGACAACGATGAATTAAGCAATCGACAAGAGGAAAATACCCTTTTAGGAAGATTACAATACGACTTAAAAGCACTGAAGGGGTTTGTAAATTCTACTACTTTTTATCAGCTTGGTAGTGGATTGGAATTTAAGCGGGAATTCTCCTTTTTACAAGTTAATGATGGTCAAGGAACGCATTTGTGGAACGATTACAATGGAAACGGCGTGAAAGAATTCAATGAATTTGAGGTAGCAGGTCTCAATAATCAGTTTGAGTCAAACTACATTCGAGTATTTACACCAAGTAATGAGAGGGTGCCGATCTACTCTAATCAATTTAATCAAGTGTTGTTTCTAAAGCCAAACGCCATTTTAGATGGAAGTAAAGGCTGGCGTAAAATACTAGGTAAGTTTTCAAATAAATCGGCCTATCGAGCGGAGCGAAAAACTGGAACACAAGAAGCCGTATATAATCCCTTTAGTATTGATACTGAAGATTCTAATCTTGTATCCGTTAACTCATCTTTTGCAAATACATTCTATTTTAATCGAATTAACCCAAAGTTTGGTGCTGAATTCTTCTACTTGAATAACCGAAATAAGAGTCTATTAACGAACGGTTTTCAAAGTCGTTCCCTTTTTGAAAATGAATTGCGACTGCGGTATAATGTAAATAGCAGTTACTCTGTGGAATTAAAATTGACAGAGTCAAAGCGATTGAATCGGGCGGAAAATTTCGCCAATAGAAATTATAATATCAACACCCAACAAATTGAACCGAAAATCATCTTTCAACCCTCAGTTAAATTTAGAATTAGCGTTTCAGGAATTTACGCAGAGAAAAAAAATGATTTTGAAACAGAATTGAATGCAGGTAATTTAGAGGAGTCGGTGAACTCTAGCTTTTCAACTGAACTTCAATTTAACCAAGCAGGGAAGGGGATTTTTTCGGTTAGTGCAAGTTACATTAACATTCGCTTCAACGCTGCAGAAAACAATTCTCTAGCATTTGAAATGTTGGACGGTTTAACCAAGGGAAATAATGTTACCTGGGATGTCCGGTGGCAACGAAATTTGGCCAATAACCTGCAGTTGAATTTAAATTACGGAGGAAGAAAATCTGGAGAGTTGAACATCATCCACACCGGGGGGATGACGGTAAGGGCGTTTTTCTAACTAGTACAAAAACTTGTGCGGATATATTTTTAAGTGCAGTGCGTGAATTTGCTCGTACAACATTTCACGAAGCTCCTCGTAGTTGATTCTTTTTTGGGCAGAAATAAAAATAGCTGGATAATTTTCCTTCGCCATAAAAGTACGTTTCAGATCTTCTAAGCTCATGTTCTCCTTCGTTTCTGGAGTCAAGTCGTCTTCATCCTTTTTGGTATAGGTAAAAGCGTCAACCTTATTGAAAATCATAATGGTCGGTTTGTCTTTTGCACCTAAATCCTGCAGTGTTTGGTTTACGGTCTCAATTTGGTCTTCAAATTGAGCATGTGATATATCCACCACGTGTAACAGCACATCTGCCTCTCTCACTTCGTCCAATGTAGATTTAAAAGAATCTACCAAGTGGTGAGGGAGTTTACGGATGAATCCAACAGTATCCGTTAAAAGGAAGGGTAGGTTGCCTACTACTATTTTTCGAACCGTTGTATCTAGGGTTGCGAAGAGTTTGTTTTCGGCAAATACATCAGACTTAGAAAGTAGGTTCATTAACGTTGACTTACCAACGTTGGTATAGCCAACCAATGCTGCTCGAATCATTTGCTCTCTGCCACTCCGTTGGGTAGCTTTTTGCTTGTCAATCTTAACCAATTTGGCTTTGAGTAAAGCAATTTTATCGCGAATAATCCTTCTATCCGTTTCAATTTCCGTTTCTCCTGGACCTCTCATTCCAATTCCTCCTTTTTGACGAGAAAGGTGAGTCCACATACGAGTTAATCGAGGTAACAAGTATTCGTATTGAGCCAGTTCAACTTGTGTTTTTGCAGCCGCAGTTCGAGCTCTTTTTGCGAAAATATCTAGAATTAATTTACTTCGATCGAGCACCTTTATTTCGTTAAAGGCGTTTTCAATATTTCTGGTTTGTGAAGGTGTTAGTTCATCATCGAAAATAACCATCCCAATTTTGTTTTGGTTCACGTAGTTGACAATCTCTTGTAACTTTCCTGTTCCAACAAAGGTTTTTGGGTGAGGCTTGCCAAGCTTCTGAGTAAACCGCTTTACTGATTCTGCTCCGGCCGTTTCAGCTAAAAATGCCAATTCATCTAAGTACTCTTCAACTTGATCCTCCCGTTGCTCTTGTGTAATTACCCCCACAAGAACCGCTTTTTCAATTTCCTGATCTAAAGTTTGATGCATATAAGCTCTTTCCTATAAATTTAATACCAAGGTCTTGCAATGCCCATTTCAGCCCAAGGCCAAGGGATAGCAGCGAAAATAATGACCATGGCTAGCGTAAAATAAATTGCTTGTCTTCTGAATTTTGTACTGTCTGTTTTAGCCTTCTTTGCCATAATCCTACCCAAGGTTATAATTATGATTCCAACAATCATTGAAAGCATGTGCTCAACTGCCCAAAAGCGAAGTACAGCGTCCTTCATCGCTTCCCCCATATCGGCCATTGCAACTTTCACTACTCCACTAACACTATATAACACTAAACCCACAACTAATTGCAAATGGGCTGAAATAAAAAGGAATAAACTCAATTTATTGTCGCCAGCTGTGTACTCTTTTTTGCCAAACCAGCCTAAAAATGATTTCACAACATTGATTACTAGAAAGATAATAATGGCATGTCGAAGTAAGTTGTGTAGATGGGTCAATCCTGTTTCCATGGGTATAATTTTTGTAAATGTATCAAACCAAACCTTTATTAAGGCAGCTTGTTTTCTTTATTTTTGGGTTTTCGTCAAAAATATATGCAAAAAATACTTTTTTCACTCGCACTACTCTGTTCACTTGGTGCCTTCTCACAAAGCTGGAAACCTGTAAATGGGACCAAGGATGCTAAAAATCACTATACTGCTATTACAAACGCAACTATTTATGTAAAAAAAGGGCAGGTTCTAGAAAACGCCACTTTACTTATTCGAAAAGATAAAATAGTAGCGGTAGGCACTGCTTTGGAGCTACCAGAAAATACTATTGAAATTGATGCAAAAGAGAAGTTTATTTACCCAGCGTTTATTGATTTGCACACGCAGTATGGAATAGAGCCGTTGAAGAGTGCAAATCGCAGTAGGGCTCAAAAGCCACAATTAGAGTCTGAGAAAGAATCTATTTTTTATTGGAATGAGGCAGTAAAGCCTGAAATGAAGGCAGCCGATATGGTAAGCCCAAAAAAGGACGATGCTGAAAAGTTTCGAAAAATGGGATTTGGAGCGGTTTTAACTCACCAGCATGATGGTATTTTGAGAGGAACCTCCGCACTAGTTGCATTAAATGAGGGCGATGACTTTAAATTACTTCAAGCGGAAAGTGCTGCGCATTATTCGTTTAACAAAGGCAGTTCTAAGCAAACCTACCCCTCTTCATTAATGGGTATGATTGCACTTATTCGGCAAGTGCATTTTGATGCGAAGTGGTATGCTCAAAACAAACAACTAACAGAATACAACCGAAGCTTAGAGGCGATGGAGGAAGCTTTCGAGTTGCCAAAAATAATTGAAACGTATGGCACTTTATCTCAATTACGAGCGGATAAAATAGGAGACGAATTTGGATTTCAATTTATACTGAAAGGAAATGGGAGAGATTATGAACGGGTTCAAGACATCAAAGCAACAGAGGCTGCTTTAATTGTTCCTATAAACTTTCCTAAAGCCTACGATGTAAGCGACCCTTTTACAACCTTGCAATTGCCGCTAGCAGCAATGAAAGCATGGGAGTTAGCTCCACAAAATTTAAAGTACTTGAATGAGGCCGAAATTGAATTTGCCATTACTTCTGATGGGCTAAAGACAGAAAAGGAGTTTTATGAAAACTTACGAGCTGCTATTGACCAAGGATTGACTGGAGCCGCAGTAATTAAAGCACTAACGGAAACTCCAGCCAATTTGATTGGCGCTTCTGAAATGTTAGGAACTCTAGAAAAAGGAAAGCTGGCCAACTTCGTAATTTTCTCAGACACTTTATTTCAAGAAAAAACGAAACTTCATGCTACTTGGGTAAATGGTATTGAGCATGCATATGAACCCATGAGTTATTTTGAATATGCCGGTAATTACAGTTTGAACATTAACAAAGAAGCCCAATTTGATTTAACCTTGAAAGGTGAAGGCAATAAGATGAAAGGGGAAATTGCCAAGAAGAATGACAAGGAAAAGGTAGATGCGAAAGTTGTTTTGGAAAACAATCGAATCAATTTAAGCTTTACCATGGACGAAAAGCTTTTCCGCCTAAGCGGAAGCGTGAGTGATTCAAAAAGTAGGATTTGGAGTGGTAAAATTCTGATAGATGGAGTTTGGAAAGATTGGGCAGCAATTAAAAAGACGACTCAAAAAAAAGAGAAGGACTCAATAAAAACGGACTCTTCTAGTACTAAAAAGAGTGATTTTAAAGGCAAGGTATTTTACCCGAATATGGCCTTCGGGTGGGAAGACAGTTTGCCAACTCAAAACGAAAACCTACTCTTTAGAAATGCCACTGTATGGACCAATGAGGCTGAGGGTGTTTTACGAAACCACGATGTTTTTGTGGTAGAAGGGAAAATTAAAATGGTAGGCTACAAAATCAATATGGAGGTAATGTTTCCTAAAATGGGAACTAACTTTAGTGAAATTGACGCCACCGATTTGCACCTTACTTCGGGAATTATCGATGAACATTCGCACATTGCCATTCAACAAGGAGTAAATGAGTCAGGGCAAGCAGTCACTGCAGAAGTCAGTATTTCTGATGTGGTAAATTCAGATGACATAAACATTTATCGTCAACTTTCAGGAGGAGTTACAACTTCTCAGTTGTTACATGGCTCAGCAAATCCTATTGGGGGTCAATCTGCATTGATTAAATTGCGATGGGGTCAATCGCCTGAAAAAATGAAGGTTGAAGGAGCCGATGGTTTCATCAAGTTTGCCTTGGGAGAAAATGTAAAACAATCTAACTGGGGAGATTTTAATACGGTTAGATTTCCGCAAACAAGGATGGGAGTCGAGCAAGTATATTATGATGCTTTTGTCCGCGCGAGGGAATATCAAGCAGAGTGGACCTTATATAACGCTAAGAGCAAGCGAGATAAAGCTAAAAATTTCGCTCCTAGGTTCGACTTAGAATTGGATGTGTTGTCGCAAATATTAGATAGTCAACGATTTGTAACCTGTCACTCGTATATTCAATCCGAAATCAATATGCTCATGCACGTAGCAGATTCTATGGATTTTAGAATAAACACTTTTACCCATATTTTGGAAGGCTATAAAGTGGCTGACAAGTTGAAAGCGCATGGAGCAGCAGGGTCTACTTTTTCAGATTGGTGGGCCTACAAGTTTGAAGTGAACGATGCAATTCCTTATAATGGCGCCATCATGCATGAACAAGGTGTTTTAACAGGATTTAATTCAGATGACGCTGAGATGGGAAGAAGGCTGAACCAAGAAGCAGCGAAGGCGGTCAAATACGGAGGAGTTTCAGAAGTAGAGGCGTGGAAATTTGTGACACTAAATCCGGCAAAAATGCTTCACTTGGATGATCGAATTGGAAGTATTAGAGAAGGGAAAGATGCTGATTTGGTGCTTTGGACGGACAATCCACTTTCTATTTATGCAAAAGTGGTGACTACTTACATTGATGGTATTCCCTATTACGATGCAGAACGAGACGCAGAACTGCGTAAAAAAGTACAAGCAGAAAGAGAGCGTTTGATTTCAAAAATGTTGAATGCTAAGAAAGCTGGCAAGTCAACGCAGCCCATTAAAAAAGAAAAGAAAGTATTGTACGAATGTGACACCTTAGAAGAAGAATGAAGAATTTAATTTTAATAATAGCTTGTTTTTTGAGCGTATCTGTGAAGGCTCAGACTCCGGCAGAAGCTCAAACAAAATCCATCTTATTATTGGGTGCAAAAGCACATTTGGGAAATGGAAAGGTAATTCCTAACGCTGCCATTGGTTTTAGAGATGGGAAAATCGACATGGTGTTGTCAGCCATTGATATTCACATGGATTCTACAAAATACGATAAAGTTGTTCACTGCGAAGGGAAACACATTTACCCAGGATTTATTGCGCCCAACAGCAGACTCGGATTAGTAGAAATTGGAACAGTGAGAGCTACAAGAGATCAACAAGAAGTGGGTCAATTTAAGCCTCATGTGCGAAGTTTGATTGCTTATAATACAGAATCTAGAATTACACCAACAGTAAGAACCAATGGAGTTCTAATGGCTGAAGTAGCCCCTGTAGGTGGGGTAATTACAGGAACGTCTTCTATTTTTAACTTAGACGGATGGAACTGGGAAGATGCAGTATTAAAAGAGGATAACGGGATTCATATTAACTGGCCAAGAATTCGCACTAGCATGGGTTCAGATAAAAAGAAAGATACCAAATGGGTTGAAGAATATGCAGAAAAGGTGGAAGAAATAAAACAATTTTTTAAGGAGGCAGAAGCATACACCAAGGAAGAATACCATGTAGAAAAGAACATTCGTTATGAAGCGATGAAAGCCGTTTTTTCAAAAAAGAAGAAAGTATTTATTCACTGCGACCGAGTTCAAGAAATAACCGATGCGCTTTACTTATTTGATGCCTATGACTTTGAGTTGGTTTTAGTAGGCGGCTACGATGCTTGGTTGGTTGCAGATTTATTGAAGGATCGTTCAATTCCTGTGATTTTAAGAAGGGTTCACGATTTGCCAATGCACCAAGATGATGATGTTGATTTGCCTTATAAAATGCCTAAAATATTGGCGGATAAAGGCCTTTTAGTCTGCTTGGAAAACTCTGGTAGCATGGAAGCGATGGGCACTCGAAATTTACCCTTTTATGCCGGCACAGCAGCAGCTTACGGGTTAGACAAGGAAGCAGCTTTGGCAATGATTACGTTGAATACTGCAAAAATTTTAGGGATATATGCCATGGTGGGAAGTATTGAAGAGGGAAAATTTGCTACCTTGTTTATATCCGAAGGTGATGCCTTGGATATGCGCGGGAATCAAGTTACTTTGGCGTTCATTCAAGGCAAACAAATCGAACTAACCAACCCACAAATAGAGCTTTGGAAAAAATATGAGGGGAAGTATGGGGAGTAAGGTTTTTAAAAGGAGCTTCTTGAGCATGACGATTATTTTCAATACATTGCTCAATTATTTTTCTTCATTTAAAATCACTTTTTAAATAGCTTCGGTTTCAAAATATAGAACCTGGCGAATTGAGAAAGGGTTGCCCGGGCAAGAAAAAAAATTGAAGTTGGGAGTAAATACCTATAAATGCGTATACTCTGAAAGAGCGCTGATTCTTCTCTTCTCTGTATCAAATAGTCCTATTTGATAATTACTAGGCCCATCAATTTTTTTGTTTAAAAAAATGCCATTAACCTTAGCTGTTACAACAGTGTCCCCAAAAGGATCAATTATTCCTTGTTGCACGAATCGCATGTCTAAATCAGCCGGGATTCTATCTAGGTGAATTTTTAAATCAAATACAACTATAGATGAGTCCGTTCTTAGTGTGGTGCTTCGCTCAACCGTTACGTAAGGTAGAACAGGGTTTTCATATGGGTTACTACCGAGTGTCGAGTTTTCTAGTTCATTATCTTTCTCACAAGAAAAAGCAACAAGGGCAACTACAAATAGAGTTAGTACGGCTTTCTTCATAATTAGAATTCATACGTTAAATGAACACCGTTATTTCTAGGCAATAAGACCGGAGTACATGTAAATCGGTGCATTTGTGACTCTGCCTTGAAAAGTGGCTTTTTCAGTTTCATTGCTGCCTTCCAAGTTAGGAAGCTGACGATTACAGCACTACCCGTAACCACGGCAAACTCAGTTCTCTTCTTATTGAGCTCTTTGATGTTTTTTTCGTAATCAGCCTTGCTTTGGAAATAAAGCGCTTTATTTTCTTCTAAGTCATTCAACCAAAAACCGTTATTATAGGCAGATTTAGCTTCTGTCGCCAATTGGAAATTGTCATCCGCTTCATCGTTTAGATTTTGTAATTTGCTAAGGCTAATAACAGCATAGCCTGTATATGCAGCAATTGGCAAGAACTTCAACATAGCTGTCTGAGTTTTGTAGAGTTTTAGCTTCTTACGATAGTGACTAAACTCCTCTGAGGGCAATAGCTTTACTCTAACTGTTTTGAACTCACCTGCTGTTAAACGAAACTCTTTGCTCATAAATGCATACCCTTCCACCCAAGCTTCTACTTTGTGAACTCCTGTATCTAGTTTGAGCTCTTCTCCGTAACGCACTAATTCTCCGTTTACCTTTATAACTGCCTGTGCAGGTTGAGTGTATACTCTAGCAATTCCTGAAGATTCTTGTGCAAATACAAGTTCCGGACTAAGAAACATAAGAAGAAGAGCGCTAGTTAAAACATGCCAAATGTATTGGTCAAGTGCGAAATGAGAGAAAATTTTCATAGATTTCAAAAATAGTCAATTAACGCCCTTGCACTAACTTCACCAACTGTCTCACATTCTCTTCTGGAGTTTTTGGTAAAATACCGTGACCTAAGTTGAAAATATAGCCGGGTTTGTTTGGGATAGAATCCAACAATGTAGTGGCTCTTTTTTCAATTAAGCTCCAGTCGCCAAAAAGTAAGGTTGGGTCTAAGTTTCCTTGAACAGCAACCTCATAATTCATGCTTTTCCATGCTTCAGCAACATCTGTTTTCCAATCAATTCCAACTACATCTGCTCCAGTAGCTTTCATGTCCAGTAACAAGTGCGATGAGTTCGTTCCGAATATAACTACAGGAACATCTGTTTTACTTTTAATGTACTGTACCATTTTCTGCATGTGCGGAAAAATAAATTCCTTAAAATCAGCTTGACTCAAGATACCTACCCAACTGTCAAAAATTTGAACCGCCATTGCACCACTTTCGACTTGATAGAGTAAATAGTCGGCCATGTTGGTAGCCAACTTGTCCATTAGTAGATGCCAAGCCTCCGTTTGACCGTACATAAAGTTTTTCAGTTTGATATAACTCTTCGAAGGGCCGCCCTCAATCATATAACTTGCCAAAGTAAATGGAGCGCCCACAAAACCTAAACAAGGAACATTTAGTTCGTTCTTTAAAATGGTTAAAGAAGCACCAGTGTATTGCAAATCTTTACCAAAATCTATGGGGTTCAAATTTTCAACATCTCTCTTCGAAGTTAACGGATTTGAAATTACCGGACCCACACCTTCTTTGTAATGAAAGTCGATTCCCATAGGTTCCAATGGAATCATAATGTCTGAAAATACAATGGCAGCATCAAATCCAAATTGCTGAATTGGCGATAAGGTTACTTGTGCGCAGAGCTCAGGAATTTTACAAATATCTACGAGCGTGTGCGTTTTACGAACTTCTCGGTAATCTGCCTGATATCTTCCGGCTTGTCGCATAAACCAAACTGGTGGTCGATCTGTTTCCTCTCTTCGGCAAGCTTTTAAAAATCTATCGTTGAATACTGTCATGTTTCCTAATGTTGTTTTTTGTCACATTGAGCGGAGTCGAAATGAAGACAAAAAATATTCTTTTTATATACTATATCACCCTGAGAAATAGTTGAAGATTATCTAGCCTTCGACTCCGCCCGGTCTGACAATCTAATTAATTGATTGAAATGCCCTGTTAATTCTACCTTCTAACACGTTCATCTCTTCATCTGTAATGGTAATTGGCAGGAACCAGGTTTCAAATTGTGATGGTGGAATGTACAAACCAGCTTCAGCCATGGCCCAAAAGAACTTTCCAAATAATTCGGTGTCGCAAGAAGATGCTGTTTCAAAATCTTTTACCGGTACTGAGGTAAAGAAAGGATTCACCATCAATCCAAATTGATTTACTTGTATTTTAATTCCGTTTTCTGTTGCGGCCTTTTCTAAATAACCTTTAACTTGTTTTCCTAATTGGTCGGCTCTATCGTAATCGTAATTTTTCAACTCTCTTAAAGTAGCTAATCCACAGGCCATTGCAATTGGGCTACCCGATAATGTTCCGGCTTGGTAAACATCGCCTAAAGGTGCAACTCGGTCCATTATGGCAGCTTTTGCACCATAGGCCCCAACAGGCATTCCTCCGCCAATCACCTTTCCCATACAGGTAATGTCTGCTTCAATTCCAAAATGATCTTGGGCGCCACCAAATTTCTTCCTGAAACCTGTCATTACTTCATCAATTACCAACAAGATACCGTTCTCCTCTGTCACCTTTCGAAGCTCTTGCATAAATTCCATTTCAGGAACTACAACACCCATATTTCCTGCGACAGGTTCAATAAAAATGGCAGCGATTTCATCTTTATTGTTGGCAATTATTTCTTTAACACTTTCAATGTTATTGTATTGTGCAATTAAGGTATCGTTCACCGCTTTTTCAGGAACACCTGCGCTAGAAGGAATTCCCATGGTCATTAAACCAGACCCTGCTGCCACCAAAAGCGCATCGGTATGACCGTGGTAACAACCTGCAAATTTTACAATCTTGTTTTTTCCTGTATACGCTCTTGCTACTCGAATGGCACTTAAAACGGCCTCTGTCCCTGAATTTACAAAGCGAACTTTATCCAACTGAGGGTAAGCTTCTTTGACCATTTCAGCCATTTCTACTTCGCCCAAAGTTGTTGCACCGTAGGTAAAACTTTTATCAACCGCTGCTTTCACAGCAGCGGTAACTTTTGGGTGTGCATGGCCCAATATAAGTGGACCGTAAGAACCGATTAGGTCAATGTATTCGTTTCCATCTACGTCGTATATGTGAATTCCTTCACCACGTTCAATAAAAAGTGGATTCCCACCCACAGAATTAAACGCTCGAACAGGGCTGTTTACTCCACCCACCATAGATTTTATTGCTCTCTCGAAAAGGGTTTTTGACTTGCTTAATTCCATGTAAAAAAGTTTTTGCAAAAGTAATGCTTGTCATCAGAATGGTTGCTCAAGCTGTTACAAATTTGTGATGAAAATTCAATTGATTTTATGCCGCAATTGTAACTAAATTTTAAAATGGTTCAAGTAATTTCTAGGCGTAGAAATCAAATGTTTTATTACAATTACAACAACTTATTGCTGGAGTGGTTTACTCATAAAGCTTACCTTAGAGTTCTACTTTAAGCTTTCTAAAAATTTCACCCAATAGAATGAGCACGCAAATTACTACCTTATCTTTTTTTAAATACAACACGTTTAAAACGAAATTGTGGGGATTTAAAATGATGCAATTTGCACACAAGGACTTATCTAAGGTTAAGGGGCAATCTTTCTATCGACTTTTAGGTAGCGGTAAGGGAAAGGGATTTAATCCGCTGCCTGACTGGTCCATTTATAGTTTACTTCAGGTGTGGGAATCGGAAGAGGCAGCGATGCAGTTTTTTTCTAACTCAGAGTTGATGCAGCAATACGAAGCTAATACCTCTGAAAGGTGCACGATATTTATGCGAAACATTTCAGCAGGAGGAACTTGGGTAGGAAGAACTCCATTCGAAAAGGCTGCTGAATTAGATCCAAATCAGCCAATAGCTGTGATTACCAGAGCTACAATAAAGTGGGATTGGTTACTGAGGTTTTGGAAATATGTCCCAACTTCTCAAAAAGGTCTGGAGGGAAATGACGGATTAATTTATACAAAAGGTGTGGGTGAAGTTCCGGTAGTTCAGATGGCTACTTTTAGCCTGTGGAAGGATTTTGATTCGATAAAAAAATTTGCTTACAGCAGTAAGGAGCATCAAGAAGCTATTAAAAGAACAAGAAAGAATGAATGGTATTCGGAAGAGCTATTTGCTCGATTTCATCCGTATAGATTCGAAGGAACTTGGGAGGGGAAAAATCTTTTGTACCTCTAGTTACTCTGCGGTTGGCGTAGCAATAACCGTCATAATTCCCAGAGAGTTGTTTTTTTGATTCCATTTTTTTGGCATGAATTCAATCATTCCTCGGGTAAAGCTCCAAAACTCATCTTCCATGTTTTTATCCCACTTTATTCCTTTTTGCTCCATTTTGCTCATCCAATACAAAAGGTAAGGGTCCATTGTGCCGTAGGTTAATATTTTTGATACCTCCCATCCCGCATTTTTAAGAAGGAGTGTGACATTATTCGGAGAAAATAAAGAAGTGTGTCTAGGTGTATGCCAACCAGCCCAGTCTGCTCCAAACTTTTTCCTACTTTCAGAATCAAAGTTGGGAATTTCTATGATGAGCGTGGTTGAAGGTTTAGAAATGGTTTTTAAAGTTGTCAAATTCTCCAGTGGTGAATAATCGTGCTCTAAGTAATGCCACATGGTAATTACATCGGGCTTTAAGTCGGGTTTTAAGTCTTTTATTTCAGCTACTTGTAAGGTTAACCCTCCATAATCTTCAGATGTATTTTCCCAACCTTCATCGCTAAAATCAATGCCTAAGGTATTGCATTTTAGTTCCGTTTTGCAAGCTTTTAAGAAACTTGGCTTCCCACAGCCAACATCTAAAACTAGGGTGTCAGGAGTTGTATTGTGCCACTCTTTAACACGTTCCACTCGCTTTAAGTCAAGCTTTTGCTGACTACCTTTTACAAAGTGCACGTACTTGCCCCAAGCTTCAGAGCCTCGGTATGGCAAGTAATGAGAAGTATAGTAGTTTTTTAGCTGCTCCAACGGAACTCTTGGGTTTAAGAAGACCAATTGGCAATCTTTACATTGATCAAAGTTGAACCGCTCTTTGCTGGTGTGCATTTGAGCAGTTGTTGTTATAAAAGAAGTAAATGCATCCGAATTACAAACTGGGCAATGAGCTAGATGATTCATAAGTGGAAAGGTAGGAAAATTGAGAGTTCAAACAATATAAAATTATGCTGCACGAGCAGAAGGGTTAGGATAGCAGTTGTAGTTTTTACCCTTCTTTCTTTTTCAATCGCTCACCAAAATAGACCAACAACGCTCCGGCTATAATTTTTCCAAAATTTAAGATATAGGAGAAATCAGAATCTCTTCCAAACTCATCGAATTTCATGTAAAAATTGATACCGCTAATAAGTCCGTAAATAATCAGGATGATTCCTAAAATAGAAAGTAATTTACCGATTGCCATGGGTTAAAGATAGTTAGATTTTTGAAAATTTAAAATGGGGCTTTTATTTTGATCTTTCATTAGCTCCCAAATCGCAAAACCAATTACTGCAATATATTCCAAAGCAATTAGCCAAAAATTTTCTTGAAATGCAGGATTAGAATACGCCCAATAAGATAAAACCACTAAAAATGACCACAGCATAGGGAAACGAAAACGCGTAAAAACAGCTAAAAATACTAAGGTAATGCTGTACCACGGATGCACAATTAATGCTAATAAATAGTAAACACTTATTGCAAAAAGTAAGGCGATAAAAAAGCCGTTCCAAGAAATTATTTTCTTTTTGAGTAGTATAATTAATATTGCCAAATAGGCGGTAATAGCCAACCAAGGGCCTGCAGTTTCAATAATATTCCAACCTGTGGCTTCAAAACCGATAGCTCGTATAATGTAATAGACACTTGCATTGAATTCGAAGGTTTTGGAGTATAAACTGACGCTTTGTAGAAAATGGGGTAAGAGTGTGGAATTGTAAAAAGGAATCCAAAGAGCGACGAAGGCAATTCCGAAAACTGAATAGAAAAGGGCTGCTTTTTTAAAGCTGAGCTTTCGAAGTATAATGGGTAAAAAGAAAATAGGAATGAGTTTGGTTGCAGCGGCAAACGCCCAAGCAACTGCGCTGAGCTTCTCTTTTTGGAGTGCCAATAAATAAACTGCCAACAGAAAGAAGAAAAGAACAATTCCTTCGAAATGTAAATTTCCACTTAGTTCAATAATTACTAATGGATTCAAAGCATACCATAAACTATTGAGCGGATTCATCTTTAAAAGTTGCAGTAGTTTGGGGAGTAGTATAATAATGCCCACTTCAGCAGCAATAACAAAACTCCTCATCACCACTATGCTTCCTAAAATTGAGTTGGGCGAAAGCCAAGCACCTAAAAAGTAAATAATTTGAGCGACAGGCGGATAGATCGTGTAGTAATTAAGACTGTTCATACCTGCTAACAGTTCTGCTTTATTTGGAAACTCAACGCTTACTTCGCTTGGCAAAAAGTCAAAAGGATTGATGCTGTTTAGAATTAGCTGCCCGTCCCAAATGAATCGAAAATAATCATCAGAAAGTGTTGGGATAGAGAGAATAAAAAATAATCGGTAAAGTACGGCAATAACCATTAGCTGATCAAGTGATTTGCTTTTTGCACTTTTTACAAGGAACAAGTAAGTCGCAAATAGGATACTAAAACAAGCTAAAAGACCGAAGAAGTTCTCTCTATTAAAATCATAACCGATGTAAAAATAACAAGCAACAGCAGCGCTTTGAAAAATCAGAGATTTAGTAAATAGGCTGTTGTTCAACTGCACTTAAAGGTTATTCCGTTCTAAACGAATGACTAATGGAGTAAAAGGAAACGTAACCAAACCCTAAAACTAGCATGGCATGGAATGGCATTATTCCAAAGTCTCCGTAATAAAAACCAAGTAAAATTCCACCTATGAAATAAAGGGTGAGCGCTACTTCTAAAATAGTAATGGGATTGATTTTTCTTTTCAAGTAAACATTGGTTCCCCATTTTTTACTTTTATCGTTATTGAGGTTGAATTTTGGGGTTCGAATAAATGCCGATTTCTTCCCAAGATAACCTTCTAAAACAGCCATGGCATTGTGTAATGAAAGCCCCATTGAAACGGCTAAGAACATAGGGAAAAGAAATATGAAGTGAAAAAATGCTTTGCTTTTTGAGGCATAGCTTTGCGACATGGATGTCCAATAAAAAAGTGCGAGGATTGGCAGGGTTACAAGAAAAGCACTCGCCAATAGAAATAAGACTTGGTATTCTTCAAAGGTGTTTTTAATGCTCAGAATAGGAATGCTAAGTAAAGCTAGAATAACGATTGAGATGAAAACTGCTGAATTCGTGAGGTGAAAAATAGCATTCAGTTTAGTTCCAAAGTCGATGTCTTTAGAATGTAAAACGGCACCTAGATTCTTTCGAACACATTCCGCTGCTCCTTTATTCCATCTAAATTGTTGGGTTTTCAGTGCATTCATAACAGCAGGTAATTCTGCAGGAGCGCCTACTTCTTCTAAAAAACGAAACTCCCAACCTTTCAATTGGGCTCGGTAGCTGAGGTCTAAATCTTCGGTTAAGGTATCCGATTGCCAACCACCTGCATCCGCAATGGCAGCTTTTCTCCAAATGCCTGCAGTACCATTAAAGTTAATAAAATGATGGCCTGCATTTCTGCCACCTTGTTCCACTGAAAAGTGCGCGTCTAAGCCGAATGCCTGCAATTTGGTGAGCATGGAATAGCGTTCATTGATGTGTTCCCAACGGCTTTGCACCATGCCTACCTTTTCATTTGTAAAGGGCTGAACCATTTGTTTAACAAAGTCTTTTTCAGGCAAAAAGTCAGCATCAAAAATGGCTATAAATTCACCTTTTGCCACTTTTGTCCCTTCTGCTAAAGCACCGGCTTTATATCCTGCGCGATCCGTTCGGTGAAGGTAAACAATGTCAATTCCGGCTTTACGAATTTCTTTCACTTTAGCTTTTGTAATTTCCTGCGTTTCATCGGTAGAATCGTCTAAAACTTGAATCTCTAATTTATCTTTTGGGTAATCTAATGCTGCTATGCAATCAATTAATCGTTCGGTGACGTACTTTTCGTTGAAGAGCGGCAATTGAATGGTAACTTTTGGTTCAAAGTTTACTGCAGTAGACTCCCCTAAACGCTTTTTTTGTAGCTTTTTGTAACGGTTATATTTAACTACTAACTGAATTTGAATCAGGCTGTAGCAAAATATAAATAGCAGTGCTATTCCGTAAATAATGATGGGGATTAGTTCCATTTTGAGTTTAGAGAATTCAAAGGTATTTAAAAATGGTGGTTATGATTTTGTAACCTGCGAGAATAGTACCTTTCACCGTTCCGCTTATTTTTGAAAAACCAATTCTGTTTCTATAATCAACGGGCATTTCTTCGCAACGTAATTTCTGCTTCAGTGCTTTTACTTGCATTTCTACCGTCCAGCCGTAAGTTTTATCTTGCATATCTAGCGCTAAAAGGCTTGAATACCGAATCGCCCGAAATGGGCCTAAGTCGGTAAACTTATGGCCATAAAACCAGTGCATTAGGCTAGTGGCAAGCCAATTTCCAAAAACCTGTGGTATTGTCATGGAGCCACCTTCTCGTTTGCCCAAAGCACGGGAACCAATCACTAAATCTGCTTGATTTTCTTGAATAGGTTTCACCATTTCAATCATCTGTTCCGGATAATCGGAATAATCAGCATCTAAAAAAACGACAACATCGGTTGGTTCTTTCCGGGTGTTTGCAAGATAGTCCATACCTTTTAAACATGCCATGCCATAACCCTTTGTGGGTTCGAAAAGTACCGTAGCACTTTCTGCTAAAGCGGCTTTTGAGGTTTGGTCGGTAGAATTATTATTGACTACAATTACTTCACTTACCAGTTGCTTTGGTATTTCAGAAACGACTTTTCCAACGGCATTTTCTTCGTTAAAGGCGGGGATGATGACTACTATGTTCAATTTTTAATCTTTTAATGTAGAATGTTAAATGTTTCGTGGTTATTTATGAATATTATTTTTAAAAAGTACTATAAGATATTTTGAGTTAGCACATGCGTAATTTTAAGATTAGTAATTCGTAATTATTTTGAATTCAAAATTTTTGGCGAATAAAAACAGGTAATGATCGCCTCGTGATTAGTTCTGCATTCCACACTCCTAATTCTACATTTCTCATTTTACATTAAGGAAAACTCCATCATTCCCAAAGGTAATCGGATCAGAATCATACCTTGAATCTCCTACGTCTTCGCCATTTTCTAGTTTTAATACACCTCTTGGACAAACCGCAGAACAAACACCACAACCTACACAAGAAGAACGAACGATGTTTTGTCCTTTCTGGGCGTACGCTTTAACGTCAATTCCCATTTCGCAATAGGTAGAGCAGTTTCCACAAGAAATGCATTGACTTCCGTTAGTTGTAATTCTAAACTTAGAGAAGAAGCGTTGTTGCATTCCCATAATGGCAGCCATGGGGCAACCAAATCGACACCAAGCTCTATTACCTAAGATAGGGTAGAACCCCGTTCCAATAACGCCACTAAAAACAGAACCTATTAAAAATCCATAAGTAGAACGAAGTGTTTCTGCTTCAAACATAAATATGCTGTTTCCTGTGGAATAATGGATTCCAATCATCGTCAAAATAATAGCGAAATACCCAATGGCTCCAATCTTAGCATCTTTTTTTAATTCGTCTCTTCTAAAAGCGAAAAGCAGACCTATTAGCAAGGTTAAAATAGCAACGACACCTATCAAGAAAGCTCCTTTCGTGAGCCAATACTTCTCGGAGTCGTAGCCCAAGTAAGTGGAAATAACCGCGGTGGTCATAATCACTACAAAAACTACTACTGAGTGGACCATCCAACGTTCCATTTTCCACGCCCACGTGCTTTTGTCGGAAAGTTGACGAAATGGGTCTCCAGCTGTTTCGGCTAGACCACCGCAGCCGCAGACCCAAGAGCAGTACCAACGTTTGCCATATTTGTAAGTTAGAATGGGCGTAATGACCAAAATAGAAAGCACTCCAAAAATGAGCATAGCCAATCCGATATTTCCGGCATTTATCATTTCATCTACTCTGTATTGCTCGAAATTGTAGTAGTTCAATGGCCATACATTTTTTAAATCGTAATAAGGTAAGCTGAATGAATCGGAATTCAAGCGGGCGATTAACTCGGGAATGATAAAAGCAAATCCTGTTTGGAAAAACATGACAGAAAAAGTCCTCAATCGTTCGTAACGATTATTTCTATACTTCCACATGAATTTTATTCCAAAGGCAAGAATAGCAACCGTGTACAAGGTTCCATATACAAACCACTGACTGGCAGCATTTCCACTTAATGCTTTACTTAGTGGGTCGAACAGTGCGATAACTCCTCCGTTTTCTCTTTCAGTGTTTAAACCTAGCAGAGCAGGGAAAAAATAAAGTACAATGTAAAATCCTGTCATGGCAATTCCGGCAATCCAGCCCCAAAATCCACGACTGCTGATACTTTTAAACCAAACCCCATCGTTTTTAATTCCTTCTTGTTTATTGCCGTATGCACCTTTGGAATATAAAATTATACTGGCTGCAATGGAGCCCAAGGCAATTGCTAACCAAATACCTATGTGTGGAAAGTTGACGTTGAAAGCTGCGAGAACTAAAATGAGCAAGCCACTCATTCCAATAAGCGTTGCAATTTTTTGTGTGTTGTTAATGTCTTTTGGTGGCCCCGAAACCAAGGCAATGTCTTTGTCTATTTTGGTCATAGCTTATGCGGTTTGAGTGATTTGCGATTGAAAGTGTTTTTTAATCTCAGGAAAATTGTTCTCATAAAATTCTGGCTCAAAATTGGCATCTTCTAAATTTTTGAGCACTTCTTCAATTTTAGTTTCGTTTTTAATCCAATAATCTAACACCTTGTGCCGAAGTCGAATTCCGAAGACGTTTGCAGCTAAGAAAGAGCTGTCGGTTTTGTTATAAATTAATTTGAGGCATTTCTTTCCATTTGCATGTTCCCAATACAAAATGGCTTCATTTTCTTTTGGCTCCGCCCAAACCCAACCGTAAGTCTGGTATTCTATGTCGAAAAACTTAGCCGAATTAAACCAAACACCTGGCTGGTATGCCGTTTTGTTGTTGCAGATGGTTTGTGCAACCGTTTCGCCCATCATTTTTCCGGTGTACCATACTTGTTCTAAGTTTCTTCTACCAGTTGGATGCTCGTGAAATTCTGCGCAATCTCCAATAGAGTAAATGTTTGGAATGTTCGTTTCTAAAAATTCATTTACCAAAACACCTCTGTTCAAAGCAATGGAACTGCTCTTCAAAAAATCTACTTTGGGTCCTACACCGGCAGTTAAACCAACAAACTGACAACTAATTTTATCACCATTTTTAGTTCGAATGGCTTTCACTCTTCCATTTTCATCCGGTAAAATTTCGTCTAGTTCTGTTTCAAACCGCAAGTCAACTTGATGAGATTTTATATGTTTTGAAACCAACTCTCCTTCTTCTTTCGGTAGAACATTTCCCCAAAACCGGCTTTCACGAACCAAGAACGTCACTTTTATGCTCCTGGAGAGCAGCATTTCCGCCATTTCAATGCCAATTAAGCCTCCACCAACAATAACGGCTCGCTCGCAGTTCACAGAGTTTTTCTCCATTAGCTCCAAATCTTGCCATGAGTACAAACCTTGAACCCCTTCTAAGTCTTGGCCTTTCCACCCAAACTTGTTGGGCTTAGAACCACATGCAATAACTAACACATCAAAAGGCATTTCTTCGCCAGATTGAAAATGAAGTTTTTTCCCTTCCGCATCGACTTTCGGTACATAACCCATTTTTAAATCAATTCTGTTTTTGATCCAAAAATGATCTTCATAAGGTTTTATGTTTTCGTATTTCATGTGTCCCATGTATACATACATCAATGCCGTTCGAGAGAAAAAATGCTCAGTTTCTGCTGAAATTATGGTGATTTTATGATCAGAAAGTTTCCGAATATGCCGCGCAGCAGTTACACCCGAAATTCCGTTTCCAATAATGGCAATGTGTTTCATAGTTTATGTTGGTAGGCAAATGTAAAACTTCAGTTAACTGCTAGATGTCTAAGATAGGACAAATCACATTGCTACTGTATTATGTTCGTTAAGATACATGCGTTACACTAATTATTGATAAAGTTTAATTGATGTTTCATTCTCTTTTCTTGATTTTTCATCCACGAATCCTAAAAATACGCTTCTGTAATATATCTCCCAAATGCCATTTCCCTTGTTTCTTAGACCTACATATTTTCCCTTTAAAGATACGGTTAAGTAGACCCAAAATTTGGAGCCCCACCTTAGGGCTCCGTTTTGGGTTACGACTTGAACCTTCATGTCTGAATCGTAATCAAAATCGCGTATTTTTTCAGGAAAAGGGCGAGTAGAATAGGTGTGTATTTCTCCCGGAGTTTTCATCTCTAAAGCTTCATGTGGTCGCTCATGATTATACTCCTTTATAAACCTATTTAAACTCCTTTGTTGAGCCTTTAAATCGTATGCCGAAGGTCTAGCGCAAGCAGCTTTTAAATCACGGTGCATTCGCTCATGTCTTCCATTTTGATCCGGTCGCCCTGGGTCAGAATATACCGGCATAATTCCGAGGTCAATTAACCAATAAGATAGCTTAGTAAAACGATTTTGAGACTGAGCGGAACCAAACGGACTTCCATTATCGGTATGCAATTGTTGTGGAATGCCATATATTCTGAAAATCCTTGTCAGCTCTGTCTTTACGTTCTTTGTGTTTTCATGATAATGTCCTTTTGCAGAGAATATGTATCTACTTTTTGAATCGGCAACTGTGAGTGTATGGCAGTACTTTTTATTACCCATATAGAACTTTCCTTTATAGTCTGCACTCCAAATTTCATTACACTTTTTAGGGTCAAAAATTGGGTTGATAGGTTGGATTCTTTTGTGCCTCTTTTGAGGTTTAACTAAGCCATTTTTCTTTAAAATATTGTGCACAGTTACCACTGAAGGAACGTCTTCCTCAAGATGATTTTTAAACAATAGAATTCTGATTTTTTTAGCTCCCCAAAGCGGCTTTTTTTCTTTCCAATTGAGGATGTTTTTTACTACTTCATCTGAAGTTTGACTTGGATGACTTTTAGGCGTTTTTGTCCGTTCAATTAATCCTTCAAGTCCAAATTTTTCAAACCGATCTATCATTCGATAGGCAGTTGTTCTTGAAATTTCAAACGATTTACAAAGTTCTGTGATGGTTTGTTTTTGAGTTCGCCACGCACTGATAAATTCTACTTTCTGTTCCATAGTTGTTTTTACTTTACAAGGCATGATAATTTGATTTTTTCATCAAATTACCCATCCTAAAAGTGTAAACTATGTTCCTTTAACTTTGTAACTTATGTTTGTTTAACGCACCTTATTTTGAACAACTTGTTAATTATCAACTGTTAGTTATTTTTGGAAAAGATAAGACAATCAATAGTCTACAGACTAAACGTTGCCGTTAACTTCAGTGCAGCATTGTCAATGAACTCCTCTTTCGCATAAGCTCCATAACGGTAATATGCCCCAACTCCAACTCCTAAATACATGCCTTCATAAACGTATTTCATTCGGTAGAGGCTGTTAAATTGAATTCCCGATTCTAAAAAACCTTTTTCAGGAACGCTAAAGTCAAAGTTCGTGTGGGACGCCCTGTTTTGCAGGCTTCCTAACCCAAAAGAACTAACGAGTAACAATTCTGGTTTAAATTTGGGTTTGTTAACGAGTAAACTCCCAAAGTTGTGGCGGAAAAAGAGGCTCATTTGTCGGTCGGCAAAGAACTCGTTGGGAGCCATGGTTTCAAAACTATTTTTGGACGCTACCCGAACATCCTCATCAAAAATTCCTTTAAGGCTATAAAGGGCTGTTAAGGGAATGGCAGTACTAATATATCCGAAGTCTGCTTGCAAAGAAGTTATCCCAGCATTTCTCAGGGTGAATTTCTTGGAAAAGCTAAGGTCTACTTTATCGTATTCAAAATCTCCATCTAACTCCGCTAAACCTTTCGTGTATTTAAAGTTGATTACAGGGCTTTTTGTTTCTAAAGGTATCGTAACGCCTAACATTTCTCCAAATTTTTCATTGAATGAAAACCTAAAATTGACGCCAACTTCAGTAGCAGAGAAAGAAGACATTGGTTCTCCATTAGCGCCAATAAACTCATACGTTGAATTTATATCCCGTCGTTGTTGGTTCCCGAAAAAGGTAAAATGAAAATCTCGAAAAGCTCTAAACGAAATACTTCCTTCCCATTTTTCCTGTGTATCGTATTGGTCGTTAATAAAGTTCTGAAATTCACCACCCGAAATTAGCATGCCACTTGTTTTAAAAAAGTTGGCTCTACCCACAGCGATTAAATCGTTTGAATAGGAAAATTTGGTTTCAAATTGTCGGTTGCTTTTTGGTATCCAACGAATGTGTGACCCGTATTTCCAAGCTTTATCTTTAAAACCATACCCACCAAAAGCAGCTATGCGAATGGGACCAAATAAACTCTCTCCAGTTTCAACGCCAGCTCCCAATCGTACATTTTCATATTGATTAAATTTTAGAAACTTGTCTAACAATAAATTAAATTTCCCGACAGGTATGTAGCCGTTTACTAAACCTTTAGTGAAGAAAACCATTCGGTCTAAATTCTCTTCTTCTCCAATGCTATCAATATACTGATAGGTTAAAAGTTCCTTTTTCGTCAGCGGAATCTCGCGGAGCTCTTTCCACTCTGGCTCTCCTTTAGGAATAATTTCATCATCCATTTTTAACGCTAGGTTGCCAATTTCCTTCTCTTCTATTTTTGGCTGCAAGCTAATGTCTCTCAAATAGGTTTTGCCTTTGCCCATTACACTAAAGTCATCTTCCGCTGTAGAGGCAAATAAAATGTCAATGTGCAGTTGGGTCGGAAACCATTGGGTATTCTCAATTAATTCATATCGCTGTTGAACTTTTACCGGAAAACCTGTAGTATCGTGCTGTTTAGAAACAAAATTTTCCACCGCAAAACCATTTGTATTAATGGACATTACCCCTTGTAGTGCTTTAAAATTCTTGCCTTTTCTAGGACGGAAAGAGATGATATAACTTGTATCTGTTTGATGAAAAATAGTGTCTTCTAAGAGAAATAAATACTTACTTGTACTTCCTTTACTGATGGGGCTGAGGTAATTAATTCCATAAATTATGATATAATCTTGATACAAAGAAAAGGATTGTAACTGCGTAGCAAGCAAACTAAAAAAAGGAGTTTTTAAACCTGAAATTCTCGATTCAGTAACTATCTCATACGATTTAGTTGGAGGGTAGTGATTTCGTTTAAAAACTGACTCCATAATGAAGCTGACTTTTGAGTCCGGAAAGCTGTCAATATTTTCTTGTTGAACGCTTTTGACGGTAACGGAGTCCAATTTACTTTTGGAGTTGGTGTCCATAGGAGTGGTAAACACCATCTTGTTGTATGATTCGTAATAAAATGGTGAAGAAAGTTCTGGGTTGTTTTTCTTTCTATTTTCAATTGCATTTTTTACAATACGGTGTGAAGGGTTTTCTCCGGGTAAAACTTCCACTTCATCAATGCTGTAACTGCTCTCTTTTAGTGAAACGACATAATTTTGCCTTTTTAGCTGCTCAAAGCTAATGACTTTACTTTCATACCCGATGGAACTAAAGCGCAGTTGGTTTGCATTAAAGCCAGAACTAAATTTATAGAATCCATCTATATCGGAGGCAATTCCTGTTTTACTTTCTTGAAACAAGATGGTGGCAAAGGCAATACCTTCCTTGGTTTTACTATCAATAACTTGTCCTTCAATAAAGCCTTGGCTAAAAACGGGAATTTGTGCGAATAAGAAGAGTATTAATAAAATAGGCCTCAAGGAAGTTATTTTGTCAACTCTTCGGATACTACCGGTGCAGTTTCTGTATTTTCTTCTTCCCAATTGGAAATCGAAATACCTCTAGAGGTAAAAGAAATACCTTGTCGATTTTGTGTGGAAATCATCACGGCTTCAAATAGCGGAGTAACCCGCTTGCTTTTTGCTGCCCAAATTATGATGAAGTTCGCTCCTGTACCTCCGCTTATGTCTTCTTCTTCAATTACATATTCAATTGATTGCATTGGTTTTAGTTCGATGGGTTTTTCTGCAAAGTTTTTGTCTAGTTCGCCTGCAGAATTATAATAATCCACTTCTGATATGTAGAGTGAATGCTTGAAACTTGTATTTCGTAAGCTTAAAGTAGCTGTTAGATTGATTTGAATGTTGGTAGTTTGAGTGTAAATGTCAGAGTAAATGGGAACGTAGGTGGTGTCAAAATGAATCAAATCTGTCGGCATACTTTCTAAAGCACTAACCTGTATAGTGGCTTCTTTATCTTCTTTTGGAATAACTTTAGAATTGTCGTTCATGCATGAAAACAAGAAGGAAGAGAAAAACAACACAAACAATGTTTTGGATAAATATTTCATATCAATAATTTATAATACCTAACTTATAGTATTTAAAAATACGCAGATTAAGTTACTTTTTCTAAGGTCTTAATTAAATTTAAAGTTAGAATTGATGCTTAACCTTTGCTTGACCCGGGGGCTGTATCTTGTTTTGAATCGAGTTAAAACACTTTTGTCATTATTAATTGGTTTAACGAATTCTTTTCAATGTGATGAACTTTTTCTGTACTGGAGTCAGGTATTCGATTTGATTATTGCACATTCAACTCAACATTATCGATTACTTTTGCTTGGTGAAAATTTACGTAAACGATAGTATTCAAATGCTGAAAAAGGCTTCATTTAGAAGGCTAAATAATGCGCTAAAAGTTTACGGAAGTTATTATCAATCCAAATGGAGTGGCAGGCCGAAGCAAAAAGGTTTGCCGATGGCGATTGCCATTGAACCAACAACTGCTTGTAATTTAGGTTGTCCAGAATGTCCAAGTGGACTAAAGCAGTTTACCCGGCCAACAGGAAACTTGAAAGAAGACCTTTACAAAAAGGTAATTGATCAAATTTGGAGAGAGACGTTTTATCTTACCTTTTACTTTCAAGGCGAGCCGTATATCAACCCAAAGTTTTTGGACATGGTAAAGTATGCCTCTGAACGGAAAATGTACACTACCACTTCAACAAATGCTCACTTTTTAACTCCAGAGAATGCAGTAAAAACTGTTGAATCAGGGTTAAGTCGATTGATTATTTCTATTGATGGAACAACACAAGAAACCTACGAAGACTATCGAATAGGAGGGACTCTAGAGAAAGTGTTGGAAGGCACGAAGAATATCGTGGCAGCCAAAAAGAGACTGAAATCTAAAACACCACATGTAATTTTTCAGTTTTTGGTGGTAAAACCCAACGAACATCAAATTGATGAGGTGTATCAGTTGGCCAAAGAATACGGGGTAGATGAGGTAAAGTTAAAAACGGCTCAAGTCTACGATTATGAAAATGGGAATGAATTGATTCCTGAAAACGATAAATACTCTCGATATAAAAAATTGGCCAACGGGAAATATGAAATTAAAAACTCGCTAGAAAACAACTGTTGGAAGCTGTGGCACTCTTGCGTGATTACTTGGGACGGTAAAGTGATTCCTTGTTGTTTTGATAAAGATGCCAATCATCGACTTGGTGAACTTGCAAATGAAGATTTTAAGAGAATTTGGTTTAGCAAAAGCTACAATGGTTTTCGGAAGCAGCTATTTAAAGGCAGAGAGAATATAGATATCTGCAAAAATTGTTCTGAAGGAACAAAAGTTTGGGCATAGGTCAGGCTTGGTTGTTAAGTTAATACCCAAGAGCAATAACCAATACTACATCCGATTGCCTCACTTATTAGAAACAAGACTCTAGAACCCCTTTCAACGGTTTTGGTTAAGATGTACAAGCAAATGGCTCCGGTCGTAATAAATAAGACAATATTAAAATACTGAGAATCTAAACCCAAAAAAAGCGGGACTTTATATTCATCCGAATTTGAAACGCCATGTGTAAAAATTAGATTTGCGGCAATTAGAACCTCCCGACTAATAAAATAAGCCAACAATATTTTAAATATAGATTTAATAGAAAAGGAGATGGTTGAAATTTTTTCAAAAGACTTTCTTGAAATAAGGATTATTCCAATTACACTTATTGAGAGCGTTGAAACCGGACCGGCTAGAGTTACTAGAAAAGAAGCGAGTTCTTCATTATTTGCGAACTTATAATGAAAGTGGGTGACGGACGCCTTGTGCAATTCTACCGAATTATAGTAGTGGTTAGCGACAAGATAATGTCCTAATTCATGAAGAATTGTGCCTACCGGAACAATCAAGACGAAAGCTATTGTGAGCGTGTAAAAGAACTTTAAACTGTCCTTCATGGATCAATATTAACTCAAATATTTTCCAACAATAGGCATTCTTCTTCCCATTCCGAATGCTTTAGAAGAAACGCGAAGTATCGGCGGAGTTTGATGTCGCTTATATTCGTTGATATTAACCATTTTCAGGATTCGTTTAACAAGTGCTTCGTCGAAACCCTTCTCTATCAAATTAGCCGGGCTTTGCCGATTTTCTATGTACTCAAAAAGAATCGTGTCCAAAACATCATAATCTGGTAAAGAGTCTGAATCAAATTGATCTGGTCTTAATTCTGCAGAAGGAGGCTTGGTAATGATGTTATCGGGAATAATTTCAATATCACGATTAATAAAACGGCACAAATCAAACACTTCAGTTTTGTAAACGTCCCCGATAACGGAAAGCCCACCGGCCATATCACCGTAAAGAGTTCCATAGCCAACTGCCAATTCACTTTTATTCGAAGTGTTCAGCAGTATAGACCCAAATTTGTTGGTTTGAGCCATGAGTAAGGTCCCTCGTATTCTAGACTGAATGTTTTCCTCTGCAATTCCAAATTCGGTGCCTTTGAATAAATCAGTTAGTTCTTTGTCGAATGATTTATAAATTTTTTCAATCTCAATGGTATAGTAGTCGCAACCTAAGTTTTCGCAAAGCGCTACAGAGTCAGAAATGCTGTGATCTGAAGAAAACTGAGAAGGCATGAGAATAGGAAATACATTCTTTTTGCCCAAGGCTTTCACAGCAAGGGCAAGTGTTAAGGCAGAGTCAATTCCACCGCTTAAGCCCAAGGTAGCGGTTTTGAAATTTAACTTTCTGAAGTAGTCTTTAATTCCTAAAACAAGAGCAGCTTCTAACTTTTCGTATTTAGACAAGGCTGAAATCTTTTCTTCTGACTTTAAATTTTTTGAGTCAAAAATGGAAAAATACTCTTCGAAGAAAGGTAGTTGAGAAATAAGATTACCATTTTGATCGTAAACGCATGAGCCTCCATCAAAAATTAATTCTGTTTGCGCACCTATATGGTTGACGTAGAAAACCGGCAAATTATATTTGTCGGTATTCCATTTCAATACTTCTTCTCTATGGTTCGTTTGGCTTACTGCAAATGGCGAAGCAGCAATGTTGATGATAAAGTCTGGCGACTCTTCAATTAACCTTTCCATTGGAGAGTTAGGATAGAGTTCTTTCCCATCAATGTTCCACAAGTCTTCACAAATGGTTAAGGCAATTTTTTCTCCCAAATAATCAATGCATTGCACTTCATCGGCTCGTTCAAAATAACGGTATTCATCAAACACATCATACGTTGGTAAGAGTTGTTTATGGTGCTTTGAACTAATATTACCTTCGCTCAAAAAAAATGCAGTATTAAATAACTTTTTACCGCTTTTTAGAGTATTCCAAGAAGGTCCACCAATAATTGCAGCAATACCTACACACTCTTTTGCAATTCGCTCGATAGATTGAAGGCAGAGTAAAATAAAATTATCAAACTCTAAAAAATCTCTAGGAGGATAACCGCAAACCGCTAATTCAGAAAAAACAACTAAGTCAACATTTTCAGCTTTAGCCTTTTGAAGGTTAGACAAAATCTTTGTTTCATTGGCTTCAAAGTTTCCAATGTGATAATTTAGCTGAGCTAGCGCTATTTTCATGAGAAGAGAACCTTAGAAAAGTATACCAACGTTTAAAACAATCATGTTGTTTATTGATTTTGCACTTTGATTTCTTTTATCAGCTTGTGTATTTGGCGGTGTGACAGCATTACCGTTAATGTCATCAGTATGAACATCTTTGCTGATGATATTGGTGAAACCATTGTTAAAAGTAACTCCAGTGACTAATGAAGTGTTTCCCGAAAAGTTGAATTCAAACCCAGCCCCCACAATAAGAGCCGCTCTAAATAAATTGATTTCATCATTGTAGTCTACTCCTTCGTTTGAAACGGGTTGAGAAGAGCTACCGTTTGCCGGGACATAAGTAAATTGCTCATCGGCAAGTGCTCTGTAATTTGCACCTAGCCCAACACCAACTTGCGCAAAGTATTTCATGTATCCTACTTCGTTTGTTCTTAGCTTTAAAGTTAAGGGTACCTCAATGTAGTTTAATCTTACGTCAGCCACAGTCGAACCATATCCATTTTCTAACCCACCCTGAGTATTTGTAATTTCCTGAACATCAGGCTTATTTAATGTAAATCCTGTGTTAACCAGTCGAATACCTGTAGCGAAAATATAATTGTCTGAGATGTTAAAGTCGCCGATAATGCCAAACTCATATCCTATTTTAGCGCCATCCGCTTCAATTTTATCACCGTTTGGTTTCAACCAGCCAATGTTTGGAGAAAAGTGCAATCCAAGTTGAAAGTTCTTTTGTGCGAAACTTCCAATTACAAGTGCTAAAAGCACAGCGAGCAACGTAGTCTTTTTCATAATTTTGTTTGTGTTATTTACTACAAAGCTAAGTTGTTTTTTCAAATGAAGTTAAATTCCATTCTTTCAATTTCCTTGCTCCTTGTTATCGTGCTGTTTTCATGCGATTCAAATCGGTGGGAAGTTGTAACTGAAAAAATTGAGCTGGAGCAGGACTATACTCGGTTTGACCTAGATGTGACGAAGGTTTTACAAGGTGGAACAAGTCAAGAGGAATGGGAAATGCTGAACGAAAAATACCCAAATTTCTTTCCGTTGTACATCGAGGGGATAATGGGTTTTGGGAGAATGACCGACCCATTAACTTATACCGTTTTTAATCAGTATTTGAACAACGACGACATCGTAGAAGTGTTAAACCATACAGCAAAAATCTATCCTAAAGGGTCGTTGAAAACTGAATTTACTGATTTGAAGAGTGCTTTTAAACGATATCATTATTATTTTCCTGAAAGAATTGTTCCCGATGTTGTTACCATGACGGCTGCTTTCAATTATGCTACGGCAGCGGATGATCAAGTGCTTGCTATTGGATTGGACATGTACTTGGGAGGAGACTTTGAAATTTACCCAGAAATTGGAATTCCTAAATATAAGTTTCAAAACTTTGATCGATCATACATAGTACCTGATGCTATGAAAGCTTGGCTGTTAACTGAATTTGAAACTCCTGGTGGTCAAGATTTACTTGAACAAATGGTTTACTATGGTAAGGTAGCCTATTTGTTAGAAGCCTTTTTGCCGAACTATGAAAAGCATTTGTTTTTTAACTACTCCCCCGAAGATTTGTCCTGGTGTCAGGAAAATGAGGGTCCCATTTGGTTTCACTTCATTGACTTGGAGCTTCTTTTTTCTACAGAAAATCACCAAATAAGAAAATATATGGGCGATGCGCCATTTGTGGCAGGCTTTCCGGAAGGGTCACCTGGTAGAGTAGGGCAATGGGTTGGATACCAACTAGTCAAATCCTTTATGGATAATAATCAGGATGTTGGCTTGAAAGACTTAATGGAAATTCAAGACGCTAACAGAATTTTAAGAATGTCGAACTATAAACCAAAGCGATAATGTCAAGAGAGTCAGAAATAAATTTCAAAATAAAATTAGATGAAAACCAAGTTCCAGAGTCGATCGAATGGAAAGCAGAAGGTTCTGAAAAGGACAAATTGAATCTAAGTAAAGCCATTAACTTGGCGATTTGGGATGAGGAAGAAAATAATACACTTCGCATCGATTTGTGGACCAAAGGAATGATGGTTGATGAGATGAAAAAATTTGCTGCACAAAACATCATTACAATGGCAGATTCTTTTGAGAGATCTACCGGAGAAAAAGCGATTGCAGAGGAGATTCGAGAGTTTGGGAAAAAGATTGCCGTTAAAATGGGTGTTCTGAAATAAATCATATTTGTGTATGATGCGTCTAAATTCTAATTTAGCACAATTGTAAAAGCTATGTCAAAACAGGAAAGTCAGAAATCGGCAATTAAGGTAAAAACCTCATACGTTTCGACCATTATTAGCATCTCATTGGTGTTATTTATGTTGGGCATGCTTGGTATTATTTTGTTAAACGCCAAACAGATTTCTGACCATGTAAAAGAAAACATAGGGTTTTCGTTGTACTTAAAAGAAAATCTATCGGAAGCAGATATATCACGCCTGAAGCAAGTGTTAGAGGCGAAGGAATACACCAACAGAATTGACTATATCGATAAAGAACAAGCAGCCGAGATTATGAAAAAGGAATTGGGCGAAGATTTTGTCGAGTTTTTAGATTTCAATCCACTTTCCGGAAGTATCGATTTGTACTTAAATGCTAAGTTCGCTGAAGAAGGTAGCGCTGAACTGATTGAAAAAGAGCTAAAACGTTTGCCAGCAGTAAAAATGGTAGATTATCAAATGGATTTAATAGCTGCGGTAAATAAGAATGTCCGCAAAATAGGCCTCGTTTTATTGGGGTTCAGTTTATTACTTCTAATTGTTGTAATTGCCCTGATAAACAATACTATTCGATTAGCTATTTATTCTAAAAGATTCTTAATTAAAACCATGCAGTTGGTGGGAGCTACCGGAGGTTTTATTAGAAGACCCTTTGTTGCACGTGGAGTGCTGAATGGCTTCTTAAGCGGTTTAATTGCAATCATTTTACTTCTTGGAGTAATGTATAGTATCAAAAGTAACTTGCCTGAGTTTTTTGAATTACAAAACTTTAACTTTTACGGAATTTTATTTGGGGTGGTAGTTATATTAGGAATCTTAATTTCGTGGGTGTCAACCTCTCTTGCGGTGCGCAAATTTTTAAGAATGCAAAGCGGAGATTTATATTAAAATTATGAGTGAATCAACAAAAAACGAATTAGCCTTTGGCAAAGAGAATTACAAATTGTTTATTGCGGCAGTTGTTGTAGTCATAATTGGTTACTTATTGATGGTTGGCGGAGGCTCTGACGACCCTACTGTATTTAATGGAGACGAATTGTTTTCTCCAATTCGCATCACCGTTGCTCCAATCATCGTTCTTCTTGGATTCGGATTAGGGATGTATGCGATTATGAAGAAATCGAAAGATTAACACAAGCACTTTTTCATGCCAAATTTTATTGAAGGAGAAGTTCTCCTGATTGATAAGCCGCTCACCTGGACGTCATTTGACGCAGTGAACAAGCTGAAATATGCCCTGCAACGATCAACCGGTCTCAAGAAAATTAAAGTAGGTCATGCCGGAACCTTAGATCCGCTTGCTTCCGGGTTATTGATCGTTTGCACCGGTAAGAAAACTAAAACGATAGAGTCTATTCAAGGATTAAAGAAAGAATATACCGGGATTATAAAGCTTGGCGCAACAACACCATCGTACGATTTGGAAACCGAACCAGAAAACTTTCAAGATACAAGTAACTTAACCGAGGCACAATTGTATGACCTTGCAAAAAAAATGGAAGGCGAGTTAGATCAATTACCGCCTATTTTTTCAGCAAAAAAAATTGACGGGAAACGAGCTTATGATTTGGCAAGAGCCGGGAAAAATCCCGAAATGAAGACGAAACGTGTGACAATTTATTCATTTGAAATTGAAAAGATTAATGGAGTAGAACTACACTTTAGAATAGCTTGTTCGAAAGGAACTTACATCCGTTCAATCGCTCATGACTTTGGGAAAGCCCTGGGTGTAGGGGCTTACTTAAAAGTCCTTCGCAGAACAAAAATAGGGCATTACGATGTTGCTGCAGCAAGGACAATTGATGACGCTTGTTTGTACGTTGACGAGCATTCGCAAGTTTAGTCCATTTTTCGTAACTTGGCACCTTATTTTTTCGGAACGATTCTAATCACTCAAATAAAATGAAATTATCAAAGTTCAAATTCGAATTACCTGAAGAGTTAATTGCTCAGCGACCTACTCCAAATCGAGATGAATCTCGTATGATGGTTGTGAACAGGAAAGAAGGCACAATTGAGCACAGAGAGTTCAAAGATATCATGGATTATTTGAACGAAGGGGATGTGATGGTAATGAATGATACCAAGGTTTTTCCCGCTAGAATGTATGGGAATAAAGAAAAAACAGGAGCAAAAATTGAAGTGTTTTTACTAAGAGAGCTGAACGGAGAAAATTTGCTTTGGGATGTTTTAGTTGATCCGGCAAGAAAAATAAGAATTGGTAATAAATTATATTTCGGGGATGATGATTTAGTTGCAGAGGTAATTGACAATACAACATCAAGGGGAAGAACATTAAGATTCTTGTTTGATGGAACCCATGACGAATTTAAAGCAATTATAGAAAGGCTGGGAGAAACTCCAATTCCGAAATACATCGACCGTCCGGTTGAACCTGAAGACGAAGATCGCTATCAGACAGTTTATGCGAAGAATGAGGGGGCAGTTGCCGCACCAACAGCTGGGCTTCACTTCAGTAAACATTTGATGAAGAAGTGTGAAATCTTAGGAGTTGAATTTGCTCCAGTGACGTTACACGTTGGTTTGGGAACATTTAGAAGCGTTGAAGTAGAAGATTTAACGAAGCATAAAATGGATTCTGAAGAAATTGAGATTTTGGAGTCGACGTGCGATTTGGTTAACGATGCAAAAAAGAACAAAAAGAAGATTTTAGCAGTTGGAACAACAAGTATGCGTTGTTTAGAGACCTCTGTTTCTACAAACGGCGAGTTGAAGCCATACAAAGGGTGGACGAACAAGTTTATCTTTCCAAAATATGAATTTAGCATTGCCGATATGATGGTTACGAACTTCCATAGTCCAGAATCTACATTACTAATGATGACTGCTGCGTTTGGAGGATATGATTTGATTATGAAAGCATATGAAACTGCAATTAAAGAGAAATATAGATTCTCAAGTTATGGCGATGCCATGTTAATCATCTAAATTTGAACCAATACGTAATTATACTTGCCGGGGGAAAAGGTTTACGAATGGGAGCAACCGTTCCAAAGCAATTCCTTGAAATAAAAGGCAAGGCGATTATTTTACATACTTTAGAAAAATTCAAAGAAGCTTTGCCATTGGCAGAGCTTCTTTTGGTTTTGCCAAAATCTGAAATGCCGCTTTGGCAAGAGATTTCTGGCGGAACAACGGTTGAAAATATAAAAACAACAAGTGGCGGAGATACACGGTTTGAGTCCGTGAAAGCTGGTCTACGTTTAATCGGATCTGAGGGAGTGGTTGGCGTTCACGATGCAGTACGACCATTTGTGTCTATAGAAACGATTCAGGCTGCTTTTAACACGGCAGAAAGCACTGGTACTGCTGTTCCTGTAGTCGATTTAAAGGATAGTATTAGAAAAGTTAATTCAGATCAGTCTGTGGCGGTAAACCGATCAAATTTCAAGATAGTGCAAACACCTCAATGTTTCGATGTTGATATACTTAAAAAAGCATACCGGCAAGAATTTAATACAAGTTTTACAGACGATGCCTCTGTGGTGGAAGCAGATGGGATAAAGGTCAGTTTAGTGATGGGCAATTATTCTAACATAAAAATTACAACAGTCGAAGACCTAAAAGTTGCTGAAGCTTTAATCTAAGACGATGGGCTGCTAGGCTTTTTCTTAAAATAATTTTTTTATCGTTTGCTCTTACAGGCTGTTTACCGTTTTCTTAAGATTACTCTGGGCCAATCGATTTTTCGCTCGTAAATGGTTCCCTAGAAATCATCAATTAAGGTTATATTTGTTAGAGTAAAATATTCGTATTCATGGCAGATAGAATTGAAGTATTGAAAACCTACAAAATATACATCAACGGAAAATTTCCTAGGACTGAATCGGGCCGTTATTATGTTCCATTAAATCCTGAAGGAGAAAAATTAGGAAACATATGTTGGTCCTCAAGAAAGGATGTTAGAAATGCAGTAGTGTCTGCTAGAAAAGCTCAAGAGCCATGGGCTGGCAGATCTGCTTACAACAATAGTCAAATCTTATATCGGATTGCTGAAAATTTGGAAAGCAGAAAAACTGAATTTATCGAGTTGGTCGCTAAGGAAGAGTCTGTAGCAAAGGATAAAGCAAAAAAGATTGTTGAGTCTTCAATTGATCGATTCATTTATTTTGCAGGTTGGAGTGATAAGTTTCAGCAACTGTTTAGTAGTGTAAACCCGGTGGCGAGCAGTCATTTTAATTTTTCCATGTCAGAAGCAACTGGTGTGGTTACTGCTATTTGTGGCAAGGGAATCAACTTCAAAGGCTTAATTTCTGCTATTGCCGCAACCATTTGCGGAGGGAATACCATCGTTATTTTGTCTAATGAAAATGCTCCTCTATCAGCAATTAGTTTTGCTGAGGTTTTGCAGCATTCAGATGTTCCAGCAGGAGTGGTTAATATTTTAACTGGTAAAAAAGAAGAGTTGGAGAGTCACATGGCTTCGCACATGGATGTGAATGCATTATTGCTATTGGGTTACTCAACAAAAGAAGCGATTCAGCTAGAAGAGTTAGCGACTGAAAATTTAAAAAGAGTCCGCTCTTGGTCTGCTGAAAAGGTAAACTCCGATGAAGTGGAAAATCCGTACTCCATTCAAGATTTTTTAGAAACAAAGACTACTTGGCACCCGGTGGAGCAAATTGGCGGAGCAACGGCAGGATATTAAATGTTAACGACTCCGGTAATATTGCTCTTAGCAACAATTGTATTTTTGTTGTCAGCCCTTTATTTGGAGTGGTTTAAACCGACTGTTTCTTTTTTCATAGCAATTTTAGTTTTCATATTTGGAGGAATTTTAACTCCTTCGGAAGCATTAAATGGCTTTGCCAATGAGCAGCTGGCGGTTATTGTGTTACTACTAATCATCAGTGATATTTTTAAAAAATCGTCGGTTGTGAATGTTCTATTTCATCGGCTTTTTGGCAGAAGTGAGAATGTAAGTTCCTTCAAGTTAGGAATGATGACGGTAGTTGCTTCTTTTTCTGCATTTTTTAATAACACCCCTCTAGTGGCCATGATGATGCCATACACTAATAATTGGGCAATAAAGAACAAAGTTGCACCCTCAAAACTACTCATCCCATTATCTTATGCAGCGATTTTGGGAGGTTGCGTTACGTTGGTGGGTACTAGTACCAACCTTATTGTAAACGGCTTAGCAATTGATGCTGGTTTTAAGTCGCTTTCGATTTTCGATTTTACAACTGTTGGCTTGCCGATGATGGTGATTGGTATTATTTACCTACTTCTGTTTGGAAATAAATTATTGCCCGACACCCGTTCTACTAAAGAAGACGGGAACAAAGGGAGCCGAGAGTTCTTTGTTGAAACGCAAATTAAAGCCAACTCAAAGCTGATTAATCAAACGGTTGAATCTTCAGGTTTTAGAGCGCTTAAAGGTCTTTATTTAGTAGAGGTGGTGAGAAACGACTTAAGTTTTAGCCCTGTTGCTCCGGACTTTATTTTACGACAAGATGATGCTTTGTTTTTCGCCGGAGAAACGAAGGCTTTAGAAGAAATAAAGGAGGGCAGTTTAGGGTTAACACTCCCAAAAATTGTAGATCGTTTGTTAGGAGAGAAGTCGAGTACCAATGAAGTGGTGGTTTCATTTAATTCATTTTTGATTGGTCAGAAGGTGAAGGAAACTGATTTTAGAGCCCGATTTGATGCTGCAATTGTTGCAATCCATAGAAATGGGGAACGCTTGTCGGGTAAAATTGGAGACATGGAGTTAAAGGCAGGTGATGTACTGTTAGTTTTTAGTGGGAGTAATTTTATTTCAAGGGCTAAGAATAACAGATCTTTTTATATTTTGAGTCACACTGAAGAGCCGGAGAATATTAATGTTAAAAAAGTATCATTGGTTTTTTCAGCCTTGGTTTTTTCAGTTATACTTTCTGCTAGCACTTCAGTATCATTGTTGCTATGCTTGGCGTGTGTATTGCTTTTGGGAATTTTACTTAAAATAATGCCACTGAATGAGATTCGGAAAGGGCTTGATTTTGATTTAATTATTTTGATTGCGTTTGGATTAGCTTTTGGGAAAGCAATGATGAACTCAGGGGCGTCTATTTATTTGGCGGATGGCTTCTTGTTGTTGCAGAACTACTTGAGTCCAACTTTATTTTTGATGCTTATATTTTTGATTACAAACGTACTTGCGGCATACATCACGAATAAAGCTGCAGTTGCTATCCTTTTCCCTATTTCGGTTTCTATCGCCATACAACTGGGATTAAATCCAATTCCATTTATTTTAATCGTTTCTTTTGGGGCGGCAGCTAACTTTATTACACCAATTGGATATCAAACCAACCTGATGGTTTATGGCTCTGGAGGGTATAATTTTAAAGATTTTATGAAAATCGGTTGGCCGCTGACGTTAATTTATATGGTGGTTAGTTCTGTTATTTTGGGCACAGTTTACTTGTAAAATCTTCTACCATTCTGCACATCTTCCAAAGTTTGATACGCACAGATAAATAAAAATCCCATAAAAAAAGGGCTTCAACCACTGTTGAAGCCCTTCCACTTTCTTAAAAAATTCAAATTATAACTTTTGTGCCACCTCTACTTCTTCGTAAGCTTCAATGATGTCACCTTCTTTAATGTCGTTAAACTTATCAATGTTCAATCCACATTCGTAACCTCTCGCTACTTCTTTCACATCGTCTTTAAATCGTTTTAACGATCCCAACATTCCTGTGAAAACTACAATCCCATCTCGAATAACTCGGATTTTATTGTTTCTGTGCACTTTACCGTCAGTAACCATACAACCTGCAATAGTTCCTACTTTAGATATTTTGAATGTTTCTCTAATCTCGATAGTTGCAGTAACTTTTTCTTCGATTTTAGCCTTCAACATTCCTTCCATAGCCGATTTCAATTCTTCAATTGCATCGTAGATAATAGAATATAATCGAATGTCGATTTCTTCTGCTTCAGCAACTTTTCTCGCACTCACTGAAGGCCTAACTTGGAAACCAATAACAATGGCGTCTGACGCAGCAGCTAACATAATGTCAGATTCTGAAATTGCTCCTACAGACTTGTGAATAATGTTCACTTGAATTTGCTCGGTAGAAAGTTTCAATAATGAATCGGATAGTGCTTCAATAGAACCATCAACATCACCTTTTACAATTACGTTCAATTCTTGGAAATCACCAATGGCAATTCTTCTTCCAATTTCATCTAATGTAATGTGTTTTTTCACTCTTGTACCTTGCTCTCTTTGCAATTGAAGACGTTTTGTCGCAATAACTCTTGCTTCCCTTTCGTCGCTCATTATGTTGAACGTGTCACCTGCACTAGGTGCACCACTTAAACCAAGCACGGATACAGGAATAGATGGTCCTGCAACCTTCACTTCCTGACCTCTTTCGTTAAACATCGCTTTCACCCTACCAGAATGCGGACCTGCTAAAATGACGTCACCTACTTTCATGGTTCCACTCTGAACCAATAATGTAGACACGTAACCTCTACCCTTATCCAATTCAGATTCAATTACAGCACCTTTCGCATTTTTGTTATGATTTGCTTGCAACTCTAAAATTTCTGCTTCAAGTAATACTTTTTCGAGAAGTTCTTCAACGCCTTGACCTGTTTTGGCTGAAACTTCTTGGGATTGGAATTTACCACCCCATTCTTCAACTAAAATATCCATTTGAGAAAGTTCGCTTCTCAAATTATCTGTATTTGCTGCATCACGATCTACCTTGTTAAAAGCAAAAATGATTGGTACTCCAGCCGCCTGAGCATGGTTGATTGCTTCTTTTGTTTGTGGCATTACATTATCATCAGCTGCAATAACAACAATCACAACATCGGTTACTTGTGCACCCCTTGCTCTCATTGCCGTAAATGCCTCGTGACCAGGTGTATCTAAAAAGGTAATTCTTTTACCGTTTTTAAGACCTACATTATATGCTCCAATGTGTTGTGTTATACCTCCAGCTTCTCCAGCAATTACGTTTGCTTCTCGAATGTAATCCAATAACGATGTCTTACCGTGATCAACGTGTCCCATGACGGTAACGATGGGATAACGTTCAACTAAATCTTCCGGGTTATCCTCAATCTCTTCTACATCTTCTTGAGAGTCAGCTTTAATGAACTCTAGTTCGAAGCCAAACTCTTCCGCAACAATTGTTAAGGTTTCGGCATCTAATCGCTGATTAATTGAAACGAAGAGCCCTAAGGACATACATGCAGAAATTACTTCATTCACGTTAACATCCATCATGGATGCTAATTCGTTGGCAGTAACAAATTCTGTTACTTTAAGAATGCTTTTTTGTAATTCTGCTTCTTCAGCTTCCTGTTGCGCAACATCTGCAGCTGCATCTCTTTTTTGTCTTCTGTATTTCGAGCCTTTCGATTTTCCACCACCACCGGTTAATCTAGCTAGGGTTTCTTTAATCTGCTCTTGAATTTGCTTATCAGTTAACTCAACGTCTGGAGCCTTCTTCTGACCCGGGCCACCTCTTCGGTTGCTTCCGCCTGTTCCGCCGCCGCCTCCTTTGACGGGTCTTACGACACCGCCACCACCAGCAGGAGCAATACGCTTTCTTTTGCGTTTTGGTTTTTGAGTTTCTTTGTTTTGAGAAGAGGAAGCTACAGGTTTTTTCTCTTTAGGAAGTTCGATTTTTCCGAGAACCTTTATACCTTCTAATTTTCCTACATCTGTTTTTATTTCTTGAGGTTTTGCCGCCTCTTTATCAGCAAGGCGTTTTTTTTCTGCTTCCTCTGCAGAAAGTTTTGCTGCAGCATCTTCTTCTTCTTTCTTTTTAGCCTCTGCTGCTTTACTTGCCTCTTTATCAGCTTCTTTTTTCTCCTTTTCTTGTACTGCCTTTGCTGCTTTCTCTGCTTTGGCTTCGGCTTCTTGCTCTTTTTTCGAATTCTTATCTGGACGAGTTTTTAGGTTCATCGACGACAAATCAATTTTACCTAAAACTTTAACTTTTCCATCATCCGCATTGTCGGCAGGAAGAATCTCAACCTCGTTTGGTTCTTTCTCTTCTTCCACCGGTTCTGCTGTCGGTGCTTCAGCAACCTCATCAGCCGGAATGTTCTTAATCAGAATACTTTCATCATCACTTTCTGCTGCAGGAGTTCCTTCTACATCAGCTTTACTGCTTTCTATAGAAACACTTTCTCTGTCATTGGTTGGCATGCTGACATTTTTAGACTCTTCCTTCGCTCCTTTATCGGAAGCAAATTCTTGGCTAACTATGTCATATACCTCAGCATCCAACTTCGTGTTTGGTTTCGCATCAATTGTTACTCCTTTTGTCTCAAGGAATTCAACAATAGTGCTAATACCAACGTTGAGCTCTCTGGCAACCTTACTCAGTCTTTGTACGGCCATATAATTTTTACTCTAGTTTACTTGTTATCGTTGAGTTTATTCAAACTCAGACTTAAATATATTACGAACTTCCTTAATCGTCTCTTCTTCTAAGTCAGTTCTTTTCAATAATTCTTCTTCCGACAATTCTAAAACATTTTTAGCAGTGTCGCAACCAATTGCTTTTAATTCATCAATGATCCAAGCTTCAATTTCGTCAGCAAATTCGTCTAATAAAACATCATCGTCCGGCTCATTTTCAACATTATCGCGGTAAACATCAATTTCGTAACCGGTTAACTTTCCGGCTAACTTGATGTTATGTCCACCTCTACCAATGGCCAAGGAAACTTGGTCTGGAGAAAGGTAAACTTCAGCTTTTCCATTTTCGTCATCTAGTTTAATAGAAGTAACTTTTGCAGGACTAAGCGCTCTTGTAATGTATAGTTGGTTGTTTGAAGTAAAATTAATTACATCAATGTTTTCATTTTTCAATTCACGAACAATTCCATGGATTCTAGAACCCTTCATACCAACACAAGCTCCAACTGGATCAATTCGATCGTCGTAAGACTCAACGGCTACTTTAGCTCTTTCTCCTGGCTCACGTACAATATTCTTAATGGTAATTAGACCGTCGAAAATCTCAGGAACTTCCATTTCGAATAACCTTTCCAAAAACACAGGTGATGTTCTAGAAAGCGTAATCAACGGTTTGTTGTTGCGAATTTCAACTTGCTTCACAACTGCTCTTATGTTGTCACCTTTTTTAAAGTAATCGTTTGGAATTTGTTCCGTTTTTGGCAAAATCAACTCGTTGCTTTCATCATCCAAAATCAACAATTCTCTTTTCCAAACTTGGTATACTTCTCCAGTAATGATGTCGCCAACTCTATCTTCGTATTTTTTGAAAATATTGTCTTTTTCTAGCTCTAATACTTTAGATATTAAGTTTTGACGTAGCGCTAAAACTGCTCTTCTTCCAAAGTCATTTAACTTCACTTCTTCAGATGCCTCTTCTCCAACTTCAAAGTCAGGTTCAATTTTAATTGCCTCAGAAAGGGCAATCTGACTATTTTCATCTTCTACCTCACCGTCTTCAACAATTTCTCTGTTTCTCCAAACTTCTAAATCTCCTTTGTCAATATTTAGGATGATGTCAAAATTTTCGTCTGAACCATATTTTTTGATGATCATATTTCTGAAAACACTTTCCAGAATGTTCATCATGGTTGGTCGGTCAATGTCTTTGAATTCTTTAAATTCAGAAAACGATTCGCTTAAATTTATCTTATCCATAGTTCTTATTTGAAAGATATTACCACTTTAGTTTCTTTTACTTGCTCCATGGGAACGGTTTTATTTTCGGTTACTATTTGCTTTTTCTTTTTGCCTTCAATTTTCTCTTTTCGAGTAACCTCAAGCACAACTGCTTTGTCATCTGCAGAGATTAATAGTCCTTTTAATTTATCACCCTGAGTAGTTTTCATTTCTACCTCTCTGCCAACATATCGTTGATACTGGCGTAAAATCTTAAACGGTTGGTCCATCCCTGCAGAGCTTACTGTAAGCTCAAAATCAACTTCATCTCTATCGTAATTGCCTTCTATGTGTCGGCTAATTTCAACGCAGTCGTTGATTTTAACTCCCTTATCTCCATCAATTTCAACCCGAATCTGGTTAGAAGAGCTCACTGAAATATCTACAATGTAATACTCAGTTCCTTCAATCTTTTCTTCTACTAACTTTACAATCTCAGCCTTTGTAATCATCTCCAACAATTGTTTTATAAAAAGAGGGGACGTTTGTCCCCTCTTTATCAATTCCCTCTAAATTCGATGCAAAAGTAGTAAAATTAATACGATTAATCTATGTATGCCGATTAAATCTTTAAGCTAAAACCTATAGTTATGCCAATGGTCTCAACATTCTGACTTGATTCGAAAAATTCTGTAGGTCCAGAACGAACTCCATTCACGGAAGTATTTACAGCGATACCTTCAAATTCGTGAGCAGTTCTAAGGTAATCAAGCCCAATATTGAAGTAAGTTGTTTGGTTTATTTCTGCCAGTATTGAAGCCCCAACTATAAAATTTAGAGAGTTAGAAGTAGCACTACTTTGACTGCCTATTACTGTGGTAGTGCCGTCACTTATAGTAACAGTTATACTGGGTGCAGACATGCTCTGAAGCCCAAGACCAAACTTGGTAAGAAAGTAGGTTTTTGCATCAATAGCAGTTCTAGTACCTATTGCTGCATTTAATATTTTTGAATTCCAATTTTTACTTGTTGCCGAAACCCTCACAGATGCAGGAAATGTGTTATTATAGGGCAGTAGCAGTTCATCTTGGTCTATAGCGTTAGAAGAATAACCCCCTTCAATCAATAAGTAAAAGCTTTCAGTAAGCAAATATTGCAAGTTAGCATTCAGTTGAATTCCCGTTTTTGCAAGTCCAGCTTTTTCATTATTATGTCAACTTCACCAAATTCCCCAATAGGAACACAGGGCCCTAATTTAAAACCTAACAAAACCTTAGATTCTGATACGTTCCTGAATGTCTCGTTCGCAGGTTGAGCCATGTTTTCTCTACTTTGGACTAATACTAATGGACAAAAGGGGAGAAACAAAAGAATGCCTGTTAGGATTTTTTTCATGTTTCAATTAATTTTAATCTAATACGCTAATTATTTGACCTTTATGGTATTTTACAATTTGCTTTATTTTACCCGCTTGCTTTTCATAAAAAGTGAAGTTTCCATGTGGAATCCCGTTCACATAATTTTTTTCACTTTCTATTGTCCCAATATCATAGTAACTCGTCACTTTACCGTTGATTCTCCCCATATCATAGTTCGTTTCCATCATTTTCTGACCATTATCATGGTAGTAAATCCAAGGCCCATCTTGTTTTGCTTCATTGTAGTTACCCTCATCTCTCAAATTCCCATTTCCATACCAACTCTTTCTCATGCCATGGAGGAGTCCATTTTGATAGGATTCTTCGAGTTCCTTTGTTCCGTTATCATTCCAGTAGGTCCAAGTGCCGTCTTTCTTGTTAGCTAAATAAGCACCTACGTAACGTTGATTGCCATTGGGAAACCACCCCTTCCAAGATCCAGACATTTCACCGTTAATGTAAAACCCTTCATCTTGAGCATTCTTATCAGAAAAGTAAGTGTTCCACTGTCCCTCTTCTAAGCCATTGTTGTACTTTCCGGTTATAATAAGCGTTCCATTTTCATGGAAGATATTCCACAACCCATCTTTTTTGTCGTTTAAAAATCTGCCAACTTTCCACTTTTCACCTGTTTCGTAAAAATATAACCACTCTCCGTTGCGTTTTCCATTTTCAAAATTTCCGGAAGATAATATTTGGTCTTTATTGGCATAATAGTATTCCCACTCGCCATCCTGAATATCCTCCTTGAATTCACCTGTCATGTCAGTTAATCCATTTTCATGAAACCATTTCCAGTAGCCAGTTTTGTTACCATTCATAAACTCGCCCTTTTCAGCAATTAAACCTTCGCTGAACAAAGCTGTGTAATTTCCTGTGAGTTTGCCGTTCGAGTAGGTCTTTGTAGCTTTTTTAATTCCATTTTCATAATAATCTTCCCAAACTCCGTGTTTTTGCCCCAGCTTGTAATTTCTAACCTGGCTTAACTTTCCATTTTCTTGGTAGTATTTCCAAGTCTTGTATTCCTGCCCTTTGACATAATTAACTTCTGATTTCAAATTCCCATTTTCGTAAAATTCCTTCCATGTTCCATGTTTTCTTCCTTCGGTATAGGCTCCTGTAGCTTTTACTTTTTTATTGCTGAAATACTCGGTCCAAGTCCCTTCGCCTTCTTTCACTAAAACTTTTCCTGCTGAATCAAAGAAATTAAGGGTTCTTTCTCCCTCATTGTAATTAACAGTTTTCTTGAGTTGTTCATTGGGATACCAGTAGTTCCAATCATCAATTCTTACATCCGTTTCATAGTTTCCTTCCCACTGTTTGTATCCATTTTCGTAGTAGTTAGTCCATAAACTATCTTTATATCCATTCGTATAAAAACCTTTTAGAGAGAGCTTCCCACCTTTAAAATAGGTCTGAAAAGTACCGTTTCTTTTGGCATTTTTAAAGCTACCTTTTTCACTTAGTTTTCCATTCTCAAAGTACTGTTCATAATCTCCATCGATTGTTCCAAAATCGTAGTTTACTTTTTGAATTAAGACCCCATCTTGGTTGTAATACTTCCATTCACCATCTTCAATTCCGCCTTGAACTAGTCGGCCTTTTGCTTTGGTTTTACCATTTTCCCAATTGTAGGTGGCAAATTCTTGGGCATTCAGTGAAATTTGAAAAGAAAGGAGAGCTATTATGAATAGAATTAGTTTCATTTTTTCTTGAAATTTAGAACAAATTTATAGCTAATATACCGTGAAAATCGGGAGTTGAGAATTGAATTATAAACACTGATTTTTTATCGCAGTAACTGTAGCAAGAGAATTAAATTTATATTTACCGACCGTGAATAGTAAACCACTCATAATCGCTCACAGAGGTGCTTCTGGCTTAGTGCCTGAGAATACTTTAGTTGCTTTTGAAAAGGCAATTGAGATTGGTGTGGATCGAATTGAAATGGATTTACGCCAAACTTTAGATGGGGTAGTAATTGTTCTGCACGATAAAACCATTAAGCGCACCACAAATGGTTGGGGCAGTGCACGTAAGATGTCCCTTACAAAAATTCAACGGTATTCTGCTGGTTCATGGTTTCACTACAACTTTAGCAGTGAAAAGGTTCCCACATTTCGGCAAGTATTGGAGTTGGTAAAAGGTAGAACTACGTTGCTCTTGGAGATAAAGGATGGAAGTCCTTACCACCATGGAATTGAGAGAAATGTAATTGATTTGATTAACGAATACGATGCACAAGATTGGTGCATTGTTCAGTCGTTTAACGACAAAGTGTTAAAGAACTTTAGAGCCTTACCAGGACTTAATAGCTCCGTGCAAAAGCTGTTTGAAATAGTAATTCCTGTAGCACCCTTCATTGGAGGTAGCCAGTTTACTTACAAAGCATTGAGGCATTATGATTTCGCTCAAGAGGTGAATGTAAATTTTAAAAATGTTACACCGTTGGTAGTTAAAAATGTTCATAAAATGGGCAAGAAAATCAATGTGTGGACAGTGAACGATGAATACGATTTGCGACTTTTTGTAGAAATGGGCGTAGATGGAATTATTACGGATTACCCAGATCGATTAAAAAGAATTCTTTCAGAAGAGTGATTTTTCTCTAGGCAACGTTTTTCATGTTTTAGGTTTCTAAGTAGTGAAACTTAATACGCAATTCAATGAAAAAAATATACCAACTTATTTTTATTAGCATTTTTCTAAGTGCTTCTAATACTCTCATTTCGCAGATAACTACAACAAACGATACGTGCAATTCGGTTACTGCTATTCAGGATGTTTTAGCTCAAAACGCTAACAACTTGAACGTTTTCCCAGTTCAGGTGATTTGACCATTGAGACAGAAGAAAACATGGTTTTGATCGAAGTATATGACATGAAAGGTACAAAGGTATTATCGCTTCCAACGCGACAAAAGAAAGTGCAATTGTCGTTGACAAATTATCGAAACGGCTTCTACATGGTTCGTGTTCAAATGCAAGATGAAACGTGGAGGATAAAAAAATCATGAAGCAGTAAGACTATAATTTAGTAAAAAAACAGGGCGCAGTAATGTTGATTACTGCGCTTTTTTTCATCCTATTGTTCGCTGGAAAAGTGTTGAATTGAGCTTTAAGTTTGTATTTTAGAGCCATGATTGAGCGCATACAACAAGAATTTGCAGAGTGGTGGGAGAGCATATTAGAAATATCTCCATCTATTTTACTGGGGACTATTTTTCTGATTTTTTTACTTTACTAGGCAAATTCCTGCAACGCGTTTTTGTTAAAAGGTTTGGTGCAAAAACAGAAGACTCGCTGCTGACTAATTTTTTAGGTAGAATTCTGTTTTGGGTTTTCGTTTCAATTGGAATCTCGATTTTTTTAAATCAAGTTGGACTAAGTGGCGCTGTCTCTGGTTTGTTGGCAGGCGCAGGTGTTACTGCCATTGTTCTTGGTTTTGCATTTAAAGATATTGGGGAGAACCTATTAGCTGGAATTATGCTTGCTTTCAACCGACCGTTTAATATTGGAAACGTGATTGAAATAGACGGATTTGTGGGCACAGTAAAAGCGCTGCAATTGAGAAGTACTCACCTAAGAACCTTTGATGGGCGAGATATTTACATTCCAAACTCAAGTTTGATTAAAAACCCATTGATCAATTACACGCAAGACGGTTTACTACGGCATGACTTTGTGGTAGGTTTGGACTATGGCGAGTCCATTAAAAATGTGATGGATGAAATAGATTCAGCGTTAGCGAATATTAAAGAGATTGTTCATGCTGAGGGTTTAGAGCCTTTTGTAACTATTGCAGAATTTGCTACAAGCACCATCAACCTTAAAATTCACTTTTGGATTAATTCTAAAGATTTTATAGGCTCAACGGTTGTTCTGAAGTCTGAAGTGATGCGAAAAGTGATGGTTGCGTTAATCGAAAAAGACTTTGGAATGCCTGCAGATATTCTAGAACTTAAAATTTACCAAGACGGTCAGCCAATCCCAATTTCGTTGAAAAAATAGATTTATTTAGCGCTTATAGTAATCTTGCCGCTTCTTTTGCGTGATACGTTAATATGATGTCAGCTCCTGCTCGTTTCATGGAAATGAGTTTTTCCATCATTACTTTCTCACCATCAATCCAACCGTTTTGAGTAGCCGCTTTAATCATGGCATATTCTCCACTTACATTGTACGCCGCTAATGGCAAGTCGTGTGTATCTTTTAGTTCTCTAATTATATCTAAGTAGGAGAGCGCTGGTTTTACCATTAAAATATCGGCCCCTTCTGCAACATCTAAAGCAGCTTCTTTGAGCGCCTCAATTCTATTGGCTGGGTCCATTTGATAAGTTTTCCTATCGCCTAAGCTTGGTGTAGAATCTGCTGCATCTCTAAAAGGGCCATAAAATGCAGAAGCAAACTTAACTGCATATGACATAATTGGGATGTCTGAGAAATTATTTAAATCTAAAGCATCTCTCATCGTAGCAATCATTCCATCCATCATGCCCGAAGGAGCTAACAAATCTGCTCCGGCTTTAGCCATCGACAAACTTTGTTTTTCGAGGTTGTTTAGCGTTTGGTCGTTATCTACGTCCATCCCATCTTTTGCGCCAACTGAAGGCACCAAAATACCACAGTGTCCGTGGCTAGTGTATTCACAAAAACATACATCCGCAATAACGTATAGTTGAGGGTAGTTTTTTTTAATGTATCGGATGGCAGTTTGCACCACTGCTTCATCGTTCCAAGATTCGCTGCCCACATCATCTTTGTGTTTCGGAATGCCAAAAAGCATAATGGAAGGGATTCCCAATTCAACAATTTCCTTTAATTCGGCATCCAATTGGTCTAAGGAGTACCGAAAGATGCCTGGCATGGTTGCGATTTCTTTTCTTACATTTTCACCTTCTTCTACAAAAAGAGGATATATAAAGTCTTTCACACTCAAATGATTTTCCCTCACCATGGAGCGAATCATTTCATTTTTTCGAAGTCTTCTAGGTCTAAACATATTCTTCTAAATTTTCAATGGCTTTAATCATACCTTCTGTGGTGTGCGGTGCTGCGATAAATGAAACACTCACTCCTTTTTCTTCTACCACCTTTGCTGTGCTTGGTCCAATGCAAATAATTTTTTCAAAGGTCAAATCAAACTTTGCTTGTAGCATATTCTGATAAAAAGCTTCGAAAGTTGAACCACTTGTAAAAGTAAGATAATCCATTTTTTGACTCATCACTGCATCGAAAGCTTCACTGTTGTATTTCACAGGTAGGTTTTGGTAAATGATTGCCGGTATTGGAATCGCGCCTCGATTTTTAAAAACTTCAAGGTATTCCCTGCCGGCTAAGTTCGATTGTGGAATTAAAATTCTTTTGCCTTCAATGCTTTCGTCCATGTTTTCAGCAAGAACCTCGGCTGTATATTGAATGGGAACAAAGTTAGTGCGATAACCAAGCTGCTCCAATTTTAGCTTTGTTTTTTCGCCAACTGTAGCAATTTTTAAGTTAGGGTAGTAATAGAACTTTACCCCTCTAGTGTCCGCAATATGGAAAAAGAATTCTACCGTTTTTGCTGAAGTAAAAACAATCCAGTCAATTGTTCCTAATTGGTCCAACGCTTTGTTTATAGCAGCTAAATTTTCTGCTAATTCAAACTGAATCATTGGAAGTGCAAAAACTTCTGCTCCTTTTCTATCTAGTTGCTCTTTAAAACCTTTGTTGTCTTCTGCAGAACGAGTAATCAGTACTTTTTTTCCTTTCATCGTTTTAGTTAGAGGATGTTTCTGCTGCCAATCTTCTGTCTCGAACTCTTCGCATTAAATCAACTGCCAGCTGCTCTGCCAGTCGATTTGCACCGTTTTTGTGCCCTTGGATCGAATCAATTTCAACCACTGAGTTGTCGCCCGAGGCATAAAGTGCGTTGATGTGAATAGAGTTTCCATTTACTTGAGCAAAGGCAGCAAGCGGGAAATTACAGCCTCCTCCACAAGCCGTTAGGAAGCATCGCTCTGCATCTGTTGCTAAATGAACGTCTTTGTCATCAACTTTTTGCACCAAACCTGCAGTTATTTCATCACCATCTCTTATTTCTAGGGCTAAAGCGCCTTGGCAAACCGCAGGAATCATTTCTTCTTCTGTTAAGAATTCGGTTACTTGGTCGAGCATTCCCAAACGCTTCAAACCGGCAACAGCTAAAATAATGGCGTCGTATCCACCATCTTTCATTTTTTTAATTCTGCCATCCAAATTTCCTTGAATAAACTTCACTTCAATATCAGGCCTAATTTGTTGGATTTGAATCTGTCTTCTTAAACTTCCGGTTCCAACAATAGCACCTTCAGGCAATTCTCTTAGTGTTTTGCCTGAGTTGGATAACAAAGCATCTCTAACGTCTTCTCTTTCTGAGATAGCAGCAATCATTAAACCCGGAACCTGCTCTATTGGAAGGTCCTTGTAACTATGCACCGCTATGTCTACTGTCTTGTTTAATAACGCTCTTTGAATCGCAGAGGTAAAAGCCCCCATTACTTCAATATTCCCATCATCTCCACTAGTTCGAATAACCTTTGTAACGTACTCTATTTCTGGGTCTAATTTTTTTAATTGCTCTATAATGTGGGTCGTTTGTGTAAGTGCAAGTTTACTTCCTCTTGTTCCAACAATAACTCTGCGCTTTGGCACAAATAATTCTACTTCATCCAAATCAAATACTTTTTTTACGGTGTTAATTGGGTTATCTGTAAAGTGCAAGTTTTGAGCCATTTGATGCACTTGCTCAATTGGTTTCTTCGAGATTTTTCGAATCATACGGTGTGCAAATTTTTCGATAAGCTTTTGTTGCTCCTCGGTAACATCTCCCATTTTAGGCATTAACCACTTTAGTTCCTTTTCTTTGGTGTCGTTCAGTCCATTCCAAAATGCTTCAACTACCGGAGCTGCTCGTCTTTGGTAATACGCCTCTGTGAACTTTGTTACTTCTTCTTTTATAATTTCTTTTACCTGTGGAATTTCATTGTGACGTTTTAAAAGACCTTCAAATGTCATTTTTTTAATGTCATCTAAGTCATACAGGTGAATGTTGTCCAGCTTTTTTAAATGTGGATTAAAGTTTCTAGGCAATCCAAAATCAATCAACAGTTTTGGCTTTTGGGGAGAGGCAGCAAATTGTGCTCTGGTGCACTTAGAGTTTTCTATTTCTTTTTCTGCCAATAAATTTACCTCTCCTTGTGTTCCGCCAATTATTATGTCTACTTCAGCAAGCAAATAAGGGAGTTTACTCACGTGAACTGCTTCACCATTCCACTCGGCGGCCATTTCACTCGCTCTTTCTAAATTATGACTGGCAATAAAAAGTTTATTAATGGAAGATCGGTCTAATACTGTATTAACTAAGTTGGCCATATTTCCCGTTCCAACAACAAGTAGATTACATTCTTTTAATTCAAAATTGTGCTTGTTAATCAGCTCAAACCCTACCGTTGCCAATGAGGCAGAATGTTTGCCAATGTTGGTTTCTAATCGAGTTCTCTTTCCAACGTGAATTGCTTGTCGAATAAACTCATCTAATATTGGGCCAATGGTTTTATTTTTTCTGGCAAGGTCAAGTGCATCTCTAATCTGACCCACAATTTGATGCTCACCAATGGCTTGAGACTCCAAACCCGCTGCTGTAGAAAATAGGTTTTGAACTGCAATTTTCGAGTCAGGCAGTACCGTTAAATACTGGCTGTACTTTCCAAATCGTTCTAAGTATTCCTCTAGATGAAGGTAACTATCTCCAAAGGCATAAAGTGACAATCTGTTGCAAGTAGAAATAATAAAGACTTCTTGGTAAACCTTTTTTAATTCCTGCAGTGCTTGTTCTGTTTGTTCTGAATTTAACGCCAGTTGTTCTCGGACTTCGATTGGAGCATAGCGGTGACTTAATTCAATACCTACAATTCTATTCATTCAAGCTGTTTAAAAAGAAAAGCAAATTTACCCAATAAAGGTTCGCATATAATGATAATTGTTGCGTTTAACTTTAGTCAGGAAGTATTAAAATGTAAGAAATTCGCACAAGGTTAGTTTTACATACAAAAATGCCTTGCCAAAAGTTCAATTGTTGAAAAAAAAAGTAAAAATGGGCTTGAACAAGCGATAAAATCTAAGCTCAAAATTTTGTTTGGTTTGTTAATAAAACAAAATGTTCTTTCTTGTAATATGCCGCACATGAATCTACTTTAGTCAAAGTTAATCTTGTATTAACATTCTCTTTAATCACAAACGCCAAATAATTGAAAATGAAAGAAACAGCCACTAAAGTAGCAGCCGACCAAGCCACGACTAATGTTGGAAACAACCAGCAAAACTCTCTAAAAAGAACAACCTATACTTACGACGACGTTATTAAAAGTGCCACCAAATATTTTGATGGAGACGAACTAGCAGCGAGTGTATGGTTAAACAAATATGCACTGAAAGATTCAGCAGGGAATTTATATGAAAGAACTCCTGATGATATGCATAAAAGGTTGGCTTCTGAAATTGCAAGAGTGGAATCTAAGTATTCAAATTCATTGACTGAAAGTGAAGTTTATGATTTGTTGAAGGACTTTAAATACATTGTTCCACAAGGTGGACCAATGACAGGTATTGGAAATCCTTTTCAAATTGCTTCATTGTCTAATTGTTTCGTAATTGGTAATAAGGGTGTGGCTGACTCTTATGGTGGTGTTATGAAAATTGACGAAGAGCAAGTTCAATTAATGAAGAGAAGAGGTGGAGTAGGACATGATTTGTCGCACATTCGACCAAAGGGAAGTCCTGTTATGAACAGTGCACTAACTTCAACTGGTATTGTTCCATTTATGGAACGTTATTCAAACTCTACACGAGAAGTTGCTCAAGATGGTAGAAGAGGAGCCTTAATGTTAAGTGTTTCTGTTAAGCACCCAGACGCAGAACATTTCGTTGATGCAAAAATGGACGGAACGAAAGTTACAGGAGCTAACGTTTCTGTAAAAATTACAGATGACTTTATGAAAGCTGTTAAGGAAAATAAAAATTTTCCTCAGCAATATCCAATTGAAAGTGCAAACCCAACTTACACTACTGAAACGAGTGCAACAAAATTGTGGGATAAAATCATTCACAATGCATGGAAATCGGCAGAACCGGGTATTTTATTTTGGGACACCGTAATTAATGAGTCGGTAGCAGACTGTTATGCAGACTTAGGCTTTAAGACGGTTTCAACTAACCCTTGTGGCGAAATACCATTATGCCCATATGATTCTTGCCGTTTGTTAGCAATTAACTTGTACAATTATGTTGAGAATCCATTTACGCCTGAGGCTTCGTTTAACATGCAATTATTCAAGAAGCATGCAGCACATGCTCAAAGAATAATGGATGATATCGTAGACTTAGAAATGGAGAAAATCGACGCAATCATTAAAAAAATTGAGGACGATCCAGAAGGCTTAGATGTTAAAAGAACGGAATTAACCCTTTGGAAAAAAATTAAGCAAAAATGTAGTGAAGGTAGAAGAACAGGTGTAGGTATTACTGCAGAAGGCGATATGCTAGCCGCCTTAGGAAAGAAATACGGTACGGATGAAGCTTTAGACTTTTCAGTAAAGGTTCACAAGACATTAGCATTAGAGGCTTACAGATCTTCAGTTGAACTAGCAAAAGATAGAGGTTCATTCCCGATTTACGATTCAATTCGAGAGGAGAAAAACCCAATGGTGAATAGAATTAAAGAGGCTGACCCTGCTTTGTATGAAGACATGGCGAAATATGGTAGAAGAAACATTGCCTTATTAACGATTGCTCCAACAGGAACAACGTCTATTATGACACAAACTTCTTCGGGTATTGAGCCAGTATTTATGGTTTCTTACAAGAGAAGAAAGAAAATTAACCCTAACGATCAGAACTCTAGAGTTGACTTTGTTGATGAGGTGGGTGATTCTTGGGAAGAGTACAACGTATTTCACCACCACTTTAAAACTTGGTTAACCGCTAATGGTTATGATGCTAATGAAGTAGCTACATATAGCCAAGAAGAGTTGGATAAAATTATTGCGAAAACACCATATTACGGAGCAACTGCAAACGATGTAGACTGGGTAAATAAGGTAAAAATGCAAGGAGCTATTCAAAAATGGGTAGATCACTCTATTTCTGTAACCGTAAACATCCCAGAGGAAACTACTGAAGAAATGGTTTCTAAAATTTACATGACAGGTTGGGAAAGTGGTTGTAAAGGAATTACAGTTTATCGTGACGGATCAAGATCAGGAGTTTTGGTAAGCAATGACGATAAGGGTAAAAAAGAGGAAGCAGCTGCAGGAGCTTTTATGGAAACTCAAGCACCACCAAGACCAAAGGTATTAGAAGCAGATATCGTTAAATTCAACAACAACCATGAAAAGTGGGTGGCAATTGTAGGTACAATTGATGGAAGACCTTACGAGATATTTACCGGTAGAGCGGAAGACTCTTTCTCAATTTTAAGTCATGTTGACAAAGGTTGGGTAATTCGAAACAAATCTCAAGATGGAAGAGCTCGTTATGATTTCCAATACGAGGATAAAGACGGTTACAAAACCACCATTGAAGGACTTTCAAGAACCTTCAACCAAGAGTATTGGAACTATGCTAAATTAATTTCAGGTGTATTAAGACACGGAATGCCAATTGCATTTGTTGTGGAAATGGTAGCCAACTTGCACTTAAGCGACGAGAGCTTGAATACTTGGAAGAACGGAGTTCAGAGAGCACTAAAACGATACATTCCAGATGGAACTAAAGTAAGCGGCAAGGCTTGTCCTGAGTGTTCTTCAGAAGAAGGAATGATGTTTAAGGAAGGTTGTTTAACTTGCATGGACTGTGGTTACAGTAAATGCGGATAAACAAATAACTAATTAATAATAAAAAAGCCTCAACAATATTGTTGGGGCTTTTTTAGTTTATCGACGAAGTACTAATTAACTTTGAGTATGAATCTTCGCAGGCTTTTCTTTTCACTACTCGTAATAGCTAGTATTTCGGCTTGCAAAACAAACGGAACAATTTCGCATAAGAAAAAGCGATCTACAAAAAAGAAAAAATGCGACTGTCCCACTTTTGGTTCCCTAGAACAAATTACACCTACAAAAAATTCCGAAAAGCATTATTTCTTTAGTTAGGAGAGTATTTTTAACGTTATCTTTGCTATTTAGATTTAATCTAAATAATCAACATGAAGAGCAGTTTAGCAGACCATAAGGTTGGGGATAGAGTCATATTAAAAGAGGTGTTAGACGCGCAGTTAACTATCCAACTATATAGCATGGGTTGTGTGATAGGAGAAGAATTGTTAATTGAGCGAAAAGCACCATTTGGAGACCCAATGATCATAAGTGTAGAAGATAGTTTTATCAGCTTGCGCAAAGATGATGCCCAGAAAATGCAAGTAATACTAAGCGAATAGATTTGGAGAAGAAAGCATTTAAAGTAGAAGATAAACTTAGATTAGTTTTAGTTGGGAATCCCAATTCTGGGAAGTCCACACTTTTCAATTCCCTCACAGGATTAAACCAACGAATTGGAAACTTTCCTGGTGTCACTGTAGAAAAGAAAATAGGTTCTGTTCGAATTAATGAGAAAGTTGTTGCAGAGGTAATAGACCTTCCAGGTACCTACAGCCTGAGCCCTCGATCAGAGGATGAACGAGTAACCTTTGATTATTTAAATGATAGCACAAGAACAGATTTACCAGAATTAATCGTTGTAGTTGCTGATGCTTCCAATTTAAAACGGAACCTTTTACTTGCGACGCAGCTAATTGATTCCGAACAGCCAACAATTCTCGTTTTAAATATGATGGATGTTGTGGAGCGCAACAAACAAAATATTGACATTGACAAATTACAAAAGAGATTAGGGATTCCTGTCATTCCCATGAATGCCCGTTTGGGTAAAGGGACCAGAGAATTAAAGTCGATCATAGGAAACTATCAATATAAAAAAGCAAACAAGTTTATTGAAGACCATGAGTCTAAAGATGCGTTAGAAAATACGATTAATCGGTTTGAAAAGATAAAGGGGATTATTGCCGACACATTGACAAAGATTGGCGAATCAAGGACAGCAGTAGTCACTCGAAAGATTGACAGTGTGTTTACCCATCCAATATGGGGCTTTTCAATTTTCTTGTTTATATTATTTCTCATTTTTCAAGCTATTTTTTCTTGGTCGTCTTACCCAATGGAGTGGATTGAGGGGGGATTTTTAGTCTTAGGAAATTGGCTGGCAGAAACCCTACCTCAGGGAGTCTTAAACGACCTGCTTGTAGATGGAGTTTTAGCGGGCTTGGGTGGTATTATCATTTTTATTCCGCAAATAGCCATGTTGTTCATGTTTATTGCAATATTGGAGGATACGGGTTACTTGTCGCGTGTTAGTTTTTTAACAGATGCCTTGCTGAAACGTTTTGGTCTAAATGGCCGGTCAATCATACCACTTTTAGGAGGCGCCGCATGCGCTGTGCCTGCTATAATGAGCGCTCGGACCATAGCCAATAAAAAGGAAAGGTTACTGACCATTTTTGTAACACCTCTAATTAGTTGTTCTGCACGAATTCCCGTGTATACCTTGTTAATCGCTTTAGTTATTCCAGCAGACAAGCAATTTCTAAGTTTTAACTTACAAGGAATTGTAATGATGGGGCTTTACTTGTTGGGCTTTGTTGCGGCTATGGTAACTGCATTTATCATGAAATACGTGGTAAAATCAGAAGAGCGAAGTCATTTTGTAATGGAACTGCCAATTTATAGAACACCACGTTGGAGTAATGTTGCCATGACAATTTTGAACAAGACAAAGTTGTTTTTATTCGAGGCTGGTAAAATCATTATTGCGGTTTCTATTGTACTTTGGGTGCTCTCATCTTACGGGCCAGGAGATGAAATGGCGAATGTAGATGCAAAGTATAAAAGTGAATTAGCTGAATCAAATGCAGACGTAACAGCAATTAATGAGAAAATCGCTACCGATAAGTTAGAGGTTTCTTATGCAGGTCATATTGGGAAATTTATTGAGCCTGCTATTCGTCCGTTAGGTTTTGATTGGAAAATAGGGATATCCATCATTACATCCTTTGCAGCACGTGAAGTATTTGTAGGAACCATGGCTACTTTATATACTGTAGGGAATGAAGAAAATACAGAAGGGATAAAAGCAAAAATGCAACGTGCGACCTTTTCAGATACAGGAGAGAAAGTGTATACCCGAGCCACTGGTTATTCTTTGTTGATTTTTTACGCATTTGCATTGCAATGTATGGCTACGGTGGCCATTGTTGTGAAAGAAACGGGAGGGTGGAAGTGGCCCATTATTCAATTAGTGTACATGGGAGCCTTGGCATATTTCTCAAGTTTGTTGATCTACCAAATATTTTCTTAAACCTTGTCGAAGGTTCTTCTAAAATACATTCCTCAGGAAGCAATGCCATTGATTCAGCAGTGGTATGAACAACTTCCTTTTCATTTGAGAATAACGAAAGCGAGAAAGACAAAGTTTGGAGATTTTAGACCTGCTTTTCAAGGAAAGCCAAATCGTGTTTCGGTAAACGGGAATTTAAATCAATATCATTTTTTAATCACTTTAACGCATGAAATTGCACATGTGGCTTGCTGGGAGCAGTTTAAAGGTAAAGTGAATCCGCACGGGGCAGAATGGAAAACGATTTATTCAGACATGCTAAGGCAATTGATGGCTAAAACGGAACTTCCTCAAGATGTTTCAACAGCATTAGAAAAGCATTTAAAGCGGCCAAAAGCTTCTAGTTGTTCAGACCCTGATCTATTTAGAATATTAAAGCAATACGACCCTCATTCTCCTACCGTTTTTTTAGACTCTTTAAGTGAAGGAGAACAATTTGTTTTTCAAGAGCGGGTTTTTAAGAGAGGAAATAAGAGAAGAACTAGAATCGAATGTTCGGAGCTTAAAAGCGGCAGAACCTACTTAATAAGTGGACATGCTGAAGTAGAAAAATTTGTGAATTCTTAGGATTAGTTTCAGGCGTATAGCTCAATTCCTAGACCTTGAATTAAGTACATTTGAAAAATAGAATAACATAGATGAAAAAAGAAAACAACTATTGCGTGATCATGGCAGGAGGTATCGGAAGTCGATTTTGGCCGATGAGTAGAACTGTCTTTCCAAAGCAATTCATAGATATTTTGGGCACAGGTCAAACTTTGATTCAACAAACATTTGACAGATTGCTGAAGTTAGCTCCAAAAGAAAATATTTATATTGTCACAAATGACTTATATAAAGACCTTGTTCTAGAGCAATTAGATGTAACAGAGGATCAAGTTTTATGTGAACCTAGCAGGAGAAATACTGCCCCTTGTATTGCATATGCAAATTATAAGATTAGCACTAAAAATCCTAACGCGAACATTATTGTAGCACCTGCCGATCACTTGATCTTGAAAGAAGATAAGTTCGTAGAAGTAATGACGACGGCCTTAAATTATACAGCAACCAATAACGCCTTAGTAACATTAGGAATTAAACCTAGTCGGCCTGATACTGGCTACGGGTACATCCAATTTGATGAAAGTGGGGATTCTGAATTAAAAAAGGTAAAAACCTTCACTGAGAAACCCGACTTAATATTGGCGAAACAATTTTTAGATAGTGGCGATTTTAGTTGGAATTCAGGAATGTTTATCTGGAGCCTATCTTCTATAAATGAGTCCTTTGAGAAGTTATTACCAGAAATGGATGCGCTTTTTAAAGAGCAAAAAGATGCATTTGGAACTGAGGAAGAAGCTCAAGCGATCGATTCTATTTACTCAGAATGTAAAAGTGTAAGTATCGATTACGGTATTATGGAAAAAGCCAAAAACGTATCCGTTATTTCTGCTGATATTGGTTGGTCAGATTTAGGTACTTGGGGCTCTATTTATACTCACTTAGATCATGATGCTGAGAATAATGCGGTAGTTGGAAAGAATGTAATGTTATACGATTCTGAAGACTGCATTGTAAGTGTTCCGAAAAATAAACTGGTGGTATTGCAAGGGCTGAAAGATTACATTGTAGTAGAATCAAACGATACCTTATTGGTTTGTAAAAAGGAAGACGAGCAAAAAATTAAGCAGTTTGTTACCGACATTAAAATCGAGAAAGGCGACAAATACGTTTAACTAATTATTATAAGAAATAGAAAGGTGCTTTTCGAGAAATCGGGAAGCACCTTTTTTATTTGCTATGTTTTTCAATATGATTTCTCAATTGCCATAAACCCAAAGTAAAAAGACGTTTTGATTTGCTTCCGGGTGCCGAAATCACTTCGCTGTTATAATAATAGAACCCTTCGGTTGTTGGTTCTTCATTTTTGGTGAAGATGGTTTCTTCTGCATAGATTAAATTTTCATTGGAATAGTAAAATAGATTTCCAATTGCAGTGGTGTCTGATAGTTCAGATTCCACTATATGCTTATCATCAATGCTTGCTAACTCTTTTGTCTCTCGGTTGTATTTGTTTATTGAAATGAGAAGGGATTCATTCATTTCTGTGGTATTACATCCGCCAACCAACAAAGACCTCTCTTCTTGGACAACCAAAGAAGTATCTGAATTAATGAACTTTATTTTGTCATTAATCTTTTCAATCGAATTGTGAACAAAGTTTTCGGTTTGTCCGAAACTAGATGTTGCTGTGATGTATAAAAACGAAATGAATAATAGAGGTTTTAAGTTAATACTCATTGCTAATAATCAGCCGTACTGCATTTTGAATCACTCTTTACAACAACCTTTATGTTTCTGTCTTTTGCAGAGTTCAATCTGAAGTTTTCGATAATCTCATAAACGTCATAATCAACTCTTACAGACTTTCGCATATCAATGGTAACCTCAGTTCCGTCAGGTAAGTTGTTCAGTTCTTGAAGAATTGCACCCTTATTTAAGAACGTCACCTCTTCGGAAAGTGTCATTTCTACCTTGTGGCCTTCTTCGTCATTTTCTTTAATGTGCATAAAGTGAGAATTGCTAAAGTTGTTTTTCACAATGTAGAATATCGCAACCCCAACTCCTAAAGCAATTCCGGTCAATAAATCTGTAAAAACAATACCAACAAGGGTTACTACGAAAGGTAAAAATTGTTTCGGACCTAATTCATACATTGCTTTAAATAGACTTGGTTTAGCAAGTTTAAAACCAACTACTAACAAGATACTTGCTAAAACCGCCAACGGAATTTGATTCAATAATTTGGGAACTAGAACTACACTCACTAAAAGTAGAATTCCGTGCAAAATTCCCGATAGTTTGGTTTTTCCACCTGATTGAATATTCGCTGAACTTCTAACAATTACCTGAGTTATTGGTAAACCGCCAATCATTCCAGAAACCACATTTCCTGCTCCTTGAGCGATTAGTTCTCTGTTTGTTGGCGTTACTCGTTTTTTCGGATCTAATTTGTCTGTTGCTTCAACACTCAACAGTGTTTCTAAACTGGCAACTACAGCCATAGTTAGGGCAATTACATAAATGTTGTAATTGGTTATTTGAGAAAAATCTGGAAGGCTAAATTGACCAATGAAACCGGAGAAATCTTCAGCGACAGGAACGCTTACCAAGTGCTCTGCAGAAATACTCCAATTTGGGAAATAAGCATTTGTAATTAATTCAAACCCAATTCCAAATGCGACAGCAACCAACGGGCCAGGAATTAAAGTAAACACTTTAGATTTTTTCGACAATACTTTGTCCCAAAGCAGCAAAATAGCCAAGGAAACAATTGCTACCGTCATTGCAGGAGTCGAAATGTTGTCGAAAACATTCAACAACTCTGAGAAGGTATTCTCTCCATCAGCTTGAACGAAATCCATATCTCCTTCATAGTCGGCATCATATCCAAAGGCATGTGGGATTTGCTTCAGAATGATAATGATACCAATTCCTGAAAGCATACCTTTAATTACTGAAGAAGGGAAGTAGTAACCGATAAAACCGGCCTTTAAGAAACCTAAAATCAACTGAAATATACCGGCAAAAACAACTGCAAGCAAGAATGATTCATAGGCACCTAGTTCTTGGATAGAAGTTAGTACAATAACAGCTAAACCTGCAGCGGGACCGCTAACTCCCAAAGCTGAACCACTCAAAGAACCGACCACAATTCCTCCAACAATTCCAGCAATTAGACCAGAGAACAAGGGGGCACCCGAAGCCAAAGCAATCCCCAAACAGAGAGGGAGCGCCACAAAGAATACAATAATACTAGAAGGAATGTCGCTTTTAAGCTCTTTGAAAATACTCATGTAGGGAAAGTTTTGGTGGTTGTCTTGTTGGAAGTGAAGTTAATTAAATCTATCAGTTCTTAAATTGAAAATCGAATAAAAAGATTTCTCCCTTACTGTTTGTCCCAATCGCTTTGGTTGTTTGTGGTAGAAATCTTAACGTATTAATGTCTTGAAGTGAAAAGCTTGTCCAACTAGCACCATCATCAGAGCTCATTTCTAAGCCATTCGTTCCACCGGTAACCCAAAACTTTCCTTTTTTAGAATAATTAATAATGGACCGATAACCTCCGACTTTCCCCTTTGCTTTTATCCAGCTCTTCCCGTCGTTCATAGAAATAATGGGATAATGGCTCGAATCAATTTGTGTATAATCCCCACCTACGGCCATAATTTTTCCTGTACCACAAGCATGTATTGAATAAATTCCTGAAGAAGGCTCTCCATGAACAAGTGGAGTGGTCTTAGCTTTCCATTTATATCCATTTAGAGAGCTAAATATTCGTGCTTGTTCACCCCCTAATCCAATAAAAAACCTTCCCGACTTACTTACTGTGATGCAGGTACCACTGGCTGCAAAGCCATTCTCTACTTTCAGCGGTTTCGGCACATCTACTGAGTCTATCCGTTGCCAGGTAACCCCTGCATTTCCGGTTCTTAATATTAAATGTCTTCCGTCGATTTGGTCGCCAATAATTATTCCTTCCAGTTCATTTTTAAAGACGATTGAATTCATGAAAGCGGAGGAATCCTTGTTTTCATAAACCAAACTCCAGCTAAATCCCCCATCGTTGGTTTTGTATGCTCTAGCAGGAAAACCTGCACTTACCACTATAGCTGAACTTTTTGAAAATGCATGTACTGAGCGAAAATCGAGATGGTTGGTATCAGGAATTGCTAACTTGTCCCAAGAGGCACCTTGATTGGTTGTTCTTAAAATTGTTTCGTCTACACCCGTCAGCCAAACAGTGTTGGAGTCAACTACAGACATGCCTCTGATGCTATTTGAAACAGGACTATCAAGTTTTTCTATTTCAATGTTGAACGTGTTGACCGACTCGTCGATTTTATTCTTCTTGCCGCAAGAGCTTAAAAAAAGGCTAACGAGAATACTTAAAATAGCTGGTTTAAAGAATGTCATAGTTGTTTTGTTGTAGAGCGTTTAGTTCGCTTGCTAAATTTAATTTGTCTGAAAAGCTAACCACTCTTGTTTTGCTATTTTTAAGTTTAAAGGTAATACTTCTCCCCAACGTGGTTGATTTTGATAATATTGACCGGATAGAATTTCGTTTTAGCTCTTTCTGAAAACTTCGTTTTACTGTTTAAAATAGCAACACGAAAACGGAAATACTTCCAACTATTAGCCATAGAGTATTCAACCCGTACGTAATTGACTCGTCTGAACCACTAATGAAAAGAATCGGGTTTAAGATGTTGATTGATAGCAAAAAAGTCATCATAACCTGACCTTGTTTGGCAGCGTCATTGATAATGATTGATTGGCTTTTAAACGTAATTTTTGACATGGGTATAAATATAAAAAAGTCGACTAACCTCCGGTTAATCGACTTTAAAATTATTTATTGTTACGTTTTATAAACTCCCAATCATTTTACTCGGATCAACCCAAGCATCAAATTCATCTGCTGTTAAGTAACCTAAGTTAATGGACTCTTCTTTTAGCGTGGTGCCATTAGCATGAGCTGTTTTTGCAATTTTCGAAGCTTTGTCGTAGCCAATGTGTGTATTTAAAGCAGTAACCAACATTAAGGAGTTGTTTAAGTTTTGTTTGATGTTTGCTTCATTTGGTTCAATGCCAACGGCACAGTTATCGTTAAAAGAAACGCAAGCATCGCCAATTAAACGAGCGGACTCTAATAGGTTTTGAGCCATCATTGGCTTAAAAACGTTCAATTCAAAATGACCATTCATTCCTCCTGCAGCCACGGCCATATCGTTACCAACTACCTGAGCACAAACCATCGTTAATGCTTCAGCTTGCGTTGGATTCACCTTTCCAGGCATAATAGACGAACCTGGTTCGTTAGCCGGAATGTCTAATTCTCCAATTCCACATCGTGGTCCAGAAGCTAATAACCTGATATCGTTGCCAATTTTCATTAAACTCATTGCAAGTTGTTTCAAGGCTCCATGTGTTTCTACAATAGCATCATGCGCTGCTAATGCTTCAAATTTGTTTTCTGCAGTCACAAATGGTAGTTCTGTGAATTCAGCAATTTTCTTTGCAACTAACTCAGCATATCCCTTTGGAGTATTAATTCCGGTTCCAACAGCAGTTCCACCTAAAGCCAATTCAGAAAGGTGGTCGAGTGTATTTCTTAAGGCTTTTAAGCCATGGTTTAATTGAGAAACGTAGCCTGAAAATTCCTGGCCTACCGTTAATGGAGTGGCATCCATTAGATGTGTACGGCCAATTTTTACAACATTCATGTATTTTTCAGCCTTTGCTTTTAGTGTATCCCTAAGCTTTTCAACACCAGGAATGGTCGTTTCTACTACCATCTTATAGCACGCAATATGCATCCCTGTTGGAAAGGTGTCATTGGAGGATTGCGATTTATTTACATCGTCGTTCGGGTGTATGGCAGTAGTTCCTTCGCCCAATTTATTACCGGCAATAACATGCGCCCTGTTTGCAATAACTTCATTGGTATTCATATTGCTTTGTGTACCTGAGCCAGTTTGCCAAATCACTAAAGGGAATTGATCATCTAATTTACCCTCCAAAATCTCATCACATACGGCAGAAATAGCGTCTCTTTTTTCCGCTGTTAAAACTCCTAATTCGCAATTGGTATGCGCTGCAGCTTTTTTCAAATAGGCAAAACCATAAATGATTTCAAGAGGCATTTGTTGTTTGCTTCCACCAATTTTAAAATTATTTCTAGAGCGTTCTGTCTGAGCTCCCCAGTACTTGTCCGCAGGAACTTTAACATCGCCCATGGTATCTTTCTCTATTCTATAATCCATCTTTTTTTGTTTTATATTTTTCTTTAATCGCCTAAATTTTGCGTAAAATTGCAAAGAATTTTATTTAGAAACTATGTATACAGCGGGTTTTTTATTGTTTATTGGTATTTTTTCTTTGGCATTTTGGGTATTAATCTTTCTTTCTGCCTTCGCTTTACCTTATGCAATTACAATGTATGTTATCGAAATGTTGAAAGGTAAAAAAGCTGATAAAGCTGCTCACTAAAACAATTTCTCAACGTTTTCTGGCGGTCTACCGAGAACAGCCTTATTTCCTTTTACCACAATTGGTCTTTCTATCAACTTAGGGTTTTCAATCATTATTTGAATCAATTCCTCGTCTCCAAACTTTTTGCCTTTAATGATTTCTTTGTAGGCAGTTTCTCCTTTTCTCAAAATATCAGCAGGCTTTAAGTTTAGCTTCATGAGTAAATCAAGCAGCTCTTCTTTAGAAGGGGTATTTTCCAAATATTTGATAATCTCAGGGGTAATTCCTGCAGTCTCTATTATAGCTAAAGTTTGTCTGCTTTTTGTGCAGCGGGGATTGTGATATATTTTCATTTCTCTTCTTTAAACCAACTTGAATATGTTAAGTAATTGTTCGCAATTCGCTCTATTTCACCGGTCTTTAAATCGGCACTTAATTCTTTGATTTTTTTGGCCGGCGTGCCTGCGTAAATAAATCCTGATTCCAATCGACTATTTTGAGTTACAACTGCTCCTGCCGCAACAATTACATTGCTTTCAATTATAACATTATCCATTACGATTGACCCCATACCGATTAGCACGTTGTCATGAACTTCACACCCATGCACAATTGCATTGTGTCCTACTGAAACATTGTTTCCAATGATTGTTTTCGATTTCTTGAAAGTGCAGTGAATAACGGCACCATCTTGAATGTTCACCTTGTTGCCCAATGAGATGGTATTCACATCTCCACGAACAACAGCACTGTACCAAATACTGCAATCGTCGCCGGTGGTCACATCACCAATCAAGGTCGCATTTTCGGCTAAAAAGCAATTTTTCCCCACTTTTGGAGTAAAACCGCGAACTGTTTTAATTAATGCCATGTTTACTAGGTAATTTAACAAGTCAACAAAGCTAACCATCATTTAAGAACGACGCTTAAAAATTTTATACCAAGCAGCGTTTCATTTTAGATAGGTTCTGAATTGTTGAGTAATTTTGAACTATGGAAAAAACAATTGCACCCCACAATATTTATGCTGAAAGCACACCAAATCCGGCAACAATGAAGTTTGTCTCTAACCGCTACATGGTGGTTGATGGACAGATTTATGAATATGGACTAGATGATGACGCAGAGAATTCTCCTATGGCAATGAAACTGCTGAATTTTCCGTTTATTTCAAAGGTCTTTATTGCTAGTAATTTTGTTGCCATAACTAAGACCGACATTATTGAATGGGAAGATGTAATTCACCAACTAAGAGATTTTTTGGGAGATTATTTGAATAATGATGGAGTGGTTGTGAAAGTTTCTTCCTTAGAAATGAACCAAGTCGAAGAAAAGAAAGAAACGGTTGCCACACCCAAACGAACTGATTTAGAAGGAATAGATGCTAAGATTGCAGATATTTTAGATGAATATATTCGCCCGGCGGTAGAGAGCGATGGTGGAGCCATTGATTTTCATTCTTTCGAAGAAGGTAAGGTGAATGTTGTTTTGAGGGGTGCCTGTAGCGGCTGTCCTTCGTCAACCATGACATTGAAAGCCGGTATTGAAAGCATGCTAAAAGAAATGCTGCCTAATCAAATTACAGAGGTGGTTGCTATTAATGGTTAACTTTAGTTTTTAAAACCAAAACCAATATGAAACAGTTATTAGTCGCATTTAGTCTGTTTATTGCCTTTCATTCGCATTCGCAAATTACTGTAACCAGCTCAAACATGCCTGTTTCAGGAGATACATTAAGGTTTAGCACAGCTCTCCTTGACTCTTCAATATTGTTGAATTATCAGCGGTCTGGAGCAAATCAAACTTGGATTTTCGATTCTTTACGAGTAATTAGTCAGACAGTTCAAAATTTTGTTAGTTCGTCTCAAACACCGTATAACGCTATTCCAACTAACAGGATTGGACTATTGTTTGCAGATACATTGTCGTTAGGCCCTAATTCTGTAACCAATGTCTACAACTTTATAAATTCTACTTCATCAGATTTTTCTATCGATTATAGGGCTGCTACTTTGCCGTTTGTAGGCAGTCCAATTCCAATTCAAATTCCCTATCAAAATAAAGATGAGGTATTTCAATTTCCATTAGATTACCAGGATCGAGATAGTTCAGATTACGATTTTGTATTTAATAATATATTTCCTCCACTTTATTATGGCTCTGCCGGTTATAGAATCAATGAAGTAGACGCATGGGGTTCGGTAACCACACCTTATGGAACATTCAACACATTAAGAGTAGTTACCGATATGGTGTCGTTGGACTCGATCAGCTTTTCTGGACAAAACATAGCTATTCCTAGTCATTTAAGAACGTACCAATGGATCGCAAATGGAGAGCGTATTCCTGTAATGACGGTTAACGGATTGGTAATCGCAGGTACATTTGTTCCTAATTCAGTTGAATTTAGAGACAGTGCAAGAGTTGTAACTCCGTTAATACCATCTGTAGCGATTTTTACAGCTGATACGACGGTGGTAGATCTAAATGAAACACTTGGTTTTACAAACCTTTCTATTGGAGGCCTTGGGTTGACGCATCAGTGGAGTTTTAATCCGAACAATGTAGTATATGAGACTGGTAGTGCTAGCACCAGAAACATTGAAGTAAGTTTTACAGATACAGGATTTTACGATGTGCAATTAATTGTTTCTTCAGGAACTTCTAGGGATACGTTGTTAAGAGAAAATTACATCAAAGTTTTAGGTTCTAATGGAATACAATCGGTAAATGATGAGTTGCTCAATAAAGTCTTTCTATCTCCGAATCCTTCCCCACTAGGAGAAAACTTGACTTTACGAGTTGAAGATGAGATTGATTTGGAGGGCTATGAAGTATTTGATGGCCGAGGTAAATTAGTAGAAAGTGCCCAATTAGTAAATACCAGAATTATGTCGTTGTTTACTCCTACTGCACGAGGTATTTATTTCTATAAGGTTATTACTCGCCAAGGTTCAACCGTGAAAAAGGTGATCATTGAGTAGAACTAGTTATTTGCTTTTTCTCTGTACGACTTTTCTTGCTGTAAATTTTTACGCTCAAGACAAAGCACTTTTTCTTGAAAATAGAACGTTTACCCAAGATGAGTTAATTCAAGCGTACCGACACTTATGGACTAATAGTTCTGTTGTAAGTCTGTTGGGTGTGGGTAAGTCTGATGTTGGAAAGCCAATCCATTTGGTAGTAATTGCCAAAGATGGAGACTTCACTCGAGAAAAAGCAAGAAAAAATCGAAAGTCAATTTTGCTAATTAATAATGGCATTCATGCTGGAGAAGCTTGTGGAATAGACGCATCGGTAGAATTAGCTAGGAAGTTATCTAACCCAAAACACGAGCTACATCAAATGTTAGACTCTGTTGTTGTTTTAATTATCCCGGTCTACAATGTAGGGGGCATGTTAAATCGAGGTTCTTTTTCAAGAGCCAATCAAAATGGGCCGGAAGAACATGGTTTTCGAGGAAATGCGAAGAACTTGGATTTAAACCGAGATTTTATCAAGTTGGATTCAAGGAATGCAAAGACTTTTACAAAACTATTCAGAGCATGGGATCCTGATATTTTTATTGATACCCATACAACAAACGGTTCAGATCATCAGTACACGTTAACACTAATCAATTCGCAGAAGGACAAGTTAAATCCCGTTTTATCTCAATTCGCCCAGCAAAATATGGTTCCGGCTTTCTACAAAGCAATGGAGCAGAAGGGTATGGATATGATTCCGTACGTGTATAACTATAAGTCTTCTCCTGATCAAGGGATAAAGGCATTTTTGGAAACTCCGCGTTACTCTTCGGGGTATGCATCTTTGTTTGATTGTTTTAGCTTCATAACCGAAGCACATGTATATAAGCCATTCGGCCAAAGGGTGCAGCATACATTGGGTTTTTTAGAAACGGCGGTAGTGTACAGTGCTGAAAACTCTAATGCGATACAGCAAAAGAGGAGTGAGGCCAAGCAATACACTAAAACTCAAGAAAACTTTACTCTCGAGTGGGAATTAGACACTTCGAAGATTGAGGAAATTTCATTTAATGGATACCAAACTGTTACTCGAAAAAGCGAGTTGACCGAACAGGAAATGATGTTTTACAACAGAGCGGATTCATTTAGCGAAATGATTCCTTATTACAACTCATTTAAAACTAAAATTCAAGTTGAAAAACCAAAATTTTACATTGTTCCGCAAGCATATGAACAGGTAATTGAACGATTGTTGTTGAATGATGTTAGAGTTAGGGAAATGGAAAGAGACTCTTTAGTTAGCGTTCATGTATACTATATTAAAGATTATAGTTCGCCTAAAACACCTTATGAAGGTCACTTTTTACACACAAACATCGAGGTTGAGAAAAGGCCAGAGCAAGTTCAATTGTATAAAGGAGATTATTGGATTGAAGTAAACCAAGAATCTAATAAATACATTGTTGAAACATTAGAGCCTCAGTCTGTAGATGGATTTTTTGCTTGGAATTTCTTTGACGGTATTTTACAACAAAAGGAATGGTTCTCAGATTATTCCTTTGAACCAAAAGCAATTCAGTTTTTGAAAGAAAACCCTGAAGTAGAAGCGGAATTCGAGAATAAAAAATCTACAGATGCGTCTTTTGCAGCTAATTCTTGGGCTCAATTGTATTTTATTTACAAAAAGTCACCTTATTACGAAAAAACAGTGAACCGTTTTCCGGTATATCGAGTTGAATGAACGAAAAGAAAACGTCTAGTAAAGAATCAATTGGTCGCCTATTCAAGGAGAAAAGGTATCCTATTGATAGAATATTGCAACCGGTAGATAACTTGCTTCGGAATAAGCCCGTATCCGGAGTGTTGTTATTTTTAGCAGTTATCATTGCAATGGTTTGGGCAAACTCTCCATGGAGTGAATCTTACCATCATTTGTGGGAAACTGCTTTCTCTGTAGGCTTTGGGGAAGGTCATGTGATTAGCAAAGATTTGCACCATTGGATCAATTGTAAGCTCCCCCAAAACTAGTACAGTTTAAAAGTAGAATTTCTAATTTTAAAA
>JABAZP010000028.1 GCA_018608405.1 Flavobacteriales bacterium
TATTAAATGAAAATAATTTATAATTTAAAACCGTACTAAAAAGGGGAAGCCTACAGTGCAATTGAGGGTAAAAAAATTAGACCGTATCGTTTTTGTTTGACGGAATCTTTAATTGTTTGTCCAATTAAAAAGAATGGAATAATTAAGAAAAAAATTATTGTTGACTTTTTCATGAATGAGATTTATCTGGCGCTATATTTAAAAAGTAGCGCTAATTTCATTTGTTTGGACTTACCAGTTAGTAGCGATATCAAGAATTAACTCACCTTCAAATACGCCTCTAACCCATGCATTCCGCCTTCCCGTCCAAAACCACTTTCTTTAAAGCCACCAAAAGGTGAAGCAGGGTCAAACTTATTAAAAGTATTGGCCCAAATGACGCCTGCTTTCAACTGGGCTACCATATTAAATGCCTTTGAACCTTTATCCGTCCAAATGCCTGCAGAAAGCCCGTAAGGGGTGTTGTTTGCTTTTTCAATGGCTTCGTCTACTGTTCTAAATGTTTGAATTGCCAAAACAGGACCAAAGATTTCTTCTTGTGCTAACCTGCTGCTTTGCGCAACATCTAGAAATAACGTTGGCGCACAGTAGTATCCTTTCTTAGGTACGGCTGCATTCGCCTGAAATTTTTCGAAACCTTCTTTTTCTCCGATTTTAATGTAATCTGTGATGGTTTTTAATTGCTCTTTTGAATTAATGGCGCCTATGTCCGTGTTTTTATCCATCGGGTCTCCAACAATTAGCGTTTCTAAACGAATTTTCAATTTTCGAATCACTTCATCTTTCACCGATTCTTGAATAAACAGCCTTGAACCGGCACAACAAACGTGTCCTTGGTTGAAGAAAATTCCATTGATCACTCCTTCTACCGCTTGGTCAATTGGAGCATCTTCAAAAATAATGTTCGCTGCTTTTCCTCCTAACTCCAAGGTTGATTTTTTCCCAGTTCCAGCAATCGCCTTTTGAATAATCTTTCCTACTTCTGTTGATCCGGTAAATGCTACTTTATTAATGTCTTTGTGATTGACGATAGCGGCACCAGTTTTTTCTGCCCCAGTAATTATATTCACTACGCCATCTGGTAGGCCTGCATCGCGAATTAACTCTGCCAACTTTATGGCCGTCACAGACGTTGTTTCTGCTGGTTTTAACACTACACAATTTCCGCAAGCCAAAGCAGGAGCTATTTTCCATGCAGCCATTAATAAAGGAAAATTCCAAGGAATAATTTGACCAGCTACTCCCAATGCTTCAACCTTTCTGTTAGGAAAAGCATATTCTAACTTATCGGCCCAACCAGCATAATAAAAGAAATGAGCGGCGGCCAATGGAATGTCAATATCCCTAGATTCTCGGATGGGTTTTCCTCCGTCGATAGATTCAATTACAGAAAACACTCTAGCGCGTTCTTGAATTAATCGAGCAATCCGATAAATGTACTTTCCTCTTTCTTTTCCTCCTATTTTGCTCCATTCCGGAAAAGCCTTTCGGGCAGCCTTTACTGCATCGTCTACATCTTTATCATTTGCTTCGGCAATTTCGCATACTATCTCTTCTGTTGCCGGGTTAATGCTTTTGAAATACTTTTTCGAGTTAGGTTTTACAAACTTTCCTCCAATAAATAAGTCATACTTGGCTTTAATTTCAACGTGATCTGTACTTTCTGGAGCTGGAGCATATTTCCAATCTGTGTTAAACTTTAATGAAAATGCGTTTTCTTTCGCCATGTTAAATCAATTTTTAATTCTATAGTTTTTAATGGTTAATCAATTGTATTTCAATAATATTTATGTGATTGATTAAAAATTAAAAACTTTTTGATTGACAATTAATAATTAGTCTTTTGAAAAGTAATCGCCACTTTGGTAAATTCCTGTAGCTTGTTTCTTAAGTTGTAGTAAAATATCATTTGTTAAACGACTTGCTCCAAAACGGAACCATTTATTTGTCATCCAATCTTGGCCTAAAGTTTCTCGCAACATCACTAAAAACTGCAGTGCTGTTTTAGAATCCGAAATTCCACCTGCGGGTTTCATTCCAATCATTTTGCCTGTTTTTAAATAATGATCTTTAATGGCTTCTAACATTAAAAGAGTCACTGGCATGGTGGCGGCTGGTGAGATTTTACCGGTAGATGTTTTAATAAAATCGGCCCCTGCCCAAATGGCAATGTCACTTGCCCTGCGAACATTGTCAGCAGTTCCCAATTCCCCAGTTTCCAAAATAACCTTTAGCCTAGCTTTTCCACAAGCCTCCTTTATGGTTGCAATTTCATCGTACACAAATTGATATTCTCCTTGATGAAACTTCCCTCTAGAAATCACCATATCAATTTCATCAGCGCCGGCATCTACTGCTATTCGAGTATCTTCTAGTTTTACTTTTAGGTTACTATTTCCACTAGGAAACGCAGTTGCAACGGAAGCTACTTTAACGCCGGAAGTTCCAAGCGCTTTTTTGGCAGTAGCAACATAGTTGGGATAAACGCAGATGGCAGCAACTGTCGGAATGTCTAAACTGTCATCGGGGTGCATGCCTTTATAGCACAATTGTTTCACTTTACCTTCGGTGTCTTTTCCCTCCAAAGTCGTGAGATCAATCATGCTAAAGGCTAGTTTAAGTCCTTGAATTTTAGCTTCTTTTTTAATGCTTCTTGACTTAAAACGATCCGCTCGTTCAACTAAGCCTACTTGATCAATTTTTGGGGTGTTTTTAAAATCCAACTCCGTAGTTTTTTTGATGGGAAACCAAAGGTAAGAGATTTGAAAAGAAGTACGGTTGAACAATTTGAAATCAATCAAATTAAAGGCATTCTAAATTTGTAAATTTGCCCTCTCAAATGAAAGACGAAGGCAATAATATTTATTCTGTATTTGATGAAATTCTTCCTAAAGAAGAGAAGGAGAAAATGCTAAATCAAAAGGCAAAAGTTCTTTGGTTAACAGGGTTAAGCGGTTCTGGGAAAACGGCAATAGCGAAGGTTTTAGAGAAAAAATTGCACCAACAAGGGTATTTAACTCAATTGTTAGATGGCGATAATATCAGAGCAGCGATAAACAGTAATCTGGGTTTTTCAGAACAAGACCGAACAGAAAATATTAGAAGAATTGCAGAAGTCTCTAAGCTGTTTCTTAACTGTGGGGTGATAACTATAAATTGTTTTGTGAGCCCAACAGAGCAAATTCGAAGTGAAGCTAAAGTTATAGTTGGCCAAGAAAATTTTATTGAAATTTTTGTAAATACATCCTTGGAGGTTTGTGAAGTGAGAGATACAAAAGGGCTGTACGCAAAAGCTAGGACGGGAGAGGTGAAAAACTTCACAGGAATTAGCGCACCTTTCGAAAGTCCAGAAAATCCAAACATTGTCGTAGAAACAGAAAATCAAACGGTAGAAGATTCCGCTAATTACGTTTTAGCTCATGTTCTACCATTTATAAAAGCATAAATGAATAATTATAATTTAAATCACCTAAAGGAATTAGAATCTGAAGCGATTTACATCGTAAGAGAGGTTGCTGCTCAATTTGAAAATCCGGTTTTGCTCTTCTCTGGGGGCAAGGATTCTATTGTTTGCGCGCACATTGCAAAAAAGGCGTTCTATCCAGCAAAAGTTCCGTTTCCATTAATGCACGTTGATACCGGGCATAACTTCCCAGAGACCATCGAGTTTAGAGACAAGTTTGTAGAAGAAATGGGTGTAAACTTAATTGTTGCTTCAGTTCAGGATGCGATTGATCAAGGGTTAGCGGTTGAAGAAAAGGGCTTTAATGCGAGTCGCAACGGCATACAAACAGTTGCGCTACTCAAAGGAATTGAGGATAATAAGTTTGATGCGGCAATGGGTGGCGCTCGAAGAGATGAAGAAAAGGCAAGGGCAAAAGAAAGGTTCTTCTCTCATAGAGATGAATTTGGACAGTGGGATCCGAAAAATCAGAGGGCTGAGTTGTGGAATATCTTCAACGGAATGAAGCACTTTGGAGAAAATTTTAGGGTTTTTCCGATATCAAATTGGACGGAAATGGACGTTTGGCAATATATTTTAGCTGAGGGAATTGAATTGCCTTCTCTTTATTTTTCCCACCAAAGAGACTGTTTCATTCGTGATGGCGTAGTCATGTTTGCTTCTGATGTGATGGAGAGAAAACCGGAAGAGGGTGTTGAAAAAATGACAGTTCGTTTTAGAACGATTGGCGATATGACGTGCACTGGTGCAGTGTATTCTGAGGCGGATGATTTAGAAAAAATTATTGAAGAGGTTGCCGCAACCAGAACAACGGAAAGAGGCACACGGTCAGACGATAAGCGGTCAGAAGCAGCAATGGAGGACAGAAAAAAGCAAGGATACTTTTAATTGATTATCAATTGACAATTGGTAAATAACAACTAGAAAAATGAGTGGTAAATCATACTTAGACATGGAACTGTTGAGGTTTTCAACGGCGGGTAGTGTAGATGACGGTAAAAGTACCTTGATTGGTAGAATGCTTTACGATAGCAAATCTATATTTCAAGATCAGTACGACGCAATAGAGGCAAGTAGTAAGAAGAAAGGAGAAGCGAATGTTAACTTGGCTCTTTTAACGGATGGATTGCGTTCTGAAAGAGAGCAAGGAATAACAATTGATGTTGCATACCGATATTTTGCTACTCCCAAAAGAAAATTTATCATAGCGGATACTCCGGGGCACATTCAATATACTCGGAATATGGTCACAGGCGCTTCAACTTCTAACCTTTCCATTATTCTTATTGATGCTAGAAAGGGAATAATTGAGCAAACCTATCGCCATACGTTTATTGCGTCACTTCTTGGAATTCCACATGTTGTATTTTGCATTAACAAAATGGACTTGGTAGACTACAGTGAGGAGGTATTCGAAAAAATTAAGAAGGACACAGAAGCATTTGTTTCCAAGCTAGGAATTAAGGACATTAAGTTTATTCCAATTTCGGCTCTGAATGGCGATAACGTTGTAAATAAGTCAGAAAATATGGATTGGTACCAAGGAGGTACCTTGTTGTATTTATTGGAGAACATTCATATTGGAAGCGATCAAAACCATGTGGATTGTCGTTTTCCTGTTCAGTATGTTATACGACCTCAGTCTGATGAATTTCACGATTACCGAGGTTACGCGGGAAGAATTGCAGGTGGAGTATTTAAACCTGGAGATAAAGTAGTAGCATTACCATCAGGATTTAGTTCTACTATAAAATCCATTGATACAATGGATGGGCCGATAGAGGAAGCTTTTGCTCCGATGTCTGTTACGTTAACTTTGGAAGACGAAATCGACATAAGCAGAGGTGACATGATTGTAAGGGAAAACAATCAGCCAAACATTACCCAAGACGTTGATATAATGGTGTGTTGGTTAAACGAAAAGCCATTACAAGTAAGAGGTAAATACGCAATTAAACATACGTCAAATGATGTGAGATGTATTGTGAAAGAAGTAAAATACAAAGTGGATATTAATACACTTCATCGACTGGAAGATGATCAGGAGATAAAAATGAACGATATTGGTAGGATTTCAATTCGAACAACTAAAGCACTTTTTACCGATGAGTACAAGCGAAATAGAAATACCGGTAGTTTAATCATCATTGATGAAGCAACAAATGAAACGGTAGGTGCAGGAATGATTCTGTAATAAACTACTCAGCTGCTTTGATGGCTTTATTAAGTTTTTTGATTACAAGTTTAAAATCATATACCTTCATTTCATCTAGTCGAAACACTTCATATGCAATGTTATTTTGCATGTCGAAAATAAAATATTTAAAAACGAGAAGTTCGTCCTCAGGTGGTTGTGCCATTAAGTGTTCATATTGATATACGCTGCTTTGCAAAACATACTTATAGCCCGCCTCAGCCAGCGAGAAATAGGTGGATGGAGTTGTAATTGCATATTCAAAAGGGTAGTCCATTGCTGCAATCTCTAGTTTACCATTTGACTGGGACAAAATACGATTGTGGCTCTTCTGCCTTTGTAAAATATACTCAGTAGATTTAGTTTCCTCTTCAAATTCACTGAGCTTAATTGGCTCATGTTTTAAAAATATGATTTTCTCTTTATCCAAATCTTCTGGAATGCCTTTTTTGAATTCAGGCTCTTGCGTAAATCCAACTAGAGGAAGAAAAAATAGCATCAAGAATAGTTTTTTCATAGCGTTATTTTATGCTAATTTACTTCAATTTATTTTGAATTTTTTCTATGTCATTCGTCAGAAAAATCTTGTAAAACCTTGCGATATGCATTAAATAGCTTTGACTTGGAAACGAAACCAATATACTTGCCATCGTCAATAACTGGCAAGTTCCAAGCCCCGGAGTTGTTGAACTTTTCCATTACTTTGTCCATGTGGTCTTTAGAAGAAATAGATGTGGGGAAGTCGCGCATAATCTCGTTTACAAAAACTTCATCGTACTGATCCGGTTGAAACATGATTTGTCGAATGTCATCTAACAACACAACACCTTCTAACTCAAAATTATCATTAACAACTGGGAAGATGTTACGTTTAGAATTTGAAACTGTTTTTACCAAACTGCGCAAGCTATCTTTTGGTGAAACCGAGCTAAAGTCTTTTTCTACTTCAGCTTGTAAATTCATTAAAGTGAGTACGGCTTTATCCTTATCATGTGTAATTAACTCTCCTTTTTTTGCCAATTGCATGGTATACAAGGAATGAGGATTAAAGTATTTAGACGTTAAAAATGAGATAGCCGCTGTTAGCATCAGAGGGATTACGAGATCATAGCCTCCAGTAATTTCTGCAATGAGAAAAAGACCTGTTAATGGAGCGTGAAGAATGCCGGCAATTACACCTCCCATGCCAACCAGAGCAAAGTTTTTTTCGGAAAGGTTGAACCAGCCTAAGCTGTTAATTAGTTTCGAAAACGAAAATCCAAAAACAGAACCAATAAACAAAGACGGTGCGAAAATGCCTCCAATACCACCAGCACCTAAGGTAACGGCAGTTGCAATCGACTTAAGAAAAACAATCGAAAACAAGAATAGTAGCAGCACCCAAAGCTGTGACTTCCATTCGTAAAAAAAACTGCCTTGCATGAGAGCATATTCATCACCATGCAACAAACTTTTAATGGCTCCAAACCCTTCACCATATAGGGGTGGAAAAAGAAATAATAAAAGTCCCAAGACAGATGACCCAATGATGATTTTCTTGGTTTGGGAGGCAAATTTTTCAAAAGCACTCTCAATATACCAATATGTTTTACAGAAGTATATCGATAACAACCCCGTAAAAACTCCAAGGATACAATAGAATGGTAAATCGTTGAAAGAGAATATTTCCGTAAGTTCAATATCAAATAAAACCTCGTTGCCTAACATAAAGGTAGAGGTCAGCGTAGCAGAAACAGAAGCAAGTAGAAGAGGAATTAAAGAGCCTGCAGTTAAGTCTAGCATGATCACTTCTAACGCAAAAACAATAGCTGCGATTGGGGCGTGAAAAATTCCCGACATAGCTGAAGCTGCTCCGCAACCCAAAAGCAAGGTGGTAGTTTTATAATTCATTCTGCCAAGTCTCGCGTAATTGGAACCAATTGCGCTACTTGCACCAACAGTTGGGCCCTCTAGCCCCACAGAACCACCAAACCCGACGGTAACCATACTTGTTAAAATAGAAGCATAGGTAGCGGAAAAAGGCACGTTAGAGTTCTTTTTTGAAATGGCATAAAGCGTGGAAGGAATACCGTGGCCAACTCTTCGTTTAATAAAAAAACGGACAATTAAAACGGTAATAATAATTCCAATTGCCGGGTAAATAAGGTACAAATAGTTTTCGTAAGTATTAAGCTTGTTGGGCTCAAGCATAGACTGAATGAAGTGTACCGCATTTTTTAGAGCAACTGCAAGCAAGCCTGAGGAGAATCCAATTAGGATACTTAGAATTAATACAAACTGCCTATTGTTTAGGTGTTTGTGCCGCCATACTAAAAATTGACGGTGCGTAACTTTCCCCTTAGCAGGCAGAGCGTGGTAGAATCGTATGATGGATAGAATCAAACGCTTCATATGCTGAATTACTCTTTAGGTGTAAATGGGACTTGAGAACTTTGAACATGTAAATCTCTTTGTGGGAAAGGAATTGTCACGTTATGTTCTCTAAATTTCTGATCTATTGCGAAACGCATTCTACTTTTTACAAATTCTATTCGCCAAACTTCTTTGGACCAAAAGTGGATTTCAAAATCTAGTGAAGAACTACCAAAATCAAGAAAGCGAACAAATGGTTTGATTTTCATATTCACCGCTTCATCTTCTTTGGCAACTTCTAATAATACCTTTTCCACTAGAGCAGTGTCGGAACCATAGGCTACACCAACGCTCACGTGAAACCTAGTTAAAACATTACTGTTGGTCCAATTGATAACTCGATTATTCGTCAATTGGGAATTAGGGACAAAAATTACAATTCCATCCCTGGTTCGGACCTTTGATGTTCTTAGTTTGATTTCTTTAACAGTACCCAGAATTCCATTCTCAAATTCTATAATGTCGCCAATGATCATGTCTCCTTCAAACAACAAAATGAGACCTGAGATAAAGTCTTTAAATGCGTCTTGCAAGCCAAAACTTAGACCAACAAATAGTGCTGAAGAACCTAAAAGAACTGGAGTGATATCAATTCCAACACTTCTTACTGATAGTAAAATCGCTAAAAGAAATATGGTGTATTTCCCAATCTGAATAAGTGCTAAGGCCTTGCCGTCTGTTGGATCCTCCCTTTGGGTAATTCTATTTTTTAAATACTTTGCAAGGTTCGAGGTAATTAATTTAGCTATGATTAAAATAAAAACTACAACAATTATATTGTAAATGGAAAGGTGATATTCCCCAAGCTCAAGAATATGGTATTCCAATACTTCCTGAATGCTTTTCCAAATACTTTTTGCTTCTTCTTCAATCATTTGTTTAATGTAAAATAATTCTTCCTAATTCGTGGGCAAGCTTCCTCTTAGCTTCAGTCAACTTCATAATGTCCGCCAAGATTAAGTCATAATCTACATCTTTTCTTTTTAACTGCTGTTGTTTTTCCCCAATTAATTGTTCAACCCTATTTAGTCTCCACGAGCAAATGCCTTTATGAATTTTTTTTGGCAAGATTAAATCTTCTGTCAGTGTTAAAATTTTATGTTTCTCTTCCCAATTTAAACTTAGCGTGTATTTTTCCATGAGGCACTCAATGGTGAAACTACTGATTTCATTGTCAGTGTTTGTGACCAAATGACGCTCTTCTACTTGGGTTTCATTTTCAACAGCATCTTTAAAAAGATGATAAATTTTTCGAAAAACTGGATTATTAAAATGGAGTTCGTCCTTTTCTATTTCAAATACTAAATACTCTGCAACACTTGCCTGAATAGACTCCGAGTCTCCTTCAGTCTCTGTGTCAGTAGGAATCTCGATTTCGATACTCCCGTATTGTACAAAAGTTCTGATAATGTCGCTTTCTTGCTCTGCGAGTACATCTATCTTGGCACTTTTTTCTTCACCCTCAGTATTTCCTACTTCATGAAAAAAGTCAGGCGGAGGACCTTCATCTCTTTCTTGATCTCTTTCCTGTTGCTGAATTCTTTTTGTGAGCTTGTTCCGCCTTACTTTATTTAATTCACTCAATAAAGCTTGCTCGCCAATATCCATTAGGTTGCTGCATTCTTGCAAATAAACAGAACGGGCAATGGGGTCTGGAATAAGGGCAATACTTCCTACTATTTCCTTGATTAGCCCTGCCCTTTTAATTGGATCGTCACCTGTTTCTTTTAATAGCAAATTGGTTTTGAAACGAATAAAGTCAAAAGACTCTTTGTCAAGGGACTCTGTTATTTCAGCTGTGCTATGATTCTTTGCAAACGAATCAGGATCTTCTCCCTCGGCAAAAGCTAAGACCCGAACATTAAGACCTTCTTCAAGAATCATGTCGATTCCTCGGAATGCTGCTTTTATTCCAGCAGTATCACCATCGAATAGAATCGTTATGTTTTGTGTATAGCGTTTAATTAGTCGGATTTGATCAGCAGTAAGCGATGTTCCAGAACTTGATACAACGTTCTCAACCCCATTTTGGTGTAACGAAATAACATCTGTATAACCTTCAACTAAGAAGCATCTGTCTTGAGAAATAATCGACTTTTTTGCTAAATTTAAACCATAGAGAACTCGGCTTTTATGGTAAATATCAGACTCGGGTGAGTTCAGGTACTTCGCTACTTTCTTATCTGCAGAAAGTGTTCGACCTCCAAAACCAATAACTCTTCCTGAAATATTCTGAATCGGAAACATAACTCGACCCTTAAAGCGATCGAATTTTTTCTCTTCCTTGACTATGGTGAGTCCTGTTTTATTTAAAAATTCTAGATTGTAACCTTTTGCTAGAGCCGCATCTGTTAAATTTGTCCATTCATCGTGGCTGTAACCCAATTTAAATTTCTCTATCGTTTCTTCTCTAAACCCTCGTTCCTTGAAATAGCTTAACCCTATGGCTCTTCCGTTTTCTGAGCTTAACAATTGTTCATGAAAATACGTAGCTGCAAAATCGCTCACAATAAACAAGCTTTCTTTTGCATTTGCCTCTAATACTTGTTCAGGTGATTGCTCCTCTTCTTCAATCTCTATATTGTACTTATTGGCTAAATATTTTAAAGCCTCTGGATACGAATATTGCTCATGCGCCATAACAAAATTTACGGCGCCACCGGCTTCTCCACAACCAAAACACTTGTAAATTCCTTTAGCAGGAGATACGGTAAAAGAGGGGGATTTCTCGTTGTGAAAAGGGCATAAACCAAGCATATTGGCGCCCCTTTTTTTGAGGTTTACCCAATCGCCAACCACCTCGTCAATACGGGCAGTTTCAATAATTTGATTTACGGTTTCTTTAGGTATCAATTTCGCTAATTTTTAGCAGGCTTCAGTTCTAGTTTAACCGAGTCTGCGGAGGTAAGCATCTGGTCAAGATCAATAATTTTATTTAACGACCCATCCGGGTTCCACAACTTCCATTTTCCCACTTTTAAGTCGTTCTCGTACGACCCTTCCATTTGTTTTTTACCGGTATTGTAGTAAATGATAGAGTAACCTTTGCGTTCACCGTACCAAAACTCTCCCTCACTCCACAAAAAACCATTTGCATAATAGTACTTCCACATTCCGTGTCGTTTCCCATTTACTGTCTCTCCTTCCATCTTTTTAATTCCGTTGGAGTAGCGTTCTACAACTTGCTCAACTTTTCGTTCAAGCACCTCTTGTTTTTTATTCTCTTCAACAGAGTTATTGCAGGCAAAAATGGTAAGGCTTAACAATATAAAAACAATTTTTTTCATTTTTTTACTTCGTTCGTTCTGTGGTATATAAAACTAAATTTTTCAATGATTCCTTTGCTTCGCTGTTTTCAAATTCAGATAGAATAGCTAAAGCCTCATCTCTGTATGCTAACATCTTTTTAGTCGCGTACTCTAACCCGCCTGAATCAATGACAAAATCAATTACTTGCTTTATTTTTTTCTCGTTATTATTATTTTGCTTTACGATATTGATAATTTTTCTCCGCTTTGATTTCTCTGCTTTTCGCAGTGCATAAATTAAAGGAAGGGTCATTTTCTTTTCTTTTATATCGATTCCGGTTGGCTTTCCTAAATTTTCACCACTCCCATAATCAAACAAGTCATCCTTGATTTGAAAACTGATGCCAACTTTCTCGCCAAAAAGCCTAAGTTTTTCTACAATTTCATCACTCTGTTTAGCAGACTTTGCTCCAGTAGCGCAGCAAGAAGCGATTAAAGTAGCTGTCTTTTTTGTGATGATATCAAAATAAACGTCTTCTTCAATATCTAATTTACGAGCCTTTTCAATTTGTAACAACTCTCCTTCGCTCATCAACTTTACTGAGGTTGAAACTATTTTTAGTAAATCAAATTCTTCGTGCTCAACAGATAGCAATAATCCTCTAGAAAGCAAGTAGTCTCCTACGAGCACAGCAATCTTATTTTTCCAAAGCGCATTGATACTAAAAAACCCTCTCCTTTTGTAAGACTCATCTACAACATCATCGTGCACCAGTGTTGCGGTATGTAAAAGCTCTATTAACGAAGCAGCACGATAGGTGGAGGGATTAATATTATCGAATAGTTTTGCGCTTAAAAAAACGAAAAGCGGTCGCATCTGCTTGCCTTTTCGTTTTACAATGTAGTGCGTAATCTTATCCAATAAAGGAACAGTACTTTTCATGCTTTCTTTGAAGTGAACTTCAAATTCTTGCATTTCTTTAGCTACTGGAGCTTTTATGTCTTTTACGCTAATGTTGCTCATTTACCCTTCAAATTTACACTAACTAGACAGCAATTGCACCGTTTTTGTTGGCCAATTGACCACAAGCAGCATCAATATCTTTACCTCGACTTCTTCTTATGTTCACAATTAGGTTTCTGTTTTCTAGAAACGCTGCAAAAGCATCCACTTTTTTTGTGCTTGCTTGCTGAAATTCAGCATCGTCAATCGGGTTGTATTCAATAATATTAATCTTACACGGAATGTGTTTGCAGAACTCTGCTAATTCTTGCGCATCTTGAATTTCATCGTTAAAGTCCTTGAATATGATATACTCAAAAGTCACTCTCGTCTCTGTTCTTTCATAAAAGTACTTTAATGCTTCCGCTAAAATTTTCAAATTATTTTGGTCATTTATTGGCATTATTTTACTTCTCTTTTCGTCGTTAGCTGCATGTAACGAAAGGGCTAAATTAAATTTCACTTGGTCATCCCCTAAGCGCTTAATCAACTTTGCGATTCCTGCAGTTGAAACAGTAATTCGCTTCGGCGACATCCCCAGTCCATCTTCAGCTGTTATGCGTTCAATCGATTTTAAAACTTGGCTATAATTGAGTAGTGGCTCACCCATTCCCATGTAAACAATGTTCGAAAGTGGGCGATTATAATGCTTCTCTGCTTGTTCCTTAATTATGGCTACTTGGTCATAAATTTCGTCGAAATTTATATTTCGCATCAACTTCAACTTTCCTGTAGCACAAAATTTACAACTTAAGCTACAGCCAACTTGAGAGGAGATACAGGCTGTAACTCTCTTAGGTGTTGGAATTAAAACTCCTTCTGTTATTTTTCCATCAGCTAATTTAAACGCGTTTTTGATGGTTTGATCCTCGCTAATTTGTTCTTCAGCAACCTGTACTGCAGGTATTTCAAATTCTTCTTGCAATTTGTCTCGTAGTTCTATGGAAAGGTTTGTCATTTCCTCGAAAGAACGTGCAGACTTTTTCCACAGCCACTCATATAATTGCTTGGCTCTAAATGCTTTTTCGCCTTTTTCTACAAAAAGGGTCTTCATTTCTTCCAAACTTAAATTGCGGATGTTTTGCTTTGTTGACTTCATAGCGGGCACAAAGGTAACACGAATCCGTGAACTCAGCTATCATCGCGATAATCTATATTTTTGTGCTGTGTTAAATTCAAAAATATTGATTCAAAGACTACTCAAAACAGACAAATTGCACTTTGGTAATGGTGAAGTGATAGAAAATGGAATGTTGGCCATCGATGATTTGAATAGGATTGCAGAAGTGGGCCTAGATTTGACTGCAGAAGGAGTGAAGGTCGAATATTTTAAAGGGGCTCTTTGTCCCGGATTTGTAAATACCCATTGCCACTTGGAGCTTTCTCATCTGAAAGGTAAGGTGAGCCAAAAAAAAGGAATTCACAATTTTATTGTAGAGCTTCAAAAAATTAGAGATGCAAGTGATGAAGAGAAGTTAGCAGCCATTCAACGTGCAAATACTGAAATGAAAGTTGCAGGTATTGCGGCGGTTGGCGATATTTCAAACGGAGACTCCACGCTAAAAGCGAAGTTAGAGTCGACCATTTTCTATCACACTTTCGTGGAGTTGTTTGGTTTTAGAACTCACCTTGCTGATTCTATAATGGAGCAAGGTCAACAACTAAAGGCTTCATTTGCAAAAGCTGGACTTAACAGCACCATTGTGCCGCATAGCCCTTATTCAGTTTCAGAGAAGCTTTTCGAGCGTATAGCGCAAGAAAAAGGTAATAGCCCAATTTGCATCCACAATCAAGAGTCAAAGGCGGAGAATGATATGTTTCAAAACGGAAATGGGAAGCTGGTAGAAATGATGGAAAATTTTGGGAACGATATGTCCGGTTTTAGGAAAACTGGAGAAACCGCGTTGAAAAGTTACTTAGCAAGGTTGCCTGCAAATACAGCACTCTTATTGGTGCACAATACATTTACCTCAGGTCAAGATATCGATAAAGCAGAGAGCACTCATCCCAATTTATACTGGTGTTTTTGTCCAAAAGCCAACCTTTACATAGAGGGGCAATTACCAAATATTCCACAATTTATCGAAAAAGGAGTGAAGTGCACTCTTGGAACAGATAGCTTGGCGTCTAACGACACGTTGAGTATTTGGGAAGAAATTCAAACCATTCAGCGAGCATTTCCAGAAATTCCTTTGGAAACACTCATTCAATGGGGAACGCTGAACGGAGCAGAATTTTTAGGAATAGATAAGGAACTTGGAAGTTTTGAGCAAGGGAAAAGAGCAGAAATAAACTGGATAAATGGCAAGAACCTTACTTCTCTATAATTCTAATTTCCACTCTTCTATTTGCTGCTTTTTCCTCTTCTGTCTTCTCTTCCGGGTATAGCGGATTTTGTCGAGCAAAGCCCTCATAAGAAAGTCTTTCTGCAGAAATGCCATCGTAAATTAACAGGTCGTAGATGTATTTTGCTCTGGCTTCTGATAAATTATACAAGTTAGTAGTCAAATCAAGCCCATCTCCGTTTATTATTTCGCAACAAATATGTCCTTCAATTTTAATTTTGAGCTCAGGGTTTTGTTGTAGGGTTTCGAACAGTTTGTTGTAGGGGCGAAGGCTTGTTTCTGTTAAAAAGTGTTGACCAGGTAAAAAAACCATGTTTTTTAATACCATTTGATCACCGATGTTGGCTGACTCAATTTGTGATTTTAATTCGATCTCTTCAATTGGTTCTTTATTTTCTGATGGCATTTCTTTTATTTCCTCTGCTTCGGCAATTGGTTTGCTAGGTTTTTTTGTGATAATTATATCAGTCCTTCTATTTTCTTGAATTCCCTTTGATGATGACAAAGTTTGCCCGGTAATTCCCTCCCCTTTTACAACTCCCAATATTGAGGTATTTAATCCATATTGAACGAGCCGTGACCGTATTTCTCTTGAACGATTAATAGATAGTTGGTTGTTTAATTTTTCAGAGCCCAAGTAATCGGTATAAGAAATAAGGTCTACTTTCTGCCAATCAGATTTGTCAACATTTAATTTTAGCAGCTCTTGAGTGCTTGCTTCAGACGCTCCAATATCAAAGTAAATTTTTATGGTATCGGTTTGTGCAGATAATTGGAAGGATGTAAATAATAAAAAGTAGAACAGTCGTTTCATAGAGCAAAAGAAGGCAAACGAATATTAATGAGAAGATTTGTGATTACAAAGTAGGTAAAGTTTTTTATAAAACTTTTTAGGTGTTACTTCCAAATGGGGAAACGTTGATCAATGGTATCGTTAGTTAGTCGAATTAGACTAGAGCCATCCATATTTGCACTATAGATTTCTTGGGTAGAATAATACGGACTTGGGAATGTCAAAGCAAAATCTCTATTTGTAGTAAAAGAAAATTTTCCCCATCATTGGACCAGGCGGGATTCGTAGAAAGAAAACTATAAGGTATGGTTCTTTGGAAATTGGTCAGGTTTTCAAGATTATGACCGTTGGTATCTAAACTATATATGTCTCCAATTTCAGGAGTAAGTGCTCTATATCCTGAGCACAGTATCTTAGCAACATTCGGAGAAATTGCAGGTGAACTTAATTCAATACTGTCAGAAGCATAAATAAGTTTCAAGTTTTTACCATTGATATCTATAGCGTGTAATCCATATTCCTGGACTTGACCTATAAAAAACAATTGCCTATCATTTGAAGACCAAGTTGGTTCGTAAGCAAGCCCTTTTATGCTATCTGTGAAATTAGTAATATGGGTCTCTGATGACCCATCGGTATTAATGACTCTAAGGTTTGCAAATCCGTTTGTATTTTCTACCGTGAAAGCTATTTTCGTTCCATCGCCTGAAAATCTTGGATAGATTTCTTTTAGGTTATTATTGGTTACCTGTATCTGGTTAGAACCGTCAGGATTTGCAATATATATATCTGCGTTTTTAGTAAAGTCCCCATCGTTGCTAGTAAAAAGTATTTTTTATGCTGATTTAGAATAATCCAAAGAAGCAATTCTCGAACCCATTTTAAGTATTTCAGTTTGGTTCGTTCCATCTTCGCTGATAGAATAAATTGTTGAATTTGAACTAAAAACTATTATACGATTGCTAACGCCAAAAACTGAAGTTTCCTGAGGTCCGGTGTCATTATCATCGTTACAAGATTGAAATACAACAACTAGGATTAAAAGGAAATGGAAAAGGAATGGGTTCATTTAAAGTATAATCGATTCATTACAAATGTAATACTATTACTTCTTTAGAACTTGTGGCAAATTGCCTTAACAAAACCCATTCCATGGTTAGAAAATACAGCTGTAATTAAAAAAGCTCATTCCGAATAACGAAATGAGCTTAGTAACCAGGACCGGGCTCCCCGCCCGAACCGACTTAACAGTCTTGTTCAGTCGGGCGGGGAACTTGCCCGTCCGAAGACATTTTTTGAAATCCATCTTCTTCCTGCAGCTGACTTGAAGTACTTTTCCCTCTTAATGGCTTCTTTTTGGGTTTCATGTTCTTCAACGTAAAGAATTTTCCATGGCATTTTCGACGAAGTGTATTTGGACTTTCCGTAATTGTGTTCAATTAATCTTTTATCAAGGTCTGCTGTAAAACCTTTGTAAAGACTACCATCTTTTTCACTCTGAAGTATGTAGGTGTAAAATATATTATTTAAAATTAAAAAAGCTCATTCCGAATAACGAAATGAGCTTAGTACCCAGGGCCGGGCTCGAACCGGCACGTCCGAAGACATTGGTGTTTGAGACCA
>JABAZP010000031.1:0-12398 GCA_018608405.1 Flavobacteriales bacterium
CAATACAACAACTTCTCAGTAAACTATCCCTACTTTTTTCGGGACGACAAAGGTACCAAAGATTATTATTACAAATGCAAATAATTTAAAACTTTTTTTAGTTGATTTTGACACATATAAAACTAGTTGATTTTGAGATATTTACAAGTGAATAATTTTCTTATTCAACACTAACGCCCTTCAACCAAACCTAAACAACTGAGCGTAATCAGCATGCCATCAGATACAGACAAAAAAAGGCCCCGCATATGCGAGGCCTCTAAGACATAATAATAGTGTTAGAAGATTACTTTTTCTTGTTCTCTCCTGCTTCTAATTTATCCTTTAATGCAGATAATGCATCTAAATCACCAAGCGTAGATTTCTCTTGCTTGTTATTCATGCTCTTAATTGCTTTAGAAGTTGCGGCATGATCTGCTCTTGCTGCTGCTCTTTTAACTGTCTTCTCTTCGTACTCCACATCCTTGTGAATCTGAGTATGAGAGACTGCAATTTTCTTAGCATTCTTGTTGAACTCCATGATTTTGAAATCTAACTCTTCATCCTTACCGGCAACAGCTTCATTCTCTTTAATCAGGTTACGCTTTGTAGCAAACGCTTCTACACCGTAAGGCAAGATAATCGTTGCTCCTTTTGCATTAACCTCAGAGATTGTTCCTTTATGCACAGATCCGATTTCAAATACAGTTTCGAAAGTCTCCCAAGGATTTTCCTCAAGCTGCTTGTAACCTAAACTTAATCTTCTGTTCTCTTTGTCGATTTCCAAAATGATAACTTCCATTTCTTCTCCTACAGAAACAACTTCTTTTGGATGATTGATTTTCTTTTGCCAAGAAAGGTCAGAAATGTGAACTAATCCATCTACTCCATCAGCTAACTCAACGAATACACCAAAATCAGAAATGTTTGTGACTTTTCCTTTTTGTTTAGACTCAATTGGGAATCTAGCTTCAATACCTTCCCAAGGATCTTCAGTCAATTGTTTTACACCAAGAGACATCTTTCTTTCTTCCCGATCTAGGGTTAAGATTTCTGCTTCTACCTCGTCATTCACTTTAAAGAATGCCTGTGCAGGTTGCAATTGGTTAGACCAAGAGATTTCAGAAACATGAATTAAACCTTCAACACCAGGCTGAATTTCAACAAATGCACCATAATCAGCAACAACTACTACTTTTCCTTTTACTTTATCTCCGACTTGTAGCTTGTCGTCTAACTTATCCCAAGGATGACCTTCCAATTGCTTCATACCTAAAGCAATTCTCTTCTTGTCATCATCAAAATCAAGAATTACAACTTTAACTTTCTCATCCAACGTAACCACCTCTTCCGGGTGATTTACTCTACCCCAAGAAAGATCCGTAATGTGAACCAAACCGTCAACACCACCTAAATCAATAAACACTCCATATGAAGTTACATTCTTCACTGTACCTTCTAACACTTGACCTTTCTCTAACTGAGAAATAATCTCACGTTTTTGAACTTCAAGTTCAGCTTCAATTAACGCTTTATGAGAAACTACAACGTTTTTAAATTCCTTGTTGATTTTAACAACTTTAAATTCCATTGTTTTGTCAACGTAGATATCGTAATCTCTAATAGGCTTAACATCAATTTGAGAACCTGGCAAGAATGCCTCAATTCCAAATACATCTACAATTAAACCACCTTTTGTTCTGCACTTCACGTGTCCCTTGATGATTTCTTGTGTAGCCAATGCGTCATTTACTCTTCCCCATGCTCTTAAAGCTCTTGCTTTTCTATGCGAAAGAACCAACTGACCATTTCTGTCTTCTTGACTTTCAATGAAAACCTCAACTTGATCGCCAATCTTTAAATCGTCCTTATATCTTAGTTCAGACTTCGTAATTACACCGTCTGACTTGTATCCAATATTTACAACAACCTCTCTGGGAGTAATGCTTACAACTTCACCATCAATCACATCTTGTTCAGATATAGAGTTGATTGTCTCATCATACATCTCTTCCATTTGCTTCTGATCTGCGTCAGAATAATTGTCATCGTACTTACCAACAGCATCCCAATCAAAATCTTTTCGGAAGTCTTCCATTTCCTTTAAGCGCTCTTCCTTTGTCTTCGGAGCCTCAACAACAGGAGCTTCTGAAGTAGAATCGTCTACCGCTAACTCTGTATTTTTAGCTTCTGCCTTAGGTGCAGTCTTTCTAGCTCTGGTTTTGGTTGGTTTTTTTGCTTCTGCTTTCTCCTCTTTTTTAGGGGCTGCTTCTTTAGCTTTTGCTTCCACTGGATTTGCTTCCGGTGTAGCTACTGGCTCAGTTACTTTTTCAGCTTTAGCTTTTGTTTTTTTTGCTTCAGTAGTTGAAGCCTTTTTAGCAGCAGGAGCTGCTTTTTTAGTCTCTTCTGCTTTAGCAGCAGTGTCTTTCTTAGATTCGGCCATGAATCGTATTTTTTTGTATTTCGTTTTTTAATCGATATGAAAACGAAAGTTGTTATTAAAGTACCCGAAATATCGACGTTCGAGCTTCTCAAAAAGAGGGCGCAAATATACTAAAAATCACAATGCAAAAAACTTTGATTATTCCATAAAACATATATCATACATTATCGTTTGAATTTATAACCATTCGTTATTTTTGAGCAACCAAATTTGCTATGAAACAATTCGATATACCTACAACTTACCGTAGTTCATTTATTTCTACCATTAAAAAAAGTAGAAAAGAAACTGATCCAAGGAAAAAAGATTTTACTCCAACTCTTTTAGATTTTGGTCCAGTTCAGTTTTTAATAGCACGACATTTCGGGTTTTGTTTCGGCGTAGAAAATGCGATTGAAATAGCTTACAAAGCAGTTGAAGAAAACCCGGGGAAACGAATTTACTTGTTAAGTCAAATGATTCACAACCCATCTGTAAACGCAGACTTAAGAGCTATGGGCATCCAATTTATAATGGATACCCAAGGCAATCAATTTGTAGAGTGGAAGGAACTAACAAAAGATGACATTGTAATTATACCTGCATTTGGAACAACATTAGAAATAGAAGCGATATTAAATGGCATTGGAATAGAGATTCAAAAATACAATACTACTTGTCCTTTTGTTACCAAAGTTTGGAAACAATCTGAAAAATTAGGTAAAGAGGACTATACCATAATTATTCACGGCAAGCATAAACACGAGGAGACGAGAGCCACATTTTCTCACAGTTCTGAGTTTTCTCCTTCCATCGTTGTCAAAGACATGGAAGAAGCTAAAAAACTGGGGGAATTCATTGAAGGTAACATGTCCGTTGAAGGTTTTCATCAGATTTTTAAAGGGAATTTCTCAAAGGGATTTAACCCCGAAAAAGACTTATTTAGAGTGGGTGTTGTAAACCAAACTACCATGCTAGCTTCCGACACACAAGCTATTGCGGATTATTTCAAAGAAGTAATGATACAATTGCACGGCACAGAAAATATAGACACACACTTTGCGGACACCAGAGATACCCTATGTTACGCCACAAACGATAATCAACAAGCAACATTTGGCTTGTTGAAAAAAGATGCCGATTTAGCTATCGTTGTAGGAGGTTTTAACAGCTCAAACACATCTCATCTTGTCGAATTATGTGAAGAAAAATTACCTACTTATTTTATCTCAAGTGATGAAGAACTGCTAAATGCGAGTAAGGTTAGGCATTTTAATTTCCATGAGAAACAAATGTTAATGACAAAAAACTTTTTGCCAGAAAAGAATCCTGTTCGGATTATTTTAACTTCTGGAGCCTCTTGCCCTGATGCTGTGGTAGATGGAGTAATGGATAAACTTCTTTCTTTTTATCCGGGGCACAAATCCAAAGAGCAGGTTTTGTCTGAGATGGAAATTAGCTAGTTTTTTCTTGAAGTACCTTTAGTACCCAGTTTAATTGCTCCTCTTCGTTCAGATAAGTATTATCTAATTCTATTGCGTCAGGTGCTTTGATCAAAGGATTTTCTTTACGATGCGTATCGTTATAATCTCTGGTAGATAGGTTCTCTTCAACTTCTTCAATGGTCAATTGTTTGCCCTTTATTTTTAACTCGTTAAATCTTCGTTGAGCACGAATTTTTGGATCTGCCGTCATAAAAATTTTCAATTCAGCATTTGGAAAAACCTGAGTTCCAATATCTCGCCCATCCATTACCAAACCCTTTTTTGCTCCAGCTTTTTGCTGTAAGCTCACCATTCTTTTACGTATGGATTTTATCTGGCTAATTTCACTCACGACCTCAGACACTGCCTTACCACGAATCTCTTCTTCTACGTTCTCGCCGTTTAAATAGGTGTCCGATTGCTCCGAATCAGGATTGAATTCAAAAGTGATTGTGATATCATCTAATACTTTTTCAATTTCTTTTTCAGAGCTGTTTTGCCAGTCTATTTTATTACGCAGGATGTAAAGACTTACTGCTCGATACATAGCACCAGTATCAACAAAGACATAATTGAGGCGTTTTGCAAGTGCCTTAGCAACTGTGCTTTTCCCGCAAGAAGAATATCCGTCGATGGCAATGATAATGGGCTGATTCATTTTCCAAAATTAGTTGATAAAATCGGAAAGTCGGGTAGAAATTGAAAAGGTATTCGTGCCTGCTGCTTGATGAAAAGCCGACCTTCCATAACTCAAATGAAATTTATTTATCCTAAAACCTAAGCCCCAACTAAAACCAACCGTTCCAAGGTTTTCATCAATTTTTAAATCAGCTCTTCTTAAATAATTATAACCAAAGCGAATATTGAAATTTTTACTAACTAAAAACTCGGTATTTACAATTAAATGTCGTCCGAAATTTTGAAGAAATTTATTGTCCTCCTTCTCCTCTTCTCCGGGGGTGTTAAGAATTGTTGACTCTTGTTCATCGTTAGGATTGTCGTACCTTAAATCCCATTGCTGCAGATTGTGGAACACTAACCCTAATCTTATTGGTATATTTTCAAAACTTTTAGATAAGCCCCACTGGATTTCAAAAGGCAACTCTTCTTCCTCCCCATCATTATAGGTAGTAATTTGTCTCCCTATATTCTTCACAACCATGGCCATTGTAAACCTTCTGTTCAAACTTAAATAACTCGCACTTAAGTCAACTGCTGCTCCCAAAGAATTGTAGTCGTAAAAATTTGAATAGATTGCTTTAACATTGGCGCCAATTGAAAAGTTCGTATCAATTTCTCTTGCATAGCCTATAACAAAGGCATATTCACCCGAAGAAAATTCTCCTATTTCATTTCCTGCATTATCCGTTTCTGTAAACTTTCCATAATCTATAAATTTCACCGCCCCTGAAAAAGTGCCAATATCTTTATATGACTTAGTGTAAGAAGCAAATCCAGAACCAATATCAGAAATGTAGTTAAGGTATGTTAAAGCTAGCTTGTTGTCCATTTCCTTGTTCAACAAGCTTGGATTATCGAAAGCTAAAAAAGGATCATTATCTTTCACTGCAATTTGCGCACCTCCTAATGCCGCAATCCGCGCGGAAGATGCAATATTCAAGAACTCATAAGTATTATTTCCTCCTGTTTGAGCTTGAGCGAAAATGCTCAAAATAGTGCAAATAAAGAATCCTATCTTTTTAATCATAAGGTGGAAAATATCTTGAATTACGCTAAATTAAGCGATTTATTGTTGCACTGCGACTACGAATAAACTAATTACACAAAAAAGCCCCTTTTCATTGCTGAAAAGGGGCTCGACAATAAAGTCATTTTTAGTCTTAGTCTAGAACAATTACTCCTTCTGCAAGAAAAGAAGTACTAATTTCTGGTTCAGTAATCGCTTCAATTTCTTCTTCAGATTGACCGCCATCCATTGCGTAGTGTTTTAAATCTTCAACTGAAGTAGTGTCTTTGTATGCTACGCCTTCAAAAATCACATTTTTACCCGTAATGTCCATAGGCACAAAGAAACCGTAATCTTTAAATTTGATTCTCATCATGCTACCGTCAGCAGTTTCAACTTTCATCCAACAACCTTTATTCTGACAAACATCTGCAGCAACTGCTTGAATTTTTACATTTAATGAATCTTTTCCATCCATTAAAGTAGCGAACTCATCTATAAATTTAGCTCCTTCTGCCTCGATAATTTTTCCAAAATGTCCTTCAGGATTATCTGCAAATTGATTTGACTCTTCAGCTGCAGCTTCCATTGCTTCTTCAGTATTCTCAGTAGTCTCTTCCGTAACTTCTTCTATTTCTGCTTTTTTCGTATCACAAGCAGTAGCAAATAACATGGCTCCTACGGCGAATAATAATACACTCTTTTTCATATTTGATTTAATTTAATTTTGTGCAAATGTAATTAGATTACTTGGAAAGAATTACGAACTCTGTTCTTCTATTTTTAGCCCGCCCTTGAGGCGTGCTGTTACTGGCAACTGGCTTCGTTGAACCGAATCCTTTAAACTTTAGTCGAGTAGGGTCTACATCCTGTATAATCAAATAATTAAAAACTGCCTTTGCTCGATTAGTTGATAGTAACAGATTTTCCTTTGAGTCTCCTACATTATCTGTGTGACCATGAATTGCAACGTTTACAGAAGCGTTATCTTCCAAGAATATAATAAATTCATTTAAAATATTGACCACCTGGGCGTTCAACTCATATGAATCGGTAGCAAAATTGATGTTGTTGATTTGATAAGTTTGTCCCGTTTCGATTGGCTTGAATTCAACTTCAGCGACTCGTTTTGGACGACCAATTACATCTTGATTTGAGTTAATGTATTGTGAGGTAAATGCATAACCGTTTTTCTTGGCCATCATCATCACGTCTTCTTTTTCGCTTGCCCTAATTACAGCTACGTATTCGCCTGTATTTTCATCTACAACGCCTTTAGTTACTTCATTAGTGGCAGTATTTTTTAATTCAATTTTCATCCCCTTGGCCGCATTCGGATCTTTTGAACTTATAGCTCCTTTTATGAAAGCAACCTCATCAGGGCGAGCATACTCAGGTAGTTCAAAATTATAAATGTCTAGTCCTTCACCCAAAGCATTTGATGAAAAGTACCCGTACTTTCCGTCGGTACTGACCATGAAACCCACCTCATCTTCTTCTGTGTTTATAGGTACTCCGATATTCACAGGAGTAGTAAATTCTTTGAACTTATCTACATGCGAAAAGAAAATATCTTGTCCTCCCACCCCCGAATGACCATCAGAAGAAAAGTAAAGGGTGTAACTGTCAGAATGCATGAATGGTGATTTCTCATTTCCCGGAGTATTAATTTTTGGCCCAAGGTTAATCGGGTTTCCCCAGTTTCCATTTGGTAATCGCTCTACTTTATATAAATCCATTCCTCCAAAATGCGTTTCACTCGTTTCTCGTGCACTAGCAAAGTATAATGTTTGATTATCAGCAGAAATAGAAGGCTGACCTTCCCAAGTAAACTGACCATTTATATGTTCCCCAATGCTTTTTAATGCACTCCAAGTTCCATCATAAAAATCGGAGCAATAAATATCTCCATTTGAGTATGATCGACCGTCACGCGTATAACTTGGACTTACTATAGTGATAAATAACAATTTATTATCGACAGAAATACTTGACCCCCCTTGATATGAATTACCAGAGTTAAAAGGAGTTTCCATGGGAATTCCTTTTGAATATGTTCCATCGTATCGTTTTCTACTTTGAAAAAATAACTCCTTTTCTTGTTCGCCAAAGACACTCTTCGAATCAACTATAGTTTTACGAGTAAAAAATAGAAATTGATTATCTGGTGACAACATTGGGAGATACTCATCTTTGTTGGTTGAGACACCGGGAACCTTATTTGGATTAAATGGAACCGTCTTTTTGAACAATTCTTTATACTGTTCTATCCTTTTTTTGATGCTTTCCGCTTCTTCAAGCTCATTCCCTTTTGTTGATTTTGTTTTGGATAAATACTCTTTTATGTAAGTGTATGCTTGATCATAATGTCGCTGGTCGTAAGAATACTTGGCTAGCCAGAACGTAGCTTCGTAGTTACGGTAAGCAGGACAAGCACTTCTTGTTTTTTCATAATACGATTTAACTCGATTACGTATTCTTTCGTTTTCCGGATGTTGTTCTAGTTTCTTATCGTTGATGTATGCTAAAAGCGAAAGGGCTTCTGCATAATCTACTTGCACTTTTACTGCTTCGATCAAATTACGATAGCTTTCTTCTCCTTTAAAGTTAAGTTGTTGAGCCTTTTCAAATAGTTTTAGAGCCTTTTTATTGGGCTTGGAGCATCCAAAGTCCTCTTGCGCGAAAGCCGCTGAAAATGCAAAAAGCAATGCAATTAAAGCAGCTATTCTTTTCATTAATGTCAAATTAAATACTCCGTTCATCCCAATTACAATCAATTCGCAAAGAAAGATAAAAGCTTACTTTCCAAGAAGTCCTTTTAATTTTTTCTTGGCTTTTTCTTCTAATTTTTTCTTAGCTGCCTCTTTTTGCTTCTGCAACTCTTCTTCTGCCTTTTGTTTTTGCTTCTCTAATTCTTCTTGAGCTTTCTGTTTTTGCTTCTCCAATTCTTGTTTGCCCTGCTCTTCTAGTTCCTTTTTCTTCTTTTCCAGTTCTTCTTTGGCTTTTTGCTTTGCTGCATCTAACTCCGCCTTTGCTTCGGCTTTTAGCGCTTCTTTAGCATCACCGGTACTTTTCTTAAAGTTTGTGCCAATTTTGGGATCATTAGCAGGACCTTTTAATGTTACGTCAACATTTACAACATCTACTGCACCACTTAAATCAACTCCGCTAGCAGCAGCTTTTGCTAATAAGCCATCTACAGCTTGGTTAGCGGCCCCACCAAATTCTTTTCTTGGAATTGCAAATGCGAATACGTAATCAATTGTTTGATCAAAAGAGTTGCTGCCTGAAATCGTCATTTCTGTTTTACCAATTTTATTGGTGAAAGGATCAACAAACATCTTCCCCTGAACAATCTGAAATGTAATGTCGGCATCGTTAATAATTAATGGCGTTAGTCTATCATATTTTAAGAGATCTGCCACTTTTGTAAGCAGCTTGTAGCCTTCAATTAAAATACTCTTCGTTTTTATTTTCCCTTTTCCGGACATGGAATCATAGTTTGGTTCCATATTTTGGTCTAACCTTCCTTTTACGTCTAAGTTTGTTGAATACAAGCCTGATCCATACTTTGCAATGGGCGCTAATTGTTCTACTGTATTAAAATTTTGCATGGTTTCTTGCAGGTCAAAATCTGTAATGTTCATTGCAAAATCGAAAGCTGGAGCCAGATTATCGGTAGTTTCATAATAACCGTTCATGAACATACTCCCTTTTAGTAAATTCATGGAGACATCTTGCATGGAAATCCGTTCGTCTTTCAAATTTATTGCACCATTAATATTCTCAACTACTAACCCATCATACAATACCTTACCAATTATTGTAGACATAGTAAAGTCGATATTTTTAGGAACCAACACTACCTCCATTAAACTGCTGTCTGCCGCCGTATCTCCTCCTTCTGAAGTTTCAGCTCCTTCCTCTTCCATTCCTGCTAATTCATCTAGATTCATGTAAGTAGATGTCATCACCAAATTTCCTTTTAACACCTGATTGTCTTTCAACGCATATCCAATAAAATTCTCCAATCTTCCTGTAGCTTGTATATCTGATTCACCAAGTTTAAGGTTCATTTTATTCAAAGCAACAAATTGAGGTGAGAACACCATTTCAGCCTTCTTAATATCAACAGGGTAATCCATCGAATCGGAAGTGTAATGAATGTTCATTGCCCGTAATATCCCTTTCGCTTTAAAATCTTCATACTGTTCATTCTCTATAGTTGACAAATTCCCTTCTATTGACAAATCAGCAATAAACTGTCCCGATAGTTCATCGTTCTTTTCTAATGGAATTACATCCTTGATGTTGTCAAATATAATTTTACCCAACATTCCCGCTTTAATGAAAGGGTCAGACATTAGTGTTTTTAGCAGTAAATTAATGTCGAAAGGATTATCAGCTATGACCATGTGAAATCTTGGAACATCTACAACCGTATGATCCAAATCACCATCTGGATTTTCAACAGAAGCTAAAATTTGAATATCTTCTACTGATTTGGGTAAATCAGGATATTGGAAACGAGCATTTTCGACTTGCAATTTGGCGCCAAATGAGGGATAATCTTCGTCCAAATAAATTCCTTTCGCATAACCACTTAGTGCCATTTTCCCTGAAGTCTTCACACCTTCTAAATCGTGTGTAAACTCTGCAGGAACAAGTGATAAAATTTCTTTAAAGTCTGTTTTCTTTGCTTCGAAGCTTAGGTCCATATCAATAGCATCTGAAGGCATTGCTACCCAACCATCAAAGCTTAGTGGTAGTTCATTTATCCTAAACTCATTCTCAATAAAGGTATACTTTGATTCGTCCAAGTTCATTTCCAACATCATGTCTAAGAAGATTTTTACCTGCTTCATATAGTGAATTCCGTCATAATCCAAGGTCAACTGATCCGCTCCTCCTTCTATCTTTAAATTGGTTATGCTTTCTGTAAAGTCTCCCTTAAGGCTAATATTTAGTCCTTCAATATCCATTAACATTGGAAAAGTAGCATCGTCATATTTCAACATTGCGTCTACGATATCGAACTGCTGCAATTCCATTTTAAAGGAACTTCCGGAGTCTGACTCCTCCGTTTCTTCCACGTCAGTAGAGTCTGTTTTAGCGATATCATAATTTGCAGAACCGTCAGCCATTACAATCGTATTTATGGTTGGTTCCAAAATGGTAATGCGCTTAATGTTGATAGCTTCCCCATTTATTACGGACATTAAGTCTACCACTAAATCAATTTCCTTAATGTTTGCCAGTTGAACCCCATCAAATTCTCCAATACCATCTACTTTAATTCCCTCAATAGAGAAGTAAAAATCTGGGAAGCTTTTAATCAAACTCAAGTCAAAATGCCCAAAATCTATCTTGGCATTTACTGTTTTATTAGCTTCTGTTTTTACCAATTTAACAATGTCATCTTTAAAGATGTATGGCACTGCAATCAGGGTTCCTACTATGAGGATCACCAATATTAATAATCCTACAAAAATTTTCTTAATCATAATATTTAATCTTTTATCGTTCCACTGGATGAGGAATTAATTCATTTTCTGTTTTTGCCACTATTGTTGCTACTGTTGCATCACCAGTTACGTTTACTACGGTTCGGCACATGTCTAAAATTCGATCTACTGCAAAGATTAGACTTATCCCCTCTAACGGTATACCAACAGCTCCTAGTACAATGGCAAGCATTATTATTCCTGCTCCTGGAACTGCAGCAGAACCTATTGAAGCTAAGGTAGCCGTCAAAACTATTGTCAACTGCTCCGACAATCCCAAATCCATGCCATAAACTTGTGCAATAAAAACTGCAGCCACTGCCTGGTAACAGCTTGTTCCATCCATGTTGATGGTTGCTCCTAAAGGTAATACAAAAGAGGCGACTTTATTAGACACACCCAGTTTTTCTTCACAGCGTTCCATGGTTAATGGTAATGTTGCTGCAGAAGAACTTGTAGAAAATGCTAATAATTGTGCAGGTGCAATTCCTTGAAAAAACCTTGTGTAAGAATAGCCTGCCAAGAATTTAAGAATAAGCGGATACATGATAAACACCATGATTGCCAAACTTAAAACTACTGTCAAAGAGTAAACCCCTAGTCCTTTCAGAATTTCAATCGCTGCGGCAGGGTCATCTCCTGCTAACTCAACCATAATGTTACCTAGCAGAGCAAAAACCCCTATGGGAGCAAAATACATGATAAGGTCCACCATCTTCAAAATGACTTCATTGGCACCATCAAAGAATTTTTTAATGGGTTCTACCTTAGATTGGTCAGGAGATATAATTAAGGCTATTCCAAACATTAATGCAAAGAATATCACCTGTAACATATTTCGATTGTCTCCTGCCGATAAAAAAATATTATCAGGAACCATATCTACCAGAAACTGCAGCGGTCCAGAATTCTTTTGAGCCGTTGCTTTTTCTCCTGTTTCCAAAGTTTTTTGAGCATTTTGACTCACCAATTCTTGTTTTACTTCATCTGAAAAGGAATTACCAGGTTTAATGAGGTTAACCGTAACCAATCCAATCGTGATGGCCATCACTGTGGTAGCGATGTAAATCCCAATCGTTTTTCCTCCCATAGAAGAAAGCTGAGAGACATCTTTCAACCCAGATATTCCATTTATCAATGATATAAGCACCAATGGCACAGCAATCATTTTTAGCATATTGATAAAAATCTTACCCCAAGGAGCAATCCAATCTGCAGTAAATTCTTGCCAACCGGCATTTGCCGCAATAAGTCCGTAAATAAGACCTAAAGCTAGCCCAATAATTATTTGCCAATGTAATGCTAGTTTCTTCATTCTTTCC
>JABAZP010000031.1:12498-72842 GCA_018608405.1 Flavobacteriales bacterium
TAAAGCTAGCCCAATAATTATTTGCCAATGTAATGCTAGTTTCTTCATTCTTTCCGTTTTTCTCCCGCTGATTTTCCCAGAAAAAGTTTTACAACCCGTTTACTTTTCTAAAAATTCCCTCCGTTATTTTGTCAACGTTAAAATTAACGAGAATAGCTAACTTCAAATTAGTAAGCTTTAAATAAGTAAGAACCTGCTTATGATGCACATCTGCTAAATGTTCTACTGATTTGATTTCTATTACTACCTTGTTTTCAACTAGTAAATCAAGTCGAAAACCTAATTCTAACTTTTGATCATCATAAATAACCGGAATAGGAACTTCACTTCGGACCAATAAATTGGCTTTTAGTAACTCGTGCATTAACGCTGCCTGATAAACTGACTCTAGTAAGCCCGGCCCAAGTCCATTATATACATTGAAAATCGCACCTCTTATTTTATATGAAATATCATTTTCAGTCATAACCCATCTTGATTGATTTCTTTTCTATTTCGTCCTGCAGTTGTTGCAGTTTTTACAAATATCTTTTCTATTTTATCTCGCAGATAACGCAAATTTTCACATAATTCTTTGCCTTTTCTGCATATCAGCGGTTATCTGCGAAATTTGTGGGCAACGTTTATATTTTTGAAATTTTACTTCGCAACAAATGATCTACCAAAACCAAGGCGGTCATAGCAGTTACAATTGGAACCGCTCGAGGCACAACACATGCATCGTGTCTTCCTTTTCCTTCAATTTCAGTTGCTTCACCTTGCTTTGTAACACTTGCTTGGTTGCGCATGATGGTGGCAATAGGCTTGAAGGCAGTTCGAAAATAGATATCTTCTCCGTTTGAAATACCTCCTTGTATACCTCCAGAAAAGTTTGTTTTGGTTCGAATGCCATCGTCCGTTTTCTCAAACTCGTCATTGTGCTGCGACCCTCGCATCTCAGGAGCGCAGAAACCTGAACCGTATTCAAAACCTTTCACAGCATTAATGCTGAGCATTGCTTTTCCTAAATCTGCATGAAGTTTATCAAAAACTGGCTCGCCTAGACCAACAGGGCAATTTTTTACCAAGGTTTGAATTGCACCACCAACTGTATCTCCTTCTTTTTTAACTTCCAGAATTAAATCAGACATTTTTTTTGCTATCGCAGCATCTGGGCAACGAACTTCGTTCTCAAATGTTTGAGAGAAATCCATTTCATTAAACTCATTTAATAAAGTTATGTTGCCAACTTGCTGAACATAAGAGTAAATTTCTACTCCATGCTGTTGTAAAATCAGTTGAGCTATGGATCCTGCCACTACTCGACAAGCAGTCTCTCTTGCAGAAGACCTTCCTCCACCTCTATAATCTCGGTTGCCATATTTCTTCTCGTAGGTAAAGTCGGCGTGAGAAGGACGAAATTTATCTTGAATGTGGCTGTAATCTTTGGACTTTTGATCTTCGTTTTGAATTTGAAATCCTATAGGCGTGCCCGTCGTTTCTCCTTTAAAAATTCCAGACAAAAACTCTACTCGATCAGATTCTTTCCGCTGCGTTGTTAACTTAGATTGACCCGGCCTTCTTCGGTCTAACTCTTTTTGAATAAAATCAAAGTCTAACTTTAACCCTACAGGACAGCCGTCTATAATTCCACCAATCGCCATACCATGTGATTCTCCAAAAGTGGTTAGTTGAAATATGCGACCAAAGGTATTTCCTGCCATGAAAACAAAAATAGCTTTTTTGAACGGCTTAATGACTCCCTTTCGCACAATTCCAAAGGTATTTTAAATGAAAAATGATTTTACTAAAAGAATAACTTTGAGTTAATTTACATTTCAATTTTACAATGAGAAAATATGGGAAGAGCGTTTGAATACCGAAGAGCAGCAAAAGAGAAACGTTGGGATAAAATGTCAAAGGTGTTTCCGAAGTTGGCTAAGAAAATCACCTTAGCTGCAAAGGAAGGGGGAATGGATCCTGAAACCAATGCAGCTCTCAGAACTGCCATTCAAAATGCCAAGGGCGAAAATATGCCCAAAGACAATATTGACAATGCCATTAAAAGAGCTGAGGCAAAAGATTTGGCTTCTTTTGAAGAAGTAAACTACGAAGGGAAGGGACCACATGGAGTGCAAGTTTTTGTAGAATGCGCTACAGATAACACAACCAGAACTGTAGCAGATGTAAAATCTTACTTTAATAAAGCAGGAGGTGCGATCGTGCCAACGGGTTCTCTCGAATACATGTTTAATCGCCGTGCAGTAGTAGAGTTTGAACTTACAGAGGGCCTAGATCCTGAAGAATTAGAACTAGAATTAATCGATGCCGGATTAGAAGAAATTGAAGTAGACGAAACCACTGCCTATGCCTATGCTGCATGGACGGATTTTGGAACACTGACTTCGGCTTTCGAAGAAAAAGGAATTGAAGTCACCAAAGCAGACCTTCAGCGTTTTCCAACCTCTCCAGTAGAGTTTGATGATGAACAGATGAAAGACATCGACAAGATGTTAGACAAGCTCGAAGATAACGACGACGTTCAAGCGGTATACACCAACATCGCTTAAAATTAAAGCCACTTCAACGTGGCTTTTTTTATGTTCCATTTTGTAAGTTTGAATAAATACTAAATTACCCATGCTGATTAAAAACATCAAATCACTTCTCCAAACAAGCGCTTCGGAAAAAGCCCTTCGTGGCAAACACATGTCAGAATTAAAAAGCATTCAAAATGCATGGTTGCTAATTGAAAACGATACCATTAAGAACTTCGGCAGCATGAATTCTTGCCCTAAATATGACGGAGACATTATTGATGGCTCGGGTAGAATGGTTTTGCCAACATGGTGTGATTCACATACCCACTTGGTATTTGCAACTAGTAGAGAAGAGGAATTTGAAATGCGCTTAAAAGGGAAAAGCTACCAAGAGATTGCTGAAGCTGGCGGCGGAATTTTGAACTCCGCTAAAAAACTACAAAACACTTCTGAAGACGAACTTTTCGAATCAGCTTGGGAACGATTGAATGAGGTTATAAAAATGGGAACAGGGGCCATTGAAATTAAAAGTGGTTATGGCCTTTCAGTGGAAGGTGAATTAAAGATGCTTCGAGTAATTCAACGCTTAAAAGAAAAGAGTCCCATCCCGATAAAGGCTAATTTTTTAGGAGCTCACTCCTACCCTACTGAATATAAAGACAACCACCAAGGATATATTGATTTGATTGTAAATGAAATGTTACCACAAATTGCGAAAGAAGGGTTGGCAGATTACATTGACGCCTTTTGCGAAAAAGTTGCATTTTCAGTTGCTGAAACGGAGCAAATTATTGTAGCGGGAGCTAAATATGGTCTAAAAGCCAAAATTCACACGAACCAATTTAATTGTATGGGAGGCATTGAACTATGCGTTAAGCACAATGCACTATCAGTAGATCATTTGGAAGTGGTAAATGATAAAGAAATTGAATATCTAAAAGGTTCTGAGACTGTTGCAACCTTATTACCTTCAGCACCATTCTTTTTAAGTGACCCGTATCAACCAGGAAGAAAATTAATAGACGAAGGAGTGGCCGTTGCCTTAGCCTCTGATTACAATCCGGGTTCATCCCCTTCTGGCAACATGAATTTTGTAGTTTCATTGGCTTGCGTAAAATTAAAGATGACACCTGCAGAGGCAATAAATGCAGCCACTATTAACGGTGCATTTGCTATGGAGTTAGAACAAGATTACGGAAGCATTGCTATTGGAAAAAAGGCTAATTTCATTATCACTAAACCAATTAATTCAGCTGCATTCATCCCTTACTCTTTCGGGAAAGATACAATTGACCAAGTCGTTATAAATGGAAAAAGAATTTAATCCCAATCTTCAATTATTGTCATCAGAAGACATTTCGAAAATTTGCTCCTTACGAGAAGGGGAGAAAAAAATTGGCGAAAGCATGTTTGCAGGCAGCAACTTTTTAGATCAATCGTTTAAGGATTGCCCGGCTAAATTTGTTGTTTTTGGAATTCCTGAAGATGTAGGACCACTTGCTAATTGCGGACGAGGAGGAGCTGACTCGGCATGGAAAGCCTTTTTACCAAAGTTTGTCAACCTTCAAGAAAGTAACCTTCTAAAGGGTTCTGATGTGCTCTTACTAGGTTCGTTTGATTTTAAAAAATTAGACGGCTATGAATTTGGCAGCTTAAAACACTTGAGAGAGGTGGTTGGACAAATTGATGAGGCCGTTTCTGACCTAACGGGACAAATCACAAAGTCAGGAAAAATGCCGATAGTAATTGGCGGCGGACATAACAACTCCTATGGTTTATTAAAAGGGACCTCAAAGGGCTTAGGCTGTTCTGTTAATTGCATTAATCTAGACCCACACGCAGACTACAGAGCTTTAGAAGGTCGACATTCAGGAAATGGATTTTCTTACGCCAAGGATCGTGGTTATTTAGAAAAATACTCCATAGTAGCCCTTCATGAAAATTACAATTCGCAAGAAATGCTGAATCGCATGGAGTTGGACTTAGTCGACTACTCCACCTATGAAGCGATCTTTCTTCGTGAAGAAATTGACTATTTAGATGCGGTGAACATTAGTTTGACCTTTGTTGGTGAAGCTCCATTTGGAGTTGAGTTGGATTGTGATGCCATTGAAAACTTCCCTTCTTCTGCACAGAGTCCAAGTGGAATAAGCAGTTTACAAGCAAGACAATACGTGCATCATGCAGCACGTTTACCAAATGCTCGATATTTGCACTTGCCAGAAGCTGCTCCTTCATTGGTGGAGGGTTCAGGACCTCAAGTTGGTAAAATGCTAAGCTATTTGGTGAGCGACTTCATAAAAGCGAAAAGTCAATTTTAAATTTCAAATCTGAGAATTACGAATCTTGACCTCATAATCACATGGGGAAGCCTATAGATTCCTAGGCAGAAAAAATATGCAAGTAAACTTCAAAAAGACTTGGTTCGCTTACATTAACATTTCGTAATTTAAAATTTCGTAATTCGTAATTCCTAAACCAATTGAAAATTGTAGAATGCATCCCTAATTTCTCTGAAGGAGTTAATCCTCAAACGTTAGCTGCAATTGCTTTTGCAATTCAGTCAGTTGATGGAGTTAAGTTATTGCATCAAGATTCTGGAGTAACTGCAAACAGAACCGTATTTACGTATGCAGGAGAGGTAGAAGCTGTATTTAAGGCTACGTATAATGCTATTCAGGTGGCAACCGAAACCATAGATATGCAAGCACAACAAGGAGAGCACCCCAGAATTGGTGCTTGTGATGTTTGTCCATTTGTTCCCATTTCAGGAATTACTATGGATGAGTTCATTGAAAAGGTCGACGTTTTTGCGCAAAAGGTTTCCAATGAATTAGATGTTCCTGTTTTTTTATACGAGGAGTCAGCGAGAAAGGAATCTAGAAGAAACTTAGCAAGGCATAGAATTGGAGGGTACGAACAATTAGAGAATCGGATTAACTCTAAAAAGTGGTTACCTGACTTTGGAAAATTCAACGCCAAAAGTGGAGGAATCGTAATGGGCGTTCGCAACTTTTTGGTGGCATATAACATTAATTTAAATACGAAAGATGCTACAATAGCACAAGAAATTGCTTTCGACCTAAGGGAAATGGGCAGGCCTATTGAAAAAGGAAAAACCATTTACAAACCTGGATTGCTTAAGAAAGTAAAAGCGATTGGCTGGTACATTGAAGATTTTCAAATAGCACAAGTATCCATCAATTTAACCGACTACAAAACCACTAGTTTACATCAGGTTTTTGAGACCACAAAGCAGCTAGCCAAAAAATACGGAGTTAAAGTGACAGGGTCCGAGTTAATCGGTTTGGTGCCAAAAGAAGCATTGCTAACAACTGGAATAATTTATGCCAATAATAGCGTGTTGGAAGAACAAGAATGCATTGAATTAGCCGTTAGTAAACTAGGCTTATCTGAACTATTGCCATTTAAACCCGATTTACGAGTGTTAGAGTACATAATGAATGCATAATTTTCCCGTATGAGTAAGTCATCGTCCTCTTTTTTTATCCAACTGATTTACTTCTTTCCTATTCAGCTAATTTTTGTGCATGTCAAGAAAAGCCAGCAATTGCTTTTTTTCTGGATTATGTTGTTTCTTACGATTTTCGGGAAACTAGGTTTAAAGTATGGCATTCCATACCTTTTTCTAGCACCAGAATATTTAGGAGAATTAAGCTTTGCAAGCTACTTTATTGTTGGTTTTGCTATTGGGGGGTTTGTAACAGCATTTAACCTTTCAAGTTACATCATGAATGGTTTTCGATTTCCATTTTTAGCCACGTTGTCTAAACCATTTTTCAAATACAGTTTGAACAATGCGACCCTACCAACCTTATTTATTGCTTGTTACATTTACCTGACATCAACCTTTTTTGCATGAAAACGAAGGCTTTGAAAGCGTTGAAATTCTAATTCGAATAATTGGGTTCTTGTTTGGGTACATCTTGTTTACTGCTAGTTCTACACTTTATTTTTTGGCGACAAACAAAGATTTTGAAAAACTCTTTGGCAAAGAAATCGCTAAAGTGTTAGCGTTGGGAGGAAAAGAAGATCAGCCCACCAATTCTTTGCTTGAAAAAAAGAATCAATTTTGGTACAAAGATGATGGAGGTAAATCTTGGCGTATTGAAAGTTATTTGAATGCAAAATTTCGAATAAAAGCAACCAGGCCGGCAGCTCACTACGATCAAGACATGCTTTCGCAAGTGTTTCGTCAAAACCATGTTAATGCCTCACTATTTCAACTTACTATAGTAGGATCCATTTTAATTTTAGGAACGTTTAGAAGCTTCGAGGCGCTTGTAATACCCGCTGGTGCAAGCATCATATTACTTTTGACTATTTTACTTATGCTCAGTTCTGCTATTCGTTCATGGACTAAAGGATGGACCATAGTGATTATCATAGCTGTTCTATTTGGACTGAATCAACTTACTAAAAATGACAATAAGTATTTTGAGAGCAAGGCATATGGAATGACCTACAAAGAAGTGGTTGATTACTCTGAGAGCTTTATTAAGCCAAGCAAAAAAGAAGTTGAACACGATATAAGCTTAGCCATTGAACGACTTGAAAATTGGAAAAAACAAACCGGACAGGAAAAACCAATTGCCGTTTTCGTTGCAACAAGTGGAGGAGGTTCTAGAGCTTCTATGTGGTCCTTTTTAGCCATGCAACACTTAAACGATAGAACAAATGGGGCTTTAATGAGGCACATGAATTTAGGTACCGGATCTTCAGGAGGAATGATTGGTTTAGCCTATTTCAGGGAGCTTTACATTCAAAATATCAGCACTGAAGACAAGGTGATGGACATGGGTAAGGATATTTTGAACCCAGTTATTTTCAACTTAGCGGTGAACGACCTTTTAATTAGGAGTCACAAATTTGAGCAAAACGGAGAATTGCATTGGAAAGATAGAGGCTATATTTTCGAGAAGCAGTTACACCAAAACACGGATTCAGTATTGGTTAAAAAATTAGGCGACTACAGGAATCTAGAATTAAGTGCTGGAGCTCCCAGTCTCATCTTAACTCCTTCAATTCTCAACGACAGTAGAAGGCTTGTCGTTTCCAACTTCCCCCTTCGATTTTTATGCACCAACAATAATGAGAATGTTGATTTTCAAAGTTTCTTTTCTGAAAACGACCCAAACGAAGTGAATTATGCCACGTTACTTCGAACAAATTCTTCTTTCCCTTACGTTTTGCCTTCCGTCAGCTTGCCTACGAAACCTCAAATTGAAGTTTTTGACTCCGGTTTAAAGGATAATTTTGGTATGAAAACGACTGTAAATTATATTAACCAATTAAAGGATTGGTTTGAGGAGAATACCTCTCAACTTGTGATACTACAAATCAAAGACGGGTTAAACACAAGAAATAAAACGAAAAGTAAATCACAAAGTATTTTAAGCGAATTATTAAGTCCCTTTGGTAGTTTATACGGCAACTGGTTTGATGTTCAGAAATACAACCATGACGAACTATTGCATTTTTTAAGAGAAGGCTATGGCGGAAAAATAAACGTGCTAGAATATAATCTTAATAAAAGTGAAGGTCACTACATTTCTTTAAGTTGGCATTTAAATTCAAAGGAAAAGCAACAAATATTAAATTCTGTATTTTTAAAAGAGAATTTAGAAACAGAGGAAAGTCTGAAAACCCTTTTAAATTAAGAATTATGAAAAAGATAAAAATTGTGTTCGCTTTTGCCATATTCGTTGTATTTACATCCTGCAATGAAAAGACAAAGAAAGAGTATCATGCTGAACACAATAATTTTAAAGTAGAAATAGAGCAGATGAAAACCAAGCTAGAACCTACTGAAGCGCAACTATTAAATGTTAGTGCTGAGTTATCTGAATTGAGAAATGAGTTGAAGACAGATACAACCACTGCCGATTCTGAATAATCAAAAAAGAGTTCATTTTCCTTACCAGAAAAATGATTTTTTCACTAGAAGCATTGAAGTGAGCCTAATTCGTGCTTCGCTAAATTTCAATTTGAGACAGATTATCCAATTTAGTTACATAGTAGTAAATATCACATTTTTTACAACCATATGTTATTTCATCGGTTTACCTTTGTACAAAACAATCACACATGGATTTGAATACCATAGAAGAGGCAATTGATGCCATAAAAAACGGAGAAATCATAATTGTAGTTGACGATGAAGATCGAGAGAATGAAGGTGATTTTCTGATTGCCGCAGAAAAGGTTAATCCGCAAGTAATCAACTTTATGGCAACTCATGGGCGCGGATTAATTTGCGCTCCCTTGGTAGAAGAGCGATGTGATGAATTAGGGTTAAACCTAATGGTAGATCAAAACACTGCCGCCTATGAAACCCCTTTTACGGTGTCTATTGACCTTATAGGTTATGGAACTTCTACCGGTATTTCTGCAAGCGATCGGTCAAAAACTGTACTTTCTTTGGTAAATCCTGATACTCGACCGGAAGAGCTAGGAAAGCCCGGGCATATTTTTCCACTACGAGCAAAAAAAGGTGGAGTGCTACGAAGGGCAGGACATACAGAGGCTGCAATTGATTTTGCACGTTTAGCTGGAATGCAACCTGCTGGTGTGATTGTTGAAATTATGAATGAAGATGGCACCATGGCTCGTCTTCCTGACTTGATTAAGATTGCCCAAAAACATGACTTAAAATTAGTTACTATAAAAGATTTAATTGCTTATCGAATCAAGCATGAAACGTTGGTAACAAGAGAAATAGAAGTTAGGCTACCTACAGAGTATGGTGATTTTAACATGGTTCATTACACCCAAACAACAACAGGCGAAGAGCATTTAGCTTTGGTTAAAGGAGAATGGGAAAAAGACGAACCAGTTTTGGTCCGCGTACATTCATCCTGCATGACGGGTGATATTTTTGGATCGTGCAGATGCGACTGCGGACCTCAACTGCAAGAGTCGATGCGCACCATTGAAAAAGCAGGAAAAGGCGTAATTGTGTACATGAACCAGGAAGGACGTGGAATTGGTTTATTGAATAAGTTGAAAGCCTATAAACTGCAAGAAGAAGGATACGATACGGTAGATGCAAACCTGAAACTAGGTTTCAACATGGACAATCGTGATTATGGAATTGGTGCACAAATTTTGAGAGATCTTGGAGTTAGTAAAATGAAATTGATGACTAACAATCCGAAAAAACGCACTGGTTTGATTGGTTATGGTTTAGAAATAGTAGAGAATGTTGGCTTGGAAATAGCTTCCAACCAGCACAATGAACGCTACTTAAAAACAAAGAAAGATAAAATGGGGCACTCTCTTAAACTTAATAATTAAGTTCACCCATCTGCATATGTATTCGTAATTTGCGGCTACTTTGAAAAAAAATAGTCTAACTGGTCGTTTATTATTTAGCACAAACATAGCCATCGCTATAGCTGCGGTACTGGGCTACATCTCTCCTTATATAAGTCCTGCCACCATTTGGCCGTTAGCCTTTTTTGGCTTGGCCATGCCCTACTTGCTACTGCCTAATATCTTTTTTACGGTGTATTGGCTTTTTCGAAGCAGAGGATTGTTTATTATTTCTCTAATCGTACTTGGGCTAGGCTATTCGACAATTCCAAAATACATGCAATTCAATTTTGACGGTGAAGAGGTAAAAGAGAACTCTTTTAAGGTGATGTCTTTCAACGTTCGAGTTTTTGATTTATACATGTGGACCAAAGAGAAAAGTACTAGAAATCTAATTTTTGACTTTTTAAAAGAGGAAAACCCAGACGTTTTATGCCTACAAGAGTTTTATCAGCGCGACGAGCAACTTGAACGCTACGAATTTAAGACATTGGACACCTTAGTTAAAATTCTTAGTGCCCAGAACTACCATGTTCACTACACTACCACATTAAGGGAAACTGATCATTGGGGTTTAATTACTTTTTCTAAATTCCCGATTATCAACAAAGGAGTGGTTCCATTTGAAAACCAAGGCGACAATGCATCAATTTACACGGATGTCCAAGTAGAAGGTGAAACTATACGAATTTACAACAACCATTTGGCTTCTATTAAATTGGAGAAGCGAGATTACAAAACCATGAAAACCATTAACGACCAAGATTACTCAGACATGATTAATAAGAGTACTGGCTTATTGGGAAAGGTGAAGAATGGTTTTATAAAACGTTCATTGCAAGCAGACTTAATTCAAAATAGCATATCGAACTCCCCTTACCCTGTTGTTGTTTGCGGAGATTTTAATGATAGCCCTACCTCATATACCTACAACACCATAAGGGGCAAGCTTAACGATACTTATTTGGAAAGTGGTTCTGGTTTAGGTCGAACGTATATTGGAGAGTTTCCATCTTTTCGTATCGATTATATTTTAGCTGATACCTCCCTCGAGAGTTCAAGTTACATCACTCACCCGGTAGAGTTGTCCGATCATCATCCAATTAGTGTTAAATTGAATTGGAAATAAAAAACCTTTGCTACTATTACTTGTTTCAATTACATGGAAGTGATAGAAAAACACCAACTGGACGAGAGAGCAATTGACCGAATTGTCGAGATGGCATGGGAAGATCGAACTACTTTTGAAGCAATAGAGTTCCAATTTGGAGTTACAGAAAAGGAAGTCATTCAATTGATGAAAAATCAAATGAAGCTTCGAAATTGGAAAAAGTGGCGAGCTCGAGTACAAGGAAGAAAGACAAAGCATGCATCTCTTCGAGGTAATGAAGTTGGCAGATTCAAATGCTCTCGCCAAAAACAAATTACTCGAAACAAAATTTCTAAACGCTAGCACTTTTTAACTTTCCGGGGTATTTTTAAGCTCTATGATAGAAAAAGCTAATCTCACTAAACTCGTTAAAAATTATCCTACTAACGACAGCCACAAAGAACGGATACTCGAGTTTTTAATTAAAAACAAAGATTTTTGGACTAAAAACAATAAATCAGGACAGATAACCGCCTCTTGTTGGGTAGTAAACAAAGAGCGAACAAAAGCACTAATGACCCACCACAAGAAACTGAATCGCTGGTTACAAATTGGCGGACATTTAGAAACTGAAGATCATTTTATTGTTGATGCTTGCTTGCGTGAGTTAAAAGAAGAATCTGGATTAACACGATTTAGATTATTGCAAGATTCTATTTTCGATTTAGACGTACATCACATTCCCGAATCAAAAAAGGGAGTTCCGGCACACGTTCATTATGACATTCGAATGCTTTTTGAGGCAGACGAAGAGGAAGCAATTAACTTTGACAAGGAAGAATCCAATGAAATGGTTTGGATGAATTTTAAGGATATAAATCAGCTCAAAGACGAGTCTATTGTGCGAATGGCAATAAAAAGTATCTAAAGAATTTTAGGCCATAACTCTATAAATCTGTCAACTTCACAAACTCCCACGACAAATCTCGTTTAACAATATCGTGAGAAAACACCAACCCTTTATTGCCATTCTCCCCTGCGTGAATACCTGATGCTAGAAAAAAGATTCCCTCGCGCGTTACATGTTCAAACTCCTTCGCTTGAAAACCGACGTCCCCACCAATACAAATCACCTCTACCCCACTTTGTTTCAGCTCTACTAATTTGGGATAAATCTCAGTATTAAAGTTATTGGGATTAATGCAATAAAAGCAATCTCCAAAACCTGCATTTGAAACCGAGGAAACACGATCTTCCAATTCAGAGCGACCATACATCCAAATTAATTTATGGTGGAGAATTATTAAATGTGATGATTTTTGAAGCGTATCTATTACTCCAAACAAAAACTCTCTCTGCTTGCCAATTATGTTGCTCAAGCTATCCTGAGTATCTAAAACGACTATGGTCATTCCATTTTTATGAACGGTGTAGTAAGGAGACTTCTTCGCAAATCTTTTAATTCTTTCTAAATCTGTATAATCGTGGTTACCAAGCGACCATAGAGTAGTTTCACTCGCTAAATTAAAAATAGAATCCACATGTTGCATAGTCATATCAACAGCTGAAGTAAGTTGCGCTAAATCGCCACCCAGCCAAAGCATCTCATATTTCTCAAAGTTCATTTGCTCTACTGTGCTATCTAACCTTGGATTTTCGTTGGTTCGAGTGTGCGAAAGATGCAAGTAGTTTTTCACTTTTGAATCATTTCCCGCTTCTTTAGTTCGACTTGAGCAAGAGACTAAAGCAAGAGCAAAAAATAGGCTTAATATCTTATAAGCGATGTTTTTCATGCCACGGAAGGTATATAAAAATGAAGTTTATTGGTAAAAATTATTTTACTCCACACTTACTAATATATGATTTAAATATCTAACATTCATAGCGTAGCAATTGAATCTAATAAGCACCAACTAGATACCAATAGTTGATTTTTCTAACACTACCTTTCAGGTTTTGTGCGAACATAAGTTATAACACCTTCAAACTTTTGGTGAACTAGCCCGATTTCTTCTTCCGATATTTTAACGATATCATATGCTATCGGATTTTCATTTTTTGTTACCACAAGCACAGTATTATCCTTTTCTAACTTCCATTTATCCTCAACTACCTTTCTAAACATTGCGTCGTCTTCATAACTGCCGTCTTCGTTGTATTTAAAATACGCATCCTCAAAGAGACTAACTATCAATAACTCCGCGGCGGCTGTCTCGTTATCACTTGACATTTCCTTGTCCTTAAAATACCAAGTGCCTGTAATTTGGTCAGGGGTAACTTTAACATTCGTTCTTTTCACCAACTTTTTCTTTGGGGGAGTTTCAAATTTTTCAACTTTCAATAGCTTTATGGACGTATTCCCTCCTGAGCCAATACTGAACATCAATTCGTCCTTCTTTAAACGTGTTAAGTTCATTTCAGTCTTCTTTCCTTCCAATGATTTTTGATGAACCACTAAACCCTCTATCGTCCATGTCCCTTCCTCTTTTTGTCCCATCATTTGAACTTCATAGGTGCTATCTTTTCTAAATTCCATTTTTGTATCTCCAACAGCACTTTGAAACATCTTAATCTTTTTTTCATCCGTATCGGGACTAACAACCTTTTCAAATTGCCATTTCCCGATAAGGTCGTCTGCTTGTTGAGCACTTGTGCTAAAAAAGGTGCAAAGTGAAATGAGTAGACTGAGTAATACTTCTTTTTTCATAGTAATGGTATAGATGTATATTAAAAAAAATCGATAAGGCAGTAAACTACAAAAAAATAATAATGAATGTTTATTTACTCTTAAAAATTTCAGAATGATAAATTGATGCTTTCTTGAGGAAAGTTAAATTATTCTTTAACTATTTTAAAAACCTTGGATAGTCCTTCTTCCTGTTCAATTTTTATAAAATAGATTCCTTTAGGGTAATTCAACTCTAATGTAAATGTTTCCGAGAACAACATTTTTTTAAAGTACAACACTTCTCCTAAATTATTGATTAAAGTTATGTTTCCTTTCAGTTGAAGATTTCCCAAAGACACAGTAACCTTCTGATTACTTGGTATTGGGTAAATTTTAATTTGTTCCAGACTATTTTCAATTTCTGTTACAGTACTGGGAAAATTGCAATTAGTTTTAAATAAAGTTTGCCCGTCAATATTAGGCCAATTAGAAGATGACCAAGCACTATCGTCAACTTCGATACACTGCAACAAGGGATTGTTTTCAGCAAAAAAGACATAATGTGGATTTTGCATCATTGGAGGGTAAGCCATTGTAAAATTGCGGTTATTTCCGTTTTTTACGTTTAGAGCTGTTAGCTGATTATTGTTACATAAAAGTAAAACTAAGCTCAGATGATTTGAGAGGTCTAAAGTTGAAAGTTGATTATTATCAACAGATAAATCACGAAGAAGCAAATTCTTACCAACATCTAAATTCGAAAGGTTGTTAAACCTACACCATAGTTGATTTAGCATGATATTTTTCGAAACATCTAGCTCTGACAAATTATTACTCCCACAATTTAAAGAAGTTAACAGAGTGTTTTTTGTTACATCTAAGCTATCAATTGAGTTATTGTCGCAACGTAAATACCTTAATAAAGTATTTTGAGAAACGTCCAATTGTGTTAAAGAATTACAACAAATATGCAAATAAGTAATGGAAGTATTTTGAGTTAAGTTGATATTTGTTAAGTTATTACTCCAACAGGTTAAATGGGTTAAGTTAGAAAAGTCTTCAATCCCAGATAAACTTGCAATGCCCTTATTACTTACGTTCAATCTGGTCAATGTATCAATACTTGCTGTTAATATGGTTCCATCCTGCAGGGAGTCTAGTCCAAGATTAATTAATGCTTTTTCAAATAAGGTATCTGGTATAGCCGTAGTTTGGGCTCTCGAAAAAGAAATTGAACAAATGAGTACAAAAATACCTACAACTATTTTATTCATAAAGTGATTTAATTTGTAAATCCTGCGAACCAATATTCACCTGTCAATGCCTTCTGGCAGAAAGATAGTAATTTAAGGACAGTCAACACTCATTAAGCCTTCACCTAAGAAAACCCTACTCTGCCGCCAACCAAAATACTTTTACTTTTTCAAAAGTTCATCGAAAGCCTTTGCTATTGTAGAATTCAACTACCTCCAAAACTTCATTTATTTGCTTTTGCTTTGTAGCTTCTGCCATTTCTGAGCGACTAGGATATCAAAGTTCTACAATTTACACATTCCTCTAAATCTTCCCGACAAGTAACTTAGGGCTTGTGATTATTTTAATCCTGTTTGCCTAACTTCTTTAAAAAGTTGATTAAGACTTTTTCAGTCTTTAAAACCATTCTATCTTTTTGTTTCTCTGTTTTGCGATACATCCCAAAGGGATTAATGAAAAACCTTGACAGCTTTGGTTTGTTTGTAATTAGACCTTCTGATGCAATGACTTTAACTTCGCTAACTGTTGACGGTAATAATAAAATTGGTAAGGTGAAGCCAACTGCGGAAATTACATAAGCGTGGCCTACTAAGGTTGCTAACCCAACCCCAGTCCAAATCAAATTATCCTTCCGATCAACATAGTCAATTGCTGCCATATTCATAGTCATGGAAGTTTTTGTTTTCATCGAATCAAGTAAAACGGTAAATCCACTTTGCTCTGCATTGAATTTAGTTATTGCTTTCAATACACTTTCGTGAAGTCTAGTTTGAAATTCGGGTTCAATTTCATCTGAATAGTTCATCCAGATTGATAGTGTATCTATATCTATCTCAGGATTCAACTTCACCGATTGGGCCGTTGCAAAAATTGAGACGAAGAGTAAGATGAATAAACAGTAATTCCTTTTCAATCGTTGATTTACATAAAAGTCTTTAGCCCTCACGTAGTTCTAAAAAACGTACCTAAATGCTAGGTTACCATCAATAAATCCATTCCCGTTTCCAATAAAATCAAAGTATGGCATGATGTCGATTCCTATTGTAAATGGAATCTCATTGAAATAATATTCTAATCCGATGATTCCAACAATACTCACTACGGTGTAATTTCTATCATCAAACCTAGTATTCCCCCAACTACTATAATTTCTGCCATTGTAGGTACCAATGCTAGCACCTACTCCATATTCCCAAGACAACCTTGAAACTCCTAGTGCGTTTCTCTTATGTAATTCGTACAATCCTGTTAGGTTTATTCCATGATAACGGAAACCAACAATTCCTTCTAAAGCTGAATTGCTTGAAATAAAGTGTTTCACACTGATTCCTGAATTAAAACCGCCTCGAACTCCAATCGACGTAGTATAACTTCCACTTTCTTGTGCAACGGATTTTTCAGCAGTAAACAAAACCGCTATTACGATTATCCATCCTAAAATTCTAAAATTGAGCTTCTTCATTTTTTTTCATTCATTATTTTCTAATTTAAGTATTTAAAATACTCTTAACATCGGCCAAAATTAGTGATTGCACAAAGACTATAAGGCTAGAATTAGAAATTTAGCACTTTACTTTTCAAGCAGTAAAAATCATTTTTGGAGCCATCCGCGATACTTCTTTCATCAACTTGTGCACTAAGTAAATGAAGTTTGTATTTCGCACTTCAGTGATATTAAGGTTTGATTTATTTGGCGAGAATCACTGCTATTGTTTTGAGCTATACTTCCAAATTAATGCCTTTTCAAAATCATCATCAAAGCTATCATCAAACTTGAAGCTATAAACCATTCATTTGTCAGATGCTTTGTAAAAATGAAAGGTTAATCTTAAAGGCTGTCTATCAAATTTCATAAAATACGTGTGTATTTCATAACAATCCGATGTTTTGATTTTGTCTATAAATACGTGACCAAAATACTCCCCTACTAAGCCTTCATTAAATCTTGATAATTGACTTTTAAGATTGTTAATCCCGTCTGATTTCCTTTCCATCCATTTGTTGGTAGCGTACAACAAGTCAATTGCTTCTTCCGCACCCTTTTTTTCATAATTAGCAAAAAAATTGTCAACTATACTCTGAGGATTATCCTGGCCGAAAAGGTTCACAGAAACGAACAAGAAACTAATTACTACTATTTTCAATCTAATTGAGGTTTTCATGTTTTTTTTTGTTTTCTACGTTTTTGCTTTCGCACATTATTATTTGGGACGCCCAAATATGGTGCGTAGTGAGGTTAGTAAAGATACAATTAGCCCCCGAAAGCTTTCGGGGCTAATTAGTTAAAATCGCAACGCGATTTTGTACTTTCTCTTTTCTACAAAATTCGCTTGCGAATTTTACGGAGTATCAAAAAGTAAGTGATCTTTCTTAAACTACTGATTCACTAAGCAATATGTCTATTGTTGTGTGTAGTTTTTTTTTGAATTTTAATTTTAAATATGACCGTATACCAATAAAAAAAGGCATAACACTACCATTGAGTCCGCTTTCATATTGGAAAATATAACCAATCCTATTCTTTGAGGGAGATATAATAATTCTAGTTAACCATGCTACTTTCCTGTTCGCCCTAACTTCAAATAATCCATTTGTTTTTTTAAAACTCCATTCTAATTGATTGAGAGTTTCAATAATTGTTTTTTCATTTTCTTCTAGTGATTGAACATTAGAAATAAATTTCAGCTTGTTGTTATTTAAAATTTTTAAACTTACCGCTATGAGTACTAAACCAAAAGATAGATTGATTATTGATTTTTCTACTTCAAAAGTCTGAAGAATCAAGGCAATTGCTGCCCATGTTAAAAATGACCAAAGAATATTTGTAAACGTAATATTCCAAATGAAATCTCCATCAAATGGTAGCCGATTCTTTTTTCTTAAAAATTTTATTTGGTCTTTTGTCATAATTGAAATACACACAACGTTTTGTGTATGTGGCGTGTGCCACAAATGTTGTTAGAACTTCGAAGATAGTGAAAAAGCGAAAAGCACTGAACGTTCTCCGTACAAATAAGACTTCCTTACTCGTCATTATGGGTTTTGTTAGCTGACCGAGCTATGAAATGCAAACCTTAACTGCTTTTGAACGGCTAGGGTAGGAGTATGATTTTAGGTGTTGCAAAAGCACATGCTATATACGTGTTGTTGTGCTTAGTTCTTTATTTCAATATTCTGTTTTAATAGCATCTCCTTCCCATTTGCATTCAATTTAATAGTTGCCATAAGAAACAGGCTTTTAATATAATTTTTATCTTCTTGAAGAGATTTTCGCATTCGTTCAGAAACCATTGAACCATTTGCTGGCATCTCAACTATCTTGTAACCAAAACTTTTGTCAGAATGATAACCTAAAACCCACTGGATTATTTCAAAATGCTTCTCTACGTAAGAACTATCTTTATATGCATCCCATAATGAATTAGCATTAATCCAAAAGCTTACAGTCTTTAGATCATTATTTCTCTTCGAATTTATCATTTGATTTGAGAAAACAGCTTTAACTTTAAGGCCGGCTTGGGCACTAAGCTCAGTTGATATTATTAATAGTAGGACTAAAATTTTAAACACTCTTTTCATCATATTAAGCACAACAACCGAATAAAGTGAAAAGTAAGTTTATTTCCCTTTTGGCTATGCCCCGATTGTTCCTTTTAAATATACAACTTAGCTGTGGTCAATCCCAATGCCTTAAAACAAAAAAGCCACGCTGTTAGGCGTGGCTTTCACTTTATTTATATTATAGGTTTATATGGTTCTTGCGTTTTCCACTTTGGTTTTTAGCAAGGCTTGCTCAATCACTTCTTTCATCTCTTTCACGTAAATGAATTTAAGTCCTTTCAGGTAGCTCTTGTCAATTTCCAAAATGTCCTTCTCGTTCGAAGCTGACATGATAATTTCCTTGATCCCTGCTCTTTTCGCGGCTAGAATCTTCTCCTTAATTCCACCTACTGGCAATACTCTTCCTCGCAAGGTAATCTCTCCTGTCATGGCCAAATTTTTCTTCACTTTTCGTTGTGTAAAGGCTGAAATTATCGCCGTCAGCATGGTAATTCCTGCTGATGGTCCATCTTTTGGCGTAGCGCCTTCCGGCACGTGAACGTGCACGTTCCAATTTTCAAAAGCTTCTATGTTAATACCAAATTCTTCGTGGTGTGACTTAATGTACTCCAAAGCTATGGTTGCCGATTCTTTCATTACATCGCCCAAGTTTCCGGTTAACGTGAGTCTCCCCTTTCCTTTACTCAAACTCGTTTCAATAAATAGAATATCTCCTCCCACAGAAGTCCAAGCTAAACCTGTAACCACTCCGGCTACATCATTTCCTTGATACTTGTCTTTAGAATGTCCGGGACCTAAAATTTCGTATAATTTTTCTACCGAAATCGAAGTATCATACTCCTCTTCTAATGCAATCGACTTGGCGGCAAATCGCACCACTTTTCCCAATCGCTTTTCTAAGGTTCTTACGCCCGACTCTCTAGTATATTCATCACAAATTACTTCAATTACCTTTTCAGGAATTGAAATCTGCTTCGCTGTCAACCCGTTCTCTTCTCTCAACTTCGGAATTAAATGTTTTTTCGCTATTTGCATTTTCTCTTCAACCGTGTAGCCGTTAATTTCAATCATTTCCATTCTGTCGCGCAAAGCAGGCTGAATGGTAGCTAAAGAGTTAGCCGTTGCAATGAATAAGATTTTGGACAAATCGTAATCCAACTCGATAAAGTTATCGTTGAACGTTCCGTTTTGTTCCGGATCCAAAACTTCCAACAAGGCGGAAGATGGATCGCCTTGGTGAGAATTCCCTACCTTATCAATCTCGTCTAAAACGAAAACCGGATTAGAGGTTTTTACTTTTTTCAAATTTTGTAAAATCCTACCCGGCATGGCGCCTATGTATGTTTTTCGGTGTCCTCTAATTTCGGCTTCGTCTCTCAAACCACCCAAACTCATTCGAACATACTTTCTGCCAATTGCCTCTGCCACTGACTTACCCAATGAAGTTTTACCAACACCTGGAGGTCCGTACAAGCACAAAATTGGAGACTTCATGTTGCCTTTTAACTTCAATACCGCCAAGTGCTCTATGATTCGGTCTTTTACGTCCTTCAATCCAAAATGGTCGCGGTCTAAAATTCGTTTGGCCTCTTTTAAATCAAATTTATCTTTAGAAACATCATTCCAAGGTAAATCCAACAAAGTTTCTACGTAGTTCAACTGAACCGAATATTCCGCAGAAGCCGAATGCATGCGCTGCAATTTGGCTAATTCCTTTTCAAATCTTTCTTTTACAACTTTACTCCACTTTTTCTTTTTCGCTCGCTTTTCGAATTCTTTAATCTCTAAATCTTGCGGCGTTCCTCCCAATTCCTCTTGAATCTGCTTCATTTGCTGATTCAAAAAGTATTCTTTCTGCTGCTTGTCAATGTCGGTTTTCACCTTCGATTGAATGTCGTTTTTCAACTCCAACAACTTCAAGTCTTTGCTCAAGAATCTCAATAAAATTTGAGCTCTTCGGCGGCAGCTCGTTTCTTTTAAAATTTCTTGTTTCTGATGCACTTCCGCATTCATGTTGGAAGCAATAAAGTTGATTAAAAATGAATTGCTTTCAATGTTCTTTATAGCAAATGAGGCCTCAGAAGGTATGTTTGGCGACTGTTCAATGATGCGCAAAGCCATGTCTTTAATGGAATGCACCAAGGCATTAAACTTTGCATCTTTTGGCACTTTACTTACATCGTACTTTTCTACAGTCGCTCTAATGTAGGGCTCAAATTCTGTAATTTCATTGAGCTTAAATCGCTTTTTACCTTGAATGATGGCCGTTGTATTTCCATCGGGCATCTTGAATATTTTTAATATTCTAGCTACTGTTCCTACTTCAAATAGCTGCTCTTTGTTTGGGTCTTCTACCGTGTCATCAGTTTGCGAAATAACTCCAATAATCTTGTCGCCTTTGTTGGCATCTTGTATTAAGCTAATGGACTTATCGCGACCAACAGTAATTGGAATAACAACACCTGGAAAAAGTACGGTATTTCGTAAGGGAAGAATTGGTAGGGATTCAGGAGTTTCCTCCTTCTCCATTTCCTCTTCATCCTCACTTGTCATTAATGGAATAAACTCTGCTCCTTCGTCAATGGCACTCTCTAATTTTAGTTTATCAAATTTAAATGAACTCATATATCTTGGGTCAATTTGTCAGTTAATAGAAAATCACTCCGTTTTTTGGGAGTGATTCAATACTATTCAAGGCTTGTGCCAAATTTCTTTGCTGCTTATCTGTCAGCCTAAAAATTGCGCTGATTTGTAGTTTCCTCAAAAACGTGCTTTAATATGGATTTTTCCGTCTCGTCCAATTGTACCGAACGTCTTTCCATTACTTTTTCAGCTACTTCCATTGCCTTCTCGAACCTAAAAGTCACCCATTTTTCGGAACCACCCCAAGCATATGAAGGAATAAAGTTTCGTGGAAATCCACCTCCATAAATGTTGGCAGAGACACCCACCACCGTTGCCGTGTTAAACATGGTGTTGATGCCACTTTTTGAATGATCACCCATCATTAATCCACAAAACTGCAAGCCGGTTGGCTTGAAACCCATTTTCTCAAAGTTCCAAAGCTTTATTTCCGCGTAGTTATTTTTTAAATTGGATACGTTAGTGTCAGCTCCTAAATTGCACCACTCACCTAGTATTGAGTTTCCTAAGAACCCGTCGTGCCCTTTATTCGAGTAGCCAAAAATCACTGAATTGTTTACCTCCCCTCCCACTTTTGAATGCGGACCCACTGTAGTTGGTCCGTAAATTTTAGTAGACAATTTCAACACTGCTCCTTCGCACAAAGCTAAGCCTCCTCTTACAACTGAGCCTTCCATTACCTCAGCATTTTTCCCAATGTAAATTGGACCAGATGTGGAGTTTAAAATAGCAGCTTGTACTTTGGCTCCCTCTTCAATAAAAAGTCGATTGCCGATGTGCGTGCAGGTTTCATCTAATGCTTGAGAGGTTCTACCTTCAGTGAGAAGCTGATAATCTTCTTCTATTGCTGTACCATTTTTTGCAAAAATGTCCCAAATGTTCTCTATCGATAAGTACGATTCTTGAAACACTACCTTTTGAGTCTCTGAAGGAGTAAAATTTTTAAAATCCAGTTGATCTGAAGTACAATAAACCAACGCTTTATTAGTGGCAGCATCTACCAATAGTTCTCCTTCTTTCAACGACTTAAGTGCTTCCACTAAATTATTGTTCGCTAGAATACTTCCATTTACATAATAGTTCAATGCATCAAACTTCGTCGAGTATTTTGCCGACAAATAATCTTCCGTTAAATAAGAAACAGTAGCTTCTTTAAGTCGAGTTGACCATTTTTCAGCTAGGGTAAGAATTCCGCACCTAAATTCAGCGATGGGCCTGGTATAGGTAAAGGGCAATAAATTTTGTCGGTTTTGATCGAAAAGGATAAGGTTCATGCGTAAGATTTATTTGAACAAATTTAATTGAAAATCTGTGGCTCATGGCTATTTTAGTAAAATGAAGAAGAAAGACCAAACAAAAGGAATTATAGCTCTGATTACCTTTGGAAGTATTTTCGCCAGTTATTTTATTTGGGGGAAAGAAACAGCCAAATATGTTGCACTTGGAGGTTTTGCGGTGTGGCTTGGTGCTATGTATTTCTTGAATAAAAAAGAATAATTAATGTTACTTCTTCTTTTTCAACAGCATCATAGGTAACAGGGTTAGGTCAGTTACCACAGCAAACACCAAGGTCATGCTTACAAACAAGCCAATGTAAAAAGTGCTTAAGAAATTTGAGAAAATAAGGCTACCAAATCCACCCAACAAAATAATTGAGGTAATTATTATTGCTTTACCGGTTGAAATAAATGTTCGCCTTAAGGCAAAAAGGTTGGTTCTGCCGTGCCCCATTTCTTGACGGTAACGAGAAAGAAAATGAATTGTATCATCCACGGCAATTCCAAAAGCGATGGTAAATACTATGGCGGTAGACATGTTTAAATCAATTCCTGCAAAGCTAATATAACCGGCCGTAAGCAGAATAGGGAACATATTGGGAACCAGAGAAATCAATCCCATCTTAATTGACTTAAACAAGACCGCCATGCTAATTCCGATTAACAAAAAAGCAAAAAGCAGTCCTATTACGATATTTTCAGACACATGTCTTCCCGCTTCATCAATAATAACCGGTGTGCCAGTTAACTTATACGAGAGTACCGATGAGTCAATGTTGTTTTGATAAAATACTGCTAAGCTGTCATTCAATTGCAACATCTTTCTGCTACCTGGATCAATCATCCGACCAAAAACCCTTCCCACTCTCTTGTCTGCTGATACAATTTGCTGAAACTCTTCTCTGCTTTCGAACTTCTCCATTTGGCGCTTCAAATAATCAAAGCGTTTTTCATTCTCTGGAATTTTATAGTATTCATCTCTTCCGTTTCGAAGCGTTTTGTTTGCAAACTTAAAGGGAACAGTTGGACTAATCATTTGATTTACGCCATATTCATTATCCAAATACTGTTCTAGTTTTTCTGTCTCTCGAATTACATCGAAATCGGTCAATTCCTTTCCTTCTGCAGGTATAATTGCCATTTCAAAGGGTCGAATTCCTCCAAACTGTTTTTGAAAATACCTCAAGTCTTGCATTAGCGGTTGATCTTCACCCAAATCTTGCATTAAAAAATAATCGAATTGAATTCGACTAGCGCCTAAAATGCAGATAATTGTAAGAATTGTATATGCAACGAGCACTGTTTTTTGATTTCGACACAAGCGAATAAAAAACTTTCCCAAACCCCGCTCCCAAGCATTTTGAACTTTGGTGGAATCGGTAATCTTAGGTTTTTTAATGTTTAAGAATATGGATGGAATGAATAAAATAGAGAGTACAAAAGCTAGTATCACCCCAACTGCAGTAAAAATTCCAAAATCTTGAATGGGCTCCATTCCCACTCCAACTAACGTAACAAAACCTAAAGCTGTGGTAAGAGAGGTAAGCAACGTTGCAACGCCCACTTTTTTAAGCATGTTTTTTATGGCTACCGTTTTTGTTCTACCGTAACGGATTTCTTCCAAATATTTAGAAACCAAATGCACCACGTCTGACATTCCTACCACCAACATTATTACCGGCAGCAGAGTAGTCATCATGTTAAGTGGTGTGCCACTTAATTGCATAAAACCCAAACTACCAATTACTGCTAATAACACGGTTGCTAAAGGGATCAAGATGCCCCACAAAGCTCGATAGGCAATAATTAGAAAAACAATCAGTACAAAAATAGAAATCGAGGCAAAGGTCAAAAACTCCACTTTCATTACGGCAATGTATTCCTGCTGCCCCATGATTTTGCCCATCATGTGAATCTCCTTAAACCCCTCTTCGTCGATTAAATCTTGAAGTGCCGTGGCCAACTCATCAGAATCTTCCTTGTTAATAAGCTGCTTATTTTTAATAACAACGATTAAAGAGTTGTTCTCAAGATTTACCATCTCGGCAACCGGCTCTATGCTGTTTTCCAATCGCTCTCTATCCGCTGCATATTGCTCCGGATCATCCACATGAAAAATGGGACTTTTCTTGAAGCCCATTCCGCCTGGAGAGAGTTCGAAGTAGCTCATTTCAAGAGGAGAAACGACCTCCCTCAGGTGTGGAAGAGTTCTCAACTTTACCGTAAAACTCTCGATTTTCTCTAGAAATTCTTGCTCAAAAACGCCACCTTCATTGGCAAATCCCAACAGAATAAAATCATTATCGTTTTCAAACTTCTCTCGGTAATCTTCGTAGAAGGCTAAATCATTGTTCTCTTGGGGGAAAAACTTCTCAAAGTCATAGTCAAATTCTAGTTTACTAGAGCTGTAACCTAAGAACAGCAGCACCAACGTTAGGCCTGCTAACACGTACCTGCTGTACTTTCTCCACTTTATCTCCTCCTTAAGGTGTTCTTCCAAAACGTCTATTCAGTTGATTTCTTTGCATACTTCAACACCAAAAGATTCATTGGGTTCACTCCTAAATTAGAAATTGTAGGTTGCGAAAACCGAACCACCTCATCATAGAACAATGGAACTACCGGTGCCTCAGCAATCACTAGGCTATCCATTTTTTGATAATATACTAAACGCATACTATCGTTGGTTTCTTGGAGTGCTTTGTCATACCATGTATCAAATTTCTTGTTCGCAAAATGCGTGTAATTGGGACCGTTGGGTGCGAAATTTTCACTTTTAAAAAGCGACAAATAATTCTCTGCATCAGGATAGTCTGCTACCCACGACTTCCTAAAAAAAGCAACTTTAGAATTAGCAATTAACTCGTTGTTGGTTGCCGCTTGATTTACTTCCACTTTTATGTTTATTCCGAAAGAAGCTAACTGCGATTGTAAGTATTCACAAATGTCTAAATATTGCGCCGTGGTGTTTAAACCGATAGCTGGCAAACCTTTACCATTGGGATAACCTGCTTTTTCTAGTAACATACGAACCGAATCCGGTTGGTATGAGTAGCCCTTCGTATTTTCACTAAAGCCGGGCAAACCTTTCGGAATAAATCCCTGATTTGCAGGAATACCAATACCACTCCGTAAGTACTTTAACATTTTCTCCCGCTCAAATCCAAAGTTAACTGCCCTTCGAATTTCTTTTGCAATGGGTTGTTTGTTTTCGTCTACCAAAAAACCCAAATACTCTGTGTTTAAGTACGGTGAAGTTGTAAAAATCACATTCTCGTTGTATTTTTTTCTAAGCTTCCCGTCAGAAGTTAGCAACTCATCTTTGTAACTTCCTTTTAAACCGGTGAGGTAATCGAGTTCTTTTTTTAAAAATTTTAGAAAAGTAACCTCCAAGTCTTTTATGAAGGTGATGGAAACCGCGTCCAAATAAGGTAGGTTATTCCCTGAGGCATCTTGTTCAAAATAATCCTCGTTTCTTAAAAGAACTAACTTGGAATTTTCTTTCCAAAACTGAAACTTAAAAGGCCCTGTTCCGATTGGATTTGCTCTAAAGTTAGAACCGTAATACTCAACTGCTTCTTTCGGCACAGCGCTACAGTATTGCATACTCAAAATGCCGAGAAAGGGCGGAAAAGGTCGATTCAAGTGAATATCTAAGGTATAATCATCAACCGCTTCAACGTTCAACCTATCGCCAACTTTCTCAACTTCGTTCATCACCCATTTGCCGGGTGAAATCACTTCGGGATCGATTAAACGGTTAAAAGAATACACAAAATCTTGAGCTACCAATTCTCGAGTAGAGTCTTTGCCAAACGCAATACTTTTATGAAAAGTGATACCTTTTTTCAAGTGAAAACGATAAAGCTTGCCACTATCTAAAACCTCCCATCTCTCCGCCAAGCATGGTTTTAGATTTAGGTTTTCGTCGGTTTGCACCAAACCATTAAAAATTTGATTCACCGCAGAGACGTTGTCGATACTGCGAGAAAAGGCAGGATCTAAGGAAGTTATGCCATCGGAAACATTGTAACGAAATATACTTTTACCATCATAGCGCTGCTCTGGCTGGCAGGAAGTTAGAATGTAAAATAGAAGAATATAAGATGAAGAATTACGAATACAGGAATTTAAAGAGTGATTCTTGTACGCTATTCGGAATGATAAAAATTGCTTCATAATAATAACACAATGGTAATATTAAAAAGTGATTTTCAGCTTAACTCTTCAGTTCCTTTTCAACAAAGCCTTTAACAATCGAGCTAATCCAATTCATTTATCTTAGTCCCCTTCTTCCCACTCCAAAATATCACCTGGTTGGCAATCCAATGCTTTGCAAATGGCCTCTAGAGTAGAAAATCGAATGGCTTTTCCCTTCCCTTGTTTTAAAATAGAAAGATTTACGTTTGAAATACCGGTATGCTCCGAAAGCTCCTTCAATTGCATTTAGCTCTTGGCCTGCAACAGCCGTTCTTACCGATTCTGTTAGCTGAATTTTAATGGTTGAACGATTAGTGATAACCCCACCGGTAAATGCACTAATGTAGTTTGTGAAGGCAGGATCTATTGCTTTTGGGGTATTTGTTCTTTCTCCACAAGCAAGTAATAACAAAAGGAGAGCAGTTAAAATATATGGCCGGTTTAGTTTCATTGAATTGATTTTTAGACAGGGTTGAGGTTTACAAAACTAACGCACAGGCTTTATATTACAGCATATTTTTAAAAGAATAATCGATAAACGTTTTAGGCAAAAGTTTCAAGCAATTTTTCATTTACTTCTTTTAACCATTAGTCATCTCTACTTTTGCATGAAGATGAAACACCAACACCAAAAAGCAAATTCAAAGAGTTCCTTCTGCATTATACCGTGGGTGCATTTGCACGTATCACAAAATGGTAATGTTATTCCCTGTTGTCAGGCGCCTCCTCACAAAGTCCACCGATTTGGTAATGTAAACGAGCAAAGTATTGCGGAAATTTGGAATGGAGAAGCAATTAATTCCTTTCGGCAAAAAATGCTGAACAATGAGCCGGATCATCGATGCAAGCAATGTTACCTTAAAGAGGAAAGTGGAGCTAAAAGTTTACGAGAAATTACCAATGAAAAATTTTCCACGAAAGTTTATGAAGTTCAAGAGAGAGGCATGGCTTACGAATCTGTTCCCATTCATTTTGATGTTCGTTTTTCCAATGCCTGTAATTTAAAGTGTCGAATTTGCGGTCCTTGGGCTAGTTCTCAGTGGCACAAAGATGCTATTGCCATAGGAATGCGAAAGAAAGACTCCAAAGCATTAAGTGTTGCGCTGCACGATGAAGCCTCCTTTTTTGAGCAACTGCTCCCTCTTTTACCCGAAGCCAAAGAATTCTATTTTGCAGGCGGTGAGCCCTTGATGATGGAGCAACATTATAAAGTCCTAGACGCGCTAATTGCTTGTGGCAACACTTCCATTAGATTGAGTTACAACACCAATTTTTCTACCTTAGAATTTAAAAATTATAAAGTTATTGACTATTGGAAGCAGTTTGAAAACATACACGTTACCGCTAGCTTAGATGGAGAAGCGGAACAAGGCGAATTTCTAAGAAAAAACTTAAAGTGGGGACAAGTTATTCAAAACAGAGAATTGTGCTTAAAAGAATTACCCCATGTGCAGTTCAAAATTGCTCCAACCGTTTGTGTTTTTAATGTTTCTCACTTACCCAACTTTCACAAAAACTGGGTAAAAAAAGGATATATAAAAGTGGAAGACTTTATCCCGAACATTTTAATTCACCCAAAAGAATACCAAATCAATGTTCTGCCCTCAGCGGAGCAAAAGGCTCTGATTCCTATTTATGAAACACACCTTTCTTGGATTCAAAATCAAGGATTCTTGGATATGGAAAGTGGTGAGGAATGCATCCAACAATTTAAAACTATTCTTGCCCAGTTAGGAACAACTGATGCTGAACCAAAGACAGTCGATTCTTTTAAAGAAAAGAGCTTATTATTAGATGCCTTAAGAAAAGAAAATACAGCTCACTTGTTTCACGAGTTAGATTCGCTTTTTTAAACCTCTTTTGCTATTCGTTCTATTTCATTTTTCCACTTTTCTTTATCCTCTGCCCTTAACCAAGAAGCTTCAAAACCGTTTTTCATTAAAGTCACGATTTCTTCTTTTGATAAGTCGATTGCTTTGGCAGTTTCCAAGAAATTTTCATTCATGTAGCCACCAAAATAAGCCGGGTCATCTGAATTTAAGGTAACAAGCAATCCGGCTTCCATCATTTTCTTCAGTGGATAAGTATTCAAATCTTGAATTACTTTCAGCTCTAAATTTGAAAGGGGACAAAGTGTCAATGCCATTTGCTCTTGAACTAAACGTTCCACCAACTTTTCGTCTTCCAAACATCGATTTCCATGGTCTAATCGATCAATTTTTAAAACATCCAATGCACCCCAAATGTATTCGGCAGGACCTTCTTCTCCTGCATGCGCACACAATTTGTAACCTTCTTCTGCAGATGCCTCAAATACATTCCTAAATTTTTCAGGTGGATTTCCAACTTCCGACGAGTCCAAACCAACTCCATCAATTAAATCTTTAAAAGGTAGCGATTGTTGCAAGGTTTCAAAGGCCGACTCTTCACTCATGTGCCTCAAGTAAGACATAATTAAACGAAAAGTAATGCCCAATTCCTTCTCTCCCTTTTCAAGCGCCTTGTAAATACCAATTAATACAGTCTGAAACGCTACTCCTCTTTCTGTGTGGGTTTGCGGATCGAAGAAAATTTCTACATGCTTCACATTTTGTGAAGCAACTTTTTTCAAATAAGCCCAAGTTAAATCAAAAAAATCTTGTTCGGTAAGTAATACATTAGCTCCAGCATAATAAATGTCTAAAAACTCTTGTAGATTATTGAATTGATACGCAGCTTTTACCTCATCTGCTGAAGAAAACGGAATCTTAAGGTTGTTCCTTTTTGCGATTTCGAACATCAACTCAGGCTCAAAAGTGCCTTCAATGTGCAAGTGTAATTCTGCTTTGGGAAGTTTTTGAATAAATGTTGCAAGATCTTTCATGAAATTAATTTAGAGTGAAGAAAGTAAAAATAACTAATTGATACTCTCCAACCAATCTAGCCCTTCTTGTTCACTGTTAAAAACAGCAACTGGGTAATTGGGTTTAAATCTGCGAATATAAAAGTTAGTTTGAGAATTCTCTCTTTTCATTTCAACACTTAGACTTCTTGTAGCTATTTAAAATATCTTCTACACTTTTGTATACATGAATTGGAAATTTATTTTAACAGTCTTTCTCTTACTTCTTCTATTGGGTTGTGTCGAAAAAGTACCTTCTGAGGATGTTCCTGACACAATAAATAAAGAACTATGGGTAAAAATGCTAGTAGAAATTCCGGCAGGAACTCTTGAAAAGTATGAGCTCAATAAAAGTTCAGGAATACTCCAAATGGACTCAATCGACGGAAAACCACGTTTGATTGACTACCTTGGTTACCCTGCAAACTACGGCATGATACCGAATACCCTTTTACCAAAAAGCAAAGGCGGAGATGGTGACCCATTAGATGTTATATCAATTGGCCCGCCTGCTGAAAGAGGAAGTATGGTTAATTGCAAAGTTATTGGAGTTTTAAAATTGAAAGATCGAGGAGAACAAGACGACAAACTGATAGCAATATCAAAAAATAGCAGCCTACAACACATTAAATCAATAGCTGAATTAGAAGAGAATTACCCGGGTATTTCGGAAATTATTGAGACGTGGTTCACAAACTATAAAGGCAAAGGCAAGATGACTAGCGCAGGTTATGAGAATCAAAAAGTAGCTCAAGACATTTATGCAATCGCCAAAGCGGCCTATTCAAACTAAGCGAAGGACTACCTAGAAGTTTGCCCTTAAAATTGTATTAACATTAACTTAATATGAGTATTTTTATCCACCTAATTTGTTTAGCATGGAAAATAAGTGGAATCTCTTCGAAAAGTTTCTTATCACAGAGAACAGCAATATCTCTTTAGTTGATTTTATTATTAGCTCAGTAACCATTATCGTACTTTGCTGGTTATTAGGAATTACCTATCAAAAAGTTGCTAAGAGTCTTTCTAATAGGAAAGACTTCTCTGCTAATTTCATGATTTTAGCATTTACCACCATGCTAATTATTACAATTGTAAAATCCTCTCTAGCTCTTTCTTTAGGATTAGTCGGAGCGCTTTCCATTGTGCGTTTTAGAGCAGCAATTAAAGAGCCTGAAGAGTTAGCCTTTATTTTCTTTTCTATCTCTATTGGCTTAGGCTTAGGAGCAAACCAGTTGCCTATTGTGTTAACGGCATTTGCAATTTTCATGGTAATACTTTGGGGAAGATTCTTTATTCAAGGAAAAAGTGAAAACCAAAACATTTTTGTCAGTATCAACTCCAATCAGGACAAGGTTGAATTAAATGTGGTACGCGAATTAATGAATAAACATTTTAGCCAACCATTACTAAAACGTTTTGATCAGGTAGACGGAGCTTCAGAAATCTCGTATGTTGCCAATGTTGAAAAGAGCAATAACTTAGAACTCTTCAGAAATGAACTACTAACTGCTTATCCCAATACGAACATCTCCTTTTTAGATAGTAAGGCCTACTAAAAATGTCTACTCCTGCCAATTACACATTATTGGAGAACGCTCGATTTGAGCGGAAGTTTGTTTTAGAAAACAGCAGTTTGTCTTATGCCAGAATGCTACTCAAAACAAGTATAGGCATCTTCTCTCCAATTTATCAAAAGCGTAGGGTCAACAATATCTATTTTGACACTCCTAATTTAACGAGTTATTATGAAAATCACTTTGGTAAAAGTGACCGAACTAAGATAAGAGTTCGATGGTACGGAGATACCTTTGGAAAGCTCCAAGACCCTATTCTTGAGATTAAAATCAAACACGGTGCGGCCGGTAAAAAGAAATCTTATCCATTAAAATCATTTTATTTGAAAGAAGGGTTTTCTCGCCAAGATTGGAATCAACAATTTGAAGCATCTGATTTACCTGAAATGGTCCGTGCTGAATTGAAGAGAAATATTCCAACCCTCTTAAATAGCTACGAGCGAGAGTATTTTCAATCGTTCGATAAGGTATTTCGCTTTACCTTAGATTACAACTTAAAATTCTTTAATGTGAAATCTATAATAGATTCGCTTAGAGAGAAATCTCTACCGGAGAATACTATTATATTGGAATTAAAATACGATTTGAAGAACGATAAAGATGTAAAAAAAATCACAAAAGCCTTGCCGGTTCGACTTGGAAAATTTTCGAAATACATTCGTGGAGTTGAGCTATTTAACCCTCATTTAGCAGTTTAGTTTTATTTATGAACGTCAACAGATTAACATATTTATCGCTAATTATATTCTTTTTGGGAGCTTGTGGTCAAGGTAATTTTGGCAGTTCTGAAGAAGCTAGCTTAACTTGCTCTGTAGAGTGTAAAATTGCAGATTCAACAGATAAAGATCACTTCCATTCGCTAGGAAATGTTAAAAATGTTAAAGTTACGCTTGGAGGTACTGTATCCAAAGAAGAGTCCCACAGTGGAACAAGCAGCATTTTGCTGACAAAAGAGTCACCCTATGGTTTAACAGCTCATTTGGAAGGAGTAAAGGTAAATGAGTATTACAAAGTGAGTATTTGGAGAAAAGACCCTTCTAAGAATGCTGTTCTGGTTGTTCAGGGAGATAAAGCAGTGATCTTTTATAAGCTTGAAAAGCATGCATCGCCCACTTCAGCGAAAAACGGTTGGGAAAAGTTAGAACTAGAATTTGAGGTTCCTCCTTTCATTGAGAACATAAAAGTGTTTGGTTGGCTAGTTAACGGCAAAGAGGCATATTTTGACGATTTAAGAATTGAAAAGTTTGATAAAAAGAAATATTTTCAACACCAAAGAGAAGACGCCATAAATCTTTATTTCACAGACAAAAAGGTTCGCAAATTTGAGCAAGCAAAAGAAGACGCATATGCTGAAGGTATTCATTTTAGCGATGGTAATTGGAACAAGGGCATTTTATCATTTGATCAAGGTCCCATTCCAATAAAAGCTAGGTTCAAAGGCGACTGGCTGGATCATTTAATTGGGAACAAATGGTCGCTTAGAATTAAAACTAGAAAAGGAAATACCTTTCATAGAATGAAGGAATTTTCAGTTCAATCTCCAGAAAGCAGGTACTTTTTGCATGAATATCTAGCACATCAATTGTTTTTAGAGGAGGGTCTGTTAACTACTCGCTATGATTTTGCTCCCTTGTATTTTAATCAGACTAGCAGAGGGGTGTATGCCATAGAAGAACACTTTACCAAACAACTTATCGAATATAATTTAAGGCGAGAAGGACCGATTTTAAAGTTCGATGAAAATCCCATGTGGAAAGGAAATGCCCTGCATAAAGGTTTGAACGCGATTCCCGGATGGAAAGCCTTTCCAAATTATGAAACCAGTAGAATTTTAGCATTTGGCTCTTCCCAGATTGTAGAAGATGAATCCTTTCGACAAAAGTTTCTCATTGCCCATAGTTTATTGTATCAGTTTAAAAATAGATTGGCGCCGGTAGATGACCTTTTTGAAATCGACAAACTTGCTAAATTCTTAGCCTTGTCAGACTTACATCAAGGAAAACACGGCGCAACTTGGCACAACCTTCGTTTTTATTATAATCCTATTAGCTGTAAACTAGAAATTATCAATTACGACAACTTTACTCCTGAATTTCAATCCAGAGAGAGAGAAAGTAACTTTGCTCTTAACTTTTTCCAAGTCACCGAAAAATTTAAATACAAACATTTCTACACCTACTTTTTTACTTCAAAAAAATTAAGAGAAGCCTACATTAAAGCAGTTGAACTTTACTCAAGCGAGTCTTATGTGAACTCCTTCTATGACAAAATTGAACCAAAGTTAAAAGCCTATCAAGAGCTAATCAACGTAGAGTTTCCTAATTATAGCATTGACAGAAGTTTTCTTTTGGATAATGCAAGGTTGTTTAGAAATGACTTATTAGCCATTAAAGAACGTAATAATAGCGGCTTTTATGATAGTTTGGTAATCATTGACCTCATACCAAAATTTTCCTTCGACTACTTCCCTTCTCTATTTCCCTATTACCTTAATGCTTACTACCATGAAGAAGGGAATCTAGGCATACTTAACGTTGAAAACAATAACGTAGCAGGAATTATCCCAACACGCTTGTTGGAGGATTCCAAAACACTTTATGAGTTTAAAGACGACAGTGTTGTTTCTAAATATGGAGAAGAAGGGCAATTTCGAGAATACAAAATACCTTATTTCAAAAAGGCAACACACATTGAGTTCAAAGATTTAGATTCCAATAAATTCTACCAAACAGAGCTTACACTTTGGAAAAAGAACACCGCTCCTTCACCCTATCAAAAATTAAAAAGCAGTCCAACTTCAAACCCTCTGCAACTATTTGCAGCCAAAAATGACACCTTAATTTTACAAAAGGGCAACTATCAGTTAACTGAGAAAATATTGATTGGTGATGACAAAATAGTGGTCATTGAGGCCGGCGTTCAATTAGATTTAATTAATGGAGCAGCAATGGTTTGTGAAAGTCCTGTCTTTTTCAAGGGTTCTGCTGCTAGTCCAATAATTATTACTTCTTCTGACAAGTCAGCGAACGGTATCGTCGTGCTGCAAGCGAACGGAAAGAGTGAAGTTCACTACACACAATTCAAAAATTTAAATACATTCTCTTACGAAGGATGGTTACTTTCTGGAGCCGTAAACTTTTATGAATCCGACGTAAAAATAGAACATTCCTCCTTTGAAAATAATTTATGCGAAGATGCGTTGAATATTATAAAATCAGACTTCTACGTAACGAATTGCCAATTCAAAGATATTTTTGCAGATGCTTTTGACTCTGATTACTGCACCGGAATACTTTCGAAAACTGCATTCAATAGGGTTGGTAATGATGCGATTGATTTTAGTACCAGCCAGATTAAAATTGACAGTTGCAACATTAAAGGTATCAGCGATAAGGGGATAAGTGGTGGCGAAGGCTCGACCCTTTGGGTAACTAACACAACAATTGATCAATGCAATATTGGAGCAGCTTCAAAAGACTTGTCGGAGGTGTATCTAACAAACGTATCAATTACCAATTCAACATACGGTCTTGTTGCCCTTCAAAAGAAAGCTGAATATGGTGCTGGTAAATTAATTACAGAAAATTTTACCATGCGTAATTGCGAAACTGAATTGCTCATTGAAAAAGGCTCTTTAGTGAATTTAAATGGAAAAGTAATTGATGGAATAAAGAAAAAAGTAGCAGAAATGTTCTACTAATTTTCAATGCTGTTCCTCTTCCGCTTACCTTTGTGTTGTGGAAAATCTCATAGCTAAATACAACATACCAGGCCCTCGTTATACCTCTTACCCAACTGTTCCTTTCTGGAATAAGGAAGGCATTCAAAAGTCCGTTTGGATTGATTCAGTAAAACAGTCTTTTAAAGAAAGTAATACTGAAGAAGGCATTAGTCTTTACATTCACCTGCCTTTTTGCGAAAGCTTGTGCACTTTTTGCGGTTGTAACAAGCGAATTACTAAAAATCATGGTGTTGAATCGCCTTACATCACTGCTGTTTTAAAAGAATGGGACTTGTATTTGGAGCTGTTTGACGAAAAGCCAATTATCAGCGAATTGCACTTTGGTGGAGGAACTCCTACTTTTTTTAGACCTGAAAGTTTAGATACCTTGTTGACAGGAATTTTGGGCAAAGGCATTGTACCTGAAAAGCACTCTTATAGTTTTGAAGGTCATCCCAACAACACGAAAAGAGAGCATTTGGGAGTGATGGCCAAACACGGGTTTAAGAGAGCAAGCTACGGAGTCCAAGACTTTGACGAAAAAATTCAACGTTCCATTAACCGAATTCAACCGTATAAAAATGTAGCAGAGGTAACAGAAATAAGTCGAGAATTGGGCTACAACTCAACCAGTTTTGACTTGGTATACGGATTACCCTTTCAAACCATTAAAAGCATTGAAGACACCATTGAACAGGTAAAGAAATTAATGCCTGAACGCATCGCCTTTTACAGTTATGCGCATGTTCCATGGATTAAAGGAAACGGACAACGAGGCTTTGACGAAAACGATTTGCCGACTCCAGAGGTAAAACGAGAAATGTATGAAACCGGTTATCGCCTGCTATTAGAGGCTGGTTACAAAGAAGTGGGAATGGATCATTTTGCATTGGAAACAGATGAAATGTACCAATCTTATCATGCAAAAACTTTACATCGAAACTTTATGGGCTACACGGCCTCTAAAACTCAACTGATGGTTGGTTTAGGAGTTTCAAGTATTAGCGATAGCTGGTATGCTTTTGCGCAGAATGTAAAAACGGTAGAAGAGTATTACGAAGAATTAGAAAAAAACGAGATTCCCATTTTTAAAGGTCACCTGTTGACTGAAGAAGACTTAATCATTAGAAAGCACATTTTAAACATTATGTGCCACTTTGAAACCGATTGGAAGGATAAAGCCTTACAACACCAATTAGTGTTTGAAGCAGAGGGTCGTCTGGAAGAAATGATTCAAGATGATTTATTAATCATCGAAGACAATTCACTTACGGTTACTGAAAAAGGAAAACCTTTTGTGCGGAATATTTGCATGGCTTTTGATGCCAAACTTTTAGGCGTAAAACCGGGCACTCAACTTTTTTCAATGACCATATGATTGCAATACTCGGGGGTGGAATCAGTGGTTTAACTGCAGCTTTTGAGCTTAAAAAAGCAGGAAAAGAATTTTTCTTATTAGAAGCTACTCCTGCCATAGGTGGAAAGGTTCAATCTTCACAACAACAAGGCTTCACCTTAGAACATGGACCAAACACAGTTTTAATCAACAACCCTGAGATTAAAAAACTGATAGAAGAATTAGGACTGTGGAAGGAACTCATTTTTCCAGATGAAAAAGCTTCGAGCAATCGCTTTGTGCTAAAAAATGGCAAAATTGAAGCCTTTCCAAGTGGTCTAAAAAAAATGTTACGAAGCAAGCTATTTTGCTTTGAAACGCTGAGCGCAGTCTTCAAAGAGATTTTTAATACCAGTAAAAGTGCAACGGAAGACGAAAGTTTAGCGGCTTTTGTGGAACGCCGTTGGGGCAAACAAATTCTTGATGATTTTATTACGCCATTTGTAACCGGAATTTATGCCGGAGACCCTTATAAGATGAGCGCCAAATACACCATGAATATGCTCAAGGAGGCGGAAGAAAAATACGGTTCTATTGTAAAAGGTGCATTCAAAATAATGAAGGCAAAGAAACTGGAAAACGAAAAGAATGGTTTACCAAAACAAAAAATTTTCACATTCAAAAATGGACTTCAGCAACTCATTTCTGCACTTCATGGGCAAGTAGAAGAGAATGTTGAGCAGGGAGCAGTTTGTACCAAAATAGAATACACTAACAAAGAATACACCATTCATTACGAGCAAAATGGAGTAGAAAAATCTGCTACAGCTTCTCATATCGTTTCTGCTTTGCCTGCATTTGCTTTAGCAGAATTGGTTCACAATTTTGCTTTCGGCTTGAGCAGCAGTTTATACAAAATCAACTACGAACCTGCCATGACTGTTCACCTAGGGTTTGACTCGAAAAACATGGTATTTTCAGAAAAAGCATTTGGCATACTCAGCCGCAACGCAGAGAAGGTTCCCTTTTTAGGCGTTTTGTTCAACAGCCAATTTTTTCCACACACAGCGCCTGAAGGGAAGGACTTAATTACCGTAATATGCGGTGGAGCTCGTTACCCAGAAATTGTAGCCAAAAGCGACGAAGAAGTACTAGAAGAAATCACTAGTTGTTTAAAAGTGCTACTTGGAATCAAGGGGAATTTTGAACTCACCAACATTGTCCGATGGAAAAGAGGGATTCCACAGTATGAAGTAGGTTATCGTAAAATTGAAGCTGAAATAGAATTATTTCTTGGTGCACACCACAACTTCAAAATTGCTTCCAACTATTACAAAGGCATCTCTGTGAGTGATTGTGTGAAAAATGGTAGCTTAGTAGCCCAATCTTTGATTTAATGTTCTTCATTCTCTCCAAAGTGCTATTTTTCTTGCTTCAACCCTTGGTTTGGGTGGTAGCCCTTATAATTTTTTCACTCGGATCAAAAGTGGCAAAAAGAAGAAAAACGTATCAAATTACAGCCTTAGTTGTTTTACTTTTCTTCTCCAATCAGTTTATTTTTAATGAAGTATGCCGTGTTTGGGAAAATCAAATTCCAATTTTTCGAGCAACTGAAAAATTCGATGTTGCCATTGTTTTAGGAGGTATATCCAATTACGACGAATTCCACAGCCAACCGAACTTTCATGGAAACAGTGAACGATTAATAAATGTGCTGCCCCTCTACTTTAGTGGGCAAGTGAAAAAAATTCTTTTTGCAGGGGGTTCTGGAAGACTCGACAAACAAAACGTAGAAGCCATTCACATTGAAAAATACTTGATGAGTTTGGGTGTAAAACAAAGGGACATTCTGCTCGACACCAACTCTCGGAACACTTACGAAAATGCAAAATTTGCCGTAGAATTGGTAAATCAAAATGACCGGCTGCTGCTATCTACCTCAGCAACCCATATGGTAAGAAGTTTAGCCTGTTTCGAAAAACTTGGCATTTCCCCCACTCCCTTTCCTGTAGATTATATGAGTTACGAGGACAACCGCTTTGAGCTCGACAAACTTCTAGCACCAAGCCCCAGAGTTATTATGCATTGGTATTGGCTGCTGCACGAGTGGGTTGGAATTGTAAGCTACACTTTGAGAGGTTATTGCTAGGTTAGGCATGAAGTACTTCTATAAAGAGTCTAAACCTCAATCCTAGATATTATTCTCACATAAAATGTTTTAATCAAAAAGCCCGTTTCAACTTACGTTGAAACGGGCTTTTTATTGTTTCTATTTTGTCTACACTTCGACTACGCTCAGCATGACAAAAAATTGGTAAGTACAGCTTATTTCATTAAACCGGCCATAAACTTGCCAATCTCAGCAGGAGAGTCTGCAACGGTAATTCCACACTCTCTCATAATTTTCATTTTTGCTTCAGCAGTATCGTCAGCTCCACCAACAATCGCACCTGCGTGGCCCATTGTTCTTCCTGCAGGCGCAGTTTGACCAGCAATAAAACCAACAACAGGCTTAGTCCCGTTTGCTTTAATCCAATTTGCAGCGTCTGCTTCCATGTTTCCACCAATTTCACCAATCATGATGATTCCTTTCGTTTCAGGATCATTCATTAGCAATTCTACTGCTTCTTTCGTGGTTGTTCCAATAATTGGATCTCCACCAATACCAATTGCTGTTGTAATTCCTAAACCAGCTTTTACTACTTGGTCAGCAGCTTCGTATGTTAATGTCCCAGATTTAGATACAATGCCAATGTTTCCTTTTTTGAAAACAAATCCTGGCATAATTCCAACTTTCGCCTCACCTGGAGTAATTACACCTGGACAGTTAGGACCAACTAAGGTACATGCCTTGTCAGACAAGTATTGCTTCACCATAATCATGTCTTTGGTTGGAATACCTTCCGTAATACAAATGATTACTTTGATACCTGCCTCAGCAGCTTCCATAATTGCATCTGCAGCAAACGCTGGCGGCACAAAAATGATGGATACGTTCGCTCCAGCTTTTTCAACTGCCTCAGAAACGGTATTAAAAACCGGACGATCTAAGTGCGATTGTCCTCCTTTACCAGGAGTTACACCACCAACTACATTCGTTCCATATTCAATCATTTGACCTGCGTGAAAAGTACCTTCACTGCCGGTAAATCCTTGTACAATTACTTTTGAATCTTTGTTTACTAAAACACTCATTTTATATCTCGTTTAGTTCTTTTATAAGGCTTCCAAAATTAGCTTTTATCCTTTTGCCACACAACAGTTATTTTGAAGAATTTTCTAAAAATCAAGAGTCAACTGATAACCTTCTAATCCTTTCATTTTATCCTCATTATCCAATTGCGATAGCGTAATGCCCAACAAGCGAACCTCTTTCTCCAAGTACTCTGGTTGGTGCAACAATTCAAGTACAGTTTGCCAAACAACGGCTGCAGCGCTTGTAAAATGATCAGTGCTCTTTGATCTCGTTTTTACTGTAAAATCATGGTACTTAATCTTCAGCGTTATAGTTCTTCCTTTGCGTCCTGTTTTTTCAATTCGTCGCATTAGGGTTTCATGAATGTGCTGCAGTGCTTCTAGCACTTCATGTTCCTCAAACAGGTCTTTCGAGAAGGTATTTTCTGCACCAATCGACTTACGAATACGATCTGGTTTTACTTCTCGAAGGTCATTCGCAGTTACAATGTTATGATAATGTTTGCCCGCCTTTCCATATCGTCGAATCAGCTCGCTGCGTTCTAACTTCATCAAGTCAGCCCCCTTATAAATTCCTTGGCCATTCATTTTCTCGGCAGTTACCTTCCCTATTCCATGAAACTTTTCAATGGGCAATTCCTCCATAAACCGAATTGCTTGTTCTGGTAAAATCACACTTAATCCATCAGGCTTATCCAAATCAGAAGCCGTTTTGGCTAAAAACTTATTGAAAGAAATTCCCGCCGAAGCAGTTAAGCCAACCTTTTCTTTTATTTCTTCGCGAATGAGCATGGCAATTTTAATCGCCGATTTTAATTCCTTTTTATTGTAAGTAACATCCAAATATGCCTCATCTAATGATAGTGGCTCCACCAAATCGGTATAGCTCTGAAAAATCTCCATAATTTGAGAAGAAACTTCTTTGTAACGATCAAAACGAGGCTTTACAAAAATTAAATTGGGACATCTTCTCGCTGCAATACTCGAAGCCAATGCTGAGTGAACGCCAAAAGCCCGAGCTTCATAACTCGCCGCTGCCACCACACCTCTTTGTCTTGAGCCACCAACTGCCAATGGCTTACCCTTTAACTCTGGATTGTCCATTTGCTCTACCGAAGCGTAAAACGCATCCATATCAATATGAATTATTTTGCGGAGTTCGGGAGATTGTTCAAGCATTTCTTCAAAAGTAAATACAACACTTTACTATTGATTCCGTTTTTTGCTTGTTAATTTTTATAAAATAAGTCCGAATCGTTTCCAGTAATTAATTCAAGCACACTACATTTGAACTTCAAACTTTCAACTCCATCAAAATGAAAAAAATAGCACTCTCCTTATTAGTTGTTATTGTCACAGCACTAAGTAGCATAGCCCAAGAAAATTATAAAGTAAATACTGAAATTAGTTCAGTGGAATGGATTGGTCGCAAAGTGACCGGACAGCATAATGGAGTAATAGAGTTGAAAAACGGCAGCTACACTTTCGAAAACGACTTGATTACAAAGGGGGAGTTTGTCATTGATATGCAAAGCATTAAAATCGAAGACATTGAAGACGAAGGTCAAAACGAAAAATTGCGAAATCACTTAATATCACCCGACTTCTTCGCTGTAAAAAAACATCCCACCGGTAAATTAACGGTCATTAAAAGCGAAAAGCTTGCGGCAGATCAACTAAAGGTTTTTGCAGATTTAGAAATTAAAGGCATTTCGAAACGCATTGAATTTGAAGTTACTTTACTAAAAGATGGGATAAAAATGGTAGCCGTAGGAAAAGTAGACATCAACCGAACAGAATATGATATTCGATATGGATCTGGTTCGTTTTTCGATAACCTTGGTGACAAAGCCATTAAAGACTTCTTCACAATTAAATTCAAGGTTGCAGCAATTCAGCAATAAGTAACCGAAGGAACTCCTTACTTTTGAAGAAAAAGTTGAAAAACCATTCCCTTTTTCGCTTCATGACCATTTTAGGCGCACTTGCATTTATGCTGTGCTTTTATGGTAAGGTGATGTTTAATCCAAACGGCTACTTATTCAGTGGCGATGGAGACGGAATAAAGAATTACTTCACCTACGCTTATCACATAAAAAACAACAAAAGCCTCTCCAATTTCGAGGGCTTTAACTATCCCTACGGAGAGAACTTTCTATACACCGATGGTCACCCGATTCTCATCAGTATATTAAAACCACTTCACTCAATTTTCCCAGGTATCGAAAACTATTCCATTGGAATACTTAATTCGCTTATGATCATCTCTTTGTTGATTTCGGCATTAGTGCTTTTTCAACTACTCCGCGAATTAAAAATTAATGCATTTTTAGCCATGTTGGGTGCTTGGGCAATTTTACTGTTAGCACCGCAAGTTTTTAGATTAGAAGGTCATTTTGCGCTTTCTTACTCCTTTGTGATTCCCTTGTGTTTTTTGTGGTTGTTGAAATTTATAGGAAAAGAACATTCAATAAAACACCTAATTTACCTCACTATTTTTCATGCTGCATTGCTTTTTACCCATGCTTACCTAGGTGTGATTTCAATTTCTATTTTAATCGCCTATTTTTTAGTTGACGGAGCACACAACTATTTAAAAAAAACAATTACTTTGTCCATTCTTGGAAGTGCAATTGTTTCATTACTTCCGTTTTTAACGGTGAAAGCTATTAGTGACATCCATGTAATTCGAACAGATAACCCTTATGGGTTTTTCGAGTATTATGCCGACTTTGATTCTATTCTGCTACCGCATCATGGGCCGCTAAAAGGTTTTATTTTTAGCTTACTACCCAATTTTACTCAAACCTGGGAAGGGTGGGCATACATTGGACTAGGCACAATTGTTTTATTGCCTTTTATTGCCTTTTTCTTTCTAAAGAATTTTTGCAAAAAAGAAACTCAGCCAATCAACAAAATTTTACTTGCTGCATCGCTACTTCTAGTCTTCTCGTTCGGAATTCCGTTCCGTTTTGGACTTGAAGGATTGTTGGACTATATTCCTCTTTTAAAACAATTTAGAGCCGTTGGTCGATTTGCTTGGGTATTCTATTTTGCCATTTCGATTTACGCCTTTTACCTGATCAATTTTTGGGCTGAACGCATTCAACCCAAAGTAGGAAAAGTCTCCTTTATGCTTTTACTCCCTGCAATTATGATCGCTGAAGGAATACCCTACCATGCAGAAGTCGGTAATAAAATAAGTCAAACTACAAATGGTTTTAATTCAAAACAACTTGACCACAACTTATCTTCCATTCTTGAAGAGATTGATACTTCAAAATTTCAGGCGATTGTTCCAATTCCATTCTATAACATCGGCAGCGAAAACTATGAAAAAGAGGCATCAAATGAAACGTATGTAAATTCCATGCTACTTTCGTATCACACCGGTTCGCCACTTACTGCAAGTTATTTAACTCGTGTTTCTTTACAAGAAAGTAAAAACGCAATGCAATTTTTTGCACCAAGTTTCTACAAAAAAAATATCGAGTCCGACCTATCTTCAACACTTCCATTTTTAGTCATTTGGAATAAAAATGTTTCGCTTGAAAAAGAAGAAAAGCGCCTACTTCAAGCCACCGAGTGGATAAAAGAAACCGATAAAATTTCTATTGGGCTGTTGCCACATGCTAACATTTTTGAAAATACTTCCCAAAAAGAAATAGAAGCTTTTCAATCTGACACTACATTAACACGTAGAGATGGATTTTACGTTTCAGATTCTACAAAGCTTTTTTACCATCATCAATTTAAGGAAGGACAACCAACTCCTGCGAATAAAAACGTTCACTTCACAAACAACAGCTTAGAAATTGACCAGCAAGAAGACAATTACTTGCTAAGCATCCGTTCATCCTCATTAAATATTGAGAATACTTACGAGGCATCTATTTGGTTGAGCAATAGCTCAAAAAATGAAGGTCAAGATGATTTGAATCATTTAGAATTTGAGATAAAGGAAATTGCTAAAAATGGAAAAGTTCTTCAGTCTGTTAGGAAAGAAGCCATGGCCACTTTTATTCATTTTGATGGTTGGAGTTTGGTGCAATCGGAATTCTCTCCCCTTTCAAACAATAGCGATGTAGCGTTCTTTATCAAAGGCAATTCTCCAGGCACCAAATCAAGCTTTGCAACTAACTTTTTATTACGAGATATAGACTTGAATGTGTTCAAAGTCTTGGATCGCAATAGGACCATCCCAATCGTTTTATATAAAAACAATCACCGTATCAAAACCGAGGAATAAGTCAGCTCTTTTCGATTAAAGTCCTAACATTGCGTTATCAAAATTGATTTTCAACATTGGAAAGAACAAGTTTTTTAACGTTCATTAATCGGGTATTACGCCAGACCGCATTTGCCATTAGTTGTATTGCAGTTCTTGCTGTTTTTTACGACTTCGGTTTTGACCAAAATGGCATCGTTCAATTTTGGCTAAATAGTCTGTACTCATCCACCTTAATCGTCGGAATTGTAGCAACTGTTATCCGTTACTTTAAGAAGACGGAGCGCCCAACTTTTGAGGTGTTGGTTTTTGATGTTTTCAGTATTTCCCTCTTTAGCTTTCTTTTAGTTGATAAATTCAAACTACTCTCTAACGTATCATTCTTTTCATTTTTCAATTCTGAACCTTGGTTTTATGCTGCTATATTTTTAGTTTTTATTAGAGAGTTGGCATCAAAAAAGTTAAACTTGAGCAGGGCATTCTTTAATCCTGCACAATTATTTATTCTGAGTTTTCTGGGAATAATTATCTTAGGGGCATTGCTTCTATTACTTCCGAACGCTACTCACCAAGGAATTCGGTTTATTGATGCGCTGTTCACTTCTACTTCTGCTGTTTGTGTTACAGGGTTGATTGTGGTAGATACCGGCACTTATTTCACCTTATTTGGGCAATGTATTATTTTAGCTCTAATCCAAATTGGAGGGCTGGGAATCATGACCTTCGCCAGTTACTTTAGCTATTTTTTTAGAGGTGGCACTACCTATGAAAATCAATTAATGCTAAGCGATATGACCAGTGCAAACAAGCTTGGAGAGGTTTTTAACACGTTAAAAAACATCATTCTAATTACGATTAGTATAGAGGTTGTAGGAGCGCTAATTATTTTTAGTAATCTAAGTGCAACTGAAATCCCATCCTTTTTCGACCGTGTATTTTTCTCTATCTTTCATGCTGTTTCGGCTTTCTGTAATGCAGGGTTCAGCACGTTGCCAGATAGTTTGTACGCCGGTTTTTTCAAATTCAAGTATGGAATTCATTCCATAGCAATGGTGCTTTTTATTTTCGGTGGTCTTGGTTTTCCAATTGTTTTCAACTTGTTCAAATACATTCGCTATGTAGTAACGAAGCGTTTACTGCCCTTTCTCTTAAAAGAAAAGAATGAAACTATTGTAACGCCTTGGGTTATTAACTTGAGTTCCAGAATTACGCTCATTACTAGTTTAACTCTATTTGTGCTTGGTTCGATTGTCTTCTTTATTTTCGAATATGACAATACTTTAGCTGAGCACAGTGGTTTTGGAAAGGTTATTACGGCCATGTTTGGCGCAGCTACTCCAAGAACGGCAGGATTTAATACTGTTGATACTTCCGCTCTAAACTTCTCCACGTTAATGCTTGTATTTCTATTGATGTGGGTGGGAGCATCTCCTGCTTCAACCGGTGGTGGTATAAAAACAAGCACTTTCGCCATTGCTACACTCAATTTTTGGAGCTTAGCTAGAGGGAAATCGAGAATTGAAATTTTTCGAAGAGAAGTAGCAGATATAACAGTTAAGCGTTCATTTGCCATCATCTCACTATCATTGGTGATTATAGGGTCAGGGGTATTTGCTATTGCCTATTTCGACAGTGACAAGGACCTTTTGGGAATCGCTTTTGAATGCTTTTCCGCATACAGCACGGTTGGCCTTAGTGTAGGTCTTACACCGCAACTGAGCGACCCTAGTAGGGGAATAATAATTGCCATTATGTTTGTAGGAAGAGTTAGTATGTTAACCATATTGATTGCTCTTATTCGGAAAGAGAAGTATAAAAACTATCGCTATTCAAAAGAGGAAATTTTAATTAATTAATCTTTTAATGATTCCCAATCAATAATTTGAAAATTCATAATTCGTAATTCATAATTTTGCCTGATGAAGTATATCATTTTCGGATTAGGAAACTTTGGAGCTTCTTTAGCCCAGAAACTAACAGAGGCAGGAAACGAAGTAATTGGCGTTGACAATAACATGGACAAGGTTGACAGCTTAAAAGAATCTGTTTCCCATACCGTTTGCATGGATTCTACTGATCAGTTTACAGTTTCGGGTTTACCATTAAAAGATACTGATGTAGTGATTGTAGCTATTGGTGAGCATCAAGGAGCCAATGTAATGACAACCGCCGTATTGAAAAATTTAAAAGTAAAACGACTGATTGCTAGAGCTATTACACCACTTCATGAAACGGTTTTGGAAGCCATTGGAGTTGACGATGTCGTGCACCCAGAAGAAGAAACAGCAGAACGTTGGGCAAAAAAATTAACCCTAAAAGGAGTAGTTGAGTCCTTCGAATTGAGCAGTCAGTATAGTATTGTTGAAGTAAACGTACCTAAACGTTATGCCGGTAAAACAATAGCTGAAGTGGGCTTCAGAAAGCAATACAACGTTGTTGTGCTGACTACCATTAAACGCGAAGAACAAAAGAATTTATTAGGTTCAAACAGAATGGTAAATACCGTGCAAGGTGTGGCGTCGCCAAAAACAGTTTTAGAAGAGGATGACATCATGGTAATTTACGGCGACAACAAGGACATTAAAGGCCTTTTGAAAGAGTAATAAACTACTTACAATAAAAATCGTAAATTATGGGGAGTAAATTAAATTTTATTGCTCATGAAAAAGTTACTCATACTACTTTCTATTTTCATATTCCAGAATTCATCCATTCTCGCTTGCACGTGTGCCGGAAAAACTTCCTTTTGCGACCTTAATTTTCAGTATCAAACCGACCATGTATTTATTGGAAAAATACTCCGAGACGACAGTTTATATTCTGAATTTGAAATAATTGAAAACCTCAGAGGAGTAGAACTCCAAGACACGGTTTTGATTTGGGACAATCCAGCCCCGATGAACAGCTGTGTAGGTTATTTTGAGAAAGACTCGAAATATTTGGGGAATGTTGGAGATAGTATTTTGATCATACTTTCAAGAATAGACTCTATTGATACTTGGGGAGTTTTAGGTGATTATTACCGCCCGTTGGGCGTTTGCTCCAGTCCTTACTTGCCAATTACGAATGGACTTATCATTGGAAATTTAACGGAAACAGACGATTACACGACCCAGCCACCTCAAGCTTTTCGAACAGACTCTGTTGCAATTCAATCTTTTAGTCAACTGTACAATGCGAATGGTAGGGCATTGGATTGTGATTTGTTTGTTGGATTATCCGAGAATAGTAAAACTGAATCTCACTTATGCATATTCCCCAACCCCGCTAATCAGACCTTTAGCATAGCTAATGATTTTAAAATCGTTGAAGCGCAAATATTTAACTTACAAGGCTAGTTGGTTAAAACGTTAATTAATCCTAGCGGATTAATTAACAACTTCGTAAGAAGTATGACTACTACTACTACTGCTTTATCAATCAAGCAAAATCCCTTAATTTCCTCTCCCAATCGAATTTAATTGGTTAATAAATAGTTTCGGAGAAATTACAATCGGGAAAATTTGCACCCTTGAAGTTGGTTAGCTTCAAGGGTTTTTTCTTTTACAAAAACTTCTAATTATCTAACAAGGCAACTATTGTTGCTTATATAATAACATCAATGCTCCAATACCTGCGCTGATACTTATTATTACATTCAGAATTGCAACCAAATAATTACCGTGTTTTAAAAGCTCGAAAGTCTCCATACTAAAGGTAGAAAAAGTACTTAGTCCACCACAAAAACCAATTACCAAGAATAAATAAAGTGCTTTTTGGGTAGCGTCTAATCTAATGTTAAATTGATGTACAAGTACTCCCAATAAAATAGACGCAACAACATTAGAGACCAACGTACCAATTGGGAAATTAGTCTCAAAGAACTGAGTTGAAGTTTTTGCAATTAAAAAGCGGACTGCTGCTCCCAGCCCACCCCCTAAAAATACCAATAGTAAACTTTTAAGCATCTTGAAAATAGTTTAAAATCGGAGATGCAATACGGTGAACTAGAAAAGCTACAATTAACCCAAGAATCGCTCCACCTAAAACATCAGATGGATAATGAACCCCCAAATAAACACGACTATAAGAAACTATGCCAGCCCAAAAAAGTAATAAAACAAACGCTTTTCGATTGAGAAACAACCCTAAAAGTCCGGCAGTAGCAAATGAATTAGCAGCATGACTCGAAACGAAACCAAAACGACCACCACATTTGTCGTTCACCAAATGAACCATTTCTTTCAATTCTAAATTATGACAAGGTCTCCAGCGTTCGAAAACCTCTTTGAAAAGTTTTACTGAAAACTGATCTGCTAAAGTGACTGTTACTGCCGTTGCGACTAAAATCACCCAAATCGATTTGCCATATTTTTTTGTGAGAATAATAAGCAGAAATAAATACAAAGGAATCCATTGTAATTTACCTGAAACATGCCACATGATGAAGTCTAAACTTTCCGAATGGAACCCATTCAAAAAGACGAACAACTCACGATCCCATTGTTCCAGAATCTCAACCATTTGACTCGTTTATCTTTTTCCAAAGCAAATCTTTTAGCTCCATAATGTTCTCTTGAACAATGGAAGAAATAAAGATACACTCCTGAGGTGCAATTTCTTTTCGTATTTCAGCTTTCAACTCATCGTCCAACAAGTCTGATTTTGAAATAGCCAATATTCGATTTTTATCTAGCAATTCAGGGTTATGCTGTTGCAATTCATTCAACAAAATTTGAAACTCCTTTATAATATTATCACTGTCAGCAGGAACCAAGAAAAGCAACACTGCATTACGTTCGATGTGCCTCAAAAATCGAAGCCCTAGCCCTTTCCCCTCATGCGCTCCTTCAATTATTCCGGGAATATCTGCCATCACAAATGAACGATGGTCACGATACGCTACAATACCCAAATTCGGAGTTAAGGTAGTAAAGGCATAGTTTGCAATTTCCGGCTTCGCAGCAGAAACAACCGAAAGCAAGGTAGATTTTCCTGCATTCGGAAAACCAACTAAACCAACATCGGCCAATACTTTCAACTCTAATATTTTCCACTCCTCTTTACCATCTTCCCCCGTTTGCGCATATCGAGGAGTTTGGTTGGTCGAAGATTTGAAATGAGAATTCCCTAATCCACCTCTTCCACCTTTTAAAATAACTTGTTCTTCCCCGTCTTCCATTATTTCAAAAAGCACCTCACCCGTTTCAACATCTTTAGCAATGGTGCCTATTGGAACTTCTATAATCTGATCTTCTCCCTCTTTACCAGAACTGTTGCTGTCTCCCCCATTTTCTCCGGGTTGAGCAATAACATGTTTTTTATATTTTAAATGCAGAAGGGTCCAAAGCTGTTTATTCCCTCGAACAATGATATGACCACCTCTACCTCCGTCACCTCCGTCAGGCCCGCCTTTAGCAGTCAAACGATCTCTTCTCAAATGATGAGACCCTGACCCTCCTCTTCCTGATCTGCAACATATTTTGACATAATCGATAAAGTTGCTATTGGCCATGTTTATTTTTTGTAAAGGTATTGAATCTACGGTGATTTGAAGGAAGTAATAACTCAAGTTTCAATGTAAGGCATTTGTTGGTGATGAATACCTAAAATAAATCCTCCGATAAAGAGATAAATACGCTGTTCGTCGAAAAATTAAACAAGTATGGAAATAACATTGGTATATTTATTAGACTAATAAATACTACTTCATTGGATAAAATCAATTTACTTTTAGTTGAACACATAGAAGAAGAGGCACTTCAAGTCGCTGATCACTTAGGGGAAATCTCGGCTCTAAATATTGACATTCATTTTTGCCAAAACCTTGGAGAAAGTTATGAGCTATTAAGAAAGGAACGGATTGACATTATTCTGCTCAACCTGTTCTTACCAGACGGCTATGGCCTACAATCTTACACAAGTCTTTTTTCAGAACTACCAGATATTCCGTACATTGTACTGACTGAGCTAGACGACAGCGCAATAGCTGCAGAGGCCGTTAAAAACGGAGCTCAAGATTACATTCCTAAAGAAAAAATGAACAGCGAAACCTTGTTTCGGTCCATCACCTATGCAATTGAGCGAAAACAATTTGAGAGAGAACTAAGAAGAAGTGAAGAACGTTACCGCCAGCTTTTTTCTCGGTCGAAAGACGCCATATACATCTCCACACCAAGTGGAGAGTTTGTTGACTTCAATCCAGCGGGTTTAGAACTGTTTGGATATAATAAAGAAGAATTACCTACTCTAAAAGTAAAAGAACTCTACATCAATCAAACCGATAGAGATGAATTCAGACAAGTTTTAGAAGAACACGGGCAAATATCTGATTATGAAATAATTTTAAAGAAAAAAGACGGTAAAACGCACGTGCACTGCTTGTTGAACTCTATGATTATTTACAATGAAGACAACAGCGTTAAGTGCTACCAAGGAATCATTAGAGATATTTCCGAAAGAAAAAAAGCAGAACAAGCACTATTTAGAAGTCTTGCCGATTTAGATTTAGCGAACAAAGAATCGCACCAACTTAATGAGACTTTAGAGCATAAAGTAGAAGCAAGAACTGAAGCGCTAAAAAAAGGAAAAAGAGCATGTAGAAATAAACAGCAAAGAAATCAACGAGAGCATTCAATATGCAAAACGCATTCAGGCTTCAATTTTACCTCCTATTCAAAGATTAGAAGACGGATTCCTTGATTCATTTGTTTATTACGAGCCAAAAGATGTGGTAAGTGGAGATTTCTACTGGTATGAAAAAATTAAGAACAACCCACTTTTTGCTGTAGTTGATTGCACCGGACATGGAGTTCCTGGCGCATTTATGTCTATTATCGGCTATACCCAATTAAATGAAATTGTTACGCAGCAAAAAATTACTGACCCGAGTGCCATATTAAGAGAATTAGATAAAAGAGTACGCACGGCTCTCAATCAAAATTCCATGAATGACAAAAACAGTAAAGATGGAATGGAATTGGGTTTGATTCACGTAGATCGATCTCAGAATAGACTAGAGTTTGCAGGAGCTATGCGTCCGCTTTATCTTGTCCGTAAAGGGGAGTTAGAAATTGTTAAAGGCTCTAAATTTTCTATAGGGGGAATTTCATTGCGTGAAAAGGAATTTACAACAACCCATATAGACATTCTACCGGGTGATGCGGTTTACGTTTTTTCTGACGGTTATCCAGATCAATTTGGAGGTCCAAATGGCAAGAAGTTTATGACTAGAAATGTTGCTGATATGCTGCGAAATATTGCCCATTTACCAATGGCTGAGCAAGAAAAGGTGATCAAGCAAACCATTAAAAAATGGATGAAAAACGAAGAGCAGGTAGACGATATCTTAATCTGTGGTATTAAGTTTTAAGACTTAATAGAACTCGTTAAACGTTCAAATACGTCATCAACTGAACCAACACCTGCTATGGCGTGGTATTTTCCTTGTTCATCATAATAACTCTTTAACGGAGCGGTCTTTTTATTATAGGTAATGATTCGATTGAAGATAACAGACTCATTTTTATCATCTTCTCTGCCACTTTCTTGTCCCCTTTTGATAATTCTGTCTACTAACTCTTCATCGTCGACCTCTAGAGAAAGCATGGTATCAATTTCTGTGCTGTGTTCTTCGAGAAGATTATCTAATGCTTGAGCTTGTTCGGTAGTTCTTGGAAACCCATCAAAAATAAATCCCTTCGCATCGCGGTATTCGTTCAAGCAATTACCAATCATGTCAATAACCACCTCATCAGGGACCAATTCGCCTTTATTCATGAACGACTTTGCTAACGTTCCTAACTCTGTTTCATTGTTAATCTCATTCCGCAAGATATCTCCGGTAGAGAGGTGAACTAATTCATATTTCTCTTTTAACTTAATCGCTTGAGTTCCTTTCCCTGCTCCTGGAGGTCCGAATAATACAATATTCAACATATCTTCGTTCGATTTTAAATTTTCTGCTTGTGAAAGTACGTAAAGTTGATTCAAGTTTCTACCATATCCATCATAATCCAAACCATACCCTACTACAAATTCAGGATCAATGTCGATGGCTACATAATCAATTTTAACTTTCTTGTCATAAACGTCAGGCTTCATTAATAATGTAGCTACTGCAACGCTCGAAGCGCCCATGTTAGTAATTATCTCTGTTACTGCTTCAATCGTATTCCCAGTATCAACAATGTCTTCAATAATAATTACATCTCTACCAGAAACTTTCTGATCTAAGCCCAAAAGCTGACGAACATTCCCAGTGGTTTGAGTACCCACATAAGAGGCAACTTTCACAAAAGAAATCTCACAACTAAAGTTGATTTTCTTCATGAGATCGGCTGCAAAATAAAAACACCCGTTTAAAACGCCTATAAAAACAGGCTTTTTCCCTCTATATTTCTTGGTAATATTTTCAGCTACAACGGTAACCGCCTTATCGATTTCTTCTGCCGATATGAATGGCTCAAAGATTTTGTCGTGAATTTTTATTCGGCTCAAACTAACTGTTTTGAATTTGAAAGGCGCAAAGGTATCCATATTTGAGGACTCAAAGCAGCTAAACAATGTTAATTCTCTCGTTAATTCCATTTATCTTTGTACCTCTAAAAGAGCAGAGCAAAATGAAAAATATTCATTCTCAAAATTTCAAAATCGGTATTCTTGGTGGCGGTCAACTTGGCCGAATGACTTTACAAGAAGGGTATAACTTAAACTTACATATTGACATCTTAGACCCTTCGCCAAATGCGCCATGTAAAAATTTAGCCAACAATTTTGTGGTGGGAGACTTTAAAAACTACGATGATGTTTATGCCTTCGGTAAAGACAAAGACGTGGTTAGTATTGAATTTGAGGATGTAAATTCTGATGCCTTAGCACAGTTGGAAAAAGATGGTGTAAAAGTATTTCCGCAACCGCACATCTTAAAAATAATACAAGACAAAGGCCTTCAAAAACAATTTTATGCAGACCATGACTTGCCAACTTCAAAATTTGAATTGATACAAGGTAAAGAAGACATTAGCAATACCTCTTTAAACTTCCCAGTTTTTCAAAAATTGAGAACTTCAGGATACGATGGCTATGGCGTGCAGCAAATAGACTCGAAAGAAGATCTGGATAAAGCTTTTGACAAACCTTCTGTTATTGAAGAAGGAGTTGACCTAGAAAAGGAACTTTCTGTAGTTATTGCTCGGAATGAAAACGGAGAAATCAAGCATTTCCCCTTGGTTGAATTAGAATTTAACCCAAAGGCCAACATGGTAGAATTTTTGTTTTCACCTGCAAACGTGAGCGACACCATTGCACAAAGAGCTTATGAATTAGCCACTAACCTAATTGAAAAGTTAGAGATGGTCGGTTTGTTGGCCGTAGAGTTGTTCTTGAATAAAGAAGGCGAAATTCTAATTAACGAAATTGCTCCAAGAGCACACAACTCAGGACATCAGAGTATTGAAGGAAATTACACCTCTCAATTTGCTCAGCATTTAAGAGCAATTTTAAATTTACCCTTGGGAAATACAGAAATCAAAGTTCCTTCGGTCATGCTGAATTTATTAGGCGAAGAAGGCGCGAATGGAACTGCACACTACGAAGGATTTCATCAAATTCTGGAAGAGAAAGGAGTTTACCCTCATCTTTATGGAAAGGAACAAGTAAAACCCTTTCGAAAAATGGGACACATTACTATCTTAGACGAAGATTTAGAGCAGGCAAAGTCAAAAGCGAGAAAGATCAAAACAATTGTTAAAGTAACTTCAAAGTAATATGGCAGCAAAAATTGGAATCATCATGGGAAGTATTTCTGACTTGAAAGTAATGCAAGTTGGACTAGATTTTTTGAAAGAACAAAACATCGACTTTGAAGTTGAAATTGTTTCAGCACATAGAACTCCGGAAAAAATGTTGACGTATGCAAAAACTGCTAAAGACCGTGGATTAAAAGTAATTGTCGCTGCGGCAGGAGGTGCGGCTCACCTTCCAGGAATGGTCGCAGCTTCTACTCCACTGCCGGTAATTGGCGTTCCAATTAAGTCATCTAATTCTATTGACGGTTGGGATTCCATTCTTTCCATTTTGCAAATGCCAGGAGGTGTACCTGTAGCAACAGTTGCGCTAGACGGGGCCAAAAACGCTGCTATTTTAGCAGCTCAAATTTTAGCAACTTCTGATGAAGCCATTGCTGCAAAAATGGATCAATTTAAAGTTGATTTGGTAAAAAAAGTAGACCAAATGAATGAGGAGTTGAGTGCTAAAAAATAAAATTAAATGAGCTCAACTGAATTATTTTCAAAAAAAAAAGTAGTTGATGCACACGAACGAATAAAGCCTTTTATTCACAAAACACCCGTTCTTGAATCTTCTGCCATCAATCAGTTGGCAGGTTGCGAAATACGCTTTAAATGCGAGAACTTCCAAAAAATTGGGGCTTTCAAAATGCGCGGTGCTACCAATGCCGTGCTTCAATTAAGTGATGAGCAAAAAGCGAATGGAGTGGTTACACATTCTTCAGGAAATCATGCACAAGCCTTAGCAAAAGCAGCTCAAAGTTTAGGCATACCAGCTTTCATCGTAATGCCCGAAACAGCACCTAAAGTAAAGGTAGCAGCAGTAAAAGCATATGGTGGACAAATTACATTTTGCCCACCAACCTTAATAGCTCGAGAAACAACAGCGCAAAAAATTATCGATGAAAAAGGCGCTACTTTTATTCACCCCTATGACAATGTAGAAGTAATACTTGGACAAAGCTCTTGCGCCAAAGAAGTATTTGAAGACCACCAAGACTTGGATGTATTCGTTTGTCCAGTTGGCGGTGGTGGCTTGTTAGCCGGTAGTATTTTAGCTAGAGACTATTTCTCGCCTGGCACAACCGTTTTTGCTGCAGAACCAGAGGGAGCCGATGATGCATTCCAATCTTTTCAAGCAAAGAAACTGATTCCTCGAACCGCTCCAAATACAATAGCTGATGGATTGTTGACTTCCTTAGGTAAATTAAATTTTCCCATTATGCTGCATGGTGTTGAAAATGTACTCACTTGCAACGACGAAGAAATTATAGCTGCAATGCGGTTGATTTGGGAGCGCATGAAAATTATCATTGAACCCTCTTGCGCTGTTCCATTAGCCGTTATTCTAAAAAACAAAACACTTTTCAGCGGCAAAAAAATGGGTGTTATCTTAACCGGCGGAAATGTTGATTTAGGTAAGTTGCCGTTTTAGATCTCTATCTTAATAAGACAAACCATTGGAATTCTGCAAGACCAACGTTCGTTAATATTTTGATTAATTTTCTGACTCAGTTTTTTGCTCGCTTTTAAGCGAATTCAACTGAAATTAAATCCAAAAAAAAACAAATGGACGAGAAGAAGGAGAAGTTGATTGAAGATTTAAAAACCAAATACGATAAGATTGGCCAAAATGTAGACACCCACTTAAGCGGATTGCTGCACTCTAAACCAATCACCTACTGGGATTACATTTTACCTGAAGCACTTTTAAACCTTCAAATTCAAAGAACCAATCAGCCAGATGAGATGGTATTTATTATTTACCATCAAATTAATGAGTTATTGTTTAAGATGATTCTTTGGGAAATTGAGCAAATTGCTGTGAACGAAGAATTAACGACAAAATTCTTCGCTACTCGATTAGATCGTATTAGCCGTTATTTCGACATGCTTTCCTCCTCTTTCGAGATTATGGGAGACGGAATGGAAGTAGAACAGTACATGAAATTTAGAGATACGCTAACCCCTGCCAGTGGTTTTCAAAGTGCACAATACAGAAAAATTGAGTTTGCATCGACTGAATTAATCAACCTGATTGACATTCGTTTTAGAGCAACTATTGACAGAGATACTCCATTCAGTCATGCCTTTGACCATTTGTACTGGCAAGCTGCCGGCAAAGATTATAAAACAGGAAAGAAGTCTGCCTTGCTAAGTTTGTTCGAAGACAAGTACATGGAAGAGTTTATCACCTTCATGAAGACCTACAATACGCTGAACCTTTGGACCAAGTTTAAATCACTTCCAACGGAAGACCAACAAGATGTTGAGTTAATTAATGCGATGCGGCATTACGACCATACAGTAAACGTATTGTGGGTGATGGCGCATTATCATGCTGCGGGAAAATACCTCAACAGCGGAAAAGAAAAAGCAGCAGCAACCGGCGGCAGTGAATGGCAGAAATACATGCACCCACGGTACCAAAAAAGAATTTTCTTTCCAGAATTGTGGACCGAAGACGAGTTAGAAAATTGGGGAATTAACAACCTCGAAGGACACGAGATTGTTGAGCGTTCGCCGATGAAATAGAATTGTGTTAAAGATATTTTTGATTTTCTACTAAATATGAAAGCGTTTCTGAATTGCTCTTTCCAAGTCTTCCCTGTGGTTTGGGTGCGCTATTGATTTTAGCAAATTTGCTCTTTCCACTAGATCTTTCCCAAATAAATTCACTGCTCCAAATTCTGTTACCACCCAATGCACGTGAGCTCTTGTTGTAGTAACACTTGCTCCCTGTTTTAAAAAAGCAGTGATTTTACTTTCTCCCTTCTTGGTGGTTGACGTAAGTGCAATAATGGGCTTTCCTCCTTCAGAAAGTGCTGCCCCACGCATAAAATCCATTTGTCCTCCCACTCCAGAGTATTGGTACGCACCAATACTATCAGCGCAAACTTGGCCTGTAATATCAATTTCAATGGCGCTATTAATCGCTATCACCTTCGGATTCTTTCTAATGTTTGCAGTGTCATTTGTGAATGATGCTTCTTTGAATGCAATTCTTGGATTATCATCAATGACCTGATATAATTTGTTAGATCCAATGGCAAAACAGCTGGTAATTTTACCAGGCAAAACCTTCTTGAATTTACCGTTAACAACACCACTTTCTACCAACGGCAGCAGACCATCGGAAAACATTTCCGTGTGAACACCCAAATCTTTATGGTTCGTTAACTGAGCTAAAAAAGCATCGGGCACTCCGCCTATTCCCATTTGAAGTGTTGAGCCATCTTCAATCAGCTCCGTAATGTGAGTGCCTATTTTAATTTCTTGCTCAGATAGCATTTTTGGTGAAGGGTGAAACATGGGCTCATTCGTTTCTACAGCAAAATCAATGTCATTTACATGAATCCATCCATCGCCATGAACTCTAGGAACGTTTGGATTAAATTCTACAATGATTCTTCTCGCTGCCTTAATTGCCGCCATGGTGACATCTAACGAAACACCCAGAGAACACCAAACATGAACATCAGGAGGTTATACACGGAGTAGCGCTGTGTCTACTTTCTTGTCACCTTCTGATAGTACTTTTCCTACTTCACTTAAAAATACAGGAATGTAATTCGCTCTTCCGTTGGTATTGATTTGCTTTCGCACATTTCCACCAACAAAACACGAATAAACATGAAAGTTACTAGGTATATCAGAAACGTAACCTGCAGTTCCCTCGGTATGAATGTGTATTAAACTAATATGATCTTCTTTACAATAAGTGGTGAGGGCATTCACCAAAACAGTTGGCGTCATTGCTGCACTATGAATGAAAACATTCGAATTACTTTCAATGGTATCAACAGCTTCTTTAGCGGTGGTAATTTTCATATCTTCTGTCTATTGGCGGTCAAAAATACACTTGCAGCTAGCTATGCATGGCATATGACATCTGTCACCTTGTTGATTATATATTGAAATAATTTCTAGACCTAACAGGTTTTAAAAACCTGTTAGGTCTCTCACATTAAGAACGCAACATTCAGCATGCCACTCGAAAAATAAAGACCTTGGAGATTTCAAAAATCTTCCAAGGTCTCTTGCACTAAAAAAAATTATAGAAACTAAAATACAGCTTAAAAAAGGAGATGTTAGTGAATGAAATATTCTATTTAGACAACATGATCCATAATATCTTGAACTACTTCCGGATTCAACAAGGTACTGATGTCTCCTAAATTACTAGTATCCTTTTCTGCTATTTTTCGAAGAATTCTACGCATAATTTTCCCACTTCTTGTTTTCGGCAATCCACTAGTAAACTGAATTTTATCCAACTTGGCTATGGGACCAATCCGCTCGGTAATCAATTGATTTATTTCCTTTCTCAGGTTATCTTGATCCCTTCCTTCCCCGGTTTCTTTTAGCGTAATATATCCGTAAAGTGCTTTGCCTTTAATGTCGTGCGGAAAACCAACAATGGCACTTTCTGCCACAGCCGAGTGTTCGTTGATGGCATCTTCAATTGGAGCCGTTCCCAGATTATGTCCACTTACAATAATAACATCGTCTACTCGTCCGGTAATGCGGTAGTATCCTACCGCATCTCTTCTCGCTCCATCTCCTGTAAAATACATGTTTTTGTAAGCGCTAAAATAGGTTTCGCGATAACGATCGTGGTTTCCATAAATGGTTCGCGCCATAGAGGGCCAAGGAAATTTGATGGTGAGCCTGCCTTCGACTTGGTTTCCTTTTAGTTCGTTCCCGTGCTCGTCCATTAATGCGGGTTGAATTCCCGGCAAGGGCAAGGTTGCAAAAGTTGGGATGGTTGGTGTAGAATATGGAATGGGACTAATCATGATTCCTCCTGTTTCCGTTTGCCACCAGGTATCTACGATTGGACTTTTCTGCTTCCCTACGTGATCGTTGTACCAGTGCCACGCTTCCTCGTTAATGGGTTCTCCAACAGTGCCCAATACTTTTAAACTACTTAAATCATGCTTGTCTACAAAGTCTAGGTTCTCTTTTGCCAATGCTCGAATAGCAGTTGGCGCCGTATAAAATTGAGTGACCTTGTGCTTTTCTACAATTTCCCAAAAACGACCAAAATCGGGATACGAAGGTACCCCCTCAAACATAACCGTTGTTGCGCCATTCGCCAACGGTCCATATACGATGTAACTGTGTCCGGTAATCCAGCCGATGTCGGCAGTGCACCAGTAAACGTCGTTCTCTCGATATTGAAACACATTCTTAAACGAAAAGGCTGCGTACACCATGTATCCAGCGGTAGAGTGCACCATCCCTTTTGGTTTGCCTGTAGAACCGGAAGTGTATAAAATAAAGAGTGGATCCTCTGCATCTACAATGGTTGCCTCACATTCAGCGGAAGCTTGATCTAATAATGGTTGAACCCATGCATCTCGCCCGTCTTTCATAGAAACCTCTGCTCCGGTTCTTTGTACCACCAAATTCTTTTCTACACCAGGGCACGTTTCCAACGCTTCATCCACTATTCCTTTTAAGTCGATGGTTTTGGCTCCTCGATAAGAACCATCAGAACAAATCACCATTTTACAGTCGCAATCGTTAATTCGAGTCGCCAGGGCAGAGGCACTAAATCCTGCAAAAACTACAGAGTGCACCGCTCCAATTCGAGCACAGGCTAAAACAGAAACAGCCAATTTCGGAATCATCGGTAAGTAAATACAAACTCTGTCTCCCTTTTCAATTCCCTGAGATTTCAGCACATTGGCAAAACGATTCACTCTTTCATGAAGTTCTTGATACGTTATATGCTGTGCCGCTTCTTTTGGATCATTTGGCTCAAACAAAATCGCTGTTTTATCTGCTCGTGTTATAAGGTGACGGTCAATGCAGTTTTCTGTAATGTTCAGCTTTGCACCTTTGTACCATTTAACTTCTGGTTTAGAAAAATCCCACTCCAGCACCTTGTCCCACTTTTTTCTCCATAAAAAATGTTCTTCTGCAATTTCTTCCCAAAAATCTTCTGGGTTTCGAACCGACTTGCGGTAAACTTGCCAATACTCTTCTAAATGTTTGATGTGGTAATTACTCATGCTAGTCCATATTTTGTTTAAAGAAGCCTTTCAAACTTCTATTGTCAACTTTCTAAAATTAACTATTTCGGATTGAAAATAAGGGAATGTTGATTTTAAAGAGAATTATTTCCCCAAAAAATAAAGTCTAATTTTTTAATTCTCAATCCTACTAAAATTTCTACTTTTGCACCCTGTAAATGGCCTCGTAGCATAACTGAATAGTGCACCACATTACGGCTGTGGAGGTTGCAAGTTTGAATCTTGCCGAGGTCACTCTAGCGGAGAATTGATCAATATTGATCGGTTCTCCGCTTTTTATTTTAGCCAAATCTTCTGATATTAAAGGGATTGAAGCAAATATTGAATTTACTTTCTTGGTTCGAACTTCCCCTTTTAACTTATCATAACCTATTCCGGAGGGAAACATGAAAAAAATTAGTGAAGGACTTTTAGTAGAAATAGATATTTCAGATTTAGTTTGGGATGAACAAACTGAAGGCACATATGAATATGCGGTTGATAAAATAGATGCATTTATTGATGAAATTAGTGATTGCAATAAAATAATACCACATAATTTTAAGGAAGTTAATGCTCCATCAATTTTGATCTCATTGAATAATAAACTTATAAGCCATGTTGATTTCAAAGCTATAGGTAATAATGGCAAGCCAAGAATTGTAAACATAGACAAAAGTGGGTCTAATAGTTCAGCAATTTTGACAGTGAACAAAAGAAGTTTAAGCACAAAGAAAATAAAGATACGAAAGGTCAAGTACTTGAATAATATCATAGAACAAGACCACCGGAGAATAAAAAGGCGAATAAGAATAATGACAGGATTCAAGGAGTTTGAATCAGCACAGCGAACCCTCTCAGGAATAGAAGTAGTCAGCATAATTAAAAAGGATCAAATCATTAATCCTTGTTCTACTTCGTTCAAAACATTCTGTTCGTTAGTTGCTTAACAATGCATTAAAAATTAAATTTATTATCTTTAATGAAGTTAATGCGACAGAACCATTTACAATGGAGTTTATCACACTATTTTTAATTACTAAAAGTGATAAATTAGATGTGAAAAAACTAG
>JABAZP010000006.1:0-117426 GCA_018608405.1 Flavobacteriales bacterium
TTTTTAAAAGCCCCTATTATTTATTTAATAGGGGCTTTTTTTGTAAGCTATTTTTTCTTTAACAAAGATTAGTTTGAATTGAGGTACTATCTTTGAGCTCATTCTAAAAAAGGCTTGTTTGCCTAATTAATTCTTAAATTATTTGCATGTTGTGTAGAATCAAAACGATAACTTTTCTAATTACACTTTTAAGTAATGTGTTTTCTTACGGTCAAGCAGACCAAATCAAAACAGAATTTGATAATGATTATTACGAATACGATAAAGACTTTTTATCGCCTGAATTTCATAAATCTAGAAGAGATTCATTACGGAAGTTATTGCCTGAGGGTTCAGCTATCGTTTTCTTTTCTAGTCCTGAAAGAAATAGATCAAATGATGTGTATTACGAATATCATCAAAACCCAAACTTCTATTACTTGACTGGTCTAAGAGAGCCACACTCCATGATTATTATTTATAAGGATACACAGAAATTTTCAAGTTTTTCTGATAATGAGCTCTTATTTATGCAAGAAAGAGATGCTAAGACGGAACTTTGGAATGGAAGAAGATTGGGTGTTGAAAGAGTGAAGAACCGACTTAAAATTTCTTCTATTTTACCCAACTCTGATTTTGCTGAATTTGACCCAAAGTTTGACTCCCTTCGAGCTGTTTTTTATGAAACTCCATTTGAAATGGAATTAAAAGATACAACAACTACAAATAATGTGGCTGGTCTATATTATCATTTTACGAAAAAAAATCCAATTCAATTAAAAGCTAAACAGCGGATAGAGGGTATTTTAATGGCTCAACTTCGACAGGTTAAAACGGAGGAGGAGTTGCGCTTACTGCGCAAAGCGATAGATATTACCTGTGAAGCACAAAATCAGTTAATGCAACAGATAACTGATACGATGACCGAGTTTCAGACAGAAGCTATAATAGAGTATGTCTTTAAGAAGAATGGAGCAGAGTATACCGGCTTTCCATCCATACAAGGTAGCGGAGAAAATTCTTGTATTCTACATTACACGAGTAATAGGAGACCTTTAATTCGAGGAGGATTACTAGTAAGTGATGTAGGCGCTGAATACCATGGTTATACGGCAGATGTTACGCGTACTATTCCGCCAAGCGGTAAGTTTACGAAAGAACAAAAAATAATATATGAGTTGGTATTGAAGGCTCAGTCTGCGGGGATAGATGCTGCTACAGAAGGAGCTAATTTTTGGCAACCGGGAATTGTGGCCACTGAAATTATTGCAGAAGGGCTTTTGAAGTTGGGTATTATTGAACATAAGAACGAAGTAAGGAAGTATTTCATGCACGGAACTTCACATTATTTGGGCTTAGATGTTCACGATGCCGGAACGTATACTCCTTTGGTTCCGGGAAATGTGATTACCGTTGAGCCCGGAATTTACATTGCAGAAGGTTCGGATTGTGACCTTAAGTGGTGGAATATAGGAGTAAGGATAGAAGATGATATTTTGATTACACCTGAAGGACCTGAAAACCTTTCTGAAGGATCACCAAGGACAGTCAAGGAGATTGAAAGTTTAATGGAAAAATAGGATAAAAAAGTTCTAAATTAATTAGAGTTTGAGGGATGAGATTTAAGAAAAAATTAGCTATTTTTGTGCTCCCGTAAATAAAGCATACGATAATGGCGAAAAAAGGAAAAGGTAATAGAATTCAAGTAATCTTAGAATGCACAGAGCACAAAGAAAGTGGTCAGGCTGGAACTTCAAGATACATTACAACCAAGAATAGAAAGAATACTCCAGAAAGAATGGAGATTAAAAAGTACAACCCGATTTTGAAAAAAATGACGGTTCATAAAGAAATCAAGTAAAACATAAGACATGGCTAAGAAAACAGTTGCATCCCTTCAAAAAGGTGAAGGAAAGGCATTTACCAAAGTAATTAAAATGGTGAAGTCTGAAAAAACTAATTCGTATACTTTTAAAGAAGAAATGGTGGCTAACGACGCTGTGAACGACTATTTCAAAAAGTAATATAAAATTATTTATTGGTTAATGGGCTTCTTTCATTCAATGAGAGAGGCCTTTTTTATTTAAAATGTTATGGGTTTATTCGGCCTCTTCTCTAAAGAAAAAAAGAAAGATCTCGATGAGGGATTGAGTAAAACGAAAGATAGCTTTTTCGGAAAGTTGAGTCGTGCCGTTGTTGGTAAAACCAAAGTGGACGACGAGGTGCTGGATAATCTCGAAGAAATCCTAATCACTTCGGATGTTGGAGTGGATACCACGTTGAAAATTATTAAGCGAATAGAAGCGAGAGTTGAACAGGATAAATACATTAACACAGGAGAGTTGGACCAAATACTCCGAGACGAAATAGTTGCGCTTTTAGAGGAAAATAATACCAAGGATTACGATGAGTTCACACTTCCTGCTGACAAGAAACCGTATGTGATTATGGTAGTTGGGGTGAATGGTGTAGGGAAAACTACCACCATTGGAAAATTAGCGCATCAATTTAAAAAATCTGGTAAGAATGTAGTTCTAGGAGCTTCTGACACTTTTAGGGCAGCAGCTGTAGATCAGTTAAAAATATGGTCTGAACGTGTTGGTGTTCCAATCGTAAGTCAAGGTATGGGAGCTGATCCCGCATCTGTTGCTTTCGATACGTTACAGTCTGCCGTTTCAATGGAAGCTGACGTAGCGATTATTGATACTGCTGGGAGGCTACACAACAAAGTAAACTTAATGAATGAACTAAGTAAAATTAAAAGGGTGATGCAAAAGGTAATTCCTGATGCACCTCATGAGATTTTATTGGTTCTAGACGGCTCAACAGGTCAAAATGCGTTTGAACAAGCAAAGCAATTTACAGCTGCAACGGAAGTAAATGCTTTGGCCTTAACCAAACTAGATGGCACAGCAAAAGGCGGAGTAGTTATCGGTATTTCTGACCAGTTCAAAATTCCAGTAAAGTATATAGGCGTAGGTGAAGGAATTGACCATTTGCAAGTCTTCAATCGAAAAGAGTTTGTGAATAGCTTATTTAATAAATAGAGATTACTCTAAATTTATGAAGACAAAGACGCTCAGAAAGAATAAAGTAAATGTGATCACCCTAGGTTGTTCTAAAAATATTTTTGATTCAGAAGTAATGATGACTCAATTAAAAGCGAACAACTTCGAAGTGGAACATGAAAGCAAGGCAGAGGATTCAGAGATTGTAATAATTAATACCTGTGGCTTTATTGATAATGCCAAGCAAGAGTCAATTGATACTATTTTGACGTATGCTAATGCTAAGGCTGATGAGAGAGTGGATAAGGTTTATGTTACAGGGTGTCTTTCTGAAAGGTACAGAGACGAATTACAAGCTGAAATTACCAACGTAGATGCGTTTTTTGGTACGCGGGAGTTACCGAGGTTATTAAAGACGTTAAAGGCAGACTATAAGAAAGAGTTGATTGGAGAGCGGTTAATAACAACTCCGAATCACTATGCCTATTTTAAAATTGCTGAAGGTTGTGACCGACCTTGTTCTTTTTGTGCCATTCCCTTAATGAGAGGTAAACACGTGAGCACGCCTATTGAGGAGCTTGTTTTCAATGCAACCCAGTTGGCCGCACAAGGTGTTAAAGAGTTGATTCTAATAGCTCAAGATTTGACCTACTATGGGTTAGATATATATAAGGAGAGAAAGTTAGCAGATTTGTTAGACCAACTAGCAGACGTTGATGGGATAGAATGGATTAGATTGCATTATGCTTTCCCAACAGGTTTTCCAATGGATGTTTTAGAAGTAATGAAGCGCCGCGAGAATATTTGCAATTACATAGATATACCCTTGCAGCACATTACAGATAACATGCTTAAGTCGATGCGCAGAGGGACAACCATGGCGAAGACCAATAAATTGTTGGAAGAGTTTAGAAAGGCTATGCCAGAGATGGCGATTCGTACTACATTAATAGCGGGATACCCCGGAGAAACAGAAGAGGATTTTGAACAAATGGAAGCTTGGGTGAAAGAAATGAAGTTTGATCGTTTGGGAATCTTTACCTATTCTCATGAAGAAAATACACATGCTTTTAAATTAGAAGATGATGTTCCTGAAGATGTGAAGCATCAACGTGCGAATCGAATCATGGAGATTCAGAGTCAAATCTCATTTGATTTAAATCAAGAAAAGGTTGGGAAGACCTTTAACGTGCTATTTGATCGTGCAGAGGGCGAATACTTCATTGGGCGAACTGAGTTTGATTCACCAGAGGTTGACAACGAGGTGCTTGTTCCAAAAGACCAATACGTGCGACTGGGTGATTTTGCGAAGGTTAAAATTAATCGTGCAGAAGAATTTGATCTTTACGGTGATTTAGTGTAATGCATCTTAACAGATTTAAATTCTGCATAGATTGTGTGTTCAAATCATCTCTGTTCATAACTTTTTAACGAACTTCCATTCTTCATATGAAAACAGACTATATATCGTTCGAAGATAGTGGATACTTCACGAAAATTATTTTGGATTATTTGACAGAAAATTCTGATTTAGAGAGTTTTTATTCATTGTACCCCAATCTATATAATTTTGAACATGCCATAGCAAATAAGAACTTTACACTCGAAAGCAGAAGAATTCTAGTAGAGTCGTTAAAAGGGCAATACAAAAAGGACGGAATCAAGCTAGGTAATGATGGCTCTGTTTTGACCAACTTAAATAGTCTTGAAGCTGGCACTACCTATACTGTTACTACCGGACATCAATTGTGTTTGTTTACTGGCCCCCTTTACTTTATTTACAAAATTGTAAGCACCATAAAACTTTGTCAGAATTTAAAATCTCGGTACCCTGAATGTGATTTTGTTCCGGTTTATTGGATGGCAACAGAGGACCATGACTTTGAAGAGGTAAATCATTTTTATACGGGCGACAGAAAATTCCATTGGGAAACGGAACAGAAGGGAGCAGTTGGAAGAATGAAACTAGCGGAGCTCAAACCTACTGTTGAAGCATTTGGAAGTTGGTTAACAGATTATTCCACCAATGCAGAAGAACTGAAGAGCTTATTTGAGAAAGCTTATTTAAAACACGATACATTGGCCGCTGCAACGCGATATTTAGTGCATGAGTTGTTTAGCGATCATGGAGTAGTGATTGTAGATGGAGATGACTCGAAGCTGAAAGAGCTTTTCAAGCCAACCATTAAAAAGGAGTTGTTAGAAGAGTTTTCTGCTCAGGCTGTTGAGTTGCAAAGCAAGGAGTTTGCAGAAAAATATAAAATTCAAGTAAACCCCAGGGAAATCAATCTTTTTTACTTAACTGACAACAGTCGGGAGCGAATTGTAAAAGAGAATGGAACTTTTGCAGTAAACGGAACTTCGATTTCTTTTAGCGAAGAAGAAATCTTATTAGAGTTAGAAAATCACCCAGAACGATTTAGTCCTAACGTTTTATTAAGACCTGTTTACCAAGATACGATTTTGCCCAATTTAGCATATATCGGTGGTGGAGGAGAGTTAGCTTATTGGTTTCAACTGAAAACTACTTTTGAGCAAGCTGAAACACCAATGCCCATTTTAATTTTGAGAAATTCTGCTGTTTGGCTAAATGAAAAGCAAACGAAAGTATTTAGACAACTGAATATATCAAATGAGCAGCTATTTTTATCTGAAGGTGTTTTGATGAAGGAGTGGGTTAAAGCCAATTCGGCTATAGACCTCGAGTTGGTTGGTCAAAAGCAAACTCAAGTAGAGTTTTATAAAGCGTTGGAAAAATTAGCGGGGAGTGTGGATTCAAGTTTAGAAAAACACGTAAAGGCATTAGCTACAAAGCAATTAAAAGCAATTGATCAATTGTCAGAAAAGTTAATTCGCGCTGAACGCAGAAAAGCTACCACTGCTCAACAAAGAATTTCATTTTTAAAAGATACCTTGTTTTATAACAATGGTTTACAAGAGCGAAGCTTGAATTTTTCTGAGATCTATCTCTTCCAAGGAAAAGGAATGATAGGTGACTTGATTCATTCATTTACAACTCCGGCAGAAGACTTTTTAATCCTTCAATCAGAGCAGCAATAAATTAGCTTTTGTTTACTTAGGCCACTGAACGGACTCATCTGCGTTAAAAAATGGTCCCCACTGTATTTCAGTTACACTGTCGTCGTCGAACCAAAAATTAATACCTAAACTTTCAGAACTTATTAATTCGTGACTCGGAGCTTCATCCATCGGGACAGGCTCGTGTTTGAAGTCAAGAATATTCAACTCTTCCAAAGACTTGATTACCTCCAGTTTGTTCTTGTTGAAAAAAGAGATGTTTTGGAACAAGTATTTTTCATGGTCTACTTCTATGGTTACTAGTCGCCAATTATCTGCTGCATCAAAGCTTAAAGAAAGGCAATCGTCGTCGTAATAACACACTTCTGCTTCAGAGTCATCTGATTCGGTCATGAAAAAAACATCTTTTTCATCGGGTTCGCCTAAAATCATTTTTACCTGATTTCGCTCCATTCCGAATTTAATAATCCCTAATCCAATTCCTGGCAAAATATCCACTATGTCTTTTCTCATGCGGTAAAAGTAATTTAATTCAACGAAAAAAGGCTGCCCTTTTCAAGACAGCCTATCCATGCATTTGTGTTGCGCTTTAATATGCTAACTCTACAATTTTTTTGGCGTCTTGAGGAGTTAACGTTCCTCTTTCTCCAATGCCTTTCATTCCTCGTGATTCGAATCTGCTTTCAATTTCTTCAGTAGTTCCTTTAAACTCTGAAGTGTATTCAGAAAGCTTTGTTTTTATTCCAATAGAGTGAAAGAATTCTGTGGTTTTGACAATTGCTTTTTCAGCCTTTTCTTCATCACTTCCATCTGTAATTCCCCAAACTCTTTCGGCATACTGAACTAGCTTTTCTTTTTTATCCTTTAAGTTGTAGCGGTAATGACTTTCGGTCAAAATTGCCAACGTTCTTGCATGGTCAATACCATAGAGCGCTGTTAATTCATGCCCCATGGCGTGGATTGCCCAATCGTTTGGCACTCCTTTTTGAATTAAACCATTTAGTGCCATGGTGCAATTCCACATGAAATTAGCTGCATTCTTGTAGTTTTTTTGATCTTTCATCAATTTCGGAGCAACTTCTAAGATGCTCTGCATAATGCTCTCAGCAAATCGGTCTTGTAAATTGGCATCAATTGGATAAGTCATGTATTGCTCCAACACATGTGTAAAAGAATCAGCTAAGCCGTTTGCCAGTTGTCGCTCAGGAATTGAATAGACTACTTCAGGATTAAGTATTGAGAATTGAGGAAACAGTCCGGCTCCACCCATTGGGAATTTTTGTTTGAATTCAGCTCTTGTAATGACGGCACCCGAGTTCATTTCTGAGCCAGTTGCCGGCAATGTCAATGCTGTTGCAAACTTCATTGCATTCAGAGTTGGACGCTTTGAGGTGAGAATTTCCCAAGGGTCATCTCCATCATAAAGTGCTGCCGAAGAAAGAAACTTCGTTCCATCAATGACTGAACCGCCGCCAACCGCAAGCAGGAAGTCAATTTCTTTTTCTTTAATTACTTTCAACGCGTCCATTAAGACAGAATATTCTGGGTTCGGAGGGATTCCTCCAAACTCTTCTACGTGGAATTTACTGAGGTTCTTCTTCACATTCTCGTAAATCCCATTTTTCTTTATGCTTCCGCCTCCATAAAGCATTAAAACTCTTGAATTTTCAGGAATTTAAGTTGCTAAGCGATGGTAAGTATCTTTACCGAAAATTATTTTGTTGGATTTTTAAAATCGAAATTATTCATGGTTTGTTTTCTTTGTAAATGAAACAATCAACAGCAAAACGAGTTTCTTTGCAAGGCTGCTAATTGAAGTAAAATTATTCATTCTTACTTCAGTAGTCTTTTTATAAAACAGCTACTTTTAAAAGAAAAATAATGGAAGAAAAACTAAAGGCATTCGAGCGATTATTGAACATCATGGATGACTTGAGAGCTAAATGTCCTTGGGACATGAAGCAAACGATGGAAAGCCTTCGCTATCTGACGATAGAAGAAACATATGAGCTTTCAGATGCCATCTTGGAAGGCGATTTGGAAGAAATTCGAAAAGAATTGGGAGACATCATGTTGCACTTAGTTTTTTACTCTAAAATTGGTGAGGAAAAGAATGCCTTTGGTATGGCAGAAGTATTGAATGGTATTTGTGAGAAGTTAATTCACCGTCATCCTCACATATATGGTGATACTGAAGTGAAAGATGAAAAGGAAGTGATGGCAAACTGGGAAAAAATCAAACTGAAAGAGGGTGGAAATAAAGATAAGTCGGTTTTAGAAGGTGTACCTAAATCTTTGCCCGCTTTGGTAAAAGCAATACGAATTCAAGACAAGGCCAAGGGAGTAGGATTTGATTGGGAAAAGCCGGAACAAGTATTTGAGAAAGTTGAAGAAGAAATTGCGGAATTAAAGGAAGAGGTAGAAGCACAAGACGCAAATCAAGAAAAGGTTGAAGCAGAGTTTGGAGACGTGCTTTTTTCTATGATCAATTATGCTAGATTTATTGGAGTTAACCCCGAAGATGCATTAGAAAAGACAAATAAAAAATTCATCAAGCGATTTAAATATTTGGAAACTGAATCTAAAAAAGATGGCAAACAAATGGGTGAAATGAGTTTAGACGAGATGGACCTGTATTGGAATAAAGCAAAAAGTATTTAAATGAGTCATTTGAAAAATAAAGTATTACTCTTGGGTTTTTTTGTCGCTTTTTGCTTGGAAGGACAAGCACAGGAAAAGGGTGATTGGGAACTGCAATTGAATGCGGGAATTGCTATACCAACCAGCGATTTAGGAGAGTCGACGTCTAATAGGTCTGGTTTTGCAGAGATTGGAAGATCAGTAGGGTTTAATTTGTATGCCCCCATTGTTGAGAAGTTGCATCTCACCTTTGGTTATTCTAATATATCCATGGCAGTTTCTAGAGAGGATTATGATTTATATAATTCGGATCAAATCAAGAATGCTTTAGCAAGGGAATTATATGTTACTGAAAATTTTAATTACAAAAGTACCTTGGGTAAATACACGAACCATGTTGCGTTAGTTGGATTAAATTTAGACATTGAACTCAGTGAAAAAGCAGAGCTTTACATGAATCCGGCGGTTTCCTATAGTTGGTTTGCTGTTCCTGACGTATCTATTGTGGTTTCAGATTCCTTATATACTGCAGGGGCTTCAGAATCCACTGACGTTCAGTCTACCTTCGGATTTCAAATTAATGGAGGGGTCAAGTTAAAAGCGACAGAACAGTTACACGTAAATTTACAAACCGCTTATTTTTATTCACGGCATTCTTACGACGCTCAGGCAAGGTCTATCAATCAAAACAATGACAGGTTTATGACCCAGGAAGAGGGGAATACTCGCTTTACTGCCGTTGTTTTTTCAATCGGCCTGCAGTTTAGACTTTCAAAAGAATAGATGGGAACTAAGCTCGTTCAGATAACTCTAGCCAACGTAATTCCTTTTCGTCTAATTCCTCAATCACTTTTCCTATTTCTTCCGAGGTTTGAATTAACTCCTCTGCATCAGTCGTAGCATTCGACATCTGAACAGTCAATTCATCTTTTTTCTTTTCTAGTTTTGCAATTTCTTTCTCGAGCTTGTTGTACTCTCTGCGTTCGTTATAGCTTAACTTTTCAGCATATGCATCTGGTTTCTCATCCTTTTTAACCTCCGGGGCTTGCACTGCTTTTGGATTATTTGAACCTTGCTCTTGCTTTTGAATCTCAATGATTTCACTGTAGGTTAAGTTGTAATCTTTTATTTCGCCTTCACCTTTAAAGTAGAAAATATGGTCAGCAAGATTGTCCATGAAAGCGCGGTCGTGAGACACAATGAGTAAACAACCAGGGAACTCGCTTAAAAAATCTTCTAAAATCTGAATGGTTTTAATATCCAAGTCATTGGTTGGCTCATCGAGAATTAAGAAGTTGGGATTACTCATTAAAATCGTGAGTAGGTAAAGTCTTTTTTTCTCTCCTCCGCTTAGTTTAGATACATATGTATATTGCTGCTTAGGAGGAAATAAGAACTTCTCTAATAATTGTGAAGCGGTGATTTTTCTGCCCTTTTCTAAAGGAATTACTTCTGCGATGTCTTTTACCACATCAATGATTCTTTTGTCTTCAGTTGGTTGAATTCCCCTTTGAGTATAATAGCCAAACTGCACTGTTTCTCCTGTAATTATTTTCCCCCCATCAACTTTTTCTAAACCCATGAGCATATTTAGAAAGGTAGTTTTACCAACTCCATTCTTTCCGGCTATACCAATCTTATCGCCTTTTTTGAAAGTGTAATTAAAGTCATCGACAATTTTTAAGTTGTCAAATGATTTTTTTACATGGTGTAATTCTAAAATTTTTCCACCCAAGCGCTCCGCTTTAATGGAAAGCTGCATTTCATCTTTATTTATTCGTTGCTTGGCTTTCTTTTCTGTTTCGTAAAATCGATCTTCTCTGGATTTTGCCTTTGTAGCTCTTGCCTTCGGCATTCTGCGCATCCACTCAATTTCCTTACGGTAGAGGTTTTTTGCCTTTCCAATCTCAGCACTTAAGTTCTCTTCTCTTTCTGCTTTCTTTTCTAAAAAGTATTCATAGTCGCCACTATAGCGGTAACCACTTCCATTATCAAGTTCTAATATTTGGTTACAAACGCGACTCAAAAAATAACGGTCGTGCGTTACCATAAATAAGGTGATGTTTTGACCGGAAAGGAATTCTTCTAACCATTCAATCATGGAAATGTCGAGGTGGTTGGTAGGTTCATCCAATATGAACACATCCGGTTCATCAACAATTAGCTTAATCAGTGCAATTCTCTTTTTCTGACCACCTGAAAGTAGTTCTATTGCTTGGTTTTTACCCAAGCTATCCATGCCGAATATGCTCAGTAATTTGTCGATTTTTGCTTCGTAGTCCCAAGCTTTACTAGCGTCCATTAAGTTGAGCGCTTTTTGCATGGCCTCATCATCGTTTGGGTTTTCAATGGCAAATTCGTAGCTATTAAGCGCTCGTACAAAATCATTGTCAGATCCGTACAATACGTCTTTTACTGTTTTAAATTCTTTAAATGGATTGTCTTGGCGCAAGTATCCAACTGTTGTTCCATTTCTCCAAACGACATTTCCGGTGTCAGGATTTGTATCTCCTGCGAGCATTTCTAACAGCGTTGTTTTACCCTCTCCATTTTTGGCAACTAAGGCCATTTTTTGACCTTGGTCTAAACCAAAAGTAACATCAGAGAATAGTATTCTTTCACCAAACCTTTTGGCAATTTCTTCAACAGAGAGTAAATTCATAGGTTAATTATTCAATCGACTTAAGCCTTTTGCGGCGTAATCGTAACTAGGGTCAATTTCTAATGCCTTACGGTAATCTTTAGCCGCATTGTTAATATCACCCAACATTTCAAAGGCGTAACCTCTGTTGTAGTAGGCTTCCTTATATCTCGGATCAACTTCAATTGCATCCGTAAAGTACTGCTGAGATTGGCGATACAGTTTTAAGTAGAACAGGTGAATATAACCCAGGTTATAGTGAGCTTCTCTAAAGTCTGGATTTGATTTTATTGCGGCAGTATAGGTAAGCATCGCCTCATTGTACATTTCGTGCTCTTGTTCATACATGCCTTTACTATACAGTGCTCTTTTCTCCGTTGGTTGAATTTCCAAGGCGTTGTTAAAGTATTCTAGTGCAAGGGGATCGTTTTTTTGACTAAAAATTAAACCTAATTCTAAGAAAGCTTCAAAATAGTCTGGGTCTTGCTCTACCGCCGTTCGATAACTACTGATTGCTTTTGCGGTATCGCCGATTTCTAAAAAATTAAAACCTTTTAAATAGTAGGCTTCTGCATTGTACATGTCGTATTTGATGGCTAAGTCAGCGTAAGAAAGAGATTTTTCGTTATTTCGAGCCACTAAATACAGTTGACTATATGCTACTTGCACTACGCTACTGTTGCGGTGCAGTTGGTTCGCTTTGTCAATAACGTTTAAGCTCAATTCCAGTTTACCACTTTTAGTTAAAAAATCTGCCTGTTTCAATAATGTTGGAAGGTATGCAGTATCAATTCTAAAAGCGCGGTTGATATCCTGCATGGCTTCCTTTGGATTTTGCTCTTCCAAAAAGTAATCTGCTCTAGCAAGGTACAAGTCCTTGTTATTGATATCTGCTCTTATTCTTTCATTTAGTTGGCTCAATACAGAATCTTCTTGCAGGACTGAGGTCTCTACTTTCGTATTGTCAACTTCAGTTACAACTGATTCTTTTTTGTTTTTTGTTTCTTCTTTTGGCTGGCACGCGAAAAGTGCGGCAGTCAGCATCAGGTAAAATAGATTCTTCATCACGTATTAATATAAAAAAGTCCCGAATACAAGTAGCATTCGGGACAAATTTAATCAAAGGATTATGCCTTTTATCTTTAATGGGACTAAACTTGTACCATAGCTTCTCTAATTTTTCCTTCTAGCTCTTCCATCAACTCAGGATTGTCTTCAATTAGCTGTTTTACAGCGTCTCTACCTTGTCCCAACTTGGTGTCTCCATAGCTAAACCAGCTTCCACTTTTCTTAACAACCCCTAGTTCAACTCCCATGTCAACAACCTCACCAGATCTAGAAATTCCTTTTCCATACATAATGTCAAATTCTACCTTTCTAAATGGAGGGGCAACTTTGTTTTTGACAATTTTCACTTTCGTCCGGTTACCAATAATTTCTTCTCCATTCTTAATTTGAGAGCTTCTTCTGATATCTACTCGTACGGAAGAATAAAATTTCAATGCATTACCACCCGTTGTTGTTTCCGGGTTTCCAAACATTACACCAATTTTTTCTCTTAATTGGTTAATGAAAATACAAGTACAACCAGTTCTACTGATAGTTCCCGTTAACTTTCTCAATGCTTGAGACATTAATCTAGCTTGTAGTCCCATTCTGGAATCACCCATATCACCTTCAATTTCTGCCTTTGGTGTAAGCGCGGCAACAGAGTCAATGACAATTAAATCAATCGCACCAGAGCGAATCAAGTTGTCAGCAATTTCCAATGCTTGCTCACCATTGTCAGGTTGTGATATGAATAAGTTTTCCGTGTCAACACCTAAGCTTTCTGCATAAAATTGGTCAAATGCGTGCTCCGCGTCAATAAATGCTGCAATGCCACCTTGCTTTTGAACCTCTGCGATGGCGTGAATGGTCAAGGTTGTTTTTCCAGAAGATTCTGGTCCGTAAATTTCAATTACTCTTCCTCTCGGATAACCGCCAACTCCTAAGGCCATATCTAAAGCAACAGAACCAGATGGGATGGAGTCCACATCTTCTACTGCGCGGTCTCCTAATTTCATAATGGATCCCTTTCCGTAGGTTTTTTCTAACTTATCAATTGTAAGTTGAAGTGCTTTCAGCTTTTCGGTGTTTTGCTCTTTCTTTTCAGCCATGCTATTTATGTTTGATTTAGTCTTTTAATATTTGTTCGGTGTGTGCTTTTGTTTTCACTTTTTGAATGATTTCTTCAATCTTTCCTTCTTCGTCAATTACGAAAGTAGTTCGGTGTATTCCATCGTATTCTTTTCCCATAAACTTTTTCAAGCCCCAGACTCCGTAATCTTGAATTACTTTCTTATCGGTATCAGCCAATAAGGTAAATGGCAAATCGTATTTCGCTATAAACTTTTGGTGCTTCACTTCGTCGTCAGCGCTAACCCCAACTACTTCGTAACCTCTTTTTTGAAGTTCTGTATAATTATCTTTTAAGTTACATGCTTGGGCAGTGCAACCAGGAGTGTTGTCTTTTGGATAAAAGTAAAGGATTACTTTTTTTCCTTTATGGGCAGATAGTTGGAAGTTATTCCCATTCTCATCTTTAGCATTTATTACCGGAGCTTTATCTCCAACATTTAAGTGAAACATAGTTGTGACGATATTATTGTCGTTATCTTGCCGAGTAAAATAACAATTATTTATAAATAGTTTAATTTTTTATTGAAAATAGTACAATTTATTCCTTCTAAAGTTTAACTTCTATGCGAATTTCAGCAAGTATATTTGTGCTTCGATGAAAAAGGCTGAGAAAGTATCATATGTTATTAACAAGCTACAAGAGTTGTATCCTGTTATTCCTATTCCATTAGACCACAAAGACCCGTATACCTTGTTAGTAGCAGTTTTATTGTCGGCACAGTGCACGGATATTCGAGTAAACCAAGTTACTCCTAGTTTGTGGGAGTTGGCGGATAACCCTAAAGACATGATGCGACAGGATGTGGATGATATTAAAGCTATTATTAGGCCTTGTGGTTTATCTCCACAAAAGTCAAAGGCTATACACCGTTTGTCGGAAATTATAATGGAAAAGCACGATGGCAAAGTGCCCCAAACGTTTGAGGAATTGGAAGAATTGCCCGGAGTAGGGCACAAGACAGCTTCTGTAGTTATGTCTCAGGCATTTGGTGTGCCTGCTTTTCCGGTAGATACACACATCCACCGATTAATGTACCGTTGGAACTTAACCAATGGCAAAAACGTGACCCAAACAGAGAAAGACGCAAAGCGATTATTTCCTGAAGAATTGTGGAACGATTTACACCTTCAAATTATTTTCTTTGGTAGAGAATACTGTAAGGCTCGACCACACGATCCGCTTGAGTGTCCGATTTGTTCTGTTGTTGGCAGGGCCGGAATGTTTAAATAGGGTTGATAGAACTGTATGTTTGAATGCTTGAAATATTATAGCGTTTGATATTAGAAGTTTTGTACATTATCAATTTAAATGCTTATTTTGAGTTGTATAAGGTTAGTTATGAAAAAATCAATCATTCTTCTGTTCGTTGTTCTTAGTTCCACAAATATAATTGGTCAAGACTATTTCGTTAAAACCATTCCAAGTATTACCGGAGATTATAGTAGTTCTATAGCTCAGTTAAGTGACTCTACTTATCTTCTTTCATATAAATCATCTTCAGTAAACTATTTAGCTGCATTCGATGAGGAAGGGTATGCAGTGTGGACTAGAAGTTATTCGTTTCTTGGCCCGAATGTAACTTTTTTGAAAATACTCCAGACAAAAAATAATGAATACCTAATCTTGGCGCATCCTAGAAGTATTTTAAAGGTGAATAATTTAGGAGATACTATTTGGAGCAAATCAGTTAATAGTGATGCAGGAGCTCGTTACTTTGACTTTTGTGTTGATAATAAAAACAATATTGTTGTTGTCGGTGTAGATGATAGTTGCCCTATTTCCTCTTCCGGTGCTTGTGGCTATGCCGCGAAATTAGATTCATCGGGAAATGAAATTTTATCATTTAACAATTCCTTTCCCGGAGGATACAATTATTACTTTACTGTAAAATCGGACTCTTTCGGTAATTATATAGTATTCAATTAATGTTGATAGATTCAAATTATAATTTTGTTTGGCAGCGCTCATTTAACTCTCTCTCTCTCTTTTCATTCTTTAAGGGATGTTTTCGTTGGTCATAAAGGTGATATTTTAATGACTGGTGTAGCTTACAATTCAACAACAGGAGATGATGTATATATAATTAAAACAGATGCAAATGGTTTATTTTCAAGCATAAATTCTGGCTTCAGAGAGATTCGTCCAGATTTGAAAGTTTACCCTAACCCTTCTAAGGGTATTGTAATTGTAGAGAGCAAGGGAGCAATAAAAACAATTGAGGTATATAGCGCAATTGGAAAGTTGTTATCGGCTTCAGCAACCTTCAATACAACAACTACAACTGTAGAATTGCCAAAGGAAACAGGTATGTATTTTTTAAAAAAGGGAGATGTAGTTACGAAGAAGATCATAAAACAGTAAACGGTGTGCTTCGCAATATTTTACTTCGTTCGTAATGATGGTGGTTATAAGATACAGATTGCTTTCCGCCTGCAGTCGGAAAGGCGCATTTTGTCTCTTTGCTTCCAGTAGCGAACATAATCACAAAAAAAACGAATGTCCAATATTGGGCATTCGTTTTTTTAATGATTTAGATTGCTTCTTCCGCTAACGCTCCATCGCAATGACGATTAATTCAACACACTCTCTATGTGGCCTAAATTATCCGACTTACGGATGCTTAGAGCCTTAGAAAAAACTAGGATGTTTTGAACAGATGTTTTACTTGGGGAATGCTGCACCTCTTTTTTCTCCTGATGGAGTTGATGGTTAAGATTGTTTTCGTTGTTGGTTAGTTCTTGGAAATCAAAATGAGTAAATATTGCCATACGCTTATTTAAGTTTAGTTTGAATCAAAACGTAAATGACTTTTATTTATTGTAAACGTTAGAAGAATTTCATCAAATAAAAATCCCAAAAGGCAAATTACATTGAATTCTTCCTCTTGGGATTCTAGCTGTATGTGTATGTTTTGCTAATTGGCGTAGGTAATGTTTTTCTTTTCTGCCATTTTTCTAAGATTGATTAATGCATATCGCATTCTGCCTAAAGCCGTGTTGATACTTACATTCGTTCTTTCAGCAATTTCTTTAAAGCTCATGTCAAAATACATGCGCATCATGAGCACTTCTTTTTGGTCTTGAGGTAACTCGTGCACTAGCTTTTTGACATCTCCTAAAAGCTGATCTTGAATATTTGCTTCTTCTACCGTTTTGGATTCATCAGGAATGATATCGAAAATATCAAAATCGGGTCCTCCGCTGGTAGTAGGGTATTTTTTATTTCTTCTGAAATGGTCAATGATTAGGTTGTGCGCAATTCGATTTACCCAAGGTAAAAATTTACCTTCTTCATTATAGCCACCCTTTTTCAAGGTTCTAATCGCCTTCATAAAGGTTTCTTGAAAGATATCGTTCGCCAGAGTTTCATCACGTATAGTAAACATGATGTAGGAGAATACTCTACCCTTGTATCGATTTAATAATATTTCGAAAGCCGATTCCTTCCCATTAAGATATTGTCTGATCAACGCCTGATCACTTTGAAAATTAGTTTCCATAAACACATACATTTTTTGCTTTGTTTGTAATTGTAATAATTAAAGAAAGCGAGTTATAAAAAAGTATTGTTCTGAACTATAGGCGTTGTGTTTGTTTTATCCAATACGAACCAAAACGTGATAAGGTTGGTATTATTGTGTAAATAAATATATATATTCAAAATTACTGAAACTTCCAACCTAAATTTGTGTTTCGATTGTTAAAAAATCACTAAAAAGCATGCCGATACCCGTTAAAGAGTTAGATCCGAGAAGACACATTATTATTAAAGGTGCTCGGGTTCATAACCTTAAGAACATCAATGTTGCTATTCCCAGAAATAAATTAGTGGTAATTACAGGACTTTCGGGCTCAGGAAAGTCATCGTTAGCTTTCAGCACCTTATATGCTGAAGGTCAGCGAAGGTATGTAGAAAGTTTGTCGTCTTATGCTCGGCAGTTTCTCGGTAAAGTAGAAAAGCCTGATGTAGATTATATTAAAGGAGTAGCACCGGCCATCGCAATTGAGCAAAAAGTGAATACAACAAATTCGCGTTCAACTGTTGGGACGACAACTGAGATATACGATTACTTAAAGTTGATGTATGCTCGAATTGGGAAAACGTACTCGCCAACTACAGGAAAAGAAGTAAGTAGAGACCAATTCGAAGATGTGGTGAACTTTATAATGGAACTTCCGCAAAAGGCAAGAGTCTACTTAATTGCACCCATAAATTTGAAAGCCATAAAAAGTTCTGAGAATAAGGTTCAACTTCTTTTACAACAAGGTTTTAGCAGAGCTATGGTGGAGGGAAAAGTCGAGATGTTGGAAGACCTTATTCCGGATGAAAAGAAATTTGACTCTTTAGACATTATTGTAGATCGTTTTGTGATAAACGATGATATTGAAGACGAAGAAAGTAGAATCGGAGATTCAGTTGAGACCACTTTTTATGAGGGGAAAAGTAATTGTATAGTTGGATACGAAGTAGAAGGGAAATTGAAATTGAAAAAATTCAATAACCTGTTTGAAGAAGATGGAAAGGAGTTTTTGGAACCAAGTGTACATCTTTTTAGTTTTAATAATCCGGTAGGAGCTTGCCCGAAGTGTGAAGGTTTTGGAAAGGTAATCGGTATCGATGAAGATGTAGTTATTCCAAACAAAGCTCTTTCGGTTTACCAAAATGCGATAGCCTGTTGGAAAGGTGAAAAGATGCAAGTTTGGAAAGACGATTTAATTCGTAATGCAGAAAAGTTTGACTTTCCTATTCATAAGCCCATTTTTGAATTAACTGCAGAGCAATACGAAACTCTGTGGAGTGGGAATAAATACTTCAAAGGTTTAGATGACTTTTTTGCCTATTTGAGTTCGAAAAGTTATAAGATTCATTTTCGGGTAATGTTGGCAAGGTATCGAGGTAGAACTGTATGTCCCGATTGCAAAGGCAACCGCTTAAGAAAGGAAACTAACTTTGTAAAAGTAGGTGATAAGTCAATTAATGACTTAGTAAGTATGTCTATGTATGATTTGGGTGCCTATTTTGACAATCTTAAACTCGACGAACATGATACTACTATCGTTAAGCGCTTGTTGGTAGAGATTAGGAATCGAATTAAGTATTTACAAGATGTAGGAGTAGGTTATTTAACCTTGAATAGGCCAGCCAATACGCTTTCAGGAGGTGAATCTCAACGAATTAACCTAGCTACTTCACTGGGCAGTAGTTTAGTGGGTTCTATGTATATTTTAGATGAGCCGAGCATAGGGCTCCATCCAAAAGATACTGAACGTTTGATTGTTATCTTAAAGTCACTGAGAGATTTGGGCAACACGGTAATTGTAGTGGAGCACGATGAAGAAATTATTCGAGCGGCAGACGAGATCATTGATTTAGGTCCTGAAGCTGGAAGTCATGGCGGGCACTTGGTTTTTCAGGGAGATGCAAAAGCCCTCACAAAGGCAAATACGCTCACTTCAGATTATTTAAATCATGTAAAATCGGTTTCGGATAAAACGGAAATTCGAACATCTAACAATTACATTGAAGTGTTTGGAGCACGAGAGAATAATCTAAAAGGAGTTGATTGTAAGTTTCCACTTAACGCAATGACCGTAGTTTCGGGTGTGAGTGGTTCAGGTAAGTCTTCCTTGATTAAGAAAATCGTTTATCCTTCGTTAATGAAGAAATTAGGCGGGTATGGTGAGAAAACAGGTGTTTACAAAGAAATAACCGGTGCCATAGATGTACTGAAAGACGTTCAATTTATAGACCAAAACCCAATTGGTAAGTCTTCCAGGTCAAATCCTGTTACCTATATAAAGGCGTACGATGAAATTCGAGCGCTCTACTCTTCCTTAGGCTTGTCAAAATCTAGAGGTTACAAACCTGCTCATTTCTCTTTTAACGTAGAAGGTGGGAGATGTGAAGTTTGTCAAGGAGAAGGAGAAATTACCGAAGAAATGCAGTTTATGGCAGACATTCACTTGGTTTGTGAAGAGTGCGAGGGAAAACGCTTTAAGGATGAGATTTTAGAAGTAAAATTTAAGGGTAAAAACATAGCTGACGTATTAGACATGACTGTCGAAGATGCTGTTGACTTTTTTAAATCATTTGAAGAAGATAGAAGCTCTTTAAAAGTAGGAGATAAGTTGGCACCCTTGTTAGAAGTTGGATTAGGTTATGTGAAGTTAGGTCAGGCTTCAGGAACTTTGAGTGGAGGAGAAGCCCAACGAATTAAATTGGCAAGTTACCTTGGTAAAGGAGGAACAAACAACCACACCCTTTTCATTTTTGATGAACCTACCACTGGATTGCATTTTCATGATATCTCTAAGTTATTGTATTCTTTTGATGCGCTTATTAATAAAGGTCATTCCTTACTGGTTATTGAGCACAATCCTGAAGTGATTAAACATGCAGATTGGGTAATTGATTTAGGGCCAGAAGGTGGAGATCAGGGTGGAGAATTGGTGTTTCAAGGCACTGTAAAAGAAATGCTAAAAAGTAAAAAGTCAATTACTGCAAAGTATCTAACGGCTTAAAAGGACGCTGCCTTTTTTGATTTGTATTTTTTCGTTTAGCCCTTTGTACCTTAAAACATAAAAGTAAACCCCATCTTTCAATTTCCTGCCATTATTGGTGCCATCCCACGCCCTTTTTTGCTGATTACTTTCAAAGACTTTAGTCCCCCACCTATTAAATATTTCTAATGAGTAGCTTTCTAGTTCACAGCTAATTCTTGAAATAAATTGATCGTTAATTAAGTCATTATTAGGAGTAAAGGCATTAGGGACAATAACTTCACATTCGCAATCTTTTGTTACTAATAGGGAATCCGTTAGACTGCCGCATGTGTTTGTTACTTGCACAAAGTATAGGCCGCTATCGCTAATGCTATAATTTCTGCCTGTAGCGCCATCTTGCCACAAATAGCTGGAGTTTTGCAGTGGGAGTTGATAATTCAACACCTCGTTATTACAAAGTGTTGCAGTTTCGGGTAAAAAGGAACTTCCCAAGCTGTCGAAAACCTCAATTCGGATAGTGTCTCTATTGGTGCAGCCGCCAACTGTAAGCTCTAACCAATAATTGTTAGTCTCAAACACCTGCAACTTATTAACGGTTGAGCTGTCACTCCAAAGGTAGGCCGCGTTTAAGTTAGATTGAGAAAGTGTGATGGTATCGCCTGCACACAAAGTAGTGTCTGGTCCGAGGTCAATTGAAGGAAGAGGGTTTACAGCAAGGGTAACGCTATCTCTAAAAATACAGCCATCGAGTAACGCCTCTAACCAATAAGTTCCCGCCGTATTCACAGAAATCGCAGTATCGTTTGAACCCGTGTTCCATAAATAAGTGCTTTTGGAGTTAGAAAAGCTAGTACCAAAAAGCGTTCCTGTGCACACCGAAGTGTCTGGACCAAGGTTAATAATTGGTTGTTCTTTTATACTAAAGTTGAAGGTATCTCGCGAAGCACAACCGTTATCGGATATTTCCAACCAGTAAAGCCCACTTTGTTTGATTGTTTTAGTTGGAATAGTACTGCTGTCGTTCCATAAAAAGGTTTGATTTGGAAAAGAACCAAAGTTAAAATTGATAGAATCTCCTGCACAAAGGGTGGTGTCGTTAGGAAAAAACGGCTTGCTAAACATTTGTGACATTCTGAATTGAAGTATTCCGTAGTCGTCAGAATTACCTGCGCTATTATGTCTTACGGCTAATGGGTAGCCTTCTCCACAAAATTCATAGCTGAAAATGTGACGGTTATTCTAAGGTGTACTTGTTTGGGGGTCATACCATGACTGTCCACTGTCTAATGATATTTCAAATCTTGGAGTTGGAAAAGCGATAATCGGAAATGTTTGTCCTGCACACCGTGTTCCTTCCGGTAAAGAGAAAAAGTATTCGATATCCGCGCCAACATTACCATTGATAGAGACGTTTGGAGATGGGAATGTAGGGCTTGTTTCGATGAAACCACAAGGATTAGTCCAAAAGGAGGCATTCCAAATACTATAAGTGCCTTCAACTTCTAAAGTATACTTACCACCGAGGATAAGATCATTAATGCTATAAACTTCTTCAACAGATGTATCGTCGGGATTGTTGGTGTCAAAAAACAAGGTATCTTGAGCTGAAAGACAAATACTAGAGTTAACTAATAGTAAAATGCTCGCAACTTTTAGTTTCATTTTAGGACCTTCTTAAAATCAGCACCACTAGGGCTTTGAAATAATGATAATTCAAACTGAGAAATCACAGCTAAAATGTGGTCAAAAATATCCGATTGAATACCTTCGTAATTCACCCATTCGATGTCTTTGCTAAAAGCATAAATCTGTAAAGGAATTCCATTTATGGTTGGGTCTAATTGACGAACCAATACAGTAAGATCTTGATTTATTTTTGGGTGCTTTTTCAAATAACTGACTAAATATGCTCTAAATGTTCCAATATTGGTGATCCGTCTGCCATTTGAAACCATAGCAGTATCTATTTTATTCTCTTCGTTATACTTCTTAACTTCAAGTTCTTTATTCACTATATAATCATGCAGCAAGTGTATTTTTTTAAAGCGATCAATTAATTCTTGGTCAGCGAATTTTATGGTGCTTTGGTTGATAAAAATGGAGCGGGCTATTCTTCTAGAACCTGTTTCTTGCATTCCTCTCCAATTCTTGAATGAATCTGAGATGAGAGAATAGGTGGGAACGGTAGTAATGGTTTTGTCCCAATTACGAACCTTAACGGTTGTTAGATTGATTTCGATAACATCTCCGTCTGCTCCGAACTTCTCCATACTAATCCAGTCTCCCACTCGAATCATATCGTTGGCAGAGAGTTGAATACTGCCAATAAAACCGAGCAGAGTATCTTTAAAAACTAAGATGACAACTGCTGTCATGGCACCAAAGGCACCAAAGAAATAGCCAATTGAAGTTTTAGCTAGAATAGATAGAATCAGCAAGAATAGGATGATAGAAATAATGATCTTCACTAACTGCAAATAGCTGTCTAATGGCTTGTCTTTGAATGAATCTATTCTACTGACAATTGTTTTTACAACATTTAAGAATCTAAAAAGTAAGACCGCAAGAACGATTATGACTACTACCTTGTTTAGCCGTTCAAGATAATCAACCCACACAAAACTTTGGTCTAAAATTTCAGGTATAATGTAAAACACAAAGAGCACTGGAATTAAGTGAGCTATGGCATAGAAAACTTTGTGTTCTACCAACAGGTCGTCCCAATCAGTTTTACTTTTTCTAACCAATCGAACAAATATGCTAAACAATAAGTAACGTACAATTCGATCAATTAAGTAAGCAACGACAAGCGCAGTGAGGACAAGGCTCATTTTTGTAATGAAATGAGACCAAAACTCCGTTGCACCGAGAAGCATTAGTTTTTCAATAAATAGGTCTTTAATTAAATGTATCATCTTTTTCTACTGAATTTTCGTTCTGGGTTTTCATGAAAGAAATACCTCAAATCAACGGTTAAATAGTTGCCTAGGATGTCAAACGAAGATTGTTTGACTATTTGTTGGTTGTCATCTACAATACCAACTTTAGCAGTAGTTATGTTGGTAAATGGTCTTTTGTATGAAAAACCCAAGTAGAAATATCCATCTTTTTCAGTTCTATACTCAAAGCCTAAATTGGCTAAAAGCGAGGGCAATACCCAATAGGTGCGAAAGGAGCGATGATAGTATTGTGGATTGCCAGAGTCCCAATCAGAAGGCAGAAAATCGGCAGCTAATCCGAATGAGGTATTCAAGAAAAGTTGTCTACCTAATTGAATGTAGATTAGACCTGTTACCGGTATTTCATAAATTACGTAGCTAAATTCATCATCAATCTCAAGGATTGAAAGGTCATCGGTTATTCTTAAATCAAAGCTCTTTCTTGTATAATTGATTCCCGTTTCCAGCGAAATCTGTTTTGTAAAACCTTTTCTAATTACCATTCCAAATGCATATCCGATTTTGGGAGTGATGGTGTAATTTATGTCTTCAATTTCTTGATTTTGAGGTCCCGTGTTGATGATGGAGGAGCTTAGAATAGGTTTGAGTTGAATTCCAATGGTGGTGACTCTTTCCTGCGCAAAAGTAGATGATGCTAGGAATAGCGAAAAGGCACAAATTAGTACACAGGGTAATCTCATTTCGCGAAGTTACTGTTAAATCATTAAACTAATCAGAAAGGAGGGCTCCTGCTATAGCTAGCCCAAGGACTAATATTGAAATGGTTATTATAAGTAAACGGAAAAATAAATCTGGAATAAACTTCTTTCTAAATTTGCCAATGGTTAAATAATTGAGTCGTTTTGCTTCGTTAAAATGAGTGATGTGAATTCCATAATAAATTCTTTGATCTCCTTCTAGGTCCACCTGTTTTTCAAATTCAATAGAGTGCTCATTTAAAAGCCCTTCAAAGTGGAAGGCATGATCGGTATTACTGTAAAAGAAAACTTTTAAATTTCTATTCGTTGGGTGTTCCTGAAAATTGATTGTTGAAATCATTGACTATTTACCATTAATTTTTGACCGATTTGAAGAGGTCTATTTCTTTTAATACCATTGATATTACATAATTTATCAATACTTGTGCCGTAAACATTTGCAATCTTGTATAAACTTTCACCACTTTTTACAGTATGGAAGTGAAGACCTTCGGGCACTGCAGCATAGCTGTATTTTGTTTTGATGAGTTTAATGTTGCTTGATTTTAAGTTGTTATTATTAAAATCAATAATACTCCTTGGGTTTAAAGGACTTCCTTTATACCGAACTTCAAAATGAAGGTGACTACCTGTCGATCTTCCTGAGCTACCACCCAAACCAATCACTTGACCTGCCTCCACTATATCTCCAGTTTTAACCTTGAAACGATGCAAGTGGGCGTATAATGTCTCCAATCCGTTGTAGTGCCTAATAATTACTACTCTTCCATATCCGTTATGATTTCTAGCAACCCTTACCATTCCATCAAACGTCGCAATAACAGGGTCCCAAACTTGTAAATCTATATCAATACCATTGTGAGATCTTCCGTCGCGCCAGCCAAAGTTTGATGTTATTAAACCTCTGAAGGGGTTATAAAATCTACATTCATTTGCGGTGTCTTCTAAAACTAGCTTTCTGCTCTGTCCTTGTTTTAAATCACTTGCTCCATGATTGAACAGTTGGTAAGTATCCCATTTGTCATACATGGAGTTAGAGGGATAAATACTTGAATCATAGAATCCGGTTAGGGAAATGTAAATGTCCTCTTCTAAGCGTTTGTTTTCTGCATAATCACTGAGCCCTTGAAGAATAGCATCTGAAACTGAATTTAATTCCAACAATGAATCAATAAGCGCTATAATTTGCTCACCATTTAAATGGTTAAAATTATGTTTGTTGGGGTTTTGTTCCGTAGTAACAACAATGGCGGGAACCAATCTTTTAATCTTATTAGAATCCTGCGCAAACAATAAATTTGAACCTAAGAGTAAAAATGTCAATAAAATGTACCTCAATGAGGGTAATTTAATTATCTCCATCAATTAAATCACCTAAACCACCTAAAATACTTCCTTCGCCTGTTCGCTTGCCTCCGGTTCTTGGCATGTTAGCATATATACGATCAGCTAGTCTGCTAAAAGGCATGGATTGAATCCAAACTTCGCCCGGGCCTTGAAGAGTTGCAATGAATAAACCTTCCCCGCCAAATAGTGAATTCTTAATTCCTTTTTGAAGTCGAATATCGTAGTTTACACTTGTACTTAGTGCTACCAAACATCCAGTGTCAACATTAAGTGTCTCTCCATGGCTTAAGGTTTTTTTAACAACGGTGCCACCGGCATGTAGAAACGCCTTTCCATTACCTTCTAGTTTTTGCATAATAAATCCTTCACCTCCAAAAAATCCTACTCCTAATTTTCTTTGAAATTCTATTCCTACTGAAACTCCTTTTGCGGCGCAAAGAAAAGCTTCTTTTTGACAAATTATTTTACCACCAAATTGAGTTAGATTCATTGGAATTATTTTCCCCGGGTAGGGCGCTGCGAAGGTAACCTTCGCTTTATTATGACCTCTTTGAGTGTATGTTGTCATGAATAAACTTTCACCGGTAAGAACTCGCTTTCCCGCCGAAAATATTTTCCCAAAAATACTTTCGTCTTGCTTTGATCCATCCCCTAAAATGGTATTCATTTCTATGTTATGGTCCATCATCATCATACTGCCTGCTTCGGCAATTACAGTTTCGTTAGGATCAAGTTCTACTTCAACACATTGAAGATCGTCTCCAAAGATTGCGTAGTCAATTTCATGTGCGCTCATGTTCAAAAGATTAGTTAATTGTAAAAAAACGAAAAAATGTTATATCTTAGGCTAGGTTTTAGACAAACAACTAAACTAAAAGGTATGAAATTTTTGAAATGGTTATTGATCATAATTGTATTAATTATTGCTATTGTAGTGATTTACGGAGCAACACAACCTTCACAAATGACTGTGGAAGAGTCAATCGTAATAACTGCTCCCGCAAGCAAAGTGTTTGAAGAGATAAGGGATTTTAAGGCTTGGGATGAGTGGTCAGCTTGGAGTAAAATGGACACTGTAATGGAGCAGTCTTATGAAGGAGAAATGGGAAAAGTGGGTTATAAAAACTCCTGGAAAAGTGACAACCCAATGGTCGGAGTAGGTAGTCAGGAAGTTGTGGAAATTAGAGAGGATGAGTATATGAAGACGAAAATGCTATTCAATGGCAGTGCGGACGAGAATTTCGCATCTTTTACATTGACTGAAAATGATGGCAATACAACTGTTGTTTGGGATATGTTGGGAGCAGAAACTCCATTTTATGCTAGAATTATGAATACCATTTTCAAGCCTATGATTATTCAAAGTTATAAATCAAGCTTAAAAGACTTAAAATTAATTGTTGAAAGTAAGCCCAAGGCAATACCAAACCCTTTAAATCTAGAAATAGTAGATGTAGAAGCAATGTCTATTATATCTATTAAGGATTCGTGTTCTGTTGAGGAAATGTCAGGAAAAATGACAGAGATATATACTGAGTTGGGAATCTTTATGGGCACCAATGGAATTCAAGCTAGCGGTAATTCTCTATCAATGTATTATACATATTCACCTGAAAAAGTTGTTTTTGAGCCTGCCTTTCCTGTTAATCAGGAAGTAACTGGAGTAGGAAGAGTAAAGGTGAGTGAGATGCATGGAGGTAAAGCAATTAAAGCCATTTATCGGGGAGATTATTCGGGGCTAGAAGAGGTTCATGTTGGAATTGATGAGTATGCTCAGTTGTCCAATATTGAATTAGCAGATTATTGCTGGGAAGTTTATTTAAATCAACCAGGTGAAGTAGGGAATGACGAACTCGAAACTCATGTATACTATCGTGTAAAATAGAAAACGAGAATAACTATTGTCAAATTAGTTTCAAATGAAAGGTTGGCATATAAGGGTATGTATTGCCCAATAGATGCGGTAACAAGAAAGGGGATTGGCCTTTAATTTTTATTTTATTTTTTGAATTAGTAGGACATCATATCAAACCATTTTTTTATATTTGCACTCTGAAATTTTTTCGGATTGTTGCATATTTATTGCAGAACATGGTGGTTGTAGCTCAGTTGGTTAGAGCACTGGTTTGTGGTGCCGGGGGTCGTGGGTTCGAATCCCATCATCCACCCATTAAAATGGAAACCAAGTCTATATAGACTTGGTTTTTTTGTGCAATAAATTTTATTGAGCTTGTTTAAAATGAAATTTATTACTCACAAAAATAAATGGAGTGAAGTTTTCATTTTAACGAGGGCACCATACAGATGATACTATGATGAGCAAAGTCAATCCCATCATCTACCCTTAATTTAAAGCTCGATGCAAAAGTTTCAGGCTTTTTTGTCTTAAAACTAAGGTTGTTCAGACTTGGAAGGGCACTAATGATAGCTCAATTTCCACCTCTTACATAGCGCAATAAGCGGAATTTAATTTATCAGCATAAAGTGACCATGATAACAGTTTTATTGAATGTAACATTTTTAATAAATGAAACGTTACTTTGTAATTGAACAGCATGATGAGTCGTCAAAATCAATACTTAAGTTTTATAGTAACAATTCAAGTACAGGCCCTTGTCTTTTTGTTTCCCTTATTGTCTTTTGCACAAGCAAAGACATCAACAGTTCAAGGCTATTTACTGGATGAACAAACAGGGAAGAAGTTAACTGACATTTTAGTCGTGAATCAAACGAGTGGAGATTTCGCTCACGGCACCAAAGAGGGAAATTATGCTATAGAGGCAAGCAAAAACGATGTTCTGGTTTTTTCTGCTTTAGGATATTCTTCCTCACACTTTTATTTAAGAGACTCTGCATATCAGACTACTTACACAGTTATCCCGAGGTTGAATAAGTACAGCATAATTATAAAAGAGGTAGAGGTTCAGGCAGATAGAGCTGTCAATGCAATTGCCGTTGAACTCGATAATTTAAATCGAAATTTCCGACAATATCAGCAATTTGAGCTGGCTAAAGCGGGACAGTTCTCAAACCCTATTTCGTCTGCTTATAGTCAGCGAAGTAAGAGAGAAATTAGTAAGCGCAGGGTAGAGCGTTTAAAATACCTTGATCGGAAACGAATTTTACTTCGTGAGTTGGTTCGGAGAAGTAAGTTGAGTCAAACTGAGCTCTTAAGTGAAGAAGAGCAAAACGCATTTGTTGACCATTTACTGAAATTCGATTATAAGATGGTTTACTTGAGCCAATATGAGTTATTGGCATACATTAACAGAGAGTGTAAAAGATGGATGGGAGTAGAGGACAGTTACAATGTCCGGAGCAGAGCTAAATAAGGCCTAAATTAGAGTTATAGTTTTGTATTATAGTTTTTAAGTTAACTTTGAATAAAGAATGAATTGGAAGAATGCATCAGTCTTTCTGTGTTCTTAGATTTCAATGATTGACTGAAAACTAACTTAATTTTTATCTTATGAAGCTATTAGTCGGCGCGATGACCTTGTTTTTAGTTTGTAATCTTTCTCTTGTTGGTCAAGAAAATACATTCACTTTTAAAGGACAAGTTCATTCTTATGGCCAAACAATAAAAGGAGTTGTCGTTGAAGTTTTTGAAGCGGGTGATTTAGTTCACGAAACAATAACTAATGGTAGCGGAAATTTTGCACTGCAACTTGATTCAAAGCGAGACTATATGGTTGAGATTTCTATGGATAAATTACAATCCAAAACAATTTGGATTAACACAAGAAGAACAAAGGATTTGGGCTTTAAAGTGCCAGTTTTCGCATTCGACGTGGATTTAAAGAAAGAAAAAATTACACCGTATAAGGAGCGTAACTGAAATACCAGTTACGCTTATTAAGTACCAGCCTAAAAGTAAAGTTTTCTATATGGATAAGACATACGAAGATGCCGTGGGCAATAAAAGAAAGAAGATTAAGGGAAATACCCTAAGAGTTCGATAGGTAAAGAATTAGTTCTCCATACTTGATAAAACTTTCGAATCTGTAAGTTGATTGTTAGTTCAATTCGATTAGAATTATACAACGTAAAAGCCCGCTGCCACTCTGAGAGTAAACAACGGGCTCCAACCAAACCAAGTCTTGAATTTTCTTTCTAATATCAAGACAATCTTTAAATGCTTTTGTTTTGGAAAATTATTTTTTTTTGAAAAAAAACTAAGATTCTTCTTCAATCAACCAGAGTGCTTCTTCTAACTCACCCTTTGTTTTATTGTCATTTTTCTCAGTAGCTAACTTTATACCTGTTCTATAAATGGTCATGGCTTTGTCCATTTTATTCTTGCCTTCATACAGAGCGCCCAACTTATAATAAGCTCCTAGATAGTTAGGGTCAGTTTTAATTAGCGCTTCAATAATCGAAATGGCGTCTTTTGTTTTGCCAATTTTTTCGTATTCAAGAGCCAACGCATAGGTCAGAAAACTATCATCCTTATCTGTCTTAAGCATCTTTTTTATTTCGTCAATTCGGCTCATGTGTTTTGGATTGTTTTGCGAATATACTTACTAATTTTATTTATTTCGTTGGGTGAAAACCACATGATTTTTTCATTTCGCTTAAACCAAGTAAGTTGCCTTTTGGCATATCTTCGACTATTCGTCTTTATTTTTTCAACTGACAATTCCCAAGTGATAGTGCCGTCCAAATAATCGAAGATTTCCTTATAACCGACTGTTTTTAGGGCATTTTTTTCTCTAAAAGGAAGTACAGACTTTACTTCTTCAAGTAAACCTTCACGTATCATTATTTCAACCCTTTGATTTATTCGATTATACAATAAACTCCTAGGTAACTCAAGTCCTATTTGTATAATGTCAAAGTCTCTTTTCTTAACAATCCCTTTTTTTACTTCTGCATTTGTTTTTCCTGTCAATTTGCAAATTTCAATAGCACGCATTAGCCTTTTACTATTGTGAATGTCTATGTTTTCATGCGCTTTCGGATCTACATCTAGTAGTAAATTTTGCAAATGAGTAAGGCCTTTTTCATCGTATTCCTGTTTTAGCTTTTCCCTGAAAGTTGCATCAGCAGTTGGGATTTCTTTATCGAACCCCTTAATAACGGCATCATTGTACATTCCAGAACCTCCGCACAAAATGACAGTATCTTTATTTTTGAAATACTCGTCTAAAAACTCAATAACCTCGTTTTCAAACTTACTAGCATTGTAATCCTCTCCAATTGACAGGTGATTTATGAAATGATGAGGAACTTGCTTTAATTCTAATTCAGTTGGTTTAGCAGTGCCAATTGAGATTTCTTTGTAAAACTGTCTTGAATCTGAAGAAATTATTTCAGTATCTAATTGTTTGGCAATATTTATTGCAGTTGAGGTTTTACCAACTGCAGTTGGCCCGACTAAAGCTATTAGTGTTTTTTTCACAAATTATTGAAATTCCTCATAATCGTCTAACGAATCCATGTTGTCGCTATCAAGCGAGTCTTTAAATAAATCTTCATCATCTTCCGAAAATTCATCGCCCATCATCGCATTTAATAAGATGGTTTGAGCATCGTCTCCATTCAAGTTTCTTTCTTCTTCTTTCGGGGGAGATCCAAACCGTTTTAGGATTTTTGGTTCTTTTATTTTATCCTCTTTAACTTCTATCTCTATTACTTCTAGATAAAATTTCCACTCGTTCAGGTAATCATAAACATAAGTGAGTTGGTCTCCAACTTCACTAAAAACATCGGAAACAACTACTTTCTCAAAGGTTGGGTTCCCTGTGTTCATCACATCCTCTAATGGGTACTCTGTATCGTTATCCCATCCCTCTTGTTCCTTTACAAATGAAGCGAATTCATTACTAGTGAAACCGAATGCTTGTTTTATTAATTCGTGTATTTGGAATAGTGTATGGTCTTCATGTACTAAAATGTCCCTGTAAACAGTTTGGTGCGTCTCCATTAAGACTTTTACTAAAAATTCTTTCATGTTAAACTAGTTTTAAACCCATTTTACTGCCAAGCCTGTGCATGAATACTCTGGCTTCTGCTTCATTATTCTGTATTTCTCCTTCTAACATTGCCTCTTTAATAGCATTTTTAATTTGTCCCACTTCTTTTGAAGGTCCAATTCCAAAAGTTGCCATGATGTCTTCGCCAGATATAGGAGGCTGCCAATTCCGTAAATGATCTTTCTCTTCTACCTCTTTCAGTTTTTCCTCAACTAAAATAAAATTTTTCTTATACTTTTTGAGTTTCTTTTCATTCTTTGTTGTGATGTCGGCCGAGCAGAGTAACATGAGGTCATCAACATCTTCTCCTGCTTCTACCAGCAGTCTTCTTACTGCCGAATCGGTAACTGATTCTTTCACCAATGCAATTGGTCTTAAATGCAAACGAACTAACTTTTGAACGTATTTCATTTTAGCATCTAAGGGAAGTTTTAATTTCTTAAAAATCTCTGGAACCATTCTAGCGCCTCTATCTTCATGACCATGGAATGTCCATCCTTGTTTTGGGTCAAAACGTTTGGTAGGTGGTTTCGCAATATCATGCAGAATTGCTGCCCATCTTAGCCATAAATTGTTCGTATTTGGACAAATGTTATCCAATACTTGTAGGGTATGGTAGAAGTTATCTTTATGGCCCAACCCGTTGCGCATTTCAACTCCGTGTAATTTTACTATTTCAGGAAAAAAGTGGTGAAGCAAACCTGTATCAAAAAGATGATTAAAGCCTATTGATGGTACACTCGATAAAATTATTTTATTTAACTCGTCTGTGATTCGTTCTTGTGAAATAATTGTGATTCTATCTTTTTCAGTATGTAATGCAATATAAGTTTTGTCTTCAATTGTAAAGTTCAATTGAGTGGCAAAACGAATTGCACGCATCATGCGTAAAGGATCGTCAGAAAAGGTAACTTTTGGCTCTAAAGGAGTTCGAATGATTTTATTTTCGCAATCCTTAATTCCATTAAATGGGTCAACTAATTCACCAAATCTCTCTTTATTTAAGCAAATTGCCATTGCATTTATACTAAAGTCTCTTCGATTTTGGTCATCCTCTAGTGTTCCATCCTCAACCACGGGCTTTCTGCTTCCTCTGTCGTAAGATTCTTTTCTTGCGCCAACAAATTCAACCTCCCATCCTTGATAGGTGATCATGGCAGTTCCATAATTCTTAAACACAGAAACTTTTTTGACTTCTAACGTTTTGGCAACAGCTTTTGCTAAATCAATACCACTGCCGACACAAACAATATCGATGTCTTTACTTGGACGTTTGAGAATAATGTCACGCACGAAACCACCGATAACGTAAGTCTCAAGTTGAAGTTCATCTGCAACTTTGCTTAGTGTTTTAAATATGGGTTGTTTTAGGTGTTCCTGCAAAAGAAATATTTTTTGCAAAAATACGAATTGCCCTTAGTTTGCTATGATTTCTACTTCACCATTTAGGCGAATTCGTACAATTTTCTCTTTTAACTTGATCTCATCCATCACAAGGTTTAAATCAGATTGAACGGGTTGTGTTTTGCTCAGATTGAAAAATGCAATTGGTTTACTATATTTAGATACGAGTTCAAATAAAGGACCTTTTTCTAGTTTTTGAACGGCAAGACTTCCATCTTCGTTGATCAAATGTTTGGAAACAAATTGGCCTCCGTCAAGGACAAGTGTTAGGGGAGTAGTAGCATAATCCATCATATCCCATGCAATTTCAGGAATGTCCTTTATGCATTGATTTGCCATCCGGTCCGAGCTAATGAGTACACCAAAATTTTGAGGAGAGTTATCTAAAAGCCGGAGAGCTTCTATGTCGTTTTTTGCATCAAAGATGAGCTTGATTCCATCCTTATATATGAGTGAAATGCTTTTATTTTCTTTCAGAAAATTAACTACCTCTTGAAGTTGCTCACTTTTAATCATAACACGAAATTACACAGCAAAGAAATAAGGCATGGTTTTGGTTAATTTTATTTTTTCAAATAAAATGGTCCATGAGATTACTCTTCGTTTTAACCTTATTTATCACTTTCTTCTTTCCGAAATTATCGGTCAATGCACAACCAACAACAGATGATATTACTGTATTGGAAATGGTGGTAATCGATGGAGATACTTTCCCGATGTATACCTTCAAATCGATCACAGTGAATGGTAAGAAACGTTTTTCAAAAAGAGATCGGCGGCGATACGGTAGGTTAAAGCGTTACGTTGTGAAAGTATTTCCATATGCAGAGTTGGCAGGAGTAATGTTGAATGATTTTGACGATACACTGAAGACCATGAAAACGAAAAGGGCGCAAAAGAAATTCTTGGCTGCTGTTGAAGATGAACTAAAGCAGGAGTTTGAAGGTGAATTGAAAAGTTTAACCATAAAGCAAGGGATACTTCTAGTGAAGTTGATTGATCGGCAAACTGGTAATTCTTCCTACGAATTAATCAAAACATTAAGAGGTTCGTTTTCTGCCTTTATTTGGCAATCTCTAGCTCGATTATTTGGTTCAAACTTAAAGCTTAAATACGACCCTAATGGGGAAGACTTGTTGGTGGAAGAAATAGTACAGCAAATGGAAAGCGGCGCGATCCCGTACCAAAAACGAATTAGAAAAACGAAACCTTAGCGAGTTTTCTCTATGTCTAACCAATCAGTTGTTTTCTGAATTAGCTTCACAACAATAATGTAAATGGTGAATATGATGAAAAGCACATTCCAAAGGCTCATGGTAAGGTCTAATGACGCTTCATTAAAATAGTATTGAACCTGATGGAAAAGCATGAAGACGATAAAAAGAGCAGCTATTCCACTTTTTTCTTGTCGAATTACTTTACGCCAGGCAAAGTCTAAGGCTGGCTTTTCGTAATGAGAAAGTCTCGGTACAAAAGGCGGGACATCCTCAGACCAATTAGTGTATTCGTCGCCAAATTTCTTAATTAGAAAAGTTTCTTCAGCGTACATAATTCGCTCATAGTACAACCAAAAACTAAGAATAAAGAAAATGTTAAACCATACGTTTTCTGTTAGCATCCCGATACCTAACCACATTAAGAAATTTCCCAAATAAAGTGGGTGTCTTAATAAGGAGTACATGCCTGTTTTATTAATACCGTCAGCAATTTGTTTGTGGGTATTTCTTCCTGAGGTATTTGGAATAACAAAACCCAATGTATGAATTCTAATAAACAATCCGATTAAGGAGACAATCAAACAAATTGTTTGATAAACGTTTCCTTCAGTTGGTAAAAACTCTGTTATTCCGTTTACAGAAGGGGAGTAACACTGATACGCATACAAGGCAAGTGCTGCAACTAAAATGAAAATAGGAAGCGTTCCTCTATACTTGAATAGTTTAACTCCTTGTTTCTCGAATTCTTGAAATAATGCCATGTTTTTTTATCTAATGCCAAAAATGGGTAAAAATTGTAACATAAAAAAGCGAACTGAAGAGTTCGCTTTTTTATTCTTTTATGAAGAGTTTGCTACTTGAAATTATCTGCAATAATAAGCTCTTTTGTTCCATGTGTATGGTTATAAAAACCTTCACCTGACTTAACACCTAACTTACCTGCAGTTACCATGTTCACAAGCAATGGGCAAGGTGCATACTTTGGATTTCCAAAACCATCATTCAATACTTGTAGAATTGATAGACAAACATCTAAACCAATAAAATCTGCTAACTGAAGTGGTCCCATTGGGTGAGCCATGCCTAATTTCATAACGGTGTCAATCTCTTCTACTCCGGCAACTCCCTCATAAAGCGAATAAATTGCTTCATTAATCATGGGCATTAAAATCCTATTTGCAATAAATCCGGGGTAATCATTCACCTCTGTAGGAGTTTTGCCCAGCTTTTTAGAGGTTTCCATGATTAAATTGGTTACTTCATCAGATGTTGCATAACCTCTAATGATCTCCACTAATTTCATAATTGGCACTGGGTTCATAAAGTGCATTCCAATTACTTTATCTGGACGGTTAGTAACAGAACCTATTTTTGTGATAGAAATAGATGAGGTGTTGCTAGCTAAAATAGTAGCAGGTGGACAAACCTCATCTAGTGTTTTGAAAATACTCAGTTTTATGTCGATGTTTTCTGTAGCAGCCTCAACTACTAAATCAGCATTTTTTACACCTTCTTCTAACTTTGTAAATGTTTTTAGGTTCGCAAGAGTTTGTTCCTTTTGCACTTCCGTTAATCGCTCTTTAGCAACTAGTCGATCAAGGTTTTTTGTTATAGTTTTAAGTGCTTTATCCAACGAATCTTGAGAAATGTCAATTAGTGACACTTCGAATCCAAATTGGGCAAAAGTATGAGCGATTCCATTTCCCATGGTTCCTGCTCCAATGACAGCTACATTCTTCATAATATCAATTTTTCAAAGGTGCTAAATTACCCAATGGAGTAGGGCAAACAAAACTTATTTTCCACTGCCTTTCATTACAATTAAGACGGTGTAGATTAAAATTTTAATGTCAACGGTAAGCGACATGTTTTCAATGTAAATAATGTCATACTTTAAGCGCTCAATCATTTGGTCAACATTTTCAGCGTATCCGTATTTTACCTGTCCCCAAGATGTTATGCCGGGTCTAACCTTCAATAGGTGATTGTAGTGGGCGGCCTTTTTTACAATCTTATCAATAAAAAATTGTCGTTCAGGACGTGGTCCCACCAAAGCCATATCTCCAATTAATACGTTGTAAAATTGTGGAATTTCATCCAGTCTTGTCTTTCTCATGAATTTTCCAAAAGGTGTAATTCTTGGATCATTTTCACTCGATAAGGCTGGTCCAAGTTTTTCTGCGTCCGTATACATGGAGCGAAATTTATGGATCATAAAAGGTTTGCCATGAATACCAATTCTTTCTTGAGAAAAAATGACAGGACCTTTAGAGCTTGATTTTACAAGTATGCTAACGATGAGGTAAAGCGGGCTAAAGACAGTTAAAACAAATAATGAAGCAGCAATATCAATACCTCTTTTAACAGTTTGCTGCCATGCCGGCATAATCTCTCTATTAATAGTAATCAGTGGAGCGCCAAATATAGAACTCATTTTAACTGAGCCACTTAGTATGTCATACATGTCGGGAATAACCTTTACGATAACATTTAGACCTTCCAGCTCTCCGATAATGTTTTCAAGACCTTTATGTTCTGAAGACTCAATTGCTATAATGGCTTCTTCTATATCGTTTTCTTGAACTATTTTTTTTAACTCAGAAGTATTTCCAAGGAAAGGAAGATGATCTTTTAGCAGGTACTCCTCTTTTTTATTAACCCTGGCAAAGCCAATGAACTTATTGCCAAATGATTTTTTTTCGCCTTTCATTTCTAGAAATAAGGCTACTGCTTTTTCATTCGATCCAATCATAATGGTATTGAATCCAATTTCTCTGTTTTGTATTCTATAAACGGTTCTACTCGTAATTAAAAATCGGAACAGATAAGTAATAACGAAATGAAAAAAGAGGATGTATAAATAGGATAGGTAATAATCTTTGTATGTGTTTATTTCGTCATCTAGGATAAAAACGAAAAATAATAAGGTACATCCTAATATACTAACTGTTAGGGTTTGACTTAGCTCTTTTAGTCTTGATTTCCGATAAGGGGTTTTGTAAAACCCGGTGGCAGCGTAAAGAAGCACCCAGCAAGTAGGTATAAAAAGTAATCCATATATGAAAGCATCATCAATATTAAGAGGTACTTCATAGCCGAACTTTGAGGGCTCAAGGTACATTTTCCGGAATCGGAAAAACAACGCCCAAGCGATTGCAGCTGCTATAAAGTCGAATAAAATATATTTAAGAGCTTGTAACTTTTTATTCAAAACCGAACCAATTTAACGTTGTCTATATAAAATTGAGCAACCTCACCGGTTTGTTTAGGAAAACCAATTGCAAGCGTATAGTTAACTGCGCCTGAAAGTGTCGAGAAAACAGAATTAAGCTCAATATAGACTTTTCCATATGTTGCCCTAGGATTGAAAAATACAATGGATCTTTGATTTGCGGGAGCAGTGCCGTTTACAAAAACACTTATTGCAAATCTGTGGGTGCATTTGTAATCCATTTCTAACCATACATCTACTCCATTTCTTGGTATGTTTGAAAACCTTGGTGACCAAGCTTCAAAAAAGTCCATGCTTTCAGTAAGGTAAGCTAAGCCTGAGGCACCCTCAAATGCTTCAGCTGGATCAGTTACTCTTTGAAATTCGGTATCAGATAAGGGGTGGTAATTAAAATTTACCCCTGTTTCAAAATCTTCACCGGACCAAGGATCATCAAAAATAGCAGAGCTTTGGTATTGAACTATCGGTGTTATTTCCATTTGTGCTTCAGGCACAAATGTAGTATCCAAACTATATGTGGTGTAAAAAGGGTAATCTACTTTCTCGTTAGACTGTCCATTCTTATAAATTACACCTCTAATTTTTAGGTTTACATTTCCTGTTTGTTGAATTGGAATAAGAGCAGGCAATTCAAAAATTCCGACAGACTGATCGTTGATGAAAACATTAATGTCGGTAATTCGATCACTACTAGAACCTTGTGTTGGAGCAGCTTGCAAAATAACATCATCAATCTTTAAAAAACCTGGAACTATGGCTTTCTGCTTTTCACAAGAAAATAGTGAAATTGCTGTAATACAGAGAATTAATAGGTACTGGTTCTTCATATGAAGAGGTTGGAGTTACTGAATCTGAACGCTCGAAATTCCTAATTATTGTTTAAATAATTGAGTTTTGTCTATTAATCTCTAATTTCTCGATGATCTGATACGCGACATCAAGTGCATTATACCCATCATGAATACTTACAGCAGGTGTAGTTTTGGAATTAATTGCTTGAGCAAAAGCCGTTAACTCATCCTTTATGGCATTGTTACTTTCAACATCTGGCTTTTCGAAGTAGATTCGTTTTTGTCCTTTACCATCTGGTAAGTCAATCGTTACTGATAAAGGATCAGGTTCACCTTCGACATTAGATAGACGAACAACTTCACTTTGCTTTTCAAGAAAATCTACAGATAAGTAGGCATCTTTTTGAAAAATTCGAGTCTTCCGCATGTTTTTCAAGGATATACGACTTGTTGTCAAGTTTGCTACGCAGCCATTGTCAAATTCAATTCGGGCATTTGCAATGTCTGGTGTATCACTAACTACTGCTACGCCGCTCGCACTTACTCTTTTTACATTGCTATCCACAATACTCAAAATAATGTCTAAGTCGTGTATCATTAAGTCTAATACCACTGACACGTCAGTACCTCGAGGGTTAAACTGTGCTAATCGATGTGTTTCAATAAACATCGGATGCTTGATGTAAGGTTTCGTTGCGGTGAAAGCCGGATTAAACCGTTCTACATGGCCAACCTGCACTGTAACTCCTGCTTCTTCTGATAGGTTGATTAATTTTCTAGCTTCTTCAACTGTATTGGTAATGGGTTTTTCAATAAAAATGTGTTTTGTTTGTCTAATGGCAGTGACAGCACAATCGTAATGAGACAATGTAGGAGTGACGATATCTACCGCATCTACAGCGTCCACTAATTCTTCAATAGAATCAAAGGCTTTTAATTCAAATTCTTCAGCAACCTTTTTTGCATTCTCTTTATTCGGATCATAGAATCCAACCAAAGCGAAATCCTCATGTTCTAATAAAATTCGGATGTGAATTTTTCCTAAGTGACCAGCACCTAAAACACCTATTTTTAGCATAAAATGATTTTTTACAAAGTACGTTAAAGCAGCTTTTAAAATGCCAACTAGTAGAACAGCTTTGTTAACATTTTTTTATTGAAAAAGAAGCGTGTGATTTAATGCATGCAAGGATTAAATCATCTTTTTTTGTAACATGCTTAATGATACATACAGACATAAAGGGATGCGCCGAAAGTTGGTAGAACTATTGAGGTCTAAAGGCATTACTGATGAGACTGTTTTGGATGCAATAGACATGGTGCCGAGACACTTGTTTTTAGATAATGCGTTTGTAAATTTTGCATACAAGAATCAAGCATTTCCAATTGGATCAGAGCAAACTATATCTCATCCATTTACTGTTGCATTTCAAACTCAGTTGTTGGAATTAAAAAAGAGTGAAAAAGTATTGGAAATTGGGACCGGTTCTGGTTATCAGTGCAGTGTATTAATGGAAATGAGTGTAAAAGTTTTTAGCATTGAAAGACATCGTTCATTACACATGAAATCGAAGAAGATGTTGAATCAATTGGGTCACTTTCCAAAATTATTTTTTGGTGATGGATACAAGGGGTTGCCAGGTTATGCTCCCTTTGATAAAATTATTATCACTGCAGCTGCACCATTTATACCTCAAGACCTTTTAGAACAGCTTAAAGTTGGTGGAATGATGGTGATTCCATTAGGAGATTCTGATAAACAAGAGATGCAACGGATTATCAAAGTGGCAGAGAATGAATTCCAAACAGAAACATACGGAGAGTTTAGTTTCGTGCCCATGCTGCAGGATAAATCTTTTAAAAGTTAGACAATAAATGCAGGAGTTTTCGGTTATTTGTTTTCAAACATCAAACACATGAATAGACTAAAATCACTAGCTCTAATTTTAATAAGCTCTTTCTTATCATTTTCTGTTTTGGCTCAAGAAACCCCAAAAGATTTCTTACCAAAAGCAGGTGATTTTGGCGCTTCCATAGTCGTAAATGGCCTGATTAATAATGTTAGCTTGTCAACAAATAGCAATTCTTATGGGCAAAATATCTTATTTGCCAAGTATTACTTGAAGGATGACTTGGCATTAAGAGCTGGATTGGGCTTAAAGCTAAACCGAATTTTGAGAGAAACAGCCGATAGTTCAGGGGCTTTATTGGAAGAGGTTGATTCACTAAGACGAAGTTTTAGTGCGAACTTGTCAATTGGAATAGAAAAACATTTGACGGCTAATAAAAGGTTAGATCCATTTGTGTTTGGACAATTAGATATTTCAATGATAGGAAAGTCGAGGAATGAAATTGACAATCGTCAAATTTCTTCTATTGGCACTGCAACAACCGAGCGAGAGATTATTCGAGATGGAGGATTTGCTTTGGGATTAAATCTCGGAGGAGGGTTTAATTATTTTTTAGCTAAAAATTTTAGCGTTGGGAGTGAGTTGTATCTCGGTTTTCAGTATGTGAGTTTAGGAGGAGGTGTTACTGATAATACTACCAATACAACTGCAGGGGGAACTAGGAGTTCTACTTTCGATAGTAGAGATGACATTTCTAAAACAACTGTTTTAAATGTTGACCCTACCGCGCAAATTAATTTCTCTTACTTTTTTTAACAACTAATGTAACTGCCTAGTCCAAAAAATATTAGCAACCAAATTATTCCTTTTACAAGGAAAAAAATGAAACCACCGAATCCAATTCGCTTTAACCATAGTTTAAAGTTATTCGGTTTGGTTTCCATTATGCTTTTCTGATCAACCTTTGGATTTTATTATTCTGGTCTACCTTCTGTAAATGTTGAAATAGCTTTACTGTTGCTAGTGCATCACCTGATGCACGATGGCGATTCGGTACTTCAATTTCCAGATGGTTACATATTTTGCCCAACCCATGATGGCTTGCCTCGGGGATTAAAGTTTTTGATAATTCAAGTGTACAAAGGTGCTCACTTTTATAATCTATCCCTGCTTTTTGCAACTCATCCTTAATAAAGCTATAGTCTGATTTAACGTTGTGAGCTACAAAGCAAGATCCATTTAAAAAGGAAGCAATGTCATCTGCGACTTCAGTAAAAAGAGGTGCTTTTGCAACCATTTTATCGGTTATTCCTGTTAATCGTTGAACGTAAATTGGAATGCTTCTTTCCGGATTAACAAGTGTATTGTATTCTTTCACGATTTCTTTACCATCATATAGGTAGATCGCCACTTCTGTAATTCTTCCAATCTTTGAATTACCCCCAGTCGCTTCAATATCAATAATAGAATAAAATTTACTCATTAGGATGCCAAAAGTACACATTGCCAAAGGGGTTTTTATCTCCTCTTTTAAATATTCTGAATGGTTGATAGATTATTTAAGAAAGTCTTTTTGTTTCGAAGTACTCTCCTTATTTTTAACCAAAACAAAAATTATGGCAAACAGAAGAAAATTTAAGAAAGCAATTAAGAATAAAACAAATTTTTTAATTGAAGATGCATTTATTGAAAGTGTTAACGGAGATGCAAAGGAAGCTGAAAAAATGGATGAGATTATTGATCAAGTGATTGATGATCGAATTGACATGTTGAATAAAGTTTGCACTTACCCAAACCGTGAGAGTAAATCAAAAATTAAGGCGCACTTCAATTCAATTGCCTCTGATTTAGAAGCTAAAACTGCTGAATATACTAAGAAAATAGGAAGAGTAGGATAACCTGATGAAAGCTATTTTAGCTCGTCTCGGTCCGGGGCTATTATATGCCGGTGCTGCTGTTGGAGTTTCACACTTGGTGCAATCTACAAGGGCCGGAGCTAATTATGGACTCCTAATGATAGTTGTTGTGGTAGCAGCGAATATTATTAAATATCCATTTTTTAAAGCGGGACCGCTGTTTGCGGCAGCCAACAAGAAGAGTTTATTAGAGGCTTTTTTTGAGCAAGGTAAATGGGCGATGTTGCTTTTTTATGCAGTTACTATTTCGGGAATGTTCACTGTTCAAGCAGTGGTAACTTTACTAACAGCCAGTGTGTTTTCTTCCGTTTTCGATTTAACACTACCGCTTTGGCAAACTTCAGGTTTATTCTTGCTCATCTGCTCCGCCATTCTAATTATAGGATCTTATCGAGTGCTGGATAGCATTATGAAGACGGTAATTATTTTACTCGCCATAACTACATTAATTACAGTACTGGCTGCTTTTATTTTCAACGACTCGTCAGTAATTTCAGTTCAAACTTTTTCTTTCACGAGTCAAACAGACTTGTTTTTCTTGATAGCGCTCATCGGTTGGATGCCTGCACCTTTAGATATTGCCTTGTGGCATTCTGAATGGACAATGGATGCTGCACAAGAAAAGCAACAACCACTGTCGGTTTCAAAGTCAGTCTTCGATTTTAATGTAGGATACTGGGGCACAACAGCCTTGGCAGCAGCTTTTGTAGCTTTAGGTGCTTCTTTACTTGGTAAAAATGGTACAGAGCTTCCCGCTAGCGGAGTTGCTTTCTCGGGTCAACTGATTGACATGTACGTATCGACGTTAGGAAAGTGGTCGTTTGGTTTTGTGGCGTTGGCAGCGTTTACAACAATGTTTAGCACCACGTTAACGGTACTCGATGCTTACCCTAGAGTGCTGCAAAAAGCTTTTCAATTAAGCGTACCAAAATTTAAGGACAAAACATACCCTTTATTGGTGATAGGGCTAGCAGTAGGTGCTTTATTTGTACTTGTCTTTCAGTTAGATAATATGAAGCAACTGGTAGACTTTGCCACCTCTGTTTCGTTTGTAACAGCCCCTATTTTAGCAAGTCTGATTTTTTTTGTAATTCAAACAAATGCAGTTCAACTGTTTTCAAATGTTGAAAAGTATATTGCTTGGTTTGGACTTGTGTTTTTGTATGCCTTTAGTTCATATTATATTTGGGCAAAATGGCTTTAATGCAATAAATATTTAACCTTCTCAACTGTCTCTTTCGATGCAGTTCTTTTTATTTGCAATTCAAATTAACACCTGTCATTATGGACTCAAAAGCATATCCAGAATATTATCAGCAATATATTGAGAGAATTCCCGAGGGGAAAGATCCCTTTGAATTGTTGATTTTCACTTTAAAAAATACGATCAAAACATTAGCTATGGTTTCTGACGAACAGGCGAATAAGGGATATTCTGAAGGTAAGTGGAGCATCAAAGAAGTGGTGCAACATATTATTGATACAGAGCGTATCTATGCTTACAGGGCGTTGAGTTTTACCCGTGGTGAAAAGAATGCAATTCGAGGCTATGATCACAACGAATACGCGGCAAACTCTTCTGCAAATCGCAGGAGTTTAAAAGACCTTTTGGAGGAGCTGAAGCGCTTGAGAGCAAGTACAATCGACTTATTTAAGAGTTTTTCAGAAGAAATGATTCGTTCAAAAGGTAACGCAAATGACTTGGACATGACTGCCGAACAGATCATGTATATTCTGATAGGCCATGAAATGCACCACACGTGGGTGATTGAACAGAAGTATTTATGATTTCTTGGGAAGAATTTGAAAAAGTAGATATCCGAACAGGAACCATAATAGAAGTAGCGGCTTTTCCTAAAGCGCGTAATCCTTCTTGGCAGCTCAAAATTGATTTTGGAAAAGATTTAGGAATTAAAAACTCTTCAGCTCAAATAACCTATCATTATAAAAAGGAGGAGCTCTTGGGTCGACAGGTTCTAGCCGTAGTGAATTTCCCGCCGAAGCAAATTGCCAACTTTTTCTCTGAATGTTTGGTGTTGGGAGTTGCTGACTTAAACGGTGAGATCATTCTGCTTTCAACTGAAACGAAGGTTGAAAATGGAGAACAAGTAAGGTAAATTATTGGTTTTCTTATGACCGTGGTATTACCGTTATCAGCGATCAATTGTCTTTTAACTTATAAAATCAGCTAGAACTAGCACACGAACAAATGATTAAGATTCTAAAAAAAATAGGAAAAATATTGTTGGGTTTATTATTGTCATTGGTAATCATCTTCTCAGTGGTTTATTTCTTATACAATGAAAAGTTACCCAAAGCTGAAATGTCGGTCGAAGCGGATCTGTTAGCCCAAAAGATGTTGAAAGCGGTGCATCATGATTCCTATGAAAAGACCCAATACATTGAATGGTCATTCGCTGGGAGGCATCACTACAAATGGAACAAACAGCGAAAGTTGGTTGAGGTGAAGTTGGATGATAAAATTGTTCAGTTAAACCTTCAATCTCCGGATTCAAGTAGTGTGAAAGTAAGCAATAGTGAAGTTAGCGGTTCTGCTCGATCAGAAATAATAGAGCAAGCTATTGCACATTTTAACAACGATTCATTTTGGTTAGTTGCTCCTCATAAAGTATTCGATCCCGGAACAGAGAGAGGAGTGGTTGCGCTAGCAAATGGAGACGAAGCTCTTCTGGTTACCTATACTGCCGGGGGAAGCACCCCAGGAGATTCCTATCTTTGGTTATTGGATGAAACAGGACTTCCAGTAGCATTTAAAATGTGGGTGAGTATTTTTCCAATTGGCGGGGTTGAAGCAACATGGGAATCATGGCAAACCGCAGAAAGTGGAGCACTTTTTCCTTCTCATCATAAATTTTTGTTTTTAGATATTCCTATAGAAGGCATTAAAGCTAGGAAGTAATCTGTTGTCTGTGCTTATTTGAGTTGGTTCACTTTAGGAAGGAGCATATGGTAAAATTGAATTCTGGAAAAGCCGAGCCAAAGAACACAAGGGTATAGATTTACTTTTTCGGCATTCATCTTCCATTTTATTACCTTCGTAAAATGAAGATATATCCCATAGAAACAGGAAATTTTAAATTAGATGGCGGAGCAATGTTCGGTGTAGTTCCAAAGTCTATTTGGCAACGAACGAATCCTGCAGACAGCAGTAACATGTGCTCGTGGGCCTTGCGCTGCATGTTAATTGAAGAAGGCGACCGTTTGATATTGATTGATAACGGAATGGGGCAGAAGCAGTCTGAAAAATTCTTTGGTTTTTATTACTTACACGGCGATGGAAGTTTAGAAGGTTCTCTGAAGAAAGCGGGATTTCATCCTGACGATATTACTGATGTGTTCCTTACACATTTGCATTTTGACCATTGTGGAGGTGGGGTAAAGTGGAATAAAGACAGAACAGCCTACGAACCAACATTTAAAAATGCTATTTACTGGAGCAACAGAAAGCACTGGCAATGGGCAACTGTGCCAAATGATAGGGAGAAAGCATCCTTTTTAAAGGAAAATATTTCACCTATGGAAGAGTTTGGTCAGTTGAAATTTGTGGAAGACGGTTTCGAGGCTTTTGATATTTTTTATGCCGACGGTCACACAGACGCTATGATGATTCCACTACTCAACTATCAAGGAAAGAAGATGGCTTTTATGGCAGATCTTTTGCCATCTGCAGGGCATATTCCAATGCCTTACGTTATGGGTTACGACACCCGACCGTTGTTAACTTTAGAAGATCGAAAGCGTTTTTACAAGAAAGCCATTGATGAAGATTTGTATTTATTTATGGAGCACGACGCTCAAAATGAAATAATTACCTTGAAAGATACGGAGAAAGGAGCAAGATTGAATGAAGTTTACACATTCAATGAGCTTTTCTCTTAGAAGGATGCTGATGAATGATTAATCAGCAAATCAATAATAGATCAATCTTATTCTTCTTTTTAAGAAAGAGTGCAACCTTAGTCTTTTTGCAAATGCCCTGTCTGTGTTGGAGGTCTTTTTGGGTAAAACTTCTTTTTCACTTCGGTTTTAGGAGAATCAGCTTTCGCTCTATTTTGGTCTCCTTTTGGTTTGTTCTTTTTGAACGGTTTCTTCTTGCCAAATGGTTTTCTATTACCACTGCCATCACCACTTTTGTGGCGACTGTTATTTCCACCTCTTGAATTTCCAGGTTTATAAACCGGACCTTCGCCAATGTGCTCTGGATTCGGCAACTTCTCAACTTCCTTTTTAATCAGTTCTTCAATTTTTTGGAAGTCTTGCTGACCTCTGGAGTCAATGAAAGTCAATGCAGTTCCGGTTGATTTAGCACGAGCTGTTCTACCCACTCGGTGTACATAATCTTCAGGGTCATTTGGCACGTCATAATTAATAACCATATCAATGGAGTCAATATCTATTCCGCGTGAAATAATATCTGTACCCACTAAAATTCTCAGTCTCTTGTTTCGGAACATTCGTAAAACTTCCTCTCGTTCATCTTGACTTAGGTTTGAGGAAATTCCAGCAGCATCCATCTTTAATTTTTTCAAATCGCGAACAATGTCCTTTACGTTCGATTTTCTTGAAGTAAAAATGATAATACTGCTCAGGTCTTGTTTGTCTTTTAATAAGTGCTGTAATAATGGAATTTTTTGATTGTCGTGTGTATTATATGCCAGTTGGGTAATCCCTTCTGCAGTTGTTGAAATTGCAACGTTTACCTCCTCCGGTTGATTCATAATTGCCTTCGCTAAATTTCTAATTTTTGGAGGCATGGTGGCAGAGAACATGATATTTTGCCTGTTTTTTGGCAGGTATTCCGAAATTTTTTGAATATCGTCTGAAAATCCCATGTCCATCATTCGATCTGCTTCATCTAATATGAAGTGTTCTAACTGATCAATTTTTACGTATTTCAAATTCAAATGAGATAGTAATCTACCTGGAGTAGCAACAATTAAATCAGCTCCTTGAGTTAACGCAGTCCGCTCAGCTTCAAAAGAAGATCCCGTACCTCCACCATAAATTGCGATGGAAGATGTACCAATAAAGTAAGAGAAGCCTTCCATTTGCTGGTCAATTTGCATGGCCAATTCTCTTGTAGGTGCTAAAATAAGTGTGTTCAGCTTTCCTCCGCCAGATCGTTGAATCTTGTTCAAAATTGGCAATAGGAACGCAGCTGTTTTTCCAGTTCCTGTTTGAGCTACTGCAATTACATCATTCCCTTTCTGAATAATCGGAATCGCTTGTTCTTGCACTGGGGTTGGTTCTTCGAAACGCATGGCATCTAAACCTTGAAGCATTTCTTCGGTAAAATCGAAGTCTTTAAATTTCATATGTTGGTTTTTGTGAAAATAGAACCAACACTTTCTGTCTGTCGATTCCTAATTATACAAGTCGACGCAAACTTACTTAATTGTTATCTAGCGTTAGGTTATCTCACTTGGTAATCTAAAAAGAAAGGAGGTTCTCGAAATACTTGTTGCATGGTAAGTGTAGAATTGATTGTAGGAACGGCGGAATTTCCCTTTAATTTATAAAGCTAGACTTCTTATTGTATTTAGTTAAATTACGTGATAAGTAACCGGTTTAAATTTTAAGGATTAACATTATTCAAGTCTTTAATATTTGCCAAATTTTGAATTGTGTAAGAGTTGAATAGCATTTATGCCAATGTTACGAGTAGTTATAATTGTTCAAATATTATTTTTTTCGGGATTTGCATGTGCTCAAGAAAAAGTTGAAATCGAGCGGCGGATTTCTCCTAAAGTTGTGCCGGATAGTGCAAAGCGTTTTGTTTGTAAAATGTTTCCTAAAGCTAGAGTGAGATGGATTTTAGAAAAGAGCGGTACAGATGAAAAATTTGAAGCAAAAGTAAAGCTTGGTCGCGAGCGCATGAGTGTTGAGTTTTCGCGTGATGGAGAATTTGAAGATGTAGAATCAACTATTCACTTTGACAAATTAGCAAGAGCTATTTCAGAAAATATCAGGTCTCAATTAGATCATGATTTTGACCGTTATCGAATCGTGAAAGTTCAACATCACTATTCTGGAGATAAAGAGCAAATAAATAGATTTTTCCATGATGGTGAAGCCGACTTCTCAGCGGTTTTGCAGTTTTACGAAATTTTAGTTTATGGGATTATTGAAAATCGTATAGGTTCGTATGTCTATGATTTTTCTACCGAAGGTAAGCTTGTAAGCCGTGTAAAAAACGCAGATCAAAATACAGATAACTTAGTGTTTTGAAGAAGTCAGTCCTAATAATTTTTGCAGCAGTTTGGTGTGTTAATGTGCACTCTCAGGAGGGATCTGAAAATCTCTTTAGTGGAGTAGTGAATGTCAATCATTCTCTTCAAATCAACAATCGGTAACAGCTGAAATCTGGTTTTGAAAGAAGATTACCTGTCGATCTTTCGAATAGTGCTTTTTTTTCAGGTACGGTGGTCGCACGAAATCATTTTACAGTTGGAGTTCAAAGAAAATTAAGTCCACTTTATTCGATTGCTGCAGGGGGAATGTATCGAATATCAGAAAGCGGCAACAAGCAACGCTTGTTTCAGCAAATTGCCCACGTACAGCAGACATTAAGTCGGTTTAAAATTGCACACAGATTAAGGTTAGATGAGACTTTCTCGAATTTAGCACCTGAATACAGGATAAGATATAGGTTGGGAGCTGAACTACCGAGTAGGGGCTTTAGAGTAGACCCGGGTGAAACTTATGTTGCCTTTCTATCAGAGTTTCTAATGAAATATAAAGGAGATTCACAAATACCAGAATTGAGAATAACAACTCAGTTGGGATATTTATTTAAAGGAGGAAATAAAGGAGAGTTTTTGTTTGATGTTCTAATTCAAGATCCTGGAGCAAACTCTGAAAATTTATTTTTAATTGGACTTGGCTATTACTTTTCAAATTGAAATTGAGGATCTGATGATATAGTTGGATTTATTCCATAAAAAAAGGCCTTGCAATTCAATCGCAAGGCCCTCTATTAAATGTTATGTTCCTTACATCTTTAAATCGATAGTCAACTCAATATCATCAGATAAAACAAAATCTTTTGCTCCGGTAGAAAAAGCAACATTGTATTTTTGTCTGTCAAATGTCAAAGAACCTACTGCAGTTCCTGCTTCAGTATCAATGGCTACGTCATTGATTGTTTCAGTATTTGTAATACCTCTAACAGTTAAGTCTCCTGTCACAGTCATTGCAGCTGCATCAGCACTCTTAATCACGAAAGAAGCAGTTGGAAATGAATCTGTCATGAAGAAATCACCTGAACTCAAGTGTCCAACTAATTTTTCAGCAGGCTGATCTTCGGTGTAGTTAGAATCTAATGGGTTCATTGAGGTTAAATCTACGGTAAAGTTTCCTCCAACAATTTCATCACCTTTTAAGGTAAGAGATCCTTCAGTTACTTTTACTGTTCCGTTGTGAGATTTGATACCTCCAACAATTTGTCCCATCCACATCACGCTACTTTCGCTAGTGTTTACATTAACAGTTTCTTCAGTTGTTACATCTTCTACAGTTTCAACAGCAGCTTCTTCTGTTACTTCGTTTGATTTGTCTGCGGCACCGCCACAAGCTACCATAGTTGCAATTGCAATTAGGCTTAATACAGGTTTAAATAATTTTTTCATTTTGTTTTTGTTGAAGTTAGTTTTTGCGAAAGTACATTATTTTTTACAATTAGATGTATATACATGGAAATTTAAATTATTTTAATAGATTCACATTGAGGTAAATATAATTTCACCTTGCTTCGCGAACTTCTGTGTCACCGGATTGATACGCATGGAACTAGCAAATAAATCAGTTTGAAAGTGCAAGGAATGTGATCAGTTCGTTTATTTTACCTGCTTCTTCTTAATAAACGAGTAGAGTAGAAGCGTTGAAATATGAACTAGGAAGATTCAGTATTGGCTGGTCTTAAATCAATTTATGTTTTTGATTATACTCCTTAATGGTTTCGTTAAGTTGTTTGAAATCCAACATTCCTTTTACATCCATTAAATGCTGTGCTATTGCCATGGAGCGGTTAATTTTTATGTCAGTGTTTTTAATTTTATTCACCAAGTGGATTAAGTTGCGCTGTTTGCCCGGTGTTAAGGCTTGAAAATAATTGAAAACAGCGGCATCACTAAAAATTACAGCTTCAAATTCTTCCGAAATTGGCGTGCCATAAGTAGAAGTGTCTTTTTCAAGCTCAATTGTAACCACATCGCCTACTTGGATATTAAGTTCTTTCACTATGCTTTTATTAAGCTTAATAAATGGCCCTTTAGGTGAAGGCATAATGGCGCAATGATTCTTTACGGAATGATTGAATGTTGCAACAACTCGTTTGTTTTTTCCTTCTGTAAAGTTGTCAGCAACATTTTTAGGAATCCTAAAGTGAAATCCCCAAAGGTTCGAGTGTTTGTCTTCAAGAGGAAGTTTTAGGCTGACTTTTTTCATAGGATTCTTTCAAATAAGCTACATTTTATGTACCAAAGGTAGATTAAAAACTACCGTGACTTACCAACATTTGCTCCGCTCAAATGTATTATTTTCACAAGAACAAATAAATCTAATTTATGGCAAATATTACCACCTTAACTTTCGAGTTTCTCAAGGAATTAGCTAAAAATAATAATCGTGATTGGTTTGCAGAAAACAAGTCGTGTTATGAGAAATCGCATGAAGAAATGTATAAGTTTGCTGAAAATCTGCTCAGTAAGATGTCTGAATTTGATACTATTTCGACTCCAAGTGGTAAAAAGAGTTTGTATAGAATTTACAGAGACGTTCGGTTTTCCAAAAACAAGGATCCCTATAAAATAAATCGAAGTGGTTCTTTTTCAAGAGAAGGAGCCGATAAGAGAGGTGGGTATTATTATCATATAGCTCCTGGAAATTCATTCATCGGAGGAGGTTTTTTTCAGCCCAACTCGGAAGATTTGAATTTACTTCGCAAGCAAATTGAAATGGATGCAACTCCGTTGCGAGAAGTTTTAGAGAATGGAAAGTTTAAAAAGTATTATCATCAATTGCTAGGTGAACAGTTGAAAACAGCTCCAAGAGGTTTTGACAAAGAAGACCCCAATATTGATTTACTTCGGTATAAGAGTTTCTATGTAATGCATGAGTTTACAGACCAAGAAGTACTTCAAGCTAATTTTGAGGATAAGGTAATTGAAGGTTTCAAAATGCTACAAGACTTTTTTGATGTGATGACCTCGTATTTAACTACCAACTTGAATGGTGAGTCCACTATTTAGAAACACTTAAAACTGATAAATATCATTTGAGGAAGAACATCTTTAATTATCTTTGTTAAGTACTATAACAATAACTATGTCTCAACAGTTTTATCCCATTCAAGTAAGTGATATTTATAAAACAACTGCCGACTGTTCAGTTGTTACTTTTGAAATAGCTGATGAATTAAAAGAGACTTTTGCTTATAAGCAGGGCCAGTATTTGACGTTGAAAGCGGTCATCAATGGCGAAGAAGTTCGCAGATCTTATTCATTATGTAGCAGTCCGATTGATAATCAATGGCAAGTTGCTGTAAAAAAGATTGAGGACGGACGTTTTTCCACTTTCGTTAACGATAAACTCAAAGCGGGAGATATAATTGAGGTGATGCCACCTAATGGTCGTTTTTTTACCGAGGTAGATCGAAAGAAAAAGAAATGCTATGTTGCGTTCGCAGCAGGTAGCGGTATTACTCCTATTCACTCCATCATAAAAACACACCTAAATCAAGAGCCTGAATCAACTTTCAGTTTGTTTTATTTAAATCAATCTGTGCAGTCCATGATTTTGCGAGAGGAGGTAGAGGGATTAAAAAACCAATTTCTAGGGCGTTATGAGTTATATCACTTTTTGACAAAAGAGATGAGAGATGCTCCTTTGTTTAATGGTCGCTTTACAGAAGAGAAACTCCGAACTATTTCAGAAAAAATAATTGACTTTGACTCTGTTGATGAGTTTTTTATTTGCGGACCTACCGAAATGATTTTTATGATTCGAGACTTTTTATATGAGCAAGGGGTCGACGAATCCAAAGTTCACTTTGAGTTATTTGGCACGCCTACCAAAGGTGGGAAAAAGAAAGTGTACGATACGAACAACAAGGACGTTTCAGACGTTTCAGTTATAACTAATGGAGTGCAAATTTCATTTACTATGTCTCAGAATGGTGAAAACATTTTGGACGCAGCTCTTAGAAATAATGCTGATTTACCCTTTGCTTGCAAAGGTGGAGTGTGTTGCACATGCAGAGCCAAATTGGTAGAAGGTGATGCACCAATGAATCTAAATTATGCTTTAGAGAAAGAAGAAGTAGAACAAGGATATATATTAACTTGCCAAGCCATACCAAAGTCAAGTAAAATTGTAGTCGATTTCGACAGTTAAAGAATTTTAAGTTATGGAAAACAAAACATTAAGTTTAGAAGAACAATTTCAAAACCGAATTGATAGCGGTGAAAATATTGAAGCGAAAGATTGGATGCCAGAGAAATATCGCAAAACGCATATCCGTCAGATTTCTCAGCATGCTCACTCCGAAGTGGTAGGTATGTTGCCTGAGGGAAATTGGATTTCTAGAGCTCCTTCTTTGAGACGAAAAGTGGCGCTATTGGCAAAAGTACAGGATGAAGCAGGACATGGATTGTATTTATACAGTGCGGCTGAAACATTGGGAATTAGTAGAGAGGAGTTGAATGAGCAATTAAATTCAGGGCGCGCGAAGTATTCGAGTATTTTTAATTATCCTACTATCTCTTGGGCAGATATGGGAGCTGTAGGTTGGTTAGTTGATGGTGCAGCAATTATTAACCAAGTAATGCTAACCAAGACTTCTTATGGACCATATGCTAGAGCGATGGTTCGTATTTGTAAAGAGGAAAGTTTCCACCAAAGACAAGGGTATGAAATTATGCTATCCTTGTGTAATGGAACGGAAGCTCAAAAAGCGATGGCCCAAGATGCATTGAACAGATGGTGGTGGCCAAGTATGATGATGTTTGGACCGAGAGATGAGGATTCTCCGAATACAGAGCAATCCATGAAGTGGAAAATAAAAAAGAAAACCAACGATGAGTTGCGTCAGCAGTTTGTTGATCAGACAGTTCCACAAGCTGAGATTTTAGGTCTTACTATTCCTGATAAAGATTTGAAATGGAACGAGGAAAGAGGTCATTATGATTTTGGAACCATTGACTGGGATGAATTTTGGGATGTGGTAAAAGGGAATGGTTTGATGAATGAGAAGCGTTTGAAGGATAGAAATGAAGCTTGGGATGAAGGTAAATGGGTAAGAGATGCAGCTTCAGCTTATGCCGATAAACAGGCAGAAAAAAGAGCAAAGAAAACAGCATAAATCAAATAATATGAATAAAGAATGGCCCATTTGGGAAATATTTATCAGAAGTAAGAACGGTCTAGAGCATCGTCATTGTGGTAGTTTGCATGCAGCAGATGAAGATATGGCAATTCAAAATGCCAGAGACGTTTATACGAGAAGACAAGAAGGTGTTAGTATTTGGGTTGTTGAATCTAAACATATAACCGCTTCTAATCCTGAGAAAAATGGTGAAATGTTTGAGCCTGCTGCCGATAAGGTATACCGTCATCCAACATTTTACGAATTACCTGATGAAATAAAGCACATGTAATTTATGTTACACGAAAAACTATACGACTACTTATTACACTTGGGCGACAACTCCATGATTTTGGGTCAACGCTTAGGAGAGCTATGTGGTCATGGACCTGAGTTGGAAACAGACATCGCCTTAACCAATATTTCTTTAGATCTTTTTGGACAGGTTAGAAATTATTTTCAAGCTGCAGCTCAGATAAAAGGAGGGGATGCAACGGAAGACAGTGTGGCCATGCTGAGGTATGAGCACGAATACAAAAATACTTACCTAGTAGAGCAGCCAAATGAAGACTTTGCTCATGTTATTGTCCGTCAGTTCTTTTTTGATGTGTATCATCAATTAATCTTGAACGAATTGATGAACAGTAAGAACGAAACACTGGTTGCCATAGCTAAAAAGTCAATCAAGGAAGTCGACTATCACGTAGATTTTTCATCCACTTGGGTGAAACGACTAGGAGATGGGACTGAAGAAAGCCATGAAAAAGCACAAACAGCTGTAAGTACCTTGTGGAGGTATAGCATGGAACTTTTCAAAGCTACAGAAACGGAGTCTTGGGCAGCAGAAAGTAGAGTAGGTCCTGATTTAGATCAGCTAAAGTCAGTTTATTTAGAGCGAGTTAGTTCGATACTAAAAGAAGCTACCCTGAGCTTACCTGAAGAAACTGTTTTTCAATATGGTGCTAAAACCGGAAGGCATTCAGAGAATATGGGTTACATTTTGGCTGAATTCCAGTACATGCAACGGGCCTATCCAAATATGAAATGGTAAGGTGTTAGGCGTCTCAACAAAAATAGAAGAACTTTTAACTTCGGTAAGCGATCCTGAAATTCCTGTTTTATCCATAATGGATATGGGAATAGTGCGCAAAGTAGAATTAGTTGATAACGTTTACCGCATTGATATTACACCAACATATTCAGGCTGTCCTGCAATGGATACCATAGGAGATGATATCGTATCTGCTTTTGAAAAAGAAGATTTGAAAGCAAAAATAAATTTAGTTTTAGCGCCTGCTTGGACAACCGGTTGGATTACCGAAAGGGGTCGAAAGGCCTTGGAAGATTATGGTATAGCAGCTCCGCGAACGGCAGAAGTAGACAAGGCTGCGCTTTTAGGCGAAGCAAACACAATCAAATGTACCAACTGCGGTTCATTGAATACAAAAATGGTGAGTCGTTTTGGCTCAACGGCTTGTAAAGCATTATTTCAATGCGTCGATTGCCATGAACCGTTTGATTACTTTAAGTGTCTAAAGTAAATATTGAATCTATCTAACACGAAAAAAGGGGAGCTCATTGAGTTCCCCTTTTCGATTGACCTTTATTTTTTCTAGCGTTTCACAACTCGTTTCACAGCAGCTACAATACTGCTTTTACCTAAGCCATATTTTTCAAATAGCTCCTCAGGTTTACCGCTTTCCCCAAAGCTGTCATCCACTGCTACAAACTCTATTGGTTTTGGGTTATTTCTTGCCAATAGTTGCGCTACTGAATCTCCTAAACCTCCGTTCATTTGATGCTCTTCAGCAGTAACTACGCGTCCTGTTTTAGCGACAGACTTAAGAATTGCATCGTTATCCAATGGCTTTATAGTATGAATATTAATTACTTCAACACTTAAACCACCAGCTTCTAATTCTTCCGCTGCTTTTAAGCTTTCCCACACACAATGTCCGGTAGCAATTATTGTTACATCGTTTCCTTCCTGAAAAGTAACCGCTTTTCCAATTTCGAATTTCTGATTGGGAGGCGTAAATACAGGCCATTTTGGTCTACCAAATCTCAAGTAAACAGGTCCGTCAAACTCTGCAATGGCAATTGTTGCTGCTTTTGTTTGTTCATAGTCACATGGGTTAATCACAACCATTCCGGGTAACATTTTCATTAACCCAATATCTTCCAATATTTGATGAGTTGCTCCATCCTCCCCTAAAGTTAAACCTGCATGTGAGGCTGCAATTTTTACGTTCTTACCACTGTACGCTATCGATTGACGAATTTGATCGTAAACTCTACCGGTAGAAAAGTTGGCAAAGGTGCCTGTAAAAGGAATTTTACCGCCGATGGTTAAACCTGCTGCAACCCCCATCATATTCGCTTCTGCAATACCGGCTTGAATAAAGCGATCTGGAAAGGCGTCTTTAAAAGCGTTCATTTTTAAAGAACCGGTCAAGTCAGCACAAAGAGCTACAACATCTTTGTTTCTTTTTCCTGCTTCTAGTAAACCATCTCCGAAACCAGATCTCGTGTCTTTCATTTCAGTGTATTCGTATTTTGCCATGCTTATAGTTTTACTTGGGAACTTTGTCCCGATTCTATTTCAAATGATTCTTCCTTTGTGTAAATGCTTAACCGTGAATTCAAAGGGCGAAAAATTACTTTGTATGATCCTGGTTGAAGGACAATGGATTGCCTTGCACTGATGGAATTTAAATTACACACCCAAACTAACTCTTCTCCTTTTTGCTGAAAAATACTACCATAACCTTTTGCACTCATGGCAATTGTTGCCAATCCTGCTTGTGGTATTTCAACCGTAGTAGTTCTACTTTGAGCTATATTTACTCCTTCAATATAAGTTCTCGGTAAGGTTAATATTTCCAAGTCATACTTTCCTGTAATGTACTTCTGAATATATGAAAAATCCTGAACCACTAATACTTCCTGCTCCTTTTCTTTTCGCACAATGGCCTTTAAATCTTTATACTCATTGTAGCCGTTCATTTTTAACTCTAATTGGCCCTGTGGTGCATCTACTGCTATGGTAGTATGTTTTCCAGCTGCCAGTTTAACACCTTTCTTTCCTACCGGAGGAATTGTATGAACAACTAAATCGTAGGAACCAAGTGGATCAATAGGTAAGGTGTCAGGGTTACCTCTGCTGTCTATTGTGTGCACAAAATTGTACCGGACTTGTTTTGAAAATGCATCGTAGAAGGTCATTGGAACATTCGTTTCTGAAGGACGATTTAGTTCGTCTAGTAAATTTACTTGCGCTGTAGTATTGTTTAAGGCTTGTGAGATTACAATTCCTAACACGTCTTTGAAAGTTGCCTCAGAAGTGGCATCGTAATAGTTTCCAACACATTTGAAAGCATCAATTACTTCAGGTTCCAATCCCATTCCAATAACAAACGGTTTTAAGACAACACCTCGTTTCTGCAAAGCCAATGAAACGGCACAAGGGTCACCATCGCATTCTTCAATGCCATCGGTAATTAAAATAATTACATTCCTAGCATTTTTATCATCCGGAAAATCATAAGCAGCCTGCTCTAAAGAATAAGCGATTAGTGTCGTTCCTTTCGGTCGAATTGATCCGAGGCGTTCGATAATCTTGTTGTGGTTTTTCGAAGAAAAAGGGACTTCTAGTTTTGTGTCTTTACAATTTCTTCCATCGGAAGTTACATTGTTTTGATGACCGTAAACTCTAAGTGCAACTTCAACGTTTTCTGCACTTTTAAGACTGTCTACAATTTCTCGTAATAGTCTAGTTGCGATTTGTATTTTTTGGCCGTTGTCCCACCTTCCATACATGCTTTGAGAAGCATCAAAAACAAAAAGAATTCTAGTTTTTTGAGCTGTCGTTTGGGCTTCTGCCTGAGCAAAAGAAAAAAGAAATATAAAAAGAAAGGCGATATTTTTGAATACGCTCATGCTTTGGTTTTATTGATTAGGGATTGCTTAAAACAACAACCATACCTTTTAATAATCTCCTGCCGTTTCCGTTAATTGACTTAATGCATCTTTTAGTTGCTCATCATTTGGTGCAACACCATGCCATTTATGTGATCCCATCATAAAGTCAACACCTGCTCCCATTTCAGTCGTCATTAGAATACAAATAGGTTTTCCGTTTCCCGTTTTAGATTTAGCCTCTTTTAGACCATTTACAGTTGCCTCCATATTATTGCCGTCCATCTCCATTACGTCCCAACCGAAGGCTTCAAATTTAGCTCTCAAGTTTCCTAATGAAAGTACATCGTCTGTATCACCATCTATTTGACGTTGGTTATAATCTATTGTGCAAATCAGGTTGTCTACTTTATTGTGCGCGGCAAACATAGCTGCTTCCCAAATCTGTCCTTCTTGTAGCTCTCCGTCTCCATGCAAGCAGTAAACCGTTTTGGTATCGCCATTCATTTTCTTTGTCATTGCAGCTCCAATTGCAGCAGACATTCCTTGGCCCAAAGAACCTGAAGCTATTCTTATGCCCGGTAATCCTTCGTGTGTTGTAGGGTGACCTTGTAACCTTGAATCAATTTTTCTAAAGGTACTCAACTCGGAAATCGGAAAAAAACCACTTCTAGCTAGAACACTGTACCAAACAGGCGAAATATGTCCATTTGATAAAAAGCATAAGTCCTCGTTGGTGCCATCCATTTTAAAGTCAGTGGAGTAATCCATAATCTCAGAATACAAGGCGGTAAAATAGTCTGCACAACCCAAGGAGCCACCTGGATGACCTGAATTTACGGCGTGAACCATTCTTAAAATGTCACGTCGAACCTGTGAAGCAGTGTTTTCTAATTCTTGAATTGTAGCCATTAAGTTGGTGTTTTTATTTTGATTCAAAAGTAGCTCAATTTACTAGAATCGCTTAGGAATGTTAATAAAAATTGATAACCAATAAGGGGTTTTAAAAGAGAGTTTTACACTCAACTGTGGCTATTTTGAAATTTTAGTGAAGATTTTTTGGTCTTCCCCAAATTTCGAAGTCATTTTAACGATGTACTGTCCGGATTTCCAACTTGAAACTAAGACGTTAGTTTTAGCCTTTTTACCGGTTGCATCGACTTCTTTTTCATAGAGTAATCCACCCTGCATATTGTAAACCAAAAATGTAACATTTTTACTTTCCGTTTCGGTTTCAATCGTTAAAATGTCAGAAATAGATGGATTTGGAAAAATTTTTAGGGTTTCTTTTTTGAACTTGGATGGTGTTACTTCAAGATTGAACTGCAAAAAAGAGGTTGAATCTTTTCCATTAAAAATTAATTTTTTAATTATTGGTTCTTCGTTTATGGTGATGAGGGAAAAGTAAATACCGACAGTACTAAGAAGGATTTCCTCAGAAAATTGAACAGATTTATAGTAGGTTCCAACAGGAACAGAACAAAGTGATCTTCCTTGTACATCTACAAATTCAGCCTCGAACCGATCTCCTTCCTTGAGTTGAATTGAATGAATAGCAACGGAATCAAATGGATTCGGGTAGACTTTGACTAAAACTGTATCTTGCTGTGCAATCCCGTAGATGGATATACTGAAGAAAAAGAGTAACAGCAGGTTGAGTTTCATATAGGAAGTTATGCATGAAGTGTAAAACTAAGCAATAGCCATTAAAATTACTTTGAAAGTAAAAGAAGTTGATATTTTTTGGACTGTAAAAGGGCAACTTAAGTGGGGTGTATTTTCTATTTTTATCTAGCATTTTTCCCGTTTTCTATTTCTATCTTTGCCGACCAAAAAAACATTAATTATGGCTTTAAAGTGCGGTATAGTGGGACTTCCAAATGTTGGAAAATCGACCTTGTTTAATTGTTTGTCAAATGCAAAAGCGCAATCGGCAAATTTTCCCTTTTGCACAATAGAACCAAACATTGGGGTTATAACTGTTCCTGACGAACGTTTGAATAAGTTAGCAGATATCGTTGAGCCCGAGAATGTTCAACCCACAACAATTGACATTGTGGATATAGCGGGCTTGGTAAAAGGTGCTAGTAAAGGTGAGGGATTAGGAAATAAATTTCTAGGAAACATAAGAGAAACGGATGCAATTATTCATGTGTTGAGGTGTTTTGACGACGGGAATATCGTTCACGTAGACGGTTCAATTGATCCGGTGAGGGATAAGGAGACAATTGACTATGAGTTAATATTGAAAGACTTAGAGGCAGTAGAGAAGAAGTTAGAAAAGATTAAGAGAGCTGCAAAAACAGGAGATAAAGCTGCACTAAAGTCTCAGGGAATTTTAGATCAGTATAAAAAACATTTTGAAGATGGAAAATTTGCATGGTCAATTGATTTAAGTGATGACGATAAAAAAGAAGTAGCTGACTTGTTTTTATTGACTGCGAAGCCAGTGTTGTATTTGTGCAACGTGGATGAAGGTTCAATTGCAAACGGGAACAAACACGTAGAGGCTGTTAAAGCTGCGGTGAAAGACGAAGATGCAATGGTGTTAATGGTTGCAGCTGGTTTGGAAGCAGACATTGCAGAATTAGAAGATCCGGAAGAAAGGAAAGAATTTTTAGAAGATGCAGGTTTGAGCGAACCTGGTGTGAATAAGTTAATAAAGGCTGCGTATGCATTGTTGAACTTGGAAACCTACTTTACTGCCGGTAAAAAGGAAGTAAGAGCTTGGACGATTAAGAAAGGCTTTACAGCGCCGCAAGCAGCAGGAGTAATTCACGGTGATTTTGAGCGCGGATTTATTAAGGCCGAAGTAATTAAGTTTAATGATTGGGTGGAACTAGGTTCAGAGCAAGCAGCTAAAGAAGCTGGTAAGATGAACATGGAAGGCAAAGAATACATTGTTCAAGATGGCGATGTAATGCACTTTAAATTCAATGTCTAACTATTTCTTTCGGTAGATTTTATACGTTGACTTTCCTTGTCTGAATTCTTTGACAAACCCTAAGTTGGATAACATTTCAGACGTAACGCCATAGTCTACCACGGAATGCCAATTGTCCCAAATAATAAGATCTCCACTTTTTAAAGTAGGGCTAATTACTCCTTCATGTTGAGCTAAAATCTGATGTTTTTGTCCATCGAAAGGATCTACCTTTAAGGTGTAACTTAAAAATGGATCAGTATAAATAAAACGATTGCTTATTTTCTCTTCTTTCTGCAGGTAGTTAGCAACTGATTTTGCATTCACTTGAGCATCATTTAGATTTAAGTCATTCCAATTAACAGCAGTAGGATTTGAGGTAAAAGGAAACACAAAAATTAAAAGTAGGCTGATTGCCATTAAGCCCTTGCGCATAGGATCTACTAAAATTTTATGGAAAAGGTCAAATCCAAAAAGCGCTACAATTGCCATTAAAGGAGTAATTGCAGCAAACACTCTTTTTAGACCCATGGAATTAAAAATTTCTAGGTACCAAAAAAGGCTATGGGCGATAAAGAATGAAAGGAAAAGGATCATGATTAGCCGAGTTGCTATTCTCATTCGTTTCCACCCTACCAAGATTCTGACAGTTCCTAATATGAAGAACACGAGCAATGGAATTCCCATTAAATAGTTTAGTTTTTCAGCAAAATGAAAGAGGCTGCCACCTCCATAATGAGAACTCAAATGTGCGTAAGGAATTTTAGTGAAGACCCAAAGGATATCTTGATAATGAAAATAACCAATTAGTGAATAAACGATGTGCCCGAAGGAAAGTAATGCAAATGCTTTCCAATTTTTTAGATAGATGAAGAAGAATGCTAAAACGGCTAGAAAAATCAATCCCTCTGAACGTACAAATGGGGTAACTGAAATGAGAAAGGCGCAGGTGAGGTACTTTTTGTGCTGAAATAAGTAAATGGAAGCAATTAGTATAAATGCACACAATGGTTCTGTTAAACCTGAAAAGGTAGTGACAAAACTTATGGGGAAGATAAAATAGAATACAGGGCCCAATATAGACTGTTTGATACGCAGTTTTGAGACTATTTTGAAGGTAAAGTAAGATGCTCTATATGCACAAAGAATGTTGAATAACTTGATTCCTATAAAGCCAAATTGGGCAAATGGGGAAGCCAATAAAGTAAACAAAGGTTTAGCCCAATGATTTAAGTACAACTCTGGATGAGGAGGAGCGTAATGAGCGTATAAAAAATGATTGATGCTATCGGCTTCGTTGCCTGTACCGTTAAAGTAAAAAACTATAAAAATAGAAATTACCCAATAGCCAATTGTAAAAAGTTTCCATTGATTCTTTTTCAAAGTAGTAGCATTTTTAAAATACTAATTTAAGCCATTTATTATTAAGTAGGAAAAATAGGATACTTTTTGGTTGGCAACTTGATGAATTTGACCACTATGATCTTGAGGGTTAACGACCTGAATATGTTTTGGGTAAGTATTTTGTTGTTTGTGAAACTCTGACTCTTTTTCAAGGGTTACAAAGTATCTTTCTCACTGATGTAGTATTATTTTCATGAAGTCTAGTAAGGAAGTAAATGCCACTTTTTAAATGCTCTACATTGATTGTGTTTTCTCTTCATTATAAGGTTACCTGAAGTAAGCATTCTAATTCTTTTCTATTTTCGGTAAATGAGCAAAGTAGAACAGCAAAATAGAAGTAGTTTTTTTTGACAAACATAAATAATCTATAGTACTTGTTTGCTATTTATGATGGTTCTCCTGAGGTTCAAGTGGTTTTTATTTTATGCCTTAGCCAACCAACCCATGAGTTCTTGTGTGCTTTTTGGGTCAAAGCTAGTTACCGGATTTGCCCACATGCGCACCAAGCGGTCGCCTAAAAGGTCTATTGCCTTTCGTTCAACGGTAGAATATAGCAAGGATTTTGTAAATCCGCTGAGGTGAGTTAAGTTTCGTCTTTCTGGGGTATTCTGGTCCCAAAGTAAATCCACATGGTCTTCAATGGTGTCGAACATGAGCAAACGATGCTCGTTCAGAAATGCTGCTAATTCTACTGCGTCATCTTCTTTTAGCGTAAGAAATGATATACTGACCATCGGTTTTTAGTTTAATTGAACATAATCTCCCAATATAATCAACAGTCCGAAAGTGGTTTAAAGACAAACTGTTAATCTTTACTAAGAAAATGCCTGTTTTAAAATAAGATCATCAGTGCACTTACCCCACTTTAAATTCCGAATGGCTATTTGCTCTTGTTCTCTTTAATCTGCTTTCTGCTTAGCAATGTAACAAAGAGTCCAATCACCACATTAGTTGTGCCCTCTGTCCAATCTCCTTGTATTAAAAAGTAAACTCCGCTAAGAACCGCCGCGATTCCAACTGTAAATAAGAATTTTACCCAACGTGTATCTCCCATGTAAATTTATTTTGTGTTATTTATTTCTCACACTTAATAACGACTAAGTTTTCGTTTTGCGCTACTGTTTCAACTTTTGGAAATATATTTTTCAATTGACTGCTGTAATTTAGCTGATTGTTTGCAACAATTTGCAGATTACCCCCAGGTTTCAAACAGCGAAAACATTCTTTGAACAAGTGAATGGGAATTTGAATGTTTATTTCATGCTCAAAATGAAACGGAGGATTGCTCACAATTAAATTAAATGAATTCTTGTCGAAGTTGGATAAGTTATTTTCGAAATAATGCTGCACATTTTCTCCATTCATGTTCAATTTTGCAGACTCCACTGCCAAGTAAGAATCGTCTACTAAGTGAAAAGTAGACTGAGGCAATTTCTTTGAAATTTCTTTAGCAATAACTCCATTGCCTGAGGCTAAATCTAAAATGTTTTGATCTTTAGGATCTACTTGCAGGTGTTTCAAAAAGTATTGAGTGGCGTAATCAATGTGTTTTGCTGAAAAAACACCCCAATACTGCTGATAGTTGTAATTGTTAAACTCTAGGGAGTCAATTAAGCTTGCTTTTTCAATTTTTTTCTTACCGGTTAAAGTAGCGGTTCTTGCCTTTTTTACTGCTCTGCTTTGCTCTACATTCTCAAAGTATTTTTCTGCAATTTCAATCATTTTTGGACTAAAATGCCTTGTCATGAAGCCTATTACAACTTGGACTTTGGTAGTTGAATTTTCCGAAATATGCTGCAGGTACAGCTCAAAAAGAGCCAACGATTTTGGAACTTTCAGTAAAGCAAAGTCAACCTTGTATGCTAAAGGTGAAAGCGGATCACAATAGTTTTCAAAATTAATTCCATTGGCTTTACAATTTGATGTAATCGCACTCAACTGACTTTTATTGGTGTATACTGTTGAGGTTTTCAAATCTGCTAGGTGACAGGTCAAATAGCCAAACCGGTCGTTGTAGATGACTAAGGGTTTGTCTTTGGAGCTCAGTTCCGAAAAACGTTCTAGGGTCAGTTCATCTGCAGCACTAAAGGCTTTTAATGATTTGTCTTCCGACAAATCGTAACGTTTAATTTTCAAGTTGGAAGAATTCGAATTCATAACAAAAGATAGGTAGCAAACTTATTGATAATGTTGTACGATAGAGAAAGCTAGTGCAGTTTTAAAGGAGAATGTTTAACATCAACTACCTTAATGCACAAACAACTCATAGAACTGAAGAATTAAAGTAAAAAAGTACGGTTAGTTAACAGCCGGTTTTCATAAAGGTGGCGGAGTTAAGTTGGTTAACGGTTCGGCTATGAAATGTAGCCAAAACATTTCATCATAGCCATACTTGGCTATATTTTATAGCTCTTGTTTTAAAGAGTTTTTTAACTATTAATCCTAAAGTATCCATTTAGCTATTGTAATCAGTCCAATAACACCAATTGAAAGAAATATAAGGATTACAGCAATACAACCAATAAGGAATACTTTGTCTGTCCATGTTTCCTTATAATCTGGAGATGGCTTTATTTCTCCTCGTTTTCCTTCTTTTAAATCCACATATTGAAAGCTAAAATCTCCTTCTATATCTTGAATTCCTTCGTCAAGCCCATAAGATTTTGATTTATCATTATATTTTGTGACTGCTGCTTCTAGCAATTCAGCAGCATGCATTTCAAGACCTTGTCTATTAGCTTTTATGAAACTTTCTTCAGAACCACCTCCAAATTGAAAGAAACCAATATAAGCTTCGTCAAATTTTTGCTTGTCTCTTAAATCATTAATGAATTTTCTTATTTCATCATCAGTCATCTTCGTCTTTCTCTTCTTTGTTTAGTTTTATCGCTAATTACAGGATTATAATTCTCAAGTGGAAACCCTAGGTCGACATTTAGTTTTTTCGCAAATTTCATTGCGGCATCTGTACTCCTAAATCGTTTTAGACGGATTTTGGCCCTGTGACTTTCGGTTGTCAAATTGACTTCAAAAACAACTTGCTTATAATTTAATGCGGATACAAGTTTTGGACTCAAAACTTGACTTTTTAAATTCTTTTTTAGAACAACCAAGACTTTATATTTTTCAAGAGACATCCATTTTCCTGAAGGATATCCAAAAAAAGATTTAAAGAATCTATATCTCTCTTTTTCTTGATCGATTTCTATTCCAACCTTTAAAGTCATTAATGCAATTGTGAAAAGTATTGCAAGAACACCAATAAAAAAGACAGCAGCTAAAAGCAAAAGTGAAACTAAGAAAGCGATAATCATCATTCCACTTTTAGTAGAACCAAAATCTTCGTTTTCAATTGTAAGGTTAGCCATTAATTAGGTCAATTCTTTAAAACAACTGAATAAAGTGAAACGTAAGTTTATTCCCTTTTTATGCAACGTTGAGTATACTCAAATATATGTTATATTTCAGATAATTAGCAGGTCAGTTAGGAAATAGTGAAAAAATTAACTTAGCTTCTTTAGTTCAGATTTTACCTCAATAAGGCTGCCAGCTTTATTGCCAAATTTCTTTCTGTGTAAAAAATTTCTTAGACATGAGGTGAAAAAATAGAGACTTTTAAATGTGCAAAAAACTGTTCAAAAGTCCTTTTAAAAGTCTTCAAAAACCCCTTCAATTCAACCTATTTTAGAGGCTTCATTCAATTTTATGGCAGAAGAAGTAGAATACACGGAAGACAACATCCGCTCCCTCGATTGGAAAGAGCACATTCGCATGCGACCCGGTATGTACATTGGTAAGCTGGGCGATGGAACTGCTTATGATGACGGTATTTACGTTTTAATCAAAGAGGTGCTCGACAACTGCATCGATGAGTTTGTAATGGGCAACGGTCGAACCATTGAAGTTTCTATTAAAGACAAAACGGTTAAGGTTAGAGATTACGGTAGGGGAGTTCCATTGGGAAAAGTGGTTGATGTGGTTTCTAAAATCAATACCGGAGGGAAATACGATTCCAAAGCTTTTAAGAAGTCTGTTGGGTTAAATGGAGTTGGTACCAAGGCGGTAAATGCACTTTCTACTTATTTTAAAATTGAATCGAACAGAGACGATAAAACTAAAGTAGCTGAATTCTCTAGAGGAGAGTTGACCATGGATGGCCCGATTGAGGCGAGCACGAGAAGAAAAGGAACGAAGGTAGTTTTTACACCTGACGAAGAAATATTTAAGGATTACCATTTTAGAACACAGCACATTGAGCGCATGCTGTGGAATTACGTTTACCTGAACAGAGGGTTAACGATAATTTTCAACGGAGAGAAATACCATTCTGAAAGGGGATTGTACGATTTGTTGGAAAAGAACATGAGCGATACGCCGCTTTACCCAATCATTCACTTGGAAGGAGAAGATATTGAGTTAGCGATTACGCACACCAATTCATACGGAGAGGAATATTATTCTTTTGTGAACGGTCAGCATACTACACAAGGTGGAACGCATCAAGGAGCTTTTAGAGAAGCAGTGGTCAAAACCATTCGTGATCACTTTCAAAAGGAATACGATGCGGTTGATGTTCGTTCGTCTATTGTTGCAGCCATTTCTGTAAAAGTAATGGAGCCGGTTTTTGAATCGCAAACCAAAACAAAACTGGGTTCTAACGATGTAGGCCCTGACGGCCCATCGATGCGGGCCTTTGTCATGGACTTTTTGAAAAAGTACTTGGATAATTTCTTGCATAAGAATCCGGAAGTTGCCAATGCTTTGCAAAGCAAAATTTTGCAGTCGGAACGAGAGCGTAAGGATTTAGCAGGCATTAAAAAACTGGCTAGAAAAAGGGCTAAAGAAGTATCGTTACACAACCGTAAGTTGAGAGATTGTAGGGTGCATTTTAACGAAGAGAAAAAGGATAGAAGTGATGAAACAACACTGTTTATTACGGAGGGAGATTCAGCTTCTGGGTCCATCACAAAAGTGCGCGATGTAAATACACAGGCAGTATTTAGTTTAAAGGGTAAGCCACTGAATTGCTTTGGTTTAACCAAGAAGATTGTATACGAAAACGAAGAATTTAATTTGTTGCAAGCGGCCTTAAACATTGAAGATGGGTTGGATGATTTGCGCTACAACAAAGTAGTGTTAGCAACGGATGCTGATGTGGATGGTATGCACATTCGGTTATTGTTAATTACTTTCTTTTTGCAATTTTTTCCTGATTTGGTGAAGAACGGTCATCTGTCCGTGTTGTCAACTCCCTTATTTCGAGTTAGAGATAAAAAACAAACTTTTTATTGCTACTCACAGCAAGAAAAAAGTGATGCTATCGAAGCGTTAAAAGGGAAAGCTGAGATTACCAGGTTCAAGGGGTTAGGAGAGATTTCGCCTGATGAGTTTAAGAACTTTATTGGAGAAGATATGCGATTAGAACCGGTGGTCATTGGCAAAGAATCGGTAGCGGAATTGTTGAGCTTTTACATGGGCAAAAACACACCGGACCGACAAGAATTCATTATTGAAAACTTGAAAGTAGAATTAGACATTGAAGATGAAGGCGAGAAAGAGGAACAAGAAGAACAAGAAGAGGCAGCAGCCTAACAAGTAGTAGCATGGCAGAAAAAGAAGACGAAAATAAAAACGACGGGCCTGACGGTAAGAAGGACGAAGCGCAAAATCAAGAGTCACAGAACCAAGAAGGTACAGATGAGACCAACGAGGTTTCTCAAGGCTTAGAGAATGTGATTCAGGTTTCTGGAATGTACAACGAATGGTTTTTAGACTATGCGTCGTATGTTATCTTGGAGCGCGCTGTTCCGCATGTGAATGATGGTTTGAAACCAGTGCAACGTCGTATTTTTCATTCGTTAAAGGAATTAGATGATGGTCGCTACCATAAAGTGGCAAACGTTATCGGAAATACCATGAAGTACCACCCACATGGCGATGCTTCGATTGGCGATGCCATGGTTCAAATTGGGCAAAAAGAATTAATGCTCGATTGCCAAGGAAACTGGGGAAATATTTTAACCGGAGATCGGGCAGCTGCTCCTAGATACATTGAAGTTCGATTATCAAAATTTGCTTTGGACGTAGCTTTTAACGCCAAAACTACCTACTGGGCAAGTTCTTACGATAGTCGTGGAAAAGAACCGATTACTTTGCCGATGAAATTCCCATTGTTGTTAACGCAAGGGGTTGAAGGTATTGCCGTTGGTTTGGCATGTAAAATATTACCGCACAACTTCAATGAATTAATTGACGCATCTATTGCGGTTCTAAAAGGGAAGAAAACTAATATTTTGCCAGACTTTCTAACAGGTGGAATGGCAGACTTCTCAAATTACAATGATGGCTTAAGAGGAGGTAGAATTCGAGTAAGAGCAAAGGTTGCTCAGCTGGATAAAAAGACGCTAATTATTTCGGAATTACCATTTGGTTCAACGACCAGTACCTTGATTGATTCCATTATAAAGGCCAATGATAAAGGAAAAATTAAAATCAAGAAAATTGAAGATAATACTTCAGAGAATGTTGAGATTTTAATACATCTACCTCCCAATGTTTCGCCCGATAAAACCATAGATGCATTGTATGCTTTTACTGGTTGTGAGGTTTCTGTTTCACCGAACTCCTGCGTGATACTAGATGATAAGCCTCACTTTATGGGGGTAAATGAAATTTTAAAGATTTGCACTGCTGAAACAAAAGAGCTGCTTAAACGTGAATTAGAAATTCGCAAAGCAGAGTTGGAAGAGCAGTGGCACTTTTCATCGCTAGAGAAAATCTTTATTGAAAACAAGATTTACCGTGACATTGAAGAGCAAGAAACACTTGAAGGTGTAATTAAGGCTGTTTTTGACGGGTTAAAACCACACACTAAGAATTTATTAAGAGAAGTTACCGATGATGATGTCAATCGGTTGTTGGAAATTAGAATCAAGCGGATCTCGAAGTTTGACAGCTTTAAGGCAGACGAAATAATTAAGCGAATTGAAGAAGAGATTAAAGAAATCAATCACAACCTAGCGAACTTAACTGAGTTTGCCATCGATTACTTTAAGCGAATTAAATCGAAGCACGGCAAAGGAAGAGAGCGTAAAACAGAAATCAAATCATTTGAAACCATTGATGCAACAAAAGTTGCTGTTGCAAACTCAAAGTTGTATGTGAACATGGCCGAAGGATTTATTGGGTATGGGTTAAAGAAATCAGAATCAGAGTTTGTAACGGATTGTTCTGACATAGATGACGTTATTGTTTTCAGGGAAGATGGTAAAATGATGGTTCAGAAGATTCAATCGAAGTCGTTTGTTGGTAAAAACATCATACACGTAGCGGTATGGAAAAAAGGCGATAAACGCACTACCTACAACATGATTTACCAAGATGGCAAAGCTGGTAAATCAATGAGCAAGAGATTTGCAGTAACCTCAATTACCCGAGACAAGGAGTACGATTTAACAGCAGGAACGCCTGGTTCGAAGGTGCTGTATTTTTCAGCTAATCCTAATGGAGAAGCTGAGGTGGTTCAAGTTATCCTTCGCCCTAAGGCAAAATTGAAGAAATTGAAATTTGATTTTGACTTTGCAGATTTAGCGATTAAAGGAAGGGGTGCAAAAGGAAATACCTTGAATAAAAACTTGGTGAGCAAGATTAAGTTGAAGGAAGAAGGAACCTCTACCTTAAGTGCCCGCAAAATTTGGTTTGACGATACCGTTCAACGATTAAATACCGATGGGAGAGGGGAGTTATTGGGAGAGTTTAAGGCAGAAGATAAAATATTGACCATCATGCAATCCGGTCATTATAAGTTAATCAATACAGCAATTACCAATCACTTTGACGATGACTTAATTGTTATCGAAAAATGGAATCCACGAAAGCCATTATCAGCCATTTATTTTGATGGTGAGAAGGAAGACTTTTACGTGAAACGGTTTTTAGTAGAGGATACTGATAAGAAAACCCCGTTTATTACTGAGCATGAAAAGAGTTATTTAGAGTTAGTTTCAACTGATCATCACACCGTAATTGACATTAGTTTCGCGAAACCTCGAGGAAAAGATGCGAAAGAAAATGAACAGTTGGATTTATTGGAATTTATTTCGGTAAAAGGTATGAAGGCGCTTGGTAATAAGCTGAGTTACGATAAGATTAAGTCTGTCGATCGAATTGTAGGAGAGCAAGTTGCTCAAATTATTGATGTTCCAGTAGAGGAGCTTGAGAAAAACTTTTATCCTGAACCAAAAGCAAAAGAAGAAAGTCAAGAAGCAATAGAAGATGACGACGAGGATGACGATGACGACACTCCTGCTGAAAAGAAAGTGATGAAGGATTTGGATGAGCCAACAGACATACCGTTAGAGATAGACGAACCAAAAGAGGAAAAACCGATAGAAGAGAGTCCAAAATCGAAATCTGCCCCAAAGAAGACGGAGAAGAAGAATGACAACCCAGACTCTCCATCTTTATTTGACGAGCTTTTTTAAGGAATTATGGTAACGATAGTAATTATAATTTTAACGTGCATTGTCTCCATTCCCGCGTTCAACAATCGTGACTTTTTTTATCGGTTTGATTTTGCTCCTTATGGCTTAGAAGAAAGAAAGCAGTATTACCGTTTTGTAACACATGCTTTTTTACATGGAGATTGGATGCATTTGTTTTTCAACATGTTTGTGTTGTATAATTTTGGAGGTGGGGTTCAGGAATATTTTGAATACTATCTTAGTTCTAAAGGTATTTTCTATTTTATTCTATTGTATTTAGGGTCAATTATATTTGCAGCCTTGCCTTCGTATCGCAAACATAAAAATGATCCCAGTTACCATTCTATTGGTGCTTCCGGTGCGGTGTCTGCAGTTTTATTTTCATTCATTATTTTCAGTCCGGGCAGTAGTTTATACTTAATGTTTATTCCAGTTCCTATTCCTGCAATACTTGTAGGATTTGGATACTTAGCCTATGAGCACTACCAATCTCGAAAAAGCAATATCAATATCAACCACGACGCGCACATTGCGGGTGCGATATTTGGAATTATATTCACCTTGATTGCCGTCCCGAAGTCACTTCCTGCATTTATTGATCAAATCTTTTATCTTTTAAAATTTTAAGTATGTTTTCCAACTACGTATGTTACGACAATAAATTTTACGAAGAGAATAAGCCAATTTTCAGGTTAAATCGAGCCATGAAATTTGGCGACGGTGTGTTTGAATCGATACGAGTTGTATCAGGAAAAACCAAGTACCTCGATTTTCATTTGGAAAGGATGCAACAAGGCTTAAATGCGTTAGAAATTGACTGTTCACAAGGAGATATTGAGATTCTGAAAGTCTGTATAGAGCAATTATTAATCAAAAATGAAATTGAAAGAGGAGCAACGCTTAGAATTATTGCACAGCGTTCCGGTTTAGGAAAATATGCTCCTGAATCTAACCAGGTCTTTTTTTACATCGAAACAGAGCGATTATCTACTGACAACTATACACTAAATAGAGAAGGTCACAAATTGGGGATTTCACAAAATGTGACCATTTATCCTTCCCAATTCTCCGGACTTAAAACGCTCAACGCTATTCAGTATGTGATGGCTGCGAAAGAAAAAGAGGAATCTAATTTTGACGAGCTTATTTTATTGGATGCTGATGGTTATTTGGTTGAAGGGACTTCTTCGAATCTATTTTTAATCAGGCAGAATATAGCATATACTCCTCATTTAAAACACGGAGCGATAGAAGGCGTTATGCGGCGAGTTGTGATCAATAAATTAAAGCAGCTTGGATTGGAAGTAAAGGAGACTTCCCTTGAAACTTCGGATCTAGAGCAGGCTGAAGAAATTTTCTTTACGAATTCTATTAAAGGTATTCAGTGGGTTTCCTCTTACTCTAAAAAGCGTTATTTTAAGAAAATAGCGTCAACGTTGGTCGAGCAGTTGTAGTTTCCTGAAACTAGAATTAAATTTGAAGAAGAGCTACCTTCTAGTATAGCGTATTTAATTTAAGCTTGGATCATCTGGGAATTTTGCCATCAATGCTTGCTCTTTCCCCATTTTTGTCAACTGAGTTTTCCAAATTTCTTCTGAATCCAAATCGAATAATTCTTTAGGTTGAATTGAGCCAATGAGCCAATTTTCGGCAGTCAATTCATCTATAAGCTGTTGTTTATCCCAGCCTGCATAACCCAAGAAAAATCGAATTTCATGAGACTGAATTTTTCCAATCAACATGTATTCTTTTAGTTGTTCAAAGTCTCCACTCCAATAGATTCCATCTTTTATTTCTATCGCAGCGTCTAGGTCTTTGCAAGTATGCAAATAGAAAAGATTTTGAGCTTCAACAGGTCCACCTAAATATAAATCAGCGTCGAAAGCCAAAGGCTCATTGAAAAGGTCGTTCAGCCGAAGGTTTAACTTTTCGCTTAAAATGAAGCCAACGGTGCCTATTTCATTGTTTTCACACAGATATACGACACTCCTCTTAAAGTAGTCGTCCTGCATGAATGGTTCTGCAACTAAAATATTTCCAGGTAGAGGGTCTAAATTATTGAGCTCAGAAATTCTCTTTTTAAAGGGGTCGAAGTCCATTGCTGTAAAATTCGGAATAAAAAAATACAACAATACTGTAGTATCGATACAATTGATAATTTATATTAAGAAATGAACAATGTTTTTAAAGTGAAGGGATACATTTGCTAAAAAACACACTGAAGTTTCAGTTGTTATGATTCTAAATTGAGCGTAGATGGAAAATATTAGAGAAGATATGAGAGACCTCCGTAGGGACTTCAATTATGGAACATTGGATGCAAAAGATGTTCCAAGTAATCCTTTCGAATTATTAAAGACATGGTTAGATGATGCTATTCAATTGAAAATAAAGGACGCCAATGCTTTTGTTTTGTCAACCTCTATTAATAATCAGCCTGATTCACGGGTTGTTTTAATTCGAGATATTACAGATAACGCGATTCACTTTTACACAAATTATGGAAGTAAAAAAGCATCTGAATTAGCGAGTAACCCAAAAGGCGCGGTCAATATCTTTTGGCCCGACATGGATCGTCAAATTCGAATGAAAGTGGAAGTTAAAAAATTAGATGAAAAACTATCTGATGACTACTTTAAAACTCGACCGCGTGCAAGTCAAATAGGAGCATGGGCTTCTATTCAAAGTAAGGAGCTAGAGTCCAGACAGAAATTAGAAGATAAATTATTGGAGTTAGAAAAGCAGTTTGAAGGACTGGAAGTTCCAAGACCCGATTTTTGGGGTGGGTTTGAATTAGTACCAACTTATTTTGAATTTTGGCAGGGCAGGCCGAGTAGATTGCATGATCGAATAATCTATGAAGGTGAAGCAGGCGTTTGGTTAACCAAAAGACTTTACCCTTAATAAATAATCTGAAAAAGCGAAATAATGAAAAGAACTGTCCACAAGGCGGTTCTTTTTTTGTTGATTTCAACTAATTTTTTGCTAGTGGAATTTAAGTCTTGGTTCAAATCAATTTTATGATGAAGTGGAACCGCTTCGAAAAAGGTAAGTAACCATAGCGATGCACATATAACTGAAGATACTAAATGCAACCAAGTAAACTCAGTAAAAATTTGAAATGCTATTATTCCGGTTTGGGCAAACATGATTGGAGCAACAATGAATGTCACCCGCTTGGTATAGGGAATGTGCCACTTTACCAAATCTTTGTCGCTGAAATACAAAAAACTAGGATATACAATTAATTGAACCATCCAAATAAGGACGACTGCTCCAAAATCTACAATTACTCGTGCTATTTCAATGTTCATGGTATCTTGTAATTGCGGTAAATAAAAGCCCAATAAATTAAAATTGGATGCACAACTAGTAATCGAACCCAGGCAACCCAAGGGTCGAAGCAGATTGAATCTGAAATACAGCTTCCCATTTCAATAAAATAGATATGTGCAGGTAAAAATGCGAGCAGCATTAAAATTATGCCATAAACCGCCCATTTTCTGGTAACACCAAATAACAAACCAAGAGCTAGGATAACTTCAGCAAATCCGCTTAGCAGGTTTAATTCAGAAATAAAAATTAAATAAGGAGGAATTAGAGGGGTATAAATCTCTGGCTGTACAAAATGATTTATTCCTCCGATGAAATACACGAAAAATAGGGTGTAGAATCCTACTTTCTTAGGCAGTGAGTTTCCAGTTGGTTGTTTCATGAACAGTTTTTAAAATCAAGAAGAATGGGACCCACCAAATTAAGTCATTCGTGTACAAAGTATAACTAAACTCAAATGGTACGCTTTCCAAGATAAAGTAATTCATTAGAAACCCAAGTGGCCCAAAGATTTTACCTAGAAACCCAACCAATACAATTGGCCAATGACGGATGGCGTCATAACTAGCCAACCAATATCCGATGCCATAAACCCCTACAATCATTCCCATTCCTTGCCAGATGGTGAGGTTTTCAGGAACTGGCATATGAGTTATTTCAAAGAAGTGTTCAGGTAGCAGAACTACCCATGCTCCCCAAATTACATTGTACACTGCGGCTAATTGTAGCACCGCTCCCATCCACGTTTTTTGTTTCATATCTTTAATTACAATTAGAACATTTAAAAGTTTAGAATCAGTTCTTTTGTAAATTGAAAATGAACTTACAAAAACTGCCAAAATATTTAGCGAAATATGCTTTTCGCGAAGATTTGATTGCTACACCTCCTGATCATGCACTAGGAATGGTGGTAGTGATACCGGCTCACGACGAAGTTGATTTAATCAATAGTGTATGTAGTCTGCAAAACTGCGATAGCACAAGTTGTTCGGTAGAAGTCATAGTTGTATTTAATGCGTCTGAGAATTCTGCGAACACTATTCTTAAAAAGAACAATACGGCAAAAGAAAAATTAGAAGCGTGGTATGCAAGTGCGGAAAATTCTTGGTTTAGCTTGTATTGTGTAACGGAGAATAACTTACCTAAGAAACATGCAGGTGTAGGATTAGCGCGTAAAATCGGCATGGATGAGGCAGTAAGGAGATTTAGCACGGTTAACCGTCCTGATGGAATTATTGTGTGTTTTGATGCTGACTCGCAGTGCAAACCAAACTACCTTATAGAAATAGAAAAACATTTTGAGCTCAATCCCATGTCCGGCGCTTGTTCAATTCATTTTGAACACCCAGTTTCAGGCCCTGATTTTTCGAGTGACATTTATTCGGGAATACAGAATTATGAATTGCATTTAAGGTATTATAAAAACGGGCTTGCATACGCTAATTTACCTTTCGCATTTCATACCATTGGGTCTTCCATGGCTGCAAGAGCATCGGCCTATTGCGAGCAAGGAGGTATGAATAGAAGAAAAGCTGGAGAAGATTTTTACTTCTTACAAAAGTTTATCGATGTTGGCACATTAACCGAATTAAAGACTACGATGGTTATTCCTTCTCCAAGGCCATCTCACAGGGTGCCATTTGGAACAGGAAGAGCAATTCAAGAAATGCTTGACGAGGAGAGAGAAATAACAAAGAGTTACGCTTTTGATTGTTTCGAAATGCTGAAAGACTGTTTCCAAGATGTTCGGCAGTTTTATTCGTCCAGCGCAGGTGCCAACGAGCTATTACTCGCATTTGTTGGTCATCAAGAATGGGAAGAAAAGTTAAGTGAAATTCGCTCTCAATCTACTTCACTAGAACGCTTTGAGAAACGTTTTTTTCGTTGGTTTAATGCTTTTCAAACATTAAAATTTATTCATTTCTTGAGAGATAATTGTTTTTTGAATAAGCCACTAGAAACGGAAGTACCTAAGCTGTTGGAAAAACTAGAAATTAAAAAGCCGTGGAAGGGTTTACTTGAAGAATTAAGACAGTTGGATCGAACTTAATTTAATTGAGTTTTTCTTAAGGATTCAATCTGATTATACAATCTGTCGTTTACCACCTTATACCCTGATTCTATTAAGGTAAAAATATCTTTTTCCCTTGATTTCAGGTACTTAGAACTTACTTGAGTGGAGCGGAAATGATTTATGTTTCTAATTTCCTTTAAAGAGTCAACCTTCAAGAAATTAATAGTGCTTTTTGCAGGAAGTTCAACCAAAATAGAGACCATTTCTTCACTTGCACAACTGATCAACTCGATAGTGGAAATTGTTCTTCTTTCTAAGAAATGAACCGTTTTCATCACTTTCTCAAAAGTTTGTTCGCTGTATTTAGCAAGAATTTTTAACGCATCATCTGAAGAGTAGTCCAATAATAATCTCCATTCAAATCGATTTATCCCTTTGGAATAGAGGAACTCAGAAAAATCTTCATTAAATAATTCTAATTCTTGGTAGGTAAGATAACGATATGTTAAATTTGATTCAATAGGCTAAATGTATAGCAGATAATCGAATTAACCAAATGTTCATTTCTGTATTACCTCTGGTTCTATTTCAATAATTCGAGCGCGTAACTTTGGAGATATAACTGTTGTCTTGTGTGTTTCTGGATCGAAGGCAACCAAAGTTTGTAATGCTTTTGCTGCAGGAAACTCTCCTTTCTCATTGGTTGTGGTTACAACAGATTCAAAAGTGAAGCTTTTCGTGCCAAGTTTAGAGATACGCGTATACACTTGCAGTTTTTCTCCAAATAAAACTGGCCTTAGAAAGTCAATTTCAACTCTTGCAACAAGAACGTTTAGCTCTTGTATTGAATTAAATACGTCTAATAACTCTTGTGAATATGCAATTCTTGATTCTTCTAGAAAGTTTAAATAACGAGCGTTGTTTACATGTTGAAGCGCATCCATGTCCATAAAGCGCACAGGTACTTCTAAAATATGTTGGAAATTGCTCAGTTGATTGTTTTGCATCTAATCTTTTTTTCAAAAATCAGCAATTATAATCTTTTATTGATCATTGTTTAATAGTTAGAACGATTAAGACTTGTTAATTTACCGTTCATCCTAATTTTTGTTTTTGGATGCAAATAATAGCAACTAAAAATAATGATGACGACAAATGAAAAAGAAATGAAACCTGCTTCAGGTTACTCTATGGTATTCACAGTACTTGTTTTAATAGTTGGCGGTATTGCCGGCATAGCTTTGTTTAAATCTCCTTGGTTTATTACAGCATTTGTACTTGCAATATTTCTAAGTATCGGTTTTTTCTTTCTTTATCCCAATGGTTCGAGAGTAATGACTTTGTTTGGAGAATAATAGGGAACAGTAAAAGAACATGGATTTTATTGGGTGAATCCTTTTTTTGTAAGGAAGGCTATCTCGCTTAGAGCAAGGAATTTCGACAGTGAACTATCAAAGGTGAATGATAAATTGGGAAATCCAATTAACATTAGTGTGATCTTAGTTTGGCGAGTGAAGGATACGTATCGAGCGGCTTTCGAGGTAGATATTTTTGAAAATTTTGTTCGCGTTCAAACAGATGCTGCTGTTCGAAAATTAGCCAACATGTTTGCCTATGACAACTTTGATGATAACGAATCTGACGTAACGCTGCGCAGCGGGATGGAAGAAGTTAACGATAACTTGGAAAGAGAAGTTTCTGAAAGACTTCACATTGCCGGAATTGAAGTCTTAGAAGCGAGAATTGGTTATTTAGCATATGCACAAGAAATTGCTAGCGCAATGCTAAGAAGACAACAAGCTACGGCTATCGTTGCTGCAAGAATGAAAATTGTAGAAGGTGCAGTTTGGATGGTTGAAGAAGCCATAAATCAATTGAGTAAGCGAGAAATTGTTCACCTAGATGAAGACAAAAAAGCAGCTATGGTGAGTAATTTATTGACGGTGCTTTGCGCTGATAAAGATGCGTCTCCGGTAATTAATACAGGTACTTTAAATCATTAGGAAAATGACAAATTATAAATTGATTAAAAAAGGCATTTTTGAAAGGGAAAGTAGTTTCGAGGAACGTTTAAATTCTCTTGCACTAGAAGGTTGGCGAGCAATTTCCATCACCAAGGACAGTGGCATACTGGTAGTTTTAATGCAAAAAAGTAGATAGCCTATGGCTAAGAAAAAAGCATTTGCATTAAGGTTGAATGAAGACTTGATGAAAGCAGTTGAGAAGTGGGCCGCTGATGAATTTCGGAGTACAAATGGTCAGCTAGAATGGATGATTAGCGAAAGTTTGAAGAAGGCGAAGCGATTAAAGAAGAAAGATGATTAATATTCGTTCGTTTAATTCTACTAATTGTTTTATAACAGGTATGAAATAGGTTATCGTGAAACATAATGGATTTCTGCAATGCGCAGATTGCCCTTGGTGAAAATTTTAGCTTTTTATGACTTCTTTAATTGTTCCCAATGTTTATTAATTTAACAAGTTGATTTATTGGTTAACTTTTGATATAAATGAAACAGGATAGGGAATTTGAATTACTTAAGGCAAATCAGCTGCTCGAACAGATTCAAGAGCTTTCTAAAATGGGATATTGGGAAGTTGATTTAGAGGCACAAGAGGTTTTTTGGTCTAAAGAAACAAGAGCAATACACGAGGTGGCACCCGATTATGTTCCCGACCTTACCGGTGGAATAAATTTTTACGACGAGTTATCCAAACCAATAATAACTGAAATTTTCACTAAGGCAGTTGAGAAGAGAGAGAAGTGGGATGTTAAATTAGGCATTATCACAGCTAAAGGAAACCATAAGTGGGTGCGGGCAACTGGTAAAGTGCACGAAGATAATGGAGTAGTTACTCGCTTGTTTGGAATCTTCCAAGACATTACACAAGAGAAAATTGCTTTGGATGAATTGTTAGAGCGGGGAAATAGCATAGCTGAATTAAATTCTAACCTTGAAGAACAAATTAAGGCAAGAAATAAGGAGCTAAAGAAATCAAAGCACAAATATCAAAAACTATATGATTATGCTCCGGAAATTATGATTTCAGTTGACTTAGAAACAAATCGAATCATGGAATGTAATTTGACTACTTGCTCTAAGTTAGGGTTTTCAAGAGAAGAATTAATAGGACTAGATATAGGTGAGATTTACCATGAAGATTCTTTACCTAGTATTAGGAAGGCTTACAGTAAATTGAAAAATAGTGGAAATATCGAAGGAGAGAGAGTATTAGTCAATACAAAAGACAATGCATCAATTGATGTTTTCTTGAGTGCAATTGCCGAAAAGGATGAAGATGGAAAAGTAATTCGATCAAATTCTATTTTGAAGGATATTACCAGGTTGGTGGATGTTGAAAAAAAGTTAAAGGTAATTAACCTAGACTTAGAAAAGATTGTGGAGAATAGAACGTCAGAATTAAGACAAGCAAATGAAGAGTTGGAGGAGTTTACGTATATCGCAACACACGATTTAAAGTCTCCACTAGCAAGTATCAAAGGGCATTTGGAAATTATTCGCAATGAAGTGGGAAGATCAAATATAATGGCTGATCGGTCTATTCATTGGATAGAAGATTCTATTGAAAATGCAGAGAACAAGATTCAAAATATTATTGACATTGCGAAAATAAAAAATACGAAAGCAGAGGAGTATTCGAAGATTGATTTATTTACGTTAGTAAATAAAGTCAAAGAGGGTTTAACTACGGAACAAAAATCTCAAGTAGAATCTTTTTCTATTAACGCAAATGAATATATTCAGGTAGTTAGTAATAAATATTATTTAGAAACAATCATTAATAACCTTGTAAGTAACGCTATAAAGTACAGAAAGCATGGTGAGAAAGTCGAAATTAACGTAGACTTGAGCAAAAAAATAACAGGAATTCAACTCATCATTAGAGATAACGGACTTGGCATAGACATGGCAAAAGATAAGTTGAAACTGTTTAAAATGTTTCATCGAATTCATGACCATGTGGAAGGAAGTGGAATAGGGTTATATTTATCATCTAAAATGGTTGAAAACTTAGGTGGAAAAATGGAGGTTGAAAGCGAACTAGGAAGAGGTACCACATTTGTAATTACACTGTGAGGAATAGAAATAAAAAATGAAAAAATTCAAGAACGTTCTCTTAATTGATGATAGTATTTCATCAAATCAATACAACAGAATCTTAATCAGCGAATTAGATATTGCTGAAAATATTGTTTTGGTAAATAGTGCTGACCAAGCACTCGAATATTTGCAAGAAAAACAGAACGGGAGTTATCCCACACCTAATTTAATCTTACTAGATATCGCTATGCCGCAAATGGACGGGTTTATGTTTCTTGAAGAGTACGCGAAACTACCTCCGGAAGCAACGAATAATTGGTCTAGCGTATTGGCAATTGTAAGTGATCATTTGGATGGCGATAACTTTGAAAAAGCGAAACAATTTAAAAAGGTTGGAGTGTTGGAGCACATTAAGAAACCTTTAGATAAAGAGGATATTGTAAACTTAATAGAAGAGCATTTTGAATAATCCTGCGATGAGAATATTATTAATTGACGATAGCCAAGCCATTAATGAAATGAACTCGTACTTTTTTAAAAAAAGTTTGAAAGACATTGAAATTGAAACAGCAAAAAACGGGAAAGAGGCGTTAGCGGTGATTGAGAATCCGGATAAAAAATTACCAGACTTAATACTTTTAGATTTGAAAATGCCGGTTTTTGATGGTTATGACTTTCTTGAGTATTTAAACAGTATTGAGTTCAATTACAAGGATCAATTAAATGTAGTTCTACTGACCACTTCAATGAACCCTGAAGATAAAAGGAGAATTTCAGAATTTAAATTTGTTTCCAATTATCTGATTAAACCATTGTCAATTTCACAAGCGAATGAGATTGTTACCGATTACATGAAGGCAATGAAATGAGCAATTACTTTGAGAATCCACGGTTAATCTCGGTTGAGCAAAAAAAGCTGATTCCTGTTTTTATGGAAGAAATTACATCTGATGTAAGAAAGCTTGTCTTGGCTATAAATGCTACTGATAGTCAACGTTGTTTGGAATTAACACATAAAATAAGTGGGACCTCTATTAGCTTTGGAATATCAATACTGGCGAATAAGGCGGAATTGGTAAGAATGAGTATACAGGAAAATAGTTTAGAAAGAGCCGCAGAGGAACTAAAGGGTTTAAGAACGGTATTGATAGAACTTCAAGAAGAAGCAAAAAAAATGGCATAAAAAAAGCCCTTTCGATTAAGAAAGGGCTTTTTTTTAACGATTAGGTTTACTTAATTTCTACCATTTCGATGTCAAAGATTAAATCTTTTCCCGCCAAAGGGTGATTTGCATCTAAAACAACTTCGTTTTCCATTACATCAGCTACAACTAACACTTGTGTTCTACCATCTTGTTGAGTTGCTTCCAACTGCATGCCCACTTCTGGTTTCATGCCTTCTGGTAGTTGATCCTTTGCAACTTTAATCATTGCTTCCTCGTTAACAGGTCCATAGGCCTCTGCCGATGGGATTTCAACTTTTTTAGTATCACCTACTTTCATACCTTGAACTGCTGAATCAAAACCTGCAATCATTTGTCCTGCTCCAACTTCAAACTCAATTGGCTCTCTTTGTCTTGAACTATCAAAAATTGTTTCGTCAGTCAATGTTCCTGTATAATGAACTTTTACTGTATTTCCTTTTTCTGCTTGAGACATAACTCTTTTTTAAATTAAAAATATCTTTCTACAAAGGTAAGTTTATCAAAAAAGTTAACCTAAAATATTGGTACTTAATATGCGAATTTGACGTAGGAACTGCTCTGAGACCGTAATAATAATCTTCCAATTGGAATTATTTTGCCACAACGAGCACATTTTCCGAATTCAGAGCTTTCTATTTTTTGAAGCACTTGTTTTAAAATCATCAAACCTTATCTTTTCTTTTAGAATTGCTTTTTCTTCCAGTTTCATTCTATAGATTTGAATAAATATACCTTAGACCATGAACATAGAGAAATTGATTCAAAGCGCAAAGAAATCAAGTTGGGGAAGAATGAAATTAAATTTTATTCTTCAACGCTTCATCCCTTTTAATCGCCCTCATGGATTAAAAGTTATTCATATTGCTGATAACGAGGTAAAAGTAAAAATTCCTTATTGGCGGATTAATCAAAATCACTTGAAAGGTATACACGCCTGTTGTTTGGCAACTGCAGCTGAGTATAGTTCCGGTTTTCTTTTGCTGTATAAACTTGGTATGAAAAACTATCGAATAATAATGGAGTCTATGGAAGTGAGTTACAAGTATCAAGGGAAGACCAACGCTTTTGCAACATTTACCATAGATGACGAAGATTTCAATACTAATGTATTACAACCTCTAAAGTCCGAAGGGGTAGTTTACAAAAAGTGTACAATAGAGGTAAGAGATACAAATAATAATTTACTTTGCATTGCAACTACCAATTGGCAAATAAAGACTTGGGATCAGGTTAAAACAAACGTGGGGTAATAAGCGAGTCAAAGCTTAATGATTTAAGCTTATGAGTTACTAAGAGTATTTTTAAGATTCACCATTTTAATGGCGGTAATGGCTGCTTCGTCTCCTTTGTTGCCTAGTCTACCGCCGCTGCGGTCGATACTTTGTTGTTCGTTATTGTCAGTTAGTACACCAAAAATAACAGGAGCGTTATATTTCAAGCCTACATCCTTGATCCCTTGAGTTACTCCCTCACAAACAAAATCAAAGTGTTTTGTTTCACCTTGTATAACACATCCAAGGCAAATGACTGCTTCTACAGCGCTATTTTCTAGAACAAACTGAGCTCCTAACGGTAATTCAAAAGCACCTGGGACAAAGTGAATGTGGATATTTGACTCGAGAACATCGTGCTTTAGTAGCGTATTTTTAGCACCTTCTAAAAGTCCTAATGTAATTTTGTAATTCCACTCAGAAACAACAATTCCCAATGTCATTGCTGAGCCATTGGGAACGCTGTTAAAATCGTATTCAGAAAGATTATTTCCTTCAGTTGCCATTTTTAAAGATTAGCTTCTGCTCTTGCAATGAACTTATCAATATCATTTGCTTCAGGAGATTTCTTGTAATCCGTCTTAATCTTATTATAATTCTCTGCTGCTGCTTTGTAATCACCAACCATTTCTTGAGCTCTTGCTGCCTTCATCAAAAAAAATGGAGTAGTAAACTCATTGGTTTTTCTGTTTGCAGCTTTTTCATATTGGTCAATTGCTTTCTCAGTATTTTCAAGTTCGAGTAAAGCGTCGCCTTTAGCTCCAATAGCTAACGTTGCTAAAATTTCATCATCTCCGTCAAACTGATTTAAAGCGTCAATAGCAGATTCAAACTCTCCAAGATTTAAAAATGACATTCCTAAATAGTAGTTAGCTAAATCTCCTGCTTTTGTACTTCCATACTTATCAGCAATTTCGATAAAGCCGGCAAAGTCAGCTCTTCCATCAATTGCTAAGTTAAAAGAGTCCAACTTAAAGTACTTTTCTGCCATAAACATTTCTTCTCTAGCTTCATCTTCTAGTGGCCCTAAATAAAGGCTGTTATATGCAAAATAACCTGAAATTAGAACGATTAATCCACCTACTAATCCGGTAATTAAACTTTTATTCTGGTCAATGAACGTTTCCGTTTTACTATAAACCTCTTGAACGTCTACAATTAACTCTTCGTTTTCTGGTGTCTGCTTAGCCATTTGTTATTCTTTTTACGAATCGCAAAAATAGGTTTTTTTCACTCAATTCAAATTAATTCTTTTTGGCATTTTTCGATGTAGCTTTAGGTATTTTTGCGAGGCAATGTATCTGAAAAAACTACAACTTTTAAACTTTAAAAACTACGAGGAGGCGAGTCTATCGCTTTCACCTCAGATTAACTGTTTTTTAGGGAACAATGGTCAAGGAAAAACGAATCTTTTAGATGCTATATATTATCTTTCGTTTAGCAAAAGTTTTTTCAATCCTATTGATTCACAATTAATTAGAGATGAAGAAGCATTTATGACGTTGACCGGTGAATTTAACAGAGAAAATGAACAGGAAAAGATTCACATCGGTTTAAAAAAAGGTCAAAAGAAGCAAGTAAAACGAAATAAAAAGGTTTATGAGAAAATTGCAGATCACATTGGACTAATTCCATTGGTCATGATTTCTCCTTCTGATTCACTTCTTATAATCGAGGGAAGCGAAATTCGTCGAAAGTTTTTGGATTTGATTATCTCCCAGTATAACAGGAGGTATTTGGATGATTTAATTCAATACAATAAAGCACTTTCTCAGCGCAATAGGTTGTTGAAAAAGTTTATGGAAGTTCGTAGGTTTGAGGAGGAAAGTTTGTCCATTTGGGATGAGCAATTGATCAACTATGGAGAACCTGTTTTCGAGGCTCGAAGTCAATTTATCGTTGAATTTCTTCCTCTTTTTCAAAAGTATTACCAGTTTATTAGTGGCAATAAAGAACAAGTTAGCTTGGATTATATCTCTCAATTAAATGATGCGTCTTTCTCCGATAATCTATTGAATTCAAGAGATAAAGATAGGAGGTTGACCTATACTTCTACTGGAATCCATAAAGACGATTTAGGATTTAACTTGGGTGATAAACCCTTAAAGAAGTTTGGTTCTCAGGGTCAGCAAAAAACATTTTTACTTTCCCTTAAATTGGCTCAAGCTGAGTTTTTAAAAGATCACAAGAAGAATGCTCCAATCTTGCTGTTAGATGACATTTATGATAAATTGGATGAAGAGAGAGTAGCTAAATTGATGACGGTAGTTCAAAAAGATTGGTTCGGTCAAGTATTTATTTCAGATACTCATTTGGACCGATTGCCTAGTTTGTTTAATGAGTTGAAAGTAGAATTTAAAGCGTTCGCAATAGAAAAAGGGGAGGTGAAAGATGTCAAATGATGAAAAGCCATTAAAGCAATTGATTGATAAAATGTTGCGATCATACGGCTTGGGAGATAAGCTAGATGAAATGAGTCTGGTGAAAAGTTGGGAAGAGTTAGTAGGTAAAATGATAGCAAATCACACCAAGGACATTTATTTTAATAAAGGTGTATTGTATGTTCAACTTGATTCTTCAACTTTACGGCAGGAATTAAGTTACGTGAAGAGTGATTTGATACAAAAACTTAATGATAAGGCAGGTAAAGTTATGGTGAAAGATATCCACTTGAAATGATACAGTTCATTGCAGATAAATATTTAGCTCAAAAGCTAAAAAGAGTGAAGCGAAAGGTTGGCGCAATCAACTTGGCAACCGCAAAGTCAGCCTTATTGGTATATGATGCTAGCAACGCTGCAGTTGAGAAAAAAGTACGTGATTTTGCCCGTTTTCTGAAAGAAGAGGGAGTAAAAACGGATACTATCGGATTTTATAAGTTGAAGGGCAAGGAAGACAAAAGACCGGAGGATGAGTTAAGTTATATTTACTACGACAAAAAGTGTCTGAATCGACTTGGGTTCCCTAAGGATAATCGAATCCTGAAGAGGATAGGACAAGAATATCATTTGATGATTGACTTGAACTTTTTGTCGATTTTTAGCCTAAAAGTAATTGCCACCTTATCGAGGGCTCACTTTAAAGTTGGTCGCTCAAGTGGGTACCAAAATGAAATCTGCGATTTAACAATTAGCACTGAGAACAAAGAACTGGATTACTTTTTAAGTCAGACAACTACTTACTTGAAAATGATAAATAAAAAATAAGATGGAAAAAATTAAAGGTACAGGAGTAGCATTGGTGACTCCATTCTTAGCTGGTGGGGAAGTTGATTTTAAGGGACTTACTAATTTAGTAAACCACGTTGTTGATGGTGGATTGAACTACCTAGTGGTCTTAGGAACAACAGGGGAAACTGCTACATTAAGTACTGAAGAGAAAGATCAAGTTTTAGCGCATGTAAAATCTGTTAATGCCGGCAGATTGCCAATTGTTATAGGCATTGGTGGTAATAACACGGCAGCGGTTGTAGAAGAGTTCGAAAGATTTGATTTAAAAGGGGTAGATGCAATTTTGTCGGCAAGTCCATATTACAATAAACCAACACAAGAAGGGATTTATCAGCATTATAAAGTGTTAGCGGAACACGCTCCGTTACCGTTAATTTTATACAACGTTCCAGGCAGAACTGCATCCAACATGACCGCAGAAACTACACTTCGTTTAGCGCACACGGTTGAAAATATTGTAGGGATTAAAGAAGCTTCCGGAGATTTAAACCAAGTAATGGAAATTGTTAAAGGCAAGCCATCTGAATTTGCTGTGATTTCAGGAGAAGACGTTTTAAATTTTCCAATCATCGCTTGTGGTGGAATAGGGGTAATTTCAGTTTTGGCAAACACGCTTCCCAAACTAACAGCTGATGTGGTGAATTTAAGTTTAAATTCAGATAACAAAAAAGCGCGTGACTTGCATTACAGTTCTATAAACTTTACAAACCTTCTTTTTGCAGAAGGAAATCCGGCAGGAGTTAAAGCGGCTTTAAAAATTCAAGGAATTTGCGATGACGAGGTAAGAATGCCTTTAATGAAGGCTTCTGAAAAATTGTTTAATGAGTTACAACAAGAGTTAAAAACTTTGGGCTAGGTCTTTTTAAAACCGGAGGTAATAAACCGTGCGAAAGATTTTCTCCCTTCTTCAGAAGCGAGTGACTTTAATTCGCTCCACAAACTCTGGTTTTTTTTCTCTTCGTCAATTTCTTTTTGGATATTTCGGGCTTCTAAAGGTTCACCTTGAATTCCTAAGTCAGCATTTCCTTTTGACTCTTTGGTTAAGTCATCGGCAATGTCAAAGCGTTGTTTAGCTTCTTTTTTGTAACCCAATTGCTCTTGTAACATACCTAAGTTGTTTTGGGCAATGGCATCTTCAGGGTCTAATTCAATCGCTTTTTCATAATCTTGAATGGCTTCTTGAGTTAACTTGAAATGGGCACGAATATATGCCCGACTTGAATAACGGTAAGGTTTTAAAGGTTGTAACCGAACAGCTTCATCCATATTGGCTAGTGACTCTTTTTTCTTTCCTAAATGAAAATACACAACTCCTCGTTCGCTCCAAAAATCTCCATTTGCAGGTTCGGCCTTAACTAATGCGTTAAAAATACTTAGCGATTTGTCGAAGTTTCCTGCTTTTAATTCTTCAACTCCTTTATCAAATTTATCTTGGAAGTTATTCATACTTTTTTAACGGTAAACCTAGCGTAATGTTTAAATTAGAGTTCAAAATTAAGTTCAAAATATGAGTAAACATAAAACGGCATTAGTATTTGGTGCAACTGGATTAGTCGGGAGTAAATTGGTGGATCTATTAATTGAGGATGAGAGGTATTCAAAGATTCGAGTTGCCAATAGGAGTTCTAAAAATTATGAGGATTCCAAAATAGAAGAAGTACTTGTAGATTTTAATCATCTTGAGGAGTACGCTGACTCCTTTAATGCTGACGACGTATTTATTTGTTTGGGAACGACCATTAAAAAAGCGGGATCAAAGCCAGCTTTTGAAAAAGTCGATTTAGATTACCCAACAGAAATTGCCCGCTTGGCGAAACAAAATCAAGTTTCACAACTTGTACATATATCAGCAATTGGAGCGAATTCAAAATCAAGTAATTTTTATACAAAGACCAAGGGAAAGGCAGAAGAAGCCGTTTGGAAAGTTGGACCTGAAAATTCATATGCAGTAAGACCTTCTATGCTTTTTGGAAACCGAGAAGAGTTCCGCTTGGGAGAAAAAATTGGAATAGCCTTGATGAAAACGTTAGGTTTTTTGATGGTTGGACCGGCAAAGAAGTATAAAGGCATTTACGATGAAGAGGTAGCTCAGGCTATGATTTTTATAGCAAATGCGACACCCAAGCAAAAAGCTTTCAATTCAGATGAGTTAAAGGCAATTGCAACAAATTTTTAAATAATAAAGTGTGAATATACCAGAAAGTGAATTTAAAAGAGTGCTAATTATTGGAGGTGGTTTCGGTGGCCTGCACATTGCCAAGGGGCTTAAAAATAAGAACTTTCAAGTTGTGATGTTAGACAAAAATAACTACCACACTTTTCAACCTTTATTGTACCAAGTTGCTACCTCAGGTTTAGAGCCTGACTCAATTGCTTACCCCATTCGTAAAATCTTTAAGAGTCAGCAGCGCTTCCATTTTAGAATGGCAAATGTGCAGCGTATTGATACAGCAGAAAATGTTGTAAACACGGATATAGGTGACATTTCTTACGATTACTTAGTTATTGCCACTGGAACAACCACCAACTTTTTTGGAATGAAGGGAGTGGAAAAGTATGCAATGACCATGAAGTCTGTTTCTGAAGCACTGGATTTACGCAGCTTAATTTTGCAAAATTTTGAGAAAGCATTGTTAGCAACCGAAGAAGAACAAGAGAGTTATATGAACTTCCCAATTGTCGGTGCTGGACCAACAGGAGTTGAGTTGGCTGGTGCATTGGCAGAATTGAAAAATCATATTTTACCTGCAGATTATCCTGATTTGAATATTCAACGAATGAAAATTCAGGTGATTGAAATGCAGGATGAGGTCTTAAAACCAATGTCTGAAAAGGCCTCTAAAAAGGCATTGAACTACCTGCAAGAATTGGGTGTTGATGTCATGTTAAATAAGTCCGTAGCAAGTTTCGATGGAAATAAGTTGACCTTCCAATCCGGAGAAGTTTTAGAAAGTAAAACCTTGATTTGGGCGGCCGGTGTTAAAGGTAATATTATTGACGGGTTTCCTGAATCTATAATAGACAAAGGTAGATACATGGTAGATCGAACGTCTAAAGTCAGGGGCACGGAGAATGTGTATGCCATCGGCGACATAGCGCACATGACAACCCCGCTGTTTGAAAGTGGAATGCCGCAAGTAGCGCCTGTAGCCAATCAGCAAGGAGATTTTTTAGCGAAAAATTTAATTCGAATCTCTAATGGGCAAGAGCCAAAATTATTTGAATACTTTGATAAGGGTTCCATGGCAACAATTGGTCGAAACAGAGCAGTTGTAGATATGGGAAAAATTAAATTTCAAGGAACCCTAGCCTGGTTCGTGTGGATGTTTGTTCACCTGATTTCATTGGTAGGGTTTAGAAATCGTGTAGTAACCTTTTTTAATTGGAGTTACAATTACTTTAGCTTTGATCGGGGAGCTCGTTTAATTATTAGGAAGTTTCATAGGTAGCAAGTTAACTCCCTAGGTGAAAGATAGCATCTCCTTGGTTTACCAATGGAGCATTCGTATGTCCAATAATAACGCCAGTTGATGGTGCCTTAATGCTCGTTTTAAATTGGCCGAAGGGATCCGTAATTATTGCTAAAATATCACCTTTTTCAACCGTTTCGCCTGAAGTTTTTTGGAGTTGCAACATGCCAGAATTTTTTGCTCGCACCCAAACGCTCGATGTACAATTATGGACTAAGTGTTTTTCACTTTTAAAATCAATCATTCCATAATGCGCCAGTACTTTTTTAGCACCCAAAATACCATGTTTGATTGAGTTTTGATCAAACCTCATTGACTCTCCTGCTTCGTAAACCACAATTGATTTTCCCATTTTAATACCTTGTTTTCGAAAGGATTTGTCAATAAATTTTGACTCAAGCGAGATGGGTGCATTAAAGATTTCAGAAATCTCCTTTGCTCGTTCATCACTTGGGTCGAAACGTGTTTGAGGATAGTTGTAACGGTTGGCTCCGCCTGTGTGAAAATCAATTCCAAAATCAATTTCATGCAACACTTTGTGTGTAAGATTATAGGCAACCCTTGATGCCAAAGAACCAGTTAGCGAACCCGGAAAGTTTCTATTAATATCTTTCCCATCAGGTAATTCTCTTGAGAAGTTTAAAAAGCCATAAATATTCATTACCGGAATAGCAATCACTGAACCGCATTTCAATTTGTCAAACGTCTTTTTTTCAATCATTCTGCGAATGATTTCTACCCCGTCAATTTCATCTCCATGCAACCCACCACTAAGTAAAACTATTGGCCCCGGATTTTTACTCCTGAAAACATAAATTGGTAAATCAATTTCAGTTCCTGATATTAATCTAGCAATGTTTAAGTTGATTACCGCTTTTTCCCCTGCTTTAATTACTTGCCTATTGATGGAGAGTCTTCTGACCATTTTTTTCTGGATGATGTGGATTTTTTATTGTAAATAAGGACGTTATTGTATGAATTTGGATTTAGTAATATCAATAAATACCTTGTTGTTAATCAGGTCTATTAATGAAGTTAAACCCCTACCTTATCTTTCAGTTTAGCTTTTACGCCTGCGCTTCTTTCACAATACTCAATAATTTCATTTGCGATATCTTTCTTCGTAGACTTCTCAATTCCTTCTAACCCTGGAGAAGAGTTTACTTCCAAAATTAAAGGACCTCTGTCAGATTGCAGCATGTCAACTCCGGCTATACTCAAGCCCATTGATTTCGCTGCTTTAATTGCTGCAGCAGCTTCTGCTCTTTTCAGTTTTATGCTACTGCTTGTTCCTCCTCGGTGAAGGTTAGACCTAAATTCTCCTTCTTTGCCTTGCCGCTTCATGGCACCAACAACTTTACCATCTACCACAAATGCTCGAATATCAGCACCACCTGCTTCTTTGATAAACTCTTGAACTAAAATATTCGTGTTCATTCCCATAAAGGCTTCAATTACAGATTTTGCTGCCTTCTGTGTTTCTGCTAAAACCACGCCTAACCCTTGCGTTCCCTCTAGCACTTTTATAATTAACGGAGCACCACCAACGGTTCGAATTAAATGAGGGATATCTTTTGGATGCTTCGCAAAGGCTGTTTTCGGAATTCCCAATGCTTCTCTCGACATAATTTGCAAACTTCTCAGCTTATCTCTCGAGCGTGTTAACGCAACCGATTTTACAGTACAAAATATTTTTTGCACTTCGAATTGTCGAATAATTGCAGCACCATAAAAAGTTACCGAAGCACCAATGCGAGGAATTACGGCATCATAGTCTTCAACTTTCTCGTTTCCGTAGTACAAATTAGCAGCACCGCTTTCGTTGACCATATATAGTTTAGTATGGTCAAAAACCCGGACTTCATGGCCTCGCTTTTTTGCAGCTTCAACTAGTCGCTTTGTTGAATATAGTTCTTTGTTTCTTGATAAAATTGCAATCCTCATAGTGTTATTTTGTTTCTCTTGTGTTTTTTATGGATACATCCACAAGATATCCTTTTGCAAGAACTTTGCGTCCTATAAGAACAGGATATCTCATTTTTTCTCGATTAGTTAAGCTTAAATGAGTAGTTGTCAGTTTTCCACCTAGCCTTATTTTGGTTTTTAATATGAAGCGTTCTTCCATTCTTCCATTACTACTGCGAACTTTTTTCTTGTAGAAGTTGGCGGTCTTGTATATTCGATTTACAAACTCCTCTTTTGAAGGGTCTAATAACTGAAAGTAAAGTTCTTCAACGTTGTCTTTCGTTTCCGTCCAAAATTTATGCGCATGAATGGCTGTAGAGTAGGCACCCGTGTCAATCTTCGCGGTAATGTTTTCGATGCCCAAATCAGGAAAAGTGATAATTTCGGTTCTTCCTAAAGTTATTTTTGACTTGTTCAAATTGTTTATAAGTAGGTGTGTCAAGAATAAGAAATAATCGCAGTATTGCAAGGAGAAACGCTAATTAATTCACAAATTTGTTGAAACTTTAAAAATCAATTAATGTCTGACGATAAAAAGATAATTTTTTCGATGGTGAACCTCACAAAGTCACTGCCATCGGGAAAGCCAATATTAAAAAACATTTACCTTTCATTCTTCTACGGTGCAAAGATTGGAATCATTGGTTTAAATGGTTCTGGTAAATCAACGCTGATGAGAATTATTGCGGGGGAAGAGAAGAGCGGATACACTGGAGATGTTGTTTTTTCGGAAGGTTATTCGGTGGGAATGCTTTCGCAAGAACCACAATTAGACGAAACAAAGACAGTTAGAGAGATAGTTGAAGAAGGAGCTGCTGAAACGGTTACGGTTTTAAAAGCATATGAAGAATGCAACGAAAAATTTGGAGATCCTGAAGTTTTAGAGAATCCAGATAAAATGGAAGCATTAATGAAAGAACAAGAGCGTCTTTCAACCCAAATTGATGCATTAAATGCTTGGGAATTAGACACCAAATTAGAGCGAGCGATGGATGCGCTTCGTTGTCCTGAGCCAGATGCCTCAGTAGCGAACTTATCTGGAGGTGAGCGCAGAAGAGTTGCCTTGTGCAGACTGTTATTACAAGAGCCTGACATTTTATTATTGGATGAGCCAACTAACCACCTGGATGCTGAGTCAGTGTATTGGTTAGAGCAGCACTTGCAGCAATACAAAGGCACAGTAATTGCCGTTACGCACGATAGGTACTTCCTGGACAATGTTGCGGGTTGGATTTTAGAATTAGATCGTGGTCAAGGAATTCCTTATGAAGGCAATTACACCTCTTGGTTAGAGCAAAAGTCTAAAAGGCTGAAAGCAGAAGAAAAGTCGGAGAGCAAGCGAAGAAAGAATCTAGAGAAAGAATTAGAATGGTCTCGAATGAATCCTAAAGCAAAACGCAGCAAATCGAAAGCTCGTTTAGCGAACTACGATAAGTTGATGGAAGAGGGAGGGAAAGAAGCTGTTCAGCAATTGGAAATTCCAATTCCAAATGGTCAACGTTTAGGAAACGAAGTAATTGAAGCAGTTAATGTTTCAAAAGGTTTTGGAGACCGACTACTTTATGAGAACTTAAACTTTAAACTACCGCCTGCCGGCATTGTCGGAATCATTGGTCCTAACGGTGCTGGAAAGACAACACTTTTTAAGATGATTATGGGGGAAGAAACTCCTGACTCGGGGGACTTCAAAGTAGGTTCTACTGTAGAGTTAGGTTATGTAGATCAAGCGCATGCAGATTTAGATCCTGAAAAAACAGTGTTTGATGTGGTTGCCGGTGGTAACGACCAAATGGAAATAGGAGGAAAGATTGTGAATTCAAGAGCCTATTTGTCTCGCTTTAACTTCAACGGTGGTGATCAGAATAAGAAAGTAGGGGTGTTATCTGGAGGAGAAAGAAACCGATTGCACCTTGCGATGACCTTAAAAATTGAAGCCAACGTTTTATTGCTCGATGAGCCCACTAACGATATTGATGTGAACACGTTAAGAGCGCTAGAGGAAGGAATTGAAAATTTTGCAGGTTGTGCGGTAGTTATTTCTCACGACAGATGGTTTTTAGATCGAATATGTACACATATATTGGCCTTTGAAGGAGATGCAAATGTGTATTATTTTGAAGGAGGCTTTTCTGAATACGAAGAGAACAAGCGAAAACGTTTGGGAGATCAACCAACGAAGTTTAAGTATAGGAAATTGGTGAAGTAAAAGCGCCCTTAGATAAAATTTTTCTTAGCACCCTGAGTGGCTAAAGCTTAGCTTTAGTTGTATCGAAGGGTACTATGAAAAATCACTCAGGGTCCTTTTATCAAAAAGAATAATTATGAAAGTTAGTATCCCCAAAGGAATGCGTGATTTTTCGCCAGAAGTAATGGCGAAGCGGAATTATATATTCGACACCATTCGAAAGTCATTTCAATTGTACGGTTTTGAGCAGATAGAAACTCCAACTATGGAGAACAGAGAAACCTTGACAGGAAAGTATGGAGATGAGGGAGACAGCTTAATATTTAATGTTCTACAACGGGGTGATAAGTTGTCCAAAGCACTTACAGGAGATGAATTGAAGGCTGCAAAGAAATCTGACTTTGAAAATGTAACGTTTTTTAATAAAAATGTATCAAATCTGGCGGACATGGCTCTCCGCTACGACCTAACCGTCCCCTTTGCTCGTTACGTTGTGCAACACCAAAATGAAATTGCTTTTCCATTTAAACGCTACCAAATTCAACCGGTCTGGCGGGCAGACCGTCCGCAAAAAGGACGTTACCGAGAGTTTTACCAGTGTGATGCTGATATTATTGGTTCAGACTCACTATTGAATGAAGTGGAGCTAGTCAAGCTGTTTGATGAGGTACTGACTAACTTGGGCATGAAGGATTTCACTATCAAGTTAAACAACCGTAAAATTTTGAGCGGTATTGCAGAAGTAATTGGCAGACCGGAAATGATCATTCCGATTACCGTGGCGATAGATAAGTTAGAGAAAATTGGCTTGGAAAAAGTAAATGAAGAACTAGCGCAAAGAGGCTTATCTGAAATGGAGCTAGAGAAAATTCAGCCACTTTTTAAAATTGAAGGCAGCAACGATGAAAAGTTAAATCAACTAGGCTCATTTTTAGCAGATTCAGAAATTGGATTAAAAGGAATTGAAGAAACTAAATTTATCTTAGACACAGTAAATTCCTTGGGCTTAAGGAAAGCGACATTGGACGTTGACGTTACTTTGGCGAGAGGGTTAGACTATTATACGGGTGCTATTTTTGAGGTGGTCTCCAACGAAGTTAAAATGGGAAGTATTTGCGGAGGTGGACGTTATGCCGACTTAACAGGGATTTTCGGATTGCCAAACATGTCAGGGGTTGGAATTTCTTTCGGAGCAGATCGTATTTACGATGTAATGGAAGAGCTAAATCTTTTTCCTGAATCAGCTAGTGCTTCAACCCAAGTTTTATTCACCAACTTTGGAGATCAAGAGGCTGCTTATTGTTTAACCATTTTGTACCAACTGAGAGCAGCAGGCGTGCGAACAGAGTTATACCCTGATGCTGCGAAAATGAAAAAGCAAATGAAATATGCCAACGACAAACAAATTCCTTTTGTGGTTATGGTTGGGCAGGATGAAATGAACTCAGGACAACTGACATTAAAGAATATGGAAAGCGGAGAGCAGAGTAAGATAATTATTTCAGAACTTGTAAGTTATTTTAATTTATAATTATTAGTTTTTAATTCATTTGTTTTATGCACATGGATTAAAAATTAAAAACTAACGATTAACACATTCACAAATGATTCATCAAATCAAATCAGATTACCTTAGCTTAACAGATATTAAACAAATCATTGATTCAGACTATAAGTTGGAATTAAGTCGAGAATCTAAGGATAAAATTATTGCTTGTCGTGAATACTTGGATGATAAAGTAAAACGCTCTGATCGCCCGATTTATGGAATTAACACTGGTTTTGGTTCATTGTGTGACACGGTTATTGGTCAAGAGAGTTTGGAGCAACTGCAGTGGAATTTAGTGACATCTCATGCTTGCGGAATGGGAGATGAGGTTCCGCATGAGATTGTAAAATTGATGATTCTGCTGAAGATTCAAGGAATTTCTCAAGGTCACTCTGGTGTTCAGTTGGTCACAGTTCAGCGATTGATAGATTTTTATAATGAAGGTGTTTACCCGGTTATTTATGAGCAAGGAAGTTTGGGTGCTTCTGGAGATTTAGCCCCTTTGGCTCATATGAGTTTACCTTTGTTGGGAGAGGGGGAAGTTGATTACCAAGGTGAGCGAATTTCAGGCAAGGAACTAAACCAAAAAATGGGTTGGAAACCAATTCAGTTGCAATCAAAAGAAGGATTGGCTTTGTTGAATGGAACACAATTTATGTCGGCATATGCCACAAACTTGTTGCTGCGGTTAAATCATCTCTCCGATTGGTGCGACTTGGCAGCAGCAGCTTCTATTGATGCCTATGACGGTAGAATTGACCCTTTCGATGAATTGGTGCACCAAGTGAGACCCCATCAAGGTCAGTTAGATACTGCAAAGGCAATTTTAGCCAACTTAGCAGGAAGTAAAATGATAGAACGTTATAAGGCTCACGTGCAAGATCCATATTGTTTTCGGTGCGCCCCTCAAGTTCACGGAGCTTCAAAAGATGCCATTTCCTATGCTACAAAAGTGGTTGAAACGGAGATTAATTCCGTAACGGATAATCCAACTATTTTTATTGAAGAAGACAAGGTGATTTCTGCAGGAAATTTTCACGGGCAGCCGCTGGCGTTGGTCTTAGATTTTCTAGCTATTGCAACTGCAGAATTAGCATCTATCTCTGAAAGAAGAGTGTATAAATTAGTTTCGGGAACTAGAGGATTACCCGCTTTCTTAGTAAAAAAACCAGGTTTAAACTCAGGATTTATGATTGCTCAATATTCTGCTGCTTCGGCAGTAAGTCAAAACAAACAATTAGCAACGCCTGCTTCAGTGGATTCAATCGACTCTTCGAACGGTCAAGAAGACCACGTGAGTATGGGAGCAAATGCGGCGACCAAATTAAAAAGAGTAGTTGACAACCTTGAAAAGATAATAGGTGTGGAATGGTTAACTGCTTGCCAGGGATTAGACTTTAGAAATGAGAAGAGTTCGCCTAAGATTGAAGCAATGAAAGCAAAATTCAGAACTCAATTTGCTTTTATCGAAGAAGATTTGGTGATGTATCCCTTAATGAAAAAGAGTCGGGATTTTGTAGTAAACAACTAGTAATATTTCACTATATCAGTATGTCTTCCAATTGCAAAATCATACACAGATACTTCTACACAGTTGATTTACGAGAATCATCTCGTTAAAAATTAAAATATATCACCAAGGCTAAACTTCTCTTTAACTCTACAAGTCTTCAAAGTTGACATCTGAAAATCCACCGGCAGGTTTTGATTCTTCAGCTTTACTTTCTTTTGATTCTTCTGACTTTTTTGGGGTAGTGTCTTGATTGTCCTGAGATTCTCTTTGTTCGTCTAATTCTGCACGGGTAATAATTTCCTTCCCACCATTCAATTCAGATATTTTATCCAATGTTGCCTGCAAATTGTCTTGGAAAGACGCAAAATCTTCCGGATATAAAAAAAGTTTATGTTTTTCGTAAAAGAATTTACCTTTGTCGTTGTTAAACCTTCTTTTACTTTCAGTAATTGTTAAGTATAAGTCTTCCGACTTAGTAGACTTTACATCAAAGAAATAGGTTCTATTTCCTGCTCTTAGCGATTTGGAGTAAATATCATCGGTTCTTCGCTTTGAACCTTCGTGCTCATTATCCATCTTCAAGTGTAGTTTTTTATTCTATAGCTTCTGCTTTTTGTTAACTAAACAAATCTAACGAAAAAATAAATGAATAAATAGCAGTGGAAAGATTGGTCAAAATTTCTAAACTATTTCTTTCTCGTCTTCTAGTAATTGTTTTTGATAGGTTTCATAATAAAGGCTCTTGGCTGCTAGTAATTCCTCATGTGTTCCTTGTTCTGCAATTCTACCTTCGTCCATTACCAAAATACGATTGGCATGTTTTATTGAAGAGATTCTGTGGCTGATAATAATGGAAGTAGAATCTTTCATGAGCTCTTTTAGGTTACTCAATATTTCTTCTTCCGTTTCAGTATCTACAGCAGATAGACAGTCGTCAAAAATTAAAATTTTAGGTTCATCGATAATTGCTCTAGCAATTGAAATTCGTTGTTTTTGACCTCCCGATAAAGTAATCCCTCTTTCTCCTAGCAACGTATCGTAACCTTTCTTAAACGTTTTTATGTTCGAATCTATCGCAGCTTTTCTTGCGGCTTCTTCAATCCTTGCCTGTGGAATATCTTGGTCTTGTAATCCAAAAGAAATGTTGTTTTTAATGCTGGTAGAAAAAAGAAAAACCTCCTGTGGAACATAACCTATTTCGCTCCGTAAATTATTTAGATTAACTGATTTGATGTCTCTTCCATCGATTAAAACTTCTCCGGAAGTAGCATCAAAAAGGCGACATACTAGGTCGGCAATGGTTGATTTTCCCGATCCGGTTTTTCCAATTATTGCCAAGGTTTCGCCTTTGGAAATTTCAAAACTTACCTGCTGCACAGCTTTAGTCCCTGATTCCGGATAGACAAACGAAACATCTTTAAATTCAATTTTCCCGACAATCGGAATGTTTGTTTCGGCGGAGTTATGAATATCTGGTTCTGTCTCCAAAAATTCATTAATTCTTGTTTGCGAAGCTGCTGCTCTTTGTACAATTGAGGTTACCCAGCCCAAGGCAGTAACCGGCCAAGTTAGCATGTTAACGTAAATGATAAATGCGGCAATGTCACCAATTGAAATGGCATTTTCCATTCCTCTCGTTTCAATTACTTTCAAACTGCCCATGTAAACGGTTAAAATGGTACTCAATCCAATGAGCATCATCATTACAGGAAAGAAGAAGGCTTCTAGTTTTACTAAATCTAAATTTCGATCCTTGTATTCTTCTGCTTCTTTCTTCAATACAAGGTTCATGTATTTTTCTTTTACAAAAGATTTGATGATTCTGATTCCGGAAAAGCTTTCTTGAGAAAATGTTGAGAGTAGTGATAATTGACGTTGAGTAGCTTCACTCTTTTTATTGATTTTACTAGAAATAATGTAAATCAAAATAGATAGAATGGGCAACGGAGTTAAGGCATATAAGGTTAGCTCTACACTTTTAGAAAGCATCACAGGAATAACCATTGCAAACAGCAGAATTAAGTTTAAGGTGTACATAATTCCCGGTCCTAAATACATTCTAACACGGCTGACATCTTCTGAAATACGATTCATAATGTCACCAGTATTGTTCTTTTTGTAGAAAGACATGCTCAACACTTGATAGTGTTCGTAAATCTCATTTTTCAAATTGTATTCTACCAATCTGGACATGATGATAATAGTTTGGCGCATAAAGAAGGTAAAAACTCCTTTTAGTAATGCCATTAGCAACACCAAAGCCGCAAAAACAATCAGTTTTGTTTTAAGAGCCAAATCTTTGATATACGGCGTTAACAAAGTGTCTTTAGTTGCGTTTACTTTTGTCGGTAACTCTTCATCTCCTACAATTTCTTGAATTTCTGCTGAGTTTGCAACAGCGTCAATTGCTTCGCTTACAATTTGTGGAGGATAGATTGCAAATACATTTGAAATTCCAATAAATACAACCCCCAAGATCAGCTGGTATCGATACTTCCAGAGGTATTTGTTAAGGTATTGAAGTGATTTCATATGCGTTTTTAGGGCTTTCTAAACTTGATTTTTATAGGTACTTTTGCACTCCAAATTGCACGGCTGAATGCCAAGCAAATTTAGGATAATCTATTTTGTTAAATCAACATAATTGAAGGAATGAAAGATGTTTTAGATCGAGAAGAATTAGCGATGGACATGAATCCTGTTATTTCTAAAATGTTCAACACCGAACATGAGCAAGTTGTTTTTTGCCAAGATAAAGCAAGTGGTTTAAAAGCAATAATCGCAATTCACAACACCACTTTAGGTCCGGCATTGGGAGGAACGAGAATGTGGAATTACAACAATGAAATTGAAGCATTGAACGATGTATTGCGTCTTTCAAGAGGAATGACCTTCAAAGCTTCCATTAGTGGATTAAACTTAGGCGGTGGAAAAGCCGTAATTATCGGTGACTCTTACACCCAAAAATCAGAAGCACTATTCAGAAGGTTTGGCAAATTTGTTGAAAGTTTAAGTGGTAAATACATTACTGCGGAAGATGTTGGCATTTCACCAAAAGACATGGAGTGGGTGAATATGGAAACCAAACATGTGAGCGGGTTGCCAAAAACATTAGGTGGCAGTGGAGACCCTTCTCCTGTGACTGCTTACGGTGTTTACATGGGAATGAAAGCAGCGGCTAAAAAACAATATGGTTCAGATAATTTAGGGGGCAAGAAAGTTGTAGTTCAAGGTGTTGGTCATGTTGGAGAAACATTGGTTAAACACCTTTCAAAGGAAGGGGCGCTAGTTACCATAGCTGATATAAATCAAGACAGAGTTTCTAGAATCGCTATGGAATTCGGAACACAGGTCGTTGAAGGAGATGGTATCTACGATTTAGATATGGACATTTACGCTCCTTGTGCTTTGGGTGCTACCTTAAATGATAATACGATTGAAAGGTTGAAGTGCAGTGTAATAGCAGGAGCGGCGAATAATCAGTTACAAGATGAAATAGTCCACGGAAGAAGATTAATGGAGAAAGGTGTTTTGTATGCTCCAGATTTCTTGATTAATGCTGGTGGGTTAATTAATGTTTATCGAGAGGTAACCGGAACTTCTGAAGCAAGAGCAATGGAGTTAACAGAAAATATTTATCAAACAACAACTGATATCTTCAACCGATCAAATGCTGACGGATTAACACCGCAAGAAGCAGCTATGGGAATAGCGAAAGATAGAATTGAAGCAATAGCAAAAATCAAAAGCGTACTCTAGCAAATGCTGAATAGAAGAATACTTAGAGTTAAGGTTTTACAATCGTTGTATGCCTATTTTCAATCGGAAGGGTCAGACTTAGCAAAGGCTGAAAAGTCATTAAAAATGAGTATAGATAGGGTGTATGAACTGTACCTTCACTATTTGATTTTGCCAATTGAACTGGCCAATGCTGCCGAAGTTCAAATGGAAGAGGCGAGAAACAAAGCGCTTCCTACAGAAGAGGATAAAAATCCAAATAGAAAATTCGTTGATAGTTTTTTAATTCAAGCACTTAATGACAATGCTGCATTGCAAAGAAAAGTGTCTGATTATAAAATTTCTTGGAGCGCTGATCCAGATTTGGTTAGAAAACTTTGGAAGAAAATTAAGGACAGCAAGCTGTATTTAGATTTTTTGGAAGAAGAAGATAGCTCTGCTTCACATAGGAAGTTTGTAGAAAAAATTTACAGCAACTTTATTTTAGACAACGATGATTTTTACAATCATTTTCAAGAACGAAGTATTTTTTGGGACTTTGAGGATAGCGATTATTGCATAAATATGGCTATTCGCTATGTTGGCAAAATTAAGGCGGCTGACAAATACAAGGTGCTGCCTGAAATGTATAAAGACCCTGAAGAGGATGATCGATTCGTTAAAAACCTTTTTCGAAAAGCGATTAACAACGATGCGGAAAATGCTAAATTAATTGAGGACAAGACTCAAAATTGGGAAGTTGAGCGAATCGCAGTAATGGATGTTTTACTAATGAAAATGGCCATTACCGAATTCCTAAACTTTTCTTCCATTCCGGTAAAGGTTACCATGAATGAATACATCGAGTTGTCTAAACAATTTAGCACCCAAAAGAGTAAAATCTTTATTAATGGAGTGTTGGATAAGCTTCTGGCAGAATTTAAAAGAGAGGATAAATTAAAAAAGACCGGTAGAGGTTTAATGCAATAAAAGTAATAACCATGAAAAGCGTAGCAATTTTAGCAACTTTTGTAGCACTTATAAGTTTAGGTGCTTGTAATGATACATCAAAAAATAACGACGACAACGTTGATGTAACAACTGATTTAATTAATAACAATGCGACAGCAGAAGAAGGAGCAGTTGTTAGTGATGAGGAACTTCCAAAGTTTGAGTTTGAAGAAACAGTTTTGCAGTTTGGCGAAATCTCTCAAGGTGAAAAAGTAAAAAGACTTTTTACCTTCACCAACGTTGGAAAAACAAACTTGATCATATCCGACGCAAAAGGCAGTTGTGGTTGTACGGTTCCATTGTGGCCTAGAAACCCAATTGCTCCGGGAGAAGAAGGAGAAATTGAGGTAGTATTCAACAGTAACGGTAAATCAGGTCACGTAAAAAACACAGTAACTTTAGTCGCTAACACAGTGCCAAACGTAATGGTATTGGCCATTGAAGGAGATGTATTAGTACCACAAACACAAAAAACAGAACAGTAATGAATGTATTAGGAATATTTTTAATGTCACCGGGAACAGGTGGCGGAGGTATAATGGATTTTCTTCCATTAATTTTAATCGTAGTTGTTTTCTACTTTTTCATGATTCGTCCTCAGTTGAAAAAACAAAAAGAGACGAAGAAATTTAGAGAAAATCTTGCCAAAGGAGACCAGGTGGTAACCATTGGTGGTGTGCACGGAAAAATCTCAGAAATGAAAGAAAATACAGTTGTACTAGAAATTGCAAACGACGTAAGAATTACGGTTGAGAAAGCTGCAATTTCTTCGGATTTTGCTACTGAAGCAGGTATTTCTTCAAAAGCAAAATAAATACAAGGTTCAACTTTTGTATTTTCACAAAAAGGTAAACCACTGTGAAAAATAAAATCAAAAACTTAATTTTTGATTCAAATAAAGGGAAGATCAAGCTCAATGAACGGGCTTCGATCTTCTTTTTTTGTTTAGTGTTATCAACTTTTTTTTGGTTTCTTTCTTCACTTTCAAAGCAATACACCACCAATCTAACTATACCTGTAGAATACGGCTCGTTTAATAAAGAGTTCATTCTAACGGAAAAACCCATTGATTTTATTGAGATTCAAGTTTCAGGTAGTGGTTTCGAATTACTTGGTGAACAAATGAGTTTGAATAGAAATAGTTTGAAGGTAAATTTAAGTGAAGCGTTGAAACTTGGTAAAAATCGGTTTGGAATTCCAACGTCCAAAATGCAGAATGAAATATATCAGTATTTGGATAAAGACATTCGGTTTGAACGAATAACGTCAGATTCAATTCTTTTTAAAACGGATAAAAGAGTAACGCGTTCCGTTAAAGTAGTGCCGGATGTTGAGCTTTCTTTTGAAAGTAGTTATAATTTGATGGGTGATATAACGGTTAACCCGAAAATGGTAGAGATTTCCGGGGCACAAGCGGAATTAGACTCGATACAGTTTTTAACTACGAAAAAATTAAAATACGACGAGGTTAGTGATTCTATAGCTATAACGTATCTTTTTTCGAAAGATGAACGTTTTCAATCGCTGGACATAGTTCCTAATGAAATTTCGATTTTGGTTCCCGTTGATAAATTTACAGAGAAGTCCTTTGAATTACCTATTGAATGGAATGGTGATGTTTCAATTCGAACCTTTCCTAATAAAGTAAAGGTTGTATTCTTAGTTCCATTGTCAAATTATGAGCAGCTAACAGAGCAAGGCATTTCGGCGCTTGTTAATTTAACAGAGGGGTATCAGAAGAAGAGGAAACTAAAAGTTGAAATAAAAGGTGTGCCCGATTTTGCAAAATTATTAAGAGTTGAGCCCGAAAAAATTGAATTTATTATTAAACAGTAGCACATGTTGAAGGTTGGAATAACAGGAGGAATGGGTAGTGGAAAATCTACCGTATGTAACATTCTAAAAAATTTGGGAGTTCCGGTTTTTAGCTCGGATGATGTTGGAAAAATGCTTTTAAACAACGATGATTATTTGAAAAGTCAAATCAAGAAAAAATTTGACAGTGATATGTACACATCATCAGGAACAATAGATCGAGAGCGAATGGCGAGATTGGTGTTTAACAACCCTGATGAATTAAAAAAGCTAAATGAACTGGTTCATCCTCGTGTTAAAGCTGAATTTGATAGTTGGTGCAAAAAGAATGAGAAAAAACCATACGTAGTAAAAGAGGCTGCCATTTTATTTGAGACCGATCAGCACAAAGAACTTGACAAAATGGTGACGGTGTTTTGTCCGAAAGAAGAGCGTATTCGACGAATAATCAAACGCGACGAGGTAACAAAAGAATCAGTAGAAAAGCGAATGCTTCATCAATATTCAGATGCAGAAAGAAATGCTCTGGCAGACTTTATTATAATGAATGATGGAAATGAAGAGTTACTTCCTCAAGTAAAGGAGTTACACGAATTGCTATTGAACGAGTATACAAGAGATAAGGCCCTTTTTTAATCGTCTAGTTGACCAATTCCTTGTCGAATAATTTCAGGATATCCACTCGTTAGGTCTACTACTGTAGATGCTTCATTGTTGCCAAAACCACCGTCAATAACCATATCGACAAGATCTCCATATTTTTCATAAATCAATTCAGGATCGGTAGTGTACTCTATAACTTCATCGTCATCGTGCACGGAAGTTGCAATAAGTGGATTACCAAAGTTTTCGACTATTGATCTGCAAATTGGATTGTCCGGAATTCGAATTCCTAGTGTTCTCTTTTTATTCTTAAAAAGCTTTGGAATACTGTTGTTGGCTTCTAATATGAAGGTAAATGCACCAGGAAGATTTCTCTTCAGTAACTTAAAAGTAGCAGAGTCGAACTGTTTGGTGTATTCTGAAATGTGGCTGAGGTTATAAAATACAAAAGAGAAATTTGCCTTCTCGACCTTTACTTCTTTAATTTTTGCGACTCTTTCAATTGCACTACGACTGTTTATATCACACCCAATGGCATAAACTGTATCAGTGGGGTAAATAATAACTCCCCCAGCTTGAAGGCATTCGGAAATGCGCTTCAAGTCTTTTGGGTTCGTATTATTTTCGTAAAGCTTCAGTAGCATTTACTTGTTTGTTTTTGCGTGATCTTCTAAAAATTTTGCCAAGCCTATGTCTGTTAATGGGTGCTTTAATAAGGCAGTTATTGCACTTAATGGACCTGTCATAACATCTGCACCAATTTTAGCACAATCAATAATGTGCATTGGGTGACGAATAGAAGCTGCTAGAATTTCCGTCTCGAAAAAGTAGTTGTCGTAAATCGTTCTAATTTCATCTATTAAATTCAACCCATCGGTCGACACATCGTCTAGTCTACCAATAAATGGCGAAACGTAAGTTGCTCCAGCTTTCGCGGCTAACAATGCTTGTCCGGCGCTAAAAATCAAGGTACAATTGGTTCTAATTCCTTTTGAAGTGAAATATTTAATTGCTTTCACACCTTCTTTAATCATTGGCACTTTAACAACGATTTGCTCGTGCAATGCTGCTAGGGCTTCACCTTCTTTTACCATTCCGTCAAAGTCAGTTGAGATAACTTCAGCGCTTACATCTCCATCAACAATGTTGCAAATGTCAATGTAGTGTTGCTTTACTTTTTCGTCACCACTAATTCCTTCTTTTGCCATTAACGAAGGGTTGGTCGTTACACCGTCTAGTATACCCATGTCTTGGGCTTCTCTAATTTGATCTAGGTTGGCAGTGTCAATAAAAAATTTCATTCAAGTCTTATTTTAGTTTGTGCGAAGTTAAATAGTGGAGGAGGTACTTGCAAATAAAGATTTGAACAAAAAGTAAGTATATGTGATATATAAAAGTTGGAAGTTTAGGGCACAAAAAATGGGTAAGCTACTTACATCGCACCGCTACAACCATCTACCCTTGCTGCCTTCCGACCCTGGGGGATTCAACGGGAGCTGGTCGTATAAGACTTACCCGTGGTAAAGGTAACAAATTGTTTAACTCTACGATAAATATTTTCAAATAAAATCAAGCTTAGCCCTTAGTTTTTCTATCTTTGTTTGAAACCATAAAATATAAGACCATGACAGATACTACTAACTATGATATGAATAAAGAACAACCTTCAAAAATGAAAAGTGCTTTAAATTTCGGAGCAATTTTAGGGCTGATTTTAATGGTGCTAAGTTTAGTGACCTATGTTTTTGAAATGTATGAAAACCAAGCATTCGGTTATTTAAGTTGGGTGGTTATTATTGCAGGAATAGTAATTGGAATTAGAAAATATAGAGACGGAGTTCTAGGAGGGTTCATTTCTTACAGCAATGCTTTAGGTTATGGAGTATTGATAACATTGTTTGCATCAATTATTGTTAGTTTTGCAAACTACGTTTACTTGGGTTTTATAGATACTTCCTTTATAGATTACACACTAGAGCAAACAGAAATTCAAATGATTGAACAAGGTCAGCCGGAAGAGGCAATTGAAATGGCAATGGCTTGGACCAGTAAAATGGTTTCCCCAATAGGTATTTTTATAATGGGAATTTTGGGAACTACGTTCATGGGTTCTATAGTGTCATTAATTGCTGCTGCATTTTTGAAAAACGATCCAGATTCATTTGAAAACGCATAAGAAACTACTCCTTTGAAAAAAGACATTTCCATAGTAATTCCGCTTTTAGATGAAGAGGAATCTCTTTCTGAATTAAACGATTGGATCAAAAAGGTTCTGACTGAACACAAGTTCAGTTACGAGGTGCTTTTTATTGATGACGGTAGTAATGATCGGTCATGGTCAATAATTGAAGAGCTCAATAAGCAAGATTGCTCCGTAAAGGGAATCAAATTTAGACGGAATTATGGCAAGTCTGCGGCATTAAATGTTGGTTTTGAAGCAGCAGAAGGCGACGTCGTTTTTACCATGGATGCTGACTTACAAGATAGTCCTGAGGAGTTACCTGAAATGTACAAGATGATTACTGAGCAAAACTTTCATATTGTTTCAGGTTGGAAGAAAAAAAGGTATGATCCTCTTTCTAAAACAATTCCTACAAAGTTGTTTAACTGGGCGACTCGAAAAATGACGGGTATTCATTTAAATGACTTCAACTGTGGGTTAAAGGCTTATCAAAGTGATGTAGTTAAAAACATAGAAGTATATGGAGAAATGCATCGCTACATTCCAGCCATTGCTAAATGGGCAGGGTTCACAAGGATAACAGAAAAAGTAGTTTCTCACCAAGAGCGAAAATATGGTGTCACCAAGTTTGGTTTAGAAAGATTTATCAACGGTTTTTTAGATTTACTATCTATCAATTTTGTCGGAAAATTTGGTAAACGACCCATGCACTTTTTTGGCACCTTGGGTACCATAATGTTTGTAATTGGATTTGGAATGGTGGTTTATGTGCTAGGTGAGAAAATAGTTTATTTATACGAAGGAATAAGCGCACCATTGGTTGCCGATAAACCACATTTCTACGTAGCACTTACTTCAATGATAATTGGCGTGCAAATGTTTTTAGTAGGATTTTTAGGCGAATTAATTTCGAGAAGTTCTCCAAATAGGAATAATTACAAAATAGAAAAGGAGCTTGGATAATCTTCCAAAAAAGGTCATTATTCTTGGCACTGCATGGCCGTTTAGAGGTGGATTGGCGGCTTACAATGAGCGCCTAGCTAACGAGCTAGAAGACAAGGGTATTTCAACTGAAATCATAACCTTCACTACGCAATACCCCAATATTTTATTTCCTGGGAAAACTCAATTTTCAGAAGAACCCTCAACGTTTTCTAGCATTAAAAGAAAATTGAGTAGCATCAATCCTATTTCGTGGTGGACTACGGCGAAGTATATTAACCGCCAACAACCTGATCTCGTAATCACACGATATTGGATTCCATTTATGGGACCTTGCCTTGGTTCAGTTGTTCGATTATTGAATAAAAAGATTAAAGTGATTTGTCTGTTAGACAATGTAGTGCCTCATGAGAAACGCATAGGCGATGTAGCTTTTACGAAGTATTTTGTAAAGCCCATCCAGAAATACATTGCTATGAGTCGGACGGTAATGGATGATTTATATTCTTTTAAAAATGGAGGGTCGTGCATTTTAAATCCTCATCCTGTTTTTGACAATTTTGGAGAAAAGTTAAGTCAAGAAGTGGCCAAAAGAGAATTGGATTTGAACTTAGAAGACGATTACATCCTATTTTTTGGATTCATACGGAAATACAAAGGTCTTGATTTAGCAATTCGAGCATTTGCAGAATGGAAAGACAACTTGCCGAATAAAAAATTAATTATAGCAGGTGAGTTTTATGGAGATGCCGACTTTTATTATTCGTTAGCGGAAGAGTTAGGGGTTAAAAAAGATATCATCTGGCATACTGACTTTATTCCCGATAGCAAGGTGAAATATTATTTTTCTGCTTGCGATGTGGTATTGCAACCTTATTATTCAGCAACACAAAGTGGTGTAACGCAAATTGCTTATCAGTTTGAAGTTCCAATGATTGTAACAAAAGTTGGAGGATTACCAGAATTAGTACAGCATGGAGAAACAGGTTACTTGGTGGAGCAAGACCCAAACGATATTGCAAAGCATGTGGTAGAATTCTACGAAAAGGGTAAGGCGTCTTTTAAAGCAGATATGAAGCAAGCCAAGGAGCAATTTTCTTGGAAAACCCTGGTAAATAATTTTATCAAGCTTTATCAGGAAAGTTAATACTTTTGCAACATGAGTAAGAACAAGAAGTTAATAAGTGAAACCATTGCAGCATCAATTGCGACTAAGCAATCATTATTGGAATCTAGCAGGTTAGTTTCTCAAATTGAAACTTTTGCAGATACCTTGGTGCAGTGCTTTAAGAACGACGGTAAAGTCTTTTTTTGCGGCAATGGTGGTTCTGCAGCCGATGCTCAGCACATTTCTGCAGAGTTGACAGGACGATTTTACTTAGATCGAAAACCATTGTACTCAGAGGCATTTCACGTAAATTCTTCATATATGACGGCTGTTGCAAACGACTACGGCTACGATAAGGTCTACAGTCGAATGGCGGAAGCGTGTTGCAGAAAAGGCGATGTTTTAGTTGGAATTTCAACCAGTGGTAATAGCAAAAATATAATTGAAGCGCTCAAGGTGGCAAAAAGTCAAGGCGCCACAATTATCGGAATGACAGGTGAATCAGGCGGTGAAATGGCTGAATTGGTGGATGTATTGATTAATGTTCCTTCAAATGATACTCCTAGAATTCAAGAGAGTCACATTTTAGTTGGGCACATTGTGTGCGATATCACTGAAAAAACCATGTTCGGTGAATAAGTTAAGACAGTTGAATATCGACTCGACTTGGTCTCTGTTTTTAGATAGAGATGGAGTCATAAACAAAAAGCTTGACAACGATTACGTTAAAAACATAGACGAATTTGAGTTTGTTGAAGGTGCGCAAGTATCTATTCAAAAAATGACTAAACTTTTTGGAAGACTTTTTTTAGTTACCAATCAACAAGGAATCGGAAAGGGAATTATGACGCATGAGGACTTAAAAGTTGTGCATGATTATATGGAAGAAGGTTTAAAACCATTTGACGTGAAGTTTGATGCATTGTATTATTGTCCTGATTTAGCAGCTGAAAATACACTTTGTAGAAAGCCAAACATCGGAATGGCGCTGCAAGCAAAAAAGGATTTTCCCGAAGTTGACTTTTTAAAGTCTATTATAGTTGGAGACTCTATAACTGACATTCAAATGGGGAAAAGAGCTAGGATGAAAACAGTTTTTATCCATGAAGATGTGGCTAACCCTGAAGAAGCTGACTTCGTGGTAAAGAGTTTGGACGAGTTTTCAATTCTATTAGAAAATAGTTAAGTAATCTTTCAGCAGTGCTTCGTAATCTTCGGTATAATTGTGCCGTTCCTCTTCAATTACAAGTAAACTTTCCTCGTAACTTTTTGAGTTAAATTGAAACTCAACTAACATTCTTTTAACCTCTGAACATGGGTTACCTTTAACGTTGCAGATTTTATTGGGAAACAATTGAACTTTAGCAGCAGTTTTAAGTAATTCTTTGGCTCTGCTAGAGGGAAAAATAACACAAAAGCTTCCGCTTGGCTCAAGTAGCACTTCAACTAATGAGAAAAGCTCAGCCAGATTAAGTTGTTGTTCGCTCCTTGCAATACTGCGTTGGTTTGTTTCTTTTTGAATGGAGTAGAAGGGGGGATTGCTAACAATCAAGTCAAACTTCTTGACATCTTTTATATCTGTATACTGTTGAATTGAGGTATGCAGTACGTCAAGCCTTTCCTTCCAAACGGAACCACGGAAATTTTCAGCACTCTGTTCAGCAGCCTCTTGGTCTATTTCAATTGCAGTAATTTTTGCAGTAGAACGTTGAGCGATCATTAAGGATATTACACCTGTTCCGCTTCCAATATCTAATATGGATGTTGCTTTTGAGCAATTAGCCCAAGCGCCCAGCAAAACACCATCAGTTCCCACTTTTAAGGCACAGCGGTCTTGGTGAATCGTAAATTGTTTAAAATGGAAAGGCTTAGCCTTCAAGGTAAAGATCAATTAAACCGTCAGGGCAAATGACATGAATCTCTTTGGCTTTTTTGTCCACTTTGGTAATTGTTTCGTCAGAAATGGGAATTAAAATTTCTTTGTCTCCAACTGGAATAGAAAATAGGTTTGAAGTAGAGTATTCAAGTACTTTTTCTATTTTACCCAACTCTCCCCTTTCTTGATCAAGAACTTTGTAACCAATTACATCGTGAAAATAAAATTGATTTTCTTTTAACTCAGGTAGATTTTCCTGCAACAAGTACAGCGAAGTACCAACTAAACTTTTGGCGGTTGACGGGTCATCCACACCCTCAAACTTACACCTTAATAAGTCGTTGTTTTGAATTTCAGCCTTCTCTAAGAAATAAGGAACTAGCTGTTTGTCCTTTGGACTAATTTGCACAAAAACAGCCTTTAGGTCATTATACGAAGAAGGGGAATCAACATCCAGCTTGAATGCTAATTCCCCTTTGGTTCCTATTGTTTTAGAAATATATCCTAAATAAAAGCAATCATCGACTTTCATCGTATGATACTATTATTAAGCTTCTTTCTTATCTTCTTCAGAAGAGTCATCTCCTGAAACAGCTTCTTTTACTGTTTCAACTGTATCTTCTACAGCATCAGCAACTGCTTCAGCTGCATCTTCAACAGCCTCTGCTGCGTCTTCCACAACTTCTTCCACTGCATCTGCAACTTCGCCTGCTAATTCCGCAGTTTTAGCAGCAATTGAGGCAGCTTTTTTAGCATTAGCAGCAGATTCAGCTTCTAGCGCTTTTTTAGCAGCAGCTTCTTTGTCAGACAGTAATTTGTCTTTCTTAGAGTCTACTTTAGCTTCTTTATCTGCTAACCAAGCAGCAAACTTTTTATCTGCTTCTTCTTGGGTGAAGGCACCCTTTAATACTCCTTTGTCTAAGTGATTCTTAAAAATCACTCCTTTGTAAGACAATAAAGCTCTCACTGTGTCAGTAGGTTGAGCTCCTTTTTTCATCCAGTTTAATGCGCCATCGAAATCGATGTCGATTGTTGCTGGGTTGGTGTTCGGGTTATACGTACCTAATTTTTCAATAAATTTCCCATCTCGTGGGGCACGACTGTCCGCGATCACAACATGATAGAAAGGATATCTTTTCTTACCATGTCTTTGTAATCTGATCTTTGTAGGCATTTTACGTTGTTGTTAATTATAAATAAATTTTAAGCCTGCAAATGTAGGATATTTTTCTTTGAAAAGAAAAGGTTTTTGAGAGAAGAATTATACTGGTATGTGGTTGAAGTTTAATATTTTGAAACTGGTATTGGTGATACTGTATTTCGACTTACTGAATTAAATCATAAAAGTCTCTTCTTCTGTTCAGTTTTAAGTCTTGCAGCACAGCAGATTTTACATTTAAAGTAATGTTATAACTCTGTCTCGGTCCGAATGGAATCCAGTTTACCGCCAATTGCCAGCAATGTAAATCTCTATTGATGTTTAAAGAGGTGTAACTAAAATCGTTATTGGTAAAATCCCAACCGGAAGTAGCGCCAATTTTCCAATTATCAGTTAGGCTCAGGTCTCCGTTAAAGTTCAAGGTTTGTGTTACATTGCTATTATTAGTAGGTTTTGTGTAACGAATGTTGTAACTAACGTTTAAAGACCAAGGAATGCTAAAGTCAACATATTGCTCGATGTTGGCATTTATTTGCTCTAGCTCCTCATCGGTTGCATATTTGCTTTTTTTAGGCTCGTTAGCTTTTTTACCATCTTTTCCTTTTCCAGTTAATCTAAAGTTAAAAGCAACACTACCATTTGTAAGTCGTAACCATTCATCTTGGGTGTCTTTGGAGCTTTTGTTAACTCGGGTTTGTCTGCCTAGTGAATCGGTATCAAAACCATAAGGGTCAAGTGTTCCATTAAATTGGAAGCTCAGGAATCTTCCGATTCTGGTTCTGCCATTGGCAGAAATTGGTGCCCAATTCAAGGAGTCGGCACTTAAATCGTAGCTTGACGATAAACCAAAGTTTTCGAGTAATTTAATTTTTTTGAGGCCTGTGCTGTCTTTATCGGTTCGAACTTTCATTTCTAGATTGTTCAGCAATCCAAACCCAACTCTACCGCTTCTTCTTCTATCGGGAGTACCATAGATACTTCCTTCAAAAATGGAGTATTTATTTGTAACCCCTAACGTATCAGTGTATCTTTCAATTCCTTCCGATATTTCTGGTTGGAAATTAAACGAAATAGAGGGTGTCATAACATGACGAATGGCTGCAACTTTACCTCTTTTGTATTGGTACAAACTATAGAGTTTAGTGTTTAAAGCTGCATTAAAGCTGGCAGTCGCTGCTCTTTCTAAACCCATTACGGTATCTGTAACTAGCACACCTTCACTATTTACAGACCTGCGAATAGAGCTTAGAATCCATGTTTCGTTTAAGCTTACCGCTTGGCTTACAGTCGCATGCTTTAGCAATTTAAAGGAGGTGGACAGAGGAATACTGTGACGAATTCCGTTTTTAAATTCTTGACTAACTTCTCCAAGTTCTGATAGTCCCAATCTATTCTCTTGCACGGTTAATCTATTGGTTGCTTCGGACCGCATACTTACCCCAAAGTTTTTGTAAATACTTCGCCACCATTCATTTCCAATTTTCCCTACATTTTTAAATGGAAATTGCCTGGAGAAGTTAAATGATACATCTGGTAAGTTAATGTTGAATTGCTCTGTTTGCGTATTCTGACTATGACGAGCGCTAAGTGTCAGGTTGTATGGTTTCGTTGGAAAGGAATTTGTGTAGGTGATGGAGGATTGGAACGTATTCGTCAGGTATTCGTTTGAGAAACTGTTTAGGTTATTCTGAAAATTACTGCTGCTTCCAAGGTTAACATTTGCGGAAAATCGACTTCCTGGTTTGGCTTTAGAATCTTGAGCGTGGTTCCACCTAATGAACATATTATTTATTTCAGTGTAACTCGGTAGTTCCTCAAAGCCTTCTTTCCTTTTTGTGTAGGAGATATTCACATTACCATTGTATTTGTAACGCTTCCTGTACCTAGTATTTAGTGCTCCGCCCCAACTTCCTAAAGAATAAATGTCTCCGGTAATACGTGCATCAATGTATTCATTGACACCCCAATAGAACCCCCCATTTCTTAAAAAGAACCCCAGTGCTCGAGAGTCTCCGTAGGTAGGAATTACAATACCTGATGATCGGCCTTTCTTATTCGGAAAAAATCCGAAGGGCAACCCTAATGGCGTGGGGATGTTGTCAATTTTTAGAACTGTTGGTCCGGTAATAATTTTATCTCCGGGAATGATTTTGAGTTTTGAGGTAGCCAAAGAGAAGTGAGGATCCTCTAAATTACAGGTAGTGTAGTATCCATTTTTAATGTACATCACATCTGTACCGCTTTTCTTTACTTCATTTCCCTTGATAAAACCTTCGCCTTCCTGCGTTCTTACTTCAGTAATTTTTCCTTTTTTACTTTCGAAATTATAGGTCATTCGTTTTGTAACGTACTCTTTGGCCCCTTCCTTAAAAACCGGAAACCCCACCATCTCTCCAGTTGAATCTGGCCTTCCATCTGCAAATACTGTATTGTTTTTCAAATCAAGTTCAATGTAATCAGCGTTCAGTTGAATGTCTTCATAATTTACTTGCGCTGAGCCGTATAAGTATACTTTTTCGGTCAGCATGTCAATCTTCATAGAGTCTAAAGCCTCATAATCAACTCTTGACTCAATAGCATCCTCTGAGAGTGTGGTATCAATTTTGGTAGAAGTTGCAATTGCTGCACTGTCGGGAATTTGAGTGGAGTCGCGATTTATTTCGACAGAGTCTGGATAAAGGAGTGTTGTATCAGTTCCTGGACTAAATTGAATGGTATCCGATTGTGTAAAGCCCTTTGAAAGTGCAGTGACAGTTATTAACACCGTTAAGATGAAAACCCGAGAAAGAGCTGGAGTAGAGCGCAACCTTATAATGCTATTTTTGTATAGAATACTACTGTCAAAATCAGTGCCAAAGCTAACTAAATTATTTAAAATTGACTTTCGCCAACCTATGAAGTTAAGAACGAATTTATTACTATTATTGCTTGTAATCACTTCGATTCAAGTGGCTCACAGCCAGTCTAAAAGTGATTTTTTCGGCAAGTTGCGAACGGTAGTTATTGATGCTGGACATGGTGGAAAAGACAAAGGCTGTTTAGGTTCTGAAAGTTATGAGAAAGACGTTGCCTTGGCTATTGCACTTAAGCTAGGTGGATATTTGGAAGAAACGTATGCTGATTTGAATGTAATTTACACTAGAAAAACAGATGTGTTTGTTGAATTACAAGATCGAGCTAGTATTGCCAACAAAGCAAAAGCAGATTTATTTATCTGTATTCATGCAAATGCAGGAGGTTCTTCTGCCTATGGTACAGAAACGTTTGTAATGGGTGATGCAAAATCCGAGTCTAACATGAAAGCAGCTCAACGTGAGAACTCTGTTATTTTGATGGAAGATAATTACGAAACAAAGTATGATGACTTTGATCCTAATTCTCCTGCGTCCTACATTATTTTCACGTTTTCATCAAAGGCGCACCAAGCGCAAAGCATATCCTTTGCAGAAAAAATACAAGGACAATTTAGAGAAAGAGTAGGGCGAAAAGATAGAGGTGTTAAAACTGCTGGGTTTTTAGTTTTACACCAAACGACTATGCCTAGTGTTCTGATTGAAACGGGTTTTTTAACGAACAGAAATGAAGAGAAATTTTTAACTTCTGAACAAGGTCAAGATTATTTAGCGTCCGCCATTTATCGTGCTTTTAAAGAATATAAGAAAGAGGTCGAGTCTGTTTCACAGTCCATAGTAGATGATAGCATTGAAGAGGATGCGAAGGCCGACAAACCAAAACAAGTTGAGAAAAAAGCTGAGCCCGTAAAAAAAGATTCAAACAAGGCAGTACAAGAATTTAAAAAGGTTGCAACGGAAATACGGCAGGGGAATAGTGATGAAGGAGTAGAAAGAATACTTCAGGAAGGATTGTTATTTAAAATCCAAATAGCTACCTCTTCTAACAAAGTTGAGCCAACTCCTGAGAATTTTAATGGATTAGAGGAAGTTGAATTTTACGAGGCAGGAGGTTTATTTCGATATACTTATGGCTCTGAAACAACTTGGGAGGCAGCCAATGAGCTACAGAAAAAAGTAAAAGAAAGTGGCTATGACGATTCTTTTGTGGTAGCCTTTCACAATGGGAAGAGAATTGCAGTTGGAGAGGCAGTCAAACTTTTAAAGGAAGATAAATAATTAATTTAGTAAAATGAAGATAAGTAAAGAAGTAAAAATTGGTGGGGTCATGTTGCTCTGCATCTTCCTTGCTATTTGGGGTGCGAATTATTTAAAAGGCAAAAATATTTTTGATAAAAGCTTGAAGCTTTATGCTGTTTATCCAAATGTAGGAGGTTTAGCAAGAACGAATCCTGTCATGTTTAATGGCAACAAAGTTGGGCAAGTTGAAAGTGTTGATTTTTCAAAAGACTTTTCAGGAAAGTTGATTGTACAATTTTCAATAACTGAATCTTATATAAAAATTCCAAGAGATTCTAAAGCAGAAATATTTAGTGACGGTTTTTTAGGAGGTAAGGCGATTAACCTTGTGTTTGGAAAAGCTACAGAAACAGTTAAAAACTTAGATACCTTAAACTCATCTATAGAAACATCTTTGCAAGAAGCCGTTAATCAGCAGATTGCGCCTTTGAGAAATAAAGCTGAAAGTTTAATCGGCTCTATCGACTCTGCGATAACTACTGTAAAATCTATTTTTGATATCAAAGCTCAAGAAGACATAAGTTCAAGTATAACTACCATTAGTCAGTCTCTTAAAGTTTTCAAAAAGACGATGGAGGATGCCGATGACATGGTAAATGAGAACAGACAGAGCTTACAACGAATTTTTGCAAATGTTGAATCGATTACGAAGAACTTTGAAAATAACAATGAGAAATTAGATCAAACACTTTCTAATTTAAAATCAATTAGTGACTCTCTTGCGGGAGCTAATCTTCAGCAAACGGTTAACAACGCTTCAATAGCAATGCAAGAAGTTGCAGAATTGATGCAAAAGGTAAATAGTGGAGAGGGCTCATTAGGTGCACTAATGAATAATGATACCTTGTATCAAAACTTAGAAGCTGCTGCTTATGACCTTGATCAGTTAATGCTAGATATGAGGCTGAATCCTGAACGTTACGTTCACTTTTCAATTTTCGGTAGAAAAGATAAGAGCAAATAAGCTTTATTACCTAACTTTACTTTCATGGGTTTAGAAAATATTTTATTTGTCGTTGCATTCGCTGCAGCGGTGTTTTTGTTCTCTAAAAATTTAAAAGCAATCATTCGCAACATCAACCTTGGTAAGGATGTCGATATTTCTGACAACAAGCCGGAACGATGGAAGAAAATGATTCTGGTAGCCATCGGTCAATCAAAAATGGTAGTAAAACCTGTATCAGGTTTGATGCACATTATCGTGTACGCAGGTTTTATCATCATTAATATTGAGGTTTTAGAGATAATTATTGATGGTATTTTTGGAACACACCGAATTTTTGCTGTCCCTTTGGGAGGCTTCTATGACTTCTTAATTGGTTCGTTTGAAATATTAGCTTTTCTTGTTCTACTTGCCATCACTGTTTTTTTCGTTCGAAGAAATTTCTTGACAATAAAACGTTTTGGAATGAGAGAGATGCTCGGATGGCCTAAAACAGACGCGAACATTATTCTAATTGTTGAAGTACTTTTAATGGGTGCTTTCCTTTCCATGAACGCAGCTGATCAAATTCTGCAAGCAAGGGGAGCAGAACACTATGTCGTTGCAGGATCTTATCCAATTAGTCAATTTATAGTTCCATTGTTTGACGGACTTTCAAATGGAAATTTGGTAATTGTTGAAAGAGTAACTTGGTGGTTTCACATTCTTGGAATACTAGCTTTCTTGAATTATCTTCCTTATTCAAAGCACTTCCATATTATGTTAGCTTTTCCTTCAGTGTTTTACGCTAAACTGAAACCGAGAGCAGAATTTGATAACATGGACTCTGTTAAGAAAGAAGTGGAAATGATGTTTGACCCGGATGCAGATCCATATGCTGCTCCTGCGGAACCCGAAGGGCCGGTAGAACGATTCGGAGCCAAAGATGTGGCTGACTTAAACTGGAAGCAATTAATGGATTCTTATTCTTGTACTGAGTGCGGAAGGTGTTCAGAACAGTGTCCCGCAAGTCAGACAGGGAAATTACTTTCTCCACGAAAAATCATGATGGATACAAGAGATCGATTGGAGGAGGTTGGAAAAGGAATGGATAAAAATGGCAAAGATTTCTCCGATGGCAAATCGTTGTTGGGTGATTACATTTCTGAAGAAGAGCTTTGGGCATGTACTACGTGTAATGCGTGTGTTGATGCTTGCCCAATTGAGTTGAACCCTCTATCCATAATAATGGACATGCGAAGAAGTTTAGTGATGGAAGAGTCAAAAATTCCTTCGGAACTGGCAGGCATGATTACCAATATAGAAAACAACGGCGCTCCATGGCAGTTTTCTCAAACCGATAGAGCAAATTGGATCAATGAAGGATAAAAAAGAATTTAAGCTCAAAAAAGTAGAGCAAGATGGGCAATTATTAAGTCCGGTGTTGGCGGATAATCGAAAAAATTATTTGATTGATATCGATGGGACTATTTGTGACGACATTCCAAACGAGGAGCCAAAGCGCATGGCAACTGCGGAGTTATATCCTGACGCATTGGAAACAATCAACAAATGGTTTGACGAAGGTCATGTGATTACCTATTTTACATCAAGAACAGAAGACCATCGAGAAGTAACAGAAAAGTGGTTGAATGAAAATGGATTTAAGTATCACGCACTTTTAATGGGTAAGCCACGTGGTGGTAACTATCATTGGATTGATAACCATTTGGTAAAAGCAACTCGATTTAACGGAAAGTTTACAGACTTAGTTAAAAAAGAAAAAACAATCGAAGTATTTGAAAGATAGAAAATTATGAGCAGTACGTTAAACGTGAATACAATGGCCGAATTAACGGCTAAAGGGGAAAAGCCAGAGGTTTTATTTTGGGTAGGATGTGCTGGAAGTTTCGATGATCGAGCAAAGAAAATTACTCGTGCCTTTGTTAAAATATTAAACAGTGTTGGGGTAAATTTTGCGATTCTCGGTACGGAAGAAAGTTGTACAGGAGATCCTGCAAAACGAGCTGGGAACGAATTCTTATTTCAGATGCAAGCGATGACTAACATTCAGGTTATGAATGCTTATGAGGTTAAGAAAATTGTGACGACGTGTCCTCATTGTTTCAATACCTTAAAAAACGAATATCCGGGCTTAGGCGGAGATTACGAGGTTTTGCATCATTCTCAATTTCTTCAAAAATTAATGGAAGAAGGTAAATTGAAGATAGAAGGTGGCGAATTTAAAGGGAAGAAAATTTCTTTTCACGATCCTTGTTACTTAGGCAGAGGAAATGGGGAGTATGAAGCACCAAGAGCTCTATTACAAGAATTAGATGCTGACTTGGTTGAGTTAAAGCGTTGCAAAGCAAAAGGTCTTTGCTGCGGTGCAGGAGGCGCTCAAATGTTTAAAGAAGCAGAGCCAGGAACCAAAGAAGTGAATATTGAGAGAATGGAAGATGTAGTGGATGCTAATCCAAACATTGTTGCTGTTGGTTGTCCATTTTGCATGACCATGATGACCGATGGGGTAAAAAACAAAGAGAAAGAAGATACGCTTAAAGTATATGATTTAGCGGAATTGATAGCAGAAGGGAAAGGTTTATAGAGAATTATAAATTGTAAGTTTTTAATTACGAATTAGGGAAG
>JABAZP010000006.1:117526-200513 GCA_018608405.1 Flavobacteriales bacterium
GGAAAGGTTTATAGAGAATTATAAATTGTAAGTTTTTAATTACGAATTAGGGAAGAGAATGCTTCCCTTTTTTAGTTTAATAGGATATATAACTTGAAGTTGAATCCTTATTTGTTGGAATCAAAAGTATAATATGTTGATCTGGACACTCTCGGTTAACAACATTTTCAGTGGCCAAAGAAAAAATGAAAATAGACCAAAATGCATTAAAAAAACATTACATGAATCATTTAAAATTTATAATCATTTTATGCTTTTTAATTTCTTGTAAAAATGAGAAAGAGTATGTTGCAGAGCGCTATGAATCAAATATACCGAAAGTGATTATTAAGAACGCAGATGGAGTTCGATATAAATACGAATATTATGAGACCGGGAATCTTAAGTATAAAATTCTTTTGAAAGATTCGTTAATGCACGGAAGTTATGATATGTTTTTCAAAGATGGAAAGTTGATGGAGAGCGGAAGTTTTTATAGAGGTTTGCAGCAAGATACGGCAATTTCATATTTTCCATCCGGAAAAATCAAAAACATTAGATATTATATTGAAGGTAAGATGAAGGTTTATCGAAAATACGACACTTTTGGAAATAAGATTAGTGAAATAAATGATTTAAATGAAAAATCTTTCTTTTGGTTCAAGAATGGGAATTTATCAGCTGAAGTTCCTAGAATGGAAGGTAATTACTTCAAATACTATGAGAATGGAGGATTAAAACTAAGAGGATACTTTGAAGAAGGTAAAAAGTCAGGTGAATTTATTCATTTAAAAAATAATGGTGACACATCAAAAGTAATTGTATATCGTGAAGGAACTGCTATTGATAGTACCCTTTTTAAACAATGAGTTTATGCTTACTAGTGCTTTTGTGAGATACTACAAAATGTAATTTTCAATATTTTTTCATCTTCATTTATTTAATCAGTTCTTAAAGTACGAGGTAATGCTTCCCTTTTTTTATGCAATAGATTAGCAGTTAAGAACTACATCATTCATTACCTTTGAAAAAAGACAAAAGAATGAATTATCAAGAATTAGCAGATCACGGCAGGGTATGGATTTATCAAACTGATCGTAGACTGTCTGACGCAGAGGTGAATGAGATTCAAGCTCACGGGGCTAAATTCATAGATCAATGGGCAGCTCATGGTTCTGAATTGCAAGCAGCTTTCGAAGTGTTCTACAATCAGTTTATAGTTTTATTCGCTGATGAAACTCAAGTGAAAGCTTCCGGCTGTTCCATTGATTCATCTGTTCGCTTTATAAAAGAGCTTGAAAAGCATTATCAATTGGATTTATTTAATCGGCTGAATTTGACATACAAGGAAGGTTCTGAAATCAAAATGATGCCAATGGCGGATTTTCAAAAACAGTTAGAGGAAGGAGTATTAAATGAAGAAACTACTGTTTTTAACAACTTGATTGAAACAAAAGGCGACTTTGAAACAAAGTGGGAAGTACCGGTTAAGGAGAGTTGGCATAAGCAGTTAGTTAGTTAGTTAGTTAGTTTTAGTAAATTGGTGTCATTTTGAAGAAGTGGAGATGACAAATAAAGAATTTGGTGAAAAGCTAGAATTACGAACAAAGGATTTTGCAATTCGAATTATCAAATTATCTGCAAATATTCCAAGGACGGATGAAGGGAGGGTAATTAAGAATCAAATTTCAAAATCAGGGACAAGTGTAGGAGCTAACTATAGAGAAGCAAACAGAGCTCGAAGTGCGGCTGACTTTAGGAATAAAATCAAAATTTCTGAAAGTGAAGTAAGCGAAACTGTCTATTGGTTAGAAATTATCGAAAAACTAGATTGGATTAAAAACGATGAATTACAGATTATACTTTCTGAGGCCAAAGAAATTTTGGCACTTTTTGCTTCTATCGCATATGGTTCAAAAAAACCGAAATAGTTTCAACAACCCATCAACTAATAAACTACTTAACTAATAAACTAATTTGAAAAACAAGGCCGAAAAAGTATATGAGTCCATGATGGAGAATGACTTCTGTTCTCAATGGTTGGGGATAAAACCACTATTAATTGAAGAAGGACATTGTATTTTGGAAATGCAAGTTCGAAAAGAAATGCTCAATGGTTTTGGAACGTTACATGGTGGAATGGCTTATTCGCTAGCTGACTCAGCATTGGCTTTTGCTTCAAATTCTTATGGTCGAATTTCACCGCTGATTAATGGGAATATGTCGTATTCAAAATCGGCAAAAATTGGGGATGTTCTTAAAGCTGAAGCTACGGTAATCTCCTTGGGGAATAAAAAAGCCGACGTTGATGTTGTAATTACTTGTGAAGGACAAGAAGAGCCTTTCTATTTTTTTAGAGGAACCGTTTATCGAACTTCAAAGGAGCATAAGGTTTGACTATAACATGTAATTCTGGTTTTATCGTCAGGTGAAAAGGGCAATTATTGGTGATTCGTAATTCCCAGATTCGTAATTCTTATCTTACCTTTAACCTTCCAAAAAAAAATGAATGAAAGAAGCATATATAATAGACGGAATCAGGACTCCAATCGGAAAATTTACAGGTACTTTATCTCCGGTGAGAACAGATGATTTAGGTGCCTTGGTAATTAAAGAAATTGTAAAACGAAACCCGAACATTCCGGCTGAAGCCTATGATGATGTAATTCTCGGTAATGCTAACCAAGCAGGAGAAGACAATCGAAATGTTGCAAGAATGTGCTCATTATTAGCTGGTTTGCCGTGGTCAGTTCCAGGTGAAACCGTAAATCGATTGTGTTCTTCGGGAATGTCAGCTATTGTTCAAGCGAATAGAGCGATTAAAGCAGGAGAAGGGGATGTTTTTATTGCCGGTGGGGTAGAGCACATGACCAGAGGTCCTTGGGTAATTTCAAAAACGTCAACTCCATTTGGAAGAGATGCTGAAATGCACGATTCCAGTTTTGGTTGGAGGTTCGTTAATAAGAAAATAAAAGACCTTTACGGTACTGATGCAATGGGCGAAACGGCCGAAAATTTAGTAGACCGATTTGGAATAAGTCGAGAAGATCAGGATAAGTTTTCAGCTTGGTCCCAGCAGAAAGCCTCGGCAGCGCAAGAAAATGGTAGATTGGCAGAGGAGATAGTTTCAGTTGAAATTCCTCAGCGAAAAAAAGATCCAATCATTTTTAGCAAAGATGAATTTGTTCGACCGGGAACGACTTTTGAAGGTTTGTCTAAACTAAGACCTGCTTTTCGAAAAGAAGGAGGAACTGTAACTGCAGGAAATGCATCGGGATTAAATGATGGCGCTGCTGCAACTATCATTGCTTCTGAAGATGCGGTGAAGAAATATAACTTAAAACCAATGGCTCGAATTGTAAGTTCAGCCGTTGTTGGGGTTGAACCTAGAATTATGGGGATTGGTCCAGTCGGGGCAACAAAGCTTGCCTTAAAGAGAGCAGGTTTAACATTGGACGATATGGATATTATGGAATTCAATGAAGCCTTTGCGGCCCAAGCTTTGGCTTGCACACGAGAACTTGGTTTGGCAGATGATGATGCTAGAATTAATCCAAACGGAGGTGCAATTGCAATTGGTCATCCACTTGGAGTAACAGGAACAAGAATTTTGCATACAGCAGCAATTGAGCTTCAAAAAACCGGAAAGCGTTATGCTCTTGCAGCAATGTGTGTTGGTGTTGGTCAGGGCTATGCTACGATTATTGAGAATGTAAATGTTTAATCGCTAATTTTTAGTTTTTAATTCTTACTTGTTTGTATTGAATGGATTAAAGATTAAAAATTCACAACTAAAAATTAATAGAATGAAGTTAGAAAACTACATACAAGGAAATTGGGTAACAGGAGATGGAGATGGTGTTCCATTAATTAATGCGGTAAACGGCGAAGAGATTGCCACTTCAACTACAAAGGGATTCGATTTTAGCGATATTCTTGATTACGGCAGAAAGGTTGGGAATCCTGCTTTACGAAAAATGACGTTCCAAGAACGTGGTATGATGCTGAAGAAGTTGGGACTTCACTTGATAAAGCACAAAGCAAAGTTTTATGAAATTTCGTACAAAACAGGAGCAACCAAAGTAGATTCCTGGATCGACATCGAAGGTGGTTTTGGTAACCTATTTGCCAATGCTTCTTTAAGAAAAGAATTCCCAAACAAACCTTACCATGTAGAAGGAGATGGAATAGACTTGTCGAGAGGAGGCCAATTTATGGGCCACCACATTATGGTGCCTAAAAGAGGAGTTGCAGTTCACATTAATGCTTTTAATTTCCCGGTTTGGGGCATGTTAGAAAAGTGTGCAGTGAACTGGATGGCTGGAGTTCCTGCGGTTGTTAAACCGGCGACCAATACGTCCTTCTTAACCGAAGCGGTAGTAAAAGAAATAATAGCATCTAATATATTGCCAGAAGGAGCATTGCAATTAATTTGTGGCTCCGCTAGAACCATTTTAGACCACGTAGAATCTCAAGATGTTGTCACTTTTACCGGTTCTGCAACTACCGGTCGAATGTTAAAAGCAAATCCGAGAATTATCAATGAAGCTGTTCCATTTAACATGGAGGCAGATTCTTTAAATTGTTCCGTTTTAGGCTTGGATGCCGCTCCCGGGACGCCCGAATTTAAATTGTTTATCAAAGGCGTAAAAGCTGAAATGACTGTAAAGTGTGGACAGAAATGTACCGCTATTCGAAGAATAATGGTTCCTGAAAACTACGTGGAAGATGTTCAGATTGCACTTGGTAAAGAGCTGGGTAGAACCAATATCGGAAATCCTTCACTGAAAGAGACAAGAATGGGAGCTTTGGTTAGTAAAGATCAGGTTCAAGAAGTCAAAGAAAGAGTTGCGGAATTGAGTCAGACTGCTGAGATTGTGTACGGAAGTTTAGACCAAGTTGAGGTGAATGGAGCAGATGCTTCAAAAGGAGCTTTTTTAAGTCCAATTTTGATGGTAGAGAAAGAGCCATTTAAAAACATGGCAGTTCACAATGTGGAAGCCTTCGGTCCTGTAAGTACCATTATGCCATATTCTACCACAGCCGAAGCCGTTGAGCTTTCTCATCTAGGAATGGGCTCATTGTGTGCTTCTATTGTAACCGGAGATGATAAAATTGCGACAGAGTTTACCGTAGAAGCTGCTACGCATCATGGTAGAATTTTAGTGCTGAATCAAGACTCTGCCAAACAAAGTACCGGCCATGGTTCTCCGTTGCCAACCTTAACCCACGGTGGTCCAGGTAGAGCCGGCGGTGGCGAAGAAATGGGCGGAATGCGAGGAGTGAAGCACTACTTGCAACGTTGCGCAATTCAAGGTTCACCAACAACAGTAACTGAAATTACCGGAATTTTCCAATCGGGTGCAAAGTATAAAGAGACTCCACAACACCCTTTCAAATATCATTTTGAAGACATTGAAGCAGGAATGTCATTGAAAACGCATAAGCGTACGATGATGGATTCAGAGATCGCTAATTTCGCAAATCTTTCTTGGGATCATTTTTATGCCCACACGGATACTACTTCTTTAAATCACACTATTTTCGACAAGCGCGCTGCACACGGATACTTTATACTTTCTGCGGCAGCAGGTTTATTTGTGTACCCCAACAAAGGTCCGGTATCTGCTAATTACGGTTTAGATACGTGTCGTTTTATGCGTCCTATTTATCATGGGGACACCATTTATGTTCGTTTAACCTGTCAAGAAAAGAGAGATAAAGACGTTCGAGGTCAGCAATTTCCTTCAGGGGTTGTAAAATGGTTTGTTGAAGTGTTTGATCAAGACGATGAGAAAGTAGCTATTGCAACCGTTTTAACCATGGTAGCAAAGAAAAGTCCTTTCCAAGAAATTAACCGTAAAAATGTAGAAGGCTACTTGGCAAAGTTAACCGAGCAATCAACTGCGAAGTGGGGCATCATGACTCCACAGCACATGGTAGAGCATTTAATACACGGATTGCATTCTGCAGTGAATAAGATTAAGTTAGACGTTCATACTCCGGAAGAGCATTTGGAAAAGTACACGGACAGTTTGTATAATTACTATCCGTTTCCAAAGAATAGTAAGACACCTGTTTTGGAGGATGGAGTTTTAGCCGATTTAGAATATGCCGACTTGAACGAAGCCAAAGCTAAATTTTTAGAAGGATTTGATGCGTTTGAATTGTATTATAAGGAAAACCCAGAAGCAACAGCAAACAATGCAGTTTTTGGTCCTTTAGATAAAGATCTTTGGGACTTGATGAATCGGAAACATTTTAATCATCACTTTGAGCAATTTTCAATTCTTTAAAATTAGAATTATTAGTTTTTAGTTTTGAATTTTTAATTTGGACTAAAAAGCAATTGAGATTCCATTGAGAATTTAATACTTATAACCAACAAAAATTAGAACTGGATTAAAAACTAAAAATTGATGCATTAATAATTAAGTAAATGGCTCAAGAAAATATAGTTCAAAAGAAGAGTTTTGAATTTGCAGTAAAAGCCGTTAAATTGGCTTACGCAGTTCAGAAAGAAAAGAAGGAATATGACTTAACTCGACAAATAATTCGAAGCGCAACTTCAATAGGTGCAAATCTTGAAGAATCAATGGGTGGTCAGAGTGATAAAGATTTCCTTCATAAAGTGTCTATATCGTACAAGGAAGCTCGAGAAACTGAATATTGGTTAAGATTGATGTTAGAAGTTGAATTAATAAGTAAAGGCTAACAGGAAGAATTACTAGAAAACGTTAAAGAGATATTACGACTGCTCGGAGCAATTCTAAGAACGATGAAAAAAAAGTTGAATCAATAATTTTTAATTAGGAGTTTTTAATAATTGTGATTTAGTATTAAAAACTAAAAATTCAAGATTAATAATTTAAAATATAAGTAAATGTCAGTACCATATGTTAAAATAGATAAAGCCGAGAACGGCCTAGCAACAATTGAATTTTTTCACCCAAAACACAACTCATTACCAAGTGATATCTTGAGCAAATTAGCGCAAACGATTACTGAAGCAGGTCAGGACGATGCAGTGAAGCTAATTGTTCTGAAAAGTGGAGGTGTCCGAACTTTTTGCTCAGGAGCTAGCTTTACAGAGCTGATAAGCATTAACGATTTGGATACGGGTAAGAAATTCTTTTCCGGTTTTGCCAATGTGATTAATGCATGCAGAAAATGTCCCAAATTAATAATTGGAAGAGTGCAAGGAAAAGCTGTAGGAGGTGGAGTGGGAGTTGCTTCTGCTGTGGATTATTGCTTGGCAACAAAATTTGCATCGGTCAAATTATCTGAATTGAACATAGGTATTGGACCATTTGTGGTTGGACCGGCAGTAGAGCGTAAAGTTGGTGTTTCTGCCATGAGTCAAATGACGATTAATGCAGACCATTTTTATTCTGCGGAATGGGCTAAGGAGAAAGGTTTGTATGCAGAAGTCCACGATGATGCAGAAGCCTTAGAAGAAGGAGTTCAAAAGTTAGTAGACTATTTACTTTCTAAAAACCCGGAAGCACAAAGCATGCTAAAAGAAATATTTTGGAAAGGCACTGAAAATTGGGATGACTTGTTAGCAGAAAGAGCAGCCATGAGCGGCAGATTGGTGTTGAGTGAGTATACGAAAGAAGTTTTAAGTGGGTACGCTTAATTAATTTTTAGTTTTTAATCCTTAATCCTTAATTTTCAATGAGTACTCAAGTCAGTATTTACGATTAAAAATAAAAAACTCATAATTAAATAATTAAAAATTGATTTACTCTTTCAAAGGTTTTATACCAGTAGTTCACCCAAGCAGTTTTGTTCATCCACAGGCTGCAGTTACCGGTAATGTGATTATTGGTAAAAACGTTTACATCGGTCCGGGCGCAGCCATTCGTGGCGATTGGGGCGGAGTTGTTATTGAAGATGGTTGTAATGTGCAAGAAAATTGTACGATTCACATGTTTCCCGGAATAACGATTACTTTACAAGAAGGCGCACACATTGGACACGGAGCTATTATTCATGGAGCGCACATTGGCAAGAATGTTTTGGTGGGAATGAATGCAGTAATTATGGATGAAGCCGTAATCGAGGACGAGTGCATTATTGGTGCCTTAACTTTTGTGAAAGCCAAAGAAAAATTCGAAAAACGCAGCTTAATTGTGGGTAACCCAGCTAGAAAAATTAAAGAGGTAAGCGATGAAATGATCGCCTGGAAAACAAAGGGAACCGCTTTGTACCAGCAATTGCCTTCTGAAATGCACGAACAATCGCAGACAGTTGAAGCATTAACCGAAATACCTAAAGACCGACCAACCCAAGAGAGTTTGTTTCAAATTTGGGAAGAGATTAAGGGGAAGTCGTGAATAGCAGTTTAATTGCTAATGCTTATCTCTTTAAGACAATCCATTACAGTAATTTGATTTTCAATAACTTTAAAAATGCTTTTACGGTAATGAAAAGAAGCGTATAAAAACTGAAAATTAAACCATGAAAAATCTTTTTTTCTTTTTTGTAACACTTTTAAGCTTATTTGGTAATTCTCAAACTAATGAGTTTTGGGGAGTGCTTCCTTATAATGGTACTATAACTCCCGGAACAAATAATACTGGAGCTATTTTTAAAATAGACTCGTCAGGGAATGGTTTTACTACTGTTCAGTCATTTAATTCCTTAAATGCAGTAGATGGAAAAAACCCATCCATGATCGTACCTTCTACTAATGGAAGTATCTACGGTACTACTTCAAGTGGAGGACTATTTGGTGTTGGTGTTTTATTTGAAATTAATCCTGACGATTTTACCTATACAGTTCTATGTAACCTTAACAGTTTTCCACAAAGTGTTACACCAATTAATGTTCCTTTAACTTTGTAACTTATGTTTGTTTAACGCACCCAGCAGGAAATAACATCAATGTAAGTGTTGTTGTAAGAGATTCTAATTCAAACTTTTTTGCAACGAACCCTCAAAGTTTTAATATTGTTCCATTAAGTGGAAGTTTAAGTAACAGTTTAATTGATTCTCGGAATTGTCCGAATCCTTTAGACACCTCGTGTGCTGTATTTTCTATTGCTCCATCTATTGATTCTAGTGTTTTCCCTCCAGTTAACTATTACTTGTCCTACTCAAGCGGTTTTTTAAACTTAAATTGGAATACAGATTGCAACCATTTAAACAGAGATGGTACGGCACGAACCCACCATTTTTTAATTAAGGCAATTGATAATCATTGTCCGATTCCTGCAATGTTGCACGAGACCATTTCAATTACTGTAATTCCTCCTTTAGGAGGCTATAATCTAACAACGAAAGTGACTGATAATTTTGTAAACGAACTAGAATATATTCAAGTTTATCCGAACCCAACAAAAGGTGTCTTTTATCTTGGAGGATTGAATTTGGAGAGCAGTTATGAGGCAGATGTAATAAATATACAGGGGCAGGTTGTACAAGAACTACAAATCAATAATCAAAATGCCCTTGAGCTAGAGCTGAAAGGGAAAGCAGGCATCTACTTCATTCAACTCACCAACGAAAAAGGGGAGAGGGTTAATTTGAAGGTGGTGAAGCAGTAAAAGAATATTGGTCATCTATATAACTAAAAGGCTCGCTCAAAAGGTGAGCCTTTTACAATTCAATCAAGCTGCTTTTTTTCAATACCGAAAGGGAAAGAAAGGATTCTACCTTAGCAATGTTACTCATGTCAAATAACTGATTCATCATAAACTCTCGGTAAGCTTCCATGTCGTTTAGTAGAATTTTTAGAATAAAATCAGAATCGCCAGTAACATAATGACATTCTTGTACTTGTGGAATTTTTATGATTTGATTGGTGAACTGCTGTACCAACTCTTTGGAATGATCTTTTAAGCTGATGTGAGCGAAGGCGTAAAGTGTTTTACCTATTTTTTCAGCATTTAAGACAGCAGAGTAATGGTCTATTATTCCTGCTTTTTCCAATTTCTTAACGCGCTCAAACGTTGGGGTAGATGATAAATTAAGTTCTTGTGCCAGGTCTTTTATGGTCTTACGTCCATCCACTTGCAACAATTGTAAGATCTTTTTATCGATTTCATCTATTTTTTTCATATTAAACAGTGTTTAATCCTAATTATGGAATAATTATTAGTCTAAATTACTTTAATAGTCTAAATAAATAGACTTTATTAGAATAATATCCTGATTTTGATAAATGATGTAGGATTAGCTCGTGAGCTCCTTTAAATTTGGATAAACTATTTCTAATAATTCGAGTATGGCAATCCTAGAAATCAAGCTTCCTAAAATGGGAGAAAGCATTAAAGAGGCAACGGTATTAAATTGGTTGAAGCAAGTAGGAGATGCAGTTGAGAAAGACGATCCGATTTTAGAAGTAGCTACCGATAAAGTGGATTCGGAAGTTGCAGCTCTAGAAAGTGGGGTGATTACTGAACTACTCTTTGCAGAAAATGATGTAGTACCAGTTGGAACTGTTATTGCAAAAATGGATACCTCAGGAAGTGGAGAAGTTGCAGCGGCAGAAACCAAGGTTGAAGAAAAACAAGAAACAATTAACGATACGAATAACACTAAGTCTGATTCACAACGATTCGACGATGAAGGAAGGTTTTATTCGCCATTAGTTCGAAGCATGGCTGAAAAAGAAGGCATAAGTTTCGAAGAGTTAAAAACGATTTCCGGTAGTGGGCAAAATGGCAGAGTATTAAAGAATGATTTATTGACCTACATTGAATCAGGTGCTAAGAACAACTTAGCTCAACAATCAACTCCATCTAATTTTGTTCCGAAATCGAATTACGAAGGTGGTCAGCAAATCATTGAAATGGACCGCATGCGAAGTATGATTGCAGATCACATGGTGCATTCAAAACAAACTTCACCGCACGTTACTGCCTATGTGGAAGCAGACGTCACCAAAATGGTGAAGTGGAGAGAAAAGAACAAGGTGGCCTTCCAAGAAAAGTATGGAGAAAAGATTACCTACACACCAATATTTGTTGAGGCAGTCGTGAAGGCAATCCAAGAATTTCCGCTAATTAATGTGTCCGTAGATGGCAAGAAAATAATCGTTAAAAACGACATCAACATTGGTTTAGCTGCAGCATTACCGTCTGGCAATTTAATTGTTCCGGTGATTAAAAATGCGGACCAAAAGAATTTGTTGGGCTTGGGAAAAGAGACCAACTCCTTGGTGCAAAAAGCACGAACAAATAAGTTAAAAGCTGACGAAATTCAAGGAAGTACTTTCACGATTAGTAACGTGGGAACCTTTAGAAACCTAATGGGAACTCCAATTATTAATCAACCTGAAGTTGCAATTTTAGCAATAGGAAGTATCAACAAAAGGGCTGTTGTAGTAACGCAAGACGGGGAAGATGTAATTGCAATTCGTAGTATGATTTACTTATCCTTATCGTTTGACCACAGAGTAGTAGATGGGAACTTAGGAGGTTCATTTTTAGCACGAATAGGGGACTTTTTAGAAGAGTTCGATTCTAATAGAATTGTTTAATTACGAATTACGAATGTCAAATTTTTGTCACACTGAGCGATAGTCGAAGTAAGCAAAAATTAAAAGAATATAGAATTATGGCAAAAATCAACAAGAGTACCTTAGAAAAGGCATTTTCGTTAATGGCAACCGCCAAAAGCATGACGGAGCATTATGAAGCAAACTTTAAAGTTGTTTCTAAATATGTGCATGCCACCTCACGAGGGCACGAAGCAATTCAATTAGCAGTTTCCATGCAGTTGAAAAACTTCGATTATGCGTATCCGTATTACCGTGATGACTCCATGTTGTTAGGTATTGGGATGCGGCCATATGATTTGATGTTGCAGTTAATGGCAAAGAAGGATGATCCATTTTCAGGAGGAAGAACCTATTATTCTCATCCAAGTTTAAAGGACGAGGATAAGACGAAAATTCCTCATCAATCATCAGCGACAGGTATGCAAGCGATTCCTGCTACTGGTGCAGCGTTAGGCATGCAGTACAAAGAGCAAGTTGGAATAGATGACAAGAACAATCCTTTGGTGATGTGTTCACTTGGAGATGCTTCAGTTACTGAAGGAGAAGTCGCTGAGGCGTTTCAAATGGCAGGGCTGCGTCAGTTACCAATTCTATATGTTATACAGGACAACGAATGGGATATTTCTGCAAGTGCGGACGAGGTAAGAGCTCAAAATGCGTTTGAATATATTAAAGGGTTTAAAGGAGTGGAAGCGTTCACCATTAACGGAAGTGATTTTGTAGAAAGCTACGAAACCGTTCAAAAGGCCATCAAAATTATTCGCGAAGAACGTAGACCAGTTTTAATTCATGCAAAGGTTCCTTTGTTAAACCACCACACTTCAGGAGTAAGAATGGAGTGGTACAGAGATGATTTGGAAGAACAAAAAACACGTGATCCATATCCGGTTTTAAGAAACCATTTATTGGAGAATGGTTTTTCGGAAAAGCAATTGACTAAAATTGAAAAAGATGCATTGAAAACAGTTGAGTCGGACTACAAAAAAGCTTTAAAAGCAGAAGACCCTGCTCCTGAAGATCTTTTTACTCATGATTATGCGCCAACAACTGTTACTGAAGAACGAGGAGTTAGAAGTCCTGAAAATGGAGAAGAGGTAGTGATGGTGGATTCTGCATTACATGCAGTGGAAGAGCTAATGGCTGAGCACAAAGAATGCTTAATGTACGGCCAAGATGTGGGTGGTAGATTAGGGGGCGTCTTTCGAGAAGCTGCAACCTTGGCTCAAAAGTTTGGCGACGAAAGAGTTTTTAATACACCCATTCAAGAAGCATTTATTGTTGGTTCAACAGTTGGAATGTCGGCAGTTGGTTTGAAACCAATTGTTGAGGTACAATTCGCAGATTATATTTTCCCAGGAATCAATCAATTATTTACAGAGTTGAGTCGGTCGTATTATTTGTCAAATGGCAAGTTTGCTGCGAGCATGATTTTGCGAGTTCCAATTGGAGCGTACGGCAGTGGAGGACCCTATCACTCTTCTAGTGTAGAGACCATTATTGCAAACATCAAAGGAATTAAGATTGCCTATCCTTCTAACGGAGCAGATTTGAAAGGGCTAATGAAATCGGCTTATCACGATCCAAACCCAGTAGTTATTTTTGAACACAAAGGCCTGTATTGGTCTAAAGTTCCGGGAACCTTAGCAGCAAAAACAATAGAGCCAGATGCCGACTATGTGGTGCCTTTCGGAAAAGCAAGAATTGCACAAGAAGCGAAGCAAGAGTGCATAGATAGCGGGAATTCCATAACTGTAATTACTTATGGAATAGGTGTTCACTGGGCATTGAATGCTTCAAAAGAGTTTGAAGGGAAAGTGGAAATTGTGGATATCAGAACATTAAATCCATTGGATAAAGAGACGATTTTTAATTCGGTTAAAAAGCACAACCGATGTTTGGTTTTAACGGAAGATGCTATCGAAAATTCATTTGCAAGAAACATTGCAGGTTTAATTCAAGAAGAGTGTTTCACGAGTTTAGAAGCGCCTGTCATGGCTATGGGGTCTGAAAGCATGCCTGCGATTCCGTTGAACTCCGTATTAGAACAGACAATGATTCCAAATGCAGAGAAGGTGGCGAAGAAAATGCAAGAATTATTTGAGTTTTAACTAATTTTAGCTCAAAATCAACAATGGTCAGTTTATGCATTTATTGGAGAAGGTTGGTAAAATTTCATGGTTTATTCTGATTTTTTTTATACTAGTCCATCAAATTGTCTTGTATAATGCAATTAATGAATTGAATTTCAACTTACTTTACTTAGAGTATATAGATGCTGTTTTAAGTGAAATTGTATACTTTTTTCATCTATTTTTAATTGGTAATACAATCTATAACTCATTTAAAAAGAAGAAAATAAAATATTTTTTTTCTCTTGTAGTTTACATACTGGTAATAGGATTGTATTTCCCTGTTCAATATTATTACGACCAGGCAGCAATTGACAAGTTCACAGAAAGACAAAAGTTAGATCATGAAATGTTGACCAATGGAGATTAAAACTTTAAATACGTTCTTACTCATAATTGTTAGCTACTTTTTACTTGGTTACTTCTTAATCCGATTGCAGTGGGATTTTGTTCTATTTCAGGTACTTTGGGAATTAACATTTATTCCTTTAATGATTGCAGGCACTGTTATTAGTGTTGTTGCAATTGTAACAGCAATTAAAATTTTTGAAAGAAGTGCCGTTCAAGTTTTAGCTCTCGTTTTGTCTATCGGTTTTATCACTTATTTCTTTGTTCTATTAGTTTCAATTGCAAGCACCAAGAATTTATCAAGCAATGAATTCAACTTTTAATCAACCTTAATCCAGTCCATCTCCAATTTGAAGTTTTCGTTCTTTTTGTTGGCGATTAAAAAACGCATCTCTTCAATAGCTGATCCATCGTAGTTTGGCATGTCTAATTTTCTTCCTCTCCAAGAAGCAAACATCTTCTTGAAAGGAATTTTTATTTCCTGCCAATCACCGTTTGTTTCAAAAGTGTAGATGTAGGAATGTTTGGCATACTGGTTCGTCTTCACTCGAAACTGATAGCTTTTACCATCGCCTTTTACTTTCAAGATGAAGTTTTTGTTTGCAGTTAGCTTGTCGCTATTCAAACTCATTCTAACAGACGAGAAACCGCCGTTATTTGCAGTAGATACTTCTCCACTAAAAATTCCGATACCATTGTCGTTCACAGAGAATTCACCTTGAGAGACTCCTCCCATTACTCTGTCGTCAATAATTTGCCAATCGTTTGCGCTTTTTGAGTTAAACTGGTAAAGTGGTGCTGTTGTCATGGTAACAGTAAATAAAATCAATAATAGTTTCATGAACAGTGAACCGTTTGTTGCTGAAATAGTTTTTTGTTGTGGCTCTTTCGGAGTTAATTTATTGGTAATGAAATAAATATTAATAACTGCAGGCGGTAGAATAGCTCATTTTGGGAAGAGTAACCATTGAGAGTTCGCACTACCTTGGGTAAAAAGGGTGCAGTTATTTATTAAAATAGCACAGCAACAAAACATCATTTCTTATTAACATCGCTATTATTTCCATTAACTAAGTCCTACATTTAAAGTCATCAAAAAATAGAATTTTAAATGCCAAATTTCTCTCACCTTCACGTACATACGCAATTTTCGTTGTTAGATGGAGCTGCGCCTATTGCATCGTTAATGCAAAAAGCAAAGGCCGATAATATGCGTGCCGTTGCCATGACAGATCATGGAAATATGTTTGGTGCTTTTCAGTTCGTTGCAGAGGCAGCCAAGGCTGGAGTTACTCCAATTGTAGGTTGCGAGTTTTACTTGGTAGAAGATCGGCATCAGAAGGAGTTTAAAGGAGGTTCAAAAGACAAAAGATACCATCAATTGCTCTTGGCAAAAGATCAAAAAGGCTACGAGAACTTATCTAAATTATGCTCCTTGGGTTACATGGAAGGTTTGTATTCCAAGTTTCCTCGAATTGACATGGAGTTACTAAAGCAGTATAAAGAGGGCTTGATTGCGACTACCTGCTGTATTGCTTCAGTAATTCAACAGGCAATACTTTTTAAAAGTGAGGAAGAAGCTGAAAAAACATTTGTAGAGTGGTGGGGTATTTTTGGAGACGATTATTACATCGAGCTGCAGCGACACGGTTTAGGAGAAATTGACGGCACCGGGAAAAGTCAGGAAGATGTAAACCAGGTCTTGATTAAATGGTCAGAGAAGTACAACGTACCATTAATTGCCACCAATGATTCTCATTATGTGGAGGAAGATGATTGGACGGCCCACGATATATTGCTGTGTGTGAATACCGGTGATAAAATGAGCACGCCTAAGGGCTATGGAAAGGGTTATCGATTCGGTTTTCCAAACTCCAATTTCTACTTCAAAACACAAGCAGAAATGGGAGAACTCTTTAAAGATGTTCCTCAAGCATTGGACAATACCAATTTGATTGTCGATAAAATAACTCCACCCGAACTAAAGCGAGATATTTTACTGCCCAACTACACTTTGCCAGGAAAGTTCAAAACACAAGATGAATACCTGCGGTATTTGACCTATGAAGGTGCTCGGAAACGCTGGGGAGAATTAAATGCAGAGACTGTAGAACGCCTAGATTTTGAGCTAAAGATTATAGCTAACATGGGCTTTCCAGGTTATTTTTTAATTGTTCAAGATTTTACAACTGTCGCGCGAGAAATTGGAGTTTCAGTTGGTCCAGGTAGAGGTTCCGCTGCGGGCTCGGCCGTGGCGTATTGTGTTGGAATTACCAACATCGACCCCATTAAGTACAATTTACTTTTTGAGCGTTTTTTAAATCCTGAAAGGGTTTCTATGCCAGATATTGATATTGATTTTGACGATGAAGGTCGATCTAAGATTATTGATTACGTGGTGGATAAGTACGGAAAAAACCAAGTAGCACAAATTATTACATATGGTTCCATGGCGGCAAAATCGTCCATACGTGATGTAGGTCGAGTATTGGATTTACCCTTATCTGAAGTAGATAAAGTGGCTAAAATGGTTCCAAATACTTCGCTGGCAAAAATATTTGGGTCAGAAGAAAAAGAGCTGAAGCAGCGATTAAACGCTGAAGAATTTATTCAAGCGCAAGAGCTAAGAAGGTTGATTGAAGTAGATGACATGACTGGTCAAACCTTGAATTATGCTAAAACCTTAGAAGGCTCTGTTCGAAATACGGGGGTTCACGCCTGTGGAATTATTATTTCGCCCGACGACATTACTAATTATGTTCCGGTTTGTACTTCTAAAGATTCGGAGCTGCTTTTGACTCAATTTGACAACAAGGTAGTAGAAGATGCAGGATTATTGAAAATGGACTTCTTGGGGCTTAAAACCTTGACCATTATTAAAGATGCAATTGCATTAATTAAGGAGAATTACGGGATAGAAATTGATCCGGATGAAATTCCGCTTGATGACGAAAAAACCTATGAGTTGTATCAGCGTGGCGAAACCAATGGAACCTTCCAGTTCGAATCTGCTGGAATGCAGAAGCATTTAAAGAACTTGAAACCAACTGATATAGAGGACTTAATTGCTATGAATGCCTTGTATCGGCCTGGACCCATGCAATTTATCGATTTGTTTGTCTCGCGAAAGAGAGGAGATGTAGAAGTTGAATACCCGCACGAATTACTGACTGATTTGCTCAAGAATACCTACGGAATTATGGTGTACCAAGAGCAAATTATGCAAGCAGCCCAAATTATGGCAGGATACTCCTTAGGTGAAGCGGATATACTTCGTCGAGCCATGGGTAAGAAGAAGATGGATGTAATGCAGGAGCAAAAGGTGAAGTTTGTGGAAGGTGCAGAAAAACTTCATGGTGTGGAGAAAAAGCATTCTGAAAGCGTGTTTGACATTATGCTAAAGTTTGCCGAATACGGGTTCAACCGTTCGCATTCAGCGGCATATTCTGTGGTGGCATTTCAAACGGGCTACTTAAAGGCCAACTACCCTGCAGAGTATATGGCTGCGGCAATGACCAACAACATGAACGACATTAAGAAGATTACCTTCTTTATGGAAGAATGTCGTAGAATGGGCACAAAGGTGCTTGGACCGGATATCAACGAAAGTGCGTATAAGTTTACGGTAAACAAAGACAAGCAAATACGATTTGGAATTGGTGCATTGAAAGGAGTAGGGGAAGGCGCTGTAGAGGCGATAGTTAAGGAGCGAAAAGAGAATGGTAAATACAGTTCTATTTTTGATGCTACGAAAAGAATCGACTTACGTTCAGCAAATAAGAAGGCGTTTGAAAGTTTGGCATTAGCAGGTGGTTTTGACTCATTCGAAGGCATTCATCGGGCGCAATACTTTCATTCTTCAGATGGATCAGCTCCTTTTATAGAAAAGGCAATTAAATACGGAGCAAATCATCAAGATTCAGAAAATTCTGCGCAAGCTTCCTTATTTGGGGGAGAGTCTGAAGTGAGTATTCCAGAGCCTGAAATTCCAACTTGCGAAGAGTGGGGAACCATGGAAAAACTTTCGAAAGAAAAAGATGTGGTGGGTATTTACCTGTCTGGTCATCCACTAGATGATTTTAAATTTGAGATTAACAACTTTTGTAATGCAAAAATTCGGGATCTTCAGAGTTTGGAGTTAGCATCTAAAAAAGGCGAAATGCGAATGGCAGGTATTGTTACTGGGGTTCAACATAGAATGACGAAGACTGGAAAACCCTTTGGGATTCTAGATTTTGAAGGGTACGAGGATTCTCATAGTTTTTTCATTTTTGGAGACGATTACGTGAAGTTTAAGGGCTACTTAAACACTGGCTGGTTTCTCTTCATGAAAGGGAAATCTCAAAAAAGAAATTGGGGAGATGAATTAGAGTTTAAGATATCATCCATTGAACTACTTTCTGAATTGAGAGACAAATTGGCTAAAAATGTTACCTTAAAAATGGAATATGACACGGTAAACGAAGAGCTAGTGAATTGGTTAAAGGAATTGGGTAAAGAGAAACTTGGGAAGTGCACTTTAAGTGTGGCATTGGTCGATCGTAAGAACAAGAACACGGTGCAAATGAAATCTAGAGAGATTAAGGTGAACTTAACAAACACATTTATAGAAGAGGTTCAGAAATGGCCGAATATTGAGTTTACGGTTAATTAATGCCAATTTGTCGTGTAGAAAAGATTGGTAGAATATTTGACTTGGTAAATTTGAAAAAGAATTAAACAGCTGTATTTTTGAATGAAGTACAGAATTATAGAATAATTTAAAAAATAGGAATTATGGCATTAGAAATAACAGATGCAAATTTTGACGAGATAGTATTAAAATCAGACAAGCCAGTGTTGGTTGACTTTTGGGCTGAGTGGTGTGGACCATGTAGAATGGTTGGACCAGTAGTTGAAGAGTTATCGGGAGATTACGACGGAAAAGCAGTAGTAGGAAAAGTGAACGTAGATCACAACCCTGAAATTTCTGCAAAGTATGGAATAAGAAACATTCCAACTGTATTGATTTTCAAAAACGGTGAAATTGTTGACAAACAAGTTGGTGCTGCGGCAAAGTCTGCTTACGCAGGGAAATTAGACGCTGCTATGGCGTAAGGTTTTCTTACAAGAATAAAGGGCCTCAATTTTTATATTTCTGCATAAAATCGGAGATATGAAATTGAGGTTTTTTTATGCGTCTACTTTTTTTCAAAGTATCGTTTCATTCTCTTTTTAGGATCCCTTTTCTCTTCATTTTGTTTGGACTTAAAAATTGAAAATCCTCCAAAGCCCATCAATCCGGCACTAATGAAGTAAACTTTAGAACCAGCAAACACTCCAAGTTTAAAAAAGCTAGCGACAGTAATGCATGCTCCAAGGCCAAAAATTATTACTCCTTGAATAAACTGTTGCTTCTTTAGTTTGAACTCATTTCTATTCAATATAATATTCTGGGCTATTTCATCAATTTGTGCTTTAATTTGAACGATTTCACCGGGATTTAACAACATCTTATTTAAAATAGAGTCGAGCTCTGAGTATTCTATCTCGTCATTGGCTAGCTTTTTAGCGTACCTTGATACAATTTCTTCGATTTCCATTTCAAGCTAAATTAATTGCAGTACAACCAATGTACAATTTTTTTTACAAGTACCTTTAACTCATGGCAACGATAGATAGAACAAAGATTCAAGCATATAGTAAACTTGAACTGTTAGCGAAACAGGTAGTGGAAGGTTTTATCACTGGCTTACATAAAAGTCCATTTCATGGATTTTCAGTTGAGTTTGCTGAGCATAGACTATATAATACAGGAGAATCTACAAGGCATGTCGATTGGAAGTTATTGGCTAAGACTGACAAACTGTTTGTAAAACGATACGAGGAAGAAACAAATCTTCGTTGTAGAATTGTTCTGGATACGTCTAGTTCAATGCTTTTTCCGGAAAAGCTTGAAAAAGGAAAACAAAACAAGCTAGAGTTTTCCATTTATGCCGCTGCTGCATTAATTGAGTTACTTCGAAGACAAAGAGATGCGTATGGTTTGTCCACCTTCGATGAGAAGATTCGGTTTCATTCTGAAGCAAAATCCAATGCAGCACATCAGCGCTTAATATTTAATGAATTGGAGGGCTTGTTGGATGCTGAAATTTCTCAAAAAGCGACATCTGCTGTTGAAAGCTTACATCACATTGCCGAAATGATTCACAAGCGCTCTTTGGTGGTAATTTTTAGCGATATGTTTGACAATTCGGAGCGTGAAGGAGATTTAATTAATGCACTTCAGCACCTGAAACACAACAAGCACGAGGTAATTCTATTTCACGTGGTGGATCAATCTAAGGAATTAGACTTTGAATTTGAAAACCGTCCTTATCGGTTTGTAGACATGGAAACTGGTGAGGAAGTAAAGTTGAACCCAAATGAAGTAAAAGACGAATATGTAAAAGAAGTAAAAGCTCGAGAGAAAGAGTTGAAGTTAAAATGCGGACAATATGGGATAGATTACGTTGCTGCGGACATTGGAAAGGATTTTAATCAAATTTTGCTTCCTTTTTTAATCAAGCGCAAAAAAATGAGTTAGCTTGTAGGTTGAAGACTACTTATTTGCTGAAAACCTACCGTTTGTTATTACAATAGAATCTAGGCCTGAATCTTTAAACATAGTAACGTTGAAGGTACCGGCAATAGTTGAGTTATCATTTCTAGTGATAATTGTACTTCCTGCTTTAGCAGTATATTGATTGTTTAGGTCTATAGAGTATTGAAATGTAGCTATAGAAGATTGTGAATAAAAAATAGTGTCCGGCGCACCGCTAGGATTTAGTACATTAAGGTTGAAAAAATCGGTGACCGCGACTTTACTTATAACATTATCCCCAAATAAAATAGTGCTATGCAACGGTTGGTTAGATGAATAGTTAACACCATCAATTTCGCAATTGAAAAACTGAGGGCCATTGGACCCGCCACCATTGGGATCAATAAAAACACCATCTTGCGCCAAAGGAGTGGCATCTTCATTCGGTTTCAACTCTTCTTCTTTTAAGCAAGCAGTTAAAATTAATGCGATAATACTCAGGGTAAGAAATTTTTTCTTGAGGATAAATTCAGATTATGTCAAAAGTAAGAGTTTATTAGGAGTTTTGGTCGGGTTTGTAATTGTTCCTGATGGTTCAATAGCAATCGTTGTTAAATGATGAAATTCTTTCCAATAATTTTTTGAAACCGTTCGGGAATCTCAGATTGAATTTGAAGCTGACTACCTGTGATTGGATGTTTGAATGCCAAAGAGAAAGCATGCAGGTATAGCCCTTTCCCCTTTAGGAGAAATTTTGGATTTCCATATTCTCGCTCTCCTAAAATTTCATGGCCAATCGCGGCTAGGTGTTTTCTTAATTGATGCCTGCGTCCGGTAATAGGCTGCAATAATAGCAGGTTGAGGAAATCAAATCGTTCTGATTTTACTGCTGTTAATTTGTGGTAGTTGGACTGAGCGAATTTCCCATCTATTGGCTCATTTATTGAGCCGTGATTTTCCATTTCTCCAATGGAAATCGCCAAGTACTTTTTTTCAATTTTTTTTTCTTCAAACAGGTGATTTAATGCAGCAATACTTGTAGTTGTTTTCCCAACAAGCAATAAACCTGTAGTCGGGAAATCTAAACGATGAACTGGTCTTGGTCTGCATGCATCCGGAAGAGCAGAGCGCTGAAGATTTTGAGTCAAGGCATTGTCCACCGTTTTAAAGCTGTTCCCACTGACAAGTATTCCCGGTGGTTTTTCGATAATTGCTAAATATTCATCTTCAAACACCACTTTTAATGGAAAAATAAACTGCTTGGGATTGTTGTTGTGAATATCTTGTAAAATAGTAATTGACTGTCTTGCTTTGACAAATGTGGCAGTTGTAGTTGGCAAATTATCTACCTTAATCAATCCTTTTTTGATGGCCTTCTTAATTGCTGATTTTGAGAAGAAGATCGCACTTTTACCAGCCAAATAATCAGCTAGTCGTTCTTTATCAACTGAAGAATGTACTGTTAGAATTTCTGTTGATGGCTTTTCGATTAGCTAAAAGTAATGGTTTAGAATTGTATAGTTAAGGTTTACAGAATTTACTTATTCCTTGTGCACAATTCGTATAAGAATAGACTTTAAACTCTTAAAACAAAAAAATCCCATTCTGCTATACAAAATGGGATTACATTCTCTAGTGATCGAGACAGGATTCGAACCTGTGACCGTCTGCTTAGAAGGCAGATGCTCTATCCAGCTGAGCTACTCGACCAATATGTTACAGCTTCCTTTAATTCTCTTCGAATAGCGAAGCTGCCTGTCCCGAGAACAAATGAATCGGGAAGCTACTCGATAGTATCTTAAAAAACAAAGCCCTCCACCAATGAGGAGGAAGGCTTTGCGGTCCGGACGAGACTCGAACTCGCGACCCCCTGCGTGACAGGCAGGTATTCTAACCAACTGAACTACCGGACCAAGATTTTTATGAGCTTTCCTGTTTTTCAACGGGACGGCAAATTTATAATAATTTTTCATTTCCACGTTCTTTTTATCATAAAAAAATATATTTTTTCAGGAGCCTATTTAGCCGCTTCTTTTAGTTGATTAAATATGGTTTGAGACTATGACTTATACATTATAATAGCTACGTTTGTTTCAACAATAATGAGACACATGGAAAATCAATTAACCATTGTAGTTCCAATTTATAACGAGGTTGAGAGCATTGAACAATTCACGTTAGAGATGGACAAATACCTCGAAAAAACAAAGGTTCATTCAACAGTTTTGTTTGTTAATGACGGTTCAAATGATGGAAGTCAGGCTTTGATTGAAACAATAGTTAGTGGAAATGAGAAGTATGAATTCATTGAATTGCAAAAAAACGGAGGTTTAAGTGGTGCGATAAAGGCTGGAATAGATCATTGTACTACAAATTTGGTCGGGTATATAGATTCTGATATTCAAACAACACCAGTTGACTTTTTAAAATATTTTGAATTTTTCCCTGAATTTGACATGGTCAATGGGATTCGACAAAATAGGAAGGATACAGTAGTGAAGAAATTATCCTCAAAAATCGCAAATTCGTTCCGCCGAGCTATGATTAACGATGGAATAGAAGATACAGGATGTCCTTTAAAGATTATGAAAACGGAATATGCTAAACGTGTTCCATTTTTTGACGGAATGCATAGGTTTCTACCAGCCTTAATTCAATTGCAAGGCGGAAAGGTAAAACAAGTTCCTGTGCAGCATTTTCCTCGTTTTGCAGGAACAGCCAAGTACCACCTATTCAATAGAATTAAACGTCCATTTTTTGACACCTTCGCATTCAGGTGGATGAAAAGCAGGTACATCAATTATTCCATTAAAAACAAATCATGACGAATGCTGATGTCCATGCCATAGGGTACATCGCTCAAGGCCTATTTTCATCTCGGTTTTTGATTCAATGGATTAGTTCTGAGAAAGCTGGGAAAGTCTTGGCTCCAACCTTATTTTGGCAAATCAGTTTGATTGCTTCATTTTTATTTATTTTCTATAGTATTTTAATCAAGGATGTGAGTATTCTTTTAGGCCAAGTGCTTGGTTATTATATTTATGTAAGAAACTTGAGGTTGAAAAATTCATGGAGAATTCTCCCACTGTATTTTAGGTATTTAGTGGTAGCAGTTCCGGTCATTGCATTGGCAATTTTGCTTTTTGGAGGGGAGTATAGTTTTTCTAGTATGTTAAAATTTAATACAAACGGAGCTATTTTGTTTTGGGGTTTATTGGGTCAAGTAATTTTTTCATGCCGATTCATTTATCAATGGTACTATTCAGAAAAGGTAAAAAAATCAGTCTTGCCACTGGGCTTTTGGATTTTTAGTATTATTGGCTCAATTATCATTTCATCCTATTCGTTTTACTTAGGATTGTATCCAATTCTAATTGGCCATTTATTTGGATTAGTTTTATATAGCAGAAACGTAGTAATTTACAAAAAAGGAAGAACAAGATGAAAGTGTTGCTCACCGGATGTGCAGGGTTTATTGGATCACATACCTGTGAAAAATTATTATCCAAAGGCTTTTCAGTAATTGGGATCGATAATTTTTCGACATTTTATGATAGAAGTATCAAAGAAAAGAATTTAGATGCATTTCGGGATCACCCGAACTTTTCATTTAAGGCGGTAGACATTAGAGACTTCAGTTTACTTAAAGAGCACCTACAAGAAGAGGTAGATATCGTGGTGCATTTGGCTGCGAAGGCAGGTGTTCGACCCTCTATTTTAAGTCCTAGTGATTACATTGACGTAAACATTAAAGGAACTCAAAACTTGTTACAATGGATGCGGGATACCAACTGCAAAAAAATGTTTTTTGCATCCTCTTCTTCCGTTTATGGTAATAATAAGAATGGCGAAGCGGTGAAAGAAGGGAAATTTGATTTGCAACCAATATCACCGTATGCATTTACAAAGCGATCTGGAGAGTTGATGAACTATACCTACCACCATTTATATGATTTTGACATTATAAATGCCCGCTTTTTTACTGTTTATGGTCCTCGTCAACGGCCGGACTTGGCGATTCATAAGTTTGTTGATTTAATCTCTAGAAATCAACCTATTCATATGTACGGAGATGGAAGCTCGGCAAGAGATTATACCTACATTCAAGATACGGTTAATGGAATTGTAGGAGGAGTTGATTATTTATTGAATCACGAAAATGTAATCGAAACCATCAATTTGGGTAACCAAACTCCGGTTCCTTTAATTACACTAATTAAAACAATCTACGCTCAGCTTGGTAAAGAAGAAAATATCATTCAAGAAGGCATGCAAGAGGGCGACGTAAATTTGACGTTTGCGGACATTGAAAAGGCGCAAAAACTGTTAGGTTATCACCCAAGTGTAAAACTCGAAGACGGAATTGCCAGATTTGTGGAATGGTATCAGCAAAAGGATAATACCAAGTAGATATGAAAACATCTATTCAGTTTTTACTTTTATTGCTGGTTTGCATTTGTACTTTCTTTGTTGATATTCAGGAGTTTTATCCTGATATAATGGAGATGCGGAACTTCATTACGGCTCGGGAAATGTTAACTGAAGGAAATTGGTGGAGTACCACGTTAAATCTAGAGCCTAGGTTAGAAAAACCACCTTTTCCTACCTGGTTGACTGCTCTTTCAGTAAAGTACTTAGGAGGTTTTGATAATCTATTTATTCTTCGCCTGCCTTCGGCTATAGTAGCAACACTGATGGTTTTTTTCTTTTATGGTTTTTGCAGGGAATTAACAAAAGAAAAGTATTTACCATTTATTGGCGCTTTGGTAATGGCTACTAGTTTATTGGTTGTGCAGCAAGCAAGAGTAAATAGTTGGGATATCTACACGCATGTATTTATGCTCGGAAGTTTGTGGCAGTTTTTAATTGTAAAAAGAAGTAAGAAGTTAGTCAATGTGATGTGGGCCATTTTCTTTTTTGCATTGAGCATATACTCTAAAGGACCGGTTTCAATTTATGCCCTTTGGCTTCCATTCATCATTGCTTTCGGAATTAGTGAAAACATTGAATTTCTTAAGAAGTATAAACTTCAACTTACGTTAGCTTTAATCGCGGCGCTGATATTAGGCTTTTCATGGAATATTTACATGTTTGTGTTTCAACCTGAAGCAAGTGAGTTCGTTTTAAATAAAGAAACAAACTCTTGGATGAACCGACATACAAGACCCTTTTACTTTTACCTCCATTTCTTCATTTATATTGGAATATGGACGGGTTTCATGATTTCATCCTTCTTTTACAAGTACGCAGCACCAAGAATTAACCGATTTGGAAATTATAAGTTTATCATTTTATGGGTGTTAATTTCTATTTTCTTGCTTTCAGTTGTGCCAACGAAAAAGGAACGATACCTACTACCAGCTTTGGTTCCAATGTGTTTGATCGTGACATTTTTAATGTACAGTATGTGGCAGGCATTTAAGGGTAAATATCATAATAAATGGGATAAAGTGGTCCTTTCCGCTTCCAGTCTACTCATTTACATACCTGCGATACTATTGCCGTTTGTTTTATTTTTTGTTTTTAATCGCACATTGGATGTGAGAACGATACTTTTTGCGTTCTTGGTTGGGATTAGTGGAATTGTGGGTATCGTATTTTGGCGGAAAAAACGCGTTGAATATAGCTTTTCAGTTCCTGTAGTTATTGTTTGTTTGTATTGTGTAGGATTGCTCCCAAAGTCTGCAGAGATATTCTATAATCATCCAGATTATAAAGGCTTAACTGAAATACAAGAAATTAAAAGTGTTGAGGATTTACCATTTTACTTTAATGGGGACGCAATTGATTTAAAGGTGATTTATGCTGCTGGGAAACCTGTATTTAAACTTAGTAGCATTGATGTTTTAGAACCTAATAATTTCCCATTGGTAATTATTTCATATGTTCCAATGGAAAATACTTTTGCTAAAGAACTTCAAACGAATCTTGAAACGGAGTTTATAGGGACTTTTGATATTAATCGAAAAAAATCATCTACCAAGGTATTTGTCAATAAGGTCGATTACAAAAACAATTTGTAAGAAGTCAATAATTAGTGCTACTTAATGCATGTAATTTTAGAAAATAACCATTGGTAAAATTTAATATGATTATTAATATAAATTATGTGAAGTATAAATAACATAAATTTTAATTATTAATAATGATTCTCGAATTTTGCCTCGCAATTTAAAACCATATAGAATGATCACTGAAACAGTAGAGAACGAGTCAAAAAACACAACAGCAGGTTAAGCAATAAAAATAGCCGTAGCAAAAGGTGATGGTATTGGTCCAGAAATCATGGATGCGACGCTGAAAGTATTAAAGGCAGCAGGTGCTAACATAGAGCTTGAATACATTGAAATTGGCGAGCAGGTTTATTTATCTGGAAATACTTCTGGAATTCAGAAAGAGGCGTGGGAAGCAATTGATCGAAATAAAGTGATTTTAAAAGCACCCATTACAACTCCCCAAGGAAAGGGATACAAAAGTTTGAATGTTACACTGAGAAAGTCTTTAGGTCTTTTCTCAAATGTTCGTCCGGTAACAGCGCTTCATCCATACGTAGAAACTCACTATCCCGATATGGATGTGGTGATTATTCGAGAGAATGAAGAAGATTTATATGCAGGAATTGAGCACCAACAAACGCAAGACGTAGTTCAATGTCTAAAATTGATTACTCGTCCGGGTTGTGAAAAAATTGTTCGTTATGCATTCGAGTACGCAAAAGCTACAACCGCAAGAAAGTTACGTGCATGGTAAAGGATAATATTATGAAATTGACGGATGGTTTATTTCATACTGTATTCAAGGAAATTTCTGCTGAATACCCTGAAATCGTAGCAGAGTCTCAGATTATTGATATAGGATCAGCTAGGTTGGCTGCTAGTCCAGAAAGATATGATGTGATTGTAACGTCAAACCTTTACGGAGACATTATTTCTGACATTGCAGCAGAGATTGCAGGGTCTGCAGGTATGGCAGGATCAGCTAACATCGGCCTAAACGTTGCCATGTTTGAAGCGATTCACGGTTCTGCACCAGATATTACCGGAAAAATGATTGCTAACCCATCAGGATTAATGAATGCTTCTGTGATGATGTTGTCTCACTTAGGAATGACTGATATGGCAGATAAGATTAAAAATGCTTGGTTATGCGCCATTGAAGATGGATGTCATACTGCGGATATTTACAAAGATGGTATTAGTAAAAAGTTAATGAATACGGTAGAGTTTACAGACGCCGTTATTGAAAGATTAGGAAAAGTTCCTACCAATTTACCTGCAAGCCAATTGTCAAAAGGGGCAGGAACCATAACTATTCCTCCTTTTGTTAGAAAAGAGAAAAAGCAAGTTTTAGTAGGTGTTGACATGTTCATTAATTGGACTGGTACAGATCCAAATGAGATTGGCAACGCATTAACCGCTATGACGGGGTTAGGATTAAAATTAAAAATGATAACCAATAGAGGTGTGAAGGTATATCCAAATGGATTAGCTGAGACATACTGTACGGATCATTGGAGATGCAGATACATTGCAACTAGCGCTGAAATTATTGAAGGCAAGCCAGTTTATGATGCCATACAACCTGAAGCTATTTTAGAGTTAATGACTGCATTACATAAAGAAGGATTTGAAGTTGTTAAAACAGAAAATTTGTATGAGTTTGACGGGAATAGAGGTTTTTCTCTAGGTCAAGGCGAGTAAGCTTCATTGAAAAAATAGCAGTAAAAAAAGGGTTGGAAGTTATCTTCCAACCTTTTTTTTAATCAATAACCGTTTATCCCTAAATTATTCATGCTTGAATAAAAAAATGATTTTTAAATTAGATTAAAGTTAATTTCAAATTCATAAATAATCAAAATGTAATATGAGAGTACAATTAAAAACAGCATTATCAATAGCGGCAGCATTACTACTTTTGTTTGCCCCAACTTCTGCTCAAGCGCAAAAGAAGAAAGGTAAAAAAGGCGGAACGCCAACAGCTGCACCTTCGAAAAAGACAGGACCAAAACCTTACGCGAAAGTTATAACCAAGGATGCCGAATCTGAAAGTGGTTTATTTAGTGTACATCGTGTAGACGAGAAGTATTACTTTGAACTGCCAAATGAATTGTTGGAGAAAGAAATTTTGGTGGTTAGTAGAATTTCAGAGCACGTGAAAGGGTTGAATTTTGGCGGTGCAGGAATGAAATCAAGACCCCAACAAGTGATTCGATTTCAAAAACTGCATAATAAGATTTTGATGCGCTCAGTTTCTTACAATAACATTGCAGAAGAAGGCACACCAATATATACATCAGTTGTAAATAATAATTTTGAGCCTGTTATTGGAAACTTCAGTATTGCTGCCTTTTCAAAAGATACTTCCTCGGTTGTAATTGATGTTACTGACTTGTTTACAACAGATGTTGAGATGATAGGTGCATTGAGTAGCTCTCAACGTAAAAATTTTAAAATAAAAGGGTTAGATAAAGGCCGTTCTTTAATAACAAAGATGGATGCCTTTCCAGAAAATGTTCAAGTAAAACACATTTTAACCTATAAGGGAGATAATTTACCGGCTAACAGAACTACAGGTACCATCTCAATTGGAATGACGCAGTCCTTTATATTACTACCTGAGGTTCCAATGGAGCCAAGATTTGCAGACAATCGAGTAGGGTTTTTCTCGTTACGCCAGGTTGACTATGGCTCAGAAGAGCAGAAGGCTCAAACGAGAAGGCTGATTACTCGATGGAGATTGGAGCCTAAAGATTGGGAAGCATATAATCGAGGAGAATTGGTAGAACCGGTGAAGCCCATCGTTTATTACATCGACGCAGCAACTCCTGACAAGTGGAAACCATTCATCAAACATGGTGTGGATGACTGGGCTAAGGCATTTGAAAGTGCAGGTTTTAAAAATGCCATTCGAGGAGAATATGCACCAACTGCTGAAGAAGATCCAGATTGGTCACCTGAGGATGTTCGCTACTCGGTAATTCGGTACATTGCTACAGATATTCAAAATGCTCAAGGACCTCATGTCCATGATCCACGAACAGGTGAAATATTAGAAAGTGATATTTTATGGTACCATAACATTATGAACTTATTGCGTAATTGGTATTTTATTCATACCGCTGCAGTAAATCCTGAAGCACAAGGTGTAAAGTTCGACGATGCCGTAATGGGGCAATTAATTCGTTTTGTTTCTGCGCATGAAGTTGGGCACACCTTAGGTTTACCTCATAACATGGGGTCAAGTGTGGCGTATCCGGTCGATTCATTAAGGTCTCCAACGTTCACATCCACCCACGGAACAGCTCCATCTATTATGGATTATGCTCGTTTCAATTACATTGCTCAGCCCGGTGATGGCGTAACCAGTTTCTTCCCGCAAATAGGGGAGTATGACAATTGGTCGATTGAGTTTGGTTATAAACTGTTAGGTGAAAAAGTAACAGCTGCTGAAGAAGAAGCGGAGATAAACAAATGGATTATTGCCAAAGCAGGACAGCCTGAATTTCATTTTGGGAGACAACAAGATTTGCCAACTGACCCGACAGCCCAAACCGAAGATTTGGGTGACGATGCAATGAATGCAAGCGATTTAGGGATTAAAAACTTAAAGCGAATTAACGATAAGTTGTTGGAATGGGCAACGGTTGATGGAAAAGAGTATGATGATTTAGAGGAATTGTATAATGCCATGGTAGGCCAGTTTAGAAGGTACATGGGCCATGTAACTGCGAATGTTGGCGGTATTGAAGGTGACCAAAAAACTGCTGACCAGGAAGGAGTTATTTATGTACATACTGCCAAAGCTGATCAGAAAAGAGCAGTTGAGTTTTTAAATAAGCAGTTATTTGAAACTCCAGAATGGATGGTGAAACCTGAAATTTTAGCGAGAATTGAAGCTCAAGGAAATGTGAATAGAATTAAGTCAATGCAAGAGCGGGCGCTAAGTAGTCTATTATCAGATAAACGTTTGTTTAGAATGATTGAAAACGAAGCAATCAATGGAAGTTCAGCTTATCTTATTTCGGATTTGTTGAATGATTTGGAAAAAGGCATTTATAGTGAGCTAGCTTCGGGAAAGAAAATTGATTTGTACCGCAGAAACTTGCAGAAGGCATATGTGGCAGAATTAATTGATTTGTTAGAGGATGAAAAATCAAACTATAAAAATTCTGACATTCCTTCTTTGGCTAGGGCTAGTTTAGTAAGCCTGCAATCTAAAGCAAAAAGTGGAGCAGGAAGACAGTCGGGAGTGTCAAGAGCGCACTTACAAGATTTAGCTGCTAGAATTGAAAAAGCATTATCAGCTGATCGGGGATAAATTGTCTACACTTCGACTATTCCCCCTTTCGGCGGATAGGCTGCTCAGTGTGACAATTCGATAATTGTCTATGCTTCGACTATTTCACTTTAAGGCGGACGGGATGCTCAGTGTGACAATCCGATAATTGTCTATGCTTCGACTATTCCACCTTTCGGCGGACAGGCTGCTCAGCAGGACAATTAATGGATAGTTGAGGTGCTTTATTATATTGTAAGGAATAGTATTAGAAATAGATCTTCCAAATTTTATGAAATAGACCTCCGAGGCTTTCAAAATCTTGGAGGTCTGTCCAGGTTATTTGTTCAATTTTAATCCATTAATAAACTCCTGTAGTTCCTCGAGAGAAGATGGATCGATTAATTCTGATTTAATGTGCAATTCTTTATTGCCTGCTTTAAGAATGTAATCACCAGCAAATTTTTTGAAAGAAGTGATTTTTTCAATTTGTAATTTCTTCCCAAAAAGCCCATTCTCTTGAATTATACCATTTTTAACAGTAATGTATTGAAATTTACAATTGAATAAGAAGAACCCAATATAAACTAAACCGAAGGAAAAGAATCCATAATCGGTCCAGTTTGAATCTTCGTTAAAAAGTAACGAAGCAACCCCAATAACAACCCACAATATTCCTATTATTAAATTGGTGTATAGCTTTTTCTTTTTGTAGTTAAATTTCATGTTCTTTTATTTAAGAGTCATGGAAGTTAAGAAAAGAAAGAGGTTAGCGCAAGAAATGAACGCTCAGCATATCACTTGCTTTTTATTGCCTCAATATCTACCACTATTGATTTTAGCAGCTTAAGAATCAAACCTTCGTATAGTTCTTTGTTTTTGTGGTTGGCAACGATTTTTTCATCGCTCACTACCTTTTTTAAGAACAGTTTAATTTTGTCAAGAATGGCTAAATAAGCTTTTAACCCTGGCCGTTTCTCTATGAAGGAAGAATTATTTAGCACTTCTAAAGGAATCATGTCGCGATCCGTTCGGTTAAACGCCATCATGTAGATACCGAATGATAATTTGACCAAACCGTCTGGAATGTAATTAGGGTTTCCATTTGCATAACCATTGCAGATGCTCTGCAACAAATTCGCAGCTTCCTTTTCGTCATCCTTCAAAAAGTCAGATTTTTTTTTCGAGAAGAAATTAGGTAGCTTCATTTATTTTAATTCTAGTAAAACTATATTTTCAACATGATGCGTGTGTGGGAACATGTCCACTGGTTGCACTTTACTGACTTTATACTTCTCATCAAGTAGCTGTAAATCTCGAGCTTGGGTGGCAGGATTGCAACTAACGTAAACAATCCGATTTGCCTCTAACTTCAACATAACGTCAATTACATCGGTGTGCATTCCTGCTCTTGGAGGATCAGTAATGATTACATCTGGCTGACCATTTGCAGTTACGAAGTCGTTTGTAAAGACATCTTTCATATCTCCCGCGTAAAATCCTGTATTGTCAATGTTGTTGTTATCGGAATTGAACTTGGCGTCTGTTATGGCGTCTTCAACATATTCCACACCAACTACCTTTTTAGCTTTACTTGCCACAAAGTTGGCAATGGTTCCGGTTCCGGTGTATAAGTCGTAAACTATCTCGTCTGGCTGAATGTTTGCAAACTCAGCTGTGATCCGATACAATTCTGCAGCTTGCGCTGAGTTGGTTTGATAAAATGATTTAGGTCCAATCTTAAATTTTAAAACTTCATCGCTACCAAAGGCTTTCATTTCTTCAAAAATGTGACTCCTTCCGCTAAAGCATTCAATATCTAAATCTCCAATAGTGTCATTTCTTTTTCCATTGATTACGTAAAGAATGGAGGTGATTTGTGGAAATGCATCTTGAAACGCTGTTAGCATTTTTATTCGATTTTCTTCCTGTGCTTCATAAAGCGAAAAGATGACCATTACTTCGCCATTGCTGGAAGTTCTGATCGTTAAGTTTCGTAAAAAACCCTCTTGCTCTCGCAAGTCGAAAAAGGCTAAGTCATTTTCTAATGCATACGCTCTTACCCAATCTCGAATGGAATTAGAAGGTTCCGCTTGTAGCCAACACTTTTCCACGTTTAGCACCTTATCAAATCTTCCAGGTACGTGAAAGCCCAAAGCATTTCTGTCATCAAAACTTTCACCAGATTCCACTTGCTCTTGGGTTAACCATTCTTTATTAGAGAAGGTAAACTCCAGTTTATTTCTGTAAAAAGTAGTTTCCTTAGACGGCAGGATGGTTTGAATCTCTGGCAAATCAACTTTTGCAATTCTAGTTAACGCATCCTTTACTGTTCGTTGTTTATTTGTCAATTGGTCTTCGTAGCTAATAAATTGCCACTTGCAACCACCGCAGACTCCAAAATGCTTGCAAAAAGGTTCTACTCTTTGATCTGAATACGAGTGAAACTTTGTCACCCTTCCTTCCATGTAACTTTTGCGCTTTTTGGTTACTTGGATGTCAACAACATCTCCGGGAACGGTTTGTGGAACAAAGATTACCTTCTCATCAACTTTGGCTAAAGATTTGCCTTCAGCTGCGGTGTATAAAATGGTGACATTCTCTAAAAGTGGCTTACGATTTCTATTCTTTCTTCCCATGGCGCAAAAATAACATCTTTCCGCTGCTTAACCTTTAGCTTTCGTTCTAATTTAGATAACTTTGTTAAGAGTCGAATTTACATTGAAAAGACACAAATATGATGATAGATACTAAGAAAACGAGCGAAGAATTAATAGCAATTGAAGAAAAGCATGGTGCGCATAACTATCACCCCTTACCGGTAGTTTTAAGTAAAGGGGAAGGAGTGCATGTGTGGGACGTTGAAGGAAAGCACTATTATGATTTCTTGTCGGCTTATTCTGCAGTAAATCAAGGTCACTGTCATCCAAAAATTGTAAATGCTATGAAATTGCAAGTGGAAACGTTGACGTTAACATCTCGTGCCTTTTACAATGATGTGTTAGGAGAATACGAGGAGTACGTGACTAACTTTTTTGATTATGATAAGGTTTTACCAATGAATACTGGTGCTGAGGCAGTTGAAACAGCAATCAAATTGTGTCGGAAATACGCGTATGAGAAAAAAGGAATTGCTGAAGATCAAGCAACAATTATAGTTTGTGAAGGAAACTTTCACGGAAGAACAACAACCATTGTTTCATTTTCTGATGACATGAATGCCAGGGATAATTTTGGTCCATTTACTCCTGGTTTTGTTAGTATTCCGTACAATGACTTGAATGCATTAGAGGAAGCCTTAAAGTTGCCAAACGTAGCAGGTATGTTAGTAGAGCCAATTCAAGGTGAAGCGGGAGTTTTTACACCAGACGAAGATTATATTGAAAGAGCTTGCAACATGGTGCAAGCTGCAGGTGGGTTATTTATTGCCGATGAAGTGCAAACCGGAGTGGCAAGAACCGGTCGTTTATTAGCGGTTTGTAAAGGGTGTAATTGTGAAACACTAAAGTGTGACTCGAAAGCTGGCTTCAAACCAGATGTTTTGATTTTGGGAAAAGCACTTTCAGGTGGAGCATATCCTGTTAGTGCAGTGTTATCGAACGACGATATTATGATGGTAATTAAACCAGGTCAGCACGGTTCTACTTTCGGTGGAAACCCAGTTGCGGCAAAGGTTGCCATTGCTGCATTAGAAGTTGTGCGCGAAGAAAACCTAGCGGAGCGAGCAGAAAAACTTGGAATTATTTTTAGAGCTGAAATTCAAAAGTTAGTTGATGAATCTGACTTACTAGTTAAAGTAAGGGGAAAAGGATTGTTGAACGCAATTGTGATCAACGATACGGAAGACAGCTCTACCGCTTGGGATCTTTGTATTAAATTACGAGATAACGGATTGTTGGCAAAACCAACTCATGGTAACATTATTCGATTTGCTCCGCCGTTGGTCATGACTGAGGAGCAGTTACATGAATGTATAGCGATTATCAGAAAGACGGTAAAGGAATTTAAGAAGTAAATCTTACCACAATACTAGAAAGCCCGATTCAAAATAGTTGAATCGGGCTTTTTATTTTCAATAATCCTTATTACCTAGGTAAAACACTAAACTTAAACCAATGGAAAGCTTTTTTACAGGACTCGGAATTGTAGGTATATTATTGTTGATTGCAGCATTACTATTGCCATTATTTGCGCTCTTTGATTTATATCAAAAAAGGCATCAGACTACCGGAAGTACTGTATTATGGGTACTCATTATTTTAATGATACCCTATTTGGGCAGTATTCTCTACTTTTTCTTTGGTAGGAAGTAATGCCTATGCGAACTCTTCCGGTGATTAGAAGAGTGAATAAAATAAAAAACACATAAGTGAAAATAAAAAAAGCCTCCTAATTCAATTTGAGTTAGGAGGCTTTTCTTGTCTGAATATTTGGGTCTACTAATAGTAAATCAATCTTCTAACCTGAGCAAAATACTTTGCTAAGCGAATAACTTGCTTTGTATAGCCGAATTCGTTGTCATACCATACATACAATACGACGTTCTTTTTATCAGGAGAGATTAAAGTAGCTGAACTATCATATACTGAACAACAAGAGTTGCCTATGATATCACTAGAAACCGTTTCGGCATCCGTTCCAAAATAAATTTGGTTCACTAATTCACCTTCTAAGGCAGCTTTTCTTAAAATGCCGTTTACTTCTTCTATGTTTGTTTCTTTATCAACGGTTAAATTCATAATGGCCAAAGAACCATTTGGAGTAGGAACTCGCACCGCATTGGCGGTTAGTTTATTCGCTAACGATGGAATTACTTTTGTCACAGCTTTACCTGCGCCTGTTTCAGTAATAACCATGTTAATGGCAGCTGAACGACCTCTACGAGTTTTCTTGTGCATGTTGTCCAACAAGTTTTGATCGTTGGTGTATGCGTGAACCGTTTCAATGTGTCCTTTTTCTATGCCTAAATTATCATTGATTACCTTAAGAATAGGAACGATTGCATTGGTCGTGCAAGATGCCGCTGAAAGGATTTTATGAGATTTTAAATCAACGTCTGTTTTATGGTTTACACCATATACAATGTTTGGAATTCCAGAACCTGGAGCAGTCAAAATTACCTTTGCAACACCTTTTGATTTCAAGTGTCTGCTTAGTGCCCCAACATTATTAAAAACCCCGGTATTGTCTATAATCAACGCATCATTAATTCCGTAGGCTGTATAGTCAATTTCATCTGGCTGCTGTCCATCAATCATTTGAACTGTTTGACCGTTAATGGTCATTGTTCTTTTTTCAGTATTTACTTCAACTGTACCGTTAAACGCGCCGTGAACAGAATCACTTCTCAGTAAAGAGGCTCTTTTTTCTAAGGCTACAGCATTGTCTCCTCTTGTTACAATTGCTCTTAACCTCAATTGTTGTCCTTTTCCTGCTTGCTTAATTAATTCTCTTGCTGCAATTCTTCCAATTCTTCCAAAACCATAAAGAATCACATCTTTTGGTTCGATTGCATCTTTCTTCTCACCAACAATATGGCTTAATTTGTTTTTAACAAAGTCCGCTTTCGAAGAATAGTTTGAACCTTCGTTTTTCCACTCGGCTGCTAATTTCCCTATATCAATTTTTGAAGGAGCTAAATCAATGTTTAGCAATTCTTTTGCTAAGTCAGCAGTGTCGTAAATATTAACCTCTTTATAGGTAGCGTTTTGAGCATTCTTATGCATTTTAAGCAGCTCTGAGATGCTTCTATCTACTAAGTGGTCTCTGAATAGCACTAATTCAACGGATTGCCCATAAAGCAATTGACCTAAAGTATTGTTGAGGTCTACGGCTTTTTTTTCGCGATCTACGTAACTGTTCAATTCCGATTCAAATTCTACAGCATTTTTCATTTCTGTGATGTGTTTTTACGTGGTTATGAGAGTTTTTTTTGATTTGCAAAATTCGAGAAAATAAAGATTATAAAAAAGTGAATTTATAAACAAAAAAACTCCTCAAATTCCCGTTTAACGGACTTCTGAGGAGTTTTACTAAAGGTTAAAAATACTATAAGCCTACACCGTAATATGCTTTTCTTCCATTGGGATAAACACCTTGTAAAAGAACCCCCTCTTCTTTCTTTTGAGAAAGTATCTCTAACAGCTCTTCAGTATCGGAAATCTCAGATTTATCAACTTTAGTAATGATAAACCCTTCGCCTATGTTTGCGTTTTTCAATTTTCCTTGGAAAAGAGATTCTATCTGGGCACCACCTTCCAGATCTAATTTTTCTTTCAACTCATTGTCTACTTCTTTAAATTTTGCACCCAAGCTTTTCAGTAATAGATTATCAGAATTATCAATTATTTCTGTGTTGCCTTCCATGTTTTTTAAGACAACATTTTTCTCTATCAATTTGCTATCTCGAATAATTGAAACGGACACTTCATCACCCGGTCTAAACTCTCCAATTTTTGCTTGTAACTCTGTAGCAGAATTTACTTCTACTCCTTCTACTTCTTTAATTATGTCTCCTTCTTTTATGCCCGCATCTTTAGCAGAACCTTTCTCCACTAGTTTTTCAACATATACACCATTTAAGTCTGCTACGCCAATTTCTTCCGCAAGTTTTTCGTCTATGTTCTTAATTTGAACACCAATGTAAGCACGTTGAACTGCCCCAAACTCTTTCAGGTCGCTTACCACTTTTCTGACAATGTTAGCAGGAATGGCAAAAGAATAACCAGCAAATGACCCTGTATTTGATTTTATCGCTGCATTAATTCCAATTAGTTCGCCTTTCGTATTTACTAAAGCACCGCCACTGTTTCCCGGATTCACAGCCGCATCTGTTTGAATGAATGACTCAATCGATGAACTACCGGTAAATGGGTCTCCGCTTAAAATATCTATGTCTCTACCTTTGGCAGAAACAATTCCGGCTGTAACGGTTGAGGTTAAATTGAATGGATTTCCTACTGCTAACACCCATTCCCCAATCTTGATTTTATCCGAGTTTCCAATTGAAATGCTATGTAGGCCCGATTCTTCTATTTTAAGCAATGCCAAGTCGGTGGTTGGGTCAGTACCAATTAATTCTGCATCGTAGGTTTTCTTGTTGTTTAGGGTGATTTTAATTTGATCTGCTTTTTCAATAACGTGATTGTTGGTAACTATATAACCATCGTCAGAAATGATAACTCCCGATCCGGCTCCTTTAATAGGTTGTCTATACTTTTGATTGTAATTACCATCGCCATAAAAGAATTGTCTAAAGGGATCGAAACCTTGCTGATTGTACTCTACAATACCCTCAGTTTTAACATGAACGACACCGTTAATTGTTAGTTCTGCAGCAGTAGTGTAGTCTACACTAGCATAAGGTTCAGAAGCCAGCATATTTACCAAGGTAGGTTTTTCCACCTTATTTTCTGTTGGTTGCTGCACGTATTCAGGTTCTATGCTTTTGTATATTCCTAGGGAAACGGTTCCTCCCAGTAAAGCCATTAAAAAGCCTCCAAGTAATTTTTTCACAAGATTAAATTTTTAGCGTTTAACTTCGCAGTTGCGAACTTCAATTTAAACGCCATTTTTAGGTGAATGATCTATTTGTCATGTTAAAACATGTTAAGCTCGCAGCCACTGTAAATAAAGAGAAGTATGGGATTCGAATTTTATAAATATCAAGGAACAGGAAATGATTTTATCATGATTGATGGCAGAAATAATGCTGTCAAGTTTTCAGCCAATGAAATTTTGTCATTGTGTGATCGTCGTTTTGGGATTGGTGCTGACGGATTGATTATTCTAAAAGAAGAAAAAGGAGTTGATTTTTTGATGGATTACTACAATGCAGATGGTACCCAAAGTTTTTGTGGAAATGGCAGCCGATGCGCACAGGCATTTGCACTAAAATTGGGTATGATTGAAAAAGCTTCCCGCTTTAAAGCCATTGATGGTATTCATGAAGGAAAAATTGAGGGAAGTTCGTTTGCCACTAAAATGGGAAATGTGGATAGGGTTGATAGAGTTGGTTCTGATTATTTCATACATACAGGCTCACCGCACTACATTAAATATGTCAAAAATGTGGATGAAGTAGATTTAGAAAATGAAGGAAGGGCAGTTAGAAATTCAGAGTCTTTTATAAAAGAAGGCACCAACGTAAACTTTGTAAGTGTAGGAGAGGATCATTTGAAAGTAAGAACGTACGAAAGGGGAGTGGAAGGCGAAACGTTATCTTGTGGAACAGGAGTTACAGCCGTTGCGATTAGTTTTTTACATCAAATGAATTCAAAGCAGTCCGCAGTAAATATAGTCACCAAAGGCGGAAATCTAAGGGTAGAATTAACTAGGAGAGACACAAATCTGTTTGAAGATATTTGGTTGGTAGGTCCTGCCAAACACGTCTTTTCAGGTGAGATTTGAGAAAGCTTTTTAACTAGAACGAGCCGAACTTAACACTAAGCTTGGCTCGTCAATAATACGCTTATTCGATCTTATCTTTTTAGAATTAATTTACGAGTTACTTTTTCATTTACCTACACTGTGAGCCAAAACCAGTTTTGCAGATTAAATTACCAAAAAAAAATCGTCAAAACTGGTTTTGGCGGTGAGAGATGTAGAAACGTTTATTAACCACCGAAACCCGCATTATTTATAGCCATTGTTATATGCTGGTTTTCCTTTTTTTATTAATTCGTTAATAGCATCCCAAAGTAAAATCCTTTTTTCTAAAGATTGTTTAGCAACTTTTAAAGTTTCACTCCATTTCGTTTCATTTTCACCACATAGTTCTTCAATCATTTTTAGGGAAAGAGGTCCGTGTTCGTCTCCATCAAGTTCAATATGTCTTTCAAGATAATAAGTCAGCTTATTGTAATGTTTGTTTTCTGAGTCGGCATTTTTTAAAATTTCAATAAACATATCAGGGATTACATCTTCTCTCCCAAAAGTGAATGCAGAAGCAATTAAATGAGGTTTTTCTGTCTCAATAATAGAAAATGAAAATTTCACAAAACCAGCAACTTTTTCATTTATTTCGCATTCATTTAATGCAAAATAGACGCTTTGTCCTGATTTTATGTTATCAATGAATTTATCAACATGGTTTGTTTTTGCACCTATCTGTATCATTGCGTCTAAATACATTTCAAAATGACTTTTGGGTTCTCCTAATTCGTTAATATCACTTTCTTCTCCATGTACAATTTCATTTATGAATCTTGATAATATTGCGTTTTTTGAAGGAATCCAAGGAACTTGAACGTTTGTTAATTCAATTTGTAGAGCTTTTAAAAGCGACATAAAATCCCAAACAGCATATACATGATTCTCCATAAAAGTTTGTATGTCTGAGACAGACTTTAAATTCTCATAAAGTTCGTGTTTTTGCAATTTTTCTCTTAATGGAGAAATTTCGTTTTCAATCTTTTGAATTTGTGTCATTATTATGGGTGTGTTTTTAGCTTGCATATAACGGCCCGGCTATGCGTAGTGCGGGATTTCAAGGCACTTCACTTTTCGTTTAGCAGTTAGTTTATTTAATGTAATTACTTTCATATCAGCACTTTATCACGAATTACGTATAGTCATTGTTGTGTTTTCGTACTTTTTACTCAATATCTTTTATTCCAATTTCTTTCAAATATTCGAAAGTCTGGTCGTAAAATTTCTTTGGTCGAGTTTGATCAATTTCACTGCTTTTAGGAATGTATAATACCATACCTTGTCTAGCTCGGGTAAGGAGAACTTGATAAGTGTTTTTCAAATATTCTTTATCTAACTCTTTGTTTATGTTTTGCCATTTAGTTCCCTTGAGGCTCTAGTACTTCCAAGACTTACTATTCATATAAAAATTGCCTCCCCATTATCAAAAAAAAGGAGTGGGATTAAGCTTCTGCCTCTACCTTAGCGGGTTTAAAAACTATCTCTGAGTAGTCTTTAATCACATTGTAAACGCTATCTCGCTCTACCGGCTTACGATTCACTTGCTTCACCAAGTTCACCAATTCCTCTGTGGTCATGTTCGGCGACTGTTCTTCAGCACCTGCCATAGAATAAATTTTGGTCGAATCATCAATCGTTCCATCAATATCGTTCACACCATAATTTAACGTTAGCTGAGCAGTTTGGCGTCCAATCATTGGCCAATAGGCTTTCAAATGTGGAAAGTTGTCCATAAAAATTCGAGCAACAGCATAGGTTCTCAAATCTTCCAAAACGGAGACCTCGCCTATGTGCGACATTTGATTGTTCCCATTTCTATACTTTAATGGAATAAAGGTATTGAATCCACCAGTTTTGTCTTGCAGCGTTCTCAATCGGTTCATGTGGTCAACACGATCTGCATAGCTTTCAATGTGGCCATACAACATAGTCGCATTCGAAGGCATGCCAACTTCATGCGCCGTTTCATGAATTTCTAGCCATTGGTCTGAATTACACTTGTCCTTACAAATTTCCTCACGAACAGCTTCAGCAAATATTTCAGCTCCTCCACCCGGTAACGAATCTTGACCATGATCTTTCAGCAACTGCAGCCCTTCTCGGTAAGAAACTTTTGCTTTTCTACACATGTACTCCAACTCTACTGCAGTAAAGGCTTTTACGTGCAAGCTTGGGCGAATTTTTTTAATGTTTTTAATTAAATCTGCAAAGTGTTGTAAGCCCATTTTTGGGTGAACACCACCAACAATGTGAACTTCCGTAACTTCTTGGTTTTCGTAGGATCGAATTTTATCATAAATCTGCTCCTCGTCCATTTCCCAGGCATCGTCATCTCCTTTTTTGCGTAATAATTTAGAATAGGCGCAAAACTTACAATCAAACACACAAATGTTTGTCGGTTCTATGTGGAAATTCTTGTTGAAATAGGTAGTTGAACCGTGCTTTCTCTCGCGGATATGGTTGGCTAAACTGCCCAAGTAGTTCAAGTCGGCCTTTTCAAAAAGCAAAACTCCTTCCTCTTCCGTGATTCTTTCTTCGTTGTAAACTTTCTTTGCAATTTGCTTAAACTCTTCAGCTATATTGCTATGTAATATATTTTCTACGGTCATAGTGTGCTCAAATAATTCTTCAAAATTAACCGCTTTTAGTGTTTTATAAGCTTTTTTGTTGAACTGAATTCACCATTTCTTACGTTCACAAAATAAACACCTGCTGGGGCGGTATCAATGTTAATGATTAAACCGTTAATGCCTCTTTTTGTTTCGCATTTTACCAATTTACCGGCAAGGTTAATTACCTCAATTTCTACTTTGTCAAGAAGGGTGTTTTTGGGCAGTTCAACGTTAAAAATTTCCACACTGGGGTTGGGGTAAATTAAAACCTTTGGCTCAAGTGGTGTTTCGCTAAGCGATGTAATTTCAAACAATGCCCCAAACTGCAACGAATCTCGTTGTGTGTAAAGTGCAGTGCGCATTCTTGTTTTTTGACCAAGGGTAAAATTCCCCATGCACACATCGTCTACATATTGTAAAAAGTTGCTCATTTGGTCTGTTGAATTACAACTAAATCGAGGGCCACAGCTGTATTCCGGACCGTTTTGATTGGGCGTATCGCTCACTAAATCATCGGTACTGCAACTGGGGTTTAAATCACTTCCCCAAGGGTGTAACAAATCAAAAAAGTGTCCTATTTCATGGGTGGTTGTTCTACCTAAATTCCATGGCGATTGAGCAGTTCCAGTTGTTCCAAAATAGGTGCTTCCAATCACCACGCCGTCCTCTTGTGCTGAAACGCCCGGCGCATTAGGAGGATAAGCAAAACCCAATATGCTGGGCCCAATATCACACACCCAAATGTTTAAATATCGATCTCTATTCCAGGCAGGCACTAAATTATAGTATTGATTGCTTAACCCAATGTTGTCAGTTGCAGTTTGCGTTCTTGTAATTCCGTTCGACAGATTGCCATTGGGATCTTTTGTAGCTAAAATAAATTCAAACTTCACATCTGCTTTGCTCCAACCAATCGCATTTGTCGTGTCAGGATTCAATTTTCTAAAATCTTTATTTAAAACGGCGAGTTGCGAATTAATTTGTGAAGTAGAAATATTCTCTGAGTTTAATCGGTAAATAACATGAACAACCACCGGAATACGAATAACTGTATCAGCTTTACTTTTGGGGAAGTTTTTGTAACTTAAGTTTTTATTTGTAAGGTAGTTAGTGTAGTTTGGGTGTTGCGAAATTCGTTCTTGAATTACATCAAATCCGCAAGTTCTTTCAGCCTGCGCAGCGGTCGAAAAAAAGCTAAGAATTACAATACCAAGCAACAATAACTGTTTCATTTTTCAAATATCATCATTATCAGGCAACTATTTCATTTGTTCAAGCGTTTAATAGGTGTAAGACTTTTTTGTGGTAGATATCTTAAATTTATTCCCAAAGAAGAGGAGCTGTAGTTAATGGTTCCTCTTTTTAGTTGCAAAAACTGCAATATTTACTTTCTTCATTGTGTTCCAAATTTGCATCTTCCTCAAGCATTTTATGAGCAACTACTTTCAATACATCTTCGAAGATTTCTTTCCAATCCTGGTTTTCCAACGCCAAGTAACCTCTCGAAATGTTTTTTAACGAAAGAATTCCTGAAGCTACCTCTTGGCCTGTATTTTTCCAATACATGTATTTGTAAAGCATCAACTGCACCGATTTTGGACTGTCATTTTCCAAAAGCTTATCTAATTTCTTGTTTTTTAAATCGCTTTGCTTCGTCCCACCGGTTTTATAATCAATAATGCGCACCTCGCCATTGAACTCATCTATTCGGTCAATTTTACCAAACAAATTAAAGTTCACCTCTAACGTGTCGTTAATCTTTAAAGGAACGTTGCAACTGTGGTCTTCTTCCAATTCTTTAATTACAATTTTATGCCCCTTTGCCACATCTGCAAGGTCATGCTGCACTTGGTGTTGAATGAATTTTTTGGCTACCTCATACGTTAATTTGTGATTTCCAGTTGCTGCTTCGGTATTTAACTGTTTCTTAAATTCTTGCGCCAGTTTCTCATCTACTTTGGTGTAAACAGATTTTAAATCTTCCTTAATCAAAGTTTTATTCACCAAGGGCAGATACAAATATTTCAAACTCTCATGCACCAAGTTCCCCAATGTGTGATCTTCAATTTTCTCTTGAAAGGAATCCTGTTCTTTTAAACCAATAACATAGCGATAGTAAAAACTAAGTGGACAGGCCAAGTATAAATTTAACGCAGAGGCCGAGAGTTTACGCTCCAACTTATGCCTCATTTTTTCTCGAATGTCATCCGTTAATGGAATGGAAATGGGCTGCTTAGGATTGGCCAACGGTTTTGGCGAAACGTTAACTTCTTGAATGCTAGAATGTGGATTTTTGCGCGTAAATTCATGCAGCAGTTGCTCAATAAATCGGCTTCGCTCTCCGCCCTCTAATTGATCTACTTTGCTGTTGTACAAGATTGAAATGTTGCTAGCCCGTTGCAGTAAACGGTAAAAGTGATAGGCAAAAATGGCATCTTTTTCTTGGTAAGAAGGCAAGCCGAACTTGTGCTTAATATCAAATGGAATAAACGAGTTTTGAGATTTTCCTGAGGGCAACGTTCCTTCATTTACACTGCTGATGATTACATTCTCAAAATCCAAGGTTCTACTTTCTAATACACCCATAATTTGCAAACCTCCTAGCGGTTCACCTACAAACGAAATGCTCTGCTTACTTACAATTTGCTTAAAAATTTCGATTAAATTTTCAATTGCTGTTAACTCTTTTTCTTCCAGGCAAAGGCGTTCCAATCGGTTAAAGCTTTTCTCTAATTCTGCTAAACACTCCAAATTCAAGGCATCTAAACTATCTTTTCCCGCCAGGCGAAGTGCTTGAATTAACTTCAACACCGTCTGAGCTAATTGCAAGGCAGTATTCTTTTCAAGACCAAAAGCAGTAAACCCAAGCGCTTGATTTAGCGCATCAAACTGAGTGAACGGCACAAAAATGCTTTGGTCTTGTTTCATTCGCTGCGTTAGCTGTTCTGCTTCTTTTTTTACCGCTTGGTTAAAGTGCTGTTGCACATTGTGCTGTAAAAATGCCGTAACATCTTTGTGGTAAAAGGCATCTTTTTTAGTTGTTTGATTGAACTTTAGGTACAAGTCTAAAAAACACCCTAGCCAACTGTAAACTGTTGCACTTGTAATGGGATAACCCATGGTTACGTTCGTTGCAGAAATACCTTGCGGTAAACCTTCTAAGCAAGGTATTAGCAGACTTTCGTCAGAAAGCACTACCGCCGTTTCCCGTTCTTTGTTGGCATCAATCAAGTTTCCAATTAACTTGGCTTGTCCAATGTTGCCCATTACTCCGTAAACGGTAATGTTCTTAGGTTCCGTTAACAAATCATTACTGATCCAATTAAATGTTCCCTTAGCCTTTGCTTTATAATCTCTCAAAAATGTTCCAGCTTCTTGAAATTTATCGTTTAAATAATACTCATCCGCATCCCAAATGGTCTCGGCAGCATGCTCTTGAACGTAATACTCAATTATTCCTTTTTCAGCCTCGGTTAGCGCGTTAAAGCCCGCAAAAATTACGTTTTCAAACTTGTTTTTGGGTGCCTCGTTTTTGGCCAAGCTTTCAGCTACCGATCGAAAGCCCAACCCTTGGTAGGCAGCTCCTTCAGCTTTTAATTGCTTGCTAAAAAGGCTGTAATATTCGCCTAACTTATTCCAAAAGCGCAAATACTTGTGCTGAAATTCAGTGAGTTCGTTGTTTTCAACATTCCATGTTTCTAGTGCTTTAGCCTCAGTCAAGAAACCATATAATTCATGGGCATCAACTAAATACCGATCTATTTCATTAAAATCTTGCAACAACGTAGTGCCCCAGCCCATAAATTCTTCAAAGGTTTCAGCGGCTGAACCTTCAAGTTCCTGATGAACTTTGTAGAGTTTAAAAATTAAATCAGTTGGATCGAGTAGGTTGTAATTACCAAGTTGCTGAATGAAGTCTTCTAAACTAAAAAAATGTGGCAACCAACTTGCCTTTTTTAATTCTTTTTTAAACTCTTCTTTCAAGAAAACAATTGCCCTTCTATTGGGTAAAACTAAGGTTAAGTCACCTAACTTATCTCCATGTTTTTCAATGGAATACTTTGCTATTCGAGTAAGAAATGATTGCATTTCGTAAAAGTAATCGATTCTGCTGAATAAGCGTTAAAATGAGTGGTACAATTCTTGACCTTAAGGGGCGTTACATCTTTTAATGAATGTTTAACTTTGCCACATGAAAATTCGTTTTTATCCTATCCTTTTGCTCTTCGCGCTACTTTTTGCCCAACCATTGTGGGCGCAAGAACAAACCGAGCTAAACCAAACCAATGCCAAAGGGCAGAAAATTGGCAAGTGGAAAGGTTATTACAACGATGGCTCTGTTCGCTACGTAGGACAGTTTAAAGACGATGTACCCTACGGCATTTTTTATCACTACTACGGAGATGGTAAACTCCAAACCAAAATGGTGTACCGCACTCCAACAGAAGTTTTTACAAGTATGTTTTATTCTACCGGTGAGAAGTTAGCGGAAGGCAAGTACATTAACAAGTTGAAGGATTCTACTTGGTCCACATTTGGAGCAGAGAGTAAGGTAGTTGAAAAGGGCGACTACGACATGGATAAAAAAGTGGGAGTTTGGCGAACGTTTTACTTAAGTGGTAACATTTCTGGAGAAATGAATTATTACTACAACCAGAAAGATGGGCCTTACAGAATGTTTTATGAAAATGGAATTGTGAAGGACTCTTCAAACTTTGTAGCCGGGAAATTACACGGTTATGCAGTCATTCGAGATATGGAAGGTAACAAGGTACTTCAAGGAAATTACAGCTATGGACAAAAGGTGGGTGACTGGATATATTATGGCGAAAACGAAACGGTGGATAAGGTGTTAAAGTATGAGAGTGGGGAATTGAAAAACCCCGAAGACTTAAAAATGATTTTAGAAAATTTAGACCAATATAGCGGAAACCGTAAAGAGGTATTGGAGTTTGAAGATTTAAGAGGGACGATTAAATATGATAAGAGGGACGATTAATTATGAGTAAAGGAAAAGTATTGGTGGCCATGAGTGGCGGAATTGACAGCTCTGTTTGTGCCATGTTGTTGCACGAAGAAGGCTATGAAGTAATTGGCGTGACCATGAAAACATGGGACTATGCCTCATCAGGCGGAAACAATAAAAAAACAACCGGTTGTTGTAGTTTAGATGACATTAATGATGCTCGAATTTTAGCCGTAAATTATGGCTTTCATCACATGATTATTGACATTCGGGAAGAATTTGGAGATTACATCATCGACAATTTTGTAAGTGAATACACTGCAGGTCGTACACCAAACCCTTGTGTTTTGTGCAACACGCATATCAAGTGGGATGCATTACTGCGAAGAGCGGATCAGTTGGGCTGTGAATTCATTGCAACGGGGCATTATGCCAATGTGCGAGAAGAAAATGGCCGTTATGTTATTTCAAAAGGAAAAGACGAGAACAAGGATCAGTCTTACGTATTGTGGGGACTTTCTCAGAAAGCACTAGCACGAACTAAATTTCCGTTGGGAAAATTCACCAAGCCAGAGATTCGAAAAATGGCCTTAGATAGAGGGCATGAGGATTTGGCGAAGAAAAGCGAAAGCTATGAGATTTGTTTCGTGCCAGACAATGATTACCGAGGATTCTTAAAACGAAAAGTTCCGGGTTTGGAAGAGCAAGTAAAAGGCGGTGATTTAATTGACATGCAAGGAAATGTTTTAGGGCAGCATGAAGGATATCCGTTTTACACCATTGGCCAACGAAAAGGCTTAGGAATTGCCACAGGAGAACCTTTGTATGTCATTCGAATTAATCCGGAAGATAATACAGTGGTTTTGGGTCAAAAAGAGGACTTGAACAGAAAAACCATGACCGTTCGAAGACCGAACTTTATAAAATACGATAAGCTGCCAGAGCAAGAAGAGATTCTTACCAAAGTACGCTACAAAGACGCTGGCATGATGAGCCGAGCAGTAGTTAATGAAGTAGGGGAGATTGAGGTAGATTTTTATGAAGATGTAAAAGGAATTGCTCCCGGTCAGTCAGCTGTTTTTTACGAAGGCAAGGATTTACTTGGTGGTGGTTTTATAACTCGATAAAATGAATAGGCTCACGCTAATTTTTGCAGTTGCTGTGTTTTTATCGTCCTGTAATCAGGATGATGGAGATTCAGTAATACTCCCTTTTATTGGCAAAGAATACGTTAGCCTAAGAGTGGGTCAAGAAGCAATTTATCAAATAGATAGCACTATTTACGATGAATTTTATGGCACAACAAACCGCTTAAGTTTGCAGCAAAAAGAAGTTGTTGTAGCATGGAAATCGATGGTGGAAATCGAGAAACGTTTATTGTTGAAATTTATACCAGAGCAGCAGATACCTTGCCTTGGCGCATCAACAGAATAACCAAACGCACCTTGACGGATTATAGACTTGAGGTATTGGATAACAACCTAGTAACAGTTCCATTGGTGTTTCCAATTGCACTGCGTAAGCGGTTTAACTCAAATGTCCTTAACACAAGAGCGGAGAAGGATTATGTATATACCTCAGTAAGCGAGCCATTTTCTAACGGTAATTTACAATACGACTCAACCATTAGCATTTTACAATTTGAAGAGGAAAACTTGATTGAGCAAATTTTAGAGGTAGAGACCCATGCCACAGGCGTTGGACTAATTTTAAGACAACACAAAGACGTGGAGACAGAATTTAACGGAGATATTCGATCTGGTTTTGAAAGCGAAATGAGATTGATTTCTTTTAACTAAAAAAGAAAAAGTCTTCATCTTCTTTAAGGTTTAGCTTTTCTAAAAATTCAATGATTTCTGATTTTGCATTTTTCAATGCTACCGTAATTATTATTTGAGGACTATCCTTAGTCGCTATGCTTTCAAAAGACTCCATGAGTTGGTCATAAATTTCTTTACCGTGCTTTTTAGGATTGTTACTCACCCAAGTAAAAGGAACATCTAGTGCTTGTAGTTTTTTTGCCAAATCCTTTCCTTTTTTTCCAGCTCCCCAAATCATTAACGGTCTTTTTGGATTGTATTTGAGTCGTAAAAAGTAGCGCAATTTAATCTCGAAGAAGGTATATGCAGCATAGTTTTCATCGTTTCTGCTGCTTCGTTCTTCATGATCACGCCAAAGGTGTGTAACAGCATCTACTGCAACAACCTTCAAGCCTGCCTCATGCATTCTGAACACTAAATCATAATCTTCCGGGTAAATGTCGGAGTTGAATGCGCCGCATTTTTCAAAATCAACGCGGTGTAACAGCCAATTAGGAGAAGCAATAACGCACTCTTTAAATAACTCCTTCCAATGTGTATCGGTTTCGCAAAGCTTGTTCAGCCAATTCTGATAATTAATGTAACCTTCATTCACACCTTCCGCTGCAAAATATTCTACTTTACCTGTAGCTACCGTTAATTTACCTTGCTGTTGTAATTTCCCTTTTAGCAAAGCCAACTTTTCTGGAACCATTAGGTCGTCAGCGTCCATTCTGTGAATAAAGTTTCCGTGACTCAACTCGTAACCAGTTTTTAAAGCATCAATGATTCCGCTACCTTTATTCTTCGTGCATTGAATATGCTCATCAACAGCGCTAAACCAGTTTAAAATATCTGCGCTATTATCCGTAGAACCGTCGTTAACGGCTATAAGTTCCCAATTTTGCTCTGTTTGACTTTGAATGCTAATAATACAATCTTCGAGATACAGTCCGGCATTTTTGACCGGCATTATGATTGATATTAGCTCATTTTCCATAGTTAAGTCAACAGGTGCAATTGATGGGTACTCCAAGCTTCAGCTTTCTCCGCAAAGAGCGGTTTAGTTTTGGCCCACGTGTTTTTAAACAACTCAGAATGTCGATAGTTTTCCAAAGCTTGAGCGTTATCCCAATGACTGTAGGTGAAAAATATACACGGATCATCGGCAGATTGTAACATTTGTAAATGCAACACTCCGGGAAAAGCTCGAATGTTTTCTTTTGACTCCTCCAATACTTGTTTGAATGTCTCTATTTCCTCTTCCCGAAAGGTTAACTTCACTATTCTAACGATCATAAAATTCTATTCTAACAATATCAGACTCTTTCATTCCTAACAGTTTACTTGCATTTCCCTTGTTCATAGCGATTTCTAACATTCCAATGGAACTAAACAGGGCTAGCTTTTCTCCTTCCGGAACATCGCTATACACTTTGCTAATGGTGGTAATGTCGTAATCTCCTCTGCGGAACTCAATTTTAAACTCTCTACCCTGACCAAAGGCCTTAAAGATCGTATAGTCAATATTGGTGATAATGTTGCCATAATGGTCAATGTGTATGGCCAAACCTCTGATAGTGTTATCAACAGAAACAGCTCTAAATAATCCTTTCTCGTTCCATTCTGTAGTCACCTTCCCAATCATTTCCAAGGTGCCACCTTTTATAATGTGGCAAGCTGCTTTTGTAAAAATATCTTTGGTAGGAAAGGTTAGTGCATCGGGATTTACCATAATGCCTATTTCAACCATTTTTTCAGGTTTCTCCTCAAAAATCAAGGAAAAAATTCCATTATCGGCACCAATAAAATACTGCCCTTTGTGCACCACAACCAAACTCACTGCCTTTTCGCTTATTTCAGGATTCACACCAATGATGTGAATTGTTCCTTCCGGAAAGTCAGAAAAAGCGTTTTTTAAAGTATACGCTGCTTTTAGAATATCGTAAGTAGGTATTTCGTGTGAAATATCAACGATGGTAGCTTCCGGACATTCTCTTAAAATGCTCCCTTTCAAAACCCCAACATAATGGTCTTTTGTGCCTAAATCTGTGGTGAGCGTAATGATGGCCATTGTATGGTTTGAGGAATTTGAGAATTAGGTTTGTATCCACCAAAATTAGTAATAATTTCGTACCTTCAAATCCCATTTATTTTAAGAAATACAAAGTCATTTGACAGAAAAAACCATTGAAATTTCAGAAGTTGAACCGTTGAATCTTTTTGGAATTAACGACGCTAAGCTAAAAACAATCCGGCTTCATTTTCCGGAGTTAAAAATTGTTTCTAGAGGCCGCAAAATTAAATTGATTGGAGAAGACAATGAAATTGAACGCTTCGAAAAAAAGTTGCAGCTTTTATTTAAACACCTTTTGAAATTTAACGAGCTGAGTGAGACGAACATTGATATGTTGTTGGCCGATGAATCGAAAGAATTGGAAAAGCAGCTACTTGGAAAAGATGAGATTTTAGTTTTCGGAAACCACGGCAACCTAATTAAGGCGAGAACGGTTAATCAACGAAAGTTGGTAAAGGAGATTGAAAAGAACGACATGGTTTTTGCCTTAGGGCCCGCAGGTACTGGAAAAACATACACGGCAGTTGCAATGGCTGCAAGAGCGTTAAAGAATAAAGAGGTAAGAAGAATTGTTCTCACTAGACCAGCTGTTGAAGCGGGCGAAAACCTTGGGTTTTTGCCAGGAGACTTAAAGGAAAAACTAGATCCATTTTTACAGCCGTTGTACGATGCCTTAAACGATATGTTTCCAGCTGAAAAGCTAAGAGATTACATGGAAAATGGAATTGTGCAAATTGCACCCTTAGCCTACATGAGAGGTAGAACCTTAGACCACGCCTTCGTTATTTTAGATGAGGCACAAAATGCCACACGAAGTCAATTTAAAATGTTTTTAACCCGAATGGGAAAAAACGCTAAGTTTTGCATCACCGGTGACGCTACCCAAGTAGATTTACCACGGAACCAACCTTCAGGGTTAATACAAGCAACAAATATATTACAGGGCACCAAGGGAATTGGATTTGTTCAATTTGATGGCAAAGACGTTGTACGCCACGTATTGGTAAAACGAATTATCGAAGCCTATGACACCATGGATAAGAATCAACAATTAAGTGATAACAAATGAGCCAAGCAGTAGAAGCAACTGATTTTCAGTTTGAGAATCAAACGAACGTGTATCACGGAAAAGTAAGAGATGTGTACAGCATTGGAACAGACCATTTAGTAATGGTCGCGAGCGATAGAATTTCAGCTTTTGACCACATTCTTCCCAAACCAATCCCTTTCAAAGGGCAGGTGTTAAATCAAATTGCTAGCTTGTTTTTAAAAGCTACGGAAGACCTTGTTCCAAATTGGGTGCTATCAGTTCCTGATGAGAATGTAACGGTCGGCAGAAGGTGCGAAACCTTTCCGGTGGAAATGGTGATCCGTGGGTATTTGAGTGGCCACGCATGGAGAGAATACAAAGCAGGCCGAAGATTGATTTGCGGTGTAACGATGCCTGAAGGAATGAAGGAAAATGATCAGTTTCCTAAACCAATCATTACACCGGCTACTAAAGCAGAAGAGGGACACGACGAAGACATTTCAAGAGAAGAAATTATTCGACAAGGTATTGTAAGCGAAGCAGATTACTTGAAATTGGAAGAGTATACTAGAAAGCTTTTTCAACGTGGAACTGAAATGGCTGCAGAAAGAAATTTGATTTTGGTAGATACGAAATATGAATTCGGTAAAGTGGGAGATACCATTTACTTAATTGATGAAATTCACACACCTGACTCTTCGCGTTATTTTTATGCTGAAGGGTATGCTGAACGACAAGCAAAAGGCGAAAAACAAAAGCAATTGAGTAAGGAGTTTGTCCGTGAGTGGCTCATTGAAAATAGTTTTCAAGGGCTAGATGGTCAAAAAATGCCGGAAATGCCTGACGCTTTTGTGCAATTGGTTTCTGATCGATACATTGAATTATACGAGCAAATTACAGGTAAAACCTTCAAGAAAGGAGACACGACCAACCTTAAAGAAAGAATAAACAAAAATACAAGTGCTGCGTTAAAGCAGCTTAACTAAGAAAAACAGACTATGGCATCACACTTTCACAGCCTTCGCATACAAGAACTTAAAAAAGAAACTGCTAAAACGGTTTCTATTGTTTTCGAAATTCCAACCAATTTAGTTGCTGATTTTTTGTACCAAGCAGGACAGTACTTAACCTTAAAAGCAACCATCAATGGTGAGGAGGTAAGACGATCTTACTCCATTTCTTCTTATGGAACTGAAGCATTGCAAGTTTCTTGTAAAGTAGTGGATGGTGGAAAAATGTCGACGCATTTGGTAAATAATATTGGAGTGGACGATCGCATAGAAGTGATGCCGCCAATGGGAAATTTTACGTTGAGGTCAGTTGATCAACCGTTGGTATTGTTTGCTGCCGGTAGTGGTATTACGCCCATTTTTTCAATTCTTAAAAAAGCGTTAAATGAAGGAACCAATTCCATTAAATTACTTTACGGGAATAGGAGCGAAGATGAGGTGATTTTTAAGTCGCAATTGGAAGCTTTGAGGTCAGCGCATTCAGACCGATTCATGGTGCAACATTTTTTAAGTGATGACGGTGAGCGTTTAGATTCAGAACGTGTACAAAGTTTAGTAGCTGGAATAAGTGAAGCGAACTACTTTATTTGCGGCCCAGAAGGTATGATCGCAGCAGTAAAAGATGGATTAGAAAAATCAAATGTTGCGGCGAATAACATTAACATCGAATATTTTGCAAGCCCAAAAACGGAGAAGGAAGCAACAGTTGAAACGGTTGTTTCTGGAGAGGTGAATGAAATTATTGCAGAATTGGATGGTGAACGTCATAACATTACCCTCGAGCCAGGCGAAAGCATTTTAGACGCAGCTAACCGCATTGGCATCGATCCTCCATTTTCTTGTCAGTCAGGAGTTTGCACCACTTGTAAATGCAAGGTGTTGAATGGAGAGGTTGAAATGGAAAACAACTTTGGGTTAGGTGAAGATGAAGCGGAAGAAGGCTTTATTTTAAGCTGCATTTCAAAACCAACTAGCGCAGGCGTTGTAGTAAGTTGGGATGAGGCCTAAGATTTAGAACATTATAAAAAAGCCCCAGAAGTTTTAAAACTTCTGGGGCTTTTTTATGATTAATCTGTAAATCGATTTTAATACAACGCTGGGAATCTATCCGGATAACTATCTCTCATCATGCTATAACATGTTTCTACCATGTCATCTACACTCGGTTTTGAGAAGTAATCTCCGTCAGTTCCGTATGCAGGTCTGTGGTTTTTAGCAGAAAGCGTTTTAGGTTCAACATCTAAGTGATAGTAACCACCTTGCTCTTCCAATACTTTTTGCATCATAAAAGCAGTTCCGCCACCTTTCACATCTTCATCTAAAAACAACACTTTGTTGGTTTTTTTCAACGATTCAACAATGCTGTGATTTTTATCAAATGGCATTAATGTTCTAACGTCAATTAGTTCAGCAGAAATACCCAACTGATTCAATTCATTTACTGCTTCTTCAGCCAAGTTGCAAGTTGAACCATAGGTTACAATCGTGAGGTCGTTTCCTTCCGCAACTACCTCTGGTACACCTAATTCAATTTGAAATTCACCTAAATTGTTTGGCATTTTTTCTTTTGAACGGTAAGCGTTCAGCGGCTCGATCACTAAGGCAGGATCATCTCCTTTCAATAGCGTGTTGTAAAATCCTGCAGCGGTGGTCAAGTTCCGTGGAACGCAAACGTGAATCCCTTTTATTGCATTTAAAATAACGCCCATTGGAGAACCTGAATGCCAAATTCCCTCTAATCGATGCCCTCTAGTTCTAACAATTAACGGTGCTTTTTGTCCACCGGCAGAGCGGTATTGCAGTGTAGCCAAATCGTCACTCATAATTTGAAGACAATACAACAAGTAGTCTAAATATTGAATTTCGGCGATTGGTCGTAAGCCTCTCATCGCCATTCCAATTCCTTGTCCGGCAATGGTGGCTTCTCTAATCCCTGTATCCGAAACTCTAAGCTCACCGTACTTTTCTTGCATTCCTTCCAAGCCTTGGTTTACATCTCCAATTCTACCTGAATCTTCTCCAAAAATTAAGGTTTCAGGATATTTTTCAAAAATCTTGTCAAAATTGTCTCTTAAAACTACTCTGCCATCAACTTCCGCTGCATCGTTATCATACTGCGGTAATACTTCCGATTGGTTCAATGGTGATAATTCGGATTGGCTGTACAAGTTGCCATTAAATCGCTGAGCATTTAAAGTTTGATATGCATTCAACCATTGAATCAGTTCTGTTTTTGCTTGAATGTTTTCATTTCTGCTCGTTCGAATGGCTTTTCTAACCACGTTTAAAATGCCTTTTCTGCTTGGATCTGTATCTGTCTTTAATCCTGTAACTGCTGGTTCTAGGAAAGCTCCATTTTCTGAAGCAGCAACTAAAGCTTCTAGTTTCGAAACTGCTTCGTCTCTTTCGCTCTTAATACTTCCTAAAAATGCCTCCCAAGCTGCTTTTTTTGCTTCACGAACTTCTTTCTTAGCTTCGTTTTGTAATGATTTTAAATCCTCCTCAGTAGCTAGTCCTTTTTCAATGATCCAATCTCCTAATTTGGTGATGCAATCGAAATCAGTTTCCCATTGCAAACGCTCAGGAGTTTTATAGCGCTCGTGAGAACCTGATGTAGAGTGCCCTTGTGGTTGAGTTACTTCTTCTACGTGAATTAAAACCGGTACGTGTTGCTCTCGAGCAATGTTCACCGCTTTTTCATATGTTTCCATTAAAGCTGCGTAGTTCCAAGCTTTTACTTTAAATATTTCAAAACCATTAGAACCGTTTTCTCTTTGAAACCCTTTTAATACTTCAGAAATAGACTCTTTGGTCGTTTGGTATTTTTTAGGAACAGATATTCCGTGTCCATCATCCCAAACCGACATCACCATCGGCACCTGCAAAACTCCTGCAGCGTTGATGGTTTCCCAAAATAATCCTTCTGATGTACTTGAATCTCCAATCGTTCCAAAAGCAACCTCGTTTCCACCTCGACTAAATAAATTGTCTTTTGGTAGCAATTCATTGTTACGGTAAATTTTTGAAGCCTGGGCTAAACCCAATAACCTTGGCATTTGTCCTGCGGTCGGAGAAATATCGGCAGAAGAATTCTTCATGTCCTTCAATGCTTTCCATGCGCCATTCTCATCTAAACTTCTCGTTGCATAGTGTCCATTCATGGAACGACCACCAGAAGACGGTTCATCATTCACGTCTGGGTGAGCATACAATTGCGCAAAAAACTGCTGAACGGTCAGTTGCCCGATGGCCATCATAAAGGTTTGGTCTCTGTAATAACCAGAACGGAAATCTCCGTTTTGAAAAAATCGAGCCATTGCCAATTGAGGTACTTCTTTTCCGTCGCCAAATATTCCAAATTTTGCCTTTCCTGTGAGCACTTCTCGTCTTCCTAACAAGGACGTTTCTCTACTCACATTAGCTAACTTGTAATCGTCAAGAATTGTCTTTTTAAACTCTTCTTTCGATAAAGCAGTTTTATCGCTTCCCTTTGCTATTGTTGCATCTTCCATACTATTTCAGTGCTTTTGTTCGATTTACGAAATTACTGATTTAAACTTTCGTTTGAGCATCATTTAAACTGAACTTTTCTGCTCGTTTATTGCATTAGTTTTTCATTTTGCTTGAGTACCTTTGCACCATGATTTTACCAATAATAGCATATGGCGATCCTATTTTAAAGCGAGAAGCAGAAGAAATAGACAAAGATTATCCTTTCCTTGCGGAGTTTATAGAAAACATGTGGGAAACCATGTACAATGCAGAAGGCGTTGGTTTAGCAGCTCCACAAGTGGGCAAATCAATCCGCATTTTTATGGTAGATTGTACTCCATTTGAAGAGGATGAGCCCCAATTAAAAGGGTTTAAAAAGCTGTTTATTAACCCAATTATTATAGAGGAAACCGGCAAAGAGTGGTCGTTTAACGAAGGGTGTTTAAGTATTCCTGCCATTAGAGAAGATGTTAGTCGACAGCCAAAAGTTACCATAGAATACTACGATGAAAATTGGGAATTAACAGAAGAAACGTACGATGGATTAGCAGCTAGAGTTATTCAACACGAGTACGATCACATAGAAGGAATACTTTTTACAGATAAAATAAATCCGCTGAAGAAAAGATTACTTTCAAGCAAACTCAATAATATTAGTAAGGGCAACGTTAAAGTTTCCTATCGAATGAAATTCCCAAAAAAATAAGAAAATGAATGTATTTAAAATAGTAGCAATACTAGTAGGACTAAGTGTATTAGCATCGTGTGGAGCAACTGGAGAAAAGCAAGACAATGCTGCAGTGGAGAAAAATACAGCGAATGTTGATGTAAACAAATTGAACCTTACCAATTTAGTGGCGGAGATTAAAAAAAGAGAAAAAGCATTCAAATCAGAGGAAACTGTGACAAAAGAAAATGCAGTGCTGCTTATGGAAGCATACGTTGCTTATTCGGAGCGATTTAATAATCGCGAATATGCGGATGAATACTTATTTAAAGCGGGTGAAATTGCAATGGGCCAAGAGATGACTGTCGATGCAATTCGATATTTAACCTGTTTGTACGACGAATTTCCACGATACGATAAACGAGCATACGGGCTATTTTTGTTAGGTTTTGTGCAAGAAAACTTGTCTGGAAATTTAGACGAGGCAAAAAGAGTTTACGAGTTATTTTTAACTGAATTTCCCAACCACGAAATGGCAGATGACGCAAAAGCGTCCATCGAAAATTTAGGAAAATCTCCAGAAGAAATTATTCGAGAATTTGAGCGAAAGGACAGTATCGCAAATGCAAATAAGAAGGCTGCTTAGTTTTTTAGCGCCTGTTGTATTTCTTCCTTCAACTTTTCAGGGCTTAAGTCTAATTTGTACTTCGTTCCAACAATCAAGGAAATCTTACCCGTTTCTTCAGAAACAACAATTGCAATAGCAGGAGAATTTTCTGTTAATCCTGCTGCGGCTCTGTGGCGTAAACCAAAATGAACCGGAATATCTGGGTTATCTGATAAGGGTAAAATACACTTGGCAGCTTTTATTCTGTTGTTGTGTATAATTACACCACCATCATGCAGCGGACTGTTTTTAAAAAAGATGGATTCCAAAAAAATGGAAGATAGTTTTGAATCTATATCAACCCCTGTAGAGGCATGGTATTTCAATTCAGAGTCAGTTGTAATAATGATGAGTGCCCCTGTTTTGCTCTTGCTCATGTTGAAGCACGCTTTAACAATACTGTTGACATTCAGATTTGCTTTTTCTTCTTGTTGGTTGGTCCATTGTAATAACTTTTTTACAACACCTTTGCCCGCAAAGGGACTTTGAGAACCAACTAAAAGTAAAAAACGCCTTATTTCTTGCTGAAATACAATAATTAATGCCAAAACTCCTACGCCAATAAATTGTCCAAGAATTTCAGAAAGCATTTCCATTTGCATGGCAGAAACTAGCTTCCACAAGACATAAATGGCAAGAATTCCTAAAAAAATACGAATGGCGACTGTACCCTTAACAAGTTTATAGAGTTGAAATAATAGTAACGCTACCAGTAAAATATCTAAAATATCGAACCATTGAACGCTTATAAAAAGGGGGATAGCCATGTTCACAATATTACTGCTTTTGGTAAAAGTCTACAATTTGTATTGCTTCTTTTGCTTCTTTCACATCGTGAACCCGTAAAATATTAGCTCCATTCTGTATCGCCAATACGTGTGCTGCTGTAGTGCCATTTAATGCCATTTCAGCAGTGGATCCAATGACTTTTTGAATCATTCCTTTTCTGCTTAATCCGACTAGTATTGGCCTTTGTAACGCATGAAAATAACTTAACTTTTTAAGCAAGGTATAATTATGCTCCAAGGTTTTTCCAAAACCAAAACCAACATCTAAAATAACATCATTTACGCCCAAGCTATTCAGCTGTTCCAATTTGCCCGAAAAGCTTTTAAAAACTTCTTGAAATACATCAGTATAACTTGGGGAATCTTGCATGGTTTTCGGAGTTCCTTGCATGTGCATCATCATATAGGGTACCTTCAATGCTGCAATGGTTTGAAACATTTTCTCATCCAAATCTCCTCCTGAAATATCGTTAATGATACTTGCACCTTCTTGAATAGACTGCTTTGCAATTTCTGAACGATAAGTATCGACTGATAGCAGTGCTGAAGGAAATTCTTGAATGATTTTTTTAAGTGGAGAAAGTAAGCGTTCTTTTTCTTCTTCTAACGAAATAAAGTCAGAATTTGGTCGGGAAGAGAACGCTCCAAGATCAATGATGTCAGCCCCTTCAGCTAGCATTTTCTCCACCTGAAGTAGAATTTCTTTTTCCGCTTGAAATCTACTTCCTGAAAAAAATGAATCGGGAGTTAGGTTGACAATTCCCATTATTTTGGGTGTGGAAAAATCCATTAAAACTCCCTTGCATTTGATGGAGTAGTTGTTTTGAAAAGGATTAAATTCGTTCGCTAATTGCATGAATCAAAAATAAGAGAAAAGCATGGCCAATACTTCGGAACAATATGACAATGCGGTTAAACTTTGTCAGGATGTTTTTAATAACAAAATGCAAGACTATGGTACAGCATGGAGAGTGTTGCGAACTAGCTCGTTAACGGACCAATTGTACATTAAGGCTAAACGAATTCGAAGCATCGAAGAGAAGGGCAGTAGCCGAGTAGATGAAGGTATACAGCCTGAGTTTATTGGCATTGTAAATTATTCTATCATGGCACTGGTGCAATTAGAGTTGGGCTACAGTGAAGATACAGAGCTAAATCAAGACCTAGCAAGAAGTCTGTATGAAAAGCACATTACCACGGCAAAAGGACTGATGGAAAACAAAAATCACGATTATGATGAAGCTTGGCGGGAAATGAGAATCTCTTCGTTAACGGATTTAATCTTGCAAAAGATTTTGAGAATAAAACAGATAGAAGATAACAAGGGAAAAACAATCATGTCTGAAGGCATAGATGCCAATTACTTAGACATGGTCAATTATTCCATCTTTGCACTTATTAAAATGGAAGAGGGCAGCGATTAGCGTTAATAGCTGTTAATTGCTCAATTTTTGAACATTCCTTTTTCTATTTTTGAAAAACTAAAAATATACACATGAAATATCTAGTTACTTTTGCCAGAATAATAGTTGGTAACCTATTTATCTTTAGTGGAGTAGTTAAAGCAAACGACCCATTAGGCTTCTCTTACAAGTTAGAAGAGTATTTCGTAGAATTTGGCATGAATTGGGAATGGTTACATTCTATTCTAGTTCCGTTAGCGGCGGCATTGTGCATCGCCGAAATTATTATGGGTGTTGCCGTTTTGGTAGGTTGGCGAATGAAAGAGATTTCATGGTCCTTGCTTTTGATGATCGGTTTTTTTACCATTCTAACAGGAGCGTCTGCAATATTTGAAATTGTGCGTTCTTGTGGTTGTTTTGGAGATGCAATTCCTTTAACTCCTTGGCAGTCGTTCTATAAAGATATCATATTGCTCGTTTTAATTTTAATCATCTTCGTCAAACGAAATGTGATAAAACCTTGGGCAAACAACACTCATTTGCTGGGGATTTATTTAATCTCTAGCGCCATTTTATTTGCATTAGGGAAAATGTTAGACTGGAGTATGGCTTCTGAAGTTTTAGTGTTTCTATGGGTAGCAATAATTGTAAAATACATTTCTCAAAAGCCAAGTTTAGCAGCTAATGTGGCCATTTTTATGAGTGTTATTTACAGTTTGTACTTGACCATAGGTTCTACAACTGACCTTCCATTTAAAGATTTTAGACCGTATGCTATTGGTAAGAACTTACCAGATCAAATGACTTTGCCCGAGGGAGCAACGCCTCCGGTGTATGAGAACATTTTAGTGTATAAAAACACAAAAACTGGAGAAACAAAAGAGTTGACCAACGATACTTTTAACGCTTCCAAAATTTGGGAAGATAAAGATTGGGAGTGGGTAAGTACAGAAAATGAGTTAATTGAAGAAGGAGATGTTGCAGCAATTACGGATTTGACCATTTCTAACCACGAAGGAGTAGAGTTGACTGATTTAATATTAGCTGAAGAAAAAGCACTTTGGATTGTTTGTTACGATATGAACCTTACCGACAAGGAAAATTTAGCAGCAATAAACGAATTGTCACTAGCAGCTCAGAAGGAGGGAATAAAGGTTTACGGCTTATCTTCAGCAGGCGAGGAGCTTTCAAATAATCTCATTAAGGAATACAACTTGAGTTTTGACTTCTATGTAACAGATGGTATTGTGTTAAAAACCATGGTTCGATCCAATCCTGGAATAATGTACTTGGAAAAAGGAACCGTAAAAGGGAAATGGCACCACAGTAATGTACCTGTAGTTGAAGATTTGATTTAAGTTAGTGTTAGCATTTGTAATTCGTCGTTTAATCTATGGCTTTTTTGTCCTATTCGGGGTATTAACGTTAGTCTTTTTCATTTTTAATATACTACCTGGAGATCCAGCTAGAATGATGCTGGGACAGCGGGCAGACCAAGCTGCAATTGATGAAATAAACAGAGAGCTCGGATTAGATCAAAGTATATTCTATCAATATGGACTTTACCTGAATGACTTGTCACCGGTTTCTTATCATTCTACTGTTGAGAGTGATGCTAGTTTTTACCAAGAAGAGAAATACGATGGTACTGCTGTAATTTCAACTTCTAGGTTTTTAATTGTACTAAAAGCACCTTATCTCAGGAAATCCTACCAATCAAAGAAAAAGGTTTCTTCCATCCTCATTGAAAGTTTACCTGAGACGGCTGTATTGGCTTTAGCTTCTATTTTTATCGCTAGTGTCTTAGGAATTCTATTGGGAGTTCTATCTGCACTTTATAAAGATGGCTGGTTGGATAAAGTGTTGCTTTTATTGGCAACTTCTGGCATGGCCCTTCCTTCCTTTTTTGTAGGAATTATTTTTGCTTGGCTGTTTGGTTATGTGTGGTCAGATTGGACAGGACTTAACATGTCAGGTAGTTTGTATGAAGTGGATGACTTAGGAAGAGGAGAATACGTGAATTGGACGAATTTGATTTTACCGGCTGTGACGCTCGGAATACGACCTTTATCCGTTGTACTTCAGTTGAGTAGAAACTCAATGTTGGAAGTGTTATCTATGGATTATGTCCGCACAGCAAGAGCTAAAGGCTTAACAATAAGGTCTACCCTATTTGGACATGCGCTTAAAAATGCTCTAAATCCGGTGGTAACAACAATTTCAGGAATGTTTGCCAGCTTAATGGCAGGAGCTGTTTTTGTGGAAATTATTTTTTCTTGGAAGGGTATTGGTTGGGAGATTGTAAATGCACTCGAAAAATATGACTTACCAATAGTTATGGGAGCTGTTTTAATTATTGCGGTTATCTTTGTCGTCGTTAATATTTTAGTAGATATACTTTACGGAGTTCTTGACCCACGAGTTCGGGTTTAACCAAATCAAAATGAGAAAGAAAATTGTAGCAGGAAATTGGAAGATGAATAAAAACTTCCAAGAAGGAAGAGACTTAGCAAATGACTTAATTGAAAATTTTGAGTCAACCGATTCGAATAAACAATTAATTGTTTGTCCACCATTTATTCACCTTACAGCCTTAGCAGAGTTATTTGCTAAAAGTGAGATTAGTTTAGGGGCACAAAATTGTCATACTTCTGAAAAAGGAGCATTTACCGGAGAAATTTCTGCAGAGATGTTAAAATCGGTAGGAACTCAGTATTGTTTAGTGGGTCATTCAGAAAGAAGGGCTTATTTTTTTGAAGATGATCAGGAATTATCTCAAAAAATCAAACAACTACTGGCAAAAGACATTCAGCCCATTTTTTGTTGTGGTGAAATGTTAGAAGATCGAAGAGAAGGCGGACACTTTGACGTAATTGAAGATCAACTTGAGTTATTGTGGAAGTTATCTAAGGCTGACTTTCAGAAAATTATTATTGCTTACGAACCTGTTTGGGCAATCGGTACAGGAGAAACTGCAACTGCAGACCAAGCTCAAGAAATTCATAAATTTATTCGATCGCAGATTGCGAAAAAAATGGATCAAACGATTGCGGACACTACCACTATTTTATATGGTGGAAGCTGTAAACCAACGAATGCAGCGGAGCTGTTTTCAAAACCAGATGTTGACGGTGGTTTGATTGGAGGAGCAGCTCTGGATGCAAACGACTTCTTAGGTATTTATAACGCCCTTTAATTATGGACTATATCGAAGTTTCCATCACATTAAAACCATTTCGCCCTTTCAATGAGATAATTGTTGCTCAATTAGGTGAAATGCCTTTCGATAGCTTTACGGAAGACGAGGACGATTCAATGGTGAAAGCCTACATTTTAGAAGGTGATTATGTAGTAGCTGACGTACAGAATGCATTTAATCAATTTGAAGGATTGGTTGAAATTTCTTTTACTGCTGAGAAAATTGAAAAAGTGAACTGGAATCAACAATGGGAAGATAATTTTGACGCGGTTGAAGTTGGAGACTTTTGTTATGTTCGAGCGCCTTTTCATGCTGAAAAACCCAACTTTCTACACGAAATTATCATTGAGCCAAAAATGTCTTTCGGTACCGGACATCATCAGACTACCCAAATGATGATAGAGCTTATGGAAAGTATTGATTTTAAAGAAAAGTCAGTCTTAGACATGGGCAGTGGAACGGGTATTCTTGCTATTCTGGCTAAAAAAATGAATGCACAGTATGTAGATGCAATTGATATTGAAGAGTGGGCTTTTGAAAACATGAAAGAAAACTTCGATAGGAATAATACCGTTGTTTCCGCATTTTACGGAGGGGAAGAAGTGATTATTGATCTTGGAAAGCAGTATGATGTCATCATTGCAAACATAAATAAAAACATATTGCTCACTCAGTTTGAAACCTATAATGGACACCTGAAAAAAGGCGGTTTACTTTTACTAAGTGGTTTTTACGTTACAGATGTAGATGATTTATTAGCCGCTAAAGAATTAGCTGAGTACTCCTTAGTTGATAAATTAGAAAAAGAAACCTGGTGTGGATTGAAACTCCAAAAGCATGGCTAAGATCAAACACGATGGTTTAAAATCTCGCTTTTCCCTTTTTTTGGATGACCTAAAAAGCTATACGTGGAAAAAGTGGTTGGCCATTATTTTTATTGTGATTCTCTTTAGCATTAAACTCCACAAATTAATATCCACAGGTTCATTGTAAAAGCAACGGGCGCGCAAATGCACACCCGTTAACTCTACCTAGTTTCTATTGTTCGTCTTCTTCTTCCGTTTCGTCGTCGTTTGACTCATTTTCAACATTTACCGCTTTTCCTGTAGCATCTAATGTCAAGTAGCTTGTTTCTCCATCTTCATCAATTACTGTAATGCTATAATATTTCAGGTCTTTAGTTTCAATAAGCTCTGCAGAATCAAAAGCGGCGTCCCCAAATTTATTGGTCACATAAGTCATAACTGGTTTAGGCACCATTTCGGCATCAATTTGAGTTGTGGTGCTCACCCAATCACCAGCTTTGTTAAAAATTGCTGTTTTGTAAATCTCTTTTTCGCTGAAAACTATTTCATAGCTCGTTGAATAAGTTGTCCATTCCGCATCTGCTGCAGAGGGATATTGTTTCTTAAATGCCGACTCAATATTTTTAGGAATACTTTGACTCATGGCATTTAAACAGAATAAAAGTGAAATTCCAAGCGCTAATTTTTTCATGTTTTTAGTATAAAGTTTTTATTGAGACGTGAGCTCAATAAAAGGTCACATTAATTAAAAATAATTTAGATTTGAGTGCGTTTAATATGAAACTTACATGGCGAAAGAAGAAGCTATTTCTGATGAACAACTTATTGATAACTATTTGGCTAACAAGAGTCAGTCTGCTTTGCAAAACCTTTGTGAACGATATGAAAAGAAAGTTTTTTCAAAATGTTACTCCATGACTAAAAGTAGTGAGGTGGCAGAGGATCTTCGGCAAGACATTATGCTAAAGATGATAGATAAGCTGCACCTTTACAAAGGACTTTCTTCTTACAGTACTTGGCTTTATTCTATTACGTATAATCATTGCATCGAGCACCTTCGAAAATACAAACGGGTTCGATTTGACGATTTAAAGGATCTGTTAGATATTCCTGAAGAAGTTGCAGATGAAGAGATAGAAGCAATTTTAGAACTAAGGTTGGATCGCATAAACTTTTTGTTAGAACTTCTGAAGCCCGAAGATAAGGCCATTCTGTTAATGAAGTATAAGGAGGATTTTGATTTAAAGCGGATTATGGAAATTAGTCAGATATCGGGCCTAAGTGCAACAAAAATGAGGCTAAAAAGAGCAAAAAGTAGGCTGATTGCACTGTATAATAAGTTTTTGTTAGAGAATTAAAACGGGACGTTTTTTTGAGATTTAAAATGTGACCAAATTTTAAAATTGCGTCACAATAAAAAATCCAATTATGAAACAGGCTTTTAATGTGCGCTTATTCTTGATTATCGTTATTTCGATATTCGTTTCACTTTGGGCTTTTTTATTAAAATATGTGGTTTCCAAATAAATTTTAAAAAATGATCCATCCAAATACTGAATTAAAAATGATTAGCCCTGAAATGGGAATTGGTGTTTTTGCAACTCATTTCATTCCAAAAGGTACTATCACCTGGGCTCAGGACGAGCTTGATATTGTTTTAAGCCCTCAGGCAATAAAAAGTTTATCTATCGAATATCAATCAACGATTGAAAAATATGCTTTTAGAAATAGAGAAGGCGAATCTGTTCTTTGTTGGGACAATAGCCGTTTTGTAAATCATAGTTTTAACTCAAACTGCAACCACTCCGTATAACTTTGAAATAGCCATAAGAGACATTCAAATTGGTGAGGAGTTAACAGACGACTATGGTTACTTAAATATTTCAGAACCGTTTGAAGCGTTTAATGAAGAATCAGAACGAAAAGTTGTTTATCCTGATGATCTTTTGCGGTACCATCCTTTATGGGATGCCCAAATTGCTGAAGCTATGCAACAGATAAATGAAGTGCCACAAGCATTATATGGACTAATTCCTCAAGAATACAAAAGGAAAATTGAATCAATTTTAACGGGAGTGGTTGAATTAGATTCTATTTTAACTTGTTACTATCATTCAGAAATGTAACACTATTTTGTTTTTTGTTCGATCCGCTGTATTTATACAGCGGATTTTTTGTTTTAACAAAACGTTGATAAATGCTTTGTTCTCTTTTGGAATAGGTTTTGATGGCTCTATTTAAATTGCTTACTTTACTATCAAATATCATTTATGAAGCGTTCCTATAAGTTACTTTTAAAAACACTTTTAACTGTAGTTTTTATCTATAGTTCAGTCAATTTATCAGCTCAAACTCCCGCTAAATTTTCTTCTGATTCTATTGCTTTTTTCGATGAAATGGAAGACTATTTATCAAATGCTCGTAAAGAGGGAAAAGACTTTATGAAACAATTTAAAGTAGTTTGGTATGGTGGGTACTTTTCTGAAACGCAACGCGAGGGAGTTTATGCCGTTTCTAATATTATGCTAAAGAAGAAGTTGCGGGCATTTCCTGATTTCAGAAATTACCTGCACACAGTTGGGAGTTTCGTGGTAGACTCTAACCAAACAGACCAAAGTTTTCAAGCTTGGCAGGGTATTTTACTGGAGCTCTTGGAGGACCGAAATGCTAGAAAGTTTACCCAGTTCCTTGATTTTTGCAATGGTTTGTTCCGCGAAAATGTGATATACAGCTCCGCTAGTACCATTTGGTCGGCAAACAATAGTAATTACACGTTTGCTTACGATAGCTTACCAAAAATTACCTTCGACGAATTGGATCTTATTTGTTTTGCAAAGAGAGACTCTATGATAATTTACAACACGAAAGGAGCTTATTATCCGACTACTAATTCTTGGGTTGGTGTTGGAGGAAAGGTACTTTGGAAAAAAGCAGGCTTTGAATCGAAGGATGTTTATGCAGATTTAAGAAATTATGCTGCAAGTTTCAAGGTATCTACCTATGAAGCAGACTCGGTTACCTTTTACAATAAATTTTATTTCGATGCACCACTAGCGGGAAGGTTAACGGATAAGGTGCTTGCTAATATGACAATTGAACGAGCGTCTTATCCTAGGTTTGACTCTTATGATAGAAGAATTCAAATCCAAAATTTAGCCCCGGGAGTGAATTTTGATGGAGGTGTTTCTATGGTAGGCTCGAAGCTTCTAGGAAAAGGGGATGCGGCGCAAGATGCAATTGTTGAGTTTACTAGAAACGACACACTTTTTATGCGTGCTTTCTCCGAAAGTTTTTCCATAAGAAAAGATAGAATTACTTCTAATAAATCTGGAATAAATATTTATCTCAATCAAGATTCAATCTACCATCCAGGTTTAGATTTTAAATACCTTTTTGAGGATAAAACAGTAACTCTGTATAAGAACGATGAGGGGGTGGCTAAAACTCCTTATTATAACAGTTTTCATGACATTGAAATGGATTTTGAAGTTCTCATTTGGAAAACAGATGAACCAATTTTACAATTCACAAAACTACTAGGTAGCACCAAGAAAGACGCGCGCTTTACGTCTGCAAATTACTTCAAAAAAGAGTTATTCGACAAGTTAGGTGGCGGAGGTAGTAACAATCCTTTAAATGTAATTTATGCACAATCTCAGCGGGTTAATTCAAAAACCATTTCATTCATGGAGTTGGCTAGAACTTTAAATACAGATCCTCGCGATCTTCAAAATTTGGTCATTCAATATTCGAATTGGGGTTTGTTGGGCTTCGACTTTGATGCGGATATGGTATTCGTAAAAGACAAACTTTATGAATATGTTTTATCTAGCCGAAAGAGAATAGATTATGATGTAATCAACGTGAATTCAAATGTGCAGGGGGATAAAAATGCAAAATTAAACCTACTTAATTTTGATCTAACCATTTACGGAGTACCGGGAGTGGTTCTTAGTGATTCTCAAAAGGTGATAGTGGTTCCTAAGAACGGGGTTATCAAAATGAAAAGAAATCGATATTTTGAATTTGCAGGCTTGGTGAAGGCAGGCCGATTTGATTTTTATGGTAAGGAGTTTTCCTTTGACTATGAAAATTTCAAAATTAACTTGACCAATGTAGATTCATTGCGATTAAAGGCAGAAAGTACAGAGTTAGATGTGTATGGTAATCCTATGATTAAGCCGGTTAAAACGGTTATTGAAGGAGTTAATGGGGATCTTTTGATTGACAACTTTGAGAATAAGTCCGGGAATAAAGACTTTCCAGGTTACCCAATTTTTAATTCAAAGGATAAGTCTTACGTGTATTATGATAAAGGAAATTCACTTGGATCTGTTTACAATAGAGGGAATTTCTATTTCGAACTTGAGCCTTTTACCATCGACAGCTTAAATAGTTTTAGTAACGATCAATTAACTTTTGGAGGTACATTTTCATCTTCGGGTATTTTTCCAGAATTCAAAGAACAGCTTACCTTGCAGGAAGACTTTTCTCTTGGGTTTATTCGTCCAACTCCGCCCGATGGCATGGCGATGTATCGAGGAAAAGGAACGTTTTATAACAACATTAAATTAAGCAATCAAGGTTTGCGTGGAGATGGTAAGTTGGAATACATTACTTCCACCACCTACTCTGATGACTTTATTTTCTACCCTGATTCTATGCGAACTATCGCAAGTGAATATTTTGTGGATAAGCAAAAAAGTGGAGTTCAATACCCTCCTGCCAAAGCGCAAAAAACTGACATGCGCTGGTTACCGAACAAGGACGTAATGTATGCGACAACAACCGAGTCTCCAATGGTACTATACGATGAGCGGGATAACTTTGAGGGAATTACGGCCTACGGAATTACGGAAATGCGAGCAGATGGGATTTACCATTTTGAAAGAGCTAATTTGTTTTCCAATCAAATAGTATTTAAATACAACACCTTTGATGCAGATACCGCAGACTTTCAGTTGACCAACGAGGAAGAAGCCGATGGTGAATTTGCTTTACAAACAAAGGACGTAAAAGCGCATGTAGATTATACAAAGCGCTTCGCAATTTTTAAAGCTAACGGAGAGAAGGAGCCAATCTTCTTTCCTGTGAATAAATACTTGTGTTACATGGATGAGTTCAAGTGGTACATGGACAACGGAATTATTGAGCTTTCAAGTTCCAGTTCAACAGAGGTTGCAGCCGATGTAAAATTAGAAGGATCTAAGTTTATCTCCACTCATTCCAAACAAGACAGTTTGTTTTTCTTTTCTCCAGTGGCAGAGTATGATTCAAGAAGATACACGATTGCCGCTCATAAGGTGGCTTATATAAATGCAGCTGATGCTAGAATTTATCCGGATACAGGAGATGTAATGCTTCGCAAAGATGCGGTGATGGATCCCTTGAAAAAATCGCGGATTGTAACCAATAGTATCACTGAGTTCCACGAGGTATACGAAGCAAATACTCAAATCAAAGGTCGTAAGGACTATATTTCTAGTGGGAAAATTGACTATGTTGATGAAACGGACCTTGTTCAAACCATTTACTTGTATAACATTACAGTTGATGAAGGTGGGCAGACGGTCGGTAAGGGAAAAATTGCCGATACTGCCAACTTTACGCTGAGTCCTTATTTTGCATTTGACGGAGGGGTTAAACTATTTGGTAGTAAACAATTCTTGGTATTTGACGGAGTTGCTAAGATTAACCACGAGTGCGCGCGGTTGGAGAAACGCTGGATTGATTTTGAATCAGAGATCAATCCAAATGAGATTTATATTCCCATTGATACTAATTTACGAGATTCATCAGGAGCCTTCATCACAACAGGTATTAATTTAAATATAGACTCTACTTTTTTATATCCAGGCTTCCTAACTAAACGACTTAATTATTCAGACATTCAGGTTGTAGAGGCTTTAGGGTTTCTTCATTACGACAAGGAGAGTAAAGAATATAGAATTGGTCAAAAAGATAAAATCGCGGAGCAAAGTCTCGCCGGGAGTTATTTAAGCTTAAATACCGAGGCTTGTAAAGTGTATGCAGAAGGCAAACTAGACATTGGAGCTAGAACCGGAAACTTGACTTTTAGCGGAGCAGGAAACGTGAATTATACTTTGGAGGACGATGCTGCAGTCATTGACATGATGATGATTGTGGACTTCTTTTTTAACGATAACCTCATGAAACGAATGTCGGAGAGTATAAATGAGAATATTAATCTGAACCCCGTCGACTTCAGTAAATCCACTTATATGAAAGGGTTAAAAGAGATAGTTGGGACAGAAAAAGCGGATGAGATAAACACTCAGTTGAGTTTGAATGGGAAGATGAAAAGATTGCCGGATGAACTAAATAAGAGACTCGTATTTAATGAGGTGAAGTTTAAGTGGAACGAAGATGAAAATACATTTAAGTCTTTTGGTCCTTTAGGATTAAGTAACTCGGGTAAATACGAAATTAATAAATACGTGAACGGAGGGATTACAATTACTAAAAAACGGAGTGGCGACATTGTAAATATTTACTTAGAAATTGATGCAAATAACTGGTATTACTTTTACTACCGCAGAAATTTAATGAAGGTCATTTCAAGCAACCAGGATTTCAACACGCAAATAAAAGAAATGAAGAGGGACGACCGTAAATACGATACTAAAAGAGGGGAGGAGCCATTTACTTTTATGTTTGGATTGGAAAAAGATGTACGTGATTTTAAAAGGGATTTTGACAGCGATTTATAGCAGCGAATTGTTCACAAAGTATTGTTGGTCATAAAAGTTAGAAATTCTGATTTCTGTAACGTATCTTGCAATCTTTATAAATTGACGAACTTTGAAAAAAAATAGATGAAAAAGAATTTATTCTTTGGTTTCGCAATTGTTTTGATTTTAGCAATCAGCCTTGGTAATCAGGGAAGTGTTGGTTCTGAAGATGACCTGAAAGCTAAAGCAAACGAGCTTTTTGAAGCTGAAAACTATAAAGAAGCTAAGTTGATGTACGCTCAATTGTTAAGCTTATATCCCAAAGATCCTACCTATAATTATAGATTTGGTGCTTGTGTGCTTCAAACAGAGGCAGATAAAACGAAACCTATGAAGTATTTGAGTTTTGCTGCTTCTAAAGCCAATGTAGATCCGTTGGCTTATTTTTACTTGGGGAGAGCTTATCACTTGAATTATGATTTTGTAAAAGCGGTAAAACTTTACAGCAAGTTTAAAAATAAGGCAAGTAGCGATCAAAGAGAGAAATATAGTGTTGATCGTCAAATTGAAATGTGTAAAAACGGTAGAAATTTATTGACCAAACTCAATGAAGTTCAAGTGCTCGAAAGACAAAGTATAGCTGAAAAAGATTTTTACAGAATATACGATGAAAATGCAATAGGAGGAAAAATTCTAGCTGTTCCTGAGCAGTTTAAAAGTAAGTATGATAAGAAGATAAATGATAAATCTGTGGTGTTTTTACCTAGCAATGCAAAACAGGTTTACTATTCTTCCTATGGCAAAAAAGGGGAAAATGGGAAAGACCTTTATAAGGCCATTAAATTAGGTAATGGAGAGTGGAGTGAAGGTGTAAGTCTAGGAAACTCAATAAATACGCCTTATGACGAAGATTACGCATATATAAAACCAGATGGGAGAACGCTTTATTTTGCCTCTAAAGGTCATACAAGTATGGGTGGGTATGATATTTTTCGAAGTGTTTTGGATAATACAACAGGTCAATGGACTGAGCCTGAGAATTTAGACTTTGCTTTTAATTCTGCAGATGATGATTTTATGTTTGTAACAGACCAAGAAGAGGTTTCCGCTTATTTTGCGTCTAACAGGGTTAATGAATTTGGAGAAGTTACTGTTTATAAGGTCTTAATTGAACGAGCTCCTGCAGAACTATCTGTTATATCGGGAACGTTTATTGCTGAGAGCAACACAGGGGAAAGAAAGGCAACAATTACCGTAATTGACAAAGCAACTCAGCAAACAGTGGGCGTTTATGAAACAGATGAAAAAGGAAATTATTCAATAGAAATTGCGAAAAATGGAGGTGAGTATCAGTTTAATGTTGAGACCAATGAAGTAGATCCTATACACACAGGAGTTGTAATAATACCAAAGCAAGATGAATTTGAAGTGCTAGGTCAGGAGTTGCGATTAGTAGGACTGGGTAACGAACAGCAATTGGTGATTAAAAATATTTTTGATGGCACGGCATCCGCCAACCTGGCCGCATCATCGGGTCCAAGAATATCTTCATCATTAATAAAGCTAAAAGCAGATTTAGAGGTGAATTACAATTCTGATAACCTTGCTGCACTTCAATCCAATACAAAAGCAAATGAGAACGACGAAGGTCAAACAAAAGTTGATGGTAGTGCTTCAAACGGAGAATCAGTAGCGAGCGCTGTTGATAAAGAAAATACTTCAATTGCTAATGATTCTAAAAACCAGTCGGCTAACACTAACCTGTCGGCAACCAGTATTAAAGAAGAATTAACCGCTTTTAAAGCAGAGGCGAATAAGACAATTGATTCTAAGCAAAAGGCTATTGGCTTTCAATACGCTAATGCCATAGAATTAGAGCAGGAAGCAACTGCACTTTTTAATGAGGCTGCAGTAATGGAAGAAAAAGGTTCACAAGCTGAAGCGGTTGAGTCAAAAAGAAAAGCAGCCGCAGAGAAAGCATTGAAAGCCTCATTTGCCGCTCAGTTAGCACAGGGGTTGGAAGCTTCTATCAACAATGATCTAAGCAACATTGAATCAGTTGAAACAGCAGAACTAGAAATTAAGAAAGCGCTTGGAGAGAACGATTTACAAGCAGCATCAAAGGTTCTTAGCGAGTTAAAGTCTAAGGATAGTGAAAGTTTAGAAGATATTGTAGCAACTTCCTTGAACGAAATTGCTAAAAGAAACTCCTTAGAGCAAAAGAAAATCAATGATTTTTCATCCAAAGCAGCATCTTTTTCAGAAGAAAAAAGTGATTTAGAAAATCAGTTAAGCGTTTTACAGAAAAAAGAGCAGAATGCTAAAGGGAACGAGAAGGAGGAGCTCGTGAAAAGCATAGAAAATATAGAGTTGGATTTAAAAGATTTAGAGTATCAATCTGGAATTCTAAATAAAAACTTAGTTGCAGCTAAATTAACGCAGCTGTCATTAGCAGCGGAAAAAGCCCAATTACAAGTTTCATCAGGCAGTATTGGTGCAGCTAATGGTGAACTAGTTCAGGTTTCAGAGGAGGAAAAGAATCAGTTGTTTAATCAATTGAAAAAGTACCGAGATGAAGATCAATTAGCATATGACCCAGAAAATAAAATGTACGCTTCTTTAGATGCAAATTCAATTAAGCAGGGAACAGGGACAAATGAGATTGCGACCAATTCACCGGTAGAGGGAAATAGCTCAAATCAGCAAGAGCAAACGAAAGCAAACAATAATAAAGGACAAGCGACTGTAGGAAATGAATCTTTCAAGAATCAAAGTTTAACTTCTATTAATTCAAATTACTCAGAAGAAATTAGTTCGGCTGAAGCAGTTGCGGATGATGAACTGAAATTAACTACTAAGATCGAAGTATACGATAATTGGTTGAATGATTTAGAAGGTAAAAAGAAGGAGGTAAACGATGTTTATGAAGCTGAAATTGATGAAAAAGAACGTTCTGTTTTAAAAATTGAATTAGATCAACTGTCCGAAAGTATAAACGAGCAACAAAAGTCTAAAAAGGCGGCAGAGTTAGAGTTGACTAAACGACAATCAGGTCAATTTGTTGCAGATAACACACCCATTACCAAGGCAAGCGATATAACGGCAAGAAGCATTGTCAAAGACGACTTCACAAACTTAAAATTTAATCAAAAAGTACAGCCAAGTAGTGTACAAAGTGGCATTCAACTGATTGAAGCTAAAAAAGCACTTTATGAGGCTGGTGAGTTGGCAAAACAAGAAAAAATGGCGCAAGAATCAGCTTATACTTTACCAACTCCTGCTGAACGAACGAAAGCTTTTGCTGATGCCAATAGATTAAAAAAGGAATCAGAAGCAAAGCAAATAGAAGCTGCTAATAAGTTTGCTGAATTTAATTTGAAAGAATACAAGTTGAATAAGGCGAAAATCTATGAGGCGAGCGACATTGACGAAAAGTACGTTACCGAGAGTAGAGATATTGCTGAACTGCTAGCTGATGAGGCGGATAATTTTTACAGTGATGCTACTGCACTGCGCGCTGAAGTGAATAACTTGGATAGACTTTCTCAAAAGGAAGTGAACTTGCAGAAAGCTTATGATTACGAGCTATTGGCAATTAAAAAGCAGCAAGAAGCATTGAAAAAATTAGGTATGGTGGTTAGCGATGCACTAATAGCTACTGAAACCGAAGAAAGTACAAAAAATGCAGAGCCTTTTATTCAAGTAATTGAAGACGAAGAGATACTTGCTATAGTGGAGGCGCCTAAAGCAAAGGCGGCAGCTGAGCAGCGAACTGCTCAAGTTATTACGCTAGAAGAAAACATTGCAAAACAAGGATCAGTTGCGGATGAAATGGAAGAAGGAGCAGAACGAGATAGTGTGATGGCACTGATTGAAGACTTAGGGCAGGAGCGGGAGCAATTAGTGCGAGAGGCAGCTTTGTATTACGAAAGAGAGCGTCAAATTAAAAAGGGATTAGTTGGAGTTCAGGCATCAAATCAATCTGCTACTGCTCAAGTTTTAGCTCCAGGAAATTCTACTTTTGAGGTGTTACTAGACACTGTGGACATAGACGGTGATCGAGAGGAATTGATAATGAGTTCTGAGGCATTTAAAGCATTCGCTAAAAATCGGCAAGAGTTGGTTATTCAGTCAAAGGCTGCTGAGGTAGCATATCAAGAAGCACTTGCTTTAGCGAGTGAAAACTCGAGGTTACAGAAACAAGCAGTTCTTGAGCTCAACAAGTCAAAAGTGGTAAATGATGAAGAAGAAAAGCAACGATTAATAAAGTCTGCTCAAGTTATTCAAAACACAATTAAGCAGAACGAAGAAAAGATTGAAACAATAAATCTTCAGATTAAAGTTAAAAACTTCCTCTTTCAAAGCCTGTTAGACAAGGACAATGCTTATTTGTCTAGATTGAGAGAAAGAGAGAGAAAGGAATATGTATTCTTAAGTGCTGATTATGTGCCTGAGATTGAATCGGAGAGTGCAATAGCTAATTTACCACAGTCGTTACCAACTGTTGAAGGAAATACCGGTTCATTAGAAAGTGATGAAACTGCTGAACAAATGGATGATTTGAAGCCAATAAAGGCAACTGATGCTGCTGAAGCAACTGACTTTATTGATGGCAATGTTGCGAATGAATTAGTTGATGTTACAGAAGACAAAACTGCTACACAGACTGCAGAAACAGGAGCAGAAGGAGAAACAACTGAAAGAGTAGAGACAAAACCGGTGCAAGTAGAAACTGCTGATAATGCTCCCGCAAAAGTAAAACAAGTTAATACTGTTCCTAAAAATAACACTCCGGCTTTAGTTTCCAACGAAAAAACTACTGTTGAAATTGACAATATCGACATTGTTCCGAGACAAGTGAAACAAGCAATTTTTGTTACATTAAATAGAAATGAGTCGGCATACAGCGAGAATAGGCCAATACCGACCAAAACAACGCTACCTGACGGGATTGTTTATAAAGTCCAAATCGGAGCATTTAGAAAAGAGATTCCGGCAAATACATTTAAAGGATTTGCGCCATTAATGGCTGAACCTACCGGTACAGGTATAACGAGGTATACTGCAGGTCTTTTTGCCAATTTGAATAATGCAACTGCGGCAAGAGATGAAATTAGGAAAGTTGGGTATCCAGATGCCTTTGTGGTTGCCTTTTTAAATGGCGAAAGAATAAGTATTAGTAAGGCAAGAGCAGAAAGTGGATCAACTCCAACTTCACCAACAGTTACTAATTTCCCTAAGGTTAGTTCAAGTTCTTCCAATACTACTTCAAATAGAAGAGGCACTGTAGCTGCTGCGGAACAGGTAACCCAAGTTCCCGGAGGTAGTAAAGAGGCGTTGCCGAATGAGTTCACTTCTGATAATATCGAGGAGGTGATTAACGCGAAAACAGTTGAAGGATTATTTTACACGGTTCAAGTTGGAGTATTTTCAGCGCCTGTGAAGAAGGGGGTATTTAATTATGAAGGACTTAATGTAGTAGCTCTTGAAAGTGGCTTGTACAGATACAATGCAGGAATGTTTAACAGTGCATTACAAGCTGCAGATCTAAAGAATACGATAACTGCTACAATAAAAGATGCTTTCGTAACAGCTTATTATAATGGGAAGAGGATAAGCTTAACAGAGGCGTCTAAATTGAAAAATCAATAGATTATGTCAACGAAAGAATTAGAAAAAGTAGAGTTAAAAGAACAGGTAGTTCGCTTGCGCGAATTAATTTTACACAATGATGATTTTAACACATTTGACCACGTCATAACTTGCTTAATGTCTATATGTGAACATGCTGCAGTTCAAGCTGAGCAATGCGCCTACATAGTTCATCATAATGGAAAATGCAGCGTAAAAGCGGGGACTTTAGAAAAATTAGAACCAATGTTAATAGCGCTTCAACTACAAAACTTAACTGCAGAAGTTAAATAATATGAAAAAAGGAATAATTGCATTTGCATTCATTGTGTTCTTTGTTCAATGCGCTACAGTGCCCATTACAGGAAAGAAGAATTGCAGATATTTTAGAGTATTTACCTGAAGCTCGAAAATAGGCTAATAAGTAGGAGGAAGTCCATATTAAATGGGAGGAAGTTGTTCTTTTTTATTTCAATTTCGTGAACTCCCCTTTTTTTTCATATCCATTAATCCACAATCATCACATTTGTGAGACTTAGTCTGCAAATAGAAGTACCTAACTAGATAGGCAACAGCTAAGACCATTAAAATTGTTACGATTATTTCTTGCCAGTTCATCTGTTAATAAGTCCGTTTTTAGATTGTTTAAAGTTACTGAAATTCAAATAAATTTGTTTCTGTTGATACACTTAAAAGACCGGATTGAGTATGAATTTTGATAGACAAATATTTACTGATAAACAGTTAGTTGATTTATATTCGGCATTGCTAAAGCCTCGAATGATTGAGGAGAAAATGCTGATTTTATTGCGTCAAGGTAAAATTTCAAAATGGTTTTCGGGAATTGGGCAAGAAGCAATTTCTGTTGGAGCTACGGAAGCTGCATCAGAAGATGAATTCATGTTACCCATGCACCGTAATTTAGGAGTATTTACGAGTCGGGGTATCGAATTACATCGATTATTCGCACAATTTCAAGGGAAGGCTTCTGGTTTTACAAAAGGAAGAGACCGTTCTTTTCATTTTGGTTCTAGTGAGCATCATATCGTTGGAATGATTTCTCACCTAGGCTCTCAACTGGGGGTGGCAGATGGAATTGCTCTAGCGAACCAATTAAAAGAGAATAAAAAGGTTACCATCGCTTTCACCGGAGATGGAGCAACAAGTCAAGGTGATTTTCACGAAAGTTTAAACGTTGCTGCAGTTTGGAATTTACCTGTTATTTTCATTATTGAGAACAATGGCTACGGACTTTCCACTCCTAGCGCAGAGCAGTTTAGGTGTAAACAATTTATCGACAAGGGTATTGGTTACGGTATGGAGGCTCATCAAGTGGATGGGAATAATATTTTAGAAGTGTACCAAAAAGTGAGTGAGCTGAAGGAGTCGATGAAATGGAACCAGAGACCGATTCTTTTAGAGTGTATAACCTTTAGAATGAGAGGACATGAAGAGGCTTCTGGAACAAAGTACGTTCCTGACGAACTGTTTGAAGAGTGGAGTGTAAAAGACCCAGTTGTGAATTTTGAGAACTTTTTAATTGGACAAAATGTACTTAATGCATCTGGAATTGACGCAATTCGATCAACAATCAAAGCAGAGATTGAGCTTGGTTTAGAGAAAGCGTATGCCGAGCCTTCTATTCAAGCTTCTACAGAAACAGAACTGAAAGATGTTTACGCTGATTTTGAGTACACCGCAGTAAGCCCTGCTGCAGAGGTGAAAGAAATGAGAATGATTGATAGTATTGCCGATGCTATTGATTTAGCTATGGCCAATCATCATAACCTGATTTTGATGGGGCAGGACATTGCCGAGTATGGAGGAGTTTTTAAGGCTACAGATGGTTTGGTAACTAAGTATGGAAAATCAAGAGTAAGGAATACGCCCCTTTGCGAAGCAGCTATTGTTGGCAGTGCTCTGGGATTATCCATTAATGGGTTTAAAGCGATGATGGAAATGCAGTTTGCTGACTTTGTTACAGAAGGGTTCAATCAAATTGGCAATAATTTAGCAAAAATTCATTGGCGATGGGGGCAAAACGCGGATGTGGTTGTGAGAATGCCAACAGGTGCAGGTGTCGCAGCAGGCCCATTTCATTCACAAAGCAACGAAGCATGGTTTGCACATATTCCGGGTTTGAGAATCGTATATCCTTCAAATCCCTATGATGCAAAAGGCTTATTGTTAACTGCTTTTGAAGACCCGAATCCTGTAATGGTATTTGAACATAAAGCACTATACCGAAGCACTACTGAAGAAGTACCAGTTGGATATTATAATTTGCCTTTTGGACAAGCCAAATTAGTTACTGAAGGCACTCAACTTTCTATAATAACATATGGAATGGGAGTTCATTGGGCTAAAAACTTGGTCGAGGAGAAAGGTATTTCTGCAGATGTTCTAGATTTGAGAACGTTAGTTCCTTTGGATTGGGACAGTGTATTTAAATCTGCCAAGAAAACTGGTAAAGTGATTGTACTACATGAAGACACACTTTTTGGAGGAATAGGAGGGGAGTTGGCTTCAGAAATTGCGGAACATTGTTTTGAGTATTTAGATGCTCCTGTGAAACGAGTTGCCTCGTTAGATACTGCTGTTCCTTTTCATCCCGATTTAGAAACAAACTTTTTACCTCAACTGCGATTGGAAAAAGTGGTAGAAGAATTGTTGGCTTATTAGAAAAACACGGCCATTATATCTGCTGCTGACATTTTATGAAAGTACTTTTTTAAATCAAATTTTGCTAAAACAGTGCGAACTTCATCTTGTCCATGCTTGACACCAATAAGTGCTTGTTCAATTTCTGCCACATCGGCTACCCCAAAGAAGTCACCAAAGAATTTTGCCTCTTTTATAATGCCTTTTTCTACTTGTAGATTCACCTCTAGTGTTCCTCCTGGAGTTCTGGCGCCTTGCATGAAATTGTATTTTGGTGAATGACCAAAATTCCATTCCCAAGTGGCATATTTTTCGTCTCTTATTTTTTGAATTTGAGCAATATCATTTTCGGTAAACTCGTACATTTTTGCGCCTGGAAAAGTTGCCAAAACGTGATCCATAATCCGTTGAGTAAACGTTTCTAAATTCATTGTCTCCTTCATATGTTCTGAAACATTCGTAACCCTTTTTGGTATAGATTTTACCGCTCTATCTTTGTATTTTAAAGGGTTGATTTTTAAAGCTCCACTAACATCTTTCATTTGAGAAGAGTAAAGAATAGTTCCGTGGTGGAGCACCTTGTTTTTAAAAACGTGTTCCGCATTTCCTGAAAACTTTTTTCCTTCAATTGTCAAGTCGTTTCTACCTTCAAATTTAGCAGCAATACCCATGTTGTTTAAGACCTCAATAATTGGCTTTGTGTATCGCTCAAAATCGACCACTTCAGTGTTCTCACCCGTTCTGGTGAATGAAAAGTTCAAGTTTCCTAGATCGTGATAAACTGCACCACCACCAGACAATCTTCGGACCACTTTAATGTCTTTTTCTTTTACATAGTCGACGTTAATTTCCGCCATGGTATTTTGGTGCTTTCCAACAATTATGGCATTGTCGTTTCTCCATAGCATGAAACAATCTTCCTTTAAGTGTTTAAAGATGAATTCATCTGTAGCTATATTAAAGTATGGGTCGATAGAATGATGATGAATACAAAGCATGGTAAAGTGGTTAAAAATAAAAAAACCGTTCCGATATTTATCGGAACGATTTCAAAGTTAAAATTTATCTGGTTATGCTTCTTGAGAAACTTTAGGAGCAGCACTTATTATTTCTTCATTTGCATATTCTTCAAATTGTTTGAAGTTATTTACAAACGACTCAGCTAATTTATTCGCTTTAGAATCATATAGACCTTTATCAGACCAAGTATTCTTTGGGTTTAATATTTCTGTTGGAACACCTTCACAAGAAGTTGGCATTGCTAATCCGAAAATTTCGTGATTGGTATAATCCACATCATTTAGCTTTCCGGTTAGAGCTGCCGTAATCATAGCTCGTGTATATTTTAATTTTATTCTAGATCCAGTACCATATTCTCCACCAGACCATCCAGTGTTAATCAACCAAACATTGACATTATTTTTTGCCATTTTTGAACCTAACATCTCAGCATACTTTGTTGGGTGCAAAGGCATGAAAGGAGCTCCAAAACACGCTGAAAAAGCTGTTTGAGGTTCAGTTACTCCAGCTTCAGTTCCGGCTACTTTAGCAGTATACCCTGAGATAAAGTGGTACATCGCTTGCCCAGGAGTTAACCTAGAAATTGGAGGTAAAACACCGTAAGCATCTGCAGTTAAAAAGAAGATGTTTTTTGGTGCAGGACCAATAGAACCTGGCTGAATATTGTCTATATGATGAATAGGATAAGATACTCTGGTGTTTTGAGTCTTTTCGCTATTCTCGTAATCTACTTCAGTTGTTCCATTTTTAAAATTGATATTTTCTAATAACGCACCAAATTTGATGGCATTAAAAATTTGAGGTTCGTTTGCTTCTTTCAGATCTATTGTTTTAGCATAACAACCACCTTCGAAGTTAAAAACAGAGTCATCATCCCAACCGTGCTCATCATCTCCAATCAATCTTCTGTTTGGATCTGAAGATAACGTCGTTTTTCCTGTACCTGAAAGGCCAAAGAAAACAGCTGTATCTCCATCCTGTCCTACATTCGCAGAACAGTGCATGGAAAGCACATTCTTCTGATGAGGCAATATGAAGTTTAATGCAGAAAAAATTCCTTTTTTGATCTCACCTGTGTACCCTGTTCCTCCAATTAACAATAATTTTTTAGAGAAATTCATTACAGCAAAGTTGTGTTGACGTGTGCCGTCAACCGCTGGGTCTGCCATAAAGCCAGGAGCACAAATGATGTTCCATTCTGCTTCAAAATTTGATATTTCTTCTTCAGAAAGTCTTAGGAACATATTGGAAGCGAAAAGATTAGAATAAGGGAATTCAGAAACTAACCTTAAGTTCAACTTGTACTTCTCTGATGAACAAGCAGAAGCGTCTCTCACGTATACCTCTTTTCCGGATAAATATGAAGTAACTCTGTTGTAAAGAGCATCGAATTTATCAGCATCAAATTTGATGTTAATACCACCCCACCAAACTGCATCTTTTGTAATTTCATCTTCAACTATGAAACGGTCTTTGGGTGAGCGACCTGTGAATTCACCGGTATCAACTACTAAAGCTCCTGTGTTGGTTAAAACACCTTCGCCACGAACTATTGTTTCTTCAATTAACTGTGCTGGTTCTAAGTTCCAATATGCCGCGGCAACGTTGCTTAAACCTGATGTAGAAATAGAAGCATTTTCTGCCTTTCTTCCGTACTCGTTCATAAAATCTGTTTTTGAATTATAACTCCGAAAATGTGGGGTAACAATGTATTTCCGTTCTTAATTATTAATTAATGCAAAGGTAACAGCCTTTTTGGGAATTGTGTTTATTAAATAAGATAATTTTTATCAACAACGGGTAAAGTATCCTTTTGGTAATTAATACTATAACCTAAATTATTTCGCGAGTGAATACTGTTTTAGAATGCACGAAAACAATTAAGTTATCATTTGATAGACACTTACTATTTCAGTAAATTCTTGGGCTTGAGATAACCCAGGTAGTAAATAATCGAAATGGAAGCAATGTAGAACGGTACTCCGGGTATTTTGTAGCGAGAAAGAGCTCCAAAGTTATAGGATGTAAGTCCCACGGTGACACCGAAGATGACAGCAAAAAGCATGAATGCACGTATGTCGCGGTTGCCTAGGATCAGCTTAAAGCTTTTGAAAATACCAACTTTGATAAATACAAAAATGCTTAATACTAATAAAGCTAAGGCTTGGAGGGCTTCAAATAGCGTAGCAGCATTTCTCACATCTCCAATGATGAAAGGTCTAAAGTAGGTAACAAAGAATGCCTCAGGAGTCTTTCTTAATACACCAATAGGAGTAAATTCGACGTCACCTAAGGAATATCCAGATTGGTCTCTGGTTTCAGCGAGATAGGTGTGCCAACTGTGAAATCCTTCTGCCACTGATTGAACATTTTCTAGAGAGTATTTTCCTGCACCAGAGGAGATTTCAGTAATTACAAGATACCCTCCGGAAATAAAGGCAAAAAGAAGGATTGGAGTTACAAGCACTTTTACCAATGTTTTCTTTGTCTTTCCAATAAAGCCACCCTGAATCCAGAGTAATAAAACTGGTATTAATGTGCAGAGAATGTAAGGCTTCAAAATAAAGCAAACACCAATAGAGAAAGATATAACAATAATTGATGGAATTATTTTTCTAAAATTTATAATATTAAAAGCTCCTCTAAAAAGAAATCCAACTGCAGCAAAAGTTAACGGGTCTTTTAGTATTCCAGACCCCCAAATACCAAGTGACGGATAAAACAAAATACCTATGGCGAGATATTTATAAATGGGCGGATACAATTCGCAAAATGTTTTATACAACTGCCAAATTCCGATAGCCGTAATTAACGTATATACAATGCTAGAAGCCAAAAAATTGCAGCCCGTAATTAGATTAAAAAGTCCTACTATTTTACTCAAAAAATAAACATCACTTGAGCGAAGAGCAGGTAGAATACCTGAACTTTCTGTAACAACCAAATTTTGAATGGAACCGAATGAGGAAAAGAGGAGATTGATACTATTGCCGGGGTTAGCAATAAATTGATCATGGAAAAAGTTGCCGCCGGCAAAGTATAAAAACGTGTCTCCACCTTTGTAGTAATAAGAATGTATTAATACGAAAAGAATAGCAAATAAAATTTTTGAGAAAATAAATGGAAAATAGAACTTAGTGTAATTTTTTTTCCCTGAAGGCCTAAAATTAGATGCAATAATTGTAGGCTTCCCCTTTTTAGTACGGTTTTAAATTATAAATTATTTTCATTTAAT
>JABAZP010000022.1 GCA_018608405.1 Flavobacteriales bacterium
GGGAAATGATGAACATTGAGGTGTTAAATATAAGTTTGTTGTTTAATGCACGGACTGCAAGTCCGCGCGAACGGGAGAATGGCACTGCAAGTCCTCTCTAACTATTTTAAAAATGAAGAAGAAATCTACTCAACGTATAACTAGGAAATCTGACAGCTCGCAGCCTCTAGCTTTAAACTCACCTACAATAAAAGAAAAAATTTCTACTTATCCATTTGTTCATTACCCTGTGTATAAAGGTGTATTTATTGCGTTTTCTAAATTTGAAGAGTCGAAAAAACACTTCTGTGATTGTAGTAGATTCGCTATTCAAAATTTCTTTGATTTATCTTCAAGATATTCCATAAAAATCAATTACAACGGAGGTCAACATTTGAGCAACTTTATTTTTCCTAAATCTTTCGCGGAGGTTATTGAGAGCAAGATTAATCCAATTACACAGTTAAGTTTTAAAAAATTAATTTGTCATAAATGTAACTTAAAGACTCCGAGAATTAAGTGGGATTTTAGACCAGGAATAAATAAATTTAAACAGTATTACGGGTGGTATATTTTTCAGAAAGAATTAGAGTTGGGGAAATTTGGTTCTTATTATCTACCAAAAATTTGCCCTGAGGAGTTGATCGAAAAAATTGAAAATGAAAAATCTGCAAAATCATAGCTAAGTGAAGTAAGGAGTAACGGTGCAAGTAGTATCGAAAAGAATAAGCTAATGAAAATTCATGCCCAAAAATCAAGGGATATAGACCACTTCATTGAAAATTTGGTAAGAGATGAGTTTGGTTATAAAAAAATAGGTCATGAATGGAAAAATGAATCTAAACTTCTTGAAATGGTAACAAAGTTATTTCAAAATGAAGAGATACTGCATAACAAAAGGCCAAGTTGGCTAAATGGTCTTGAGTTAGATGTCTACGTGCCAAATAAAAAATTAGCTTTCGAGTACCATGGAATACAACATTTTAAAGCGGTTGATTTTTTTGGAGGGAATAAAACATTAAAAAAACGCAAAGCTAAGGACCAATTGAAAAGGCAGTTGTGTGAAATTCATGGTGTAAATCTCATTGAGATAAGCCATGAGGAAGATCTTTCTTTGAGTCTACTAAATCAAAAGCTAAATATTAAGAAGTGACAACATGAAATATAGACTCGCTGGCGTGGACTTGCAGTCCATACCGCACTTTAGAACGCACAAGAATAGTATTCAATTCCAATCGTACTTTACCGACTGAAATCTTCTATGGCTTTCATCACATCGCGTTGACTAATTTGTCCTACTAATTTACCATTTTCCAATACCGGAAAACGTCGAATGCGCTGTTCTAGAAAAGCGATAGCAGCTTCCATAATGGTATGGTCAGGTTGCAAGGTTTTTACTTCAGTTACCATGTGGTCTTTTACCAATCCATTAAGTGTAGGGGAGTTATTGTATTTACCCTTAATAATTTGCTTCAAGCAATCACCTTCAGAAATAATTCCGACTAACTTATTCGAATCATCTAGAACTGGTCCTCCTGAAATGCCTTTGTAGATTAAAATACTTACGACTTCATCAATTGATTGTGTTGGTTTAAAGGTAATCAACTGCCGTGACATATACTCTTTCACCAATGCCTGTTTCGGCATCTGTTTTTCCTCTTTTGCGCGAGCGCCTGTAAAACTCTTAACCATAATTTTTTATTGAAGGTATGGAATATTCATCAATAATGAAAATAGGCATGAATGGAAGCTACTATTTGGTGAGCGGTCTAAAGCAAAAAAAGCTCCCTGACAGCAAAGGTTAGGGAGCTTTTATATTTTATATTTTTCTTGCTTACGCTACCTTTCCCAAGTGATTTAAAAACTTGGTATGGCTCACAATAGCACCTAAAAATGAAGGCTCTGAGTTGTATGGTAGGCCAAACTCTTTCGCTGTTTGTTCAACAATCTTAGCTAGAGCAGGCAAGTGCACGTGAGACACATTCGGAAACAAGTGATGCTCTATTTGATAATTTAATCCTCCAACATACCAGGATAAGATTTTGTTTGAAGGAGCAAAGTTAGCCGTTGTTACCAATTGGTGAAATGCAAAGTCTCCGTCCACTTGGTCTTTTTCATCTGGAATAGGGAATTCTGTCTCAGGGGTAATGTGGCCTACTTGAAAAATAAGCGCTAATATTATACCCGCCAAAAAATGCATGGAGAACCAAGCTCCTAAGATATGGTACCAAGGCACATCTAAAACATAAAGAGGCAATGCTAATATAATAGCGTAATAGGCAATTTTTCGAACAATTAGGGCAAACATTTGACCACCAAAAGTTTTACCTTGAGATTTTAACAACCCCATGTCTCTAAAATGATACAACTGTCCAAAATCTTTAATGGTAGCCCATAAAAATGTCATTAAACCGTAGAAGAACCAAGCATAATAGGCTTGGTATTTAAAAAACTCTTTTCTTGGTTCTTGAGGTGAAAAACGCATTACTCCTTTTGGATTAACGTCCTCGTCGAAACCAGCTACATTGGTAAAAGAATGGTGCAATATGTTGTGCTGAATTTTCCAATTGGTGGTTGAACCAGAAACGAAACCCAATGCAATGGCTCCAATTATTTCGTTTACTTTCTTGTTTTTTGACAAACTATTGTGACACGCGTCGTGCATCACACTTAGTCCACAGCCTGCAATTCCAAGTCCCATTAATAACCATAGGCCATAAAAGGTTAGCATGCTACCACCGAAATTATTTGTAACGATGAAAAGAAACGGAACAATATACATCAAAGGCATTACGATTACTTTGATCCAAATGCGGTAATCCCCTGTTCGATCTATGTCCTTGGTTTTGAAATATTCGTTCACTCTTTTTCTAAGTGTGATTCCGAATTCTTTGGTATTATTTGGTTTAAATTTTAGGATTTTGAATGCTTTCTCGGCCATAATTTAAATTAAGATGCAATGATAGTAGAAACGAGTTGAAATACTACTAAAAAATCAAAGTTTTTATTAAAAAATAATTGTGAATTCCTTAAGTAATTATTAACTATGATTCTATAGGTGGTTTTACTCAGTGTCGCTTTACACTCTTTGATTTTACAAAAACCAATAAGAATACAATCGAACTAGAAATTGTTGCCTCCTTAAAAAAAAGCCCGTCGTTTAAATAACAAGCGATAATCCAAGCCCCTAAAATGATAGCTGTTAGGGTTGAAACAACTACTTGTCGATTTAGTTCAAATGTTCCGAATTCTGTATTGTCATTAGTTTCCGAATAATCATTAGGTCGTAATACTTGTGGCATAATGTTAGATTTAATGCTGCTCACTAGCAGCAGTTTTGAATAATTTGATAGTATATAGGAATTCCGATGGTAATGTTTACAGGAAAAGTTACTGCAAGCGCCATGGGAATATATAATCCTGGGTTTGCTTTGGGTACCGATATTCTCATCGCTGCGGGAACGGCGATATACGAGGCGCTCGCGGCAAGTATTGAAAGTAATAGTCGATCGCCCATAGAATCTAAAAAGAAGCTACTGAGCATTGCCATTAACGATCCATTTACTAATGGAGTTAGTATAGCAAATAGGATTGGAGATAGTCCGTTTTTCCATAGTCCGCTTAGTTTTTTCCCGCTCGTAATACCCATATCTAATAAAAATACGGCAAGAAACCCTTTGAATAGTTCTGTTGTAAAAGGTCGAATTCCCTCTGCCTGTTGCTCTGTTGCTACAAAACCAATGATTAGACTGCCTACAATTAGTAAAACGCTACCACTAACTAAGGAATGTTTTAACAATTTACCAAGAGACATTTCTACCTCATTGTTTTTGCTAAATAACTTAACTAGTAATACTCCCATAATAATTGAAGGTGCTTCCATCATCGCCATAATGGCAATCATATGTCCGCCAAAGGGTATGTTGTGCGATTCTAAAAATGCTACTGTGGTTACAAAGGTTACTGCGCTAACAGAGCCATAGGCTGCTGCTACTGCTCCGGCATTTGCCACTCCCAGTTTTTTTCTTAGGAAAAAGAACGTGAGAATTGGAATAACAATCGCTGATAGAATCCCAGTTAACACGGCCGTTATTACCGATGCTGAAAGTTCACTGTGTGCTAATTCTTGACCGCCTCTGAACCCAATAGAGAATAATAGATAAAGGGATATAAAATTAGAGGATGTCTTAGGTATTTCTAAATCACTTTTCAGTAAAACCGCTAAGATTCCCAGAACAAAGAACAGTAGCGCTGGATTCGTTAAGTTCTCAAAGAGTAGACTTAAGTCCATTGTCCTTCTTGCTCCTGTTTAACCGTCTTGTTGGAGCTCTTTGTTGGAACCAATTGAACATCAATTTTACAATTGATCAATATTTCTTGTTCCTCGTCGTCAGTTTGGTTTAAGAAAAAATCTAAATCTTCTTGACACTTTCTTAATTCAATTACTCTATTTTCTAAAAATGGAGAGTCCGTGCCAAAACGTTCTTCTAATTTGAAGATTTGTTTTTTAAGGAAATTGATCTTATCGGCTAAAAGTTGCTCAATAATCGTTTTCCCTTCACTAATGTTGCAAGTGTTTCTAATCAGTTGCAATGATAAATATTCATTTTTCATGATGCTAGATTTTAGTTTGAGACAAAGTTGTGTCACTTTATTTGATTACGAAAATTTATATTTCTTATGTTTGTCATAAACGGAAATTATGAATTATACTTTAAACCAATTGCGTATTTTTTTGAAAGTGGTAGAGCAAAAAAGTATCACTAGAGCCTCTGAGGAACTGCACTTAACGCAACCGGCCGTATCCATTCAAATTAAGAACTTTCAGGACCAGTTTGACATTCCTTTGTTAGAAAAGATTGGTAGGCAAATACAGGTTACCAATTTTGGAAAAGAGGTGGCAGGGTCTTGTCGCGTCATTTTAGACGAGATAGAACGAGTAGAGAACAGAAAAATGGCATATCTGGGTCATGTAACAGGTACGCTTCATGTTTCCGTTGTATCAACCGGAAAGTATGTTATGCCCTTCTTTTTTTCTGAGTTTATGGAAAAGTATCCAGGTATTCAGTTGAACATGGATGTGACTAATAAGTCTAATGTAGTTCGGAGTATTGAGAAGAATGATGTAGATTTTGCTTTGGTTTCTGTTTTGCCTAAGGGTTTTGCTATAGAACAAATTAAACTGATGAAGAATCAACTTTTTCTAGTCGGGAAAAAGGGGAAGAGTAGTAATATAAGTATAGGGTCTCCGAAAGACTTGGAGGGCGTTACGCTACTATTTCGTGAGAATGGTTCAGCCACGAGAATGGCGATGGAAGCTTATTTGAAAAAGCAAAAGGTACAAGTGAATAGAAGTATGGAGCTAACTTCTAACGAAGCAGTGAAGCAAGCCGTTTTAGCCGGGCTAGGTTATTCGATTATGCCCATTATTGGAATTATGAACGAGCTGAAAAATGAGGAGTTAGAAATCATCGACTTATACGAGCTTCCGTTGGTGACAGACTGGAATTTGATTTGGTTAAAGAGTAAGTCTTTGTCTCCTGCTGCTGCTGCTTATTTAGAGTATATTGAAGAGAAGAAGGAGGAAATTATTCAGCGTCATTTTTCATGGTATGCCGCCTATTAGATTTTTGTCATAAAAAAAGCCCCGACAGTGTCAGGGCTTTTAAGTAAGAATGTTTTATTACTAAGCTTACTTATAATCGAACGACATTTTTCCTGTGTTACCACAGTTACAAGTATTATCAGCAGGATCAATTGCTGTTACCTTGATTACGATAAAGTCACCTGTAGCAGTTTTAACAACATACACTTCATTTACTGCAGGAGAGTTATTAGTTGTAACAGCTGTTCCAGCATTATAAGTTGCTTCAGCAGATTCAACTGTTGCATTGTCGTAATTAGCTGCAGAACCTACTACCATGGTAGAACCCATAGATAATTCAAATGCCCCCGTAAAAGGAGTGCCTGCTACATCTGTATTTTCTAATACAGTACCTGAACCTGCTATTGAAGTATCTGTAGTTACATTCCACCTTCCAGGTAAAGATCCACCAACATGGTAGAAAGAACCAGACCTCATAGTAGACAATGGAGTTGCCTGAGCCTGAACAACAATATCAAACGACTTTGTTGTTGCTACACCATCTCGCAAATAGTTAGTTTTATAGCCTGTATGTTGGTTAAAAATTACCTGACAGGTTGAAGGTTTTGGGATGACAAATCGGCGTAGAACTTTCAATACTTTTCTTCGTAGGTCCATTCTTTCTTTCGTAGGACCATCCACCCTTTCTTTTGTAATTTTGTTGCTTATTAAAATGATAACATGAATCAATTGATTGCTTCTCAATGGCAAATATCTAAAAAAGTCAGCGTTAAGCTCAGTCAATCCTTGTTTTTTGGCTTTTGTCTGCTAGCCTTTTCATCTAGTATTCGAGCTAATGAGTCTGTTGCACGACAGTGGAACGAAGTACTACTTGAGGCAATTCGAGAAGATTTTGCACGGCCTACCATACATGCGCGGAATCTATTTCATTTTTCAGTGGCAGTATATGATTCTTGGGCGGTTTATGATACTACTACAAGCACATATTTCCTAGGAAAAACAGTTGATGGATATACCTGCCCTTTTAATGGAATAACCTTGCCTTCATCAAATCAAAAGGAGCAATACCAGGAAGAAGCAATGAGTTATGCGGCTTTTCGATTGCTCACCCATCGTTTTCAAAATTCTCCTGGGGCTGATTCAACTTTACCTAGGTTCCAACGCCTATTGCAGCAGTTGGGTTACGATGAAAACAATACCTCGGTAGATTATTCAACAGGTGAACCGGCGGCACTTGGCAATTACCTCGCTCAGGAATTAATAAGTTTTGGCTTGCAAGATGGCGCTAATGAAGCCAATGCATATGGAAATAGATTTTATACGCCAATAAATAGTCCACTGATTCCCAAAGATGAAGGAAATCCTAATCTTAACAACCCGAACCGTTGGCAACCGCTAGGTTTTGATGTATTTATTGATCAAAGTGGTAACCCGATTCCTGGAGGGGTTCCAGAATTTTTGAGTCCAGAATGGGGAGCAGTAAGTTCGTTTGCATTATCAGACAGCAATCTCACCACATACTCCAGAAACGGAGATGATTATTTGGTGTATTACGATCGTGGTGCGCCACCTTTTTTAGATACCACTGTTAGAGGAGGACTCTCTGAAGAATATAAATGGAATTTTGGATTAGTATCAAAATGGTCTTCGCATTTAGACCCTGCAGATACTGTCATGTGGGATATTTCTCCGGCATCTATAGGAAACGCTCCCGTTTTCCCTACCAATATTCAAGGTTTACGAAGTTTTTACGATGAAGAAAATGGTGGAGATCCAGGTACAGGATGGTCGGTCAATCCAGCAACAGGACTACCTTATGCTCCTCAAATAGTTCCTAGAGCAGATTATGCAAGAGTTTTAGCCGAGTTTTGGGCAGATGGTCCTGAATCGGAGACACCTCCGGGACATTGGTTTACGATTTTAAATTATGTGAATGATGATTCGCTATTGGTCAAAAAATTCAAGGGAATTGGACCAACACTGACAGACTTGGAATGGGATGTAAAGTCTTACTTTAGCCTTTCAGGCGCCTTGCACGATGCCGCTATTGTTGCTTGGGGAAACAAAGGCTGGTACGATTATATTCGACCTGTTTCAGCAATTCGATACATGGCAGAATTAGGGCAAAGTTCAGATTCTACTTTACCTGCTTACCACCCAGGTGGGATTCTATTGGATAGTGGTTTGATTGAATTGGTGCAATTGGGCGATTCCTTAGCTGGGCCAAATAATGAAAATGTAACTAAAATCAAGTTGAAAGCTTGGAAAGGACCGGATTATATTTTAGATCCTGTTACCGATTCAGCAGGGGTAGATTGGATTTTGGCAGGTAATTGGTGGCCTTATCAACGTCCCTCTTTCGTTACACCACCTTTCGCGGGCTACGTATCTGGACATTCTACTTTTTCTAGAGCTGCAGCTGAAGTAATGAGCTTGTTTACCGGAGATGATTATTTCCCCGGAGGAATGGGAGAGTATTATGCACCACGAGATAGTTTTTTGGTGTTTGAAAAAGGACCAAGTGTTGACGTTACCCTTCAGTGGGCAACGTACAGAGATGCTTCAGACCAATGCAGCCTTTCGCGCATTTGGGGAGGAATTCATCCACCTGCAGATGATATACCAGGCCGGTTAATGGGAATAGAAGTAGGGGTAAAGGCCTTCCGTGAATCAGAAGCGTACTTCAACAATCAGCGAACAGGCTTAACGGAACTCGCGAACAGTGCAACACAATTTAAGGTATATCCAAACCCTGTGGTAGACGATTACCTCACCATAGAGTTAAAGCACGCTGGAAACCAAGCTGAGGTGCTTATTCAGTGGATTGACCTATTTGGTAAAGTGGTAAAGACTGACGGTGCTGTAATTAACGAAACAGTGCAAAACATTCGATTGAGCACGACAGGTCTTGCTTCTGGAATATATGTGCTAAACGTTGCTGGTTCTGATTGGAGCGCAAACCAGAAGGTGGTAAAACAGTAATTGATTTAGCTTACAAAAAAATGCCCTCCAACTTCAATTGAAGTTGGAGGGCATTTGCATTTATGTGCAGAATGCAGTGACCATAGAAAGAGGCAAAGGATTCGAACCTTTATAAATTGCCGTACCTATTGGCAAGCCTCTTTAAAAGCCGTTAATTAGGCTAACTTTTCTAATTTACTCAGTCTGTCTGCTGTCTTTTTAAGCAAAGCTGCGCATTAATCAGGTTTCGGAAGAACTTAATGAAATAGCTTTTGGTAATTTTGCACCCCGTGAATTTTCTAGTTAGAATAAGTTTTACAGTTGTCCTTCTGTTCGTGTGCTACCATTCGAGTGGTCAAGTATTAGACCCCAATCTGAGCGCATTACCAATGGATAACATTACGGCCTTGCCGCTCGAAAACAACTTTTTTTTTGATGGTAAGTTGGATGAGCCGGAATGGCAAACTGCTCAAAAGATTTCCAACTTCACCCAACGCGAGCTTGATTTAGGAGAGCCCATTACCGAAAAGACAGAGGTGGCCATTTTAATAGATGACGAGTACATGTATATCGGTGTTTGGTGTTACGATCGAGAACCCGAAAAAATTATTGCCAAAGAAATGCGGCGAGATTTTAGTTTCAATTTGGAAGACAACTTCATCGTAATTCTTGATACCTATTTGGATAAACGAAATGGCTTTCAATTTGTCATCAACCCAAATGGTGCGCGAGCTGATTTGCAGACCTTCAACAACGGTGGCTCTTCCAATCAATTTTGGAATGGCGTATGGGACGTTCGAACACAAATCACCCATGAAGGATGGTTTGCCGAGATAAAAATTCCATTTTATACGTTGAAGTATCGCCCTGGGCAAGAAGAGCAGGTGTGGGGCATTAACTTTGAACGTAACATTCGCAGAAACCGTCAACAAGCGCGGTGGAAAGGATGGCAGCGTAATTACGACATCTCAGATGTTAGTCAGGCTGGTTTGTTAAACGGTTTGAAAGAATTACGAGATAAACGCTTTGTTGAAGTTAAGCCGTATGCGTTAGGTGGAGGAGAGAACACAGATGGAGGTGCTGAAGGAGTGGGTAATGTAGGTGGAGAGATCAACGCCCTGTTGGGTCCGACTTACCGTTTAAACCTAACGTTTAATACTGATTTTGCTCAAGTAGAGGCAGACCGCCAACAAATAAACCTCAGTCGCTTTCCGCTATTTTTTCCTGAATTACGAGAGTTTTTCTTGGAGGGTGACGACTTCTTTGATTTTGGGTTTGGAGGGAATCGAATTATTCCTTTTTATTCTCGAAGGATTGGGTTGAGTGAAAGCCGAGAGACGGTTCCCATCATTGCAGGTGCGAGAATACTCGGGAAAGAAGAGAAGACGACTTTGGGAGCCATGAGCATACAAACAGCTGCAGCAGGCGGCGATCCGTCTACAAACTTTTCTACTTTTAGCGTTAGGCAAGATGTGGGCGACCAAAGTGTAATTGGCGCTATGACTACAAACAAAATTACAGATGGAAGGTGGCACAGCACTACGGGCGTAAATGGTAGGTATAGTACGGCCAATTTCATTGGCAAAAGTAATTTAGATGTTGGAGGTGCTTTTATCCAAAGCTATAATACAGATGAGGGTTATGAATCTGATGCTATGGCGTATCGTGCTTTTGTCAGTTTGCCAAATGACTTTTTACAGATTTTTGCCTCGACTCAACGTAGCCCTTCAGCCTTTAATCCTGAAGTAGGTTTAATGCGCAGGCGTAATTTTCAAGAATCTTTTGGCCAAGTTTTTTTTCAACCCCGACCAAAAAATAATTTTCAATGGATTCGTCAGTTTTACTTTTCACCGGGAGCCCTTACCTATGTGCAATTCGATGATACCCGAGAACTGCAATCACTTTCTTACAAAGTAAGAGTTCTTGGATTTGAAACTAGATCTGGAGAGGGGTTCTATTTTGATGCAGAGCGGGTGGCAGAAGGTTTACGAGAAGATTTTGAAATTTTTCCTGATGTAGTGATCGCACAAGGAGAATACTGGTGGAACCGGTATAATTTTTTCTTTGAGACGTTTGAGGCTAGGGCATTTTCTTTAAGTACTACTGGTAGTTTTGGAGAGTTTTTTGGAGGTAATAGCTTTTCAACATCGAGTACCGTGCTTTGGCGAGCTACTAAAAATTTCAACATTAACGCCAACTATGAAAAGAACATCATTAACTTGCCTCAAGGAAGCTTTGATACGGATTTATTTGGTTCTCGCATAGAATATGCTTTTCACCCGCAAGCTTTTGGCTCTTTGCTAGGGCAATGGAATTCTGCACAGCAAGAAATGAATATGAATTTTCGGTTGCAATTAATACCTAAAATTGGTACTGACTTTTTCCTTATTTACAACCAAATTGTAGATACTCGGTCTGGAGAATTTGACTCTCAACGGAGGACGCTTTTGGCGAAGCTAGTCTGGCGCTTCGTATTATAGTAGCGTAGATTTTTATTAGGAAATCTTAGCTTGCCGTTGAACAATGCAATGATGCACTAACGCCATTTTTTTATTTTACGCAGCATTTCGTCTCTTTCATTCTCTTTTGGCACTTTTACTGTAATCTCAAATACTTTCCCGAATGTTGAAGCGCTCTTTTTAGTGGAGTTAAATACAATTTCCGAGTTGTCCGTGCTTCGTGCTTTTAACTTGTTATTGTCTTTTCTGTAAAACGAGAAGGGAAAATCTGACATAAATAAAAGGAGGTGGAACTTACTAGGGATAAGGTGAATTTCTCGATCGTTTAGGAATACGGTACAAGCAATTGGAATGCCCAAGGTTTCTCCCGCCTTTAGCTTGGCGGTAGCGGAAACTGATTTATCTTTGTAAACGGTAAAGTTTGCATCGTCTAATCTGTTTTTAAGGGCCTTACTCAACTTCCACCTGGTGGAAGAAACCATCCACGCCAAGAATAGGGCAATTGCTGCAAATAATATAAAATAGGTCATAATTATGGTTGAAGGTTAATTTGTAGAGGTATTTGTTTTTCGTTCAAGCATCTCTTTGTAATTCATGTATGCTGCTCCAAGAGCTTTTAAGCCTAAAGGATGGTCCAGACGTTAGCGAGCAACAGAAGCGACAAAAGGACAATCATAAAAAATTGAATGTATTTCGGTTTAGGTTCTTGGACTTTACTCAGTGCAAAGAATGCCAAGAAAATTAAGAAAATGGAAAAAATAGAGGCAATTGTTTCATTTATGTTAAAGCCCATAAAAAAATACTCGTGAAACTTGTGCTGTTTGAAAAGTCGGGTCTCGTTTTCAAATTGATTTAAAATAATAAGCCAAGTTATAAACCTGTACAACGGGAAGCTTGCCAGTAATACACTAAGTACTATCTTGTTCATATTTTAAAGTCTAACTTTAGGTTCAGGCAGTTGTAAGATTTAAACTTAAAAATCAACGACAGGAATTGCCTCCGCATTACTTCATCTCATCAGGTCTTCTTGTGATTACAAAGTAAATCACATATAACCAACTCAATATTCCATGTATAAAGGCAAATAAAACAGATTTGTTTCTTTCCCAAGAAACAACCACCGCTAAAACGGAACCTAGACCAATGCCACTGCTAATTGCTGTATTTCTGATGCCACTGTTTCCGCTTTGTTGGCTGAAACAGTCCAAGGTAAAAAACAGGAGAAACATAATGGTTAGCTGAAGTTTAGTCATTTGATTTAAAATTGATGTCGTTAGAATATTTCTAATACCTAGTGCTTTCTCTATTAAAAAATCACTTTATGTTGCTAATATCTGAAATAAATCGCTGTACGATGAAAGTCAGAATGAATTAAAAATGAGGCGAGGTAAATTCGAACTTGTGTGAAAATGAAATCCTGTAAATACCTATATAAACTTTATTTTGTTTAATAAATTTATTTAAAAGTTAAATAAAAAATACCCTTTGCTGTTTTCTATTCATTATACACTTAAAACTTAATAAGACGAAAAAGATTATTTTAACCCTGACGGTAATTGCATCTATGGCATTTGCTAACAATGTTACAGCACAAGGAACAGTTGTAGATGTTGCCGTTGGCAACGAAGATTTCTCAACGCTAGTAACTGCTTTAACTGCAGCCGACTTAGTGGAAGCATTGCAAGCAGAAGGTCCGTTTACCGTATTTGCACCAAACAATGCTGCTTTTGTAAAAGTGGATGAAGCTACCTTAAATATGCTTTTAGAACAACAAAATAAGGACGCATTAGCAAACCTTTTAACCTACCATGTGGTAAAAGGTAAGTTAGCTGCAGCTGATGTTGTTGCTGCGCTAGAAGAAGGAAAGGGAACTGTGGAGTTAACTGCTTTAAACGGACAAACTATTACGGTTATACAAAAAGATGGTAAAATTTGGTTGAAAGATGCCCTAGGAGGTTACAGCGAAATTATTGCTACCGATGTAATGGGAAGCAACGGAGTAATTCACGTGATCAATACGGTTGCAATGCCTAAGTAATTGATAACATCTTAAAACAAAAAACCTCGAGAGTTGTCTCGAGGTTTTTTTATGACTTATTTTTAAACGCATTCAGTTCATTTAGAAGGCTTTATTTACATGTTCCCACGCGGAACTAATTTCCTTTTTAAAATTGTCCCATTTCAAATCGCCTCGATCCTCCAACTCCTCCAATTTCATTTTGTACTCTGCAATTTTGCGTTTCAGTTCTTTTTGTTTTTCCTCTAGCTTTTCTTCGCCATCGGCCAATGCAAAGCTTAATTGAACTTTAAATAGGTCAAATCGAGTGTGGTATTGGTCCAAGGTATCTTCAGTGGCATCTGCCCATTTTTTCAGGTTCTCTTTACCGTCTTCAATACTTTTGTTTAACTCATACTTCAACTCATGAAAGCTGTTGTTCAGTTTTTTTTTGGTTGTCCTTTAGTTGGTCTAAACTATCTGCCTTTTTTAATGCGAGTTGAACTTGAAGGTGCTCTACTTTGGCTTTTAAATTACTAAGGTCTTCTTGTCCTTCTTTCTGCCAATCTTTTATGTCGTCTCTAACTTCGTCTAGCCAATGAGACATTTTTTGCTTCTTTTCTTCAAAGGCAATTTCAGCTTCTTTTTTACCGAGCCGCAATTGTAAGTTGAACAATTCTGCTTGGGCTTTCCAGTTGTTTAATGTTTCTTTTACATTCATGATGGTTGGGTTTTAATTACTACTCTCTAATTTACGCTTAATTGTAGAATTAGAATAGCACTCGTACATTAAATTCTCGCCTGGTAGGTATATAAATCATAATAACGACCTTCTTTAGCAATCAACTCATCGTGATTTCCGCGTTCGGCAATGTTACCCTCTTCAATTACTAAAATTTGAGTCGCTTGTTTGATGGTACTCAAGCGGTGAGCAATTACAAAAGTAGTTCTGCCTTTCATCAGTTCCGCTAAACTTTTTTGAATCAAGGCTTCGCTTTCATTATCTAAGTTAGAGGTCGCCTCATCCAATATGATAATTCGAGGGTCAGCTAAAATGGCTCTTGCAATGGCAATTCGTTGGCGTTGTCCGCCCGATAGTTTTACTCCTCGCTCTCCAATTATAGTATCTAAGCCATCGTCAAAACGATCGGTAAATTCATATACGTAAGCTGCTTGCACCGCATGTTGCAATTGTTCTTCGGTGGCGTTTGGTCGTGGAAATAATATGTTTTCCTTTATCGTTCCTTCAAACAAAAATTCGTCTTGCAACACCACTCCAAGGTTTTTTCTATAGCTGTTCAGCTGCACCTTCGAAAGATCTTTGCCGTCAACGGTAATTTTTCCCGAAAGGGGATTTAAGAAGGTTGCGGTTAACCCGGCAATGGTTGACTTTCCAGATCCTGAACTTCCAACCAAGGCGGTAACACTTCCCGAAGCGGCTTTGAAACTAATGTTGTGTAATACTTCTTTGTCTTCTTCGTAAGCAAAAGCAACATTATCAAATTCAATATCTCCATGAATACTTTCCAACTCAATGGTGCGGTCTTCTAAATCTGCTTCAGCGGTCATGTTCATTAATTCTTCTGTACGGTCTAATCCCGCTAAAGCCTCCGTTAATTGACTGCCGATGTTGCTCATTTGCACTATTGGTGCAATCATAAAACCCAGTAATAAGGTAAATGAAATAAAATCTCCTGTGGTTAACGAGCCATTCATGATTTTGTAACCGCCAATGCCCATAATTCCTGCGGAAGCAATTCCCAAAAGGAAAGCAGAAGAGGAGGTCATAAGGGCAGTAGCTGTTAAACTCTTTTTTACATTTTGAAACAATCGATCTACCCCCTCTTCAAAACTCTTGTTTTCTTGTTCTTCCGCATTAAATGCCTTTATCACTCGAACACCTGCCAAGGTTTCTGTCAATCTCCCGGTAACTTCCGCGTTAATCACGCCTCTCTTTCTGAAAATTGGTCGAATATACTTGAATGCTTTCAGCGCTACTAATCCGAAAACGGCTACTGGAACCAAAACAAAAAGGGTCATTTGCCATGAAATACGAATCAATAAAACCAATGAAATAACCGCGGTAATGGTTCCACCCACCATCTGCACCAATCCAGTTCCAATCAAGTTTCGCACACCTTCCACATCGGTCATAATTCTTGAAACCAGAGCGCCTGACTTGGTATTATCGAAAAAACGGATTGGTAATGACAATACTTTTTTCTGAACTTTTGCTCGCAACTCAGAGATTAAAAATTGTGCCTGAACGCTTAAAATTCTAGTGAGTAAAAAAGAGGTGACGGCTGAAACTAGAATGGCAGCACCTACAAAAATTAACAGGTATTTCAAGCCTTCAAAATCCTTGTTGGGAATAACAACATCTAATAATTCTTTACTTTTCCATGGAAGCACCAAACTCGCCAAACGACTAATTACAATTAAAACGAGTCCAATAAAAACGAGGTTTCTTCTCGGCCAAATAATGGTTGTAAAGGCTGAAGCCATCGTTACGTTTGACTTCTTTTTTTCTTGTGATTCTGCCATTTGTTTCATGCGGTAAAAGTACCTTAACCGTTTGTTAAAGCGGAAACGTTTTTAAAATATATGTCAAAACATTTAATTGGGTTTGATGGTTAATAAATCAAACGAAGCAAAAAGTACTTTCAGATGAAATCAACCAAATTACTATTGCTCATGTGGGGCATGCTTTCTGTTCAATTTGTTTCGGCTCAAAAAGGAAAAATTGAGGGTTATGTTAAGGATGTTAAAGGTTTGCCTCTAATTGGTGCAACCGTTTTTATTGAAGGCACAACAACGGGCGCTTCCGCCAATTTGGATGGGTTTTATTCGATAGAAAATGTAGAAGTAGGATCTTACAATTTGGTCGCCAGTTATCTTGGCTTTCAAAGTCAAACAAAGTATAACATCATAGTAAAATCGGCAGGCAATCAGCCCTACAATTTTGAACTTGAGGAACAAACAACAGACGTAGGAGAAGTGGTTGTTACTGCAGAAAAAAGCAAAGTAAGTAGACCAAAGGAAACACCACTATCTACTCAAAAACTGACTGCCGTGGAATTGGAAACCTATCCCGGAGGTAATAATGACGTTGTTCGTGTGGCACAGTCGTTACCAGGCGTTTCCCCTTCCGTTGGTGGATTTAGAAACGACTTAATCATTCGCGGTGGAGCGCCAAATGAATCCGTTTACTATTTAGATGTAGTGGAAATACCCAACATCAATCACTTTTCTACCCAAGGGGCGGGTGGAGGACCAGTTGGTTTATTGAATGTTTCATTTATTGATAACGTTACACTATCTTCCTCAGCCTTTGGAGCGCAATACGACAATCCACTTTCAGGGGTGTTGCAATTTGAACAACGCGTAGGAAATACGAGAGATTTCAGTACCAACCTTAGGGTAAGTGCCAGTGAAACTGCAGTTACCTTGAATGGACCATTATTTAAAGGAGATAAGGAAGAAAGTAAGACGAGTTTTATCGTTTCAGGTAGAAGAAGTTACTTGCAGTATTTGTTTGCCCTGATTGGACTTCCTATTCGACCTGACTATTACGATTATCAATACAAAATCACACATAAAATCAACGCCTATAATACGCTGAACTTAATTGGTGTTGGTTCCATTGACGAGTTTACGGTTGCCACGGATGACGACTTAGAAGCCGATGGTCAAGCGACTTTAGAACAGGTGCCTTTTATCGAGCAAAACTCGAACGTAATTGGCTTAAGTTGGAAGAAGCTGTTTAAAAACGAAAAGGCTTTTATGACCACTACCTTGAGCAATAACTTTTTGGTCAATAATTTTTCAAGGTACAAGGATAACATTAATCGAAAAGACCGTTTTTTTAATAACGACTCCAGAGAAATGGAAACCAAGTTGAGGTATGCTTACAATTACTTTAACAATGGTTGGAAATGGGTTTCCGGCTTTAACGTTCAGCGCAGCGATTACCGAAACAATACCGTAAGCAATAATGAGGACAATCCAGTCGGCAACTTTAGCTACAATACAGAGATTGATTTCTTGAAATATGGCCTCTTTACCAACGTCACGAAATCTTTTTTCGAAAGTAGGCTAGATGTTTCGTTCGGTATTCGAGCAGATGCAGACTCGTTCACGGAAGACAATAACATAGGTCAAACCATTTCGCCCCGCTTGGGACTATCATATAGCTTAACAGAGAAGTGGAAAATAAATGGAACCGTAGGTCGATATTATAAAATTGCACCATACACCATTCTAGGTTTTAGAGACCGAAACAACGAACTCATCAATCGAGATGCCGATTATACAAGAAGTGATCACCTTGTGTTAGGATTAGAGCGGATTTTGGGTCCTGCTTCTAACATTACCTTAGAAGGTTTCTATAAAATTTACAGTGACTACCCTGTATCGGTTGCAGATAGTGTTTCTTTGGCCAATAAAGGGGCAGGTTTTGAAGTTTTGGGGAATGAAGAAATTGCCACGGTTGGTGAAGGCAGAAGTTATGGGTTAGAGCTATTATTTCAACAAAAGCTGACCAAGAATTTTTATGGAATACTTTCTTACACCTACTTCTTTAGTGAGTTTACTGGTTTTGATACCGATGAATATCTACCTTCCGTTTGGGACAGCAGACACTTGGTTTCTTTCACGGGTGGGTACAAGTTGAAAAGACAATGGGAACTAAGTGCACGATGGAGATTTGCCGGTGAAACGCCATTTGTTCCTGCAAATGAAACGGCAACGTTAACAAGGTATCCTGAAATTGTGTTGGATTATAGTCGCCTTGGAGAAGAGAAGCTAGAACTATTCAGTCAGTTAGATATTCGAGTAGATAAAAAGTTGAACTTCAAAAAGTTATCCTTAAATATATTCCTTGAAATTCAAAATGCATTGGCGAGTGAAGCACCACAGCCACCAAGTTTTGCGTTGGGTAGAGGGGAAGATGGAATGGTGACCAACCCAAGAAGTTTGCAGCGTTTGCCAACTGAAGACGGCTCAATTATTCCAAGTATTGGAATTGTCGTGGATTTTTGATGGGCTGAAAACCGCATAAAAAGCTAGATATGACGGTTTTTGGAATTGCTAGGTTAAGAATGATTAATTTTATATCAATGCAATTTTTAAACTATGGACCTACAAGCCGATATACATTTAAAACAATATGAGCTAATTAATCGATTGATGAAAATTAAGAGAATAGGAGCTCTGAATGAATTAGATGAAACACTCATTCGTCTCGAGATGGAATCAAGAGCAATCGAATCTGACGAGGCTATTGATTCAGGAAAAGTATTGAGCTTGGAAGAATTTTCTAGAAAAAGTAATGAATGGTTGGAAAGCAATACAAAGTAATCATTACCGAACCAGCTTTTCGAAGGTATTCAAAAACTATATTGCCTTATTTGAAAAAATTCTTTAGTCGAAAGCGAGCTATGGAAATCCAACAAACGATTCTTGAAATTTCTAAGACTTTAGAACAAATGCCCAGTAGAGGAAGTAAGGAAAAATACTTACAGCATCTGAAAAAAGAATACCGATATGTTTTGCATAAAGAAAGCCGTTACTTTGTTTTGAAACTAATTTACTTTATCGACGAAGATAAGGCAACTGTTTATATCACTGACTTTTTCCCAACCTCGATGAATCCGGATGATATTGTAAGTTAAAATATGGAGCAATAAATTCTTTTACTGTTGCTAATTTTTTTGGAATTATTTTTTCTTTTTAATCGATAATCAAGCTTAAATTTGAGGAACACATTTAGTAGATGAACCATGAGTGAAGAAAAGTCAAAACTCCCGCAATTTAAGGCTCAAATTGAAAAAGCCACTCGATTTCAGTTGCGAAAGCCAACACCTAACAAAACGAATTGGGAGACATTCTACAAGCTATCTTCCAATGAAAACATGATGGGAGCTTCTCCAAAAGCGGTTGCCGCAATGAAGGCAGCGTTGGAAGGTGTGTATGAATATGATTTTTACGATGATTTTCAGTTTCAAGATGTGTTGGCAGATTTTTACAACCAAGAAATAAAGTCTGGCCAATTTATTACTGCCAACAGTGGAGTAGAGGTACTTGAAATTATTTGCAGGGGCTTGGTTTCGGTTGGTTCGGAGTGCATCATTTCCAGTCCAACTTTTTCCCCTTACTCCAACATTATCGAGTTAGAAGGTGGAGTCGTAGTAGATATTCCTTTAAAATTACCTGACTATTCTTATGATGTAGATGGTGTTTTAGCGGCTGTAACGGATCAAACGGCATTGGTGTTTGTAACTAACCCAAACAACCCAACCGGGACGTATGCCACCAAAGCGGAGTTTGAAAGGTTGTTGGACAGCCTACCAAAACATGTTATTGTAGTGCACGATGAGGTTTATTTTCACTTCGTCGATGCGGATGACTTTCCATATGCGAAAGATTATGTGAAGGCTGGTAGAAATGTTATTTCCTTGCATACCTTTTCTAAGATATACGGCTTAGCTGGAATGCGAGTTGGTTATGGGTTTACCACTCCGGAAATAGGGGAGTACTTGAATAAAATTTTCAGACCGTTTAGAATCGGAACTTTGGCAACAATTGCAGCGTATGAGGCATTAAAAGATACGGAGCACGTAGAAACTTCTCAAAAAATGGTGTGGGAAGGTAAAAAGTGGCTGTATGAGAAGTTTGACGACAACGACATACAATATTGGCCAAGCCAAGGAAATTTTGTGATGTTTAAGGTTGGCATGAACTCTTTGGAGTTAACTGCCGCCATGCTCGACGAAGGTGTTATGGTTCGCCCGGGGGATAATTTTGGTGCTCCGGGTTGCATTCGATTAACCATTGGTACCAAGGAAGCAAATGAGCGTTTTTGGGAAGTGCTTCAAGGTGTGCTAGTTAAGTAAATACCGCATCCCCATCGCCATCTTCCATAAACAAGTTCACGTGAGTAATGCTCTTACTCAATTGTTTGTCAACGACTAAAAATCGATTGATTTCCTTTTTATGAAAAGCTATGGTTTTAGCCTCTTGTAGCGCTGAAACTAGTTTTGGATGAAAGCAGGTAAATTCTTTTGCTTTCCATTTTTGGAGCAGGTGATTGATGATGAGAACATTTTCTTTATCGTCAGTATTGCCAAAGAAGTACGGTAGTTTAACTACTCCATTTCGAATGGTGAAAAAGAAAAAAGCCACAATTTTTCCATGTTCATCTTTCAATTGAAAAGCTAGATTTTTAAACTCTTTGGCGGAGGAACTGAAGTAATACTTCTGATCCATTTCCGTTTTCTCATCCCTTTCTACTATCCATGGAGAGCTTAGAATCCAGTTTAATTCCCTCGCTTGGCGCTGAAAATATCCCTGATCATTTTGTTCCGCAATAAATTCATTCAGAGGGTCATTTATCTCAGTTACCGCCTCCAAATTCAAGTGGTCAATTGGAAATGCTTTACCCGATTGGTATAACTTTAATAAGTTGTTTCCGGCTGAATCTAATCCTTTTAAGACAGTAGCACTTTTTTTAAATACCTTAGATTTTGGCGCTAATATTCGCTCAAAATCAGATTTAATGTACAGTCTTACTCCGTGTTTGACTAATGGCTTTTGTGCAAAGAATCCGGTCGCGTCATACATGCGTTTAGTGGCCGGAACATAATCGTAAGACAACAGATTGCCATTGTATTTAAAATGGGCTTCGGTAAATAACTTAGCTGTAATTCCTTTTCCTCGGTGTTCTTTCTTCACCCAAGCACAGGTCACCCAACCCACTTTCACGATGGGCTGATTTTTTGGGAAAAACAAGTCTGGTAAAATGCCCATATAACCAATTAATTCGTCCCCCTCTTTTGCTAAGAACAGTAAAACATCATTCACGTTGGCTCTGGGATTATTCGCATGGGAAACCGCCCTGTGCTCGCTAATTGGCAGGTTTTCTTCAGCTTTAAAAACTGTCGAGTTCACATACTCTAATAATGCTGTTTTATTCAGCGCAACGATTTCCATTAGCTTCTATTTATTTTGTTTTTACCAAGAGGCTGTTTCATTAAATAATAAAGCATCTCAGTGTGCAGCAATTCCTCACCGGTAAACCCTTTTTCTTCAAAAGCAATTCGCTGATAGTGATTTGAAACACTGTCTTCTTTCATTCCTGCGCAACCAAAAGTAGCTGCTATATCCTTTTCTTGGTTCAATGTCGTAAAAAACTCTTTTGTAACACCAAAATCGGTAAATGGAAAAGAGAAACTTAACAATTCAACGCCTATTTCTTTCTTTAGGTAGTTTAAACTTTCAATGGTTTGCCATAACTGCTCTTCTAATGGAATGTATTGGTATTCCGGATGATTAGCACTATGCGCCCCAAAATCAAAACCCTGTTGCTTTAAATCTAATACTTCAGTCTTATTTAAATACGGTTGTTGGTTCTTTAAAAAGTCAGCAAAACTATAGCCAATGTAATTGGCAAATTGATTCAATTGTTCTTGCTCGTTGTGTTTTATGGCCAATAAGGTGGTAACAGCATCCTGTGTTTGAAAAAAGTCTTTTGCGGCATCTTTAATAGAATTACTTTGACGCACTTCTTCAACTAATAAACTTGCTTTATACCTAAAAAACAGTGCTTCATTGTCAACAAATTCTGAATTCACGAAACACACAGCCGGAATTCCTTTTGCTTTTAGAATTGGGGCAATAATTTCTTTTACTTCTCGAAGGCCATCATCGAAACTGAGTAAAAAGTACGGCTTTTGATTTTTACTAGGATTGATTTTTAATTCTAAAAAACGCTTTAAGTCTACCGGTTCAAAGTTTTGTAATAAAAAGTCTAAATCGGTGCTAAACTCTTTGGTTGACTTTACTTGGTACAAGTTTTTAATGTGTGCCAATGGCCGATCTGAAATAGCGTGGTAAAAAGGTAATATAGCGCTCTGCTTAGTTAGCTTCAATAATGCACTAGTGGGCAAGCTAGCCACTGACTTTCCAAGTGTTGATTGAACTATGTTTTTAATTTTCGCCATTCGATAGTGAAAGTAAGTAAAGCGGTAATGTTGTGCAAAAAAAAACCTTTCTTGGTTGTCTATACTTCGACTCCGATAGTTATCGGAGCTCAGCATGACAAAAAAGAAAGGGCTTTCCTAAAATTAAGTTGGGCTATTTACTTAACCAACTCCATTTCGTCAATTAAGTGTTTTGCACCGGCATACTTGTCAATAATGAACAAAGTATAACGAATGTCAACACCAATGGTGCGTTGTAATTCTGGCTCAAAAGCAATGTCACCACTCATGGCTTCCCAGTTGCCGTCAAAAGCAGTTCCAATTAACTCTCCGTTTCCGTTAATCATCGGGCTACCAGAGTTACCACCGGTAATATCATTGTTGGCAATAAAGTTAATGATCAATTCACCGTTTTTATCAGCATACTGTCCGTAATCTTTATCTTGAATTAGTTTTTTCAACTTTGCAGGAACAACAAATTCAGGATTTGATGGATCTTCTTTCTCCAAAATTCCTTGCGCCGTTGTCACGTGACTGTATGTAGCTCCATCCATTGGCTCGTACCCTCCAACTTGTCCGTAGGTAAAACGCATGGTAGAGTTTGCATCTGCAGCGTATACCTTGTCAGAATTCATTTCACGTAATCCTTTTACAAAAAGTCTTTCAGAACGCTGTAATCCTTCACTTTCAGTTTGGATAACTGGCAAAATATCAGATCTGAAGTGACCAATAATAGAAGACTGAATCATGTAAATCGGGTCTTTTGCTAACACCTTTTCAGAAGGCTTTTCTAAGAAAGCTTCAACCTTTTCTTTACTTCCGAAAATGGACTTATCATAGGCAACGTCTGCCATTTTCTTAAAATCCCCTTTGTATTTAGCGACCATTTTTTTGAAATCTTCTGGCTGATTTTCTTTTGGGATATCATTGCTGTAATCTTTCATCATAGCAGCAAATACATTTCTATCAATTGCCATGTTGTAATCTTTGAAATGAGCATCTAATCCGCCTTTAATTCGCTCCACGGTTTGGTTGGTTGAAGTTTCATTGTCTGATTCTAACGCACTCTTTAAACCTGAGAATTGGAAAGAATAAGCAATGGCTTCTACTCTAAATATTGCTTCGTTCAAATAAACCCTTACTCTGTTGGCTTCTTTCATGTTATCGTATCCAGTTTTGAAACCTTCAATAACACCTGCATATAATTTTTTGCGGTCTTCATCCTCTGCAATCCACGCTGCTAAAGCATCTTCTTGCGCTTTTTTCTTATCGTAAACCTTTAGTCTTTTCAAACCTGCTTGCTGTCCGATAAAGTATTTCCAATAGTTAGCAACACTAGCAAACTTTGATGCGTACTGTATTCTTGTTTTTTCGTTTTGATCCATACCTTCTTGGTAAGCATCTAAAACTTGTCGTCTCAACTTAACTGACGCTGGTTGTCTTACTTCTAGCTCGTAGTTTATTCCTTCAGAGGTCAAGTAGCGATCTGTACTTCCTGGGTAACCAAAAATCATAGAAAAATCGCCTGGCTCAACTCCTTTTAATGAAATTGGTAGGGAGTGCTTCGGCGTGTAAGGTTTGTTTTCTTCGCTGTATTCAGCAGGTTTGTTGTCTTTGTCAGCATATACTCTAAACATGGTGAAATCACCTGTGTGACGAGGCCACATCCAGTTATCTGTATCGCCTCCAAACTTTCCAACAGATGAAGGAGGAGCTCCTACTAAACGCACATCAGGAAACGTTTCATAAACAAATAAGTAGAATTCGTTGCCATTGTAAAATGACTTTACATTGGCTGTATATTCAGATTCGCCTACGGCAGCTTTCTCTAATGAGTCAGACACTTTTTTAATCGCTTTTGCACGATCCATCAGGCTCATTTCTTCATTTAAAACATCATTGATAGGCTTGGAAACATCTTCCATTCGAACCAAAAATGAAACTGCAAAACCTGCTGGCAGCTCGTCAGACTTTTTCATGGCCCAAAAACCATCATCAAGGTAATTGTGCTCTTCTGTTGAATTTTCTTGAATTACACCAAATCCACAGTGGTGGTTGGTTAACATTAAACCTTGATCAGAAATAATTTCTCCGGTACAAAAACCTCTACCTAAACGCACAATGGCATCCTTTAGACTAGAATTATTCACACTGTATATCTCTTCTGGAGTTAATTGCAGACCTTGTTTTTGCATGTCTACATAATTCAAACGCTTCACAAACATTGGAAGCCACATACCCTCATCAGCTCTTACTGGGGTGAATGCAAGTAATAAACCTGCAATTAAGATAGAAATCTTTTTCATAGTTAATTTTATAGTTAAACGGAACCCAAAGTTAGGGCTTAAAAACAGTTTTTGGAAATCGAAATTGGTTAAATGGTGGTTGTGTTGGATAGGAGGAGAGATATCATGGTAGTCCTACGAAATTAGAAGTCAAGATTAGTAGAAGGTGTTACAGCACCAATCTCTTGGTAAGCGAGGTTAGAAGTTAGACTCACAACTTTATTGTTTTAACTCGGTGATATCAATTTGATTTTTATCTTTTTTCTATCAGCGCAGCGGTCTGAACTAATAAACTTTTTTGCCTTTATTTAGCCATATACCCCATACTTTGCTGTATGCATGAACTTCTTCTGTTGGTTCTTTTTTGGGAGTCACTATTGGCTGTTCTTGGTTTTTCCATTCGAATATTCCTCCATATAAGTTAGAGACATTCTTGAAACCAATGTTTTCTAATTTCTCGCTTACTTTTTCGCTTCTATATCCAACCGAACAGTAGACGACAACTTCCTTCGATTTGTCAATTTTGTCCAATGCGCTTAAATCTAAACTATCATACCCTACCAAGATCGCACCCTTAATGTGGCTAACATCAAACTCTTTACGTTCTCTAGCATCAACAAAAATAACGTCCTTTTTATCCTTTATATCACTTACGGAAACTTCTTTCACAGAATGAGACAGCAAGCCTTGTAACATAATGTCATACGCTTTGCTATTCACTTCCTGCGCGTTTGAACGGAAAAACAGTGCCATAAGTAATAGGGTTAATGTGATTTTAGAGTTCATTTTTCTTTTTAAATTTTCTATTTAAACTCGTCTTAGATGTTGCATGCTGCTATTCTTTAAAATAGTTTCCCAAGCTTAGCGTCCAATCATACGTGTCATATTTAATTTTCGGTTGACTGTCCTCAGGAATAACCGCATATTGGTTTAAAAGTTTTAAAATGCCATTCTTACCTTCAAAATCGCCTCTAAACCAACTAAAAAGTGGCGTAGTAAGTACTGTGTTTTTTTCTTTGTCGTAGGTCGATACTTTGTGCAGGAAGCTTTTTGCTACTTTATCAATCTTAGCATCAAAGTTTTTAGCATCATAAGTTGCCACTAGAGGACAACTCTTAGCACCGCAGTTTAATGCGAAATGAATGCGACCATCTTCACTTTTTGTTCTTAGCTTTTTCTCAAAATCACTCACAAATGGATTTCTAATTAAGCCTAGCGATAGTTTAATTTTTGAACCTCTTATAATTCCATGCTCAATGTCGTCAAAACTCAATTTATTTTGCGCAATGAATATTTTTGGTTTTCCGAAAAAATCGCTTCTGTCTTCAAAGTATTCCGGTTTTTCAGTTAATAGAATTTGAATGTATGCATTGTAGGTGTTGATCCAAAAGGCCTTTTTTTGCTGTTCTGTGCTCAGGTACTTTGCTAGTGTGTCAACATTTAGCTTCTCGTAACGAGCTTTTAACACATTCGTATTTTCCTTGTTTTTAACTGCGTCTATCATCTCAATAGATAGCATGACAAACTTGTTATTTTTTAAAATATCTGTATCCTGAACTACCATTTTTTGGTTGGAACAAGAGAAGGAGAGAAGAATAAATAAGACAGGAATCAATACTCCTAACTTCAGAAAAGACTTGGTTTTTGTCATCAATTATAGTAAACTTTGATATTCAAAATTAAGTAAAGTTGCAACGGACAAACGTTAAGTTTTCAAAACAGGTAAACACATGCGGATAAGTGTCATAATTCCAACATTGAATGAAGCACAGAATGTCTCTGAGTTACTACCGCTGTTGAAACACGAATTGAAAGATGTCAGTCATGAGATTATTGTGGTGGATGCAGACAGTTCTGACAATACTGCTAGAATAGCTGCCGATTTAGGAGTAATTGCATTGACAGAATTGAAAAAAAGCAGAGCAGATCAAATGAATGAGGGGGCAGCGATAGCAAAGGGTGAAATATTATATTTCGTTCATGCTGATAGTAGGCCTCCTGTCGGTTTTTTTAGTGATATTCTGCAGGCCTTTTGGCAAGGTTTTGATATCGGATGCTTCCGCTTCCAATTCGATTCGTCAAGTTTGTTGTTGAAAGTTAACTCTTATTTCACCAGGTTCAATCGTGAAATGTGTCGTGGACGTGATCAAACTCTATTTGTTAAAAAACAAAATTTCAATAGCTTAGGTGGTTATAACGGTGAACTTCGAATAATGGAAGAATATGATTTCTTGAGGAAAGCGAAGAAAAAATTAAAGTTTAAAATTATTCCAAAAGACGTTACAGTTTCTGCTCGGAAATATGAAGAAAATAGCTACTTTCGGGTTAACCTTGCCAATCTTTTACTATTTACCTCATATAAGGTAGGCGTTTCACAAGAAAGGCTGTTGAAGTTGTATAAATTTTTAATAAAACACCCAAAACCTGAAGTATTAGAATGAGTTTAGTAGGAGTTATCACAGGAGCATCTTCAGGTATTGGGCAAGCGCTAACTGTTCAGCTATCCAATAGCTATTCTACCTTATACATTTGTGGTAGGAAGTTAAAAAGTTTGCAACTAACTAAAGACATGTGTTCCGCATCAAAAGCTGAAATTATTCCGATTCTATTGGATTTAAATGATAAGGTTTCGATTAAAAAAGCCGCGGTAGAAATAGCAGAAAAAGATTCTAAAATTCACCTGTTGGTAAACAACGCCGGGCAAAGTCAGCGGTCTTTAGTAAAAGACACCAGCGAGGAGGTAGAGGCTATGATTATGCAGATTAATTATTTTGGTCAGGTTCAATTGACCAAATTATTGTTACCTGCTTTACAAAAAGCGGGAAATAGCAGAATATTGATAACTTCAAGCATAGTTGGTAAATTCGGCTATCCTTTAAGGTCAACTTATAGCGCTTCAAAACATGCCTTGCATGGTTTTTTTGAAAGTTTACGCTTTGAAGAGAAGAAAAATGGCATTTTTGTACAGTTCTTAGTTATCGGTAGAGTGCAAACAAATGTTTCGGTAAATGCCTTAACGGCAGAAGGAGAAACCTACGGTAAAATGGACAAAGGACAAGCTGGAGGCATTAGCGCTGAAGCTTGTGCAAAAAAAATAGAGGCAGCACTTCAATCAAATAGGAAGGAAGTTTTGATTGGAGGTAAAGAATTATTAATGGTAAAGTTCAAAAAGTACCTTCCCTTTTTGTTTTATAAAATAGCAGAAAAAGAGAGCAATCATGTTTGATTATAACATTTCAGGAATACAACAAGTAGGAATCGGTGTTAGCGATGCAGATAAAGCGTTTGCGTGGTATGGAAAGCATTTTGGAATGGATTTACCCATTTTTAGCGATGAGGCTGAAGCCAAACTAATGATTGATTACACCGGTAACGAAGTGCACAAACGGAAAGCTATTTTAGCCATGAATTTACAAGGTGGTGGGGGCTTTGAAATATGGCAATTTACCTCGCGCAAAGGTCAGCCAAGAGCACAGGAAACCACTGAAGGTGACTTAGGAATAACGCACATTCACATAAGAACCTATGGCGCAGAGAAAGCCTTAGAATACTTTAAAAAATTAGATGATATTTCACTTTCCGACATCAAGGTGAACGAGTTGAATCGTAAATGGTTTGAACTGAAAGATCCTTTTGGGAATTTATTCAAACTTATTGAAGACGATTATTGCTTCATGAAAACTGGTGCCTTAACCGGAGGTGTAATGGGAGTGACCATCGGTGTTTCAGACATTGAAAAAAGCAAGGAGCTGTATCAAAAAGGAATCCAGTACGATACCCTTGCAGCGACTGGAGAAAACGGTACTTTCAAAATTGCTTGGTTAAAGCCAAGCAATAATAAAGCATCTGCATTTACTCAACTGCTAGGGCCTACTCAGCTTGAGTTGGTTTGTGATACAGCAGGGGGAAGGGAGCAAATCTTAAAAGATCGATATTGGGGTGATTTGGGTTATATTCACGTTTGTTTTGATGTTCAGCGAATGCATCAATTACGAGAATATGCAAAAACAATCAACCATCCGTTCACTGTAGACAGCGAAAATAGTTTTGACATGGGTGAAGCGGCAGGACAGTTTGCCTATGTTGAGGATAATGACAAAACCTTAATTGAATTGGTGGAGACGCACAAAGTCCCGATTATGAAAAAGCTGGGCTGGTACATTAATTTGAAAAACAAAAAAGTGCAAAAGCCACTTCCAAAACTTATTTTCAAAGCGCTTAGCTTGAATAGAGTGAAGTAGAACGTTACGTGTTGGGAGCTAAACCTTCGCTACTTCTAATTTTGTAAATCTGCTTGATAAACTGCTGTAGTTCTTGAAACTTTCCAACTTCTTTTTTCAAACAAGTTAAACGATATGCTGCAGCAACATAATGTACTTTTTCATAGTAGCGTAAATAGAACCGAGCACTCCAATACATAACAACAGGCGTAAGTAGCGCCCAAGGAGTAAATTGCCAAACAATAACTGTGATAATGATTGACCAGAGGATCCAAAAAATGGTTCCTAAGACAAGTCGGACTGAAGCATAAAATTCATCTAATTTAACCTTCTTTTCAGTGATACTTTTTGCTATAACGAAAGGTAAAAAATTCAGTAAAAATGACACTACGGCAAAAGGTGTTGCTCCGATAACCAACAAAATATCAGTAATTGATAGGCCCACGTTTGATTTCATTTTTCTAAAATTTAACCGATAGGACTTTAAAATTTTAAACGCCCTTGTAACAACGTCACTTAAGCGAATTAAGCAGTCAGGATTGTTTTTTGAAACAGCCGAGATATGGTCGGCAATCAATATTTTCCTGTTCAATGAATTTTGTTCAAAGCAATTGTCAAGCTCCGATAAGGCTTTGTATACCATGTAGTGCTCACCTTCAACTTGAATGGTATGCTCAGACAACTCTTTAAATAACACCTTGTTAAGAATTTCAAAGGCGCCGTTTTCATTCATTTCAAAATTCTCTTTGTAATCTAAGATGTATTGAACCTGACCTACGCCAACATTCACCTTACTTCTGAAATCTTTGGGTCTATCGTAATTTAAACTTAATGGAACAATTGCACAATTTAATTTAAAGTCATTTTTCTTTGCAAAACCAAACGCGATTCTTGCAAGACCCTTTTTTAAGGGACGGAGTTTAAAATCAATTAAACTTAACCCTTCAATAAAAATTAAAATTGCCCCACCTTGCTCCAAAATGCTATGGCACTCCCTAAAAGTATCATCGTTTTTACTCAAACTTTTAGGCCCCTCTTGCAATCTGTATATGGGAATTAAATTGAGACTTCTCAATATTTTATCAGCCCACTTTGCTCGAAATACATCAGATCGAGCCAAAAAGTGCAAGGGACGGTCGATGAGGCAAGCAATAATAATGGCATCTAAAAATGAATTGGGATGAGTTGCGGCTATCATGCACGCTCCACTCTTCGGAACTCTCTTTAATCCAACGCCTTTTATTTCAAGGTAGTGAGCAGCTAAGCTACTCCGCATTACGAATTGTAGGAAGCGATATAGCATAAAGGCTTAAAATTTGAAATAGTTGTAATCGCTGTCAGCGAAATTATACATCTTAAATTCATCGATGTAGACGTTTTCTTTTTTTGGATTCCAAAAGTAAATAACAACTTCATCACTTGGTAATAAGTTGTCTGGTTTTTCGAAAACATACATAAATTGGTACCATTTATCTTCAGAATAATAAGGTTTTACGTTTGTTCCTCTCCAAAAGACAGAAGAATCACCCCTGTTAACATTAAAAACTAAACTAAGATTTACTGTATCTGCACTGCTCAATAGAGCGGAGATTGTCAAATACGTGTTACGTTCATTGACAAGGTTTTTGAGTGTGTCTTTGTAGGTAAGAGCATAAAGTGTTTCACTCGTTTGGTGAAAAGCAATGCTGTCGGAGTAGAAAACGCTGTCTTGCAATAAAGCCCTATTTACATTCCATTTTAAACTACTCAAGTAACTCGTCTCAAATCTAGTTTCTCGTTTTTTATCGCCTTTCGCATAGACAATCACGTCAGAATTGAAATAACGCTCATGGAAATAAATTACCTGGTACTTTTGCTTGGCGTACTCATGTATTTCAGAGGGAACGACCTTATTGGCGTATGCAATCAATACATAGTCTTTCTCACTGTTTTTAATTAAGTCTCTAATTTCTGAAATGTTGATCGACTCATCAATGTTTTCAATGTTGTATTCAAAAGCAGAATCAATCTGAGCGGTATAATATTCCAAGTAAAATGGATTACTGCTGTTGGCGATGCTTAACACGTTTTCTTCACCTAACTTTTGAGTCATTTCTGCGCTGTTCTTTGCAACATCCTGAAAGTTGGCGAAGGGTTTTTTTGAATAAACTTGATTTTCTGCAATTAACGCAAAACTTCCTACTACTAAAAGCATAGCGCTTAAGCCAATAATTAATTTTTGACTTGCCTTATTACTTATATGAGCAACAATTAGCACTAAAAGAAATGGGGCGACAAAAATGAGAACCGAAAACTGTAGAACAGGGGTTTTGTTTATCGAATAATAATAGGCTATGACAAAACAGGAGAAAAATACAAAAGAGGAGATTAGGGAAGGTTTCCAGTTAAATTTTAATCCTTTTCGAATGCCAATAAACAGCAGGACTATGAGCAATGCAACAGGTAATGTGAACGAACCTTGAAAGAAATAAGAAATAAAGCGCTTTAGGTAATCAGGTTCAGGTTTTGGAAGCCATGAAACACCGCCAATGCTTAGGTGGTTTAAGGTAATAGGAAGGTGAGGCAAGTAGAGTAAAACAATTGCAAAAGCAAGTAGAAAGTACCATTTTACATTTTTTTCGTTCCAATAAATGCTTGCGGATAAGTAAATTAAGAATATGGCTAAGGCAGCAAAATAGTGCGTTAAACTTGCTGCTAAACCAAACAAGATGATTCCTTTGTAATTCCTTTTAACATCAGATGATTTTAGATAGCGGATGAAATAAAATGAGAAGGCAAGAACAAAAAATAAGCCTGCTATATATGGCCTTGCAATTTGCGAATAGAGTACAAAAAGGTAATTCGGAACAAATAAAGCCAAACCAACTAAAGCAGCATTTTTATTGAGCCATATAGCAAGTAGACGATAAAAATAGATGCAAGCACCAATGCTCATTAAGACGAAAGGAAGTCGAAGGTAAAATACCTTATTTCCAAACAGTTGAACCCAGTAAAACTCAAAAATTTGAATGAGGGCAGGGTGTCCGTCTACCCAAATTCCTTGATTAACCAATTCAGAAAAGGAACTAAAATTGGTTCTTGACAGTGCACTTAACTCATCGTTAGAAAGGGACCAATCACTAAAACCATAGAAACGAAGTACCGCTCCTATTAAAATAAAAATAGCAGCAGTGTAATCCCTTATTTCAAAGTTCTGAAACACAATTACCTTCTTTGCCTTACTGCTTCATATAAAATAATTCCTGCCGAAACAGAAACGTTCAACGATTCAATTTCTCCTAACATTGGAATAGCAACGGTCTTATCTGCTCCCTTTAATATGTGTGAAGTAATTCCATTGTCTTCAGAACCCATTACAATGGCAGTTGGCAACGTGTAGTCAACATCGTAGAGCATGTCTTCCGTTTTTTCAGTACATGCTACAATTTGAACTCCTGAATTTTGCAGGTCCTCCATGACTGCAGTTAAGTCTCTCTCTCTACATAGGTTTACCTTCAACAATGCACCTGCAGAACGTTTAATTGCCTCAGAATTTACTTGTGCCGATCCTTTTACAGGAATAATAATACCATCGACTCCTGTGCATTCTGCCGTTCTGCAAATGGCGCCAAAGTTGCCAACATCACTAATGTGATCCAAGATTAAAAGTAAGGGCACTTTGCCCAATTCATAAGCTTTGGCCAATACTTCTTGGTACGGTTGAAATTCAACTGGGGAAAGATATGCGACTACGCCTTGGTGAGGTTTTTTACACATGTGATTCAGCCTTCCTAAAGGTAAGTTTTGAAAGCTAACTTTGTAATCTTTGAGAAGTTTACGCAACTCAGTTACGTTTGGACCTCTCAAATCCGATTGAACTAACACCTTGTCAATGTCTTTATTGTCTTTAATAGCTTCCATAACTGGATGCATGCCAAAAATGTAATTTTCTTTACTCATTTAATCTATTTTACCTTGTCTCCACAAGTCTACCTGATGGTACCAATTGTTTTTATAATCTGAATTCCTTACCATTTCATAGTGGTTAGAAATGTTTGAACGTTCTGTTTGATAGAATCTAAATTGTACCGAAAGCACATTGTTTTCTTCCCCGTAAAGCCACACCTCACTCCCGGCATCTTTGCGAATAGAGTTGGGTATCCCATAGATAATATAAATGATTCCCCGATCGGTCTTCCAACCTTCTTTGTAGCTTGTAAAAAATTTATTTGCAACTTCAACCCTATGGTAATACTCTTTAAGTAACTCTTTCGAGTTGGCTTCATTTTTTCCCAATTTCAACCAAAAGGCATCCAGCCCTTTTTTAGGATTAACAGCCGCCTTTAAATTTTTGTATTCAGTACTTGTGCTAATGTAGCGTATAGGGTCAATAAGTTCAGTGATTTGATTTAACTTAGGAAATTGAGTTCCAAAATAGAATACGTGATTGTATATGCCTGAGTCATTTTTTGAAACAAACCTATTATAAGCTGCAGGGTTTTCTAAGTAGAAAAAATCATCTACAAATGAAAAAAAATAACGATCGTCAGTAGCTACATTTAATTCATAATTCATTGGTCTTGCGAATGGAGGCGGGGTCATGTTGAAATACTTATTGCTCGTCTCCATGATAAACTCGTCTGTTTCAACTAAGCTACTTTTTTGAATACTCAAGCTATTTTTTACACTTCTTTGATCAAATAACACTTGCTCGCCGCTTAAATAATTAAAATACTGATTGTTGGTGTTTTCCCTTTTGTCTACTTCCAGAATATTAATGACATTGAAGTCCTTGTTTTCATCCCTAAATCGAACCGTAAGCCAAGCAAATTCTCTTCTATCAAACTTAAAACGCACGGAATTTTGTAACAACTTCCGCTGTCCGTTTGTACCATAATTTGCTAAATTTTGACCTCCACTGTCTAAAACAATCGTTAAGTCTTTATCTGCAAACAAGGTGTATTTCATTCTGATGTTTGCAGCCTTAGCTGAATCTCCAAACACGCGTTCATACAAAATATCTCCAGAGTTTAATTCGTAGAATAAAGTGCTGGAGTCTTGTGAATGATGGAAAATTTTATACTTCGGACTTATAATGGCTTGATCTTCATCGTAAAGGTAACTGTAGTCGTACTTTGTAACTTCGTTGCTAGTAAAACAAGACGTTAGAAAGAGTAATGCAAGGGAAACAAAAAGATAGATTGAATTAACTTTCATCAAGTAAATTGCGTGAAATGGATTTATTCGTTTTAGCACCTAATTCTTTTAATTGTTCCGCTCTTCTTACTAAATTACCTCTACCTGAACTTAGCTTATTGTAAGCATCATTGTAATGATTTTGAGCACTTTTTAAAGATTTGTCTATATTATCCATATCCTTTATAAAGCCAACAAATTTATCATACAAATTACCGGCTTTTTCTGCAATATCTTGTGCATTTTTTGTTTGTCTTTCATTTTTCCAAACAGAAGAAATTGTTCTAAGTGACGCTAAAAGGGTAGTGGGGCTTACCAAAACTACTTTGCGTTCCCAAGCGTAATTGAACAACTCAGAATCATATTGAAGTGCTAGGCTAAATGACGCCTCAATGGGCATGAACAACAATACAAAGTCAGGCGATTGTAGTTTGCTGCCGCTTTGATAATTTTTTTCATTGAGTGTTTTAATATGCGTTCGAATACTTTGTAAATGAGCTTTCATACTACTTTCCCTTACCAACTCATCGGTGCTAGACACAAATTTTTCATATCCGATCAGCGATACCTTAGAATCAATAATGAGGTGTTTGTTTTCAGGTAAGTTGACGATTATATCTGGTTGAATTCTTCTGTTGTCAGCATTGGTGTCACTTACTTGGGTTAAATATTCTTCTCCCTTTTGTAAGCCGGAACTTTCTAATATGCGTTCCAAAATCATTTCTCCCCAGTTACCCTGCATTTTGTTTTCGCCTTTAAGGGCTGTAGTCAAATTTTGAGCCTGAAGGTTTAAAGTGTTGTTTAACTCCAATAGTTTCGACAGTTCAGCTTTTAGATTGGTGCGTTCCTTTGTTTCGTCAATGTATTTTTTTTCTATGTTATCTTCGAAGTTTTTTATTTTTTCTTTCAGTGGTTGCAGGAGTTGCTGCAGTTCTTTTTGATGGTGTTGAGAAAGCTCGTTCGCGTTGTCTTTTAATATTTTGTCAGCAATGAGTTGAAATTCCTTTTGAAATTTTTCTTGTAATTTCTCGAGTTCTTTCGTCTGTTGTTCAAGCTTTTCTGACAAATTACTTAAATTGGTTTCTGCCTGCGTCAAATGATTCGTTAATTCAATTTTTTCCTTTTCCCATTGTGTTGCAGCTATTTTTAACTCATCCAAATTCGAGCGCAGCATTTGTTCTTTTTGAGTCGCAAGAGCAATTTCTTGAACCAAGTTTGATTGCTGTTCTTTAAAGTGACTCTGAAGCTCGTTATTTTTTAGTTTGTTTTTTTGAAACATGAGCAGGTAAGTAACCCCAACGGATATCAATACGGTTGCTAAAAGAATCAAAATGAAAGTGAATTCGTTCAATTTTTTATATTTTAAAAGAAGTTAATGAAGCCGAAGTGAATTTTCGCTGCTCTTACATCAATTGGGTTTCCGAATTGACTGCCTACGGCATAATTAAAGGTAAATATTCCAGCTTTTGTTTCAAAACTAACACCGGCCCCCACGCCGACTGGCGTGTCGCTGATATATTCAACTCCGGTGGTGTTATTTTCATACAAACCATAATCTGAAAAGACAGAGAAAAAAGAATTCTGATCTAACAAGAAACGATACTCTAACGTAAAAATAGAGAACGTAGAAGCGCTTATTGATTCTTCATCAAAACCCCGTAGGGTTCTCAAACCACCAATTCTCATTAACTCATTGGCATAGAGTCTTTCTGAATAGATTGAAGCACTTCTGTTGGCTATTTTAATTGTACTCCTTTGCGCCAGTGGAATATAATATTCAAGCAATACGCCACCCTTAAATTGATTGGTTCTTAACTGAATAGAATCATAAAGCTCTGGCTTGTTTTGCTCTAGAACACGAATTTTTCTGAGTTCTTTTCTTCCTGCGGAAAAGTTTAAGTTCATCAATAATCCACTTGTCGGATTGTACTTGTAATTTGTTTTATTTCGGACATAAGCTAGTCCGAAAGAATTTACACGTACATCACCTAATTCAGGAATTTGTATGGCCTCTGCAAAACTATTTCTTGAAAGAAGGTTAGATGTTTTGTTCTCAACAAACAAACTGACAAAGTCTCCTCTTTCAAGTAGATAGTTTATACCTACTTTGGTCTCTAAGTCTAAAAATGTAGTGTCTCTTTTAAAAAGTTTAAAGTCTACTGCCACTCCAAAAGGAGTTTTGAAAAGGTAAGGGTAGATGATGTCCACATTTAAGTCTTGACTGTTACCTTTAAATTTCCGCCAATTCAAACCAAAGGTTTCACCTCTTTTTATTCCGTTAATCAAATTTAAATCTACATCACCTGTTAACTCAACCCTACCTGTGTTTTCATTGGTTAGTAGTCCAAGAACGCCATCAAATCGGCTGGCTTTCTTCTCATTTAAACGAAGAACAATCTTTACTCCTTCTTCGAAAAATTGAACTTCCGGTTTTGCGGTCATGGTAACGAAAGGAATCTCACTAATTCGGTCTTCAATCGAAACAATTTTATCTTCCTGATACAAATCACCTTCATATAAACCGAGGTAATTTAAAAGATAGGCTTTTCCAATTTGAGAGTTGCCCAATACTTGAACACTATCAATTTTATACAAGGTGTTCTTTTCTAGATGCAACTGAGCAGATATTTGATACTGCTCTGTAAATTCAACATCTTTTAATTGAATGGAAACAAAGGGATAACCTCTATTTTCATAAAACGTTATAACTTTTTCAAAAAGCTTATTTAGCTGTTTAATATTGAAGACTTTACTTTCAAATATGCTGGGGGCGAAATCTATCGATTCCAAGGCTTCCTCTGCAAAATTTCCTTTTTTTAACTGCGCCCATTGAATTTTTGCACCTTTAGAAATGTACAATTGATGAACCTTTTCGCGAATGTAAAACGAGTCGATTGACGCAATTAAGTAACCCATTTTGTAGAGTTCATTTAATACGCTGTTCCCAATCATTTTGCTTTCAGAAGAAACTTTAACAACTGTTTTGTAATTGATCTTAAGCCCATCAATCCCATTAATATAGAGGGAGCTATTTTGAGAATAGCCAAGTAGCGCCACAAAAAAAGTAAAAACAACGCTCAAGAAATACCTCATGCTTATACAACGTTCAAAACTTAAATTATTTCCCAATCGATTGGTTGTTTTCCTTGTGAAATTAATATTTTGTTAGCTCTGCTAAAGTGTTTACAACCGAAAAAGCCTCGATAAGCTGATAGTGGAGATGGGTGTTTACTAGTTAGGATATACTCTTTTGTTGCGATTAACTCCTTTTTTGCCTCAGCTTTAGCTCCCCAAAGTAGGTAAATGATATCTTTATTTTGTTCGCTTAAAAGATGAATTACACGGTCAGTAAACTTTTCCCAGCCTTTGTTTTGATGTGAAAGTGGTTGATGAGCTCTTACAGTGAGGCAGGTATTTAGCAACAAGACACCTTGTTTAGCCCAATGAGTTAAATCACCGTGCATTGGTTCTGTTATACTAACGTCGTTTTTTAGTTCCTTAATGATATTTTTTAACGATGGAGGTAAGTTAATGCCTTGGTTAACTGAAAATGCCAAGCCATTTGCTTGAAAGTCATTGTGATAAGGATCTTGACCAAGAATGACTACTTTAATTTCGTGAGGGCTTTTATAGTTGAAAGCCTCAAATACATTCCCTTCTAAAGGGAAAACGGTTTCACTTTCATATTCCTTTTTTAGGAAAACCATTAATTCATGAAAATACTTTTCATTCAGTTCGTTTGACACTAAAGTGCTCCAAGATTCGTTAAGAACTAAATTTAATGGCTTAATTTTCATGCGTATGAATAACTAGGATATGAATAAAGTATTGTTAACAAATTTCAACAAAAGAACAAAAAGCTGGTTTGGTTTAGCTATTTTTGAGGTAATTAAATAATTGTATATTATGAAAAAGTTCGCGGTAGCTGTAGTAGTTGTGTTTGCAGCTTCTTTATTATTTTCTTGTAAGTCATCTCACAGGTGTGCAGCATATAGCAAAGCAGATGTTAAAACTGTTCAAAAACCATCCTAATTTTAGTTGGTCGTATATTGAATCAGATGACGATTTGCAGAAAGCATTAGCTTCATCAGGTAAAATAGCCCTCTTCAAACATTCTACTCGGTGTCCCGTTAGTTCGATGGCAAAAAACCGGCTGGAGAAATCGTGGGATGAGGAGACGAACGAATTACCAATCTATTTCTTAGATTTAATAAAATACAGGGAGTTGAGCAATAAAATCGCAAGTCAACTAGCTGTAACTCACGCTTCACCTCAGTTGATTGTAGTTGAAGGGGGGAAGTCAATTTACAACGCTTCTCACAACATGATTCAATCAAGTGAAGTAGCTAAACATATCTGAAGCTAGTATTTTGTTCTACTTCGGTGTTAATGCTCAATGCAACAGGGCATTTTATAGCTTCTGTTTCTAAGTACTTTCTTTCATCATCCTTCAATGCTTCAGGTAGAACAATTTCAACTTTAATTTCTTTTATTCGCCTTGGTGTAGTGTTCATCTCTTTGAGAACAGAGAAGCTTGGATTTCCGATAGTAATGCGTTTGGTTTCTGCTCGAATTCCTATAATTGTTAACATGCAAGAGCCCAAAGCCGCCGCGACTAAATCTGTAGGAGAAAATGCCTCTCCTCTGCCATGATTGTCCAAAGGTGCATCAGTTTGTATCTTTTCGCCAGTTTGGTGAGTAAGCTCACAGCGCAACTCTCCTTTATAATTCCCTTTTATTTTTACTCCCATTTAATTTGAAATTGTTATGCTTAAATTTGTTATCAAAGTCATTTAGTTGAGCAAACGAATTTACATATTTACTTTTTTAGTTGGGTTGCTATTTAGCGCGAAGCTCTGCGGCCAAGAAACAATTTTTGAAGAGAAGACGACGATTTTTAAGACCGAACAATCTTTTGGTATTGGAATGCACACAAATGGATTTCAGGCCACTTATAGATATGGAAAGTATTTAAATGGATTTTCAAAACGAATCTTTGAAATTGAAGTTGCCAATATAAAAGATCCAAGAGAGATTAAAAGTATTTACCCTTTTGAAGAAGATGTTAGAGGATATATTTTTGGAAAATTAAATTCATTTTTTGCAATACGTCCATCCATAGGAAGTCAAAAAGTACTCTTCCCAAAGCAATCGATTAAGGGAGTTTCCATCACATCTCTTTTTCAAATTGGACCTTCCATTGGTTTTGCGAAACCAGTTTACCTTAATATCATTCAACAAGAATCTATCACTACTAGAATTGTTTCTAGAGAGCGTTACGATCCTGAAAAGCATAATACGAATAACATTTACAGTAGAGCCTCTTTTTTTAACGGGTTTGAAGAGATTAAAGTGTATCCCGGACTTTTTGCAAAACTTGGACTGCATTTTGACTATGGAGACGAAAGAGAGTTAATTAAATCAGCAGAAGTAGGTGTGACACTCGATGCTTATCTGTCTAAAGTTCCTATTCTGGCATTTAATGATGACCGGCAATTTTACCCTAATTTGTACATTGCGATATACTTTGGAAATAGGAGCGTTGATTAATTTTTTGAGTTCGAGGCAACAAAATAGATCCTTCCGTTGTCTATACAATAACAAAAAAATAATATTTCAATGTTAGGCTACATGCTTATGATATTATTCATAAATTGTGAAACTTAACTGTAGTTTAATTTAAATACATACCATTATGAATATCAGAAAGATAACTCTTTTGGCCGCATCATGTCTAAGTGCTGTTGCAGGTGTTTTTTTACTTACTTCCTCTCCCCAAGAGCAATATTTCCCAAGACAATCGACCGCATTCCAAATGGAAGAAAAAATCCATTCTGGTTACTTGGAGTACATGAATTCGATTAGAAATAACAGAGAAACGGGTGGTATTTCTACAGCAGAAGTTAGTGCTGCTATGAAGCAGGCATCTAAATTGCGGAGTGGCAACAAGGCATTAAATCTAATTTGGAACTTCAAAGGTCCTGACAACGTTGGAGGTAGAACAAGAGCAATAGTAATCGACAATGCTGACACAAACCATATTTATGCCGGCGCAGTGTCAGGTGGTGTATGGGAATCGTTTGATGGCGGTCTATCTTGGAGTGCTTACGATGTTAATTTCAAGATTCAGAATGTTGCGGCCATGGCTCAGGCTCCGAATGGAGATGTCTATGTGGCAACAGGACCATATTTTGATGGAAGTAGCAACGGGAAGTCATTGGGTTCTGAGTTTGTTGGAAATGGATTGTGGAAATTGACTGGTAATGGAAATTCTGATTTAGTAGTTGGTCCAGCCGCTGAGTTCAACTACGCTGTGGAGTGGTCTACTATGTCTGAAATTGCAATAGACCCTAATAATTCGCAACGAATTTTTGTTGCCATGAACAGAGGATTACGTGAAACGACCGATGGTGGACTGACGTGGACAAATCCAATTGGATTAACAAGTCCATGTCAAGATGTTCACATTTCTTCTGATGGGAAGGTAATAGCATCTTTTTCAAATACTGTGTACGTATCGACAGATGATGGGTTGACCTATAATACAGCAGTTCTTCCAGGTAAATTATCTACTAACAGGATAGAGCTAGCAATTGCGCCATCTAATTCTGATATCATGTATGCAGCCGCTACAGGGACGAGTTGTACAGAAGGAGTTTATAAATCTTCGGACGCGGGCGCAACGTGGCAAAGATTATTAAATACGCCTAACTATATGGGTAATTCAATTAGCTGCCAAGGCTTCTATGATAATACCATTGCAGTTTACCCAAATGATCCGGGTAAAATTATTGTTGGTGGAGTAACCATGTTCCAGTGGAGACAAAGTTCAGTAGATCCAGCTCCTATTCAAGGAGAATGGAAAGTGATAGCGACAACCAACGAGTTCTTTAGAAACGGTTCAAGAAATATTTTTTACGTTCATGCGGACGTTCACTACTTTCTTTTTCACCCAACAAATCCAAACAAGTTGTTTATTGGGTCTGACGGTGGAATTGGGTTTTCTGATAACATGAACGATCTTCAACCTACATACGGCCAATATAACTTAGGGTATAACGTTACTCAATTTTATGACATTGGAGTTGGTCCAAAAGATCTTGTTGCTGGAGGTACTCAAGATAACGGCACACAATTGGTTGGTTTAAATTTCAATACAGGCAAAAGTGCTGTGCGAGTGAGAGGTGGAGATGGTTTTGATACAGAACTTTTCACCATTAATCCTGAGTTGGGAATTGCGTCTCTTTATTTCGGAGGTATTACTAGGCTGCAAGGTATAGGAACAACCTTAGGTTCCTCAACTTTTAACAATGCAGGAGTGTACAGTGGTACGTTGGCTGCTCTATGTGCTAGTACAAGTGGATTTGACAGATGTTCTGAAGTTTTTTATACGACTGTAGCAAAGTGGGAGTCTCTTAATCACGCGGCTACGAATGACTCGGTCGTTGTGCGTGAGTTACGAACAACTTTACCTCCTTTACCTGCCAATACAACTGTTGATTACGCAAGTAAGAACAATCAACTTCCATTACAGGGAACATTACAAGTTGCTACCTTCCCTGCCGATACTACCACTATCGATCCGATTAATTCTGGAGATACATTGGCAATAGCAATTGATAACTCGTTAAGAGTTTTGACCTTCATTAATGCCTTTGATACGATAACGGTGAATGAAGACTCAATGACAATAAGGTTTGGATACAGAGGGAAAAGTCCTGAAATAAAGCCATTCACCTATGGTAATAGAGTAGGTTACACGAATTTATTTCACAATGATCTTTCTAGAGTTGCAATTCCAAGAAGGCCGTTGAGTATTACAGTTGAAAGAGACACTGCTAGAGATCAAACAGAAGTAGTTTATATTGATCCTCAAGTTAAATTTAATTACAGATTAGAGTTTCCTGACTTAGTGCAAAGTACAGTTGCATTATTTAATGTCAGAGGAAATTTGCCGACACAATTTAATCAACGACACATTTGGATTACTAAGGATCTTCAAAAGGGTAGTTCAGTTACTGAACCGAGATGGATAAAGGTTGCCGGTAATCTTGCAGGAGGAAGTAACAGTGCACGTCAATCTGTTTCCACGCCAAGTCGTGTAGGAAATAATCAAAACGCAACCATTTCAGCTGCTTTTACAAGCGACGGAGATAAGTTGTTTTATGGCACGACAGACGGAGAGCTATACCGAGTGGATAGCTTAAATTCAATAGATTTAAGTCAACTTGACATTGCCTTGCCAAATGATTTTACCATGGAAAACATTACGGCACACCGAAGAGTTTTTGATTTCGGTAATCGATCTGTTACTGGAATTGCGATAGATCCAAATAATGATGACAATGTAATTGTAACGTTAGGAAATTATGGGTCAGCTCAATATATTCAACGATCCACAAATGCCACTGCAATTGGTGGAGTTCAATTTGTAAACATATCAGGTGCTGGCAACAATAAGTTACCAAATTCTCCGGTTTATGAGGCAATCATAGACTTTAAAGACAGTAATAAAGTAATCATAGGTACGGAGTTAGGTGTCTTTGCCACAGATAATGCTTTTACAACCAACACTGCCTCAGACGGAGGATCAACTGTTGTTGACGTTCAGTGGACAGAAGAGAATACAGGTATAGGACGAGCTCCTGTTATGGCAGTGAAGCAAATGACCTTTGGATGGAATGAGGGTGCAATAAACCAAGGTAAAGTTTATATCGGTGCTCACGGAAGAGGAATCTTTGAATCTGACCAGTTAGTTGGAATTTCAAATAACGAACCGGAAAAAGCGGAAGCGAAAGAAGGAAGGAGTAAGCTAGTCTTATATCCAAATCCGGTTGTGAATCAGGTGAACATTGAATTTAATTCATCTTTAAACGGTATGGTTAACGTTCAAGTATTTAACTTATCGGGACAGGTGGTGAAAGAATTCCAACCAACAAATGTTCAGAATGGTACAAATACAACAAAAATAAATGTTGAAGAACTAGATAGAGGAACCTACATTATTCGAACGCTAGTAGATGGTGTTTCAACTACAGGAAAGTTCATTAAACAATAATGATTATCCGAATAACTTTAAAAGGGACTGTTGAAAAACAGTCCCTTTTTTTGTATAAAAAACTTTAAATAGGCTTCTGCACTATTGAAGGTAATATTATCTTCGCACTCCAAAAACTACACTCATGCCAAAAGATTTATCGATAAAACATACCTTAATAATTGGAAGTGGTCCCATCATTATTGGACAAGCATGTGAATTTGATTATGCAGGATCTCAAGCCGCACGTTCACTGCGCGAAGAAGGAATAAAGGTGAGTCTAATTAACTCTAATCCGGCAACTATTATGACGGACCCGGTTATGGCAGATCATGTTTATTTGGAGCCACTGAATCCAAAATCTGTAGAGAAGATTTTAGAAGAACATCCGGATATTGATACCGTATTGCCTACTATGGGCGGACAAACTGCGTTAAACTTGGCAATTGAATGTGATGAGATTGGGCTTTGGGAAAAGTATAATGTGCGCATGATTGGTGTTGATATAGATGCCATAAATATCACAGAAGATCGGGAGCAGTTTAGAGAATTGATGTTGAAAATTGGAGTTGGCATGGCTCCGCAAAAGATTGCAAATTCTTTTCTTGAAGGAAAGAATTTTGCTCAAGAGATCGGTTTTCCACTAGTTATTCGCCCTTCTTTTACCTTAGGGGGGACAGGGGCTTCTTTTGTGCACACGTCTGAAGAATTCGATAAGTTATTAACGAGAGGGCTTCACGCATCACCAATTCATGAGGTAATGATTGATAAAGCTGTTTTGGGATGGAAAGAATACGAATTGGAGTTGTTGCGTGATTCAAACGATAATGTTATCATTATTTGCTCTATTGAGAATATGGATCCAATGGGTATTCATACTGGAGATTCAATTACCGTGGCACCTGCTATGACATTATCTGATACAACCTATCAGAAAATGAGGGATATGGCAATTCATATGATGCGTTCTATTGGAGATTTTGCCGGTGGTTGTAACGTGCAGTTTGCTGTTAGCAATGATGAAAAGGAGGAAATTATTGCCATTGAAATTAATCCAAGAGTTTCTAGATCTTCGGCTTTAGCTTCAAAAGCAACAGGTTATCCAATTGCTAAGATTGCTGCTAAATTGGCAATTGGATACCATCTAGATGAATTGAAAAATCAGATTACGAAGACAACTTCGGCATACCACGAACCAACGTTAGATTATGTTATCGTAAAAATTCCAAGATGGAACTTTGATAAGTTTGATAGCCCTGATAAAACCTTAGGGTTGCAAATGAAATCTGTTGGTGAAGTCATGGGAATCGGTCGTTCCTTTCAAGAGGCGCTGCAAAAGGCTACCCAATCATTAGAGATTAAACGAAATGGATTGGGGGCAGACGGTAAGGAGTTGAAAAATCAAGAACAGATTCTTCATAGTTTAAAGAATCCAAGCTGGAACAGATTGTTTCATCTATACGATGCAATTAAATTAGGAATTCCACTTTCAACAATTTATAAGGCCACTTTGATTGATATGTGGTTCCTAAAACAAATTGACGAATTAATTTCAGTAGAAAATCAAATCCAAAAATTTTCACTGAAAGAGTTGCCCAAAGATTTATTGATGGAAGCAAAGCAAAAGGGCTATGCGGACCGTCAAATAGCACATTTGTTAAATTGTTTGGAAAGTGAAGTGTATGCTTTACGAGAAGAATATAATATCAATCGGGTGTATAAATTAGTAGATACTTGTGCTGCTGAATTTGAAGCTCAGACCCCATATTATTACAGCACATTTGAAGATGAGAATGAATCAATAGTAACAGATAAGAAAAAAATTATAGTACTTGGTTCAGGTCCGAATAGAATAGGACAAGGAATAGAGTTTGATTACTGCTGTGTTCACGGAATTATGGCTGCCAAAGAAATGGGCTATGAAACTATAATGATTAACTGTAATCCTGAAACGGTAAGTACAGACTTTGATATAGCAGATAAATTATATTTCGAACCTGTGTTTTGGGAACATATCTATGACATTATTAAGCATGAGAAACCAGAGGGAGTAATTGTGCAGTTGGGCGGTCAAACAGCGCTGAAGTTGGCAGAAAAGTTAGAGCGATACGGTATTAAAATTATAGGCACAAGCTACCAAGCGTTAGACCTAGCAGAAGATAGAGGTAGTTTCTCTGATTTGTTGAAAGAAAACGATATTCCGTACCCTAAGTATGGCTCAATTGAAACTGCAGACGAGGCATTAGAATTATGTAAGGAAATTGGTTTTCCATTGCTGGTTCGTCCGTCATACGTTTTAGGAGGTCAGGGAATGAAAATTGTAATCAATGAAACGGAGCTAGAACAGCACGTTGTGAATATTCTTAAAGATTTACCTGGGAATAAGATATTATTAGATCACTTTTTATCCGGAGCAATCGAAGCGGAGGCCGATGCTATTTGTGACGAAGAGGAGGTCAAGATTATTGGTATCATGGAGCACATTGAACCTGCAGGAATCCATTCGGGAGATTCTTACGCTGTTCTACCTGCCTTTGATTTGAGTGACCATGTGATTTCTAAAATAGAAGAGTATACGAAGAAGATTGCTTTGGCCTTAAGAACAAAGGGGTTAATCAACATCCAATTTGCAGTTAAAGACGAAGAGGTTTATATTATTGAAGCCAATCCTAGAGCTTCGAGAACAGTTCCGTTCATCTCTAAGGCTTATAGAGAGCCATATGTGAATTATGCAACGAAGGTGATGTTAGGGGCTAAATTAAAAGACTTTGATTTTAACCCTCACAAAGAAGGCTATGCTATCAAGATTCCAGTATTTTCTTTTGATAAGTTTCCGGATGTAAACAAGGAACTAGGTCCTGAAATGAAATCTACCGGAGAGGCAATTCAATTCATAAAAGATCTAAAGGACCCATTCTTCAGAGAGATATATTCTGAAAGAAACTTGTATCTTAGCAAGTAGTTATGATTTTCGAAGCCGGAATGGTTACTTTTTTAAGGACAATTTTAATAATTGTCTTGGTGTATTATGGGATTAAGTTTCTATTTAAAATACTTATTCCAATTATTTTGAATCGCTTTATGAAGCGTCAACAAGATAAGTTTCAGCAAGCTCAATCTCATAACTCTACTCAGAAAAACCCCTCAAAAGAGGAGAAAAAAAGCACTGAAAGGAAAGATACTTTGGGTGAGTATGTTGATTACGAAGATGTAGAATAATTAATTGAATATGAAAAAGATTGATTTTAAAAAGTATCTACCTTACCTGGGTGGTGTAATTATTTTTTTAGTTTTAGCTGCAGTTTATTTTTATCCTGTTATTGAGGGTTATCGAATTAAACAATCGGACATTAAGCTGAGCAAAGGGATGTCTCAAGAAATTCGAGACCATAGAGAAGTTTTTGATGAAGAGCCTTTGTGGTTGGGAAACATGTTCTCCGGTATGCCGACCTTCCAAGTCTCAACTGAATTTCCAGGCAACTTGTTGCAATATGTTAGCAAGGCAATCACCGGAGGAATTCCTCATCCTATCGGAATTGTGTTTGCTTACATGATTGGATTCTTTATTTTCTCTCTGTCTCTAAGGATTAGTCCGCTAATATCAATTGTTGGGGCGATAGCTTATGGATTTTCATCATACTTCATTATTATTCTAGAAGCTGGACATAATACAAAGGCATTAGCGATAGCTTATGTTCCACCTATGTTAGCCGGACTGATTACCATGTTTAGGGGGAAGGAGTTATTAGGTTTTGTTTTAACTGCAATTTTTGTTGGGCTAGAATTATTTGCGAACCACTTTCAAATTACCTATTACTCGGCACTGATTATTTTAGGAATTGCTGTGGTGAATTTAATAGCATATTCTAAAGACAAAAAAATAAGCTTATTTCTGAAGCGTTCTGCGCTATTATTTGTCGCGGCTTTACTTGGTTTAGGTGCAAATGTTGGGAATTTACTTACCACTTATGAATACTCAAAGTCTTCCACTCGTAGTAAATCTGAATTAACAATTCAGCCGGATGGAACACCTAACGATGCTGTAAAAAGCACGGGATTAGACAAAGATTATATTACCCAATGGAGCTATGGACAAGAAGAAAGCTTGTCGTTATTTCTGTCTGACATTAAAGGTGGAGGTTCAGGAGCCATCATTGGTTTAGAAGACGAAGTTGAGCGTTTACGTAGAGAAAATCCGAGTTTTTTCACGTTCTTAGTAACCCAATATCAGAATAATCAAAATGTTGTGAGTACTTATTGGGGAAATCAACCTTTTACTTCAGGACCAGTGTATATTGGAATCATAGTTTTTGTGTTGGCTATACTGTCGCTGTTCTTTGTGAAAGATCGACTAATCTATTCACTAGGCGTTGTTACCATATTGGCACTGTTACTATCATGGGGGAAAAACTTCATGGGTTTTACAGAGTTTTTTATAGACTACATTCCGGGTTATAATAAATTCCGCGCAGTTGCTATGTTACTGGTCGTAGTAGAGTTTACCTTACCCGTATTCGCGGTATTGGTTCTTTCGGAATTATATAAAAATAGAGAAGGGATATTAGAGCAAAAAAAGAAATTGTTTATTGTTTCAGGTTCCATTTTTACGTTACTCTTGATTCTTTGGTTGACCCCTGACTCATTTTTAGATTTTACTAGTGAAAAAGAGGATGCCATTTTTGCGCAGCAAATAAGTCAAAATGCCTCACAAAAAAATGCAATAGATATTGGGGTAAGTCAACTTGTCGATTATAGGGTTGATATTGTAAAATCAGATATCCTTAGATCACTGCAGTTTATTTTGGGTTTGTTTTTATTAATCGGGTTGTACTTGTACAATAAGGTGAATAGAAACCTCTTTATAATGTTGGTTGGCGTATTGGTGCTGGTCGATTTGTGGACCATAGATAAAAGGTACTTTAACAATGAGGAAGTAGCCGGAGCAGGTAGAAATGCCAGCAACAAATATGAAAAATACGAACTGCCTGAAACAAATTCGTCACCATATCAAGCAAGTGCGGTTGACAATGCTATCCTGCAAAGAGAAATCTCTTTAAATCCTCAAATTTCTCAAACAATTAATGAAAGAGTTGCTTCGGAGAAGCGAGAAAAAAGAAGGTTGACACGATTAGAATCTGAAAAAATACAGTTTACCACGTTGATGAGAAATACTCATTATAGAGTATTAAACACCGCTCCAAGGCTGGACGAAGATGCGGGTACAGCATATTTTCATAAAACGTTGGGAGGTTACCATGCTGCAAAAATGAAAAAATATCAGGAGCTGATTGATTTTCGATTGGGTCAAGAGCATTTTCAATTACGTCAAGCATTTGCACAAGGTGGGGCTGATTTGGTTCGAAGGTATTTACCGCAAATGTATATTACCAATATGTTGAACGCGAAATACGTTATTGGTGCAGTAAATACTCAACAAGGGCAGCAGCTTACTTATTTAGAGAATCAGTATGCTTATGGAAATGTCTGGTTTGTCGATTCGGTTCGAACAGTAGAATCAGCAAATGACGAAATGATGACGTTGTTAAACGTGAACCCGAGAAGAACAACTGTAATGCAATCGTCGGAAGATGCTTCTGTCAAAACCGTATATAATACCAACCCTTCTGCTGATCGGATTACGCTTGTGTCGTATTTACCGAATGTAATGAAGTACAAATATCAAACTTCAAAAGAACAATTTGCAGTGTTCTCTGAGGTGTTTTACAAGGATGGATGGAAAGTATTTGTGAACGGCGAGGAAGATAAATTCTTTAAAGTGAATTACATCCTGAGAGGAATGAAGGTGCCTGCAGGTTCAGGAGAAATTGAGTTTAGATTTGAACCAAGTTCTTACAAAACAGGAGAGATAATTAGTTTAATTAGTTCACTAATTATTGTGCTATTGACTATAGGTGCAATAGTTTATGCGACTAAGAATAAAGAGCCTAAAGAAGTTTTTGAATCTGAATAGCTTGGTGCTCTCTTGAAAATGATTGAATCTTAGTCTTATCTGGTTTAATTTCATTGGATTCAGAATTAATTAGTTTAGTTAATTCTGCTGCTAATCGTTCACTCTCATTTCGGGTGAAACAAATACCTGCCTTGCAGTCTTCTATAATTTCTCTTGCGTCACTTTCTTCTGGAACAATTCCAACAATCGGTTTGTAGGAAGCTAAGTATTCGAAAAGCTTCCCAGTCAGAATTCCTTTTGCGTTAGACACTTTCGGAATGACAAGTAAAAGAGCGTCTGCTGAACGCTGAAACGTAACAATTTGGTCGTGGGGCACCGTTGGAATTACTTCTACTTCGTAGTCTTTGTCCCTTATTTTGGCAAGAATATCAGATGCGATAGACCCAATGAATTGTACTTTTACTCTTTTGGTCGTTTTTACCTTGTTCAAGGCATCAAAGAACACTTCTGGCGCGTATTGATTAGACATAGTACCTGTATAAGCAATAACAAAAGAATTTTCTTGTTTTGGTGAATTAAGTGGTTGGCTAAAATCGTCGGGATCATAGCCATTTGGTATTAGTTTAATCTTATCCCTAATATTTTGATCTGATTTGCTTGAAAAAATCTCTAACAAGCCTTTACTTACAGTCAATATTCTGTCCGAACGTTCAATAACATTCTTTTCCATTTTTTTATCTATCCGCTTTGACCACCTCGAATGACCCAAAAGGTGATAATAGTAAATGTCTGTCCAAGGGTCACGCAAATCTGCAATCCAGTTAATGTTCAACTTCTCTTTTAATTTTAAGCCAATAAGTTGTGTTGAGTGAGGCGGACTAGTAGTTATAACGGTTTGTATGTTATGCTCTGTAATAATTTCCTTTGCCTTTTTGTAAGCGTATTTATTCCAGCCTCTTCTTGGATCTGGGATAAAAAAATTACTTCGTAAAGAATTTACCGTTTTTTGAAGGAAGCTATCATTGTTTACATTAGAGAACCCCGCTGATGGTACATTCTTTTTTCCTACAACTTTTGAATAGTAATTAATTATTTCGAAGCTATCGGTTTGATGAATATGAAGTTTCGCATGAACATCTTTAAGCAGTGAATGGTCAATTGTGGTGTAACTTGCTTGATCAGGGTTTACCGTTAAGATATGAACTTCTGTTCCCTGTAATGCCAAGTATTTTGACAGTTTTAGCCACCGCTGAACACCGGCGCCTCCGCTAGGAGGCCAATAATAAGTTATCAGGAGTAGTTTCTTCAAAACGGAGCTAAACTAAATTTCTGCCAATATACTCGCAACTCTTTTGTAGTCTACCTCTTTTACTGTAGGAAGGTTAAGGCCTATTTTAGATATTTTCAACGCATTTTTGTTTGAAAAAGAATACTTTGCATATACTGGCATTTCAGACAAGCAGTAAAAGAACGGTCTAACATCTATATTGTTAGCAACTAGTTTTTCCATCACCTCTTTCCTCTTTTCAGTGGTGCAGCTCATGAGCCAAACAACTTTTCTATTTAGCCGGTATGTTTTTTGCCACTTAAATAAGTTAAGATGATCTAAATGCTTGATGTAATCTCTTTCAATTTGATCGTTGCGGTCTAAAATCCATTCTATTTTTTCCAACTGAGCACATCCAATCGCTGCTTGAAGATTGGTCATTCGATAGTTGAATCCAATATCGTCGTGCCAATACCGTTTTTCTTTACTCATTCCATGATCACGCAACTTTCTCATTTTGGTGTCCAATTCTTCAGAGTTTGTAACGCACATTCCACCTTCGCCGGTTGTAATTATTTTATTAGCGAAAAATGAGAAGGTAGAAATGTCTCCAAAACTACCAACTCGTTGACCTTTAAATTCAGCTCCGTGTGCCTCAGCGCAATCTTCAATAACTTTTAAATTATTGTCATTGGCCAACTTCATAATCTTATCCATTTCACATGCTTGTCCATAAACATGCACTGGAATGATGGCTTTAGTTCGAGGTGTTATTGCTTTCTCTATTTCTTCTGGGAAAATGGTCCAAGTAATTGGGTCCACATCAACAATAACCGGTGTAGCGTTTGCATATAATACAGCATTTATTGTTGCAGCAAAAGTCAAATCTGGAACAATTACCTCGTCACCAGGACCTATGCCTAATGCAACTAAGGCCAGATGTATTGCCACTGTTCCGTTCGAGGTGGCAACTCCGTGTTTAACGTTACAGAAAGCCGCGAATTCTTCCTCAAATCGATCGATGTATTTTCCTCTACTTGAAATCCATGTTGATGAAAAGGCATCTAATAAATATTCTAACTCTTTGTTTTCCAATGTTGGTTCAGCGACAGGGGTAAACTTAGTTTTGTGTTTGTATTCAAAAAAGTCTATCAACTCTCCCTTATCGTTAATGATCGGAACAATGTTAATCTTGACATTCGTTTTCTTCAATAACGATTCAAAATTTTCTCCCTTAAGCGCTGAAACAAAACTTCCTAAATCGGATTTTAGTATTTGGTCTTCCAGACTTTTACCGTTTAAAAGTAGCCTTCTAAAATCTCCATCAGTTACAATTCCAACAAGTTTATTCGTGTCATCCTCAATAAAAGCAGTGCCGTAGGGTACTTCATTTATTGCTTCCAAAAGAACTCTAAGGTTTGAGCCAACTTTACAGGTCGATTTATTCATTTCGGTTATTTAATTTTTCTAGAACTCTGTGAGTGTTTTTTATATCATTCATGCCTGAATACACTTCAATAGTTACCACCTTTCCTGGTTTCCAATTTTTCTTCAGTACATCGTATAGTTCAGAACCTTCAGTTAAACCTTGGTTTGAATCACTTTTTCCATCGTTATCGCTGATGTGAAAGTAGTCAGTTTGATTGTATAGTTTTTTGAATTCATCCTCAAAGTTAAGCGAAAGACTGTTACAACTTACTTTCAAATGAGCTGCATCAAGTAAAAAATTAACCCCATTTGGTTTTCTAAATAGTCTTGCGTTTTTGCTTGATGTAAAAAAGAATGGATCTACCAGATCGAACGATTCATAGTTCGTTTGAGATAACACATTGTTTTCAATATACAATTGAATCCGATTATTGTTATACTCATCAATAGCATCTAAGTTTTTTTCAAATTTGTTTACTGCACTTTGTAAATCAAATAGTTGGGCTTTTTCAATTTTCTTTCCAATTTGATGTACAGGAATGTTAATTAGAAAACCTGCATGAAAAGCGTATTTTTTTGCATTGAGCTCTACCGACCAGTCGATTGCTTTTTTTACATGCTCTAGACTGTACTTTGAAATTTCTGAATCTAAGGATGCTAAATTGAGTACAAAAGAGTTTGCCGGAGTAGGGAAGTAGTTGTGCAGTAAAAAATTAATGTTGTACTCTTTTTTTAACCGAATTAGCTTGTCGAGCGCTTTTTCATCGTAACGTGTTCCACCAGACAGTTCAATGTTGGTGAAACCTTCATGAACTAAAGTTTTAACGGCATCTTCAATAGTAGTTGCTTTGACGCATAAACTAGATATATAAATCATGGTCGAATTAATTTAGCAGGAGTACCTACATACGTCCCAGGAGTTGTAATGTCCTTTGTTACTACTGCGCCTGCTCCTATAACTACTCGATCACAAATAGATACGTTGGGCAAAATCACTGCACCTGCTCCAATAAAACAACTGTTACCAATTTTTGACCTACCACAAATAGATACATTTACTGTAATGATGTTAAAATCGCCCATGTTAGATTCGTGCTCAATCATGGTGCCTGAGTAAATTACATTATGACTTCCAATTTTTGCGGTTGGAGTGATGTAACAATTGGAAGATATTTGATTGGCGATTCCTAATAAAGTACTTTCGATAGTTGCCTTAGGGTGGATTAAATTTTCTTCTACTATTCTGTTTGAATACAAGTTAGAGTAATTTACCTTTCCTTCCACGTCACCTTTACTAATAATAACGGCCGACTCATTAGGAAGTTCCGAAAGCAACTTTACAGGATACCCAAGTATAGTTTCTCCTTCCGCACGCATTACTTCATCGTATATACCATCAATTTGAATGCTTCGTAGTTCAAGAATATTAATTAGGGTTCTTGTGTGCCCACCTGCGCCTACAATTCCTACCAAACTCATAAGACTATAATTTCATTTGCTTGGAACGCTTTTTTTGCACGTTGGCCAAAAACACTAGTATACTTCACTGGAGATATTCCTTCGCCGCCTGTGCGCTTAGCAATTACGTTTTCATCAGAAAATATTTCACCTTTCTGAATTGCAGTTTTTGCAACTAAATTCTTCTGTAATGATTTTCTTGTTTTCAATTCCGATGCGGTAGGAACTTTTTCAAAACTCCCTAAAAACTTTTCGATTCTTCTTACTTCTCTCACTAACTCTTTCAGCTCCTTAGGATCTAGAGATGCCAGGTGATCAGGTCCCTCGTCAGCTTTGTTAATGGTGAAGTGTTTTTCAATCATGCATACACCCATTGGCAAAGCATATGGAGCAGCTCCAATCCCGATAGAATGGTCTGAATAACCGGTTAGGATGTTAAAGTTTTCTTGGAAGGTATTAATGACATTAAGGTTCGCTTCGTCATACTGAATAGGGTAATTTGCGGTGCATTGCATTAAAACAACATCTTTGTTGTAGGTAAATATTTCTGTTAGAGCCGAGCGAATTTCTTCCAAATAGGACATGCCGGTTGATAAAAAGATCGGCTTTTTTGTTTGTGCTATTTTTTTTAAGAAAGGCAAGTTTGTAGTATCTGTCGATGCAACCTTATAAGCTACAACGCCTATTTCTTCTAATTCTTTTAGACTCGTTTCATCAAATGGGGTAATCAGAAAAATGATGTTCTTTTTTTGGCAGTACTCCTTTAGCTCTATGTATTGTTCTTTTTGCAACTCGAGCTTTTTAAGCATATCTGATTGTGACTCTGCCTTATCTGTCGTTTTTGTTTGGTAGGGAGCTTTTTTTACATTTTGAATTATAAGCTCACTCGTTCTAAACGCTTGAAACTTTACCGCATCAACTCCTGCATCAACAGCAATGTCAACTAACTGCTTTGCGAGGTCCATATTGCCACCGTGATTTACACCTGCTTCTGCAATAATGAATGTTTTGCCATCTCGTTGCAAAACCTTATTTTCTATTTTAATGGTCTTACTAAAATCCATATTTTATAGTGTGGAGGGTATAAATTTTTTATTTTCGATTAATTGCTTCATCTGAATTTCACCAAACTCCCAATCTAGTGGTTCATCCATTTCAAGTGCTGTATATTCCGGCATCACGTGAAAGCCAAACTTTCCCGAAATTCGACTTTTATTTTCAACGATATTCTTCACCGAATTGATATAAAATGCACCATTTTCAAGATAATACGTGTCAAAATCCTGTCTTCGTTGCCGTTTATCCAATTCAAAAGTTAATGGTTTCTTTTCTTCCGACCAGACTAACCTTTTGAATGGGACTACGGCTAAAACAGAGTCAATTTCCTTTGATTCGTATAGTGCAATTCCTTCTTCAAAATCTTTTCGCATGGTAAAAGGAGAGGTTGCTTGAACAAGAATAAATCGCACGTTTTCATCTAATTTCTGACGCTCTATGTACTCTAGCATAACCGACTCAGTAGATGAGCCATCTTTTGCATTTTCAGCACTTCGCTTATAAATTTTAACTTTTTCAGAAATTGCAGCTACGCGTGCAATTTCTTCACTGTCGGTAGCTATTATTATTTCATCAATAGCATCAATTCCCAGCAATTCAATAATGTTCCAGTGAATTAATGGCTTGCCAAAAAAGGATTTAATGTTTTTACCTTTTATCGATTTGCTACCACCCCTTGCAGGTATAAAAGCGATCGTTTTTTTCATAAAATCTATTATAACTCAAAGATATGGTTTTACATGAGTTTAATAAGTTATAAGTACAAAAAGAGAAGTAATTTTATACTTAAATATCTATTCATTTGAATAACGAAAAAGGACCAGTATTTATTGAGGGAGAGGTGAATGAAGAAATAGTAGGACGCTTAAAAAACTGTCCTCTTTACTCAGCAACTGAAAATAAACAATTCAATGTTTCTGCTTTTCAATTGGGAAATAATCTGGAAGATGATCTTAAGCAGAAAGCTATAGATGAAGTAGTTCGATTTTACAATAGATTTGATTCTTACTTTTTATACTTAGAGAATTCAACTGGTCTAAATGTTTGGTTTTTAGAACACTTTCGAGTAAACTTTAAATTTATAGAGCGTTTAAAAACGCAAGAATTAAAAAGAGCTTTTTTAGCAGCCCATCCCCATGGAAAGATAATTCAGTCACCCAAAAAAGTAGCCGGGAGTAATAGATATAAACGGTTTTTAAAAGAAGTATTTTTTATTATTCGAAATAGTCTAAATCGTTCAAGAAAGCTTAGTGGAGTTGTGCTGGTCCACAATGAGGGCGGACCTGACTTTACACCTTCAGAGCTTTTTGGTGAGCTCGCCAATCAATTTCAAATTTTTAAAATTCGGTCGCTTTTTGATTTTAAACGAAGGTTGCCAAAGCGCTCTGCGTTTATTGATATTCCTAATTCAGATTCCATATTTTTAAAAACTCTGCTTTCCCCGGGTACGTGGTTTCGAGTAAAGAGATTTCGTAAAGCTTTAAAAAATAGCTTTCAAGGAATTAAAAATCAAGAATTAAATCCCATCGAGGAACAGCTCCTAATACATCTTAAAACAAAGAAAACATATTTTACGCTGATGTACTTGAGGTATTTGTCCTTTCAGAATTACTTCCAGTCTTCCAACATTGACTCGATTATATTGAGTGATGAAAATAGTCCTCAACAAAAGGTAATTCAATTCGCGGCAAGAAAAGCTTCAGTCAAGGTTTTTGCCATTCAACATGGAGCTATTTACAATAACCACTTTGGGTATACTTTTGGTAAGTATACTCATCCGCCAATTTTACCAAACCTCACCTTTACTTGGGGAGAGTATTACAATGAAGTGTTAGTTAAATATGGTGGATATAAGGCGGAACAAGTTAAAGCGGTTGGAAGCCTAAGAAAGTCGGCAACTCCAAAACAGAGTAAAACAAAAGACAAAAACTCAATAGTAGTTCTCTTTGCAACTCAACCTATTCCGAATGAAGCTTTGCGGAGACAATATTTGAAAGATGTTTTCCTGTGCTTTTTAGCATTAGAAACAGATCACACTTATCAATTGATTGTAAGACCTCACCCCAATGAGAAAGATGACCAATACTTTATTAATGTGGCAAATGAGGTCGGTTTTAAAAACTATTCCATTGAGCGAAATGTTGCAATGGCAGACCAGTTCAATTATGTTGACGTGTTAATTACCGCATATTCTACCGTTGGAGCGGAGTTCGTAGAATATTTTAAGCCAATTGTCGTTTTAGATTATTTGGAAGAGGACATCGCGGGTTATATTGAAGAAGGCGTCGGAATAGCTGTTCACAGCAGGAATGAATTAATGGGAGTGTTTGAAAGACCTATATTGAAAGTTGATCATCAAAAATATAACCAGTTTATAAGTAGTTTTTTCCATTCTGCAGACGGAAAAACGGCAGATCGAATTTTAAATGTCCTAAAAGGGATATGAATATTTGCAAACACAAAATCTGGGTACTTTTACGCGTTAAACTTTATACTGCGATTCCTTGGGAATTATAATCAGACAAGCTACGATTTCAACTGTTTTTAGTTACCTAGGCGCATTTCTAGGTTTCGTGAATGTTAGTATTCTAATGAATCGTTGGTTCACCATTGAAGAGTTTGGCTTGCGCGAAGCGCTACTTAGTGTTTCTGTTATTGCGGCCCAATTTTCTAGTTTAGGTAGCTCAGCAAGCTTAGTTCGGTTTTTTCCGTTTTTCAACCGTAAAGGAAAAAGCGATGGAGGTCTTTTATCCATCAGTCTCATCATTTCATTTTGTGGTTTTTTGATTACAACGGCAACTTTGCTGCTAATTCAAAACGTTGTGATGGATTCGTACAGTGAAAAAAGCACCTTGTTTAGAGAATATTTTTGGGTCTTAATTCCTTTAACGTTTTTACTCTTGATGAATCTAGTTTTCGAGAGCTACATTAAAGCGAGATCTCGAACGGCGTTTACCACTTTTGTGAAAGAAGTTTTTCATAGGATATTGATTACTGTGATTTTGATTTTGTTTTATTTCGATATCATTACGTTTCACGTTTTTATTCTCATCTTCTTAAGTTCATACGCTTTAACATTAGTGTTTTATATTTTTCACCTTCAATGGAAGGGAGAGTTGTTTGCGAGAATTGATTTACAGTACTTTCCCAACCAGATGAGAAAAGTGTACCTGAATTATAGCTTTTTCTCTATTTTGTCCGGGTTCTCTAACTTGTTAATCGCCAAGGTTGATATTTTAATGGTTGGTTACTTTCTTGGTGGTGCCGGCTTAGCAATTTATGCGAATGCAGTTTATCTCAGTGTTTTAATTTTTATACCTGCAGTTGCCATTACAAAAATTGCATCACCTGTAATCGCTAGAGCATTTAAGTTTAAGCAAATAAACGAGATTGAAACCATCTATAAGAAATCCTCTACTACTCAATTTCTTATTGGAGGTCTTGCATTTATTTTATTATGGTCTAACTTGGATAACTTTTTTGAGTTGCAACGGGAAGAATACCGGCAAGGAAAAATGGTTCTTTTTTACTTAGGCCTTTCAAGAGTCCTGACCATGTTATTTGGTGTGGCTGGTTCAATCATTAACATTTCGAAGTACTATCGTTTTGATACAATCACATCTGTTTCGTTGGCAATATTTACCGTTATTTCTAATGCTATCATGATTCCATTATGGGGCTTAGAAGGCGGAGCAATTGCCACGATGCTATCACTCACTCTATTTTATTTAATAAGGGCACAGTTCCTAAAAGCAAAGTATGATATTCATCCTTTTTCGAAACAAACATTGCAGGTTTCCTTTATTTTAATCTTAACCTTTATAATTTCAGAAATATTACCTTTCGCGCTAAACATTTATGTCGACACAATTTATAGGTCTGTAATTATCCTTTCGATTGTTGGCTTCTTAACCTTGTTTATGAATATTTCGGAAGATGTAAACCGACTGTATAAAAAAGTGTTGGGAATTTTAGGTATTGTCAAAGATTAAGACTTCCCAATTGCGCGTAGCAATCTTGATTTTAAGATTTGTATTGGGTTTTTATCGTTTTTCAAGCCATCCATAAATACCTTTCTTTGCTCTTCAAAATGAGCTGAAGATATTTTAGTTTCCAATGGTTTTTTGCTTTTTCTGACGATGGTAAATAACTCATGATTATTTAACTCATCCCCTTCTTGCATGATGATTGCTTCTAAACCTGATTTATGCAGTATGTTTTTTAACGAATACTTGTTAAAATAGTAGGTGTGAACGACTCTGAACCACTTACTCTCTAAATTTTTGGTTGGTCGTAAGTTATTGGGTACCGCAATATATAATAAGCCTTCTTCTTTTAAGCTAGCTTGAATCTTTTTTAACACTTCTACAGGATTAAGAAAGTGTTCCAAGACGTGACGCAGTATAATTAAAGAGTACTTGCCTTCATTTCCTATTTCCCAATTAGAATTTGCATCTGATGAGATTACTTTAACACCATTTTTGATTAGGTTTTTTTGACTATCCTCAGATGGTTCTATAGCGAATAGGTTGGCGTTAGGAAAGATTTTTTTGAGATTCAATATATTTTCTCCGGCTCCACTTCCAATGTCTAAAATATCTGATGGTGATTCCGGGAGTAGGTTGTTTTTTTGGAATCGTTGAATGATGGCATTTTTTTCAGGGTTTGTAGTGTTAATTTCCTCAATCAAAGAAGGGCGATAATAGGAATCGTATTCTTTCGAATAAAAATTAAAATAAGAGTCCGCATTCCACCTTGGACTTAAGTAACCTAATCCACAGTTTTTGCATAATACTAAGTTGATTGGGATGTTATGTTGGCCGTTTTTAGATACTTCGAAACGACTTTGGCTATTACAAATGGCACATTCTACTTCTTCGAACTTCTGCATACTTATTTCGTATTGTATTCCTCGTAAGCCTTAGTAATATCAATGAAATCTAATTTGGATGAGATTTCTTCCTTTAGTTCGTCTGAGTAACTTGAATTAAGTATTCTTTTTTGATACACACCGTGATTAAACATGTATTCCATGTATCGATCTAAGGCTCCACTTTTTAATCCATAAGTTAGAAATATAGATATGCGTTCTTTTTCTTCTGGTACTTTCAAGAATTCAGGAATCCTCTTTTCTAAACTATTGTGTAACGATATGTTTGGAGCAAACTTTAATCGAACAGCATTACCTGCATGGCTTGTTCGTAAACAGAATGCAGCAGCATCGCCTGCTTGCGTTGGAAGAATGACAGCTTTTCCTTCGTTAGTTTTTACTGTATTTTGAGAACCTACTCTAACTTTTAGCCCACCTGAATGCTCTGAATGGTCTTCTAAATAAAAAGCAATTCGAATTACCGGATATTCTTCTGTCCAATCAGGATGATTTTGATCATTTCGATTTGCAGTATCTTTATGAAAACCTCTGTTGCCAATGCCAATTTCCATGATACAGTCTCCAAAAAATGTAGGCTTTTCACCTAATAGTTGGGTAGCTATTTCAATAACTCTGTCGTCTAAAATTAACTTACGAAACTCAGGTACAGCGGTTAGGCATCCAATGTGGTTTTTTGCGAATCGGTGTATAATGTAAGTCCCATTTTTTTCGTCTTCTTCGATTAGTTTATAGGAAGCCCTTCTAAGTTCTTCGACTTCTTCTTTTGTCAATACATTCTTAATCAATGTATAACCATCCTCATCAAATTTAGCTTTGTTTACTTCTACCATATTTCAAAAGTATTAATAATTGAGTATTATGTATGTGCCTCCTTTTCAATCTCGTCTTCAAGTGCTTGAATGCTTCCAGCTTGCTGTATACTAGCATTTAATTCAAATCCTACTAACAAAACAAAAGAGTTGAAATAAATCCAAAGCATAATAACGATAATGGTTCCAATAGAGCCGTATATTTTATCATAATTAGCAAAGTTGTCTACGTAGTAGCCGAAACCAAACGAAACAAGCAATACCAATAAAGTTGCTAGGGTGGAACCTGCTGAGAAAAAGCGCCATTTTAATTTTCGATTCCCACCGATGTAGTAAATAAATGAGATAGCGAAAAAACAAATAGCAGCCATAATGATCCACTTTCCTGCAAGGAGCAGAATAGATGCAGTACTTCCTTTTTCTAAAACAAAGTTGACCAAATAAACAGAGAATAAAATGGCTCCTATTGCAATGATGATTAAAAGGGTAAGGATGAAAAGTAACTGTATGGATAGTAATTTTTTATGAAAAAAGTTTCTGTTGTGAGACACATTAATGCTGTCTTCAAATGCCAGTAACATAGAATCTATTCCGTTGGTAGCTAAAAATATGGCAAATAAAAATCCAAATGATAGCAACCCCCCATCAGCATCTGTAACTAAGTCAACTACTGTTTCTTCAACAAAGGCATAACCAGATTCTGGAAGTAAATCTTCCAATAATTTCAACAATTCTACTTTAAAGTCGGGTATAGGAATATAGGGTAGGAGTGTAAGAAGAAAAATTAAAGTTGGGAAGAGTGCCATGAAGAAACGGAAAGCCATGGAAGAAGCTTTAGTATCTAGCAATCCTTGCTTAATGCCCTTGATAAAAAACTTAGCAACGAAATAAATCGGCAACTTGTCAAAACCAGGCAGAATTAGGGTTTTCGATATTCGAATGGTTTTTCGAACAATTTGTAAAGCAAAAAAACGTCTTTTTAATTGCTCTAACATCTATTATATAGCTTTTAAACTTAAGTCTAAGCTTTGTATTTGGTGTGTTAAAGCTCCAACGCTAATATAGTCCACTCCACACTTTGCATAGGCCTCTATGGTTTCCTCCGTTATACCTCCCGAGGCTTCAGTTTTAGCGTAATTACCAATCATCTTCACGGCTTGTGTTAAATCTGAATAGCTAAAATTGTCTAACATGATTCGGTCAACCTTTTCAGAATTTAAAATAATTTCAACCTCCTCCAAACTCCTAGCTTCTATCTCCAGTTGAATATTAAGATCATTATCGGCCAAATACTTTCTTGTTTTTGAAATTGCAGGCGCTATGCCCCCGGCATAGTCGATATGATTGTCTTTAATCATCACCATATCGTACAACCCAAATCTATGATTCACACCGCCTCCAATTTTAACTGCCATTTTTTCAAATATCCTGTTATTAGGAGTGGTCTTTCTGGTGTCTAATAACTGCGCTTTTTCTGAGCCAATTAAACTTTTTAAATAGGCAGTATGCGTAGCAATACCACTCATTCGTTGCATGTAATTCAGTGCTAAACGTTCAGCAATCAAAATAGACTGTGACCTTCCTTCAACAGTCAAGGCAATATCACCAACTGTCACACTCTCACCGTCTTCAATAAGTACGTTGATTTTTAAATTGCTGTCAACTATACGAAATACTTCCAAAGCAATTTCTACTCCGGCTATAATCCCGTTTTGCTTTACTAGGAGTTGTGCTTTACCAACTGCATCATATGGAATACATGACAAGCTGGTGTGATCTCCACTACCAATATCTTCAGCAAGGGCCTGCGCTATAAGGGGGGTATATTCTTTCAATATTGCTATTCTTGTTCTATTCGAAATTCGATGATTTTTAGAGTTTCATTACTCTTTTGATATAATAAGTACGTCCTGAAATTGCCTTTCATCGTTTCAAGTTTACCAATTTCGAAGGAAGGTCTTCCATTTCCTCCCCCTTTGTGTTTCGTAGTGTAGGATTTTATTTTCGCTTCTGTTAAGAAGTTTTCGACTAATATTTTAGCTTGATTATTACTGTAGTTTGCTTTTGCTGATGGAATATTTAAGTCAATTGGATTGTTGAAAAAAGAGGTGAATTGTACAATGTTTTTATCTTTTAAGGAGCTGCTGGGCTCGATTTCTTGCTGCCCAAAAAGATGAACCGAAGTAAAAATGAATAAAAGCAATAGAAAATTTTTCATTCAATAAAATTAAACTTTTTGAGGCTTTCAATCTGGCTTATATTTGAAACTTATTAGCCTGAGGTATGAAAATCACATTTCTTTGCATTGGAAAAACTACTGACAAACAAATTAAAGGATTGTATGAAGATTATTTAAAGCGTCTTTCGCACTATGCAAAAGTAAAAATTGAATATTTAGAACTGCGAAAAAAAGGATTGTCTGCTGAATTGCTCAAAATAGAAGAGGGAAAAATGATTCTTTCGAAAGTTGATTCTTCTACCAATCTAATTTTGTTAGATGAACAGGGAAAGCAATTTAGTTCAGAAGGCTTCGCGAGTTTTTTGCAGAAGGGATTAAATGCGTCGAGTCGCGAAATGGTTTTTGTAATTGGAGGGGCTTACGGGTTTAGTGAAGAAGTTTACTCAAAAGCGAGTCATAAAATTGCATTGTCAAAAATGACATTTACTCACCAAATGGTGAGACTAATTTTTCTTGAACAGCTCTACCGTGGATTTACCATTTTGAAAGGAGAGAAATATCACCATAGTTAAACTTTCATGTTTTGCTGCCACTTCCATGCAGTTGCAACCATGTCTTCAATAGTTAACTTAGCTTCCCACTGCAACTCATTTTTTGCTTTCGAATTGTCCGCATAGATGGTTTCAACATCTCCCGCTCTTCTTGGACCTAATTCATAGTTTAGTTTTTCGCCACTGATCTTCTCAAAGCTTTTAATAATTTCTAACACCGTGGTACCTTTACCTGTTCCCAGATTAAATACGGAATAGTTTAAATCGTTTTTATTTTTAAAATTTATTGCTCTTATGTGGGCCTCTGCAATGTCTACTACATGAATAAAATCTCTAATACAAGTTCCATCAGGGGTGTTGTAATCACTTCCAAACACGGTAATTTTTTCTCTCAAGTTAGCTGCAGTTTGCGTAATGATTGGGAGTAAATTGTTCGGTCGTTTTGTAAACGGTTCTCCAATTAGTCCTGAAGCGTGAGCACCGACAGGATTAAAGTACCGCAAGGAAACTACATCAATCTCATTATTGTTTTTCGCAAAATCCTTTAAAATTATTTCGCCCATTTGTTTTGTACTAGCATATGGTGATTCTGCTTCTCCAAATGGAGTCTTCTCGTTTACCGGTAATTTTTTAGGATTTCCATAAACTGAACACGAACTTGAAAAAATAATTTTTTCAGTCCCACTTAATTTTGCTCCTGATAACACGTTTAACAAGCTGTTGGTGTTGTTATGGTAATAGTCCAAAGGGTTTTCTACGGAGTCGGGCACGGATTTAAGTGCTGCGAAATGGATGACCATGTGAATTTGATTTTCAGCAAAAAAGTTGTGTGTTTTGGTCTTATCTGTTAAGTCAATGTTAAAAAACAACACTTTTTTACCTGTTACTTTTTCTATTTTATGGTACGCCTCTTTATTTGAGTTTACGTAATTATCAATGGAATATAAATTTTCAAATCCCTGCTCTAATAACTGAATAATTGTATGAGAACCAATATAGCCTGCACCGCCTGTAATAAGAATATTCATCTGTCAAAATTAGCTTCAAAGATACTTTTCATTTCAAATAATACTAATATTGTAATTCATTAAATTAAAACATATGTCCTCTAAAATAAAGTTTGCAATAGTAGGTTGTGGTAGAATAGGCAAGCGCCATGCAAGTATGGTAAATATTAATGAAGATACCGAACTAGTAGCCTTAATAGATATCAATAAAGAGATTGAAGAAAGTTTAAAAGAGGAATTTAACGTTCCAGTCTTTCAATCCATCGAAGATTTTATACTTTCAAACATTGAGGCAGATGTCGTTAACATTTGTACGCCAAATTATTTACATGCTTCCCAAGCAATTATTGCTTTGAAAAATGGTTCTCACGTGGTAATTGAAAAACCAATGGCGTTGTCTAAAGTTGACGCAGAAGAAGTGATCCATGAATCATTAAAAGTGAATAAACGTGTTTTTTGTGTGATGCAGAACCGCTATAGTCCTCCTTCTCGATGGTTAAAAGAGGTGATAGACAGTGGTGTATTGGGTAAAGTTTATATGGCAAATATCAATTGTTTTTGGAACCGAGACGACGATTATTATCAAGGAGGTGCAGCGAGTTACTGGAAAGGTAAACTAGATAAAGATGGTGGAACTTTGTTCACTCAGTTTAGTCACTTTTTAGATACCATGTATTGGTTGTTTGGTGACATTACAAATATTAAAGCAAATTTTTATGACTTTAATCATCAACATACTACAGAGTTTGAAGATTCGGGAATTGTTCAGTTTGACTTTGTAAAAGGTGGGGCAGGAAGCATTAATTATTCAACAGCAGTGTTCGGTCAGAACATGGAAAGTAGCCTTTCGATTATTGGAGAAAAAGGAAGTGTTAAGGTAGGAGGGCAGTATATGAATGAAATAGTCTATTGCCATATAAAAGATTACGAACAACCAGTTTTGGAGGATACACTTCCACCAAATGATTATGGAAAATACAAAGGCAGTGCAGCCAATCATCAATTTGTGATACAAAATGTTGTTGACGCCCTTAAAGGAAACAAAACGGTAACGACTAATAGTCTAGAAGGGTTAAAAGTTGTTGAAATAATTGAAAACATATATAAATTGAAAAAGTAAAATTTCAATTTATATTTGTATCATTGCAAAGTCTTGAAACCTTGAGGCACACTAATTCAACTTTCCTAATTTTTTCAGTTGGTTTAGTTTAAAAAAAGCACATTACAAAATATTTCATGTACGATATCCTTCAATTAAACCAAAAGACGGTTGTAGAATTAAAAGAAATTGCCAAGCAATTAGAAGTTAATAAGTTTCAGAAGCTAAAAAAAGAAGAGTTGGTCTATCAGATTTTAGATCAACAAGCGGTTAAACCGGAGGCAGTTAAAGCCGTTAGTAAAGAGTCAAAAAAGTCCGAATCAAAACCGGTAAGAAAACCAAGAGCAACTAAAGCGAAAGCAGAAACACCTGCCGCTAAAAAAGCGGACGACTCAAAAGCTTCAAATGCATCTGAAAGTAAATCAGAGAACAAGACTTCTGAAACAAAGAATGCAGATGGCAAGGAAGAGCCTAAAAAGGTAGCTTACCCTAAAAAAGCACCTTCAGAAAGGAAAGTAAGACCAAGAATAGAGGCTGAGAAAAAGGCTAACTTATTCTCAGAAACGAAACCTGAGGAAGAGAAGTCAGAGGTAAAAGCGACTGAGAAAAAGGAATCGATTGCGGCCAAAGAGTCAAATGGTAATCCAACAGAAAAAAAATCTCACAATGATAATTCGAATGGGAAAACTTCGAACGGGAATAATAATCAGCATAAACCTACGCAGAATCAGAAGTCGAAAAGGCGGGAGTACGATTTTGATGGTATAATTGATGCTGAGGGAGTTTTAGAAATGATGCCTGATGGTTATGGATTTTTAAGATCTTCTGATTATAATTATTTGAATTCACCTGACGATGTATATGTATCGGTTTCTCAAGTAAAATTATTTTGTCTTAAAACTGGAGATACAGTTAGGGGAACGGTTAGACCTCCAAAAGAAGGAGAAAAGTATTTTCCGTTGATTAAACTGATTGAGATTAACGGAAGGGAGCCTAGTTTTGTGAGAGATCGCGTTCCTTTTGAATACTTAACTCCACTTTTTCCATCAGAGAAATTTAAACTATCGGGTCACAAAGAAGAGTCTTTGTCAACGAGAGTGATTGACTTATTTACTCCAATAGGAAAAGGGCAAAGAGGATTAATTGTTGCTCAACCAAAAACAGGTAAAACAACTTTATTAAAAGAAGTAGCAAATGCCATTGCTGCGAATCATCCTGAGGTTTATTTGTTAATCTTATTAATAGACGAACGACCAGAAGAGGTGACAGATATGTCGCGTTCAGTAAATGCTGAGGTAATTGCTTCAACGTTTGATGAACCGGCAGAAAGACACGTAAAAGTGGCTAACATTGTTTTAGAAAAGGCAAAACGAATGACCGAATGTGGTCATGATGTAGTAATCTTACTTGACTCTATAACTCGTTTAGCACGAGCATACAACACTGTTTCTCCAGCATCTGGGAAAGTACTTTCAGGTGGTGTAGACGCGAATGCCCTTCACAAACCAAAACGTTTCTTTGGTGCAGCGAGGAAAATTGAAAATGGAGGATCATTAACAATTTTAGCTACTGCCTTAACTGAGACTGGTTCAAAAATGGATGAGGTAATTTTCGAAGAATTTAAGGGAACTGGTAACATGGAGCTTCAATTGGATCGTAAAATATCGAATAGAAGAATTTATCCTGCGATTGACATTATCTCTTCTTCTACACGTAAAGAAGATTTATTGTTGGGTAAAGCGGTTACTCAAAAAATGTGGGTGTTAAGAAACCATATTGCAGATATGAATCCTGTTGAGGCAATGGAATTCTTGAGAAGTCAAATGTCTAGAACAAAAGACAATGATGAATTTTTAGTTTCGATGAATAGCTAGTTCATGAAAACGCATTTTTCTATTGTAGTTTGGATGCTGGTTGTTTCCATTTTTATGAAAATGGCGGTTTTTGCAGCTAATTGGCAATTTACAGGATACGAGAGAATCTATTTTTTTGGTAATCTTTTTGTCATTATGATTGGTGTTTTTCTAGGAATACGACTTTTTAAAGCGCTAAGTCCTGAAAAAACAGGCTTCATGGCAGATGTAAAAGCTGGCATTAAAGCAGCCGGAATGTATGCTGTTTTAATGTCCCTTTTCGTGTACTTGTACTACTCATTTATAGATCCAAGCTATTTTCCTTTAAAAATTGAGGAACAGATGAGATTATTGGAAGAAAGTGGTAGAGCATCCGGGGATGAATTAGTTAAATCACGAGAAACAGCTCAATTTATTTTAGCACCCTATTTTCAAAGTACCGTCACACTTATTCTGTACCTTTTACTAGGGACTTTTTATTCCTCAATAATTACCTTCTTTGTTCGAAAAGTTAGAAACGAAGTTTAAACCAATTCTTGGGCAAAATCATTCAAGTTCAGTCCATCAAAATTACCAGAGGTCATCAATAATACTACGGAATTATCAAGGTTTTGAGATTTTAAATAGTCTGTAACTGAGTTCGCATCATCATAAACAATAACCTTTGAAGGAAGAAATGCTTCTTCTACATCTTGCTTGGTAATGGTTTCTAGTCCTTTATGGTGAATTGTCTTAGGGTTAAAGTAAACAATCGCTTCATCTGTTTCGCTCATACATCCCGAATACTCTTGAAGAAAAGTTTTGTTTAGGCTGCTAAATGTATGAAGCTCCATGCAAGCGATTACCCTTTTATCAGCATATTGTTTTTTTACTGCGGCACTTGTTGCTTTTAGTTTTGATGGAGAGTGTGCAAAATCCTTGTAAACAACTGTTTGTTTACTCCTTGCAATCTCCTCTAGTCGTTTTGCGGCACCGCTAAAACTTTGAATTGAATTGAAAAAATCTCTTTCTTCTATTCCCAACTCGAGGCAAACATTGAAAGCTGCCATCATATTTTGAAGGTTATGCTCTCCAAATATCCTTAAAGGGAGCCAACCGTAATTGGCACCAACAATCGTGATGCCATTTTCAATTTTATGAGTGGGCGTTGTGTAGGGTTTAAGTCTTATTGAAGTAGACTTTTCTGCAATATTTTTTAACTCCTCATCTCCGTTAAAATACGTGAGTAGACCATTTGGTTCTATTGTTTTTGCAAAGAGATGAAACTGATCAACATAATTTTCGAAGGTTGGAAACACGTTAATGTGATCCCAGGCTACTCCACTTAAAACAGCAATGTGTGGCTTATACCATAAAAACTTAGGCCTTCTATCGATAGGCGAGGAGAGGTATTCATCTCCTTCAATCACCATTATTGGTGCGTAAGAAAAACTAACCATGGTTTCAAATCCTTCAAGTTGGGCACCAACTAGGTAGTCAAAAGCAATGCCTTGACTTTGGAGGACATGTAAAATCATTGAAGTGATAGAAGTTTTTCCGTGACTACCTCCAATTACTATTCTTTTTTTGTCCTTCGCTTGTTCGTAGACGTATTCAGGATAAGAATATATTTTAAGCCCCAGCTCTTGAGCTTTTACCAATTCAGGATTGTCTTTCTTGGCATGCATTCCTAAAATAATAGCGTCTAAATCCGCGGAGATCAATGAAGGATTCCAGCCATCACTATTCGGTAACAACCCATACTTTTTAAGTCGTCCTTTCGAAGGTTCAAAAATTTCATCGTCTGACCCACTAACAATAAATCCTTTTTTGTGCAATGCTATTGCCATGTTGTGCATGGCACTTCCTCCTATAGCTATAAAGTGAACTTTCATTCCTCTAAAGTAATTGTGAAATTTACAAGGTAATTCAATTTGCTTTATAGTTATTAACCACGACCATTTAATACTTAAAGGTTACTCTGAAAAGTTGTAGGTTGTTTATTTGTAACCGACTGTAAATATATTCGTTCCAATCAGTCATGCCCTTTCGATTTGTGCCACCTGCAGTTTCTGTAAAAAAAATCTCTGGATAAACTGACAATTTCTTCATTTGTTTCTTTGTAAAGGGTTTCTATCTCTTCGGCACTGAAGTTCTTCCTGATTTTTGCCTCTAGCTCTCTTCTTTTTGTCTCGATTAAATCAAAGTACATATTGATAAATGCAGCACTATTTGCATTGATTTCTAAATTAGAATAACTGGTAAAGGGGTCGAGAATAGTTACGAGTTCTACTTGAACGGTATCGTCAATCGGATTAATATTCATGTATATCTTAACGTCTAAGTTATATTTT
>JABAZP010000007.1:0-26605 GCA_018608405.1 Flavobacteriales bacterium
TTAAAATTAGAAATTCTACTTTTAAACTGTACTAGTTTTGGGGGAGCTTACAACACTTCTTTATTCTACTGGTCTTCTAGAATGTGTTTTAAGCCGATGAAAAGATTCTTTTCCAAGGTATCCAATTCACCATCTACCAAAAACAATTCCTTTATCTCTTTTTCCAATACGGCAATGCCTTCTTTTTTATAGTGCAATCGGTCTACCGCAGCTTTAATTTTTTGAATGCTTTGGTAATCATTATCTCCATCAAATTCAGAGCGGATTGCTTCGATGTTGAGAGCTTTAAACTTGGCATTAATGTATTTTGTTTCTTCAGTTGATTCTTCAAAATCTGCTTGTGAGCAGTATAGTAAGATATAGGCTTTTAGTTCTTCTCGAGTCCATTGAGTATTAAATTCTTCCATCTTGGTAAATTATTGTTTTCTACTTGAGTTACTTTTTTACTGTTTTACCGACTAACCAAGCTACCGGAATGTATGCAAAAGCAAGGTCAACAAAGGCAAACCAAATAGGCGTTGGCAGCATGATCACCATGCTAATTCCTCCAAGCATAAACGCAAATGCTATAATGTACATTAAAATTAATTTATTGCTAGCGCCAATCAGTCCCGCAATTACCACACCGGTTAGGGTGCCAAATGAATGTGCTACAAACACCACTAAATAATTTAATAACGTGAATTGACCCATATTGGCTTGCAAGCTATCCATATCATTTGGGTCCATTCCTTCGGGTAAAGGAACTAAGGTGCCATTTAGTTTAATAAGGTACATGTTGACAATGCTGCCAATCACAAGTCCGATCACAACGGCCGCGATATTTCTTAGAATTTTCATTTGGTTTAGTTTGGTTAAAGTTATTCAATCTGCCTTAATTGGCTAACTCTGCTGAGTTACCTATTTCGACTTTCTGAAAAGGGTCGTCATTTGCTACTTCCATTTTCATGCGTTTGTTCAGCATAGAAATACAGACTGCAGCAATAATAATAGAAGCTGCGATGATTATGTACATGTTTGTTACTCCACCATACATTTCCTGTAATTCAGCATCCATTGAAGCTGCATCTTCATTAAAATACATTACAACCGAAGCGCCAAAGTTGTTGGTAAAATGGATAATCATGCAGTAAATTAAACTTCTAGTTCTAGCATAAACCCAACCGGCAAAAGTTCCAATTACCATGGCAGCCACAAATTGCCATGGGTTCAAATGCACCAATCCAAAGAGTGCTGCGCTAATTAAAATGGCTGCCCAGGTAGATTTACGTTTCAATAAACCGTCCAACATCACTCCTCTAAAAATAAATTCTTCGAAAAACGGAGCCATCACTGCCACCGCCAGTAAACCGTAACCATTGTTCATTTGCTCTGCCATTTCGCGAAACATTTCTTTAAACATTTCAGGCATCGGAATGCTAGTTCCTATTGGGCTTGTAACTCCCCATTGGAGTGCAACAGTTGCAACAATCAATAATAAAACCACTGCACTATCTTTGGGTTTCATCAAATATTTTACAGTGCCTTCTTCTTTCTTTTTTAGAAAGTGCAAGAGCAAAAGGGGGGCACCCATTGCTAAGGTGTAGTAAATTAAAAACGACGGACTGAGTCCTATACTGTCGTTAAGAGCAGTTTGTACAGGGTAAAATAGAATCATGGCGACAAAAACGAGGCCTACAATTCCGAAACTCTGTAAGGTACTTTTGGGATAAGCTTTTAAATTCATGGTCTAAAAATAAAGAAATCTTTTATGGAGACTTTCGTTTTTTGGTGAGCGGAATAAAACAATGAACCATGCGCTACATTAGTGGTTTTATGATAGCATAACGCAAGCAATTCCAGTACTTTTACCACATGAAGTTTTTCGACGAAAAAACAGCCGTAGATTTAGAATTTGATCAAATTAGAACTTGGTTGGCTGGGTTTTGTATTACTGAAACAGTGGCTGATCGATTGTCGAAACTTCATCCGTATCGCGATCAGAAAGAAGTGGAGTATCGTCTCAACCTTTCGCATGACTTACAGTTGATTCGAAATAGGGGAGTGCGATTTCCAAGAATGGAATTCCAGGAACTGAACAAAGAAATTCAGCTACTGAACATCAATGCATCTGTTTTAGAATTGGATGCCATTGTTGAAATATTGGATGCCTCTCGCTTTGTAAATGAACTGTTTCTTTTTTTTAAAGAACATTATACGGATTATTTAACCCTCAAAACCTTGTTGGAAGGTGCGCACTATACCAAAGATATTGAGAAGGAAATTGACAAGATTTTAGATAAGCGCCTTCACGTAAAAGATGACGCTTCGGCAGAATTGCTTCGAATTCGCCAAAGCATTGCAAGCCGTAAAAAACAAATCAATCGCAATTTTGACAAGGCAATAAAATCCGCTCGGGCAAGTGGTTACATTGACGATATCAGTGAAAATGTAATTGACAACCGAAGGGTGATGACCGTTATTTCAACTTACAAACGACAAGTTGATGGCAGTATATTGGGTTCATCAAAAACTGGTTCGCTTACTTACATTGAACCACGGGTGAACCAATCGCTCAATTTTGAACTAGATCAGCTAATTGACGATGAGCGTAAAGAGATTCGAAGAATATTGGCGGAGCTCACCAATTTTTTAAGGGGTTATCTAGACTTAATTGTTAGCTATCAGAAAATACTGTGTGCTTTTGATGAGGTAAATGCCCGAGTGAAGCTGGCGCAAAAAATTAATGGAGTGCGGCCTGTAATTAATTTCCAAAACCATGATACTGAATTAATTGAAGCTTTTCATCCCATTTTAATGGTGAAAAACGAAGCTGCAAAATTGAAAACTGTACCACAAAGCTTTTCATTGAAAAAAGGCAGTCGTTTACTAGTGATTTCCGGACCTAACGCAGGAGGGAAGTCCATTACTTTAAAAACGATGGGATTGTTACAAATCATGTTTCAATCGGCATTGTTGGTTCCTGTTTCTACCAAAAGTACAATGGCTTTTTTCGATTATGTGCTTTCAGATATCGGAGATAATCAGTCGATAGAAAATCAGCTAAGTACCTATAGTTACCGCTTACAGCGTATGAACTTTTTTCTGGGAAAAACAACGCCAAAGACCATGTTGCTTTTAGATGAATTTGGAACAGGGTCTGATCCTGAATTGGGTGGCGCTTTAGCAGAGGTGTTTTTTGAAACCATTTACGAAGAAGGTTGCTTTGGAGTAATTACTACGCACTATTCCAACATTAAGCTAAAGGCGGCCCAATTGCCTGAAGCAATCAATGCCAATATGATTTTTAATCGGAATACCTTAGTGCCCGAATACCAATTGGCCGTTGGGCAACCGGGTTCTTCTTTCACCTTTGAGGTAGCGCAGATGAATGGCATTCCAAGTGAAATGCTACAGCGTGCAAAAGCGAAAGTAGACGGGCAAAAAATAAAACTAGACAAGTTAATTTCTGACTTGCAACGCGACAAATCTATTTTACAAAAGCTAAAAAAGGAAAGTTACGAAGCGAACCAAAAGATGGAGGAGAGTAAGGAGGAGTTCGAGGAGAAGAGCGCTCATTATGAAGAACGTCTAAAAACGCAACAACAGTTGATTGAAAAAAATAACAAGTTTTTGAATCACGGGAAGAAAATGAGCCAATTCATTCAAACTTACCCTTCCAAATCGAAGCCAAAACAAACCGAGCACCTAAAGGAGTTGAAGAAGTACATTACCATTGAAAAGTCGAAGATTGAAATGGCCTTGCGAAAAACGCAAGAAGCTCAAAAATTGAAAGAGGCTGCCGAAAACGCCAAAGGAAATAAGCAAAAAAGAAAAAGACACGTTCCTGCTAAAACAGAAAAACCATTGTTGGTAGGTTCACGCGTAAAAATAAAAAATACGAAGCAGGCAGGCGACGTCTTAAGTGTTGATGGAAAAGAGGCCACGATTGCGTTTGGTAACTTAAAGGCCAAAGTAAAACTAGAGAAACTAGTCGTTATTTAAATTCGGTAAGTCCTTCTTTATTGCTTTTTGAATAAACAAGTTGCTTGGAATAGAGATTTGCTTATTATCGCTCGTTTCTATGTGGACAAAAAACAACCCAATATCACTGATTCTACCTACAATCTCTGAATCCTTTTCTGCAACAGCAATCACATCTCCAATTTTAACGTGGTGGTTAAAAAATAAAATAAGGGTTGAAGTAACATTTGAAAGTATGGACCACTGAGCAAAGAATGCGACTCCAAGAATGGTTAAAAATGAAGAAAGAAATAAGATGAATTTAGACTGGTCTACTCTCCAAATAATTAGCAGAATGGAAATGATGGAGAGAAACACAAGAAGGTTAAATATCTTCTTAATGATTTTAATTCTAGACTCTTGGTAGCTAAATTTTTGAGTAGCTTTCGGATGGCTACATTGGAAATGAACTTGATTAGTGAAAAGAAAGCGATAACTATTATCGATTCCAGAATTTTAAATTCACCTACGGTCATGTTTTTAGATTAAGATAATTTCTTTGCGAAGATAGCTTAGAAATCATCACCACCGCTTGAATCTCCTCTATTTCCGCCCGCACCTCTTTCTTTTTTCTGGTTGATTCTGTAGCTGAAGGTTAATAAAAATTGACGCGCTCTCCACTGAAAGTCAGTCTCGTTGTAGATTGTTTCAGTATCAGTTATCGATCTTCTTCTTCTAGAATTAAACACATCTCTAACACTTGCAACCACTGTTCCTTTGCCCTGTAAAACATCTTTTCCTGCCGAAAGGTCTAGTGAGTATAAAGATAAGCTCCTACCTTGAGTTGTGTTTTGAGGAGCTCTGTACCTGAAGTTCGCTTGCACATCAAGGCCTTTTGCAACCTCGGCCTTTAAATTTGCTCGGCCATTCATGGTGAATACTTTGTTTTCTAGTTTTAACCCTTCAAAAGTTCCTTCTCTCTGAGCTCTGTAAAAGTTGGCATTTGCATTTAAGCTAACTCTTTTTGAAAACCGATAACTTCCGTTTAATTCTACTCCAACGTTATCTTCTGTTGATAGGTTAATTGGGAATCGAATGGTGGTGCCGTCATCATTGGCTTGCACAATTCTTTCAATCACATTGGTTCTATGCCGGTAGTATAAACTTGTAAAAAAAGAACCTTTCTTGAAATACCTCAAATAACCAACCTCGTAAGAGTCAGTATACTCTGGTACTAAGTTGGGGTTACCTTGCCAAAAGTTTCGGTTGTCGCTAAAGGTTTGAAAGGGCAATAAATATCTGTAATTAGGTCGATTAATTCTGCGGCTGTAGCTTAACTGAAACTGCTTGGTTTTATCAACTTTGTACGTGAAAAACGCAGATGGGAAGAAGTTGAAGTAATCTTGCTTAAAAACTTCGTTTGTTAACTTCAAGTCTGACTTGATGTCGGATATTTCAGCTCTTAAGCCCAATTGATAGGAGAATTTATCAATTTCGTTCCCGAATTGCACATAGCCAGCATATACATTTTCATCAAATTGAAAATTGTTATTGAACCTCGGGTCAATTGAAAACCCTCGACCATTGGTATCTTGTTCTACTGAAAACTCATTTTCAATCGTTCGTAATGTAGTCCGAATTCCACCCTCGATTACGCGGTCATTTTTTAATGGTTGAACATAATCTGATTGAATTAGAATGGTACGGTTAGCTTCTAAATTGGAGGTAACTTGGGTAACTACATCGCCGGATGGTTGAAAAATTTCCTCAATGTTTGATGCTTCTAAATCATCACTTTCACTCCATTGAAAGTCGGTAGACCATTTCCGATCTTCTTCTTTAAATGTTTTGGTGTAATTAAACGAAGCTTCAACGTTTTGGCCGGTCTCGTCTTCCACGTCTTCTCTAAATGAGCGCTGAAGTAACTCCTTCTGTGGGTTTAAATCTCTGTATTCTAATTCCGCTATATTTTCTTCATCGGATACGTTAAACAGACCAGAAACGGTAATCGTATTGTAGTCGTTCAAAAATATGTCGGTTCCAAGTCTAATGTTTTGTCCAAAGCTTTGACGTTGTCTATCGTTTTCTGTTTCAAGTATGGAAATAATGGAATCATTTCTTTTAAATTCTTGGTAACCGGAACCACCTCCAGGTGAATCTCTGTACGATAATCCATAGGAGGTAAATAGGTTGAGCTTTCCTGTTCTGTAATTCAAGTTAAAGGCCAACCTATAGTTATCAGGGTAACCTGCAACTACTTCAACTCCGCCATTAATTCCTTTTCGTTTGTTCTTTTTTAGAACAATGTTAATGATTCCTACTTCTCCTTCAGCGTCGTAGCGTGCGGATGGGTTGGTTATCACTTCCACTCGTTCAATCATGCTTCCTTGAAACTGTCGTAAAACATCCGCTGTGCTTGTTCCTGTGATTGTTGAAGGCTTACCATCAATTAGCACCCGCACATTTTCCGAACCTCTTAAACTAATGTTCCCTTCCACATCTACTTGAACGGAAGGTATGTTGTCTAATATTTCTGCTGCATTGGAACCTGCATTAGCCAAATCTTGCTCAATGTTAAAGACCCGCTTGTCTAATTTTAATTCCATCTGGCTTTTATCAGCAACAACCTCTACCTCATCAATTTCTCGAGCTTCGCTGACCAATTGAATCTCACCAAAGTTGATTCCTTCTTTTTCAACTACGATGTTGGATTTTGTTAGGGTTTGAAAGGAGAGAAAACTAAACTTGAAATTGTAGGTATCCGGTTTAACGTCAATAGTGAAGTTCCCATCTATGTCGCTAGCTGTTCCACCAACTAAGCTTTTGTCATCTGTTCGATAAACTGCAACGTTAGCAAAAGGAATGCTCTCCTTGCTTTCATTCACTATTTTTCCGGTAACAGCCGTTTTAGGTTTTTCTGGTGCGGAAATCGTCACACCGCCCTGTGCTCGATCTTGACCTTTTACGATTAGTTGAATGCAAAAAGTAAGTAGAAGTACGAGAAGCTGTTTTTTCATAAGGTTGGCGAAATTAAAACCTTAGTTCGGATTAGATTGTATATTCCGTTGGTTTAAGGAAAGTTTAACAATCGATAACAGTAAAGGTTTAAAGTAGCGGATTTCCTGATTTTCTTGGATCTTGATGAAGTAAAAAAACAGAGCTTCTCGAATAAGATGGGGTTCTCAATGGCAAAACGCCTTGGCTACTCGAAAAAAACTTCTACCGAAACCGCAAAAAACTCCATTACGTTAGCGGCCCCATAGTTTCTAAAAATTGAATCTTTTCCATTTTTAATGACCTGCATTTCGTGCTCAGCAGCTTTAAAATAGCATAATAAATCGCGTTGAGGGTAAAACCTGTTGAAGTAAATTCTTTTTTGGTTTTCGATGGTGAGCGCATGTGAAAATTCATGAAGGCAAAGATTTAAGGCATCATCTGGAATTAAGAAGCCCTCTTTTACGACGGACCAAACCAAATTAATTCTTGCTGTTTTAGGGTTGGTATCACCGTGAAAGGGGACGCCGACTTCTTTGTAAACATACGGTTGATGGGCAATGTGAATGCGCTTAAAAAAGTTTAGACGGTATCGTTTTAAACCAAAAGTCAGCTGAATAAAGCCACTTGCTACCATTACTTTAATCTCAAAGGTCAGGCGAATTTGGTCAGAAGCAGAGAACTTGATCTGCCTTAAAAATGATAAGGTTCGTTTTACGAATACTTGTCTCATTTTCGGGTTTAAGTTTTGATAGTAACCCTCAAATTTTAGTAAAACCAAGTGGCATTCGTTTCTTTTTGGTTTTGGGTAACGAGCTTTATCAATGAACTTGAACATGGGCAGCAAGATACAGAAGAATTAAAGTTAGTTGAGAAAAAGAGTCGTCTTGGTAATGAGAGTCGGCTTAAATTTTTTACAATTTATCTTACTTGATGGAAATAAGTTATTAAAAGTTGTAAATTTAAAGTAATGAAAAATTTAAAATTAGTTTCAGCAATCATTATGTTTCTCTTTCTAATTTCTTGCGAAGACGACAACTCTTCAAGGGAACCATGGCGAATGAGTGGTTATTTGTATGAGAGTTGCAATAAAGAACCGTATGCGAATTTAACACTCACTTGTACATGCAGGGGCGGGGGGGCATTTACACGGAATAATGAAACAAACCAGCAGGGAACTTTTACAACCGATGCAAATGGCTACTTCAATTTTACCTTTAACGACTGTGGTGATGGTTATACATTTTTAGCAAAAGATGGAAATGGACTAGAGGCCTTTACAACATGAATTAGCGGATTGCAGAAAGAGATGCCAATGGTGCGCTATAACCGACCGAAATCTTGGCATTACATTACCCTTAAAACAGATTCGACTTACGGACCGAACGATACTATTTTTGTTTCGGCCACTGGTCATTACGGTCAGAAACTCGCTAAGTTTGCCGGACCTTTAGTAAATAATGAGGTACATTTTATTGATTCTACTAGAATTGATTTTGTGCGTGGAGAATATTTGTCATTTGCAGATGACATTGAACCTGATTTGTTATTCTACTGGGGCCTCGGTCGTAGTCAGTTTGATTCAATACTCGCTAATGGATCTGGAAGAGAACGTCATACTTTCTTGGCAAAACAAATTATTTGCGGTTTGGGTGATACGGCAGTGGTAGATATAAGAGGGTATCGGAAATGAAATTATTGAAAGCCGTCCCGATTATTAGGGACGGCTTTCAATAATTTTTATCTTCTTGGCTTAGAACTTCGTTGAGGTCGTTTTCCACCTCCACCTTGCGGTTTGCGATTTCCACCGCCACCTTGTCTTCGGCCACCGCCTCCGCCTTGCTTTGGGGGTGCTTCTTCTGGACTAGTGTCATGGTAAGGATGGTCCGTAACTAAAGGGATATCTGTTTGAATAAGTTTTTGAATGTCTCTTAACCAACTTCTTTCCTCTGCAGAGCAGAATGAAATGGCTTCGCCACTCGCTTTTGCTCTTCCTGTTCTTCCAATTCGGTGAACGTAAGTTTCAGGAATATTTGGCAAGTCATGGTTTACTACCAATTCTAGTTCTTCAACATCAATGCCTCTGGCAGCAATGTCTGTAGCTACTAAAACCCTGATTGAACCGTCTTTAAAACCATTCAACGCTTTTACCCTTGCGGCTTGTGTTTTGTTTCCATGTATGGCTGCAGCTTTAATACCGTCTCTTTCCAAGAGTTTCACAATCTTGTTAGCACCGTGCTTGGTTCTTGAAAATACCAAAACAGATTTAGCATTTCGAGCCTCCATGAGGTCTTCCAATAATTTGATTTTGTCTTCTTTACTCACCATATAAACCGACTGTTCTACTTTTTCTGCAGTAGTTTGTTGAGGCTTAATGGTAACTTTCTCTGGGTGACCTAAAATTTGGTTCGATAAATCGACGATAGGTTTTGCCATAGTTGCTGAGAAGAAAAGAGATTGTCTTTCCTTAGGTAGTTTGGCAATAATTTTTTTAATGTCATGGATGAAACCCATGTCTAGCATTTGGTCCGCTTCATCCAGTACAAAATACTCAATGTGGCTAAGGGTAATAAATCCTTGCCCAATCAAATCCAATAAACGACCTGGTGTAGCCACCAAAATATCAATACCTTGTCTCAGTTTATTAACTTGAGGATTTTGATTTACGCCGCCAAAAATTACCGTACTTTTTAAGTTTGTGTACTTGCCGTATTCTTTAATGTTTTCTTCAATTTGCAAGGCTAACTCTCTAGTTGGCGTTACAATTAGGGCTTTAATTTGTCTTCTTTGACTGCTTTGTTTTTCAGTTGCTAAGTGTTGTAAAATGGGAATGGTAAAAGCTGCTGTTTTTCCTGTTCCTGTCTGTGCACATCCTAATAAGTCCTTTTTTTTCAATAAAATCGGAATTGATTGTTCTTGAATTGGAGTAGGTGATGTGTAGCCTATTTCTGTAACCGCTCTTAATATCGGTTCGATTAGACCTAAATCTTTAAATGTCATATAATGTTTTGTGTGATTGTTCCTTGAAAAATCTGTGGAACTTGTAGAAATATAATAAAATGCAAAAGTACGATGAATTTATTTGGTGCAGTAAATTCAGCAAGAAATGCATGGTTTAGCAGTGGGTTGCAGATTAAGAATAAGGTATTCCAAACGAAACTTTTGTAGTTCGTTTTAGTAAGAAGTACTATAACTCACTTTAAAATAGTTTACTTTTACTCTCAATTATAGCCGTTTACGATGAAAAAAATTATACAAATACTTTCAATCGCTTTGATGCTTGCAGGAGTCTCTGCTTCTGCACAAGTAACTAGCACGATATCTACGGGCAATTGGAATACGGCCGGAAACTGGTCAAATGGAGTGCCTGGTGATGGTGCAACAGCAACTATTAATAACTCCATGACGTTAAATACAGATCTTAGTATTAAAACTGGCAACTACACCGTGACTGATTTGGGTGAAATAATAGATCCTGCAGGCGGCACAAATTACAGCATTGATGTAAGTAATTCAGGTATTTTAGACGTGAGTGGTAATGTATTAATTGGAGGAAATTTACTTGTTCGAAATTCGCCACAATTTACAGTTAGGGGTTGTGACACCATGACGGTACAAGGAAATGTTACTTTTTCTCAAACATCAACGGTAACTGTTGAAAGTTGTGCTGTTTTATTTATTGATGGAGACATGGATTGAGCAATTCTAATGGTACGACTATTAACGGTAACGTTATTGTTTCTGGGGACCTTACAACAAGGAACTCTTCATTCATAACAGGTGCTGGTAATATTGAGGTGAGTGGCACGACAACCATAAACCAGACGTCTACGGTATTTGGGTCAACAACAGATTGTAGCCCAGGGCTATGCAATTATGGAACTGGTGGTGCCTTGCCTATTGAATTACTTTTTTTCAAAGCGTTGCAGATTACTAACAATGAAATTGAAATAAATTGGGAGACGGCAACAGAATTAAATAATGACTTTTTTACTTTGGAATATTCGTACGATGGTGAACATTTCGCAACTATTGGTAAAGTCCAAGGTGCCGGGAATTCACAATCTTTAAAACAATACCGTCACATTTTTGAGCATGATTTAAATAATGTTATCTATGTTCGTCTAATACAGACAGACTACGATGGAAAGTTTGAGGTTTTTAAAATGATTACTGTAAGTCCACAGAATGATGGAGTTCGAAAATCTTCAGGTTTAGGTATTACTGCTTTTCCAAATCCTTCTAAAAGTGGCAATATTCATCTAAGTTTAAATGTGAGTGGGTTTTCAGAAGGTAAAACAAGCATATTTATTTACACGATTAATGGCTCAATTGCATTTGAAAAAGACTATAACAGCGAAGAACTCAATAGAAGAATTGATCTTGATGATGAGAAAGTTCAAAGTTTAGAGAAAGGTATTTACTTCATAGCTGTAGTCAATGACAACCATAAGGTAACAGAAAAGTTGGTTGTAATCTAAATAGTCAAAAGACCATTTTCTTTCAATTTAGCTAATGGCTTAGAAAACCAAAACGGTTCAAAATCAAAGTCTGGAAAAGTGGATTCAAAACTATTTTTTAAGTTAGAAAGCGTTTGTGCCTTTTCATTCTTAGCAGAACATTCAGCTAACTGCTTTACGAGCCATGCAGCCTTTTCTTTCTCTAAAGAAATTTCGAAGTTGTTAGTTTTTAAATGAAAAGTTAACACACTCTTTTTTCCTTTTGTCTCAATCGAAGGTTGATTACCAAGGAAAATAACTTTAGCGTTAAGGTTGAGTTTTAAGTCGAACTTTGGTGCCAAGCAATCTTCAATGAAAGTAGATTTAATTCTAGTTTTTGGAACTTTAAATTCGAACCAATCTTGAAGGCGGATTTCAAAACCGACTCCGTGCATGTAATTGTACAGTGACTTCTTAAGTCCTTCGTTGAATTTAGAGTGATCAATGTTGGTTTTGTCTTTAAATTCAACATCATTATTTGCGAACTCAATTTTTTCGAGCTTAGGCGAGATTCCATATTTATCTGGGTTTAAACCGATAGGGCTATGGGCAGTAAGTGCAAATTGATGCCAAAATCCCGATTGAATAACTCCAAGTTCAAACAATTGGCGCACCATTTCTAAACTGTCAACCGTTTCTTGAACTGTTTGAGTGGGATAGCCATACATTAAGTAGGCGTGTACCATAATTCCTGCATCCGTTAAGTTTCGAGTGACTTGGGCTACTTGCTCAACGGTAACTCCTTTCTCAATCAACTTTAACAAACGTTCAGAAGCTACTTCTAATCCACCCGAAACTGCTATGCAGCCGGATGCTGCTAAGAGCCTGCACAAATCCGCGGAGAAGCTTTTTTCAAATCGAATGTTAGTCCACCAAGTAACTTTTAAGTCTCTCCGAATAATTTCTAAAGCCAACTCTCGCATCAAAGCTGGAGGTGCGGCTTCATCAACAAAGTGAAACCCGGTTTCACCCGTGGTTACTACCATCTCTTGCATACGATCAACCAATAATTTCGCGGTTACTGGCTCGTACAGTTTAATATAGTCTAAAGAAACATCACAGAATGAGCATTTGGCCCAATAACAGCCATGCGCCATCGTCAGTTTGTTCCATCTGCCATCTGTCCATAACGAATGCATGGGGTTGGCAATCTCAATAACTGATATATACTCATCTAGGAGTAGGTCGGAGTAATCTGGAGTTCCAACTTGAGCTTGTTTGTAATTGGGTAGACTGGAGTCGTTTTTATAACATACTACACCGTTCTCTAAAATAAACGTTCGTTTGAAAGTGATAGATTTTTCAGAAGTAATGCTTTTGTGCAATAATTCAATAGGCAATTCACCATCATCGAGGGTAATAAAATCGAAGTAGTCGAATACTCTTTTATCTGTTAAACTGCGTAACTCTGTATTTGGAAAACCACCACCCATGGCAATTTTAATGCTTGGGTAGTTATTTTTAATCCACTGAGCACAGCGAAAAGCTGAGTATAAGTTTCCTGGGAAAGGGACAGAAAAGCACACCAATTTAGGTTGAACGATTTCAATCTTATTGGCTAGTATCTCAAGCGTAATTAAATCAATGTACGTTGGCTTTATCACTAATGAAGCATTCAATTCGTTAAATGAATTTGCGCTTCTACCTAGTTTTTCTGCGTATCGAGAAAACCCAAAATTTTCGTCAATGGCATCCACAATAAAGTCGGAGATGTCTTCTAAATACAAGGTTGCCAAATGTTTTGCTTGGTCTTGAATTCCCATGTTTCCAAAGGCCCAATCGAGATCTTCTAACGTTTCAAAACAAGACGCTTGCGGTAAAAAGTTTAAGCTGTTAATCTGACGTGCTAAGGTTTGGTTTTTGCCTTGAAGGAAATGAATCACAGGCTCAATGCTAGTGATATACTCGTCTCGGAGTTCAAAAACTCGTTGTGAGTTAGCGTTGTTAATGCTCTTATATTGGACTGCATAATCGAACAACTTACTTAAGCCCGCTTTGCTGAAAATGGAAAGAATGACTTCCATTCCTAGATCCATTTGAAAACAGGAAATTTCTTTGGTGTTTAAAAACCCCTTAAGATAGGCCGTAGCAGGGTAGGGCGTATTTAATTGAGTAAAGGGTGGGGTGACAAGTAGAAGGTCTTTCAAAGGTAAAGTTTACACTTCAAAAATAAGGAATGCCTTTGGTTCAATTTAGTTGATTTCAATTTCCACGTTAGGGTTTGAAAAAAGTTTTAAGGCCAACAGTTCTGACTTTATTTTTGACTCCCATTACTTTTGTTTTTCCTCCATGGTGGAATGACTAGTCTCTCGGTCATATCGTATTTGATATTTTGATAATTCGTTCATTTTATCTTCGTACATCCTAGAAATCTCATTCATCAATTTTTGATCAGTTGAATTGAATTTTGTTTCTTGGATTTGCTTTCGCAATTTTCTTGCATACAGCTCTGAAATGTGAAAATGCAAGCGCTCATGCTCTAGTAATTCCACACTTTCATTTGTTTTGGTCCAAGAATTATGTGGTTCGAAGGTGTTTTTAATGCTCAATTTCAACATTTTACCGTTGGAGTTTGCTTTGAAAGATATTCTAGTGGCGGTTAAAGCTTTGAACGGGCTTTCATGGTTTGGTTGCGCGTTATAATCGTTCCAGGTCAATTCATTTCGTTCATGATATTCAATTAGCTTATTATCATCTGCTCCAGAAAAAGCCATGATCGTTAAAATAATAATTATGAAGAGGAATGGTTTCATGAAGAGGATTCTAAGATTAATTCAGATAATTCTTTTCCAACTATAGTTCCAATGGCAACTCCCATACCTCCTAAGCGAACTCCACAGTAAATATTGCCTTTTAGGTGCTTTACAATTGGCGATTTTATTTTTCCAACTCCCATCGTTCCTGCCCATTGATGATCTATCGTAAACGACGAATGGGGTAAAATGTTTGATTCCAACAATGAACTGAGGTGATTGATAATTTGATCTGAGGTATTTAACTCATCCGTTTCTTCAGCTTTAAAGTTTAAATTTCGTCCACCACCCAATAAAACACGATCTCCAATATTTCTAAAATAATAGTATCCTTTGTCGAAATGGTAAATGCCTTTCACTTTGAGGTCGGTAATAGGAGATGTAACAATTACTTGAGCCCTTGCCGGGGAAACATCTTCTTTAGGTAAAAATTGCTTCGCCAATCCATTTACACAAATAGCTAATTTTTCAAATTTTATTTTTCCGAGCGAAGTAGTAACCTCATTTTTTAAAATTTTAGTTACTTCAACTGAATTCAATATTTTAACATTCATAGAATACGCCAAAGCAACCAGAGTTTTCATCATTTTCCCAGTATCAATTTGCCCCTCCGCAGCATTTGAGATAGCGTGCTCAAATCCGCTCACTCCAGAATTTGAAATTTGATTGTGAGTAGTTTGAAAGACTCTTGGAATAGAGGTAATCTTCTCCAGCGTAGTATTCAGGTAGTTTAATTTTTCCATGCAGTGAGAATATTCTTTTTTCTCTTTTGACAGGAATAATTCGTGAGAACCATATTTATGGAAGTTGATGGCTTCATCAGATAATAACTTTCTCATGTACAGCAATCCTTTCCATCGCTTTTCGACTGTTGTTAATACTTCACTTTCTGAACCATTTTCTAAATCACTTAATAATTCCGATGCACTACCAATACAAGCAAAGCCTGCATTTTTTGAACTTGCACCTGAAGGTAAATATCCTCGCTCAACAACTAAGACTTTCTTTTTAGGTTGCTTTTTCTTTATGTGAATAGCAGTTGATAAACCAACAATTCCAGAACCGATGATCAGGTAATCAACGTCTGTAAGGAAAGTCTCTTTTTCCCAATAAGATAGATTTTTAAAAGGTAGCATTGTTTAAAGATACCAAAATCAACTATTTTTTATAGTCAATGTGAACTTTTAATTTCAGCGTAGTTGTATCCAGTGTTGCCATCCACTTGGTATAATCGTCCTCATTCGAGTTAACAAATGTGCCTTGTGACCAACTAAACTTATTTCGAGCGAGGTAATAAGCTAAATCTTGTCGCTTCAGTGTAAGGGTAAACTCAGCGTCTTTAGTTCCGGGGGCGCATTCACAAACAACATTTTCAACTGTTGGAATATCTATCCCAGTTCTTACTTCAATGTTATCAATGTTAAATCGTGCGCAGTCTTGACGGTTGATAATATGTTTATTCAATATTCTACATCCCCCCATAAATAAGAATGACAAGATGGTAATTCCACTAATAATGTATAAGAGTTGTTTCATTTGTTTTATAGAAACGTTAGGTGAGCCTGTTTTATTTGGAAGTGTCAAGGTTATTGTTGGAAGTCCTAATTAATCCTTCAATCAATATCGCAAAACCAATTACCAGCCCCGGTGCAATTAAATTGTACCACAAATAAGCTAGATCAATGACTTCATATCGATTCATGGTATATAGTGCTATGATTATTGCTTGAGAAATTAAAGCTCCAATAAAAACTGCATTTCCCTTAACTTTTTTGAAGAAAAATGCAACCAAGAAAACCCCTAATATAGTTCCATAAAATAAAGAACCTAATATGTTTACGGCTTCAATTAAGTTGTCAAACAGGTCGGCCATTACTGCGAAAATGATGGCCAACACCCCGAACATAAAGGTGAACAACTTGGAGCGGATGAGGTAGTGGTTCTCATCTCCATCTTGTTTTATATTCCGTTTGTAAATATCAACTGTGGTGGTACTTGCCAAGGCATTTAACTCTGCCGAAGTAGAAGACATGGCGGCTGAAAATATAACAGCCAAAAGCAAACCAATTAACCCAATGGGTAAGAAGTTGGTTACAAAAGTGATAAATATGTAGTCGTCATCTTCGGTGGTGGCGTCAGGATTTGCTTTTAAAATCAAAGCCTTACTATCTTTCATTAAAGCCTGTTCTTCTGCATGGTAACCTTGAATTGCAGCTTTTAATTCCTTATTTTCAGGGTTTTTGTTAAATTGAAGAATTAGGTCCTTCTTCGCGTCAAAAACCATTTGCTGTTTTTCTTCCAATACTTCATATTGCATTGCATATTCCGACTGCTTTACATTTTCCACATTCTCTGCATTAAAGTGAAGTGGAGGCATTACAAACTGATAAAACAGGAACAGTAAAATACCTACAAAAAGAATGAAGAATTGCATCGGAATTTTTAACAGGCCATTGAACATTAAACCTAATCGGCTTTCTTTTACGGAGCTGCCGGAAAGGTAGCGTTGCACTTGTGATTGATCAGTTCCGAAATAACTCAACTGTAAAAAGAAACCGCCTAAAATGCCGGACCAAATGTTATAGCGACTGCCTGGATCAAAATTCCAATCTATTACGTCCATTTTATCCATGACACCTGCTACTTTTATTCCCTCTGAAAAGGACATAGTATCGGTCAAATATGAAATTAAGAAACCTGCGGCAATGAACATACCTAAAAAGATAACGGCCATTTGTTGCTTGTGAGTTTGACTGACCGCTTTTGTACCACCTGAAACGGTATAAATGATCACCAGCCCACCAATAAAAAAGATGGTATAGTTCAATTCTATTGAGAGAATTTGCGATAGAATAATAGCAGGAGCGTAGATGGTAATTCCCGCAGCTAATCCTCTTTGAAGCAAGAATAAAGAGGCAGTTAGCATTCTGGTTTTATTATCAAATCTAGATTCTAGAAACTCATACGCCGTGTATACTTTTAGTTTATAGTATAGTGGAATAAACACCGTAGAAATTACAATCATCGCTAAGGGTAAACCGAAGTAGAACTGCACAAAGCCCATTCCTTCCATGTAGGCTTGACCTGGGGTTGATAAGAAGGTAATGGCTGAAGCTTGCGTTGCCATGACTGACAAACCAATTGTCCACCAGTTTGACTCTTTGCCTCCTAAAAGATATCCTTCAATATTTTTTGCGCCTCGGGTTTTCCAAACACCATAAGCGACAATGGTAAACAAGGTGCCAAGCATTACGGTCCAATCAATCCAGCTTAATCCATTCATGCTCCGTAAGTATTTGAAATCCAAATAAAAATTAAGATCAGAAGTAGTTCAAAGACCAGGATGAAGGTATACAACCCTTTCCACTCCTTGAAAAAGGGTGGCTTTTCTTCGAGTTTATTTTCCATAAGAAATCATGTTGGTCAACAAACGGTAAGCACCGGGAACACCTGCCGGCAATTGTCTAAAAAATGAAATTCCTGTAAATATGAAATGTCCATCTCCATAGTCTGCAACAAGTATACTTCCTTTTTGAGGGTCTTCACCTGGGTCGTTCCATGCAATAATTGGAGTGTACTTGCTATCCCACTCACCGGCAAAGTATAAGCCCCTTTCTTGTACCCAATTTTCAAAATCTTTTTCGGTCAACTTATTCGGAGTATTCAACAAGGGGTGTTTAGGAGACAAAAATGTTGGTTTTGCTTCTTCCTTTGTAACTCTGCTTCTAGAAATTTGAAAAGGATAAGGTCCAATATCTTCTGTTACTAAACCTCTATTGGTGTTGTACTGAACAATTACATTCCCACCATTTTTAACGTATTCATTTAAAATTACGTTGCCATTTTTCATGCTTGGCTCAGTATTGTAAGCGCGTATTCCTACGATAATGGTTTCAAACAGCGACAAATCCATTACTGCTAAATCTTTAGCCTCAAATGAAACAACATTAAGCCCAACGCCACCTAAATTTTGAGCAACTTCATCGCCGCTGCCTTTTACATAGCCAATGGTTTTAACTGTTTTTTCTAAGTCCATTTTAACTACCCGCGCAGTTGCGTCGGGAAACATAATTTGCGGCAATATATGGTCGTATTCAATTCGCTGAACGGCTTTCGCAGCTTGACTGTTTACTCTAAACTCGATATCACCAGTTGAAGGTTTTTCTGGAGGTGTAAGCATAAAGTTGAGTGCTTTCTGTTCTCCAACAAAATTGAATTTAAGTTCAATTCTATAAGGTTCAACTGTCCATCCCTTAGGTGTTTGTACGGTTACAGTTCCAATCGCTCCCTCTAGATTTCCTTCTGCTAAAAAGCTAACTTTCTGTGGTTCATTTGATGAGAAGATATAGACTTTGTCTGCAGGCGTAACCGTAATAATTGGGCTTATAACTACATTTCGATGAAGCTCTCCTTTTACTCGATCTGTCCATTTGTAATCGATTCCCTCTTCAAATTCAATGTCTTCTCCGAAAATCTTTAATGTATACTTAAATTTCTGAATAGCTCCTGCTTCGGGTTGACCTCTTAATTTAGAAGCCCCAAAAAACATTTTTGTTTTGTAGTTTTCGTAGGGTAACCAATAAGGGTGCGAATTGCCTGAAAATGTTGGTAAATTAAATTTGAATGACTTTAATTCGTTTGATTCTATGGGTATATCGAAGAATACAGAGTCTAATGTCGGGCTAACACTTTGTAAGGTTATTGGAAGAGTGGAGCGTTGCACGATAATAAATTGTCCGCTTATTGTATCGGTTCGAACATAGTTGAACTTGTCGGCAAGTACTTCGGCTTTAATGCCTGCCGCTGCCTTAATGAGTGCTTTTACATCTTTTAATTTTTGTGCTTTGAAAGAGTTTACAGGCATTAATTGAATCTCTTTGTATAATTTAACTAAAGTTTTTACCGAATTCTCGGGTCTAGAAAAGTTGTAATTTGAAATGAGTTGGTCAATTAATTCAGCTACTTTTTCACTTCCTTTTACTCGACTCCAGCTAGTTTCAATTTCATGAAATAAATCATCATCTTGTGCAGGTGCTCCTGCAGTGTGTTTTAAAAACTCTAGCTGGTTTCCTCTACTTCTTGCACTTCCAAATCCTTGGCTTTTGTGCTGAGAGCGGCTATCTGCAGCAATTTCAGAATAAGAAAGCCCTAACAATTCATTGTAATCTCCGATGTTTATTTTGATATAATCAGCAGGACTCTTCGCCGCTTTTTCTGGAATTTGTTTGTCCCACCAAACAGAGGTATTCCATAAAATTCGAGTAGGCTGCCAAACGCTAACGGTTTCAAGCTGTTCAGGATAAGCTGTTTTGTCACCAGCTAGTTTAAATGCTTCTTCTGCTAGAATCGCTGATGCCGTATGGTGACCGTGCCCTGCTCTTGAGTCGGGTGGAAACCGAGTAACAATTACGTCTGGTCTAAATTTTCGGATAATGTATACCACGTCCGAAAGCACTTCTTTTTTATTCCACTTTTCAAAGGTTTCTTCAGCTGTTTTGGAGTAGCCAAAGTCATCTACTCTAGTAAAAAACTGCTCGGCACCGTCTTCTTTTCTTGCTTCTAATAATTCTTGTGTTCGAAGAACGCCCATGGCATTGCCTTTTTCGGTTCCAACTAAATTCTGACCTCCATCTCCGCGAGTTAATGAAAGATAAGCAGTGCGCGCTAGTTTTTCATTCTCAAGCCAAGCAATTAGCCGCGTATTTTCGTCATCCGGATGAGCTGCCAAATACAATACGTTGGTAACAACATTCAGTTTTTTTATTTCTTGAAAAATATCAGAAGAACTTTCTATGGTTCGTTGTGCCGAAATTGAATTTATGGCAATTGAAATAATAACGAGGGAGAGTAATTTTTTCATAAAATATTTTTACGGTCGCTAAAATTAAGGCTTATATGCACAGAATTAAGATAGATGATTAATAAATTGAAGCAGTTAAGGACAATTAACGTTTCAGTTCTACAACGTAGTCTGCTATTGTTTCACTAAACAATAAATTGCACTGTCTAAAAACGTGCCATTGAAATACATGTTCTCTTTAAAGTGAGCTTCTTTTCTGAATCCACACTTTTCTAACAGCTTAATGGTGGCTATATTTTCTTTGTCTGCGTTTGCTTCGATGCTATGTATGCCTAGCTCTTCAAAACAATACTTTACAACGGCTTTTAAGGCTTCCGTTACGATTCCTTTTTGCTGAAAATATGGGTGAATTCCATACCCAAATTCTGTTCGGAAGTTGTCATAATCAATCGACCAAAAACCAATATACCCTACTAAGGTTTCGGAGTCTTTTTCACAAATCTTCCATGAAATACCTGTTTTATCCTCAAATCCATCTAATATGCGCTGTATGTATTCTTCAGCTTCTGCAAGCTTTTGCATGGGAAACCTTCCCATGTATTTCATAAATGTTGGGTTCGAGCGGAGTTCGAAAAGTTCCGCAGCATCTCTTAAGTTGGGAGGCACAAGATGAAGCCTGTTCGTTACAATTTTTGGAAATGCTGTTGGAAAGTTAATTGTTGGTTTCATCATACTGGAAATTTAGTCCGTTCAATGGAGGGGGCTAATTGAACTGCCTTGTCAAAAGAAGATTTAGCCAATTCAAATTGTCCTGTATAGTAATAGCTCAAACCTAAGTCGATATGTGTTTTTGCAATGGTTGGTTTTAATTGTACTGCTTTTCCCAACACATCAATGGCAGCAGCATAGTTTTTAGAAAGTCCATATAAAGTGCCCAGGTTACTTAAAACTTCGTAATTATTCGGTGCAATTTTTAATGCAGTTTCTAAGTACAACTGCGCATTCTGTAAATCATTTTTTTCTCTTCCATAGGCTCTACCCAAATTTAAGTAGGCAGTCATCTCATTTGGGTTATAACGGAGTAGCGTTTTGTATGCGTTAATTTTGTCGTCAGCATTTTTACTCTGCTCTACAATGATGTAAAAGTTTTGCAGAGTATTTTGATGATACGGATTGATTGACAGAATTTGGTAATAATAGGGTAGGACTTTATTGATGTTTTTAGTCAACTCCCATTGGGCATTGCCCATTAAAATCAGAGCATCAATGTACTCTGGATAAGCATTAATGGCTCTTTGCAAGTAGACCATTCCTTCTTGAAGCATTTTCTGTTTTTCCAAAGTGTCAGAAAGTTTCATGGCATTTTCCGTTAGAATACCACCGGCCATTACATTGCTTTTTGCCCCATTTACAGATATGTTTGCGTCGTGTGTAGCCAACGTCAAATTATTTTCCCAAACTTGATTGCGGCTAATCGTTTTGAAGGAGTATAATCCAAAGATTACAATGAGTGCAGTCAAAACTGCATTTTTAGCTATTATTTTGTGCTCCAATAATTTAAAAATACCAAAGCCCAAAACCAAGCTAAAGCCCAAAGAAGATACGTAGACAAAACGCTCATTCATAAACGCACCAATTACGAAAACAATGTTAGAAGCGATACTCAGCGTGATCACATAGAGTAAAATGGCAAAACTTATGATGTTCTTTTTAAAGAAGCCACAAATGGCAACAACAGCCAAGAATAGATAGGCCAACACCGAAAACAGAACCATTTTATTTCCCCAACCGACAATGGGAATGTGCTTCGGGTAGTAATCATAGGTAAGCGGGTGAGGGTATACCAGCAATTGCAGGTACTTTCCTAAAGTGAGCATGATGGTAGCGTACTTTTCAGAAGTTGTTGCTTCTAAAAAAGGGTCATTCATGATGTTGTCTGCAACAGCTGAGATTCCACCGCCAACAACCTGATAGCGGACTCCTGCCCAAATGACTGCAGCCACTGTTAATCCACCAAAGGCTGGCAAGGCTCTTTTAAATGAATGAGGGGTGAAGAAATAGATCGAAATTGGAATTACGGAAAGCCAAGTGATGGTACTTTCTTTGGCCAACAATCCAAGAAAAAAGAATATAACGATACTCAGTAAATCTTTGATTTTTTGATTTTCAAGGTACTTCAATACAAACCATAGTGTGCTTAATTGCAGGCAGAAAGCCATGATTTCATCTAGGCCTTTAATGTTGGCCACTACTTCGGTATGAATGGGATGGAAAAACCATAATAAACTTACAAGCAGGGGTAAAGAAATACCTTTTAGGAAACCTTTAAATGGAGGCAAAATACGGCTTAAGACCTTGTAGAGGAGTATACCATTAAGAATATAGAAAAGAACATTGAATAAGTGGGCTAAAAAGGGATTTGCTCCGACCAGTCCGTATTGAATGTTATAGATTACCATTGATAAAGGTCTGTACCTTCCTCCAGCAACTAATTCTTTCTTTACGCCATAAAAACCAACAAATTGATCATTGGTAAGTTGGTCCCAAATGCCCGAGAATCCTTTTTTTGTAAAATCATTTTCTGTAATGACGATGGCGTCATCTAGAGCAAAATCGTGAGTTAAGGTATTGCCGTTGAGCAAAAATCCGAAAATGATAAAAATGCCAAAAATTTGAAGCTCGGATAGCTTTTTCATAGTGGGTCTAAATTATGAAAATAGAAATGCTTGCTTCAACCAATTTAAAATAAAAATTACCTTCGCAAAATGGAAACAAGAGTACTTGAAGGGAATCTTCAAAAAATGCAGACCGAGTTGGCAAATCCTATTCAATATACCTTAAAATTGGGAGAAGATAAGATTGACATGACATCGTTGGTTGGGAGTCATCTTAAATTACATTTTACCGGTGTTATAAATTGTGTCAATTGCGGGAGGGTAACCAAAAAGTCATTTGGACAAGGGTTTTGTTATCCATGCTTTATGAATTCACCCCAAGCTGCACCTTGCATATTAAGACCCGAGTTATGCGAAGCACATCTAGGAAAGGGCAGAGATGTGGAATGGGAAGAGCGCAATCATAATCAGCCTCATGTGGTGTACCTTGCCATCTCTTCAGGCATAAAAGTTGGGGTTACACGAGAAACACAAGTTCCCTATCGTTGGATTGATCAAGGAGCTTCTCGAGCGGTTAAGATTGCTGTAACTGAAAATCGTTATCAAGCAGGTATGATTGAAGTAGCTTTGAAAGAATTTGCTTCAGACAAAACCCCTTGGCAACGAATGCTTAAAAATGAAGTTGCGACAGACATAGACATAATTGAAACGAAAGACATACTAATAGATAAGCTCGATGACGAATGGATGGACTTGGTAAGTGACGACGATGAGATAGCTGAATTAGAGTACCCTGCAATTCGATTTCCTCAAAAAGTGAAAAGTCACAACTTGGATAAGGAGCCAACACTTAAAGGAAAACTAGAGGCCATTAAAGGACAATACTTGATTTTTGAAGGAGGAGTTGTCATTAATATCCGCAAATACAGTGGGTACTTTGTTGAAGTAGAGGCGGAGGCTTAGGTTTTCGTTATTCTATTAGTGCATTTGGCTAGAAGAGTAATATTCGTTTAATTATATATCGACATCTAATTATGAGCAGGTTTTTACAAATACTGATCAACTGATGTTCCCAACTGAAGTAAGGCAACTTAGAGAGGAGAGTTATTGGCTGAATCAGATTGGCATTGGATTAATTGCTGATCTTGGACCACTTCAAATTACAACACAGGGGCAGTTTAATTTTAGATTTACTAATAATTTATTTGTTGACGAGAGACCTCTTAGCGTCTATGCAGGGGTAAACTTTAATCTTTCTGAAATAATTGGTCGATCTAAGGATAAGTAAATGCAGATGGAAATGATCAATATCCAGTAGAAACAATCCGGGAGAAATACTTGGCACATCAAATACTTAATTTACCTTTTTAGTATAGATATGATATCCAAGCCGTAAAATCCTAAAATTTCGGACAAGGAGCTAAGAAATAGCGTTTGTTTTTTCGTTTTCTTCTATCGTTTGCAATTTCATAGATGAGTGATATCTCATGTGCACCGCCTGAATATCGAGCGAGCTTTGAAATGGTTGCATCGTAACTATATCCAATCCTAAGGTCATTTGCCTGCAGTCCGACAAGAAATATAAACGACTCGTTATTCTGGTAGGTGTTTTCGTATCTCTTAAAAGGTATTCCCCTGTAGCTCAATCCAAGGTAGAAGGGATTACTTTCATAATACGCACCAATGTCTAATTGATCCCACGTGTCTTGACTTTTGTAGTGTACAACTGCTTTAATATAGGTGGGTTGGCCAATCTTGTCTGTTTTATTCAGTTCAAAAGTATACCCTCCGTGCACAGAAGTTTTTATGCCTAAAAAGCTATTGGTACCTAAAAAGCTGTATTCGGGTTGATTAATATGATCAATACTGAACCCTACCCAATACTTTTTGGTATTCGTTAAAACAACTCCTGCTCCAAAATCGAAATTATTAATATTATTACCTATTTGTTCAATAGAGAATGGAGCTCCGTCTCTAATAATTTGATCAGAAAATACAAGTTCAGATTGATTAACACCTCTGCTGGTATAAGAAAACTTTGCCCCCCCTTTTAAAAATGTGGATCTGTTCAATCTCACGTGTGTCGAATATAGCGCTGCGATATTGGTATAATTTAAACCTTGGTTACCTGCCATATCTCGAGTAGCTATAAGACCCACGCCACTTTTTGCTTTTTCAATGTTATACTCAATCGTTGCGGTGTATGAAATAAAGCCCTTCGGAATGCTGGGCCATTGGTTCCGATACGAACTTGCCATTCTAAGTTGAGCCGTATTTCCTGTTAAGGCGGGGTTCAAGTACATCGGGTTTGCATAGAATTGAGAAAACTGAGGATCTTGGGCAAAACACGACTCGTAAGTAGCAAAAACTACAGACAACAGCACTAGGTAATAAATTTTTAACCCTATCAATTTCATTCCCTCTTTCCCTATCTAAATAATGTAAAATTGCCAGTTTTTGTTTCTCTTTTTCCGTTTAGAAACACAACCGATACTTTGTAAACGTAGACATCTTGAGGACTTAACTTCCCTCGATAATATCCATCCCACCCTTGATTTACGTCCTCGGTGAGGAAAATCAACTCACCCCAACGATTAAATATTTGTAATTCATAACTACTAACTAAATCAGTGTGGATATAAAAAACATCGTTACTTAAATCGTTTTTATTATAAAAACCACCATTTCCACCTCCTTGATTGGGTGTAAATGCATTTGGAATGACTAATTCATAAACAGGATTAATTCTCAAGTTTTTGAAGATAGAATCCTTACACCCAAATCTGCTATAAGCCACAAGCTTAATCGGAAACCACCCAGTATCTCTAAATTGAATCACCGTATCATTTTTAATTGAGGTGAAGGATTGGTAGAAATCCCATTCTACGTTATTTGTGTTTAGCGAAGTATTCGTAAAAGTGACCGTTGCATTATTTAAATCGGTGATACCTGGATTAATGCTAAAGTTTGGACTAGGTTTTGGGTATACAATAACTTGACTTTGATTTGAAGAACTTGTTTCGCAACCTATGGGAGAACTAATTTTTAAACCTATAGAGTAGGTGCCATCATTTGTATATGTGTAATTAAAGTTGCTTGAACTTGATGTCGCTCCATTGCCTAGATCCCACAAGTATGTTAGATTATTTGTTGCACCATTTATTGAGTCCACAAAATTAACAGTCAGTGGTTCGCAACCCTCATCTATAATTGCCGGTAAACTAACTATTGGATAGCTTTCTACAATCACGTCAATAGAGTCAGAAATAATAGTGCCACATTCATCAAATGCATTAACGATGTATTGGGTTGTGGTGGTCGGAGAAACTGAAATTGGCCCCAAGCCATTTCCAACATTATTACTCCATGTGTAGCCATAGCCTCCTAAAGTTCCGTCATGCGTAGCCGTTAAATCGGTTGACTCTCCTATACAAATATTGCCGGATGAAAAAGCTTGCAAATTGTCTTTTGACAAGTCTCGTACCGTTACGATTATTGACCCAGGATTGGTTGAACACCCTTGATTGTCAGTAACATTTACAGTGTAAGTGGTTTGGGTGGTTGGACTCACTTGATGGGTGCTTGAGTTGGGCAGATTATTGTTCCAATTGAAAGTAAGATTGGAATTTCCTCCGGTTGCTGTAGCTTGAATGGATGTTGAATTGCCGATGCAAATAGTGTCGTACGGACTAACTAGTAAGCGAATGACATCAGGTTGGGTTATAGTTAGTGTTGTGTCAATGGTACAGCCGTTTGAATCAGTAATGGTAACTTGATAATTCCCAACTGTTAGTCCTAAGTTTATAGAGTCTGTTACATTGTTAGACCAAATGAAAGAGTAGGGAGAAGTGCCACCAATAGGAGTAGCAACGAGTTCTCCATCCGACAGACCAAAACAAGATACTGAAAAGTTCGTCGCATTTATTTTTAAAGAGTCTGGTTCTGTAATAACTACAGAACTTGTAGTTGTACAACTGTTTGCATCTGTAACAGTTACTACGT
>JABAZP010000007.1:26705-64774 GCA_018608405.1 Flavobacteriales bacterium
TCTCCTGAAGGCCAAGCGTAAGAATATGGAGCTGTTCCACCGGTAACAGTAACTGATGCTGTTCCATCTGACCCTCCGTTACAAGAAACATTGGTAGATGTTGCAATTGCCGATGATAAAACGTTAGGTTCAGTAATGGTAACAGAACTTGTGGTCGTACAACTGTTAAAGTCGGTAACGGTCACCACGTATGTTCCAGGACTCAGTCCTGTTTCAGTAGCAGTTGGTGTTCCTGAAGGCCATGCATAGGTGTACGGAATTGTTCCTCCTGCTGCAGTTACCGTAGCTGTTCCATCTGAACTTCCGTTACACGAAATATTGGCAGTTGCTGAAATAGTCGAGGTTAGTAAGTTTGGTTCAGTAATACTAACCGAGCTAGTGCTCGTGCAACTGTTGGCATCTGTAACAGTAACCACATAGGTTCCTTGTGTAAGTCCTGTATCAGTTGCAGTGGTATCTCCCGAAGGCCATGCATAAGAATATGGAACTGTTCCCCCAGCTGCAGTTACCGTAGCTGTTCCATCTGCCCCGCCATTACATGAAACGTTTGTAGATGTTCCAATAGCTGAGGTTAAAATACTTGGTTCTGTTATAACTACAGAACTTGTAGTTGTACAACTGTTTGCATCTGTAACAGTTACTACGTACGTTCCTTGACTCAGTCCCGTTTCAGTAGCAGTTGTTGTTGCTGAAGGCCAAGCATAAGTGTATGGTGTTGTTCCGCCTAAAGCTGTTACTGTAGCTGCTCCATTGGTTCCTCCATTACAAGAAACAGCAGTAGTTGCTGATATAGTAGATGTTAATAGGTCTGGTTCGGTAATAACTACAGAGCTCGTATCAGTACAATTGTTGAAGTCGGTTATGGTTACCACATAGGTTCCTTGGGTTAAGCCCGAGTCATTTGCAGTGGTATCTCCTGAAGGCCAAGCGTAAGAATATGGAGCTGTTCCACCGGTAACAGTAACTGCTGCCGTTCCATCTGACCCTCCATTACACGAAACATTAGTGGAAGATCCTATAGAAGCAGCTAAGACTTCTGGTTCAGTAATGTTAATGGAATCGACAGTGATACAACCCTTAATATCCGAAACTGTAACGATGTATTTCCCTGCTGGTATATTTTTGACCGTATCGGTTAATGAGCCAGAGTCCCATGTATAAGTAAAAGGACCATTACCTGTTATAACAGTTGCAACTGCATTCGCATCACTTAATCCATTGCAAGTGACACTTGGTTGGGCTGTTAGATTGATGATAGGATCTGGGTACTTAAATCGAACCCCTTGAGTGTTTGATGAAGATCCGCCAGGGCAATCTCCTCCATTATTGTTTAATTGAATACGATATGTTACGGTGTCTGTACATAGTGCAAATGTGTCGCAAAAACTCAGACCTCTTGTTGAGTCGTAGAGCACAAACCCGCTGCCAATAGGATATTCGCGATAAATTAAATAATTGGTATCACTGTTATTCGGCAATGGCACATCTAAACCCGTCCAGTTGAAATTAACGCAAGTGTCGTTTAGTATAGGATTTATGTAAAGGGTGGAAATGGTGTCTGTCGGTAAAATAGACCAGCCAAATTGGCAACCTGATCTTACCCGAACAATATAATGTTTGCTATTATTATTCGCTCCCGCACCAATATGCGTGTAGCTTGTAAGCGTTGAATCAAAGATGCTGTCGAGCAAGGTGTACGGTCCATTTCTAAAATCAGCAACATATATCAAAAAAGCTGAGAAAGATTTATCTGGGTCGTGAATTCTGTCCCAGTTAATGGTAACGTCTCCATCGGTTGTAACATTAGCACAGTTAATCTCTGGGTTTTCTACCAATGAGTCAGCTAAAATAGTGATGGTGTAAGTTGCGATTGTCTGACCTGCAGCAGGGCAAAAATCATCAAATGCACGAATCACAAACTGATAGGAGTTTGCAGTTGCAAAGCAAATAGGTGTTGTGTTTTGTATGTGATCACAAGTAGTTTCCCAATAAAAATCTGTTGTATATCGCCCAATTCCGGTATCTGGTAACGGGGAAGTTAAAGTTGCACATGGAGGTCGGAAGCAACCGGCATCGGGATTTGTGAAATTTGTTCCAAACTGCTGACCACTTGCAAAAATAAAAAGGGAGTCTACATTGGGGTTGTCTGCTCGAATTGAATCGAGTATGGTTATTCTAAATCGAACCGTATCTCCAACTTTTATCGTGTCTCTATAACTGTTATTTGCTATTGGTGAGATCAAAGGTGGCTCGTTAGAGGCGCATCCAGAGGCAATTACAGTTTGCAATTCGCGATAAACTTCTGCAACCTTTTCACCACATTTATAGGAAGTAACTTTAATTACTGACACATATTCTCCTTCGTTGAACGAGGTAAAAGTAATCTCCCCGGTTTCAGAGTCCAATTGAGCAGCTTCATTGAGTGGATTTAGACTTGTATCAGGAAAAGGGCTATCAAATCGATATCTTTTCGTAGCATCAAATGGAATTTCTGGGGGATTAATACCTTGAATAAAAATTCCTCCAATCTGACATGGAGCAGTACCACAAAGGTTACCTTCTAAAGGTCTTGCCCATTCGTATGAAAGTGAATCTAGATCACTGTCAAATGCGCTGTGATTATAGGTAAATCTTTCTCCTGCACAAATAATTGTAGATGGTTTCTGATAAAACTCTGGGGATGAATCAAAGCAAAGGTTGGCGTTTCTTCCGAAATAAGGAAACATTATCGCTCGCAATGTGATTCCGAAATTACCGGCATTGTTGATGTTATCGATTGCGACATTTCTATTACCTGAAGTCCAGGTAAAAGCCCAGCCAGCAGCAGGAGGAACACCATTTAAAGTTGTCGGGGCACTCCTTAAAACGTACTCCTCAATTGCACCTTGTATGTCCGGATCACCTCTTCTAAGTGTGGCGCATGGGCTGCCATCACAAGAGGGCGTAATGTCATCCACGCTAAAAAAGTTAACCGGAATGAATGTGATGTTGCCGGTGTTGGGATAATTGTGAGCTTCAATTGCAATGTTATTGACATTGAATGCAATTCCATTACAATCTCGATATATTTTCACTGTGAAAACATATTGGCCATTGTTCAAACACTCCCAAGTAATTTCTCCCCCCATGATATGGGTGGCGAATGAAGAAATTCCAAAAGACAAGAATAGGAATAGAAAGGAAATTTTTAGAAATATCTTTTTCATGAGCTTTTGTTAGTAGTTGGACTTTAGCACAAGTCTAAAATACGCAAAAGCAGCACTAGTGGTATTTTTTAGCAACACTTAAATCATAATTATAAGACGAATAAATCAGATTGTAGGACGAATAAATCAGTTTACAAGACGAATGTTTATGATTTTATTGAAATCGAATAAGTTACTAGTACTCTAATGTGCAGAAGCAACTACAAATTGCTTTCTAAATAGTCCATCTCCACTGCACCAATATTTAAATGTGTCACTAGTCTAACTATTTGATAGCCAATAGTTAATGCAAGAATTCCCTTGCTTTTTAATCCATCCAAATAGCTTTGAAGATCTACTTCATTATTCAAAACATATAAGATGATGTTGGTATCTATGGGGTAAATCTTTTTGATTTCTTTTTTAGCACTTAGAATATTTCCAATGATTTTTGCATTTTCGTGATCAACTTTTAGTCTTTCTACGTTATTTTCAAGTGCATAAATTCCTGCAGCAGCCAAATAGCCCGATTGCCTCATTCCTCCCCCGAATATTTTACGGATTCGCTTTGCTTTTTTAATAAAATCTTTAGTTCCTGTTAAAAGCGAACCAACCGGGGCACCAAGACCCTTAGACAAACAAATAGAGATGGAGTCAAAGTGCCTGCCCATTTCTAATTCTGATGTGTTTTGAGCTATCAACGCGTTGTAAAGTCTTGCGCCATCAAGGTGAATGGGAATGTTTACTGAACGGCAGTAAGCCGCAATTTTTTCAATTTCGCTCATTTCCCAATAACAACCACCACCTTTGTTACACGTATTTTCCAAAGCAACAAGTTGACTAGGTGGAAAGTGTACGTCGTCTTGATTTATTTCTGCCTTTAATTGCGCCAAGGTAAAGCGTCCTCGGTCACCGTTAATTAAGCGGTTAGATACAGCAGAATTAAAAGCCATCCCTCCACCTTCATAACGATAAATGTGAGCTAGGTTGTCACAAATAACTTCTCCCGGTGCATTGGTGTGAACATTAATTGCAATTTGGTTTGTCATGGTGCCCGAAGGACAAAATAATGCAGCTTCATGTCCAAAATGGCTTGCAACAAGTTCTTCCAGCTGAATTACTGTTGGGTCGTCTCCCAAAACGTCATCTCCTACAACGGCATTGAACATTGCTTCTTTCATTGCTGCTGTTGGTTGTGTAACCGTATCGCTTCTTAAATCAACTATCATCTTTTCACAATTTGTATTTTAGCACTTCAAAAGTTTCAACCTTAAAAATAAGATTCTGATGAATCAAAAGTCAATTCTTCTGTTTTTTTCTCTGTTCATTTTTATGGTTGGCTTTGGGCAAATTGCCGAAGATGACCCTTACGGCAGAGATTTAGATGCAATGACCCTCGTAAAAAGGGGGCCTAATCAAGATAAATACAGTCACTTATTTTTATCTTATGGCTTTATAGGGGGGGCTAGCAATGACAGTTCGAAAATAATCTACGGTAAGTCTGGTTCTTTTTCTATCGGATATTTGTGGAAATGGAGGTTGGCCAAATGGTCTGAGATTGGATTTGATGTTGCGTATCATCGTTCGGCATTTCATTTGACTCAAGATTCTACGAAAACAATACCAAGTTCTCGATTGCACAAGAAAGAGAAATTGATTTTTAATTCATTAATGACTTCTCCCTTTGTTAGAATAAAGCTGGTGAATAAAATTCATTCGAATGGAACGTTTATCGACTTAGGAGGGTTTTTAGGATGGCAATACGATGTAAGGCATAAGACACTAGAAAAAAACCCAAACCCCGGTGCCGGAAAAACAAGAACCTTAGACACGGATTTAGATTATAAGCGGGATTATACTTATGGCCTATTGGCGAGAGTAGGATTTAACCGATTTGTTTTTTACGGAAGGTACCGTTTATCAAACGTGTTTACAGATAAAAGTGGTTTCAATAATTTACCAGTATACGAGATAGGTATGAGATTGGGAATTCATCAATAGCACTTACAGAACTGTTCTCATTTTTTTGTTGAATATTCTTAGAACCGCTTTTGCGACAAGCAGAAGTAGGAGTATACCCATTTGAAAATATACAAAGAAGAAAACCATCACCGTAATTAGAATTATAAGTATCACGTAACGCAGAAAAAAGTGCTTTATAAAGCTGCTTTTGTAGGTTCCGTTCAACATCCTATTTCTATCCTCCTTATACTCACTGTAGTGATTCAGTGCACTGAAAGATAGGATTATTGGCAGTAAAATCGAATTAAATAATTGTGTTGGATCTGCATTTACTATTTTTTCCATGTTCAAATCAATGATGAAATCTTGCAAGCCTATATACAGTGCAGCAAGTATTCCAAGAAAAATGGGACTCATGAAAATGAAAAATATCGTTTCCATCCAATCTTTTCGTTCTTGATGAAATAAAATGGTCACAAAAAAAAGCATGACCGCTGTGTCTATCATGAACCACAAAATTAGAAGTACTGGGTTCCACCCTAAAAAAAGTACTCCAAAAAGAAAGAAGAAATCGGAGAAGAATGACCAAATATCAAACTTTTGATTCCATTTATTCAGTTCATTGAAAATGGTTGGACTAGCTGATACTTTGTTCGTCAAATTGTTTTATTTAAGCACGCGCTTTAATTAGAGTGGGAGCTATTACATCCTAAATTTCTAAAACCCCGGTAATATTCCTTTTGCAACGCCGGCCATTTCAGCTTCCGATACTTTTTCAGCTTTTTCCAACGCTCTGTTAATGGCAACTATGGTTAAATCTTCAATTCGTTCTTTATCTCCATCGGCCAAAAGTTCTTCACTAATTTGAATAGATGTAATTTTTCTATTGCCGGTAGATATAGCAGTGACTTGGCCATCTTCTGCCAACCCACTAACACTAACGGTTTCTAACTTTTTCTTCACTTCTTCAGACTTCTGCTTCATCTCTTGCATCTTGCCCATCATGTCACCCATTTTTCCAAACATAGTTTTATCTTTTTAGCACATCAATCACACTTTTAATAAAAAGTAGTTGATCGGTATTCCACATTATTTTTAATTCTTCCGCAAAGGTAGTTTCCTCATCTAAGAATTTAAAAATTTTATGTGCTTCATTTTTGGCGTACATGCGTTCGAAAACTTCGGGTCCTTTTTTATTTTGTTGGTGCAAAATATTGAGTAGCACTTCATCGTAAAATCGGAAGCGCTTTCGCCAGAAGGAAGTTTTAGGTATGGTGTTTAATTTAAGAGCTTTAACCAGTTCGGCAACTTTGCGCTCTGTGTTTTTAAAGGAATAACCTGTTGAAGATTTCACCCATCCTCCTCCAGTTCCAATTTTTATGTAGCGGTCATTATTGTCTTTCCAAAAAGAATAGCTGCTCATCGGAATTACCCCCTCTTCAATTTCTTTTATAGAGTAGGAGTCAACATGAAGTGTATTGCTTATAAACTCTTCCAGCTTTTTGTCATAAATGCTATCATTAACCAATTCGGGAACAAAAAAGGTAAACTCCACCAAGGCCTTTCTTTTGTTGATTGGCAACACATAAGTAAAACAGGTTTTATTTTCGTGTCCAAGCCTGTAATCCATAAATGTAAATGATTCAGGGTCAAAATGGTCGTTTTCAGTTTCAATTACCCACCCTTTAAAAGGTTGTAAGATGGTAATTGAATTAGCATCTTTTTCAAATCCTTCTGGAACCCTGCTATCAAAAATCCACTTACTTTCATAGGTCTCTTGCGCTCCTTTAATTTCGTTTCCTTTAACTTTTGTCACTCGATCTCTAATCCAATAAATGTTTGCATTTTTTGCGAGCTCTGCTTTTGCATAATTGTAGAAATTTAGGGAAGGAAGCATTTTGTACGAATAGCCTTCAAAATTCATAGGAATATCTTTTTCAGGCCCATAAAACATTCCTTTATCCCATTTATGCAGCAATATCGCGTCCCATTGACCTGCTCCTTTCTCCCAAAAACACCAAGTCTTGTCATTTGCAACCTTAGCTTCGGGCTCAATGATTGCAATCTGTTTATTGTCAAAAAAAGCATCCCTACAAAAAGCTAAGGCGAGCTGCATTCCTGCAAGCCCGCCTCCTATAATCGTGTAGTCAAAATTTTTTGTCTTAGCCAAGGTTGCTACGTTCTTTTTTCTTTTGGATGAAATAAACAATCCCTACAATAGCACCAATTAAAATTGCCGTATAGGAACGAACATTATCCGTTAAGTAATAATTATCGATTTCCAACGAAGTTATGCCAAATGTTAAAAACATTGCAGTAAAAAATGCTAATAAATTTGTTTTCATTTCTTAGGCTTTTCCCTGTTGTTTAATTACAGATGTGGCTGTTGCAACTAGGCTTGAAACGTCTGTTAAATCGGATGGAAGAATTAGGGTGTTTCCTTCTTTAGCAATATTTCCAAACTGCTCAATGTATTGTTCCGCAACTCTTAAATTAACTGCTTCGTAACCTCCAGGGTTTTGAATGGCTGCTGCAATTTTTGCAATACCTTCTGCCGTTGCTTCAGCAATACTCAAAATTTCTGCTGCTTGTCCTTCAGCTTCGTTAATTCTTTTTTGCTTTTCACCTTCAGATCGAGCAATTAGTTCTTGCTTGTCTCCATCTGCGCGGTTCATGGTCGCCTGACGCTCTCCTTCCGAGGTAGCAATGGTTGCTCTCTTTTCTCGCTCAGCTCTCATTTGCTTTTCCATAGCGTCATTAATGCTTCTTGGAGGTGTAATGTTTTTAATTTCATATCGGGTAACTTTTATTCCCCATGGGTCAGAAGCTTTGTCAACCGCTTCTACAATAGTTGAGTTAATATGATCTCTTTCCTCGAAAGTTTTATCTAATTGCATTCTACCAATAATACTTCTCATGGTAGTTTGTGCCAACTGAATGGAGGCAAAGGGATAATTGTCAATTCCATAGGAAGCTTTTTTAGCATCTACTACTTGAAGGTATAAAACTCCGTCTACTTCGACAGAGATGTTGTCTTGGGTAATGCATATTTGTGCTGAAACATCAATAACTTGTTCCTTTAGCGTGTGTTTGTACGCCACTCTATCCATGAAAGGAATAATGATATGGAACCCAGCCATGAGCGTGTCTCTGTATTTTCCAAAACGCTCAATAACATAAGCGGAACGCTGAGGTACAATTTTTATAGTAGAAATGAATAAAAAGATTAATACAATGATTAATCCAATTAAGATGATAGTTCCTTGATTCATGTTTGCGTTTTTAAAGGTTCAACAATTAATTTAATACTTTTCATACCGACGATGGTCACCGCCATTCTTGATTCTATTGGAGTAGTGGAGCAGGCTTCCCATTGGCTGCCATTAAACTCGACCTTTCCATCTTTACCAGGAGCAATTTCAGTTAAACTAACTGCCTGACTTCCAATAAATCCGTTATCTGCATCTTCTACTCCGTTAATGGAAACATCCATGTATTTTTTCTTAATACTTCTGCGGAGCAGTAATAAACTACCTAAAGAAGTTACCGCAAATAACAGCAATTGAGCGTTTAGAGAGAGGTCTATTCCTAGTAAAGCTGCCGCTGTGATCCATGCGCCGATTCCAAAAAAAACAAAGATTAATCCCGGGGCGACCAGTTCTAATAACAGTAACCCCACCCCAATTAAAAACCAAATTACCTCTGCGGTAAATAATGTTCCGTCTATTTCCATGATTACTAATTTACGTTTGCATTCCACAAAACTCTGCAAAAATGTGAGGAGCGGTTGCGGGCTTACATATGCAGTAAAAAATCGTGTTTTTCAAATTCAACACCATTCACAATTAAACTTAAACCGTGTTCTCCAGGGTAATATTTTCGTGTGCTAATGGGTTTTATGGCATGTGTTTTTTGAAGGAATATCGTTTCCTCACCTTTTAATTTTCGTTCACTGATTTTGAATATTTTTTTGTTTTGTAGGCCATTACTTTTCAAAAAATGAATAGCATACTCTAAGCGAACGATTTGCTCTTTAGAGGTTCTATTTTTAAGATTAAATTGAAATTTTAAATACTCTCCAAAAGGAACAGTTGGCGTGGTTACTTTCGATTGTTCTATGGTAAACGCACCACTGCCGGCATAGCCAAAAAGCGCCATTGCTTCACAATGCCCAGATTTTAATAAAGTGCGCATGCCATGCTTCACAATCCAATTTGTTTCTGCATTGTTACCTATCCATTTTTTGGCCATACGTAAGGCTAGTTCAGGATGATCTTTTGAAATGTCGTTGAGGTTATTGGCCACACTTTTGCGGACAAAAAGAGAATTATCAGACTTTAAGTTCTCCAATATTGGAATTATTGGTGAGGCGTTTTGCTTGAATGATTCTAATGCCATGGCCCACGGCAATCTAGCTCGGCAACCTTCTGATGCAAACCGCCTAACGTTTGGGTGCTGATGCATAGAGCAACTCAGCATAAATTCCATACTGCGCTTTTGGTTTTCAAGGATGAATGGTCGGATGGCAAATTCACAAGATGTATATTGAGTAATGTGCTGCAATGCTGCTAACGAAATATCCAAATGGGCTAACCCGTTTTTTTCAATGTATTCGGGAATAAACATGTATTCAAAGCCTCCGACGGCAAAACCATCTGCTGCAAGTTTAGAAATCAATTCTCTTGTCAACCTTGCAGCTAAAATAAAGTCGTCAGGTAAAATTAGTTTCATAGCATCTGAAAGACGACTCATTCGCTGTTTCAACTCTAATTCATTCCAATCATCCTTAAAAACAAATTGACGAAAGGTGCTCTCGTTTAAATCTGGCAATACAATCTTCCAGCTTGAGCATAAGTCAGACACAAATTGTTCAGTGTATACATTTTTAAGTGGTTCTGCCATTGAGTTCGTTTAGAGAAATTCCATGAGTCAACAAATTTCTTAGTTGTTTTTTTGTAAGCGCTTATTATTTGATGTTAGTCATGCACCTGTACGAAGAAAATTGTAAAATAAATTTCATTCCACATCATAGTTCTTTTTCATCCAGTTTACCGATTCGCTGATCAACTTTTTCAATACCGAGCGATCAATGTCATTTAGTTTTTTAATGTACAAACAAGACTTCCCAGTTTTAAACTTACCAAGTTGTGACATCAAATATGGGAACTTACTCATGCCCGACATAATGTAAATACTAAGTGCCGTTTTGCGAGGGGAAAAGCCTGCGATGAAAAAATCCCCCTCTCTGCCACTTTCGTATTTGTAATGGTACTTTCCAAACCCAATCAAGCTTGGTCCCCAAATCACAGGTTTTTCACCAGTAATTGAAGAAATCATTTCTAATACTTCAAAAGCATCCTTTCTTTTTTGCTCGTTGTCCACAGCATTTAAAAATTCTGTAACTGAACTGTTAGTAGGTTGTGTTTTATTCTGTGCCATGCGCTAAGTTACAACAAAGACAATTAACTTGAAGCATTATTACAGTTACCGCAGGAGTGATGATCTTCTAGTAGATCCAATTCGTAAAAGAGCTATAAAAACCGGAACAAATGGATAATTTTGAATAGCTAAGTAAAGTGCTTGCAAACATTTCAACTTAATACTGAAATTCAGTGTAATTTTCTTTCTGGTTTTTATAACTGTAAATGGTTGAATAAGTCAGGAATTGATAACAATATGAGGTTATTTTTAATATTACTTTTATCCAGTTCATTTCACCTTGCTGCGCAGCATATTTCTTTTGCAGCGGAAATTAATGATTCAACGGCTCTCGTCATTGGTGACTCAAAACTTGTTTCAAAGTTGACTTTTTACGTTTCTGATTTGCAATTTGAAACAATCGATGGAGAGATAGTGAAAGTTGCTGCATATCACTTAATCGACTTTAAAGATTCAAATTCGCTGACTATTGAAACAACTAAAGCAGTGGAGAAAGAAATAAAGTCCATTCACTTTAAATTGGGAATAGATTCTACTACCAATGTTTCGGGCGCTTTTGGTGGCGTGTTGGACCCAACAAAAGGAATGTATTGGAGTTGGCAAAGTGGATACATTAATTTTAAAATAGAAGGGATTGTGGAGAAAGAAAAATACATTCTTCACTTAGGAGGTTATTCTTCGCCTTTTAAATCGGTTCAACAGGTAATTCTGCCGGTAATGAAGCAGACTGATGAGTTTAGGGTAACTCTACCTATAATTGAAATAATTGAAAAATTAGTTCCGATAGATAATACAGTCATGAGTCCTAGTTTGAACGCAGTGTCTATGTCAAAAAGTATCGCTTCATATTTTTACTTAAAATAAATGAAGAAGAATGGATTAGCTCTTCTTGTCATTATTTTCTTCTTGCTTTCATTTAGACAAGCGGGCAAAGTGGTATTTCAATTTCCTGACATATTCCCGGCTCCAACGTATGACTTCACGAAAAACCCGTTAGATTCAAATAAAATTGAGCTAGGACGGCTTTTGTTTTATGATGCAATCTTGTCTAAAGACAACTCTATTTCTTGTTCTACGTGTCATTCTCCTTTTGACGCATTTGCGCACAACGATCATCAATTAAGCCACGGAATACACGATAGCATTGGTAACAGAAATGCACCACCACTTTTTAATTTAGCATGGCACTCTTCGTTTATGTGGGATGGGGCGATAAATCATTTGGACATGCAGGCGTTAGCTCCAATTTCGTCTACCACGGAAATGGGCGACAACATTGTAAACGTGGTGAACAAACTTCAAAACGATTCCTTTTACAGAAGCAAATTTTACACGGTATATGGCGACTCAATTGTAACAGGAGAAAAGGTCTTAAAGGTGTTATCTCAATTTCAGTTAACCTTGGTTTCTGCAAACTCTAAATACGACCAAGTTATAAGAGGTGAAGGAGATTTTACCGACCAAGAATTGAAGGGCTATAAACTATTTCAGAAGAACTGTAACTCGTGCCATCAAGAACCCTTATTTTCTACTTACGAGTTAGCTCAAAATTTTATATCCGTCGATTCGAGTCTGAATGACTACGGAAACGGTGCGATTAGTAAATTAAAAGAAGATAGTCTGTTGTTCAAGATACCCTCGCTGCGAAACTTGGAATACAGCTTTCCTTACATGCACGATGGACGGTTTTTTGAGTTGGATTCTGTGTTGAATCACTACACATCAAAAGAGACTAAATTGAGATTTAAAAAAGCAGGATATCAAAAAATCAACTTATCCGAATCTAACAAAGTTGATTTGATCTCCTTCTTGTTTACGTTGAACGATAAGGAGTTTGTATTTGATGAAAAGCATCGTTTCCCAAGGGAATTATTGATGAAATGGAAGGGAGAGTAAAAATACCTTTTGCGGCAGCTATTGATTTTGACCTCCTATTTCCTGTTAGTTCAACCGCATTGGTGTAATCAACTGAAATTCTGGTATAGCTACACTAAATATTCTGCCCGTTTCAGTCTCCTTCATGAGGTAACTTCCCCACATCATTCCCATATCTGTTTTTAATTACAAAATGACTGGTAACCGTGAGATTGGCCCGGGTGAATAACCGGTTGTTCGCCAACAACACCTTCGCCCTTAATTTCAGAGTGGCTGCCGTCAGAATCAAAAATATACCAATGTCTGCTTAATAGCTGAACAGTTAAGTCGCCTTCGTTTTTCACCTCAATGGTATAGCTAAAAACATACCTTCCATTAGCAGGTGAGGACTGCTGCTCTTCGTATGAAGGGTTGACAGTTACACTAATATTGTCTGTTAAGAATGTGGGCATAGCACAATATTAATAAAAAACTACTTTCGTTTATTGTGGGTTAATTGTTTTGATTTCGAAACCGATTAATTTGTCGTAAATCGTGCCGTTTTCTCGATGGTATACGAAGATATAGTAATCGTTATTGGTTTCGGAGTGAGTTCCTTCAATGGTTGATAAATCGCCCACTTCTTCGCCGTCTGGGAGGTAAGCATAATTATAGTTGTAGTAACCTTGTTTTAAGGTAGTGGTTAATTCGTAGGCCCCATTCACTTCTACATAATTCATTTTGAACTCTGGTTTATATTCCCAGTCGCTGAGCTCTCCAAAAACGTAAATATCTCCACCTGGCACTGGGTTTTCTTTTACTAACTTAAAGTGTGTAATCATATAATCTGCCTCTCTATTTGAAAGAGGACTGTTTTCACGATTAATTTGTCTCTTACCATTGATGTCCGGCCAAAACAAATAGCGCTTAGAAGACCGTGGTTCTTCGGGTAAAATGTACACATGCGTTTTTCCACCCATTATTTGAACACCATCAATATTCATAGATTGGTACCTAAGATTCCTAGTTTCAAAGAAGCGGTACTCGTTATTTCCATCGAAAAGGTTTTTATCTTCAAAATTGTAAATCAATTCTGTAGAACGAATTATTAAAGGCTTTAGATTATTAATGGCATTGTCCCACCGCCGATTCTGTGAAATCATTACGGTTATATTTTGGTAAACATCCTGAATGGGGTAAGTGCCGTGATCTATCGTGAAATCTACTTCTTGCTTGTAATCTCTGTATCTTGCAAGTGTAGCCATTCGTATATCACTTGTAATGTTTACTCTTTTTTCAACTACATAGAACCGCTTTGTTAAAAGCAGATCCTCTTCATTGTTGTTAGCATATACTTTCAGTAAGTAGTTTCCTGAAAGTTTGAACTTTACTTGATTATTCGGAATAGCAACTTTGTAATGAATGTAAGGGAAAAGAGTATTGATAGAATATTCGTAGTCTTCAATAAAACCATTAAAAAAATCACTTAAATATTCTGTCACCACAAGGTCAGATGGTTCCCAATTTGCATTGCAATGAACGATGGTGTAAGTGTAAGTCTCAAAGTCTGCTGCTAAGTCGTCAAAATGAAGTTCTAACTGCTCTGAGCTTCCTAAAAATAATACTGGAAAGGAAAGTTGATCATCTTTGCGGTATAGCTGGACTGTTTTAATATTTTCTCGATAGGTGTGATCTCGGTATTGAAGTTTACTTTCTTGATCTTCGGAAGTGGAATTTGTTTTATTTTCAGATAATTCTCCAAGTGTGTTTGTTTTAGAGTATCCTGATAAACTGATAAGGAATAGGGTAAATATACATCCGTAAAACTTCATAAAATCAAAATCATAATAGATTATAAAAATAATAAACCAATTTGAACAAAACGGGTAAATAATCAATTTAGTTTCTTACAAAACAATGGAGTTTAGCTAATGATTTATTTCTTTATTAAAAAAGTTAAAAAACTGTTAGAAAGGGAGAAATCAATAGACGAAAGTCTTATTTTTGCACCCGAAAATTGAACCTATCAATTATTATGTCAAAAGTGCTTAGAATCAAAAAAGGAGCTAATATCAAGCTTGTCGGAGGAGCGGAAAAAATCCTTGCTGATGTCCCGATGCCTTCTACAGTTGCCGTAAAACCAACGGATTTTGAAGGAACTACACCTAAATTAGTAGTAAAAGTAGGCGATGAAGTGAAAGCGGGCTCAACCCTTTATTACAATAAGGATAATGACCAAATCAAATTTACTTCACCTGTAAGTGGAGAAGTTGCTGAGGTTAAACGAGGAGCCAAAAGGGTGATCGAGGAAATTGTTATTGTTGCAGACAAAGAAATTAAATACGAAGACTTTGGGGCTTCTAATCCTACTTCTGAAAGTAGAGAAGCGATTATTGAAAAACTTTGTAAAAGTGGTCTTTGGCCTTTTATTAAGCAGCGTCCGTACGATGTAATTGCAAAGCCAAACGATACTCCGAAAGCAATTTTTATATCTGCTTTTGACTCTGCACCACTTGCACCGGACAATGATTACATTCTTGATGGTAAGAGTGCAACTTTCCAAATGGGGGTAGACGCATTGGCTAAATTAGCTGAGGTTCATTTGACTGTAAATAGCGCTGCTAAGGCAGATGAAGCTTTTTTACAGGCTAAGAATGTAATACTTCATTTTATAGAAGGGCCGCATCCTGCAGGTAACGTAGGTGTTCAAATTCATCATTTCGCTCCTATTAGCAAAGGCGAGGTAGTTTGGACCATAAAACCTCAAGACGTTTTGGCTATTGGTAAATTATTTGAGACCGGCAAATACGATGCAAGTAGAACAGTTGCAGTATCTGGTGCTCAAATTAAAACACCAAAATATTTTAGAACCATTCAGGGAGTTAGCATGAAAACTCTTTTGGAAGGAAACTTGAAAGAGGGTAACAACAGAATCATAAGTGGCAATGTTTTAACCGGAGATAAAATAGGTGCTGAAGGTTATTTAGGATTTTACGATTACCAAGTTACTGTTATTCCTGAAGGAGGTGAAGCTCAAATGTTCGGGTGGATTACTCCAAACCCCGGTAAGTTTAGTATTTCAAGAGCATTGGTTTCTTGGCTATCGCCTAATAAACAATACAACCTTGACGCAAACATGAATGGTGAAGAACGACCATTTGTGGTTACTGAGGAGTACGATAAAGTTTTTCCGTTCGATATTTATCCAGTGCAATTGGTGAAAGCCATTATGGTGGATGATATTGAGTTAATGGAGAACCTAGGGATTTACGAAGTTGCACCAGAAGATTTTGCACTTTGTGAAACTGTTTGTACATCAAAAATACCTACCCAAACCATTGTTCGTAACGGGTTAGCCATGTTACGTGAAGAAATGAGTTAACACTATAAAATTATTGACATGAGTAATGCAATTCACAAATTTTTAGAGAACAATGTTAAGCCCAACTTTGATGAAGGTGGGAAATTAGAAAAGTACTTGCCAGCATACGATGCATTGGAAACATTTTTATTTGTTCCAGGGCATACAACAAATGGCAAAGGATCTCACATTAGAGATGGAATTGATATGAAACGTACCATGATTATGGTGGTTTTAGCTATGGTTCCGGCCTTATTATTTGGAATGTGGAACACAGGATATCAGCATTTTTTAGCAACTGGAGAAGCGTACACTTTTATGGATGCTTTCTTGTATGGTGCGTTAAAAGTATTGCCTTTGGTTGTGGTTTCTTATGCTGCCGGATTAGGAGTTGAGTTCGTTTTCGCGATTATAAACAAACACCAAGTAGCCGAAGGCTTCTTGGTATCGGGAATGTTAATTCCACTTTGTCTACCTGTGGAGATTCCACTTTGGATGGTGGCAGCAGCAACCATTTTTGCCGTAATTATTGGAAAAGAAGTTTTTGGAGGAACAGGAATGAACATCTTGAACGTTGCACTTACTGCAAGAGCTTTCTTGTTTTTTGCTTACCCAACTTGGATGTCTGGTGACAAAGTCTGGATTGGTGGTGGAATGGATGAGTCAGTGGCTTATGCAGATGGTTCTACAGGAGCAACAATTTTGGCTCAAGCTACTGAAAAATCTTCTGGTTTTGTCGATGCAGCAGGTGTTGCTTACGGCGACTCGTTTATGTCTGCCTTTTTAGGGTTAATTCCAGGATCAGTTGGAGAGACTAGCACATTGGCAATCATGATTGGAGCAGCAATCTTACTAATTACCGGAATCGCATCTTGGAAAATTATGTTTTCAGGAATACTTGGTGCTTATGTAATGGGATTGTTATTCAACTTATGGGGAGCAAATCCATTTATGGAAGTACCGGCTCACATGCACTTGGTAATTGGAGGTTTCGCTTTTGGAATCGTTTTCATGGCAACAGACCCGGTATCTGCAGCTCAAACTGCAACAGGTAAATACATTTATGGTTTCTTAATTGGATTTTTAGGAATTATGATTCGAGTATTTAACCCTGCCTACCCTGAGGGAATTATGTTGGCAATTTTATTCATGAACGTAATGGCGCCATTAATTGATCACTACGTTTTAGAAGCGAACATTAAAAGGAGACAAAAACGTACAATGGCAGTTGCCGCTTAATACATATTAGAAATGGACGTAAATAAAAATTCATACACATTCACTTTTTCCGCAATACTTGTTATTGTTGTAGGGGCATCTTTGGCATTTGTAGCTGAAGGATTAAAGCCGCTTCAAAAAGAGAATGTACGACTAGAAAAAATGCAGAACATTCTTGCTTCTGTAAAGGTTGAAGCAACGCCAGATGAAGCTGCAGCAAAATTTGAGCAATACATTGTTGAGCAGGTAATGTTGGACAACGACGGTAATGTAGTTTCTCCTGAAGGCTTAACTGCTTTTGACATTGATGTTGTGAAGGAATTCAAAACATTGGATATAGAAAAAAGAAACTACCCACTATTTGTTTTTGAAGATAACGGAGCTAGAAAGTACATTGTACCGATGGCAGGAAATGGACTTTGGGGGCCTATTTGGGGTTTCGTAGCATTTGAGGGCGACATGAACACTATTTATGGTTCAACTTTCGATCACAAAACAGAAACTCCTGGATTGGGAGCGGAAATCAATCAGCCATTTTTTCAAGATAAATTTATTGGTAAAACAATCTTCGATGGCTCTGAATATGTTTCTGTAGAAGTTGTGAAAGGCGGCGCAGACGTTGAAGGAAAGAGCCACATGGTTGATGGTATTTCAGGTGGAACAATTACCTCTAAGGGTGTAGGTGAAATGATGCAAAGAACCTTGAACGTTTATGTACCTTACTTCAAAGGCAATCAAAAAGCTGCTTTATAATTTTTAAAACCGACTAAGCTATGAGCGAAACAGTAGAAGCAACAGCAGTTGTAAAAGAACCAAAAGAGCCGTTATTCTCTTCAAAAAATAAAAGACTTTTATCAGACCCATTGAACGATGACAACCCGATTACCATTCAGGTATTAGGTATTTGTTCTGCATTAGCCATTACGGTTCAGGTAAAGCAGGCAGTAGTAATGTCCTTGTCAGTGTTAGTAGTAATGATTGGAGCGAACTTAATTGTTTCTTGGTTAAGAAATTTAATTCCATCAAGGGTTAGAATTATTGTGCAGTTAGTAATTGTTGCAGCCCTAGTAATCTTAGTAGACCAAGTTTTGAAAGCATACTTATATGATGTAAGTAAACAACTTTCAGTTTTCGTTGGTCTAATTATTACCAACTGTATTATTATGGGTCGTTTAGAGGCATTTGCATTAGCAAATAAACCGTGGCCTTCGTTTTTAGATGCAGTAGGTAATGCTGCTGGTTACGGATGGATTTTAATTGCAGTTGCTGTAGTTAGAGAGCTATTTGGTTCAGGTAAACTTTACGGTTTTCAAGTAATACCAGATGCGTTTTATGACTTTGGTTACTTCAATAATGGATTAATGATTTTGCCTCCAATGGCTTTAATTACAGTTGGAATCATTATTTGGGTTCAACGTTCTAGAAACACCAAACTAATCGAAGAAAATTAATAAAGATGGAATACGTAAATATATTTATCAAGTCGATTTTTATCGACAACATGATTTTCGCTTATTTCTTAGGAATGTGTTCTTATTTGGCCGTTTCTAAAACAGTGAAAACTGGAGTTGGTCTTGGAGCAGCAGTAATTTTTGTTTTAGGTATTACGGTGCCGATTAACTACTTGTTAGAGAATTACGTGTTGAAAGAAGGAGCTTTAGTTTGGTTAGATGCCGATTTTGCTGATGTAGATTTAAGTTTCTTAAGTTTTATCATGTTTATCGCAGTAATTGCATCCATGGTGCAATTGGTTGAAATGGCAGTTGAAAAGTATGCTCCTGCACTGTACGGTGCGTTGGGAATCTTCTTACCATTAATTGCAGTAAACTGTTCTATTTTAGGTGGCTCTTTATTTATGCAAGAGAGACAATATGCGAACATTGCAGAAGCTACAGTGTTTGGCTTAGGGTCAGGAGTTGGTTGGTTTTTAGCAATTGTAGCTATTGCAGCGATTAGAGAAAAAATCAGATATTCAAAAGTACCTGCTCCATTAAGAGGCTTAGGAATAACATTCATCATCACCGGTTTGATGGGAATGGCGTTCATGAGTTTTATGGGAATTGAGTTGTAATTTAAAGAATTAGAAGAAGATGATATTAGTATTAAATACAGCAACAGTAGGATTGGCGATAGTCGTCGTATTGTTAGTAATGTTATTATTAGTAAGTCTTTTGCTTTGGGCAAAGGCTAAACTTACTAATTCAGGTCCTGTTTCGTTAACCATCAATGGAGAAAAGAATGTTCAAGTTCAAGCGGGTAGTACGCTGCTTTCAACGTTGAGTAGCGAAAAAATATTTTTACCATCGGCCTGTGGAGGTGGTGGTACTTGTGCCATGTGCAAGTGTCAGGTAACTAGCGGTGGAGGAGAAATTCTTCCAACAGAGAAGCCTTACTTTTCAAGGAAAGAAATCGCTGATAACTGGAGATTAGGTTGCCAGGTAAAGGTGAAAGAAGACATGGTAGTTGAAGTACCTGAAGAAGTATTTGGAATTAAGAAATGGGAAGCTACAGTTGTTTCTAATTACTCAGTAGCTTCTTTCATAAAGGAATTCATTGTTGAGTTACCAGAAGATATGGACTACAAGGCTGGGGGTTATATTCAGATTGAAATACCAAAAACAGTCGTAGACTTTAAGGATATTGATATCACTGCTCACCCGGAAGAGCACCCGGGTCAACCAGATAAGTTTAAAGCAGAGTGGGACAAGTTTAACTTGTGGCCTTTGCAAATGAAGAATGACGAATTGGTAGAACGAGCATATTCAATGGCTTCTTATCCTGCGGAGGGAAGAAGAATTATGTTGAACGTGCGTATTGCAACTCCACCATGGGATAGAGAAAAAAACGGATGGATGAATGTTAATCCAGGCGTTGCTTCTTCTTATATCTACAACCAAAAGAAAGGAGACAAAGTAACTGTTTCAGGACCTTACGGTGAATTCTTTATCAAGGAAACAGATGCAGAGATGTTATACATCGGGGGTGGTGCAGGAATGGCTCCAATGCGTTCTCACTTATATCACCTGTTCAGAACACTAAAAACAGGTAGAAAAGTGACTTACTGGTACGGCGGTCGTTCTAAAAGAGAATTGTTCTACATCGATCACTTTAGAGCATTAGAAAAGGATTTTCCAAACTTTAAATTTTACATGGTATTGTCTGAGCCATTAGAAGAGGATAACTGGAAAAAAATGGAGAACATGGAAGACGACGGAGACGGTTTTGTTGGGTTTGTGCACCAGTCAGTAATTGATCAGTACTTGACCAAACATGACGCTCCTGAGGATATTGAGTTTTACTTTTGTGGTCCTCCAATGATGAACCAAGCGGTACTAAAAATGTGCGACGATTGGGGAGTTCCTGAAGAGAATGTATCTTTCGACGATTTCGGTGGATAAACTATAAAGATGAATTAAAAATGAAAAGGCTTGCCAATTATGGCAAGCCTTTTTTATTTGTTAAGCCTTGCAGTAATTTATTTACTCATTAATTTTTTATAATCTAACACACTTTGTTCGATTACTTCCCTTGCCACGTTGGCGCCCTGAAACTCTTCGACAATTACTTCTTTCTTCTCCAATTTTTTGTAGTCTTCAAAAAAGCTTCTCAACTCTTTGATGGAATGATTTGGTAGCTCTGAGACATCTTGGATGTGCCCAACACTCATGTCGTTCACGGCGACAGCAATAATCTTATCGTCGCTCTCTCCTTCGTCTAACATTCTCATAACGCCAATTGGTCTCGCTTCAACTAGGCACATCGGAACAATATCAATTTGAGAAAGGACTAAAATATCTAACGGATCCCCATCATCACAATACGTTTGTGGAATAAATCCATAGTTAGATGGGTAATTGATAGAAGAGTAGAGTACTCTATCTAAAATGAGCATACCCGAATCTTTATCTAATTCATACTTTGCTCTGCTATTTCTCGGTATTTCTATGATACCTGTAACGGTAGTCGGTGAATTTTTTCCGATGTGAACATCGTGCCAGGGGTTAAACATGATTGTTTTTTGTTAATGGATTTCAAAAGTAGGTATTAAGCCACAATCAAATAATAAACTATCGTTAAATTTAAGCTGCTTCAAGGGAGGATTTAATAATCTGATATTTATGGATGAGATATTAAATCATAGCCCTTATTTTTGCAAGCATGAATCGAGAACAGCTAGAATCGAAGGATTTTTATTACGAACTACCCGATGAAAAAATTGCAAAATATCCGCTGGAGAATCGCAATTCATCAAAGCTGTTAACGTACAAAAATGGAGCAATTGACACAGATGTATTTTCAAATTTAGAGGCGTATTTGCCTGAGGAGACATTGCTTGTCTTTAACGATACCAAAGTACTAGCAGCAAGGCTATACTTTCAAAGAAAAACGGGTGCTAAAATTGAAATATTCTGTTTGGAGCCATTTGAACAAACAGTTGAACAAGCGTTGACCTCGAAGCAAGAATGTAAGTGGCAATGTTTGGTGGGAAACCTTAAGCGGTTTAAGGATGGAGAAGTACTAGAGCTCGCTATTGCCGGAACAACTTTAAGAGCAAGTATTAACGAAAAGCGCGCGACAGACGTAATTATCCAATTTGAATGGGAGGGAGGTATTGAATTTTCGGAAATATTGAATGAGGCAGGAGAAATTCCACTTCCTCCATACTTGAACCGAAAGACGGAATTAGCTGACCAAGAAAATTACCAAACGGTTTATGCCAAAAATGAGGGGGCTGTAGCTGCTCCTACTGCAGGTTTGCACTTCATAGATAGCCAACTAAAAAAGATACAGCAAAAAGGTCATGATTTAGCGTACCTCACTTTATTTGTTGGTGCAGGAACTTTTCGTTCGGTGAAATCAGCTAAACTGGTTGACCATGATATGCACGAAGAACGCATTGTAATTGATAAAGCAACCCTTCAGCAATTGGCGCTGAAGCAAGGTAAAATTATTTGTGTTGGAACCACTAGTCTTCGTTCCTTAGAAAGCTTGTATTGGCTGGCGGTCAAAATGAAACATAACGGCAATGCGAATGAAAGCTTGATAACTCAAGAAGATGCGTATCAATTGCCTGCCGATTTTACTTGGAAGGAAGCTTGCGAATTTTTGTTGCAGTTGTTGGAAAAATCTGGTGATAGTAAAATCGATTTTCACTCTGCTTTGTTCATTATGCCGGGATACGAATGGAAAGCGATCAGTGGATTAATTACAAATTTTCACCAACCCAAGAGCACTTTACTTGCATTGGTTTCTTCTTGGATTGGAGAAGATTGGCACAAGGTATATAATTACGCATTGAACAACGATTTTCGTTTCTTAAGTTACGGTGATAGTTCTATTTTATTGAAGTAAAGAAAGATCGACCGTTTTACCAATTTACCTGTATTTTATTAGAAAAGCTAACAGTTAGTACTCTTGCTGCTACGAATGAACAGCCCTGCTCAATCGATCGTTCACTGATCTTCCTAACCCCTCGTTTGGTAGTGGTTCGATAACAATGTAGTCTAAGCCCAACTTATCAAGTTCGTGAAGTGTTTGGTAAATTCGCTGTGCAGCTTCTTGCAAATCACCTGATGGGGATAAGATTACTTCTTTAGCTACTTCCAATTGTGCTGATTGTTTAAACACAATGAGTCCAATTTTTGAGGCAACGTTTTTGTTTACAAAGTCTTTAACGTTTTCCGCGACTATGGTTTTTGTCTTAGGAGCATAGTGTTTTTTAGACATTCCAGGAGTTACAACATTACTTTGATTGGAATCAAATAAGGCAACTTTTCCAACTACGTTTTCAATTGCTTCAATACTTATAGCTCCTAAGCGATAAATAATAACCTGGTTGTTCTCAAATCCAACAATAGTAGACTCAATTCCCGCTTGACAAATGCCACTATCTAAGACCATTTTTAATCCCTTAGGAAAGTAATCGGCTACGTGTTGCGCACTAGTAGGACTAATCCGCTCAAAAGGATTTGCACTGGGTGCTGCAATGGGTCCTGTTTTTTTTAATAATTGTAACAACTTTGGATGATTGGGAACTCTTATTCCAACCGTATTTTTACCTGCAGTTATTTGATTGCTTACGTGTTTGGTCTTTGGTAAAACTAAGGTAAGAGAACCGGGCCAAAATTGATGTGCTAACTTTTTTAAAGGTTCAGGAAAAGATTTACATAACTCTTCAGCCTGTTTAATATTGGCGACATGAACGATTAATGGATTTGTTCTTGGCCTTCCCTTTAATTCGAAGATGTAGTCAATTGCCTTTGGGAAACTAATTGATGCTGCTAAACCGTATACCGTTTCTGTTGGAATAGCTACCACCTCGCCTTGAAGTAGCAGTTCAGTGGCCTTTTCAACAGAAGTTTGAATGATCCTTTCCATTGCATCAAAGTTCGTGTTTTATCTAGTCTTTTGACACGTATCTTACTCCCGCCTCAATTCGAGTGTTCAAGTGATTTTCTTTGGGTGGAATGGGGCAGCTGTATTTATAATTGTAAGCGCAGTAAGGGTTGTAAGCCTGGTTGAAATCAATCACCATTTCATTTCCTTCGGTTATTCTTAAATCGATAAAACGTCCGCCACCGTACGTTTCATTTCCCGAAGTTTCATCCGTAAACGGAAGAAAAAGGTAGTCTTCGTATTCCGGGTTACTTGTACCGTAGCTTTTGTAAATGTTCAAGTTGTGTTCTGCGCCATTCAAATCAAACGTAGCGACAGCGTATACCACATATTCGGGCCTGCGGTCCGTGGTTGTTTTCATTTTAAACGGTTTTACTTTTTCTATTCGATTAATCCTCGCGACAACAATGTATTGTGAATCAATTTTATAAAAGGGAAGGCCTTTATAGTTTATTAAGTCTTCTTTCAGGAGCGGAGAACTCTCCTCATCGGCGTAATGTTCATTCGTTTCTTTTTGAAACTGTTCGGCTGTTTTTTGTTGAGTAAAACCAACTGTTGTACAAAACAAAAACAGTAAAAAAGTAAAAGTGACTCTTTTCATGTTTGAAAAGTAAGCAAACTGCAGTTTTTAAGCTCCCGTTGAAGTCATATTTTCTTGGAGTAAGAATTACTGCATAAGTCAGATGACTGAATCCATTCACTTATTCCGTTCATCTTGTGAAAAGCCCATTTGTCTCTATTAATGTTACTGAATCAAAATAATAAGTCCATGTTTGCTGCAAATTAATACTATGAAAAATGTAGTACTTCTTGTGCTTGTTTGCTTTTCAGTGTGCTCAGCCGCTCAATCTATTCAGGGGGTAATATTAGATGAGAAAGGTGATGGACTTCCTTTTGCTACTTTGCAATTGTTTAAATCCGACAGTTCCGTTCAAAAGGTAGAGACTACTAGGGCAGATGGAACATTTCGATTCGTCAACTTGAATGATAACAATTACCGATTGGTAGTTTCTTTCATTGGCTATCAGCGAAAAACTGTTTTGATTGACTTAGCAAACGATAAAGGCATATTGGGTAAAGTAGCTCTTACTAAAACTAGCAAAGAAATAGGGGAGGTTACAATTACAACTGAAAAGCCCATGATTCAAGTAGAGGCTGATAAAACGATATTTAACGTCTCTCAAAATATATCTACAACCGGGGATAACGGAGTTGAACTTTTGAGGAAAGCACCTGGATTACAAGTTGATAGTGATGATAACATTATTTTAGAAGGAAAGCAGGGAATAAACGTTTATGTAAATGGCAAGCAAACCTATTTACAAGGACAAGACCTTACTAACTACTTAAAAAGTCTTCGAGCAGAAGAAATTGAGAAGATTGAGATCATTACACAACCTTCTTCCAAATACGATGCAGCAGGAAGTGCAGGTATATTAAATATAGTTTTAAAGCGAGAAAAAGGACTGGGAACAAAAGGTACTATCACGAATTCATTAACGTATGGCGACTTTTTTAGAAATAGCACCACACTGAACGTAAATCATCGAAGTAAAAAGTTTGCGCTATTTGGAAATGCTTCTCATTACGATGGCACGAGTACAGGTTTTTTCAACATCAAGAGAATTCAGAATGGTATTGTGTTAGATGGAGAAACAGATTCAGAAAATTCCAGTTTAAATGACCGATTAAATGTTGGTGGAGATTACTACATGTCTGATTTTAGTACCATTAGTGTGAGCGTAAATGGAAGTAGAAATGTGAGAGATGCATTTTCTTTATCGAATACAGATATACTTGGAGTAAACAGCACTGCTGTAGACAGTATTTTAAGAGCACCTAATAAAGACGATTCAGAGACGTACAACATTACCACCAATGTCAATTATACCTACAAGGACACAAATGACCGCATGTTTAGTGTGGACTTAGATTATGTCTATTTCTCTAAAGAACAAGAAACTTCTCAACCTAACTTTTACGTTAATCCAAGTAATGATAATATTACTAGTGAGAATATTAACTTTCAGGAAACTCCAATTAATATTGACGTGTATTCTGCGAAAACAGATTACGAGCAAAAGTTGTGGAAAGGTACGTTAAGTGTTGGCGCAAAAATTTCTCAAGTGGAGACAAACAATACTTTCAATTTCTTCAACATTGAGAATGGGCAACAGTCTTTAAATGAAAATCGTTCCAATACATTTGATTACGAAGAACAAATAATTGCCGGTTACTTCAATTACAAGTTCAACATAAAAAAAGTTAATCTGCAGTTTGGATTAAGAGCAGAGCATACCAATTCTGATGGAGTATTAACTGCCTTCTCTGAGCAAGATAACAAAACAGTAAAGCGTAGCTACTTAAATTGGTTTCCTTCAGGAGGTGTGTCTTATTCTCCCAATAGAAACAACAGTTTAGCCCTGGTGTATAGCAGAAGGATTGCTCGCCCAAACTATGAAAATTTAAATCCATTCGAATCTCAAATAAATGAGTTGAGCTTTAGAAAAGGCAATCCCTTCCTACAACCTCAGTTTACAGAGAACATTAAAATTTCAAACACCTATAAATATCGCTTAACAACGAGCTTCACGTATTCTTACGTATCAGACTTTTTTGCAGAGGTGACAGAGGCAGATGGAGAAGCAAGAGGTTTCATTCAAACACAGAATGTGGCGGATAACCAAGTGTATAATTTTAGTTTAAGCTACCCATTTAAGATAAATGAATGGTGGAATGTATACTTAAGTTCTTATGCCTATTATACCAGTTTTACGGCCAATAATCCTTCATTCATTCCGATTGATCAGTTTATTTACGGTGGTTTTGGTTCGTCTTCTTTTAGCTTGCCCAAGTCTTATAAATTAGAGGTAAGCGGATGGTATAGCAGCCCATCTATTTGGAGAGGAACTTTTAGAACAAAAAGTATGGGAGCCTTCAGTATTGCTGCAAGTAAAAGCTATAAAAATTGGACTGGCAAACTATCCTTTAACGATATTCTTTTTACAAGTTTTTGGCGTGCAGAGAACGAATTCGCGGGTGTTAGCATAACAGGTTCAGGTGGAAGTGACAGTAGGAACGTGACCTTATTTTTGAGCTACGCCTTTGGACAAAAGGATGTTAAAGAAAAACGCAGAAGGGAGTCAGGTTCTGAAGATGAGCAAAATAGACTTTAGAAATAGACAATTACGATTGTCGAATTATGAATTACCTGAACCTCTTTAATTGACGTCCTGTATATTAATCACTTATAAATTTTTCAAAAAGAAGGTGATAGCTCAGAGCACGAGGTGAAATTTACCCTCTTGGCTTTTTATACAAAGGAACAGTGCTGCAAGGCTCACCGTACATTAATATTTTTGCAACAGGTTGAAGTATTTCGGTAATTCGAACATAGGCTGAAGCAGGCACTGCTTTTCCGCTGCATCCCTTAATAACTACTCTAGCATCTATGTAATCGTCAGTGTTAACCTTTGAAAGCGCCTCATCGAATAGCACATTTTCTAATTCGTTAAGACCTCCAAATACAACTTTCTTTGCAAAAGGCGCGAGCTTTATCGTTAATAGCATATATGCCCAAGTTGGAACAATCGCGTCAACTGAACAATAAATTGCAACGTATTTATCTTGGTATTGAGACCAATCGTGCTCTTTCACAAATTCTCGAAAATCTTTTTCTTTGAGTGCGATTTCTTGCCAAAGGTTGTCTTTTATGTCATACAGCACGCGTTCGCCTTCAGGAAATAAATCCTCTAGGTTGAACGTAATTAAGCCACTGTTGGCTACTCTGTTTACAATTTCTTCTGACATTTATTTTAATTAATAATTGGAATGTAATAGTTGGCGATTTTCTTTTATAATTTATTAATAGCGCATGTGTCTCTCAATAATTATCCGTGCACATTGTGCACTACATGAAACCTAATTCAAATTTTGCCTCTTCGCTCATCATGTCTTTATCCCAAGTAGGGTCCCAAACAATCTCTACCTCTGCTGTTTTTACACACCAACAACTTTCTGCTTTAACACGAACTTCTTCCGGTAAACTCTCTGCAACTGGGCAGTTAGGAGAGGTTAAGGTCATTTCAATTTTAACGTTGAACTCATCATCAACAATCACAAAGTAAATTAAACCTAAATCGTAAATATTTACCGGTATTTCGGGATCATAAATGGTTTTTAATACATCAATTACCTGATTTTCTACATTTTTCTTTGAAAGGTCTTTTACGTTCTTTTCAGCCATGTCTTATACTTTTGAAGAATATGCAATTGCATACATTTTCATTTGTTTCACCATGCTCACTAACCCATTTGAGCGAGTAGGAGAGAGGTGTTCTTTTAATCCAACTTTATCTATAAAGTAAAGTTCAGATTCCATAATTTCTTTTGGAGAGGAGTCTGTTAAAACTCGGATCATTAACGAGATAATTCCTTTCGTAATAATTGCGTCACTATCAGCTGTAAATTGAATTTTTGAATCATTCATATCGGCAGCTAACCAAACTCTCGATTGACAGCCTTTTATAATGTTCTCCTCTATTTTTTTAGCTTCCTCAGTTAACGGAAGTTCTTTACCTAATGAAATCAAGTATTCGTACTTGTCCATCCAGTCTTCGAACATTTCGAATTCCTCAATTACTTCGTCTTGTCTTTCGTTAATCGTCATTATACAAGCATTTTGATGGCTCTGTTGAGAGCAGCAATTAATACGTCTACTTCTTCTTTGGTGTTGTAAAAAGCAAAACTCGCCCTTATCGTACCTTGAATTCCAAATCGGTTCATTAACGGTTGTGTACAATGGTGACCTGTTCGCACTGCGATTCCCATTTTATCTACAATCACGCCGAGATCATAAGCGTGAACTCCTTCAACTATAAAGGAAATAACTGAAGCTTTTTCACGCGCTTCACCAATTATTTTGAGGCCTTTAATTTTTTTTAATTCTGCTGTAGCATAGTTGAGTAACTCTTGTTCATGAACATGTATTTCATCCCAATTTAAGCTAGTAATGTAATCTACAGCTGCTGCAGTAGCAATTCCCGCCGATATATTAGGCGTTCCTGCTTCAAATTTATGAGGCAACTCATTGTAGGTAGTTTTTTCAAACGTTACCGTTTTAATCATATCGCCACCGCCTTGGTAAGGCGGTATTTTATCTAGCAATTCTTTTTTTCCGTAAAGAACTCCAACACCTGTTGGGCCAAACATTTTATGTAATCCAAATACATAGAAATCAGCATCTAGGTCTCTTACATTGGGTGCAGCATGGGCAACTTGTTGCGCTCCATCTACCAATACTTTTGCGCCAACTTCGTGTGCTAATTTTATTATTTCTTTAACAGGATTAATGGTGCCTAGTGTGTTGCTAATGTGAACTAGAGCAACCATTTTTGTTTTTTCGGAGAGCATTTTTTTATATTCCTTCATCTGCAGTTCTCCTGCATCGTTCACCGGAATTACTTTAAGCTTTGCTTGCCTTTCGTCGCAAATCATTTGCCATGGAACTATGTTGGAGTGGTGCTCCATTTCCGTAATGATTACTTCGTCTCCCTTCTGTAAATGAAATCTACCCCAAGCATTAGAAATAATATTAACCCCGTCTGTGGTACCTTTTGTAAAAAGCACTTCTTCTGAAAGTTCTGCATTGATCCAATGCTGAATTTTTTTCCGAGCCTCTTCATAAGCAGTTGTAGCTACTTGACTTAAAGTGTGCACACCACGGTGAATGTTTGCATTGTCATGAGAATAATAGCTATTTATCGCATCTATGACCACCTGGGGCTTTTGAGAAGTGGCTCCATTGTCCAAGTAAACCAAAGGTTTACCATTTACTTCTCTTGAAAGTATTGGAAAATCTTTTCTTATGTCGTTTACGTTGAATTTTTTCATATAAATTAAAAATTGTCACACTAAGCGGAGTCGAAGTGGACGATTTTGTTTTGTCTATGTTTCGACTCCGCTCAACATGACAAAATAGAAAACTATTTTATCCCTTGGTAATTATCGTCTATGTACTGCTCTATTTCTTCTTTAACAGATTCAACTCCAATTTGCTCAATAACGTCGGAAGCAAAAGCGTTTACCAATACGGCTCGAGCGCTATCTTTCGACAAACCTCTTGCTCTCAAGTAAAAAAGTGCTTCTTCATCTAACTGACCAGTTGTTGAACCGTGACTGCACTTTACATCATCTGCATAAATTTCTAACTCTGGCTTTGAATTAATGGTTGCAGAATCCGTCATGACAATATTCGCATTCGATTGAAAAGCATTTGTTTTTTGTGCTTCTCGATGCACGAAAACTTTGCCGTTAAAAACCCCTGTTGAAGAATCTCCTAGAATTCCTTTGTACAATTCATGCGACTCGCCATTTGGCTCTCGATGCAATAAGTAGGTATGGTTATCTACGTGCTGTTTTCCTTTTAAAGGATATAGCCCGTTCAAGTATGTCATCGTGTTTTTACCCAAGGAATCAATGTTCAGATTGTTTCTAACGATTGCTCCATTTAAGGTAAAGGTGTTTATTTTAAAGGTGCTGTCATCCGCTTGAACCACTTGTTCTGTTGCAATTTGAAACGAATCATCCGCTTCATTTTGAATCTTGTTAATTTCAAAATGCGCATTCTTTTCAATAAATAGTTCAGAAACCATGTTGGTAAATGAACCAGCGTTTGCTGTATTGATGGTTTTTAATACCACTTTTACGTTGGCTCCTTGCTCTAAAAAAACAAAGTTTCTTGGATTCGATAGAATATTCGAATCGTCAACAAAATTTAAAATGTAATACGGTTCTTCAGCTTGTACATTTTTTTCCACGTGCATAAAAGCCCCGTCTTGGTGATATGCTGAGTTTATTTGCGCAAAAATCTCATCCTTCTTTACCAGGGAATTGAATTTCTCCTTTAAAACACTACTGTTCTTCTTTGCTTCCGATAAGGAGCTAAACGTAACACCTACTTCCGATTCGAAAAAGCTCAGCTCTTCACTGTAAAAACCATTTATCAAAACAATGCAATTTTTACTCGGTACTGAGAGGTCAATTTCTACCTTATTTTCAGGTGCAGAAATACTATAGTCTCTCTTAATAATTTTATTGATTCTTGTGTACTTCCAATACTCCACTTTGGAAGTTGGAAACTCCAATCCTTCAATCGTATTTTTTGCTGCACTCCGAATGTCTTTCGAAAAATCTTCGTCAAAAGAAAAATCTAACAAATTAAAGTTTGACAAAAATGTATCTTTTGTAGACATCTTAACGGTTTCGTTCATTACTTCCATACCTATGCTGAAACTTCTTCTAAATCTTTAATAATCCAGTCGTAACCTTTTTCTTCTAACTCCAAAGCGAGTTCTTTTGGACCTGTTTTTACAATTCTACCTTGGTACAATACGTGCACAAAATCCGGCACAATGTAATCCAATAACCTTTGGTAATGAGTTATTACAATAGAGGCATTGTCTTTCGTTTTAAGTTGATTCACACCATTGGCGACAACTCTCAAAGCATCAATGTCTAATCCTGAATCCGTCTCGTCTAAAACAGATAATTTGGGATCAAGCATAGCCATTTGAAAAATCTCATTTCGTTTCTTTTCTCCGCCTGAAAACCCTTCGTTCACTGAACGGTTGGCTAATCGACCATCTAGTTCCACTAATTTTGACTTGTCTTTTACTCTTTTTAAGAAGTCTTTTGCTGCCATTGGCTCTTCGCCTCTTTTCTCTCTCGCTTCGTTAATGGCAGTTTTCAAAAAGTTGATGTTACTCACCCCAGGGATCTCAACAGGATATTGAAAAGCTAAAAACAAGCCGGCTCTGGAACGATCTTCCGGCTCCATATCTAATAGGTCATTTCCTAAAAAGTCCACAGAACCCTCTGTTACTTCGTATTCATCTCTTCCCGCTAAAACACTAGCTAGGGTACTTTTACCGGAACCATTTGGCCCCATAATCGCATGAATTTCTCCAGCCTTTACTTCAAGGTTAATTCCTCTTAAAATTTCTGTTCCTTCTATGGAAGCGTGCAAATTCTTTATCTTAATCATTTCGAATTTTTAATTTTTAATCTTTAATTCTGAATCTTTTGCTTAGAAGAGTTCTTGTTTCATCAAGAATTAAAATGTTTTTATTTGGTTTGTTCGTTTAATGATTTTTAATGTGGAGTGATTAAGAATTAAAAACTCAACATTAAAAATTTTGGGTAGCAATGCTAACCCACACTTCCTTCTAAACTGATTTCTAATAATTTTTGAGCTTCAACGGCAAACTCCATAGGTAATTGGTTTAAAACCTCCTTGCAATAACCGTTCACAATTAGGTTAATGGCAGTCGTTTCGTCCATCCCTCGTTGCTTACAATAGAATATTTGGTCTTCGCCAATTTTGGATGTGGTTGCTTCATGTTCTACTTTAGAACTTTGGTTGCCAACTTCAATGTAGGGGAAAGTGTGGGCTCCGCAATTGTTACCCATTAACAAGGAGTCACACTGGGTGAAGTTTCTTGCATTGGTTGCTCCTTTGTTAATTTTTACCAAACCACGGTAAGAGTTTTGAGCTTGACCTGCAGAAATACCTTTCGAAATAATGGTACTCTTTGTGTTTTTACCCAAGTGAATCATTTTCGATCCCGTATCCGCCTGCTGATGATTTGAAGTAACTGCCACCGAGTAAAATTCTCCAATAGAATTGTTTCCTTTCAATATACAGCCTGGATATTTCCAAGTAACCGCAGAGCCGGTTTCTACTTGTGTCCATGAGATTTTAGAATTTTCCATACACAAGCCTCGCTTTGTCACAAAGTTGTAAATCCCACCTTTTCCTTCTTTGCTACCAGGGTACCAGTTCTGAATAGTCGAATATTTAATCTCTGCATTGTCTAGCGCTACTAACTCCACCACAGCAGCATGCAACTGATTTTCATCTCGCATAGGCGCCGTACAACCTTCTAGATAACTAACATAACTACCTTCATCTGCCACTACTAACGTCCTTTCAAACTGACCAGTATTGGCTTCGTTAATTCGGAAGTAGGTTGATAATTCCATTGGGCATTTAGTGCCTTTTGGGATGTAACAGAAAGAACCATCGGTAAATACTGCTGAATTCAGAGTAGCGTAAAAGTTATCGGTAGTTGGCACCACAGTACCTAAGTATTTTCTAACCAATTCTGGGTGTTCCTGAACTGCTTCGCTAAAAGAGCAAAAAATAATTCCCAATTCTCCTAGTTTCTTTTTAAAAGAAGTAGCTACGGAAACCGAATCAACTACCACGTCCACTGCAACACCGGTCAACCGCTCTTGCTCTTCAATGGAAATTCCTAGTTTTTTAAAGGTCTCCAATAACTCAGGATCTACTTCATCTAAACTGTCCAATTGTTTTTTAGGCTTGGGAGCAGAATAGTAGTGTAAATCTTGAAAGTCTGGTTTCGGGTAACCCAAATGCGCCCAATTCGGCTCTTCCATTGTTTGCCAAATTCGTAAAGCGTTTAAGCGATACTCTAATAACCATTCTGGTTCCTTTTTCTTTGCTGAGATAAAACGAATAATATCTTCGTTTAACCCCTTGGGAGCTTGGTCTGAATCCATCTCCGTGTAGAATCCATACTTGTACTCACTATTGGTAACCTCTTCTAATAATTGATCTTCGTTTTGCATGTATTTTAATTTTTAGATAGAGAAACTTTCACCACATCCACATGTTCTTGAGGCATTTGGATTGTTAAAACTAAATCCCTTTCCATTCAAGCCATCTGTAAAATCCAATTCTGTTCCTACTAAATATAAAACGCTCTTTTTATCTACAACAATTCTTACGTTGTTGTCTTCTATTACTTTATCTTCTTCTTTCAATTCAGAATCAAAGTCTAAGTTGTACATCAATCCTGAACAGCCGCCACCTTGAACCGCTACTCGAACAAATCGATCTTGTGCTTTTCCTTCGTCCGATAAAAGAGTCATTATCTTGTCTCTTGCTCTGTCGTTTACCTTAATCATTTGCGCATTTTTTCTGTTGACAAAGTTAATTATCTTTATTTAGATTAACTCTAAATAAGACTTTAATTTAATAAAAAAACACCCTGTGTAGGGTATTGTTTAATTGTAGAAAAATATTTAAAGAATAAAATATCGCACCACAAAAAGTTCTTTGTTCTACTAGAACATTTACTTTTGCACCATGAGTGAAAATACAAATGAGCCAACACCGTTAACAGACCTAGGGGAATTCGGATTAATTGAAAGATTAACTAGTGGTATTGAGTTGAAAAATGCTAGCTCCAAATTAGGAGTAGGAGATGATGCAGCCTTAATTAAAAATGAAAAGGCACTGACTGTAGTGAGTACAGATATGTTAGTAGAAGGGGTTCACTTTGACTTACTTTATGTACCACTGAAACACTTGGGTTACAAAGCAGTGGTGGTCAATTTGTCTGACATTTATGCCATGAATGCTCGGCCCACTCAGATTACTGTTTCTTTGGCGCTTTCTAATCGTATGTCGGTAGAGGCATTGGAAGAAATTTACGAGGGAATAAACCTAGCTTGCGAGCTGTATGGGGTGGATCTAGTTGGAGGCGATACTACTTCGTCTTTATCGGGAACTGTGATTTCCATTACTGCAATGGGTCAGGTAGAAGAAGATAAAGTAGTGAAGAGAAGCGGAGCAAAAGAAACTGATTTGATTTGTGTTTCAGGTGATTTGGGTGCTGCATTTGCAGGATTACAAATTTTGGAACGAGAGAAGTCAGTTTTCAAAGACAATGAAGCCATGCAACCAGACTTTTCTGGCAAGGATTACATCTTGGAACGTCAATTAAAGCCTGAAGCACGAAAAGACTTAGTGGAATATTTTGAAAAGGAAGGTATTGTTCCCACCGCAATGATTGATATTTCTGATGGACTCTCGTCCGAATTAATTCATTTGGCAAAAGCCTCAAAGGTGGGAGTTCAAATTTATGAGGATAAAATTCCTTTAGACGCTCAAACAATTAATACTTGTGAGGAATTAAACTTGAATCCCGTAATGGCAGCTTTAAATGGAGGTGAGGATTACGAGTTACTTTTTACTTTACCGATCGAGCATTTTGAAAAAATCAAAAGAGAGCCACTTTTAACCATTATTGGTCACATTACCGATGAAGGTTCAGGAAATAACATGGTGGCAACCGGAACGGAAGCTTTAATTGAATTGAAGGCACAGGGCTGGCAACATTAAAGGTGATTTACTAACCTGATAATGTCTGGTGGTCAAGCGCGATCACAAACATTGTTATTTAGCAAATTGGTAATTATTAATTAATACCCATACTTCTCCTGCCACAGAGCCTTTAACCGCTTTCGTAAATCGTTTTCTCTGGCATTATTCATCGGTTCGTAGAACTTCTTGCCGCTAATTTCTTGAGGTAAATATTCTTGATGTACAAAGTTGTTAGGATGGTCGTGGGCATATTTATACTCCTTGCCGTAGCCGATTTCTTTCATCAATTTAGTTGGAGCGTTTCGCAAGGGCAAAGGCACATTCAAATTTCCACTTGCCTTTACTTCTGCCTGGGCATGGTTAATGGCCATGTACGCTGCATTGCTTTTTGGCGATGAAGCCAAATAAGTAACACATTGGGAGAGGATAATTCTAGACTCCGGCCAACCGATAACGTTTACCGCTTGAAAGCAATTATTTGCCATGACTATGGCAGTTGGGTTGGCATTGCCAATGTCTTCTGATGCTAAAATCAACAAACGGCGAGCAATAAATTTCGGGTCTTCGCCACCTTCGATCATTCGTGCCAACCAGTATACACCGGCATTCGGGTCGCTGCCGCGAATAGACTTTATAAAAGCCGAAATAATGTCGTAGTGCTGTTCCCCATCCTTATCGTATTTGACAATGTTCTGCTGGGCAATCTGCTTTACTTTTTCATCGGTAATCTCAATTTTGTCATCAGTTTGGTTATTCACGACCAACTCTAAAAGGTTTAATAGCTTGCGAGCATCGCCTCCGGAAAGTTGGAGCAGGGCATGCTCTTCTTTGATTTTTACCTTTTTCTTGTTTAGAAATTCATCTTTTTCCAACGCCAAGGTTACCAAACCCATTAACTCGTCACGGTTCAGCGGTTCAAGCGTGTACACTTGGCAACGACTTAATAGGGCTGAAATCACTTCAAACGAAGGATTTTCTGTCGTAGCTCCAATTAAAGTAATTGTTCCGCTTTCTACTGCACCTAATAAGGAATCTTGCTGTGATTTGCTAAAACGATGTATTTCATCGATGAATAATATAGGATTGTGGGCACTAAAAAACTGCTTGCTTTTCGCTTTTTGTATGATTTCACGAACATCCTTCACACCTGAATTAATGGCACTCAAGCTAAAAAATGGTCGATCAGTAGCGTTTGAAATAATGTTTGCTAAGGTGGTTTTACCAATGCCGGGACTTCCCCACAAAATCATGGAAGGAACCATTCCTTTCTCAATCAATTCTCTCAACACTGAGCCTTTACCCACTAAATGCTGTTGTCCCACATAGTTGTCGAGTGAAGTAGGGCGCATTCTTTCAGCAAGCGGAGCAGATGGAATCATAAAGCGAAATTAGTTATTTAGACGGGGCTTCCCAATTCATGGCAAACTCAAAAAGTGCTGCAAAAAACGGAGTAAATTCTGCCTCATACATGCTAAAGTCTCGCTCTAAATCAACTATAGCTTCTTCCATTTTTGACTTAAACGTTGCACGCCTCGATATTCCATTCAACGCTTTTCCCATTCCTTCAATGGTTCCGTAACTGGTTAGCCAGTCTTGACGACTCATGTAATCTAAAATTAAAACAGAGCGTTCCGGCATTTCAGTCGTCCTGCTTTTTAACACCCTGTAAGCTGACTCGGAAAAGCTTTTCAATGAAATGGGCGAGTAAGTAGACCAGTTTTTAGCCAAAATATGGTCGTAAAACATGTCGACCAAAACTGCCGAATAATGCGAGTATTTGGGAAATAATCGCTCTTTACTTTTTCTGACTATCGGGTGCGTATCCGTAAAATGGTCAATGGCTCTATGCATTAAAATACCGTCTTGCACACCTTCTGAAAAGCTAGATAGTTTGGTGGTTTTAATGTGGTCTGCAATAAAGTTGCCTACCATAAGGCTGGGATCTCTTTGGGAAAGAAAAAGGTGGGCAAGGTGATTCATAGAGCAACATTTACTAGAAATGTGAAATTATAGAAAGACTTTGGTTTAAAAGTGAACTTAGGTTCTGAACTAAAGGTTAGTTTTGCAGCATGATTCACACTTCAGATACCATTTGCGCTTTGTCTACTCCTTCAGGTTCAGGAGCTATTGGTGTAATTCGCCTTTCTGGTGTTGAGGCAATTGTTATTGCGAACTCCATTTTTGAAGGAAAGAACTTAGAAAAACAAAAAGGACAAACCTTGCATTTTGGAAAGATTGTGAATGGTGATGAGGTGATTGATGAAGTGCTGATCAGTTTGTTTAAAGGGCCTAATTCATACACCGGCGAAGATACCATTGAAATTTCCTGTCATGGATCTTCATATATATTGGCCAAAGTGTTAGAGCTGTTGCTAGAAAAAGGCGCCAAACTAGCCAAGCCAGGTGAGTTTACCATGCGATCTTTCATGAACGGAAAAATGGATTTAGCTCAAGCTGAAGCAGTAGGCGACTTAATAGCGGCAGAAAGCAAAGCGGCGCATGGTTTAGCATTAAATCAAATGCGCGGAGGGTTTTCTAAGAAAATTGCAGACCTGCGTCATGAATTAATTCAATTTACTGCACTTATTGAATTGGAGTTGGACTTTGCAGAAGAAGATGTGGAGTTTGCAGATCGTTCTGATTTGAAGGACTTAGTAAATAATTTGAGCGAAATGATTGGTGGGCTGCTTAATTCTTTCGCAACTGGTAACGTCATAAAAAACGGAATTCCCGTTGCCATTGTTGGTCAGCCGAATGTTGGTAAATCAACACTTCTCAACGCATTGTTGAATGAAGACAAAGCCATTGTTTCTGAAATTGCAGGAACAACGCGTGATAGCATAGAGGATGAAGTAAAATTAGGCGGCATTGCTTTTCGATTCATTGATACAGCAGGGATTCGAGAAACGACAGATGTGGTTGAGAATATTGGTATTCAGCGAACTTTTCAAATGGTGGAGAAGGCGAATTTAGTGCTTTATTTGGTGGACGTAGTGTCGGACACGAAAGAAGAAATTTATCGGGTTATTGAAGCAATTCAAACCAAAATTGAAGGAAAAGACAAGCAACTAATTGTTTTGGCAAATAAAACCGACAAAGCGGATTTCGATGCCGAAAATGTGCCGGAAGAGTATGCTTCTAAATTTCCGAATGGAATAGAACCCATTTATTTGAGTGCCCTTAAAAAGTTGCGTTTGGAAAAATTGACGGCAACGCTAGAAGAAATTGCAAAAACAACCCTGAATAGCGGTAGTGATGTTGTTGTAAGTAACTTACGACATTATGAAGCTTTAAAAAGTGCAGGTGAAGCCTTGGAGAGGGTTCAAAATGGATTGGACACCAACATAACTGGTGATTTTTTAGCCATGGACATTCGGCAGGCCTTACATTATTTAGGTGAAATAACCGGAACCATTGAAATTGACAGAGATATTTTGGGTACTATCTTTAGCCAGTTTTGTAT
>JABAZP010000010.1 GCA_018608405.1 Flavobacteriales bacterium
AACTTAAAATATTAATAAGTAGTCTATTACGATATAAATAAGGAGCGACTAATTATTAGAAAACTTTCATGTTCCTGTCAAAGTAACATGCAATTTAATTATCTGTAAATTATATCTTTAAGTTATTCTTCTTGTAACCTTTATTCAGGCTATGACCCGATTTATTTACTTAAAAAAAGTAATAATTATACCGATTGACTTCATATCATGAACCTTCTTATACTTCATTTTTAGCCATACTTATATTAGTTTTACTGAATGATTCAAGTAGAAAATGTATTGCTTTCAGAAGACCTATTCACTGCTCATTTTGTTTGTGATTTAGCTGCGTGCAAAGGCGCATGTTGCATTGAAGGCGACGCAGGAGCTCCTGTGGAAATGGAAGAAATTGATACAATTGAAGATAACTTAGAAGCCATTTTCCCTTTCTTAACACCAGAAGGTAAAAAGTCTATTAAGGAATTAGGTGTTTTTACAGTAGACACGGATGGTGATTACGTAACAACTCTAAATAATGGTAAGGAATGTGCATTCACAACCTACGATAGTAACGGAACTGCGAAATGTGGAATTGAAGACGCCTTCCTAGCTGGAAAAACCAATTTTAAGAAGCCCGCCTCATGCCATTTATTCCCCATTCGAGTGCAAAAGTTGCACGATATGGAGGCGCTGAATTACGAACAAATTGATATCTGCAAGCCCGCTTGTGAGTGTGGGTCGAAACTACAAGTGAAGGTGTATCAGTTTTTAAAAGAACCGTTGATTAACAAATATGGAGAAGAGTGGTATGCTCAGTTACAAGAAGTGGATAAGCTTTTAACAAAATCAGAGATTTAGTTAAAAGTGATAAAAAGATGAAGGAAGAAAGATGAAACTCACCCGACATGTTACTAACATTAAGTATTTTGACAAAAGCGATTATTACACTTTTACAAGAGAAGCAAATGGAGTTAATGAGACATCTACTAATCAGTTATAAATTAGTACTGAATGAAAAAGGATCAAAGAAAAGAGCTTACCCTTCTTTAATCCTTTCTCCTTCAACTTTCATCTAGACTCTATTTCGCAAACCGAATTCTAGCTCTATAAATTAAATAATTCATTACTGGAACTATAATTAAGGTTAAAAACGTAGCGAAGGTTAATCCGAAAATTACCGTCCAAGCTAATGGGCCCCAGAAAATTACGTTATCTCCTCCAATATAAATTTTAGGGTCAAACTCTGTTGCCAACGAAAAGAAGTCAATGTTTAATCCTATTGCAAGAGGAATCAATCCCAATACCGTCGTAATAGCGGTTAATATAACTGGACGTAAACGGGCTTTTCCACCAACAACAATGATGTCCCTAATTTGCTCCCTCTCCAACAAGTCCGACTCCTCCAAGTCCAATTCATTCTTCTTTCGCTTTATTAAAATATCTGTATAATCTAACAGAACAACCCCATTATTTACGACGATACCAGCCAAGGATATAATTCCCATCATGGTCATCATAATTACAAAATTCCAGCCTGTAATCACCAATCCTAAAAATACCCCAATAAAACTCAAGAAAATGGCAACCATAATAATCACTGGTTGCGCTATAGAGCTAAATTGGAAAATTAAAATCAAGAAAATTAAAAACAACCCGGTAAATAGGGCTCCAACCAAAAAGGACATTTGCTTCGCCTGCTCTTCCATTTCTCCGGTAAAAGCGTAACTCGTACCTTTTGGCATATCAAACTGCTTCATTTCTTCTTTTAAAATATTCACAATTTCGTTGCCATTTGCTCCGGGAACCACTCCAGAGTAAAGCAACACAATTCGCTCTAAATCAATGTGTTTAATGGCACTAAAGCCAGAAGTATTGCTTTGTTTTGCAACAGCACTTACCGGAACTTCTTTGATTTGACCTGTTGCAGGGTCTCTAAAAATAATGTTTTGGTTAAACAAAGCATTTTGATTGTAACGAATGTCTTCGTTGAAGCGAACGTAAATGTCAAAATCGTCTCCATCTTCCTTATAAACTCCTGCCTTTGTTCCAAAAATAGAATTACGAAGTTGATTTCCCACTTGACTTGCAGAAATACCTAGCTCTCCGGCTTTTTTTCGATCTACCTCCACCTGAATAGCAGGCTTGCTGCGGTTCACGTCAATTTTGAGCTCATCAATCCCTTGTACGTTTTTACTATTGATGAAATTTCTCACTTCTTCCGCAGCATCAATAAGCTTGGCGTAATCCTTACCACTAATTTCAATGTTTACCGGATATCCCGCTGGTGGTCCTGCAGCATCCTTCTCTACTGAAATAGAAACTCCTGGGTAAATGCCTTTTAGTGCTTCTTGTACTTTTAACCTCAACTCTTCACTATCTTCCCCTCTTCTGAACTTATACTCTCTCATAGAAGCGGTCACCTTGCCCCTATGTGGCATCTCTGCAGCAGACCCCCCATCGGTTTGGGGGTTTCCTGCGCCTTCACCAACAACAGAAACAGAAGACTCTACTAAGAAGTTTCTTCCGTTTTCATCCAAGAATTTTTCATTGTTTAATACAGCGTTTATTCTTTTTTCAATGTCCTTAGTAATGGCATTAGTTTTCTCAATTGCTGTCCCTTCTGGATATTCTATATAAGTAATAATCTGATTTGGTTTGTTATCCGGAAAAAATTCAATCTTAGTTCTGCCAGAACCAACAGAGCCTCCAAATAAAAAGAGAGAGATTATGAGCATGGCAAATGTTCCAAAAAAGAAATAGTAAGCGTTTCTCTTTCGAAGAGCAAAATTTAAAAATCCTTCGTACCAATTTTCAAAGCTTACTAAGGTTTTCTTTTGGAACCTTTCCGCCATTCCCCTCAACACCAAGCGATATACCCAAAGCATGATGGCCGTGAAAATCATTACAGTTCCCAGTCCGCGGTAATCGCCACCAACAAGGAGAATAAATGCTCCAAAAAGCACCAATATAACTGTGTTTCTCACTAACGCTGAAAAGGGTGTTTCTTTTTCTACAATGGTCATGAACTTGGAGACCAACATTGAGTTAAAGAAAATAGCAACAAATAAAGATGAGCCCAACACAATGGAAAGCGTGATGGGGAAATACTTCATAAACTGACCAAATATTCCAGGCCATAAACCAAGAGGAACAAAGGCTGCTACTGTAGTTAAGGTCGAAATAATAATTGGAATTGCTATTTCTCCAATACCCTTTTTCGTAGCGTTTTTACGAGACATTCCTTCACTCATTAAACGGTATACGTTCTCTACTACCACAATTCCATTATCAACCAACATTCCTAGTCCCATAATCATGGCAAACAGAATCATTGTGTTCAGAGTGTATCCTGATAAGTCAATAATCCAAAATGAGATGACCATTGACATTGGAATTGCAAAGCCAACAAATAGAGCATTCCTGAATCCTAAAAAGAACATGAGAACTGTTACCACCAATATAATTCCAAAAATGATGTTATTTACCAAATCATTTACTTGGTTTATGGTTTTCTGAGATTGGTCGTTTGCCGAAGTAATGGTAACGTCGCTTGGCAAGTAATTTTCTCTCGCTTCTTGAACAATTATATTCGCTTGATCAATGGCATCAACCATGTTTTTCCCTGCACGTTTTTTAACGTCCAACATCACAACAGGATCTCCCCACTCTCTGGCAAAGGTGGTTTTATCTTCTGGCTTGAAAGAAACGTCAGCAATGTCTTTCAGGTAAACCGCTTTCCCTTTTTCAGCTTTTACCACAAAATCTTCAAGTTGCGCTGGATCCTCAATTTCGCCAAGTATTCGAATGGTTCTTCTTTGTCCACTATTAACTAAATTACCTGCAGACATGGTGACATTTCCAGATGAAATTGCACCTGTAACGTCTTGAAAACTCACTTTTGCCGCCATCATCTTATACACATCAACGGCAACTTCTACCTCTTTTTCTTGGGCCCCACGTATATCTACTTTCTTCACTTCTGGAATCTTCTCAATTGCGTCTTCCAAATATTCAGCAAACTCCTTCAACTTCTCCACCGGGTAGTCACCGGTAATGTTATAATTAACAATTGGAACCTCTTCTGAGAAGTTTAAATCAAAAACGTTGGGTTCTACCTTTGCTCCGTTAAAAGTCGGCCAATCTTCACTGGCTTTCGCCCCATCTACCTTGTCTTTTACTTTTACTTTCGCTTCTTCAACAGTTATTTCTTCATCAAACTCTACCGTTATAATTCCATAATCTTCTTGAGAAGTAGATAGAATTTCCACCACATTTGAAACGTCATCTAATTCGTCTTCCAGCGGATCAACCACCAATCGCTCAATATCTTCTGCCGTGTTACCAGGATAAGGTGTGCTAATGTATATTTTAGTTTCAATAATTTCAGGAAAATCTTCCCGAGGTAAGTTGAAATATGAGGTCACTCCTAAATAAAGGAAAATGGCCATCATGACGTAAATAACCGTAGGGTTTTCAACTGCCCAAGAGGACAATCTAAATTCCTTATCAACTGATTTTTTCTTTTTTGACATTTCGCTTATTTAATAATTTCTACGTCTTGGTTATCCTTTACCGTTCTTGCGCCATCCTTAATAATAGCGTCTTCGGCTGCGAGCCCACTCAAAACTTCGATGTTATCTCCTTGTTTTAACCCAGTTTTAATGAATACCTTGGTTGCGGTTGCCGTATTTTCGCTTTTCATTTCTGCTATGTAAACATATTGTTCTCCGTTAGAGTCTTCAGAAATTACTCCTTGGGGAATTAATACAGAGTTGCTATTTTGGTAATCGTTGATCATCAACTTAGCAGTAAGGTTGGGTTTAATTTTCCCGTCCTTGTTTGGAACATCAATTTCAACTCGAAAGGTTCTGTTTGCAGGATTGATGTAGTTGGAAACCTTTTTAATTTTTGTATTAATTACTGTATCCAATACCGGAACGTTCACCATTACCAACTTCCCTTTGTTGATGCTCGCCAAATATTTTTCGGGTACGTCTGCCTTTATAAACATGTTAGAAAGATTCACAATTCTAAATAACGGTGTTGCCCCGGGAGAAACCAACTGACCCTCATCGGCAAGAGTTTCGTCAATTATTCCGTTAAACGGTGCTCTAACGATAGCTTTGGCAACCTGTGCTTGCATTTGCTTCACTGCTTCTTGGTCTGCTAAATACTGTGTTTCTGAAGCCAAATAATCTATTTCAGATCCAATTTTCTGATTCCATAAACGCTTTCTTTTTTCATAGGTAATCTTCGAAAGTTTCGCTCTTTCTTGCATTTGAGACAGCTGTTGATTCATTCCTCCATCGTCGATTACTGCAATCACCTGCCCTTTGGAAACTTGGTCTCCCATGCTTACCTTAAAGTTTAACAGGGTTCCCGAAAACTCTGGGTAAACAACAATGTTTTGGTCTGTTTCCACGCTTCCTTGAAGTTCTACGAAGTGCTTAAATTCTTGGTTTTCTATTTTATAAACACTTACCAAAGGAAGTTTTTTGGTTTCTCCTTTTTCTTGTAGTGCCTCATTCAATAGAGCTATTTTAGCTTGGTCTTCCTTAATTTCTGCGGTCAATTCAGATTGCTTTGCCTTTAAAGCTTCTAAGTCGCCAGCTTCAATTAACTCCTCTACTGATTTTTCGTTTCCCCCGCAGGCAACTAAAAAAACTAATGCGATTATTGATAAACTATTTTTCATTTTATACTTGATTTATTTTTCTACTGATTGAGTGCTTTGTCCAAATTTGCTTTGGCTTGAATTAATTGAAAGGCTGCATTGATGAAGTTTGCTTGCGATTCTAGGAGTTGATTGTTTGCTGTAGTAAGTTCTATACTTGAACTGATGCCCTCTTCGTATTTCACTTTCGTTTTAGTGTATATACTTTGAGCCAATTCCATGTTACTTTCTGTTGTATTGTATTGACTCAGTGTAAAAGTGTATTCCGACTTCGCGTTCTGTGCTTCTAAAATTAGTTGCTGCTCTACCTGTGTTTTGGTTGTCTCTATTTTTTCTACGTCAATTTCTGCTTGTTGAATCCGATTGTACCTGCTTAGCCCTGAAAACATAGGTACATTCAAGTTCAGTCCTATTAACTGTCCGTTGTAGAAACGTTTATTATCTAAAAAATCAAATTCGTTGGCAAATGAATTTGACGAAAAGTTGTAGAACGCAGACAACCTTGGTAAGGCAGTAGATTTTTGTTGTTTCAGTAAAAGTTCTGTTGCCGTTTTTTGGGTGTTGATGATTTGAAATTCTACATGATTACTTGGATTAAACTCGTTGCTAAGATATGCCTCAGAAGTAGATGCTTTTGTAACTGTTACAAGGTCGTCCGCTAATTCAATTCCGCTTTCAACGTTGATTCCCATGGTAAATTTTAGCTGATTTTTAGAAATCTCAATCATTCTTACTGCATTGTTGTAGGAATTTTGAACGTTGGCTAAGGTCAGTTGAATTTGGTCTTTATCCTGCTCTTCGATGAAACCATTCTTATATAATTCTTCTGTTTCAAAAGCGGACTTTTTTAAGCTTTCTACATTGTCGGCTAATATTTCTGAGTTTCGCTGTGCTACTAAAACGTTTCCATACGCTATCGTTACCATTTGCTTCACCTCCATGTCAGATCGCTTCAAATCGTTTTTCGAAAGCTCTAAATACACTTTAGCGGCTTGCAAACCCACAAAGTAAGAACCGTCAAAAATCAACTGCTCTGCTCTAAGTCCCAATCCCATTTGTTGCTCTGTGCCTAAGAATACTTCGGCGAATTCCCCTTCAGGGCCACCAAAGGCGGAAGCAGGGATTAATGAAAGCGGCGTTTGAATGTATCTCTGATAGTTACCGGTAGCAGAAACTTGAGGTAATCCCGTGCCTATGGTTTCATTTACTTTTTTCTGCGACTTGGTAATTTCTCGCTGAGCATTTAAACTCATGTAACTGTTTTCTAACGCAAATGCCTGAGCTTGCTCCAAAGTAAATGTCTGTCCACTTGCTTGGGCAAAACTTGCAAAACTCGAACTTATTAAAAGCACGAATGCCCAGCTTTTTAGTTGGTTTGATTTATACATTGTCTTGATTAAATTTTTGTTTTAAATATTCCCTTCCTTTGGGGCTAGCAATGCCTCTTATATGATAGCGCATCATTTCTGTGTGGGTTTCATAAAAATTAAACTCTTGTTTTGAATTAAGGTCGGAACTCATTATAGAACCAACCAAAAAGAGGTAAAAGCTTGTTATAATTTCAGGATTGAAATTTGAACGATACAATCCTTCATTGGTCCCATTTTCTAGGTTTTTTTGAATACACTGTCGAATAAATTTGTCTTTATGGTTCAATAAAATCTGAAAAGCTTCAGGATGATATTTTTTCATGTCAAATAAAATAGATGGATGCATTTCCTTCATTTGACTGCTCACTTGCTTCGACATCATCATCATTTCATCAATAGCATTATTACAATCTTCGAAATTTGCTTTCATGCTGCATTGCTCACATTCAATATGAAGCTCCATCATTCTTTTTACGAGGTCTTTTTTGTTATCGACAAACTGATATAATGTTTTTTTTGAAATACCCAATTGCCTGGCTACTTCATCCATCGTCATACTTTTTATGCCATATTGCATAAATAAGTGAGTTACTTTTTCAAATAATTCTTTTTCTTCCATAATTGAGGGCGCAAAAGTAAAAAACATTTTTCAAATTGGAAACGTTTTTTATATTTTTTGTTTCCGAAAGGTCGAAAATAGCTTGACGCACCACTATTGTGTCAGTCAAATTTCTATAAACCCAACTTTTCCGTAGCTTAATTTATTACTATTAAAAGAGAAAACCGTTCCTTTGTAGTCTCCTATTTTTAAAAGCAAATAAGCATGAAACGATCAGAAGTAAAGTACTTACTAACAGAAGGTAAAGTTGGGACAGAAGTTTTAATTAAGGCTTGGGTTAGAACCAAAAGAGGAAGTAAAAATGTGAGTTTTATTGCTTTGAACGACGGCAGTACCATTAACAACATTCAGGTAGTGGTAGATATGGAAAACGCAGACGATGCTGTTCTAGATCGAATTAATACCGGCGCTTGTATTTCCGTTATCGGCAAGTTAGTTGAATCTCAAGGGAGTGGCCAAAATGTTGAAATAGAAGCTAAAGAAGTTGAAGTGTTGGGAGAAGCGAATCCGGATGAATATCCGCTTCAGCCTAAAAAACACAGCTTAGAGTTTTTAAGAGAGATAGCTCATTTAAGATTTAGAACGAGCACTTTCTCAGCAGTAAGTCGCATACGGCATGCTATGATTTTTGCAATTCATGAGTTCTTCAACAGTAAAGGTTTTTATAACATCCACACCCCAATCATAACAGGCTCTGATGCAGAAGGTGCCGGAGAGACATTTAAAGTAACCAACTTTGAGTTAAACGAAATTCCAAAAACAGAAGATGGGGAAGTAGACTTCAAGAAAGACTTTTTTGGAAAAGAGACGAATCTTACCGTTTCTGGTCAATTAGAAGCAGAATTGGCTGCAATGGCGTTAGGAAAGGTTTACACATTTGGCCCAACATTTAGAGCAGAGAATTCGAACACCACTCGCCACTTAGCTGAGTTTTGGATGATTGAACCTGAAGTCGCCTTTGCCGATTTAGATGAAAACATGGATTTAGGAGAGGAGTTATTAAAATACTTAATCAACTACGCCCTTGATCATTGTAATGACGACCTAGCCTTTTTGGATGCTCGTTTAGTGGACGAAGAAAAAAACAAGAAAGCAGAAGAGCGCTCTCCTATGGCATTGATGGAAAAATTAAAGTTTGTAGCCGAAAATGATTTCGAAAGAGTTACTTACACGGACGCCATTAATATTTTAAGAAACTCGAAGCCGAACAAAAAGAAAAAGTTTAACTATCTAATTGATGGTTGGGGCGCAGATTTACAATCAGAACACGAGCGGTTCTTAGTAGAAAAGCATTTTAAAAAACCGGTTATTCTTTACGATTACCCAAAAGACATCAAAGCATTTTATATGCGCCAAAACGACGACGATAAAACTGTACGAGCAATGGACATTTTATTTCCTGGGATTGGAGAAATTGTTGGTGGCTCGCAACGTGAAGAGCGCATGGAAAAGTTAGTGAATAGAATGAATGAGATGAACGTGCCTACCGATGAACTTTCTTGGTATCTAGATCTTCGGAAGTTTGGAACAGCTCCGCACTCCGGGTTTGGATTGGGTTTCGAACGACTTGTGCTTTTTGTAACGGGAATGGGAAATATTAGAGACGTAATTCCTTTTCCTAGAACACCTAAGAATGCTGAATTTTAAACTTCTATGGTTTTTGAAAAGACGGAAAAGCTGTCTCCATCTCTTCAGTTAAAGCTACTCCATGTGTGGAATAGTGAATATCCTGAAGTGTTGAAACACAATTCAAACTCCTTCGAGCAATACCTTAAAAGCTTAGTCAATTTGCAGCACACTGTTGTAACCGATGATGACCACAACTTTTGTGCGTGGTATTTTGAATTTGACAGAAACGATGAAAGGCAATTTGGAATAATCGTTCACCACAATCAACAAAATAAGGGCATTGGAAAAGCTTTACTTCAAAATGCAAAGTTGACCAACAGAAAACTCTCGGCTTGGGTAGTCGACACTAACGACTATTATAAGAGTGATGGCTCTGCTTATATTTCTCCCATCAGTTTTTACCTAAAAAATAGATTTTCAGTGGAACCCACTCGCTGGGATTCTGACAAAATAAAAACGGTTAAAATTTCTTGGCACAAATAATGGTTAAGGGAGTTTATACTCCAACAAAAAGTTTAAATTTAAGGTCGAATACTAAGCCATGTTAAAACAATCTCTTCAACAAAAGCTGTTACAAAAGCTTTCGCCTCAACAAATTCAGCTAATGAAGTTGTTGCAGTTACCTACTGTTGCTTTAGAGCAGAGGGTGAAGGAAGAGCTAGAGGGCAATCCTGCTTTGGATGAGGGAGGTGACAATAGGGACGAAGAAGAAGAGGAAGATCGATACGAGGAGCGAGATGATGCTAAGGATGAGCACGAGGACATTGACCTTTCCATGTACATGGATAATGACGATACACCAGACTATAAATATCAAGCATCCAATCACAGCAAAGACGATGAAGATAGTGACATACCTTTCAGTGGAGGATCTACTTTTCATGAACGTCTAAGAGATCAAATTAATCTCCAAAATTTAACTGATAAAGAAGAGCAAATAGCTGACCACCTTATTGGCAGTCTCGACGATTCCGGATATTTAAGAAGAGATATTAGTGCTATAGAAGACGATTTAGCTTTTCGTAATAACATCATAACGAGCAAAGAAGAAATTGAAAAAGTACTGCACGTCATTCAAGAAATGGACCCGCCAGGTGTTGGAGCTCGAAATTTGCAAGAGTGTCTATTGATTCAAATTAAAAAAAGAATATCAAATTCTTATGCAAAGCGAATTGCTATAGAAATTCTTCAAAATCATTTCGATGAGTTTACCAAAAAACACTATTCTAAGATTATTGATAAACTAGAAATCGAAAATGAAGATTTAAAAGAGGCCATCGACGAAATCTTGAAGTTGAATCCAAAGCCGGGCAACTCAATGAATACCTCAGGCAAAACAGTACAAGTAGTGGTACCTGATTTTACCCTTTCCATTAATGACGGAGAATTGGAAATTTCATTAAATGGCAGAAATGTACCTCAACTTAGAGTCAGTAATGAGTACAAGGGGATGATTGAGCACTACCAAAAATCCAAAGAGAAGTCAAAGTCGGATAAAGAGGCAATGACGTTTGTAAAGCAAAAATTAGATTCTGCTAAATGGTTTATTGATGCAATTCAGCAACGCCAACATACGCTTATGAGCACCATGAGAACTATAGCTGAATATCAAAAACAATACTTTTTAGAAGGCGATGAAACTAAATTGAAGCCAATGATTTTAAAGGATATTGCTGAAAAAATCAACATGGATATTTCAACAGTATCTAGGGTGGTCAATAGTAAATATGTTTCTACTCCTTATGGCACCTTTCTTTTAAAATCCTTCTTCTCAGAATCGCTATCTACGGATGACGGCGAAGAGGTAAGCACAAGAGAGGTGAAGAAAATTTTACAAGATTTAATTGACGCTGAAGACAAAAAGAAACCGCTGACAGACGAAAAGCTCTCGCAACTACTACGAGATAGGAAATACAATATTGCCAGAAGAACTGTGGCAAAATATAGAGAACAATTACACTTACCAGTTGCTAGGTTGAGAAAAGAGCTTTAAATGAATCTTTTTGCAAAAATCGTTTCCTATTTGTTTCATCCCATTTTTGCTCCGCTGTATAGTGTTGCCCTTCTTTTTAGCTTACCCATTTACCTAAATTACAAGTTACCGCAGCAGTTTATCAATTTCACTTACTCCGTTGTTTTGCTCAATTTAGTGGTTAGCCCTATTTTAGTTTCACTGTATTTGAAAAGAAAAGGATTTATTGAATCATTAGAGATGAAAACTACTAAGGAGCGAGTTATTCCTTATTTGGTAAGTGCTATTTTATACGCCGTAACTTTTTTTCTGTTTCGTCAAGTTCAAATGCCCGCCCTCTACCTAAAATTCTTTCTAGGGGCATTCTTTGCTATTGTTATATTATTAATTGCTACATTTTTTTCACAAAAAATAAGTGCACACCTAGCCGGCCTGGGCGGGATTTGTGGAATACTATATAGTATATCGGTAATAACTTTTACTGAAACACTTCCTTGGTTGATGCTTGCAATTATAGTCTCGGGCTTCGTAGCTTCTGCCCGAGTAATCTTAAAAAGTCACTCTGGAGTTGAACTCATTAGTGGATTCTTTTTGGGTTTTGGGATACAACTGATCCTATTTTCTTAAAGCATCGGACCAAAGGCATCCTCTATGTGTTCAATATCCATTTTCTTCCCTTGGATGAGCACCGATACAATATCAAACCGACATTCTAAATCAATATTCTGCTCCTGTATAAAAGCATCTGCTGCCCTCACTATTCGTTTTTGTTTAGGAATTGTAACTGCTTCTTTCGGGTTTTCGAATTCCAAAGAAGTCCTTGTTTTTACCTCAACAATTATAATTTGCCCTTTATATTTTGCAATAATATCGATCTCAGCTTTCTGAAAATGCCAATTTTGAACAATGATATCGTATCCGTTCTTTGCTAAGTACCTCACCGCTGCAACTTCACCTTGTTTTCCTACTTCATTATGATCGGCCATGGAAAATTAATGTTGCATTATTATTGTCATCAATTTTTAACTGTGCATTGCGATTCATGATCAGTGCCATATTTCTCTCAATATGACCAGCTGGTACGCCGAAAATAATTGGAAAACCAAAATCCTTTAAATTATCAACAATAATTTCTTTAGCATTGCTCCCAAAAGGGATGGCATTGTCGTTCATGTCGCTCATTCCTCCAACTAAAACTCCGGCGCAAGCGTCAAAAATACCGGCCCTTTTCAAGTTCATCATCATTCGATCAATGTGATACAAATACTCGTCTAAATCTTCCATGAACAAAAACTTTCCCTTCGTACCTAGTTGGCTTGATGTTCCGGTTAAGGAATAAAGAATAGATAAATTGCCGCCAACAATACATGAGCTTTTCACTTCCGCCGGAACATGAGTGGATCCTTCTTCTATCTGAAATTCTACGCTATAAGGCTTTCCAAAAAGGGCCTTGTACAATGATTTAGTACTCTCATTTTCTCCCTTTTTAGGGAAACTAATGGGCATATTAGCATGTAGCGTTTCAATGCCAAAATTTTGATTGATGTGATTGTGCAACACGGTAACGTCGCTATATCCAACTAACCACTTTGGGTTCTTTTGAAAAGCTGAAAAGTCAATATGGTCAATCAATTGAACGGTTCCGTAACCTCCTCTAGCGCAAACTACAGCCTTAGATTCTAAATCGTCAAAAGCAGCCTGCAAGTCTTCAACTCGTTGCTCCACTGTTCCCGCAAATTGGTGATGCTGCGCAAATAAGTTTTTGCCAAACTTTACCTTTAGTCCCCAACGCTCAAAAACTAGAATAGCCGATGCTAACTCTCCTTTAGAAACCTTCCGGGCAGTGGATATAATGGTGATTACATCTCCTTTTTTAATGGCTTTGGGTTGCAACATATAATCAAAGGTAATTTATTCGCTAGTTCTGTTGTCTTAAATTATAAGTTTTTCGTAATCTTGTCTACGCTTTACAAAGCAGGGCCCTTAGCTCAGTTGGTTAGAGCACCTGACTCATAATCAGGTGGTCGCTGGTTCGAGCCCAGCAGGGCCCACCTAGCAAAAAAGGATTCAATGATTTCATTGGGTCCTTTTTTTATTATGAGACAGAAGTCTCACAAGTCTTATAAAGCCTTGTTCTGACGGCATAAAACAATTGTTTTTCAAACAACAGTTTT
>JABAZP010000004.1 GCA_018608405.1 Flavobacteriales bacterium
GCTTAAAAATAAGCTATTCTTTCAAAAGGAATTAACCTCAATGCTAACTTCAACATTGAATTCCATTACCTTTGCTTAAAAATAAGACAATCGCACTTTCAAAAGAAATAATACAACTCCTGAAAAAGGACATTACCGTGGAGCTTCGCCAAAAAGCCGCCCTCAATGGAATTTTATTGTATGTTATATCTACCGTTTTTGTAGCCTATCTCATTTTTTCAAGTTTAGAAGAGTTAAGTACTTGGGTTGCATTACTGTGGATTGTTTTACTTTTTGCGTCTACAAATGCAAGTATCAATAGCTTTCGTAAAGAAGCAGGTAGAGAGTTTTTCTACTACTATTCTATCGCAAAACCGCAGGCCATTATTCTTTCGAAAATACTGTTCAATGCTATTTTACAATTTGTAATTGCTGCTTTGACGCTCTTACTCTTCAGCGTGCTACTTGGCAACCCGGTTGAAAACATGAGTTTATTTTCTGTCGTTTTGCTTTTAGGTAGCTTGGGAATTTCTACCATTTTAACATTGACTTCGGCAATTGCTTCCAAAACAAACAACAACGCAACGTTAACAGCCATCTTGTCTTTTCCAATTATGCTACCAACATTATTGACAGCTATAAAGGCTAGTATGCTATGCGGATTAGGTTCTTCATGGGAAGATTGCCAAGTATATATTATTACTTTAGGCTTGTTAAATATAGTTATAGTGATGCTATCCTTTATTTTATTTCCCTACCTTTGGAGAAGCTAATATTGCTCCAGTTACAATGATTTAAACAACTCATTTTCAATGAGAAATTGGTGGAAAGCCCTTACGATTATTTTACTCCTTTATACCTTAATTGGAGGTCTATTAATTCCTGTTCCGAAACAAGTTATTTTATACGAAAGTATCCGGAATTTATACTTCCACGTCCCCATGTGGTTTAGCATGATTTTTTTGTTTTTGATGTCAGTTGTTTACAGTATAAAAGGACTCTCTTCAAACAATTTGTCGCACGACATCAAAGCCAAAGAACTTGTAAATGCAGGTATTATTTTTGGGATATTGGGAACAATTACTGGCAGTATTTGGGCTAAGTTTACTTGGGGAGCTTGGTGGGTGAACGACGTAAAATTAAATGGATCTGCCATTACAATGCTAATCTATTTGGCCTATATCGTTTTACGAGGTTCCTTGGAAGACGAGCAAAAAAGAGCAAGGATATCAGGTGTTTACAACATATTTGCATTTGTATTGTTACTCGTATTCATAGGGATCTTACCAAGAATGACGGATTCTCTACATCCAGGTAATGGGGGTAATCCAGGTTTTAATAATTACGATCTAGACGACAATATGAAACTTGTTTTTTACCCGGCTGTTATCGGATGGATTTTATTGGGTTGGTGGATTGCATCGATCAGAATACGAATATCAAAAGTGACACAAAAATTAGAAGCATGAGATACATTACTTTAATAGGACTATTGTTTAGTTCATTCATTGCAAGCTCCCAAAATGTTCAGATGGCTGAAACCATGCGATCAGAAGGCAAGATTTATGTTGTTATCGCAGTGCTCGCAGTCATCTTAGTAGGATTGTTTCTATACCTAATTACGATTGACAGAAAGGTGAGTAAGTTAGAAAAAGAAGCTAATATATAAGCTATGAAAAAATCACACATTATAGGAATTATAGTTATTGCAATTGCCATAGGAGCAATTATTAGTACAGTAGCAGATGCTGCTACATATGCAGATTTTGGAGTAGCAATGAGTAATCCTGGCAAACAATTTCAGGTGGTAGGAGAATTGAATAAGGAAAAGGACATTGTTTACGCTCCTGAAAGCAATGCCAACCAGTTCTCATTTTTCATGATCGATAAAAATGGAAATGAGCAAAAAGTTATTTTCAATGGTGCTAAACCACAAGATTTTGAGCGGTCAGAACAAGTTGTCATCACCGGGAGTTTAGAGGGTGAAAACTTTTTGGCTGATAAGATTTTGATGAAATGCCCATCAAAATATCAAGATGGGGAAGCAGGAGAATTAACAGAAATTACAGCTGAAAGCAAATCGTAACGAATGATTGAATATGTAGGAGAAAACCAGATCGCAGGTCAAGTAGGAAATTTTTTAATCTTTCTAAGTTTTGTAGCTAGTTTATTGTCAGTTGCTTTTTACTACAATACTTCTGAACTAAGTTTAGAAGTAAATTCATGGAAGAAATGGGGCCGCTTCTTTTTCCGATTGCACTCGTTTTCCATGATTAGCTTGATTGGCATTCTGTTTTACCTTATTTACACTCATGCTTTTGAATATTATTACATCTGGAGGCACAGTTCTTCTGACATGTCGATGAAGTACATCATCTCCTCTTTCTGGGAAGGGCAAGAAGGAAGTACTATGTTGTGGGCTTTTTGGAACATTGTTTTAGGTAATATTTTAATATTTACCACTAAAAAGTGGGAAGGTGGTGTAATGACCATTTATGCAACTGTTCAAGTTTTCTTGAGCGCAATGCTTCTTGGAATCTTCCCTTTTGACATTCAAATCGGAAGTAATCCCTTCGTTTTGTTACGGGAGCATCCTGACATGTTTAACTTACCATTTGTAACCAATCCAAACTACTTAGGGTTTGTAGAAGGAAATGGATTGAACCCATTGCTACAAAATTACTGGATGACCATTCATCCTCCAACTGTATTTTTTGGATTTGCCACTACTCTTATTCCATTTGCATACGCCCTAACTGCTCTTTGGAAAAAAAGCTACCAAGAATGGATCAAACCTGCTTTACCTTGGACGTTTTTTGGAATTGGAATTTTGGGCTTAGGTATTTTAATGGGCGGTGCTTGGGCCTACGAAGCATTAAGTTTCGGAGGATTTTGGGCTTGGGATCCAGTTGAAAACTCTTCACTGGTGCCTTGGTTAGTATTGGTTGGCGCAGGCCACCTGATGCTCATCAACAGAAACAAGATGAAGAGTATTTTTTCAGCTTTCGCTCTCGCACTATTTTCTTTTCTATTGGTAGTTTATTCTACTTATCTCACTAAAAGTGGAATATTAGGCGAAACATCGGTTCACTCATTTGCGGATGGACTACCAGGGCAACTTATCATTTTCTTATTGTTCTATCTATTTGTAGCACTGTTTTTCCTTTTTAAAAATGGAGGACAATTTCTCAAAAAATCAGAAGAAGATGCATTCTGGAGTAGAGAATTTTGGATGTTCTTAGGTGCATTAGTCTTGGTTATTTCCGCCTTTCAAATTACACTCTCTACTTCTATCCCTGTTATCAATGCACTATTTGGCACTTCTCTTGCTCCGCCCGCAAAACCAATTGAGCATTACAATTCATGGCAAATACCTTTAACCATTTTAATTACGCTGTTCTTAGCTATTAGTCAATTTTTGAAATATAAAAAGACTGAGGTTGTACCCTTCTTTAAAAAGATTGCACCTTCCTTTATTGTTTCTTTTGCTGCTGCGATAATTATGGCGGTTCAACTAAAAATAAGAGACGTATTTCTAATTACTCTGTTGTTTACTTCATTATTTGCGGTGTTAGCTAACCTAGATTATCTGCTTCGAATAATAAAGGGAAATGTTAAGAAGGGTGGTTCAGCAATTGCGCATGTAGGGTTTGGGTTAGTGATTTTAGGTTCATTATTATCTGCAGGTAATAAAAAAATTATTTCAAAAAACAGAACACAGGTTAACATCAATTTTGAAGATAATAAAAACGCGAACGACGAAAACGTTATGCTTTTGCGAAATGATACGGTATTAATGGATCCGTATTATGTTACCTATAAACAACGAAGAGTAGATGGTAAAAATGTTTATTTTGATATGGATTACCTGAAGGTGAATAAAGAAGGTAAATATGTGAAAGAGTTTAGCCTATCGCCATTTGTTCAATTAAACGACCAAATGGGAAATGTGCCTGAACCAGACACCAAACACTTCTTAGATAAAGATATTTTTACGCACATTACCTATGCAGATCTCGAGAACTTAGATTCTACTGCACAAGAAATGTTCAGGGATTCCGACACTTTAAATTTAAAAATTGGCGACTCACTATTTACAAGCAACTCGATTATTAAACTGGCTAATTTTGAGCGAAAAATAGATAAAGAGATGCTTAGATTGCAAGAAAGTGACATAGCTTTGGGAGTTAAAATCACAGCCAAAACATTGGAAGGTAAGTACTACGAGGCTCATCCAATTATGGTAATTCGCGGCAATAATATCTTCTCTATTAATTCAGAAATAGAAGGGTTAGGTTTACAATTCGGGTTTGCAGGAATAGATCCTGACAGTGAAAAATTAAAAATATTATTAGCTGAAAAGAATAAAAATTCTGGAGATTTCGTCATTATGCAAGCACTCGTCTTTCCATATATTAACGTATTATGGATTGGTATTATAGTGATGGTTTTGGGAAGTTTATTAGCAGCTTGGAATAGAATTAGAAGTAATAAAACTTCTAACTAATCAGCGATTTTTAGATTATATTTATTCCATTAAATAACACTTTATACAAAGAGGTATGAACGCCAAACAGCAAATTAAGAAAGTTACTATAGTTGGAGCAGGAAACGTTGCTCACAATTTTGCACTTGCTTTTAGAAACGCAGGTTATATTATTCACGAGGTATATAGTAGAACGCAACGTTCAGCTATGTTACTAAGTCAAGCTATGAATACTAGTTACACTACTGATTTGTCAAACCTTAGAGCTGATACAGACCTTTTTATTTTAGCTGTGAACGATGATGCTCTTGCTGACGTAGTTTGTTCTATCAAAGTAAAGAATGTACCCATTGTTCACACTTCTGGCTCCACTCCTATTGATGTATTTGAGTCCTGTGGATTTAAGAATTATGGGATTTTCTACCCTGTTCAATCCTTTCAAAAAAATGAAACAGAGAGTTTAGAGCCAATTCCAATTTGCGTTGAAGCCAATGACTCGAAAACAGAAGACCTATTTTTAAGCTTAGCTAAATCGATGTCAAGAAAAGTGTACGCAATGGATTCTGAAAAGCGAAAAGCACTTCACGTTGCTGCTGTTTTTGCAAACAACTTTAGCAATCATTTATTCCACATAGCAGGAGAAATTTTGGCTAAAAAGCAAATTCCATTTGATGTTATTCGACCTTTGGTAGAGAAGACAGCGGACAAAATCAAACACGAAAAGCCAATTAACGCGCAAACCGGTCCAGCGGTTAGAAACGACAAGAAAGTAATTGACAGTCACATAAAATATTTATCTAGCAATCCCGAATATCAAAAAATTTATGACTTGATTACTGCTGATATTTACAAAGCACAACAAAGTAAATAATATGTCAAACATCAAAGCCAAACTCCGACCAATTACAGCTTTTATGTTAGACGTTGATGGCGTTTTAACCGACGGAATGGTGATTACATTACCCGATGGAGAACAAGTTCGAAGAATGAACATCAAAGACGGCTATGCCTTGCAGCATGCGGTTAAAAAAGGTTATCACATTTCAATTATTAGTGGTGGAACATCTGAAAGTGTTCGCAAACGACTGAATACGCTAGGAATTACTGAAGTCAATTTGGCGTGCAAGAATAAAGTAGAAGTATTTGAGCAACTAAAAGAGAAATTTGGACTGAAAAAAGAACAAATTCTATACATGGGTGACGATATACCCGATTATAAAGTTATGCAAAGTGTCGGGTTTGCTGCCTGCCCAAATGATGCGGCCGAAGAAGTTAAGGGAATATCCGATTATATTTCATCAAAAAAAGGTGGTGAGGGCTGCGTGAGAGACTTAATTGAACAAGTATTAAAACTGCAAGGTAAGTGGTTTGATGAAGACAGTTTTGAGTGGTAATCTAATACAAGTCAAATAGCCTCACATTAAACTCAGAGATTAGAAAGTTCGCCTTGTCTTCATTTCGTATGTAAACCAATAACTTATTGTCATCTGTTTTACATTTTGGCAAACTTACCTGATAACTATAATTAATCCACTCCCCTTGCTGTTTTGATGGAACTTCATTCAGTAAAAACCACGTATAGAAATTGCTATTCCCCTCTCTATCTTTCACTTCAACAACCATCTTAGCATTTTCAGAGCTGTTCAAATCCAACTCGAACCTGTTTAACTCCATTTCTAAAAAATAACCGCGACTTAATTTAGAACAAGTTTCCAGTTCATACTTTAAAGCTACACCGTACTCTTTACTCGAGTAATCAAAATACTTACTACGATTTGTTATTTCCAATTGATTGATATTTTCGAGTTGAAGCATAGAGTCTAACAGTAACTCCTTCTGCGCATTGAACGGCAATATTTCTCTGCTTCCTCCAATCCGAACCTCATTTGGTTTGGTAACCCCGAAAGTGGCAACATACTTTTTTGAAGTCATATCCCAAGAGGTAATAATGTTTTCTTTGTATTGAAACGATTGAAATAGATTGAGACCTATTAGCCCGACTATCAGCACTTTTATTAAGATACTTAGTAGCCTTTTATCGTAAAATGAATGAAGTAGAGTAGCTAAGAGAAAAGCAATGATAGCATAAAAGTCAACAAAGGAACGCTGACCAAAAGAAGAGCCATAGTACCAGTTCCACCAAGATGACACGATATAAATCAATATTGCAAAAAACAATAGGATGTTGAAAAACTGAACCTTATCTTTTTTATAGAGTATTGGCAAGGAAAAAAATGAAAGTGCAGCGAGAGGTGTGTATACAAACCAACCCTTTCTAAAGCCAAACAACACTTCCATTACTTGTGGATTCGTCCAATAAAACCCTTCCTCCCCATAAGACCAAACTAGCCAATCTCCAGTTTGTAAATGCCAAAGATAGAGCTGAATAAAAATTGGGACTATACCGACAATTATTGCTAATATCCATGATTTAATAGAGACTATCCTAAAATGCTCAAGAATGCTCCAATTTCCTTGCGATAACAAAGGAAGTAACAACACTACAACTCCATTTACTGGTCTAATAACTACAATTAATCCCAAGAAAAAACTTGCAAGAAGAAAAGGCTCAACCTTTTCACTGGAAAAAAAGTAAGCAGTACAATATAAAAAAACAGACACAGCAAAAAATGAGTACACATGTGTCATGCTAGGTGAAAGTACAGCATAAAGGAATAAATTAGTACCTAGAGAAACTCCTAAAAGACTCCAAAGGATTGAAGTCTCCTTCAATTTCAATAACTTCAACCAGAGATAAATGAATGCTAGTCCTAAGAATAAATAAAACAAGGCTCCTACATTAATCCACTTTTTTGTTCGAGGAGAGAATGGGTCGAAAACTTCACCAACTACAAAGGAATGCAATTCTGCTGCTTTATAAAAAGGAGTCATACATAGGGCTGCACCAACGAAACACTTATTTACTATTCGCCCGTCATACTCCATCATAAAATCAGAGTTCTTCTCCTGTTTTGCAATCGTTTCGTTATGAAAATAGTTTACTAAATACTGATAGTAACCAATTCCATCTCCCGAAATAATTTGTTGATTGTATTTGCCGTCGGCCGTTTTCCATGACAGTTGTGTCATTAGAACGACCACTAGCAACCCTAACAGCCAATATTTTAATGTAGTAAGTGAATTTAAAAGTTTCAATTAGATCTTTTAATGATTCTTCTTTTTCAAACTTAAGTAATCAATAAAATATAGCACTTTAATTGAAAGGGTATTTATTTTAGTAGACTTCAATATTTGCCCCAAATCGTTGAAGAAATTGCAATCTAATAAGTAACCATTCTTTTTCTAAATAATGTTGGCGGGACATTCTAAAACGAATCCCTATCCTTGTTCGGAACTGTATTAATTTTAAAATTTATCTTCCTTTTTCAGGTTGATTCACTTGTAAGAAAAACAAAGTGAAAGTTAACCAACCAATTATGAGGAATCACTCTATTTATTGAATCGTAACTGTTCTATGGAAAATTTGATATTCTTAATTTCCAGAATATTTTTTTTACGAACTAAGATTTCCCTTTAATTCTATTCCACAGATCGGCTAAAGCCGACTCCATTCCCTTAAAGTTTTGTTTTTTTTGTTCAACATGCAATTTCCCATTTTCTTTTGAAATCAAATAGGTAAAAACAAAATCTCCTTGACCATTATTAAAGCCTTCAGTTAAACCAAAACGCAAATCATTCATTGCAATACCATTAGCAGTTTTTTCTATCGTAAAAAAACCTTTGGTTAATTGGATTAGCCTTTCAATTTCAGGTTCATTTCTATATGGATTTAGCAATGTCTCGTTTTTGGCAAACTCAAAGAACTTTAAATTTTGATGAGCATCAAAAATAGAATAATAGGTGATTAAGAAGCGATCTTCTGACTCAATATTTGAAGTCCATAAAATTGCATTTAATGGAGTTGGTCGGCTGTCAAAACGTTTGTATTCATAGCCTTCATTAATCAGAGTATTCTCAAAAACTTCATCTACATATAATTTTATTCCAACCGTAATCAACAGATAAAAAGAGCTGATCACTAAGCCTAATCTATTCCATTTCATTCGCTTTGGGTTCTTTCTTTTTATGAAAAGAACCGCGATTAAGCAGATTAAAAATGGTAAGGTATACAAAGGATCAATCACAAAAATAGACTGGATTGCGATTCTCCACTCCAACGGCCAAAGTAGCTGAGTTCCCCAAGTGGTAAAAATGTCTAACAGTGGATGTGTAAAAATGGCCCAAAACATCAATTGGGTCCAGCCCCACCAAGTTGACTCCTTTTTTTTACGATAAATTTTGTCGATCAAAAACCCTAACAGCGGTGCAATGAGTATTGCAAAAACGATAGAATGCGAAAATCCCCGATGAATTTCCAAACGACTAACCGTGTCGAGAAATAAACCGGGGATTGTATCTAAATCAGGGATTGTGCCACCAATGGCGCCCCAAAGAATAGCTTTGTTGCCCACTTTCTTACCCAAAACAGCTTCACCTACTGCTCCGCCAAGTACAATCTGAGTAAGAGAATCCAATTTGTATAGTTAGAAAGGTAAATCATCATCCTCTGCATCTGAACTTAAGTCTGCAGTATTCAATGAGCTTGGCTCTTCGGTTGGAGGTGGTGGCGTATTTCCGCCCGCTCCTTGACTTCCAATTGGATCAATTTTCCAAGCATCAATGTTATGGTAATATTTCCCATTGTATTCTCTAGACGAAACGTTAAATGCTACTTCAACCTCTGCTCCAGGATTAAATTTCGACAACATGTCGATTTTCTCGTCGCCAAAAACGCCAAAACACACATCAGGATTATACTGAGCTCCAGTGTCTACTACAAATGATTGCTTTCTCCAGCCCTTTCCTGCTTTACTAGTTCCACTCTCTACATCTAGAATGGTTTTAATTCTTCCTTTTATTGATAAACTCATAATTTCTATGCTTCTATAATTTCAATTTTGTTGATTTTGTCTCCTGCTTTAATCGCGTCTATTACTTCTAACCCTTCAATTACTTTACCAAAACACGTGTGATTTCTGTCTAAGTGTGCAGTATTGTTTCTACTGTGGCATATGAAAAATTGCGAACCTCCTGTATTACGACCTGCATGGGCCATGGAAAGAACTCCCTTGTCATGAAATTGATTCTCACCATCCAATTCGCAATCAATAGAATAACCTGGACCACCAGCTCCTGTTCCACCAGGGCATCCACCTTGAATTACAAAATCAGGGATTACTCTGTGAAAAGTCAATCCATCGTAAAAACCATCTTTTGATAGCTTAACGAAATTTTCAACAGTTTTGGGTGCATCTTTCTCGTAAAACTCAACGAGCATTTCTCCTTTTTCAGTGTTTATTTTTGCTTGCATAATTATTTTTTGGACTGCAAAAATAAGGATTCAATTAGGCATTCAAAAATTGAATCAGTTTGCTCACAGCCAAACCTCTATGACTAATTTTATTTTTCACCTCTAAGCTTAACTCTGCAAAAGTTTCTTGATAGCTCTCTGGTTGAAAAATTGGGTCATACCCAAATCCACCTTTCCCAACTTTCTTCTCCAAAATTTCCCCCTTACAGATTCCTTCAAATAGGTGCTCTTTGCCGTTTTCATCAATCAATGCGATAACCGTTCTAAACTGCGCTTTTCGGTTCATTTTCCCATGTAATTTAGAAAGTACCGAATCCATGTTTTTGTCGAAAGACTTTTCAGGCCCACCATAACGCGCAGAATAAACACCGGGCTCTCCATTTAAAGACTCAATTTCAAGTCCCGTATCATCTGCAAAACATGCCTTCCCAAACTTTTGATAAACAAAACGTGCCTTTTGTAACGCATTTCCTTGGAGTGTATCTTGGGTTTCTTCTAATTCTTCTAGGTAGTTCAGATCCAGTAAAGACTGAATTGTGTGCAATTCCCCAACTTGATTTTGAATCTCAAGTACTTTATTGGGGTTTTGTGTGGCAAAAATGACGTGCATAAATAGCTATTAAATGTGAACTCAAAATTAAATAGATTTGTTACATCACGTAAAATTTAATTCCAACAGAAGTAGAAGTGCACAAATACTGAAATTGTAATGAAAATCCCATTCAATAAACCATACTTTACAGGAAAAGAAACCGAGTATATAAGAGCGGCAGTGCGAACTCAAAAGATTTCAGGAAATGGATTTTTCACTAAGAAATGCCAGCAATTTTTAGAAAATAGATATGGCATAAAAAAAGCACTTCTAACAACATCTTGCACGGATGCACTAGAAATGGCAGCTATCTTAATAAATATTCAAGAAGGAGATGAAGTAATTATGCCTTCTTATACTTTTGTTTCAACGGCTAACGCTTTTGTACTCCGTGGTGCAAAAATAATTTTTTGCGATAGTAGACCGGACCATCCAGGAATAGATGAAACTAAAATTGAAGGCCTTATAACTTCTAAAACAAAAGCCATTGTTCCGGTGCATTATGCGGGTGTTGCTTGTGATATGAGTTTAATCATGATGCTAGCTAGAAAATATGAACTTTTCGTAATTGAAGATGCGGCCCAAGCAATTGAAAGCTACTATACTTTTCATAATGGAACAAGAAAAGCATTAGGATCAATTGGACATTTGGCAACATTCTCTTTTCACGAAACCAAAAATATTATTTCTGGAGAAGGTGGTTTGTTAGCTATCAATGATGAACAATTTATCAAAAGGGCTGAAATCATATGGGAAAAAGGGACGAATCGTTGTGCTTTTTTTCGAGGTGAAATAGATGAATACAACTGGATAGACGTTGGATCTTCTTACTTACCTTCGGAAATAACAGCAGCTTTTTTGTGGGCTCAAATAGAAAAAATAAATGACATTCAGAACAAGAGAAAAGACATATGGCATTATTATGAACACAGTTTAAAGGACACATCAAAAGGCTTCCAAACTCCGGTAATTCCACCGTTTGCCCAAAATAATTACCACATGTTCTATTTAATATTTAACTCCCATGAACTGAGACAAAAGACAATTCTTCGTCTCAAGGAAAAAGGAATATTGGCAATATTTCACTACATTCCTCTGCACTCTAGCCCTTTCTTTGAGAATAGATACGAAGGCCAACCCTTATTTCATTGTGATCGATATTCCAAAAATATATTACGACTACCCTTCTTCAATTCCTTAAAAAAACAGGATCAACAAAAGGTGATTAACGCATTGTTAGGCGATAACTAAGATTACTCTATTAGAATCTTTCCCGTTTTTTCAGTTCCATTAATGGTGAAAGTATAAAGGTATAGCCCACTTCTAAAACTACCCAAGTCAATAACTGAGCTGTAATACCCTTCTTGTTGAAATTCATCAATGAATACTCCCATCTCTCTACCTAAGACATCGAAAATTGACAGTTTTACGACTCCATCATTAAGTATAGTATATTGAACATTTAAATCGGCCTGAACTGGATTAGGAAATAGTTTTGTATGTTGTTGTTGTAAGCTCCCCCAAAACTAGTACAGTTTAAAAGTAGAATTTCTAATT
>JABAZP010000020.1 GCA_018608405.1 Flavobacteriales bacterium
TATCAAGATGGAAATAGAAGTTTTTATAAATTGTACTTGGCATTAAATTCCTATTTTCTATCGATGTATCTATCATGCTTTAAGCAGCAACAAAGTAAATAAAATTCTTTCACGAAACTCATAATTAATGCCTTTGGGTCGCTTTAAAATTCAATTAGAGAATGGTTAATTTTGACCATCTAAATAAAACAACATTTCAATGAAGGAAGTATATATAGTATCAGCAGTCAGAACCCCTATGGGTAGTTTTAATGGAAGCTTATCAGGCATCTCAGCACCTAAATTAGGAGCAATTGCAATAGAAGGAGCTTTAGAAAAAATTGGGTTAGCTAAAAATGAAGTGCAGGAAGTGTATATGGGCAATGTTCTTCAAGCAAATCTAGGTCAAGCACCTGCTAGACAAGCTGCTATTTTCGCTGGTTTAAGCGAAAATGTTCCTTGTACTACAATAAATAAAGTCTGTGCATCCGGGATGAAAGCAACCATGTTAGGTGCTCAATCGATTATGTTGGGTGATAATGATGTTGTTGTAACAGGTGGCATGGAAAACATGTCGCAAGCTCCTTATTATTTAGACAAAGCTAGAACAGGATACAAATACGGAAACGGTCAAGTAATTGATGGGTTAACCAAAGATGGTTTAATCGATGTGTACAACAACTACCCCATGGGCAATGCTGCAGAGTTGTGTGCAAAGGATTGTAACATCTCAAGAGAAGAGCAAGATGCATTTGCCATCGATTCTTATAAAAAGTCTGCTGCTGCTTGGGAAGCAGGCAAATTCAACGATGAAATTGTTCCTGTAATGATTCCTCAGCGAAAGGGTGATCCAATTGCTTTTGATCATGACGAAGAATACAAGAATGTTTTCTTTGATAAGATTCCTAATCTACGACCGGTTTTTGATAAGGAAGGAAGTGTAACTGCTGCCAACGCCTCTACCATTAACGACGGAGCTTCCGCTTTGGTTTTAATGAGCAAAGAGAAAATGGAAAGCTTAGGGTTAAAACCGTTGGCAAAAATTATCGCTTTTGCAGATGCTGCTCAAGCACCTGAATGGTTTACTACTGCTCCTGCAAAAGCGTTGCCGAAAGCAATTGAAAAAGCTGGTTTACAAATGAGCGATTTAGATGCGATAGAGTTGAACGAAGCATTTTCTGTAGTTGGAATAGCAAATACGCAACAAATGAACTTAGACCCTGCAAAAGTAAATATCAATGGAGGTGCAGTCTCTTTAGGACACCCACTTGGAAATTCAGGTTCTAGGATATTAGTTACCCTAATTAACGTATTGAAGCAAAATGGCGGAAAATATGGTGGTGCAGGAATTTGTAATGGCGGTGGCGGTGCTTCGGCTTTTGTAATTGAAAATATTCAATAGCCTTTTCTTTCGAAAGAAATGAAGTACGGAATAGGACATTTAAGCGTAGTGCCTTGTAGAGCTGATGCTGCGGATAGCAGTGAACAAGTGACTCAATTGCTTTTTGGGGAAACCATTAAAGTATATGAGAAAAAGCGAAGTTGGTACAGAGTTAAAACAGCTCACGATAGCTATGAATGTTGGATGGATGAAAATCAATTTAAATTCATAACACAACGGGAGTTTGAGCAGCTAAACCAGAAAAAAGCTCTCGTTGTTTCTGATTTAGTTGAGGTTTTGACAAAAAAAGATGGTACTGAATTGATGACCATTTTGATGGGTTCGAACCTTCCTAATATTGAAAACAACCTTGTTGATGTAAAAGAATCCATTTGGAAATTTGAAGGAAACAGCATTGATTCTAACACCGTGCATGAGAAGCAAAAGCTGACTGAGAATGCCTTTATGCTCTTAAATGCTCCATACCAATGGGGAGGTAGATCTCCATTTGGAATAGATTGTTCAGGTTTTGTGCAGTTAGTGTACAAATTAAACGGAATCTATTTACCGAGAGATGCTTCTCAACAAGCGGCCATGGGACAGCCTCTTTCATTTATTGAAGAAGCAGAAGAAGGTGATTTAGCCTTTTTCGATAATGATGAAGGAAACATTACGCATGTGGGAATTATTTTGTCCAACAACAGAATAATTCATGCTTCAGGCAAAGTGCGAATTGATAAATTAGATCATCAAGGTATTTATAATCAGGAAAAACGAGACTACAGCCACAGGTTGAGGTTAATTTCGAGTATTTATTAATACAGTTTGGCAAACTATTTGCCTAAATTTAAACACATAAAAAAAATGAATAAGATGAAAAAACTATTAGGAGGAGTATTAGTATTGATGATAACTATTTCTTGCACAGCTCAGAGTAAACTAGCGGATGGGTTATATGCTAAGATCAACACTTCGAAAGGAAGTATTATGTTAAAACTTGAAATGGAGAAAACACCATTGACAGTTGCAAATTTTGTTGGTTTAGCTGAAGGAAAAATTAAAAACAACAAAGTTCCAATGGGTACGCCATTCTACGATGGAATTAAGTTCCACAGGGTAATGGCTAATTTCATGATTCAAGGTGGAGACCCAACAGGTACAGGTGCCGGTGAAATTGGGTACTCTTTTAAAGATGAGTTTGATCCTAGTTTAAAGCACGATCGAGCAGGTACATTATCGATGGCCAATAGAGGTCCTGCAACAAATAGCAGTCAATTCTTTATTACACACAAGGATACACCATGGTTAGACGGCAAACATACCGTATTTGGTTACGTTATGGAAGGTCAAGGCACCGTTGATTTAATTGCTCAAGGTGATGAAATTAAAAGCATCGAAATCATTAGAAAAGGAGCAAAAGCAAAAGCGTTTGATGCACCTGCTGTTTTTGAAAAACTAAGTGGTATTCCTCAAAAATAAGTTTCCACGTTATTTAAGGTTAAAGGCGATTTCATTTGAAGTCGCCTTTTTTTTATACTAAGTTCAATAGAAAAAGTGCGTACCCAAATATTCTAACGAATCTAAAAAGTGCCAAGATCAAAAACGTTTTAAACGGAAAGCGAACAGCTCCTGCTACCGAACAAATAGAAGAAAATGGCAAAGGAAACAATGCCGCAAAAACAATCAACACTCCACCCCACTTCCTTATCATGATAAAGTGCTTATCAAACTTTGCCAAAATCCAAGACTCAACAATAGGTAAACCACCAATATACCTCCCAATAAAATAAGCAAGAACTCCCCCAACATAAGAAAGAATAGCCAACAGGGAGACCATAAGGTAAGGAGAATCAAATTTTTTCGACCAAATGATAAATAAATCCGGAGGAATTAAGCCCAAAATTGTTTCAGAAGCAAAAAAGATTGAAAGTGCCCACCATGTATTGATCCTGTTTAAGACACTTTCCAACTTGGCATCGTAATTTGGAACGTATTCCTTAAAAATTAAAAACGCCCCGATAACAACAGCAAAACCAATAGCAATCTTTAAACTATTTTTCCATAGAAAAGTATAAACACCCTTGCGCTTATAATAGTGATGGTAGGTATTTATCTTACTCTTTCGATTGGATTCAGCTTCTGATTTCATGGGTGGCAAAATTACGTTCTTTATTCACGTCATTTTAAAACCCTTTAAAAACTATTTATTAAACCTTTTGTTCTATACTTGAACTTTTATGAATTAAATATTAATGATAGCAGTTTTTCCTTTAAACATAACTATTTTACCTGAAGAAACAGTAGCCTTACACCTCTTTGAGCCAAGGTACAGACAGCTTTACGCAGACCATAAGAGCGGCAAAGAATTTGTCATTCTTTATCAGAATAAAGGCATTAATTCAACGCACGGAGCTTTGGTTCACATTGAAAAAGTAATTGATGAATTTCCTGATGGAACGGTAGATGTAATTGTAAAAGGAGTTCAGGTTGTTAAAATACTTTCCTTTGAGCCCATTATGCAAGGTAAATTATATTCAGGAGTTGAAATAGAGAAGTGCAAGCTTTTTACGAATGCGAGTGACCGACTTGTTACAAGCTTCACAAATTATTTAACTAGTATTCAAAAGCGTGCAAATAAACCTGCCCCTCACAGTTTGTATTATGTAGCTAATCGTCTGCAACTTTCTCACGAAACCAAAAATGAGTTAATGCGCATAACTGATGAAAAGTTGGCCAATACTTTTCTTATCAATGAGATCCGTTTCCTCCGAAAAATTAGGGAGCAAGAAGCTTCCCTAAATCATAATTTTCATTTGAATTAAGAAAGTTGTTTAGTAGGTATTGGCAGAAAGCATTACCAAGGTGCAAGCGTCAACAACTTCTATTCCCTGCTTTTCCAATTGCTCCATAAACTTATGATTGATGGTTCCAGGGTTAAAAATCACTCGTTTAGGGTTCAAATCTTTAATATAATCATAATACTGGGGTTGATTTTGTGGACCTAAGTACAAGGTTACAGTATCTACTTCATCTAGTCCACCCTCTGCTGGCATTATTTCAATCCCTTCAATTTCTCCTTTTTTTATTCCTATAGGAACTACCTCGTGGCCATAATTAAGCAATTTCTTAACCGCCATGTTAGAATATCTCGACGGGTTTGTTGATGCACCCAGTACTATTGTCTTCTTCGCTTCCATACTATAAATTCATTTACTAAATAAGATACAAATTTAATGGAAATGAAAAAGATAGATTTATTCTTAGCAACTTGTAATTCAGGATTAGTTGAACAAATGGCTTCAACTAAATAGATTCTTGACTGTAATAAAGTGGATTAAAACGTCTTGATGTATTTCTTCAATCCGTAGGCATTGTAATTTTGAATGTAATCAGAATTGTTATTACTTTTTAGAGTATTTTCCCAATCTCCGTACATTACATTTGGAAGTACAATAAACTTTTTACCAAAATCATTTCTATACTTTTCGATCAAGACCTTTCTTTCGTTGATAGATAATTTCTGATCAAAAGCGTCTGTGAAGTCAGCCAAATTATCGCCAATCAGCATTACAATGTTGTAGCTGCCCATTACTTGCTCTCTGCGTTTTATTTTTTCACTGTTTTCTGTTTTTAACAGAACATCTGAGCGATCTACTGTAATTCCAGAATTTTGAAGGTTTGAAATAGTCGCTTCCAAGTCATCAACTGACCTGTTGCTGATGTACATTATTTTAATACCTTGATTTTTAGATTTCTCTATAAATTCCAGTGCCCCAGGAACAAGTTCTGCTTTTGCCAAGTTGCACCACTCTGTCCAACTTTCTGCATTGTAGGTTTTGTTATTCTCAATCAGCCAACCATTGTATGGAGAGTTGTCTAAAACGGTTTCATCCAAATCCATAACAATGGCCATTTTCTTGTTTGGCGAAGATTGGTCAACTATTGCTGCTCCTGTTTCTTGATCAATCACATCGAGGCCTGAATTACTAATTATTGCTAATCGATAAGCCGCCGCATTAAATGCTTGATGGCATAGCGCCTCGTATTCTGCGGAAGTTTGTTGCCAAAGAACGGCACTTAATTTAGAATCTTCTGATGGTCCACTTTGAGCGTTGCTTAGCGAGGATTGTGAACTAGAACAAGCCAACATCATGGATGCTGCTGCGAAGGAGAAAAGTAGTTTTTTCATTTTTTATTGAATTATAACTTCAAATTTACTAATTGCGGATAACGAAAATAAGCCTAAAACTTCATCTTGTGGATTCCCTGCAGCATCAAATATATTAGACCGAATATTTGATGGAGGAACTGCAAACAAACCGTCGTTGCCTGAAGAGTTTACCAATTGATCTAAAAACTGATAAGCAGATTCATTTAAACTGTGTAATTCAACAGCTGATGTATCACCTAAAACAAAAGGATTACTTTGATCGGTTATGATTGCCCTGAAGGGAACAATGAAAACGAGTCCATCTCCTGCATCTCCACCAAAGGTTGCATCTTCTGAAAGGATAATAAAGGTCGGGTCTTCATAAACTGGCTCACCATTTCTAAATGGTTTGATCCAATAGTAGTCTTTTCTCCCACCAAAATCTCTAGCGTAAAACTGCGTGTAATACCCTTCTTCTGTTCCAAAACCGGAAGGCTCAAAAGCATAGGGCATACTATCGATAACTGGCACTGGGTTTAAAATTGATGAGGAGGTATACGTATTTCCTTCGTAATCAATCTCTAATTTATAATTGAAACCGATACTATCGATTGCTCCCAAGGTGTTTGGATCATACTCGTAATTCCCATTACCGTCGGAAATGAAATTGTACGTTGTGTTTTTGGGACCAATTAATCGAATGCTAGCATCATTATCAGCAGGAGTGGCAACGTTCGAAAAGTAAGGAGCAGAAGAAGTCAATCGAATGGTTTGAATAGAACTATCATTGTTCACAAACCCATCTACAACCAATTGATTTTTTCCGTTATCTAAATCCAACTCAATGATGTCTTCACAAGAAGAGAATGTAACCGTAACAATTAATGCAAAAAATATGTATTTCATTTTCATAGAGCTTAAAAGTTAAAGTTATAGGATACAGCTGGGACAAAGTTTCCTATTACCGAAAAGCGCACCGCGTTGGTCACTCGAGGGTCTGCATCATCCTGTTCGAAGAATATGGAAAAAGGATTTCGGCGGTTGTAAACGTTGTAAACAGAGAATACCCATTCGCCATTAAACTTTCGATCTTTATTCTTTTTAGGTGTCAAGGTTGCCGATATATCTAAGCGATGGTAATCAGGAATCCGGTAATTGTTTCTTGCATCCTGATCATTGTGTGGAAGCACCACGCCCTGAATTTCGTAGCGATTGGTTGGAAAGGTAGCAGGTGTTCCACTAGAGTACACAAAATTCGCTGAAAAACTCCACTTTTCAGTCAATTCATAGCTTGAAACAACGCTAAGGTTATGCGCTCGATCAAAGCGTGTTGGATACCATTTATCTCTGTTTATTCCATTGACCTGCCGTTCGGTTCGTGCAATGGTATAACTGATCCACCCGGTTAGTTTTCCTTGGTTTTTCTTCACGTATAATTCTAAGCCGTATGCCCTTCCATCTCCGGTTAACAAATCTCCCTCTAGCTGTGTGTTGAAAAAGATATCTGCGTTGTCAATGTAATCGATTTGATTTTGAAAATCTTTATAGTACACTTCTGCTGAAGCTTCGTATTTATTTTGCTTGAAGTTTTTGAAATACCCTATTGCTACTTGATCGGCAATTTGCGGTTTTATGTTGTTCGTTGTAGGTAACCAAAGGTCAACTGGTGTTGAAGCTACTGTGTTGGAAATTAAATGCAAATATTGAGTCATCCTGTTAAAACTTCCCTTTAATGAACTTGTCTCGGTAAGGGAGTAATTAATGGCAAAGCGAGGTTCAAAATTTGTGTAATCTGTTTCTGCCTTATAATTCCTATACGAAGGTTTCCAACCAAATATATTGGCCTTGTATAACGTAGACTCGTTTAGGGTTTCAGATTTTAACTCTTTTCGTAAACCGGCCTCTCCTTCAAAGTACTCTTGCTCTCTGTCGCCTTCATACCGAAAGTGAGAAACGCGCGCACCATATAAAATTGACAACCTCGCTCCTATTTTCTGTTCGTTTTGAGCGTAAACTGCACTTTCATTGCCGTATTTCTCAGGCAAACTTAAGCTGCTTGTTTGTCCATCACTAGCGAACGAAGCCTCTGCAGGTTTAAAGTCATAATAGATAATTTGCCCTCCAAATTTAATCGTGTTTTTGTTGTTTATGTAATAGGTAAAATCAGGCTTTATACTACCGCTCACAATGCTCGAAGACCAATTGAAATCATCATTAGGGTCATTGTCGTCCAAACCGAAAGAATAGTCGTAATCGCTATAGAAGGCGGTGACGTTCATGAATAATTTTTGATTGAAAATATGATTCCAACGAGCTGTTGCAGTGGCATTCCCCCAATTAAAAGCAAACCCTGAACCAAAAACATCTCTACCAAAGTAACCGGATAAAAATATTCTATTGTTCTCGTTAATCCGATGATTTATCTTGGCTGTTAAATCATAAAAGTAAAATCTGCTGCCTCGTATATCTTCATTTAAGAAAGGTTTTGCTAATACGTCTGCATACGATCTTCTACCAGCCACAATAAAAGAAGTTTTATCATTAATAGGTCCTTCTAGCGCCAAACGACTAAAGATGACACCCAATCCGCCTGTGCCGGTGAACTTTTTACTATTCCCCTCCTTCATTCGCACATCCAAAATAGAAGATAATCGACCTCCATATTCTGGAGCAATTCCACCTTTGACTAGCTTTACATTTTTAACCGCATCGGGGTTGAAAACAGAGAAAAAACCAAACAGGTGCGAAGAGTTGTATACCGGCGCTTCGTCAAGTAACACCAAATTTTGATCAATTCCTCCACCACGAACATTAAATCCTGTGCTTCCTTCACCAACGGTACTCACACCTGGCAGCAAAAGCACACTTTTAATGACATCAGCTTCTCCTAGAAGTGCAGGAATTTTTTTAATGTCCTTGGCATCAATTTTATTCACGCTCATTTCTATGCTTTTCACATTTTGCTCAGCACCTTCTGCCTCAATCACTACTTCATCAATTTCATTTACGGCTTCACTAAGCTCCATGTCAATTTTTTGATTTGAAGTAAGTTCTACCCTTTTCACTTGTTCGTCGTAACCAATAAACGAATAAGTAACATCATAGGTGCCCTTTGGCAGCGTTAAGGAGTAAAATCCATAAACGTTGGCACTAACTCCTGTCCCGAGTGATTTCACAGCGACGGTGGCTCCAATTAGTTCTTCCCCAGATTCAGCAGTGGTAATGTATCCGCTGATGGTAAATTTTTCTTGTGCTATGCTACTTAACGCGAATAATACGCTAATCAACAATAGGTTTAGTTTCTTCATAGTGAAATAAATTCGGCGCAAAGTTAACCGTAAAGAATAGCATTATGTTCCAAGAAGGTACAGAATTAACAATACGATGATTATTGGAATAAGAGCAGTATTGATGGTTAGGATTTCATAGCTCGATCCATTTGCCTTTTGGCATCTTTCTCTTTTAAACTTTCTCGTTTATCAGCGATTTTTTTACCCTTTACTAGCGCAATGTTAAGCTTAGCGTAGCCCTTTTTGTTGATGAATAAAAGTGTGGGAACTATTGTTAATCCTACATCTTTCTTTTTCTTAATCAATTTCTCAATCTCATGTTTGTGCAATAATAATTTCCTAGCCCGTCTAGATTCGTGATTGGCAAAACTTGCATTTTCATACGGCGTAATGTTAATGTTGTACACAAATAGCTCCCCTTTGTTAAAGGCACAATATCCCTCCTTAATGCTGGCTTTGCCCATTCGAATGGATTTAATTTCAGTCCCTTTTAATTGAATTCCCGCTTCAAACTTCTCTAAAAACTCATATTGAAACGATGCTTTTTTGTTCCGAATGTTGACCTCTTTGCTCAATTGCTCTCCCATGGCTCAAAATTAATTTATAAAAACTACATCTTCTGGTTTTGACTTCTTTAGCCATGCATTTACGATAATTGACATGTCTTGATCGTCATATGCAGTATTCAATTGGCTTTTTACCAATTCCACATTCATTAAATCGACAGATAACGGAACTTTGCCGTATCCCTTGTATCTTCCGTTTTCCACTAAAACCACTGCTTGCTCTGCGTTTTCTTGTGATTCCTCCTTTAACACATAGGTCGTGTTTCTGCTGACCTTCTCTTCCACCGCCTGCTGTACCCGTAAGTTATAAGTAGAGGTTTCTTCCTTCCCTTCACAAGCACCGCGACAATCCAACTCCTCCACGTAGTTGCACTTGCCTGAAGAAATGGGCTGCAAACCCGACAACCGTGGACACAGGTTGTAGTCTTCAATCATTTCTTTCAGAAACCCTTTTAATTCTACTAAGCTTTTAAACGATTTAATTGGCTTGTCGTGTTTGCCGCATCTACCTGAATTAAACCGTTCGTAACCGTTGCGGTCAGTGTATTGAAATAAACCGTAATTCAAAGTAATTCGTTTGTAAGAGCGGTTGTGTATGGGCCAGTGTTTTTTAATTTCCGTGGCCTCAATAATGTCCACTAACAAGGTGTTTGGGATTACTTTAAAATCTATGCCGAATATATTTTTTACGAAATGGTACTTCGACTTGGTGTTGGTGTTTCCTGAAAAATGCGAGTGCACTCTTTTTTTAATGTCTTTTGCTTTGCCAATGTAAATTACCTGCTTTCTTTCGTTGAGCATGTAATAGATTCCTTGCTTGTTCGGAAGGGCGATGAAGTCCTCTTTTGGCATGTTAGGTGGCATTAGGCCTTCTAAACTTAGCGGGTTTAAGGCTTTTTCAATGTAGCCTTCCCGATCAATTTTCATTAATTGAGTAAAAAGAATGGCCGTTGCTTTGGCATCTGCTGCAGCGCGATGAGCGTTGTTTAATGGAATTCCTTCACTAGCGCAGAGCTTTCCTAAACTGTACGAATATTTACCTGGTAGTAGTTTACGACTTAAGCGAACGGTGCACAATTTCTTTCTGCGAAAAGAGAGGCCAATGCGCTCAAATTCCGCCTTAATAAAACCATAATCGAAATTCACATTGTGTGCAACAAAAACACAACCATCTAAAAAGGCATCAATTTCTTTTGCTACGTCGAAAAACAAGGGAGCATTTGCCACCAATTCGTTATCTATCCCTGTTAGTTTGGTGATGTTGTACGGAATATCTTGACAGGGATTAACAAGTGTTTGGTACTCATCTACAATCTTTTGCCCGTCGTGTTTGTAAATCGCAATTTCTGTAATTCGACTTCTTGTGGCACTTCCTCCAGTGGTTTCTATATCTACTATGGCATACACTTCTCAAAAGTAATTCTTTCGCGTGGACTATTTAATGCATTTTTAATCTCTTTTTTAATGCGTAAGCTACATTCAATTGTTACTTTTGCACTCCAAAAATTAAATTGATATGGCAACAAACAGAACGTTTACAATGATTAAGCCTGATGCGGTAAAAAACAACTACATCGGAGCAATTTTAGATAAGATTAATGGTGCAGGCTTTAAAATTAAGGCCATGAAGTACACAAAATTAACAGAAGAAGCTGCAGGAGAATTTTATGCAGTGCACAAAGAAAGACCTTTCTACGGTGAGTTAGTTGAGTTTATGTCTTCAGGACCTATTGTTGCTGCCATTTTAGAAAAAGACAACGCAGTAGATGATTTTAGAACGTTGATTGGTGCTACTAATCCAGCTGAAGCTGCTGAAGGTACCATTCGTAAGTTATATGCAGAATCTATTGGAGCAAATGCTGTTCACGGTTCTGACAGTGACGAAAATGCAGACATTGAGGGAAGCTTTTTCTTCTCAAACTTAGAGCGTTTCTAATAGCTACAGAAGTATTAAAAAGCCCCACTCGACTTGTTTGAGTGGGGCTTTTTTTATGCCTAAGTATTTAAGGGTGAAAGTCTTTTGTTAATTCTGAAAAGTAGTGTAATTTTTCTATCTTTGTTGTGAATCAATTATTAACGAGCAAAAAAGAGAACTACGAAATGGGAAAAGGCGATATTAAAACGAAGAAAGGTAAACGAAGTGCAGGATCTTACGGAGTAAGTAGAAAGAGAAAAACGGAGAAAGCAGTGATCGAGGCAAAGCCAAAAAAGGCGGCAGCTAAAAAGAAAGCAGCTCCGAAAGCAACAGAAGAGAAAGCAGCTCCAAAAA
>JABAZP010000017.1:0-50212 GCA_018608405.1 Flavobacteriales bacterium
GTATCGTTCTTAACTTAGAGGAAGATAACGTAGGTGCTGTATTATTAGGTTCTTCCAACAAGGTTAGAGAAGGTGATACGGTAAAAAGAACAGGTAGAATTGCATCTGTGAATGTTGGAGAAGGGATGTTGGGCAGAGTAGTTGATACTTTGGGTACTCCTATCGATGGTAAAGGACCAATTCAAGGCGAAACATTTGAAATGCCTATTGAAAGAAAGGCGCCAGGTGTTATCTATCGTCAGCCAGTAAACGAACCACTTCAAACGGGTATTAAGTCAATTGACTCAATGATTCCTGTAGGAAGAGGACAAAGAGAGTTAATTATTGGTGATAGACAAACAGGAAAAACAACTGTTGCTATTGATACAATTATTAACCAAAAAGAATTTTACGATAGAGGCGAGCCTGTTTACTGTGTATACGTTGCAATTGGTCAAAAAGGATCAACTGTAGCAGGTATTGTTAAAACACTTGAAGATGCAGGCGCTATGGCCTACACTACCATTGTTGCAGCAAACGCTTCTGACCCTGCTCCAATGCAATTTTACGCTCCATTTACCGGTGCTGCTATTGCTGAGTATTTTAGAGATACAGGAAGGCCTGCATTAATTGTATTTGATGATTTATCGAAACAAGCAGTTGCTTACCGTGAGGTTTCTTTGCTATTAAGAAGACCTCCAGGTCGTGAGGCATATCCAGGTGATGTATTTTACCTTCACTCAAGATTGTTAGAGAGAGCTGCAAAGGTTATTAATGATGACACGATTGCTTCGCAAATGAATGATTTACCTCCTTCATTAGTTGGCAAAGTTAAAGGTGGTGGTTCTATTACAGCATTGCCTATTATTGAAACACAAGCAGGTGACGTTTCTGCTTACATTCCAACAAACGTAATTTCGATTACCGATGGTCAAATCTTCTTAGAGTCTAACTTATTCCTTTCTGGTGTGAGACCTGCAATTAACGTGGGTATCTCGGTATCAAGAGTTGGAGGTTCTGCTCAAATTAAGTCCATGAAAAAGGTGGCCGGTACGTTGAAGTTAGATCAAGCGCAGTATCGTGAATTAGAGGCCTTCTCTAAATTTGGTTCTGACTTAGATGCAGCAACTAAATCTGTACTTGACAAAGGATCTAGAAACGTGGAAATTTTGAAACAAGCTCAGAACTCTCCGATGTCTGTTGAAGATCAAGTTGCTATTATTCACTTAGGAGTAAAAGGATTGTTGAGAAGTATTCCTGTAAATCAAGTAAGACAATTTGAGATAGAATATTTAGACTATTTGAATGCCAAGCACAGAGATACGTTAGATGCTCTTAAAGCAGGAAAGTATACGGATGCAGAAACTTCAATTTTAGAAAAAGTAGCAAGTGACTTAAGTGCAAATTATACTGCATAGTCAAAGCTAAACACTAGCTTACAAAATGGCAAATTTAAAAGAAATACGAAATAGGATTACTTCGGTATCATCAACAAGGCAGATTACTTCCGCCATGAAGATGGTGTCTGCTGCCAAATTGAGAAGAGCTCAAGACGCAATTACGCAAATGAGACCTTACGCCAATAAACTGAAAGAGTTGTTGGGTAATTTGAACGACAATGCAGACAGTGACGAAGGAAGTATCTACGCTGAGCAAAGAGATGTAAGAAGAGTCTTAATGGTTCCTATTACCTCTAACAGAGGTTTGGCCGGTGCTTTTAATGCTAACATAATAAAAGAGACGACGAAAGTTATCAATGAAAGCTATGCCGACAACGATGTTACAGTATTAGCAATTGGTAAAAAAGCAGATGATTTCTTTAAGAAAACGGATTATAACATTAAGGGAACTACCTTACCTAGTAAGTTAGATACTATTTACGATGATCTTACTTTTAACAATGTAGCAAAGATTGCTTCAAAAATCATGAGAGCTTTTGAGTACAAACAATTTGACAAAGTAGTAATTGTTTACAATGAGTTTGTAAATGCTGCTGTTCAAAATGTTAATGTAGAGCAAATGATGCCTATTGTTGCCAACGAAGTTGAAGGAGAAGAGTCAACGACAGTTTCGGATTACATTTATGAGCCTTCGAAAGAATTTATTGTTGAAGAACTCATTCCAAAGTCGATTAAATTGCAGTTATTCAAAGCGTTATTAGACTCACATGCTTCTGAGCATGGAGCTAGAATGACAGCCATGCACAAGGCTACCGATAATGCTTCTGACCTTATTAATGACTTGAAACTAGTCTATAACAAAGCAAGACAAGCATCTATTACCAATGAAATATTAGAGATTGTTGGTGGTGCTGAAGCGTTGAACGACTAAAAAACATTAACCATTACATACAAAAGCCTTACTTCGATGAAGTAAGGCTTTTTTGTTTTACAAATCTTACTGATATAGCTATTTGGAAATTTTGATTTTTGTCGGATAGATAAGGTATGATTCTATTAGAAGGAAAATCCAATATGAAAATAAGGCTGGGCATCTTCTAACGAAGATTAGCAATCCTACTTCAGTTCATAACTGACTGCTGCCATTTCATAGTCTTCTGCATAAATGTAGAGCTGATAAACTCCTGGCAACACATCATAATCATCATTAGGCTTTTCCCAATCCAAGCAAAGCTCTTGCTCTGTTTGATTATAGTCCACTTCTGTCTTACCTGCATAATAGCCTTTTCCTCCACTAAATTCAAATCGACTGTCGTCAGCATTCTCTGCAGTTAATATTGTCCCATCTGGAGCAATTATTCTTAAATACAAGGGCTTCTTACCGGCCTTAGCTACTTTGTTTTCATTCAATTCAAAACATGCTCTAATCTTATCCGATCTACGAGCTCGGTCAGTCTCTTTTCCCGTCATGTCCCTTTTAACATTAACCCCAAAAACACGAATCTCTGAAACATCAAGGCGGCTAGCTAAGGCTACCTTACTCGATAAATTATCATTTTTCTGCTGGAGTTCCTTCGCTTTACTGCGTTCTTCCTTTAGTGTACTTCGCACTTCGGCATTCTCATTTCTCAAGCCTACATTCAAGGTATTGATTGAGTCTATTACAACAACATACCCTCGCATAATCGTTCGCAATGTTTTTGTCTCTTTCTTCAGCTTATAAATAGCAAAATCCTTGTCTTTCACTTTCGCTAGTAAACCTTCAATCTCATTTTTACGATTAGAAAGCTCCACTTTCATAGAGTCATTGCTAGTTTCCATGGTATCCAACTCATTTAGCATTTGCTCTAGCTCATTTTGAAGCTCTCCCCTTTCGTCTGCCATTATCTCAATTTCAGAGCCTTTCTGAGCCGCTGTTTTTCGCAATTCAAAAAATTGCCAAAGTGTAAAACCTAAGGCTAAAGACAATAGAATAACAAGAGCCACTAAAACTTTATTGACTTTGTTCGATGAATCGGTCTGCTGATTTGGCATTTTTTCTGTCATATCATGCAAATATAATGGTAAATTTAATGGATGCTCAAGGCTATCTTTAATCTTATTTATCCCAAAATTTGTTATGCTTGTGGAGAAGCAATTAGCGGAAAAATTAATAACGTTTGCGTTTCTTGCAGAGCTAACCTAGCCTTTTTAGATATCAAGGACTTCACGAACAATCCAATTCAACAGTTATTTTGGGGAAGGGTTACTTTTGAAAAAGCGACCGCCTTCGTAAAATTTGAAAAGAATGGAACATTGCAAAAACTATTACATTCATTAAAGTATAGAGGAGTAAAAGACGTTGGAGTTACCTTAGGTGAATTAGCGGCTTTAGAAATTGAAGGTTCCGGGTTCTTTAATGGTATTGATGTTCTTATTCCAGTTCCTATTCATGCTAAAAAACAAAAGAAAAGAGGATACAACAAGAGTCATTATATTGCTGAAGGCGTTGGGAATATAACCACCCTACCCATTAACCTAACATCAATTAAAAAAGAATTGAATACTGCCAGTCAGACAAGGAAAAAAAGATTTGAACGATTTGAAAACGTGTCGAATACTTTTACCTTATTAAATACTGGGGATCTTACAGGAAAACATATTTTACTCATCGACGATGTAGTAACAACAGGTTCAACCCTGGAAGCATGTGCGAATATTCTGAAAGAAATTGAAGGAGTGAAATTAAGTTTACTCACTATTTCGGCTACTTATTAGGTACTTTTGCAAACTATGGCAGAATCCATTCTTATTTATCAAAATGCTACAAAAGAGGCAAAATACAAACAAATTTTGCCACAAATAAACGCATTAATAGAACCTGAAACAGACCGAACAGCCAACTTAGCCAATATTGCAGCGGTGTTAAAAGAGGTTTTTAATCCGTTATGGGTTGGATTTTACGAATGGAAGACAGATGAATTGGTACTTGGTCCATTTCAAGGGCCAATTGCTTGCGCCAGAATAAAGTCTGGGAAAGGAGTATGCGGCAAAAGTTTCGAAATTGCGAAAACCATTGTAGTTCCTGATGTCGATAAATTTCCAGGTCATATTTTTTGCAGTAACTCTTCAAAGTCTGAAATTGTAGTTCCCATTATCAGAAACGGAGAAGTTCTAGCTGTATTAGATGTAGATAGTTACAAGCTAAATCACTTTGATGATGTAGATCAAGAATACTTGGAACAACTCGCCAATCTAATATCCAATAAATGGTGAAGACGTTAAAATTTATTTATGTTCTCACGGCAATTGTGCTAGTTTCTGCCTGTGCCCAAGTTGTTGCTCCTACAGGTGGTGAAAGAGATACGACGCCACCAGAAGTACTGTCCTTAGTTCCTAAAAACCAATCGTTAAATTTTAGTTCTACTAGTTTTGCCCTCGAGTTTGACGAATATGTTGTATTGAGAAATCTAAAAGAGCAGTTGCTGGTTTCTCCCCCTTTAAAATACTCCTTAGAGAATAAGGTTAAAGGCAAAAGTTTGATCTTTACGATTAAGGACACCTTAAAAGAAAACACGACCTATGTATTCAATTTTGGAAACTCCATTGTCGATTTAAATGAAGGAAACCCATTAAGCAATTTTCAATATGTATTTTCAACGGGACCTGTAATTGATTCTCTATCCATTTCGGGAAAAGTTGTAGATGCCTTTGAACTTACGGCTGAAAAAGAAGCAGTACTTCTACTCTACCCTTCTAATTCAGAGGATTCCGCTGTAAGTAAAACATTGCCCTCGTATGTAAGTAGAGCGAATGAAGATGGCGATTTCAAGTTAACCAATCTAACCTGTAGCGAGTATAAGTTATTTGCCTTGGTGGATAAAAATGACAATTATTTATACGACAGAGCTGATGAGAAATTTGGTTTTCTTTCAACAACAATAACCCCTGAAGCTGATACGGGTGAAATCAAATTATTCACTTTTGCTTTACCGGATGAGAAGCAATTTATCGAAAAGCAAGAAGTTTTTCCAAACAGCTTGGAACTAACCTTCAAACTAGCTCCTCAAAAAATTGAATTCAACTTATTAGATACTGTCATCAATAACTTCGTGCAGCAGATAGAATATGAAGAAAACAAGGTTAAAATTTGGTATAAAAAAACTGCTGCTACAAAACTTAGTGCGAGTATTAACGGAGCCAACTTCTCGGATACTATTAAATTCACGACTGCAGTCTTAAATGACAGCGCAAAACTAGAGTTAAAGGAAGAGTTGAAGAGTGTACAGAACTATTTCGAGCCGATTTCACTGCTTTTCAATAGGCCGTTAAGCGAGATTAATAAAGGTTCTATCCGTCTGTTTGATTCAGATTCTAATAGTATGGTGTTTTCGATAGTTCTTGATCCTAGCAATGTAAAAAATGCGCTTTTAAAAGTAAATGATATTTCCGAGGGAGCAGTAACCCTGCGCATCTTACCAAATGCTTTTGAAGATATTTATGGCATGACAAACGATAGTGTAACTGCACTATTCTCCTTCAATACAGCAGAGGACTTTGGTAATTTATTTGTAAGGGTAAAAGAAATGGAATTACAAAATCTAATTATACAACTCACCGATGCAAAAGGCCTTGTACTAGAGGAGTACTTTAGCAAGGATACGCTGTACACGTTTAAAAACCTGAATGCAGCAAATTACGGATTGAAGTTAATATCGGATGACAACAAAAACCAACAGTGGGATACCGGAGACTATTACAAAGGACAACAACCGGAAAGCGTAATCATTTACGATGAAGTGATTGATATTCGGCAAAATTGGGACAAAGAGATTATTTGGATAATAAAACCATAATAATTTCACAGTATTACCTCCGTGCAACAATAGACCAAAAAGTATTTTTACCTTTGCACTTCAATTTTTTGTCACCTTTTTATCCTCTACAACCAAATGAGCGATCAAATAAAACATGAATGCGGAATCGCATTAATTCGCTTAAAGAAACCCTTAGAATATTACATAGAAAAATACGGCACAGCGGCTTACGGACTCAACATGCTGTATTTATTAATGGAAAAGCAACACAATCGAGGTCAGGATGGAGCAGGTGTTGCCAACATTAAGTTAGGCATGGCACCGGGTGACCGGTACATTAGCAGAGTGAGGTCAAACAGTAACCAGCCGATCAAAGAAATCTTTGAAAAAATAAATGGCAGACTTCAAGAAGTTCAAGAGGAAAACCCTGAGTTGTTGAAGGATGTTGACTACTTAAAAAAGAACGTTGGCTTTACCGGAGAAGTTTTATTAGGTCACTTGCGCTACGGTACATTCGGAAGAAATAGCATAGAAAGTTGTCACCCCTTTTTACGCCAAAACAATTGGATGACGCGAAACTTGGTGGTTGCAGGAAATTTTAACCTCACCAACGTTGATGAGTTATTTGATTTATTAGTTGACTTAGGTCAGCATCCTAAAGAGCAGTCGGACACGGTTACGGTACTAGAAAAAATTGGTCACTTCCTGGATATGGAAAACCAAAAATTGTATAAAAAATACAAGCAACTAGGCTATGCGAAGAAAGAAATCTCAGGTCTTATCGGTAAAGAATTAAAAGTTCAGAAAATTTTACGCAATGCCTCAGCCGATTGGGATGGTGGTTACACCATGGCCGGCATGATTGGCCACGGAGATGCTTTTGTGCTTAGAGACCCTTCAGGAATTAGACCCGCCTTTTACCATGAAAATGATGAGATAGTGGTAGTAACTTCTGAACGACCAGCTATTCAAACTGCATTTAATGTTTCTGCTGAAGAGGTACACGAGTTAGATCCTGGCAAAGCAATAATCATAAAGAAAAATGGTGAAGTTAAGTTCAAGCAAATCAAAAAGCCTTTAGAAAAGAAAGCCTGTTCGTTTGAACGAATTTATTTCTCTAGAGGAAGTGATCAAGACATATATGAAGAACGAAAAGAGTTAGGTCGTTCGATTGTTCCAGAAATATTAAAGGGAATCGATAACGACGTAAAAAATTCTGTTTTTTCTTTTATTCCCAACACAGCTGAAACGTCATTTTATGGCATGGTGAATGGTATAGAAAGCTATTTGAACGTCGTAAAAAAGAAGAAGATATTAGAATTACAAGAGAATACTCAAGAGAAACTTGATGAAATCTTGGACATTCGAGCGAGGGTCGAAAAAATTGCAATTAAAGATGCGAAACTTCGAACTTTCATTACACAAGATGAGGCTCGAGATGACTTAGTTACCCATGTGTACGACATTACTTATGGCACCGTAAATAAGGGAGTTGATAACCTAGTGGTAATTGATGATTCCATTGTTAGAGGAACTACTTTAAAGCAAAGTATTCTGCGAATTTTGGATCGTTTAGGACCAAAGAAGATAATCATTGCTTCTTCTGCCCCACAAATACGTTACCCCGACTGCTACGGTATTGACATGGCAAAGTTGGGCGACTTTATTGCTTTCTCCGCTACCATAGAATTGTTAAAAGACACCGGTAAAGAGAAAATAATCAAAGAAGTTTACAAAAAATGTAAGGCTCAGGAAAACTTGCCTAAAACTGAAATTCGCAATTACGTTAAGGAAATCTATGCTCCTTTCACTGCCGAACAAATATCAGCTAAGATTTCTGAAATGCTGACCCCAAAAGGTATTAATGCTGAGGTGCAAATCATTTATCAAACCATTGAAGGTTTGCATAAAGCTATTCCAAATCACAAAGGAGACTGGTATTTTACCGGAGACTACCCTACCCCAGGTGGTATGAAGGTGGTCAATAAAAGTTTCATTTATTACTTTGAAGGAAGGAACGAAAGAGCTTATTAACCTTTAAAGAACAACTAAATAAAAAGGTCGCAAAATCATTTTGCGACCTTTTTATATTTTACAATATATTAATCGTAATATTGCAATGAACAAATAAAAAAAGCGTGGGATTAACGAAATCAGAAAAATTTACCAAAGAGCAAAATGACATTTCTACCTTTGCCAAAGCATTTGCTCATCCTGCTCGTGTAGCTATTTTACAACATCTTTTTAAAATAGATACCTGCTTTTGTGGGGACTTAGTGAACGAAATAGGACTTGCACAACCCACCATTTCTCAGCATTTAAAAGAGTTGAAACAACAAGGTTTAATACAAGGAACGATTGAAGGTACAAGTGTTTGTTATTGCATTAACAAAGAGAACTGGAATGCGATGAAAGGAACACTTTCATTATTTCTCGATCAAGACCTTCCTCAAAAAACAAATTGCTGCTAATTAAAGTAAATCGACTTATATTATAAATATATTCAAGCATGAATACCGAACAAGAATTAAAAGACATCGTAAAAGAACGTTACGCAAAAATTGCTGAGCAAGATAAAGTTGATAATGCTTCTTCTTGTTGCGGAGCAACCACTCCTACCAACAAAGTCTACAACATCATGATGGACGATTACACGGATACTAAAGGTTACGTCGCAGACGCAGATTTAGGCTTAGGATGTGGTTTGCCAACTCAATTTGCAAAAATAAAGGAAAAGGACATCGTAATAGACTTAGGCTCAGGTGCCGGAAATGACTGTTTTGTTGCAAGACATGAAACAGGTCCTGAGGGGAAAGTAATTGGTATCGACTTCACACCAATAATGGTTCAGAAAGCACGTAATAATGCAGAGAAGTTAGGTTATAACAATGTTGAATTCAGAGAAGGAGACATTGATGCGATGCCTGTGAATGACAATCAAGCAGACGTTGTGGTTAGTAATTGCGTGCTGAACCTAGTACCTAATAAACAAAAGGTAATTACAGAAATAGCTCGAGTTTTAAAACCAGGGGGGCACTTTAGTATTTCTGATATCGTATTAGTTGGTGACCTTCCTAGTGCTTTAAAAAATGATGCTGAAATGTATGCAGGGTGTGTAGCTGGAGCCATTCAAAAATCAGAGTACTTGAAATTAATCGCAGATCAAGATTTTCAAAACGTCCAAATCCAAAAGGAAAAGCCTATCAATATTCCAAACGACATTCTCAGTAAATACTTATCTACGGAGGAAGTAAAAACCTTCAATACAGGCGCAACAGGTATCTTTAGCATCACTGTTTATGCTGAAAAGCAAGGAAAATCACTAGAAAAACCGAAGGTGACAATTTCAGAAATTAACAATGCTTGTGCACCATCGTCCGGGTGTTGTTGATCAATAAACAAACTTGTGGATTGATATGAGATAAAAAGTCTTCCCTAATAAATCATAAAAAGCAGCCCAAAAGTATACTTTTAGGGCTGCTTTTCGTTTGACAAAAAGTTCATTAAAAAAAACTAATTTAACCTATCTTTGTTTCATTCTCAAACGCCTCCAATATGGATTTTAAAGCTGGAAAACTTCTCTCACAAATTGAGTTCCCTCAAGACTTAAGAGACAAATTAGAAACCTCTGATTTACCTCAATTATCAAAGGAATTACGGAATTTCATCGTAGACATTGTATCTGTTAAAGGAGGGCATTTTGGAGCAAGTTTAGGAGTTGTTGAATTAACAGTTGCGCTGCATTATGTTTTCAATACACCAGATGATCAAATTGTTTGGGATGTTGGGCACCAAGCTTATGGTCACAAAATTTTAACCGGACGAAGAGAAATCTTCCATACCAACAGAAAATACAAAGGCATTAGTGGTTTCCCAAAAAGAAGCGAAAGTGAGTACGATACCTTTGGAGTAGGACACAGTTCAACTTCAATTTCTGGAGCTTTAGGTATGTCTGTTGGCTCAAGGCTTCAGGGCAATGACCTTAGACAGCACATTGCAGTAATTGGCGATGGAGCCATGACAGCCGGTTTAGCTTTTGAAGGTCTAAATCACGGTGGTGTAGAAGACTCAAACATGATTGTGGTTCTAAACGACAACTGTATGTCGATTGATCCGAACGTTGGAGCTTTGAAAGAGTACTTAACTGACATCACCACTTCACCTACTTATAATAAAGTAAAAGATGAAGTTTGGAGTTTATTGGGCAAGGTTTCAAAATTTGGTCCAAACGCACAAGCCATCGTTCAAAAAATTGAGACTGGAATCAAATCAGCTATGCTCAAGCAGAGTAATTTGTTTGAGTCGTTAAACTTTAGATATTTTGGCCCAATTGACGGCCATGATGTAACGCACATGGTAGAGGTTTTTAATGATTTGAAAAAGATTCCTGGTCCAAAAATTCTTCACATTCTAACGACCAAAGGTAAAGGTTACGAACTAGCTGAAAAAGACCAAACAAAATGGCATGCTCCGGGACTGTTTAATAAAGACACTGGAGAGATTATTAAAGTTACACCAGACAGTCCACAGCCCCCTAAATACCAAGATGTTTTTGGTCACACGATAGTAGAATTAGCTGAAAAAAATGAAAAAATTGTCGGTGTAACTCCTGCAATGCCTTCAGGAAGTTCATTGAACATTATGATGAAAGCAATCCCTGACAGAGCTTTTGATGTAGGAATAGCAGAACAGCATGCTGTTACCTTCTCCGCTGGATTGGCAACTACAGGAATTATTCCTTTTTGTAACATTTACAGTACGTTCATGCAGCGTGCCTATGATCAAGTAATTCATGATGTAGCGCTGCAAAAATTACCTGTTGTCTTCTGTTTAGACAGAGCAGGTTTTGCCGGAGCAGACGGGCCAACTCACCATGGCGCATATGACATTGCTTACATGCGTTGCATTCCAAACCTCATTGTCTCTTCGCCAATGAATGAAGAAGAACTTCGAAATTTAATGTATACTGCACAAGCGGAGGATAATGGTGCATTTGTTATTCGATACCCAAGAGGCCAAGGAGTAATGCCAAAGTGGAAAACTCCTTTCAAAAAAATTAAAATTGGTACAGGTAGAAAAGTAGTTAGCGGATCTGATGTTGCTATTTTGAGTATAGGTCACATTGGCAACTATGCAGTTAAAGCAGCAGACAAATTAGAAAAAGAACATAACATTGAAGCAGCAGTTTACGACATGCGCTTTGCAAAACCAATTGATGAAATGCTTTTACATGAAGTATTTAGCAAGTTCGACAAGGTCATCACTCTAGAGGATGGTTGTATCATGGGTGGTATGGGAAGTGCCGTTTTAGAATTTATGGCTGATAACGGCTACAACGCTCAAGTAACCCGTTTGGGCATACCGGATGAGATAATTGAGCACGGGTCTCAAGACCAGCTATATGCCGAATGTGGATATGATGTAAATGGAATTACACAAACTGCAATAAATCTAATTGAAAAGAACCAAGCCAATGAAAATAAGGCCTTCGCTTAGTAATTTGTCAACTTTCTCATCGCATTTCACAGTGGTCAATAGTTGCCGAAACCAGAGGCTGTATCTACTTAATAGCTTATTTGGAAATGAGTACAAGTAGTTTCCCTTCAAACGGTATACACTTCAGATAATAGTAAGTGGAGCAACCCAGTGGGACTATCCACGATTTATAAGACCGGTAATCAATAGTTATAGTCACTCGCCAATAACAGTTGTTTACCGTGAATTAATAGTAACAAAAAAGGGAGAATCTTCATAGACTCTCCCTTTTTTGTTGCTTTTTTCAGCACGTATTACTGTAATTTAAAGTTTACCGGTACAGTGTATTGAACTCTTACAGCTTTACCTCTTTGTTTACCTGGTTTCATTTTAGGAAGTTCACCAATTACTCTCATTGCTTCTTTTTCCAAGGACTTTCCTCCTGGAACACCTCTTACAATAGTAATGTCCCTTACTTTCCCGTTCTCATCTATCATGTAACGAACGAAAACCCTACCAGAAACACCCGCATCCCTTGCCATAGCCGGATATTTGGTGTTCTTACCTATGAATTTTTGTATTTCGATGTTGGTGCACTGCTCCATCTCTGCTTTTGACCCGGCTCCTTCACAGCCCGGGAAAACTGGCATGTCTTCAACAATAGTAAAGATTTCTCGCTCCTCAATGATTTCTTCTGGTTGTTCAAAAATCTCGGTTTCCATATCTGCTTCTGAATCTTCAATAATCGCTTCGTCTTCGATTTCCTTATCATCTTCCACAATCTCCAAAATTTCTTGTGGCGGTGGCGGTGGTGGTGGCGGTGGTGGCGGTGGTTGATTTTGCTGAGTAATAGGAATTATCTCATCTTCAATATCGTCCATTTTCAATTGGCCCAAAGAGCTAGCACTCTCTTCGTATGTTTTCCATTCGAAAGCGATGAGAACAAAGGACAATGACAATACCAACCCTAAGGCGAAGAAAATACCTTTCTTACCTTCTAAGTCAGCTTTGGGATTCTTTTTTAATTGCATGTTGTTTCAGTTTCAATTAGCTAATATAAGAATTTTTCAATCTCTTCACTTCATTTAGTGACTGCTGTAATGTTAAGTTTTTTTAAATCGTTTCAATAAGAATAGAACAATAAAAAGACCCAAACAGTTTGCTATAAAGTCGTACACGTCTCCCGTTCTATTTAAAACGAAAAGATCCTGAATGACTTCAGTTGCACCAGCTAGTACAAAGGCAAACATAAATAACAAATAACGCCATTTCCTTACAGAAGTTGTCCAGATTACTAAACTCCCAAGTATGGCGTACATAGCCATGTGTGCCAACTTGTCGGCTCCCAATGGGGGGGTTATTGCTAATTTATCAAGAGCCGAAAAGCTTAACCAACAGATGATAAGTACCCATGTGAAAATAGGAACCCATCGAAAGCGATTCATTTAACTGAACTCAGCCTGATATGCATCAGCAGAAAGCAAATTATCTAGCTCACTCATGTCTTCAATCTTTACCTTAATCATCCAACCAGCCTCGTAAGGACTATCGTTTACTGATTCTGGAGCAGATTCAATATTTTCGTTTACTTCAACAACTTCACCTTTTAGAGGCATGAACAAATCAGATACTGTTTTAACTGCTTCAACAGTTCCGAAAACATCTCCTTTGCTCAAGTTATCACCTTCGGTTTCAATTTCAACATAAACAATATCACCTAATTCACCCTGGGCAAAATCAGTAATACCGATAGTTGCTATGTCACCTTCCACTTTGATCCATTCGTGATCAGAAGTATATTTTAAATTTGCTGGAACATTCATATTTTCAATTTTAGTTGGCACAAATTTATCGAAAGAAAACTACTGAGAAAGGGTAAATCGCAAACTAATTCCAGCATTTGTATTGGCAGTTGGAAAGCTTGATGAAATTAAAGGTGTATTCGCCACTCTATCGTAAAAGAGCCTTAAATTCAACTTACTACTGAATCGATAATCTGCGGTAAACTTGATGGAAAAAATACGCTGACCAGATGTTAATTCATTTCTATTCTCAACTACCCTTCGAATTATTGTTTGATTATCTCGAATAGAGATGTCAGCCCTTAAATCTAAATCGCTCGCTTTCTCAACTTTACCAACCTTAAATGGGAGCTTAACATTGGTCAATCGATAGCCCAAGCCAACAATATATTCTTTACCAACTACCTCCGTCACTTGATTATTAGCAAAACTTAATGATACATTTCGATCTCTCCTCATTTCTAGTCGAGTTAACAGACTATTATTCCAAGTCATATCAACATTAATCAAAGGACTAAATTGCTCGCTAATACTGGCCACGCTCAACTGTTTGTCTGTAATAAAATTACCATTCGCATCTAAAACCGTTGGTGCACCATTTGCGTCTTCTTCGTACAATTGGTTCCTTGTGAAACTACCAACACTAAAGGTCGATCGATAAGCGTGATTCAACGTAACCGTTTTAAACAACTTTTGCAAAGCAGGTACTTTCGACAAACCATCATATGTTATGTTCCAGTTAGGCATTGGTAACATTTGGGTAAAATCTTTTAAAAATGTGCTATTCGGACTTTGCCCAGAATACGCAGAAATAAATGAGTACAATAATACTTCCTGCGCAGTTCCACTATAGCCTAACGTTGAATCCGGAGCTAATTGTTCCGCATTAAACCGATTATTATCAATTATAATTTCTTGAATAGACTGTCTATTTGTTCTAAGTTGAGTAAACGTTTCATTGTCAAAATTGTCCGGGTCACTTTCAACAAAAGCAGTTCTAAAGCTTAAAAATGATTGACTATAACTTCCGTTTACAATTACCGGAGAACGAAAGTTATATTTCATACTGTCCGGATTATCGTCAAAAAAGAAATTTCGAGTAGTATTTTCTGATTCACGTTTGCTCGCTTCTAATTGAATTCGAAGTCCCTGAATTGGTTGTAAAGTTGCTCTAATACTAAATTGACTGCTAAAGGTCTTAGAAAAGTCCCCACTTACGAAAATTCCATCTACTAACCAATCAGGGCTGCCATCTCCATTACCGTCGTTTCGGGCACGTTCTAAAAACGATTCTCCAGGTCGTTGAAGGCCCGCAACAAAGTCCCAACCAGGCGCACTCCAATTAGGCCCTAGTCCAAGTACACTCATACTTTGATTGTAATTTGGCAAAATAGTACCCTCTGTTTCGCTATATGTTACATTTACATTTTTCAAACTCATTAGGGTCCAAAGTGCATTGTCGAATACGAATCGTTTCAAGAAAAACTTCTTTTTCCTCAGCGTGTCTGGCTCTTCTTCAGTGGTAGCAGCAGGATTTTTACTCACCGCCTCAAGGCCTTCTTCTTTTGAAACTGATTCACTAACTGCCTCTTTTTTACTATTCTTTTTAGCCTTTTCCTCTTCTACTTCTTCAGGATCTAAAATAACATACTTGTTGTCAATTTTAGGGTCTTTTAAGTCTCTTATGTATTGAAACTTATTCAAAAATGATTGAAAATTAACGGTCGCATTTATTCGCTTCGTGTTGGAGTTCTGGATTGTAGCTCCTAAGCTAGGAGTTGTATCCAATGGGTTTCCTACTAAATCCCAAGCATATGTAGCTCCGTATCTGGCAGAAGAAGTGATAAAGTCTAAGCCAGGTAGCTTGTTGATTGGAATGTTATAATTGATATCAAAGTTGTGCGTGTAATTTGTATTGTCACCAAACCCCTTTATGTTCTCCCATACTTCCGTTTTATATGCCTCGTATGATTCTTCATCTCTCTTATCAACGGCACCATCTGGTTCGCCAATTAATGCTCGGGTAGAAGCTGAAAAGTTAAATGTTATAGATTGAGTGAACTTATGCCGTAATGTGTACAATCGCTGCCAGTTAAAAGCCTTCTGGTAAAAAACTGGTGACTGATTAATAAATGTTCCACCAGAAGAATTTGTAATTGTACGAGCTTGCCTCTCTTGATAGTTTCTATCAAAGGAGTTCTGTACACTAATTTGACTAGGGACAAAGTTGAAGTTAATATCTTTAATTATTTGAAAAACCTTTTTGTCTAAGGCTTTAACATTCTTAAATGGTTCTATGTTTTTCGCTTTTCCTGAAAATGTATAATTTACCTGTCCTCTGTAAGTTTCTTGTCTATCCTTTTCAGTATTTACATTCCTTCTAAAAATCTCTGAATAGGCGTAAGTGAATGAGAAATTCTCAATGTCGTAGAAGTTAGACTTTTTCTTATTTGGTCCGGGAGTCTTACGAACATTGGTGAAGTTCAAACTCCTCCTTCGTGTAACATCGTCTGTAATCTTTCGAATAGAATCTTTAAACTCTTCAGTCAACTCTGGAGAACGGAAAAAGTCCTTTAACTTAACGTCAGGATCAAGGGGGTTGAATTCTGGCCTAATGATGCTTTCAGAAACGGAATAATACATTGGAATACTAACATTAGCTTCCTTTGGTAAAAACTTAGCCAACTCTACACTGGCAGACAAATCGTATTGTTGCTTTGTCTCTCTTTGACGCTCATTCAGTTTCTGCTCTAAACTACCCCAGCCGGGGGTACTGTAGCTACCCGATAAGTTAACCGAACCAAGGTCTGCAATTTGTGCAGTTGCTCTAGCCGTTGCTGCCCATCCTCCATCATTATTAAAGTCTGACAGTCGCAATTCATTCACCCAAACCTCTGCGCATTTTGCCAATCCATCATCCAAAAATTCAATTGGTCCACCTCTTCTATTTCTTACACCAATCATGATAACCCTGACCTCAGCAAGATTCGGATTTCCCTTTACACGAATGATATTTTTCCCATCAACTGCCTCGTAATCATTCCCTATCAAAACACCGCTTCCGGGTCCAATAGTCAATCTGTTTCTTGCTTGTTTAGCATTTATTAACTTGTCAAACTCTAGGTCAATGTCATTATTATCAGGCCACACCTCTTCGGGCTGATTCCTTCCAGGCTGCGTAACATCTAATGGAACCTCATATTCATAATAGTTATTGGTAAAATCAGTACCTAAACGAAGTACGACAGAAACATCTCCATTATTTAAAAACTCATCTTCTCTTCCGGCCTCTGCGTGAGCAAACATTTTCAATCTTTTATACTGTCTTATATCTAAATCTAAATAGCGGAATGCATATCTTGAATATCCATCTTGTAAATCACACACATCAAGCACCAAAGACTGCTCGTTCAATTGCCTCTGATTAGTCGTTCCAAAGTCAATTTCCCTGTCAATATCCGGCGGAATGGTATAATTAATTGGCACTCTGTTGGAATTCTCTTCAACATTTACAGCTCCAATATTAAACGTTGAAGCTCCAGGCTCAGCTCCATGAGTATCTCCTGGGGGTAAGTCTGATCCTTGGAAACTTCTCCATTCTCCTCGAACTAATCCCAATCTTGCAAAACGAACAACTACTTCTTCATCAAAGCCCTTTAAAAACATTCTCATAAAGCGAATGGACTTAAAATCTCTAATCTCACCGATAACTTTTTCAGGTTGTCGAATCGGTATTTTGAATTGATACCAATTAACTGTTTTTACATCTCCATTTACATTTTTTGTTGCACGAACAACATCTGTAATAAAATTACTTCCAACGTTATCCGGAGATAATAAGTCGGGTGTCAATTGGACCTTATATTGAAAATAACTCTCTGTTCGATCTAAGTTAAAGTTTCTGTTGACATCTTCAACATCAGGAATAGTAGTTGAAGCAGTCGAATAACTTTCAGGCGATTGGTCTCCTGTAGGTGAGTTTCCCTGATGCCCGTTAAACCTTTTGTATCGATCCAAAATTGACAATTGCTCTGCATCATAGTCACTACCCCTGTAATAATGGTAATTATCGTTTGAAGGGTCATTAAAAAAAGAGCTTAACACATTTTGGTCTGCAATAACGCTTGCTAAAGAATCCAAATAAGCTTGAAAAAATGCTCTTTCATCATCATCTGACAGACCATCTAGTCCTATGTCTTGAAAACGCCTAGAGTTCGGGTTGTTATCGAACGCATTCACAACAGATTGAATTGTCGGGATTCTTCCCCATACGGTTTCGTCTGTGTTGGCAATGTCTCCGTTTATATCAAATCCATTTTCAAAACTCTTTCTAGAATCCTTCAAAATATCTTCCGAAACTGAGCCAATATTGAAATACAGCTGACCTCCGTTGTGATTTGGATTACCATCTTGCTCATTAAATGGGTCCATGATCCAAAACTGAATAAATTCAACATTCGAAGCCTCAAAATCACTTGAAGTTATCTCTCTCATAATTCCCCCCCATCTTGTTTCCGGAGAGTTTAAAAGTCCTTGACTACTAATACCATCCGAATAAGGAGTTGGATTCACTTCATAATTATAAGGTCCTCTCTCACGCGGATAAAATGCCAAATCCAAAGTTGGTAAGTTGTTAATTAGCCCGGGCTCCGGATCCTTGTTTGGAAATACTTCTGTCTCCAGAATTTCTCTCGAGAAGTTATTGGATTGGCTATCTGAATCACGGATGTGACCTGGTGTTCTTGAATCGTTTCTAAAAAATAAAGGATCAATTGTGTACCATGCTAGTTTGGCTCTATTAAACCCATAAGACCTGTCATTCATCGGTAAGTTGGCCTCTGGGAATAAATCATCTTGCCCTTGAGGTGTACTTGCCAGTGCCCACGCATTAAAAGAACGAATATCTAAAACAGTCTGACTTCCTTCAAAGTCATCAATGTACGCTATTCCGCTTTTTGTAATGGCTCTAGAATTTCCCGGAAACAGCTTTGCCACCTCACCTGCTACCGTAAATGTCGACTTTGATTTTGTGCTGTAAAAAGGCAATAAATCTACCAACTTTGTTAAAAAAGGAGCCTCTGAAGTATAAGAACCATCTAAACCAACTACGGTGTTCGATATCGGTTCGTCACCAATATTTATTTTCCTCGTTAATGGTCTTTCTGTGAGGTTAAGAACCGTTCCTCCAAGGTTTATATCGTCAGAAACTCTGTAATCAAACCTAGAGCCAATTAATGTTTTTGTTTGAACGTTAAACAGAGAATTACTCCCCAAAGAAACTTTTATCGGTTGACCAGAAGCTAAAATTCCTTCGTTCAATATTCGAACACGGCCTAAGTTGTAATCAACAGTGTAATCAACATTTTCTGTCAACTGGGCTCCTCCTGCTGTAACCGTTACAGAACCTTGAGGGATATTAAACGAATTCAAGGAAATCTCAGAGCCAGAGCTTGATTGATATCTTCCCCGAAAGGTAAATCGATTGTGGTCTACATCTTGCTGAGCGAGAATTTTAGTTGTAGTGTAAAGAGAATCATATGCGAATTTATTGGCTAAATTTTGGTCGTCAAACTGTGATTTTAAGTAGTCTCCAAAGGGCTCCAAAACCGGGAAGTAAATCTTACCGTTTTGCGGATTAATGGTAACATTTTGGATAAAATCAAACAAACCATCAGGCTGCAACTGATTGGTAACTGTCATCCGGTCCAACGCTAAGACATTCGTCAATGGTTTGTTAGCTGGTTTTCCAGAAGGAAAGTACGGAATCTCAACCCCGGTCTCTTCGTTCAAGTACCAAATTTCAAAAGTAAAATTCTCAGGACTAACGTTAAAGGCATCCAACGAGTACACGTTTTTCATCATTAAGTCCCATGACGGCAGCGATGGGTTAATAATTGTTCCCTTCAGTAATTTTAAAAACAATGCATTCTGACCATCAATTCCATCTGTGCTCAACTCCCCTACTTGATAAACTTGACCATTGTACGTGTAGCGATAAGAAACAGCAAGTACATCCTGTGGGTTGAGCGTTCTATTTAATGAAATATAACCTAACTGAGGGTTTAAAGTATATTCATTCGGAGAGAGTAATACTGCATTTTCTAGTCGTTCATAATCTTCTCCACTTTTAAGTTGTTCTCTTTGTAAAATCTGATCCGCATTATTGAAGCCTCGAATATCTGCCGAACCTGAATAGCCACCGGTTAAGTTTGCAAATAAGGTGTTTGCATCGTTAGATGCTACATTTAATCTTGGTGTAGAAGGTTGAACCCTTGCAGGATTGCTAATCCTTCGATCATTTGCCAAATCCGTGAAAGCGAGAATGTTTCTTGTGTTTTGAAATGAACCTTGAGTATTTGTGATATATACCTCAACCGCAGTAACATTTATTCTTGATGTAATACGGGGCGGTGATGCTAAATTCTTTTCATACTCATCTCTAAATAAGTGAGATAAAAAATAGTGTCGATTATCTTCATACTCCGAGGCTGACTTTTCAAACTCTTGCACTTGAGCTCCGCCAGCAATATCAATTTCTTTTTTCTCCCCTTTCTCCTGAGAAAACAATGTCGCAACTCTTAACCTACCAAACTGAAGTTCTGTTTTTAACCCAAATAAAGTTTGACTCCCTGTGATTAGGGAACTCTGCAAGGGCAATGATACGTTTCCGGCCTCTATTTTCTTAATTATTTCATCATCATAACCGGTATAATCTAACTTCGTTTGATTTTCAAAATCAAAAGTTGCTTCGGTGTTATAACTCGTTTGGATTTTCAACTTTTCTCCAATATTTCCAATAACGTTTAATTGAATTTTTTGCTGAAAATCAAAAGTACTTGTTCGCCTTTGTCGCTCAGGCAAAATAGGGTTTTCACGTCTAGAAACATTGACGCCAAAAGATAACTCTGCTGATCCTTGTGGACGAATATCAATTACGTTTCCCCCAAATATTCTATCAAATAACTCTCCCTTAATATTAATTTGGGGTCTAAAACCACCGGTTTCATTTAAACTTTGAGCATCCTGTTTCTGATTCCAAAAGTCCTTTTGACTTTTTTCTAAATCGTATTTTAAATACTCGTCTAAACTCATCGTGTTCGGACTTCTAAAGTCACGATCACCTAACTTTTGAAAATATTTATACTCTCCGGTCTCCGGGTCGTACTGAAATTCCTTTTTAATATTACTAGGATCCTTCATGTATAAAGGACTTCTATTCTTCTCGTAACCTTCATTACTCTTGTCGTCGAAAGGAAAAAGAAGTTTTACTTTATTACTATCATCTTCAGTAGAATCAGCTGGGGTAAATAAAACACCAAAGCCACCCTGTGAAGGTGGCTCAATTGGCATGGATGCCAAAAGGGAGCTAACAAAAGCCCCAAACAAGGTCATCGGTAAGATAACCCTACTTATATAGCGTTTTTTGAGAATCAATTCTACCCTATTCTTTTATAACCCTTTCAATGCTTGTTTTATAACATCCTCAACAGCAGCATTTGGATTCGCCATCATTATTTTTTGAATCATTTTTTCGGCTAAATTTTTGTTAAAACCAAGGTTTACCAGCGCTGATAACGATTCTTCCTTCAAGGTATTGTCCAAACCAATAGAATTATCTGAAGAAATATTCTCTTTTGAAATTTTATCTTTTAAATCAATAATAATTCGCTGAGCTGATTTAGGGCCAATACCTTTTACTCCCTTAAACCACCCTGCGTTACCACTTAAAATAGCTTGCTGAATTTCTTCTGCATCTGCTGAAGATAGGACCAACAAAGCAGTTGCAGGTCCTATTCCTGAGACTGAAATTAATAATTGGAACAACCTGCGTTCAGAAACATCTTTAAAGCCATATAAAAGTTGAGCGTCTTCGCGGACTATAAATTCCGTAAAAAGTTTACAGCTCTCCCCCTCACCTAGCTTAGAGTATGTGTTTAAAGAAATATTCAATTTGTAGCCAACTCCGCCACAATCAATTACAACATAAGTTGGACTTTTTTCTACTAATCTACCGTTAATATGAGCAATCATTTATTTTCTTGTTTGAGCATCTACTGCAGCAATAGTTACCATGTTTACTATTTCACGCACACTGCTACCTAGCTGCAAAATATGAACGGGTTTTTCTAACCCTAACAATATAGGTCCAATGGCTTCTATCTCGCCCATCTCTTGAACTAGTTTATAAGCAATATTACCAGCGGCCAAATCCGGAAATATTAATACATTAACCTTTTTATTTACCAATTTTGAAAATGGGAATGTTTCTCTCATTGCTTCCTTATTTAAGGCAAAATTTGCCTGCAACTCTCCATCAACAACTAATTCAGGGTGGTCTTTATGCAATATTTTAACTGCGTCGCTAACTTTCTTAGACTCTCCAAAATCTGTAGAACCAAAGTTTGCAAAAGATAACATAGCAATTCTAGGTTTAATATTTAAGCGTTCTACCGATTTTGCAGCCAAATATGTAATGTCAGCTAAATCTTGGGCATTCGGATTAACGTTTATTGTTGTATCGGCAAAGAAAATAGGTCCGCTTTTGGTGATTAGAATATACATACCTGCGATTTTGTTCACTCCTTTCTGAGTACCTATAACTTGCAGTGCTGGACGAATAGTTTCAGGGAAATTCCTAGTAATTCCACTAATTAAAGCATCTGCATCTCCTTGTTCCACCATCATTGCCCCAAAGTGATTTCTATCTCTCATTCTATGACGAGCTTCGTATTGTGTCAATCCTCTTCTTTGGCGTTTCTTAAAAAACACATCGCCGTAAGAATATCTCTGCTCATTTCTTTCTTCGTCTTTAGGATTTATAATTTCAACTCCGTCTAACTCTAAATTATTCTCTTCTATCAAACGGTTAATACGTTCATGATTTCCTAATAAAATTGGAATAGCTATACTCTCGTCCTTAACAATCTGAGCAGCTTTCAAAACCTTATAATTATCCGCTTCAGCAAACACAATACGTTTAGGTTTTCCTTGAGCTATTTCAGTCATGTTCTTAATGAGCTTATTGTCTAATCCCAATCTTCTGCTCAGGTCCAACTTGTATTTTCCCCAATCTTTAATCGGTTGCTGAGCAACACCAGAAGCTATAGCTGCTTTCGCAACTGCAGGGGCAATAGTCATGAGTAACCTAGGATCCATTGGTTTTGGAATAATAAAATCTCGCCCAAACGACAAATTTCGAGACCCATATGCCTCATTTACTTCCTCCGGTACAGGCTCTTTTGCAATTTTTGCAATTGCCTTCACTGCAGCAAGTTTCATCTCTTCATTAATAGTCGTAGCGCGAACATCTAAGGCTCCTCGAAATATGAATGGAAACCCTAAAACATTATTAACCTGATTAGGGTGGTCTGAACGACCTGTCGCCATTATTATGTCCTTTCTTGCCGCAAGTGCTTCTTTATATGGAATTTCAGGATCAGGGTTGGCTAAGGCAAAAACAATCGGATTCTCGGCCATGGACTTAATCATAGCTCCTGAAACAATGTTTCCTTTCGATAACCCTAAAAACACATCTGCTCCTTTCATGCTCTCTGCCAAAGTACTCACATCTTTATCGGTTGCAAATTCTGCTTTATACTTATTCAACTCTGCCCTGTCCTTTCGAATAGCTCCCTGACTATCGCACATTACAATGTTGCTTTTCTTAGCTCCCAATGAAACATAAAGCTTAATACAAGCCATCGCAGAGGCGCCAGCCCCATTAACCACGATGTTTATTTCATTAATATTTTTACCTGCCAGCTCCAATGCATTTAGCAAGGCTGCGCTTGAAATTATTGCCGTACCATGCTGATCGTCATGCATGATTGGAATATTTAACTCCTCTTTTAAACGTCTCTCTATTTCAAAACATTCCGGAGCTTTTAGGTCTTCTAAATTAATCCCGCCGAAAGTTGGTGCTATTGCTTTAACCGTGTCAACAAAACGGTCTACATCTTTTGCATCAACCTCTATATCAAAAACATCGATATCCGCGAAAATTTTAAATAACAACCCTTTCCCCTCCATCACAGGTTTCGATGCTTCCGGTCCAATATCACCCAACCCTAAAACAGCTGTTCCATTAGATATAACAGCAACCAAGTTTCCCTTTGCTGTATACTTGTATGCTAAGTCTTTATCATCTGCAATTTTTTTGCATGGCTCTGCTACTCCCGGAGAATAAGCTAACGCTAAGTCACGCTGTGTACTGTAAGGTTTTGTAGGTCTAACTTCAATCTTTCCAGGTTTCCCATCGGAGTGATAATCTAATGCTTCTATCTGCTTTCTAGAGTCGGCCATATTTATTAATTTAAGGGCTGATAAAAGTACGAATTGTCTACTGCTTCTGAGGAAATCTAAGTCCGTATTTTCATCTAGATAAAATGACAAGAATGACAAAAATAGTTGTATTCAGTGGCGCAGGGATGAGCGCTGAAAGTGGCATAAAGACTTTTAGAGATAATAATGGTCTTTGGGAGAATTACAAAGTTGAAGAAGTTGCTACACCAAAGGCTTGGAAGGCTAATCCTGAAATGGTCTTGCATTTTTATAATTTACGAAGGAGACAATTATTTCAAGCCAAACCAAATACAGCTCATCATTTAATCTCCAAATTAGAAAGAGATTATGAGGTAACAATAATAACTCAGAACATAGATGATTTACATGAACGAGCAGGATCAAGTTAAGTTCTGCACCTTCATGGCGAGCTAAAAAAGGTAAAAAGCGAAAAGTTTGACAACCTCATTTACGATTGGGATAAAGCAGATTTAAACTTAGGTGATTTTTGTGAAAGGGGAACACAATTGAGGCCCCAAGTGGTTTGGTTTGGAGAAGAAGTACCAATGATGAGCAAAGCAATAAAAATTGCTCAAGAAGCGGAAATCTTAATAGTTATTGGTACGTCCCTAAATGTATATCCTGCGGCTAATATTGCTTTCTCAGTTGGGGATAATTGCATCAAATACTTAATAGACCCAAACCCTCCCGCACTTGATAACACAGCTAATTTTATAGTTATAAAAGCAGGAGCAGAAGAAGGCCTAACGATTCTTCTCAAAAAAATATTAACGTAAAAAAAGGGGCTGAAAAGCCCCTTTTTGTTCTAAATATCGAAGACTTATTTGACAATCATTTTCTTCGAACTAACTCTTGCGCCGTCAGCAATAACGTTTACAAAGTAAATTCCTTTTGGAAATCCGTCTACATTTAATTCATAGGTAGAGGTTCCTTTATTCATTGACGATGTAAAAACTTGTTCCCCAAGAATATTGAACACTTGAACTTCTTGACGATTAAAATTCAAAGGAGTTTCAAAGTTGATGATAGCAGCCGTTGTTGCCGGATTAGGATAAATTGAGAAGTCACTATTCGTTTTTCTTTCCTCTAATGAAGTAACGTTTCTAATATCCCATCGAATAAAAAACGCCGCATTATTTGTTCTATTTCTCTTGTCACTTAATTCGTACCTGTAAATAGCGATACCGTTAAAAGCCGAGTCAATGTACACTGTAAAAGGTGAATCTCCAACAACAAGTCCTGCTGGATCAACTCGAACCGTATCTGTTTGTGAAGTCAAAAAAGGACTAACTCCGGCCTTTACAGGAGCTAGACAAGTTTGGCCATAACAATAGAAATCGTAAGAACCTGCAATGATTTGTTCTTCCGTTCTGCTTAACGTTAATACCATTGTATCAGTGGTATTATTTGTGATTGTAACAAATTCTTTATGATCGAATGTAGTCTGTCCCCCTGACCTGTAATACTCAACAAAAGTTACTGTATCTCCATTAACTATAGTACCCGAAGTGTCTCTTATTACTATGCTTTGAGCACCAGCTGCAAAACCAATTGATAGTAAAAAAGCAGAAAGTAATATTTTTCCCATAATTTTATTTTTTACAAAAATAAACATTTCGAATTATTTGATTCTAAATTCTTGATATCATATTTGAATTGTAAACGTAAAAAATAATTAAGATGAAGTTAACAAAATCAATTTTCACGGCTGTATTGCTATGCATTTTTAGTGCTGCAGTCGCACAAGAATCTAAAACGGTACCAGCTGTTGATATTAAAAAATTAAATGGCACAACGTTTAATACAAAAAATATTGAAAACGACGGAAAACCCATTATTATCAACTTCTGGGCAACATGGTGCAGCCCTTGTAAACGAGAACTAAATAATATTGCAGAGGTTTATGAAGATTGGGTTGAAGAAACTGGAGTTAAGTTAATCGCCGTCTCAATTGATGATACTAGAAACATGGCAAAGGTTGCCCCTTACGTAAATGGAAAAGGCTGGGAATATGACGTATATATTGATCCAAATGGCGATTTCAAAAGATCTTTAGGTGTTAACAATATCCCTCATACGTTCTTAGTTGATGGAAAAGGCAACATTGTATGGCAACACAACTCCTACTCAGAAGGAGATGAAGACGAGCTATTAGAGCTAGTTGAAAAACTGTCAAACGGAGAAAGTATAGATTAACTTGAGGTTATAAGTCTAATAAGATAAAATCTGGGTAACTATTACTCAGATTTTTTTTTATTTTTAAACTTTAGAATACTTCCAACCTAATTACATATGAATATAATTAAAACTCTGATTTCAATCTCAGCTATTGCATTCAGTATTTCAACCGCAAAGGCACAAAGTGTAGACGAGATACTAAATAGAGGTCAAATCAGGGGAAACTTTCAAATTGAAGGGCAAATTTATCAAGAAGACTCTGTAATTGGAGCGGAAGAGGTTCCCGAACGATACCGAACAAATGCATTCTTGAATGTTATCTATACAAATGGTGGTTTTTCTGCTGGTATACGTTACGAAAGTTACTTGAATCAACTATTAGGTTACCCAGAAGGTTATGGAAATAACTCCGGAATCATGTATCGCTACATTTCCTTCACAAAAGATAAATTGGCAGTTACTGTAGGAAGTTTCTACGAACAATTTGGCAGTGGATTAACGCTAAGAACTTATGAGGAGCGAGGATTAGGGTACGATAATGCATTGGAAGGAATTCGAGTAAAGTATCAACCCGTTAAAGGTATTAATCTAACAGGTATTACCGGAAAGCAACGATTGTTTTTTGACTTTGCCCCGGGAATTGTTAGAGCTTTTGACGCAGACATCAACATTAATGAACTAATCCCCATTTTGCAAGAAAGCAAAACTCGCGTCCAAATAGGTGGAAGTTTCGTAAGTAAATATCAAACGGACGATAACTCTGCATTTGTGCTTCCTGAAAATGTAGCCAATTATGGTGGTAGAATAAACATTTATCGAGGCAAAGTAAATTTCATGGCCGAATATGCAAAAAAAATTAATGACCCTTCAGGAGACAACGGGTTTATTTATCATGAAGGAGAAGCTATTTTTCTTCAAGGTTCATATTCTCAGAAAGGGTTCGGGGTTATTGTTTCAGCCAAGAGAAACGACAATATGAGTTTTCGATCAGATCGAAATGAAGGAATACAAAATGCGTTGATTAACTATCTTCCGGCTTTAACAAAACAACATACTTACAACCTTTTAGCAACTTTGTATCCATATGCGGTGCAATTAAATGGCGAACTCGCTTTTCAAGCAGATGTTATTTATAAAGTTAAAAAAGGAACAGCTCTTGGCGGAAAGTATGGAATGGATATTCAATTGAACTTCTCATCAGCGAACGGTCTAGATACTACTAATCTTAATGATGAAAGCACTAACAGATTAGGTTACACGTCAAAATTTCTAAGTCCTGGAGAAAATTATTTTAAAGATTTCAATACAACGGTATCAAAAAAAATTAACAAGCAATGGAAAGGAAAGCTTACTTATGCTTACTTAGAGTACAATCAAAATGTAATTGAAGGTAAGAGTGGACAGGCAGACGTTTTTGCAAACGTTGGAGTGATAGAAGCTACGTATAAGATTAATAAAAAGCATTCTATTCGAACAGAAGTTCAAGCGTTGATTACTGAACAAGATAAGGGTGATTGGAGAACACTTCTCATTGAATACTCATTTTCTCCACATTGGTTTTTTGCGGTTCAAGATCAATACAATGTTGGGAGCGATAAAGCGTTTCAGGAAGGGAGTAACATCTTTGAATCCGTTTCTAAGGTCAAATTCAATTCAGCTTACAACTATTACAATGTAAGTGCAGGTTATAACAATGGAGGAAATAGGATATCATTGACTTACGGTCGTCAAAGAGCGGGTATCTTCTGCGTCGGCGGCGTTTGTAGAGTTGTTCCGGCCTCAAGTGGATTATATCTTTCCATTACAAGTAGTTTTTAAGAAAATATTATGAATAAATTAAGTTACATTGCAATACTTTTTTTCGGGATAACAGTAGCTTGCGATAAAATTGATGATCCAATTCCCGCTGATTTAGGAAGTTCTGTATCTCTTGACGGAGACGTTCAATTTATCTCTGAACCAGAGTTTAACTTAACTGACTCGAACTCCTTAATAAGTTTCATTACGAATAATGTTTGGGACACCACGAATGGTTCGGACAATTCGAACAGAAGGTTTATTGTTTTGGAAGAATTTACAGGACAAAAATGCTCAAGTTGCCCCAGGGGAACAAGAGAAATTTCTAGATTAAAAGATATTTTCAACGAACAATTAATTCCTGTGGGAATACATACAGGATTCTTTGCTAACCCAAACCCACCTACCGCAGATAAGTATACAACAGATTTTAGAGCCCCCGGAGGACATGGTACTGCCTATGTACAAGCATTTAAAGTATCCGGTAATCCAAGAGGAATTGTGAATCGAGTAGGAATTGCTAAAGCAGAAACCCAATGGGAAGCAGACATCAATGCAGTGAAAGATATAGCACCAGAAGCTACACTCTCTTTAAGTAATTATTACGATTCCATTAATCACGTTGTACGATCACAAGTCGAAATCGATTGGAACATAACCTCTTCTAATGAATACCATCTTCAGCTATATGTCATTGAAGGAAAAATTATTGATTGGCAGCTTGATGGGGCGATAGATGTGCCGGACTATGAGCATAAATTTGTATTAAGGAAAGTAGTAAATAGTACTTTCGGTAAGGAACTAGATACAGCTGTCGTTGGAGGTTCAGAGAAATTCCAGTATATCTTCAAAATGGACAATGAATGGAAGGCAAAAAATTCAGAAGTTGTTGCGTTTATTTTTGACAATGATCCAAATGCTTACGAGGTAATTCAAGCGAATTCGGCTTACGTGAAGTAATGGAAAAAAAAGAGAACCCTTTTCAATTCAATTGGTTTGATTGATATGAGGTACACTCTACTAGTGACAATTTTAATAATGGGCACGTCAATTTCTGCTCAACAATTTCGAGCGGGAGTTTCTTTTGGTGTTAATGCTTCTCAAATTGGAGGTGATGGTTATTCTGGATTTAATAAAGCTGGTATAAATACTGGACTTTTCTCCAATACAAAAATCACCAAAGAATTAGATTTTCAATTTGAAATTAATTACAGCGAGAAAGGAAGTCGTAAAAATGCCCGACCTGACAAAGATGACAATGATTTCTTCTTACTTAGGATGCCTTATATTGAAATTCCACTTATGGTTCAATACCATAAGAAGAACTTTACTTACGAAGCGGGATTATCCTATAGCCGACTGCTGTCTTCATACCTTGAAGACGAAAATGGTACGTTTGAAATAGAGCCCCAGTTAAATCAATTTAGCGATAACGATTTTGCTTTCCTGCTTGGAGTTAACTTTAGTTTTACAGATAATATAATAATGAACTGGCGATTTAACACTTCATTTTTACCGTTTCGTAAATTCGACAGTGGTAGTAATGAATTACCTTTCGATAGTGGAATGTATCACCATTATGTAGCCTTTACATTACGATATCAATTTTTAGGAAACCTATGAAAAATAAGATAGTTGTAGCCATTTCTGGTGCTTCGGGTTCAATTTATGCTAAATTATTGCTAGACAACTTAGTTAAATTGAATTCGCAAATTGATGCTGTTGGAGTTATTATGTCGGATAATGCGAAATTGAATTGGGAGCTTGAATTAGGAAATAAAGAATATCAAAACTACCCTTTCACATTTTACACTAAAGGCGACTTTATGGCTCCTTTCGCATCCGGCTCAGCTAAATACAACGCAATGGTTGTTGTTCCTTGCTCCATGGGTGCATTAGCTAGAATTGCAACAGGCACATCAAATGACCTTACCACTAGAGCGGCAGATGTTATATTAAAAGAGCGTAGAAAACTAATTTTAGTTGCGAGGGATACACCGCTAAGTTTAATTCACTTGCAGAATATGACAACTGTTACGCAAGCAGGAGGAATTATTTGTCCAGCCATTCCTTCATTTTACAGTCAACCCAAATCAATAGAAGAATTAGCCGGAACGGTAGTAAATCGAGTGATTGACTTATTAGGCTTGGAAGACAGTAGCTATCGATGGGGAGAGGAGTAATTAACAGCTTTTCAAATGTTAATTGTTTAAAAATGTTGAGGGTCTAATGGCAATTTTTGTTCAATATATGCGTAAATTGTACTCAGAAATAAACCACTACCACAATGTACGAAATGAGCAAAAAAGTACTTATGAGAGTAAGTTTTGATAGAGCGCTTTTTAAGAAAGAATTAAACAAAGCCAGAAAGTGGCTAAAACCAAAAGAATCATTGATGTTAAAGGCATGGTGCTTGGCAACATTTGGTCATGTATATCAAGACATCATTTTGGAAGTCTTTGAGACAATTTCTTAAAAAACACAACTAAATTCAGCACAATATTAATCTAGCCTCGAATAAAATCGAGGCTTTTTCATTTTAAAAACTCTAGGTTGCGTTTTAAACCGGTAAACTTTGTTCGCTTAACTGCTGATTTGCGGAATAATTTAGAAAAATCCTCTTGACCAAGATTCTCCCAATGTTCTTTTGTTATATCTAGGAGATTCAATCTCGGCTGAAAGCGTTCTTCGGTATTCTGTTTACCAAACCTGTTCCATGGACAAACATCTTGACAGATGTCGCAACCAAACATCCAATTTTGCATTTTTCCTTTAAACTCATTGGGCAGGTTTTCGTCTTTTAGCTCGATTGTGGCATAAGAAATGCATTTATTAGAGTCTATTTGTCGATGTGGTAAGATTGCATCCGTAGGGCAACTGTCGATGCATTTAGTGCAGGTTCCACAGAAATCTTTCAAGGGCCCATCTATCTCTAACGTTAAATCAATAACCAGCTCCGCAATAAAAAAATCTGAACCACTGTGCTTGTTAATGAGCATGCTGTTTTTACCTATCCAACCCAACCCACTTTTCCTAGCCCAAGCGCGATCTAGGATTGGCGCCGAATCAACAAAAGATCGACCTTCAACAGCTCCAATTTGCTGCTGTAACAAGTAGAAAAATTCATTTAACTTATCTCGAACTACAAAATGGTAGTCTTCACCATACGCATACTTGGCTAACTTTGGTGCATTAACGTCTTTCTGCTGAAGTTTCGTGTGATAATTATACAATAACGATACAACTGACTTTGCCCCTTCTACAAGCTTTGTAGGATCCACTCTTTTGTCAAAATGGTTTTCCATGTAAGACATCTTCCCATTCCCTCTAGCATTTAACCAATCCTCTAATCGAATTGCATCCTCAGTCAAAAACTCGGCCTTGGAAATTCCTACGTAATCAAATCCAACCTGGCGAGCAATACGTTTTACAATTTGAGTGTTACTTTCCACCATTATTTATTCGAAGAGCGTTCCCTCATCACGAGTGTTTCTTCTTCCCAGGTGTTTGTATGCTGCATCGGTCACTTCCCTCCCTCTTGGAGTTCTAGTTATGAAACCTTCTTTTATTAAAAATGGCTCATATACTTCTTCGATGGTTCCTGCTTGCTCCCCAACAGCAGTGGCAATAGTACTTAAACCTACAGGTCCTCCTTTAAATTTATCGATAATGGTTACTAAGATTCTATTATCCATTTCATCTAAGCCGTATTTATCCACATTGAGTGCCCCTAAGGCCATTAAAGATATTTCGATATCTACTATGCCATTCCCTTTTATTTGTGCAAAATCACGAACTCTTCTCAGTAATGAATTCACAATTCTGGGCGTACCTCTACTTCTTCCTGCAATTTCATACGCTGCATCATTTTTAACCTCAATATTCAAAATTCCAGAAGACCGTTTAACTATTGTTGCTAACAAATCCCTGTCGTAATATTCTAATCTCGAATTAATTCCAAATCGCGCTCGTAGTGGCGCGGTAAGCAAACCTGCTCGGGTAGTTGCCCCAATTAAAGTAAATGGATTGATCTTAATCTGAACACTTCTTGCATTTGGACCTGAATCAATCATAATATCAATCTTGTAATCCTCCATAGCTGAGTACAAGTATTCTTCTACTACTGGACTTAAGCGATGAATCTCGTCGATAAAAAGAACGTCCCCTTCTTCTAAGTTGGTAAGTAATCCAGCTAAATCAGCAGGCTTTTCTAATACAGGTCCTGATGTAACACGAAAAGAAACGTCCATCTCATTCGCAATAATATTGGCTAAGGTAGTCTTTCCTAATCCAGGTGGTCCATGTAATAAAACATGATCCAACGCTTCACCTCTTTGTGATGCCGCTGAAACGAAAATTTTCAAATTTTCTACAACCGGTCCTTGACCTGTGAAATCATCAAAACTAAGCGGTCTTAAAACCTTTTCAATCTCAACCTCTCCGGTACTATCGAGGTCTATATTGGGATTCAAATTATCGTTCATTTAACTCTCTTCTTCCTTTCAAAACTAATCATTTAATCGATGTTCAAATCTCTTACAATATCTTGAAAATATATTCTGGTTTTAAATATATAAACAGGGGAAGTGAACTTCTCGTTCAATTGTTGATTTGGAACGAACATAAACCGATAGCCAATCCCAAACCCTGCTCCAAAATACTTCAGTAACCTGTATTGGAATGTTATTGCCGGTTCATAACTCACCACAAACTCCTCTCTAAATTTTTCAGCACCAACTCCACTCTTATTTTCGTAATAGGAGCTACCTAAGCCAATTTGAACCGGTATGGACAACTCCCACTTTCTGTCTCTAAAAAACACATATTCCACATACGGACTAAAATTATAAAACCCTAAGCGGACCTTAGTTTCCAATCCGTTTTGAGATATTGTAGAAGAAAGTGGAGACCATAGCTGATTGTAACCGATTCCAAAGCTCAATTTATCAGCAAACTGAACACCAACCTTTGCTCCTATCGTCTTAACTCCTGTTTGGTTTATAAAAGAATGCCTAGAATCTAGTTTAAACTCTAATCTCGGTTTAGTTTTAACCGCATCTTTTAACTCTTCCTCGAACGATTGAGCAGAAATACCCAAAGTCGAAACAAGAAGGAAAATTATGAACGCTATTTTAAAAATTCTTGGCATAAAAAAAATGTCCTTACGAAGGTAAGGACATTTCAATTAGTTAAACTTTTATTTCTAGTGACTTTCTTCTTCCCCTTCTCTTAAAGGAACTGTTTGAGGTATAAAATCCTCTTCCATTCCAGGTTTAGAATAATCATATGGCCATCTGTGTACAACAGGCAATTCTCCAGGCCAGTTGCCGTGCAAGTGCTTAACCGGAGCTGTCCATTCCAATGTAGTAGATTCCCATGGATTCTGAGGAGCTTTAGGGCCTTTAAACATGCTATAAAACACATTAAAGATAAAAAACAACTGCGCAAAACCTGCAATCATAGCAAATACAGTAATTAGTTCATTGATGTCGTACATCTCATTAAACATAGGAAATTCAGTATTGGCATAATATCTTCTTGGTACTCCTGCAAGTCCTAAAAAGTGCATTGGAAAAAATACACCGTATGCAGCTACAATCGTTGCCCAAAAATGCAAGTACCCTAAGTTTTTATCTAACATTCTTCCAAACATTTTCGGAAACCAATGATAAATTCCACTAATCATACCGAAAGTACCAGACAATCCCATAACAATATGAAAGTGACCAACTACAAAATAAGTGTCATGCACGTTAATATCTAACGCAGAGTCACCCAAAATAATACCTGTCAATCCACCTGTAATGAAGGTCGATACCAAACCAATTGCAAATAGCATGGCCGGAGTAAATCTAATATTCCCTTTCCATAGTGTGGTCAAATAATTAAACACTTTAACTGCGGATGGAATAGCAACAAGTAACGTCGTAAATGTAAATACTGCACCTAAGAAAGGATTCATACCTGTGACAAACATGTGGTGACCCCAAACCAAAAAGGAAATAAATGCAATGGCAAGGATTGATCCGATCATCGCTCTGTATCCGAAAATTGGTTTTCTAGAGTTCGTTGCTACCACCTCAGATGTAATACCTAAAGCAGGCAATAAAATAATGTATACCTCAGGGTGACCTAAGAACCAGAATAAATGCTCATATAATATCGGTGAGCCTCCTGCTACTTCAAGTGCTCCACCTGAGATGTAGATGTCTGAAAGATAGAAGCTCGTTCCAAAACTTCTATCGAACAACAATAACAATACTGCAGAAAACAAAACTGGAAAAGATAAAACTCCTAATACTGCCGTTATTAAGAACGCCCAAATTGTCAATGGCAATCGAGTCATCGTCATTCCTTTTGTTCTTAAATTAAAAACAGTGACAATGTAGTTTAGCGAACCTATCAATGAAGATACAATGAACAATGACATAGAGGTAATCCATAAGGTCATTCCCATTCCCGAACCTGGCATTGCTTGAGGCAAGGCACTTAGTGGAGGATAAATAGTCCAACCGCCAGCTGCAGGACCGCCTTCTACGAATAACGAGGCAATCATAACACAAGATGAAATAAAGAAAAACCAATAAGAAAGCATATTCATGAATCCAGAGGCCATATCTCTTGCTCCAATCTGAAGTGGAATAAGCAGGTTACTAAACGTACCACTCAAACCAGCAGTAAGTAAGAAAAACACCATAATTGTTCCATGAATTGTAACTAGCGCTAAGTACTTATCTGGTGCTAAAATACCTTCAGGAGCCCAACTACCTAGAATTGGCTCTAAAAATGCAAAACTTTCTCCTGGATAGCCAAGTTGAAGTCTAAAAATCATTGACATAACCATTCCTATCAGACCCATTAATGAACCTGTTAAAAAGAATTGTTTTGCGATCATTTTATGATCTGTACTAAAAATGTACTTGAATAAAAAATCGTTGTCCTCGTGGTGTGCTGTTGCTCCCATATCCTATTAATTTATCTTAATTAATTTAACACTGAAAGTTGAGTACTTTCTCCTACTTTGGTTTGGATGGTGTCCATCTGAGGGCTTTCCTCCGAATTGGTTTCTATACTTTCTTCAACTGCTAAAAACTCCTTTTGTTCACTCAACCATTTGTTATAATCCTCTTCACTTACAACTTTGATTTCCATTTTCATGTTGTAGTGTGCAGCTCCGCAAATCTTGTTACAAAGCAAGTAATACTCAAAGTCTTCATCCCCTGTAATTTCCTTCATCTCTGCCGTAGTTTTATTTGGCTTGAATTGAAATCTTGTAGTCATACCAGGTACACAGTTCATTTGAGCCCTAAAGTGAGGCATATAAGCTGAGTGTATTACATCTTGTGCACGAAAATAGAATTGAACATCCTTATTGACTGGCAAATAAAATTCAGCTTTTACATATTTATCATCTGCTGCATTTACATCAGTAGAATCAATTCCCAACATATTTACACCCTCTATCAATCTTACACTTGCCTCTCCAAATTTTCCATCCTCTCCAGGATATCTTGCAGTCCAGTCAAACTGTCTTGCATAAAGTTCAATTTCAATTTTATCATCCTCGGCTGTAAGTGGAGTTGTAATGTCATTCCAAATACTTAAACCATATAAAATTAAAACTAAAAGAACCGTTGCTGGGATTGCCGTCCAGAGGATTTCCAATTTATTACTGTGCGAAAAATAAGTGGCCTTTCGATTTTTATCGTATGCATATTTCCACGCAAAGTAGAATAATAATATATGGGTTATAACAAATACAGGAGTAATTACAATCCATGTAATGTCCATTAAATTATCCACAATCTCACCATGCTCAGATGCTGCTACAGGCAACATTCTATCGCCCCAAGCAACCAATTGCCACGCAATGAAAGCAAAATACACAATCAAAAATACTGGCATCAATCTAGCTTGAAATCTATTCTCTCTTGCATTTGGCATGTAAGAGTTTTCTCCTTTGGCCGTAGCAACCATATCAAGAACACTAACCACTTTACTAATGGCTATGATTCCAAGTACTACTCCTAATAAAATTAACAAATCAGTCATTATCTTCTATTTAATCTTTTAGATATGTAAATGATTACTTTCATCCAAGAATGGATGGTTCACTACCGATATTGGCGCTTTAGAGAATGCTCTAAATACTACAAATAAAAACAGTCCTAAAAATCCTAATGCCATTCCGATTTCACTTAAAATAAAACCTACTTCCGCATGATTGTGTCCTATACTTCCTGGCATAATCATCATGTAAACATCTAACCAATGCCCTACAAAAATGATAACTCCTACTACTATAAGATATCCAATTTGTCTTTTGGCATCTCTAGATATTAACATAATCATTGGAAATAAGAAGTTAACAAAGAAGATTCCGAAAAATAAACTGTTATAATCTTTAATACGCGTAATGTAGTACGTTACTTCTTCAGGGATATTAGAATACCAAATCAACATGAACTGTGAGAACCACAAATACGTCCACAAAAAGCTGATTGCAAACATCCACTTACCTGCATCGTGTATATGACTCTTATTAACATTGGGCAAATAACCTTTGTTCTTTAACCAAATAGATAGTAATACAAATACAATCATGAAACTAACCCACATACCTGAGAATACATACCAACCAAATAGTGTGGAGAACCAGTGCGTGTCAATTGACATAATCCAATCCCATGATGCAGTAGAAGATGTGAATGCGAAGAAAACTAAGAAAATAGCCGCATAAGTCATGTTTTTAAAGTGAATTTTCGTTCCACCTTGAGCATCTTCCAACAATGATCGCTTTCTGAAAAGATTAGCGAAATAGCACCAAACACCTATGTAAATCAAAGTTCTTATCCAGAAGAAAGGCTGGTTCAAATACGCTGATTTACCTGCAATAATTTTATCATAATGTGAGTTTTTTACTGCTCCATCTACCATTTCGTGAACATACTCAGGATGCGGAGTACCCATGGAAGCCTCCATCACAAATTCATACATCACTGAAATATCCATCCAATGATATACGTGGTGCAAATGGAATGTCCCTGCAGCGAAGAACACAATAAGAATAGCTGAACCTACAAATATGTATTGTGAAATCCCTTCTATTACCCTTTTCAAGGCAACCATGTAACTAGCTTCTGTAGCATATTGTAATGCTAAAAAGAACAATGCGCCTAAACTAATTGCAAAATAAAAGAAGCCATTCACAAATATATTTGCCCAAAAGCGATTGTGGTGATCAGAGGTGTCGGTTGCGTAACCTACGACCATAGCAATAACTCCTATCAGCATCAATACTGAGAATATAAGTTTTGCACGTTTTGTAAAAATAAAATCCATCGTTTAGTTTTTTCGTCTTTTCTGGTTTGAATTTTTATTCAGCAGTTTCTGCTATTGGTTCTTCCGTTTTCTTGGCTAAAGGATCTTTACCCTGCACAGTTTGCACATAAGCAACAATCTTCCATCTATCACTTTCACGAATTAAACTAGAATGTGGTCCCATTGCATTTAAACCATACATGATAGCGTGATAGATATGCCCTTCTGATAATTCACTCATCGACCTATTTCCACGTCTATTTGGCGTTTTGTCAGCATAAGAAGGAACCGCCCCATAAATTGCATTCTGAATAGAGCCCTTACCTAATCCTTTCTTTCCATGACAATGAGCACAAAACGAAGTATACAACTTCTGCCCTTCTTTGATCGTTTTCTCAGTCAACGTCAACGGGTTTGACAATTGTTGCCCTGCTATTTCATACCCTTCGTTAGTGTTTGGATACGGATAAGGCTTATAACCCTGAGGGATAGCTCCTATTGGCGCTTTTCTAGCGGTAGATGAATCCGGAAATTCGTAATCTACGTAAGTTTCTATTGCAGGAGAGCGATACATGTCAGGCATGTACTCTACTCCCGGACTTTGTGGGTCCTCACAGGCAACAAAGAACATTGTTCCAATCGTTGCCACAAATATTGTATTGATAATTCGTTTCATTCTGTCTCTATTCAAAATAATAGTTCCGCTTATCTTTCTTCAATTAAAATTGTTCCCGTCTTCTTCAACTCATCTGTCAAGTCCTCTACTGACATTCCAAAATCTGATGGGTGAATTTCCATTACAAATCTATCATTTGTCGTTTCAGGATATGGATTTCTCGCCGTAACACCCGGTAGTGTCCAGTTTCTTATGAAATATGTCAATGCCATTCCGTGCGATGCCAGTAATACTGTAAACTCGAAAGATATTGGTACGAAAGCAGGTATATTCTGATAGAAAAAATCATTCGGCTTTCCTCCAATGTTCATTGGCCAATCTACAATCATGAAATAATACATTCCTGCCAAAGCTAATGAAAGCCCTACTAAACCGTAAATAAAAGCACAGATGGCTAATCTAGTTTGCTTGATTCCTATTACCGGATCTAGACCGTGAATTGGAAATGGCGAGAAAACATCTCGTATGTAAATACCTTTTGCGACCAACTCTTTAGCTCCTGCTAGCAGAGTCATGTCGTCGTCGTACATTGCGTATATGGTTTTATTATCGTTCATCTTAAATCTTTTTTAGTGCTCCTCAGTAGTTGGTTGATTTTTATACTGTTCTCCTGAAGATTTCAAGATTGTTTTCAATTCATTCAATGGTAACACTGGGAAAAATCTTGCGAAAAGTAAAAACAACACAAAGAAAATTCCAATCGTACCAATAAAACATCCAATATCAACAAACGTAGGGTGGAACATTGTCCAACTTGACGGTAAGTAATCTCTGTGCAATGAAGTCACAATAATTACAAAACGCTCAAACCACATACCTATGTTTACAATTATTGACATAAAGAAGGTAAACCCAATGCTGGTTCTCAATTTCTTAAACCAAAAAACTTGAGGTGAAACCACGTTACAAGTCATCATCGCCCAATACGACCACCAATAAGGTCCAGTTGCTCTGTTGATAAATGCATAAGCCTCATATTCAACACCTGAGTACCATGAAATAAATAGCTCCGTTAAATAAGCCACGCCTACTATAGAACCAGTTACGATAATTACAATGTTCATGTATTCAATGTGCTTAATGGTGATGTAATTCTCCAAATTCATCACCTTTCTCATTATAATTAAAAGTGTCTGTACCATGGCAAAACCCGAGAATACCGCTCCTGAAACAAAGTATGGAGGGAATATAGTGGTATGCCATCCTGGTATAACTGAAGTGGCGAAATCCATTGATACAATAGAGTGAACCGAGAATACAAGTGGGGTTGCTAAACCAGCAAGCACCAATGAAATTTCTTCAAATCGATTCCAAGCTTTCGCATTTCCTGTCCATCCGAACGCCAACAAACTATATACCTTTTTCGGCACTACCTGAGTTACTTTATCTCTAATAGTTGCAAAATCAGGAATTAATCCAATATACCAAAAGACCAATGAAACAGAGAAGTATGTACTAATTGCGAATACATCCCATAATAAAGGAGAGTTAAAGTTTACCCAAAGCGAACCAAACTGATTTGGTAGTGGAAAAACAAAATAAGCTAACCAAATCCTTCCCATGTGAATACCCGGCCACACAGCTGCCATCATAACCGCGAAAATGGTCATTGCTTCTGCCGAACGGTTAATCGCCATTCTCCATTTCTGTCTAAACAATAGAAGAACTGCAGATATTAATGTCCCTGCATGACCAATACCAACCCACCAAACGAAGTTAGTAATGTCCCATGCCCAACCTACGGTTTTATTCAAACCCCAAGTTCCGATTCCTGTTCCTATTAAGTATAGGATACAGCCAATACCCCAAGCGGCCATCACGGCTGCAATGCCAATGGCTATCCACCATGAACGGTTGGCTTTTCCAACTACAGAAGCCATCACATCGTCAGTAATTTGACTGTATGACTTCTCACCTAGTATTAACGGTTCTCTTATCGCTGCTTCTTGATGCATTCTATCTTGTTTTAAGCAATATTTGGTTCTACGTTTCTCACCTTAGTCTGGTAATACACGTTTGATTGTGTTCCAACCTCTTCAATAACTCTGTATGCTCGGTTACTTTGCGAAGCTGCTAGTACTTTACTTGATTTATCGTTGTAATCTCCGAAAGTGATTGCATTGGTAGGGCAAGCTGAAGAGCAAGCTGTTTCAATATCACCATCCATAACAGGTCGTGATTCTTTCTTAGCGTCTAACTTCCCAGTTTGAATTCGTTGAACACAAAGACTACATTTCTCCATTACACCTCTCGCTCTAACGGTAACATCTGGGTTTAATACCATTCTTCCTAAGTCATCTTGAGATGGGTTTAGGTCTGCGAATTTATCATAACCCATGTAATTAAACCAGTTGAAACGTCTTACTTTATAAGGGCAGTTGTTCGCACAGTATCTTGTTCCAATACACCTGTTGTAGGTCATTTGGTTTATACCTTCGTTACTGTGAGTAGTCGCTGCAACAGGACAAACAGTTTCACAAGGAGCATGATTACAGTGCTGACACATCATCGGTTGGTGAACAACCTGTGGATTATCCTCTGGACTCTCCATATCACCATAATTCCTATCTTCAACAGATTCAGGACTTGAACTAAAATATCGATCTATTCGCATCCAGTGCATTTCTCTAGCACGACGGATTTCATCTTTTCCTACTACCGGAACGTTGTTCTCAGAATTACAAGAAGTAACACAAGATCCACAACCAATACATGAGTTTAAATCAATACTCATACCCCAATGGTGGCCTGCAGTAGCAACTGGATGAGCTGCCCATAAATCAACATCGTTGATGTTCATTGGACCTTCATGAGTAGCCAACATATGTGCAGGATTAAAATCATCTTTTACTCCTGTTTGATATACATCTAACGTTGTTTCACGAACAACAGAAGTTCTACCCATTACCGTTTGGTGAGTTTGGGTTGTTGCAATTTGATATTTATCCCCTGCCGCTTCCATTGAAACATCAGTTGAATAATTTTGCATGCCTTTCATTGCTGAATATGCATTAAACCCAATTACCTCATTACTCTTACCAATTGTTTGTCCATAACCTACAGCTAAAGAAAGTGTTCCGGGTGCCTGTCCAGGCTGTGCAACAACCGGAATATTTTCGAATGTAACACCGTTTATCGTAATGTTAATTGTATCGGCATCTTTTTGCTCACCATATTCGGTTGCAAATCCATTTTCCCTTGCCTCAGCAGGGTTCATTGCAATATAGTTGTCCCAAGTAATTTTTGAAATTGGATCAGGCAATTCTTGCAACCATGGGTTGTGCGACTGGTTCCCATTACCAATTCCTACTTTGGAATAAAATTCTATTTCTAAATCTGATGATTTTATTTTTGTAATTGCAGACACTGCAAATGAGGCGTTATCCGTAAAAGTTGAAGCTGCCATTTCACCCGCACTCCCGTTAAAGTAACCTGCTTCCAACGTGGTGTTCCAAAAATCCTCAAATAATAAAGTTTTTGATTGCATTGGGAAAGTAACCGCACTCCAAGTAGCCTTTATGTAATCGTAATAATTACCATCCATCCCCATCCAAGAAATCAAACAATCTTGAAATTGTTTTGTATCAAAAAGTGGACTAATTGAAGGTTGTGTGATTGAATAATGTCCTGCAACTGCATTCGCATCATTCCAAGATTCTAAATAATGTGGTGCGGCACCTACCATCTTCGCTTCGACTGAAGTTTCGTTTGGTCTACTAGCAAAAACGATTGATGTCTTTGCTTTACTCATGGCTCCTTTAAAGTCCATGTTAGTTGGCATGTTGTAGACAGGATTTGCTCCATCTACGATTAACACATCTACCGTACCTCCCTTTAATTCATTCACCAAACCTGCAACATCAGCATCAATTGCCTGCCTTTGGAAAGATGACTTATCAATGTTTATAGTTTTACCATAATTACCTAGCATATGGTTAATGGCAATCACTACATTCTGTATATTTTTATCATTTGACCCACAAAGTACAATAGATGCTCCTTTGTTTGCCAATAAATGCTCAGCAGCCATTTTTACCTTTGGTGCAGCGTCAGCTTTATTGCCGTTTAGGTAATTGTAAATAGCTACTACGGTTTTCCCATATTCAGAAGGCTTCATCGGCATTCTAACATCTGCATTTGAACCACTCAAAGAAAGTGAGGCTTCAAATTGAAAGTGCTTCGACATCCAACCATTCTCGGGCTTTCTACCCTTCGCATACTGTGAAGTTAATTCAAGTGACGATGGAAAGCTATTCATAAAGTCTGCTCCAATACTAACGATTGATTTAGCTTTTGACAGATTGTATGTTGGAAGCACTGCCACTCCGAAACTCTCCTTATTTGCTTCTAACATTCCACTTGCGGAAATTGCATCATAAGAAACATGCTTGATATCTGCTGAAGGGTTTGCCGCAACAAATTCACCTACTAGCTTTTTTGTTGATGGGCTTGTAATCGTATTTGTTAAAATACGCACCTTTCCACCTTTAGCTAAAACATCAGCAAGCTCTTTTTTTACAGTACTATTAAACTTAGTCCAAGTTGTCGGCTCTCCTCCAATCTGCGGTGCTCTATATCTCTTCTCATCATATAGTGACAAGACAGAAGAATTTACTCTCGCATTAATTGCACCATTTGTTAAAGGCGACTTTTTATTCCCCTCAATTTTAATTGGGCGACCTTCTCTTGTTTTAACAACAATGTCGCAATAATCGAATCCATCAGAATAATTAGTTGCAAAGTAATTTGCAACTCCTGGGTTCGTTTTATCTCCTTTTATCACATGAGGTATAACCTTATTTACCGGAGCTTCGCAAGCTGCTAAAGAAGCTGCTGTTACTCCAAATCCAAGATACTTCAAGAAATCTCTTCTGGATGTATTTGAATTCTCCAACAACCCTTCGTCACCTAGGAAATCTTCCGCAGGAAGGTACTCGTTGAATTCTTGTGATTTTACCTTTTGAAAAGCTGGCGAGTCATTTAACTCCTCAACTCCTTTCCAATATTTTTTATTATTTGACATAAGCTTTATACTGCTTCTTGGTAAATCTTAATAATGACATTTTGCGCACTCAATCCCTCCCAATTCAGAAACGGTAATTGTACCGTCTTCTAAATATTGTTTCTTTAACTCTTCCGGAAGTCTTTCGTGAATTTCATCGTAATAACCGTTATCGGCCATTTGAACTTTTGTTTCTCTGTGACAATTTATACACCATCCCATAGTCAGTTCAGCATATTGCTTGCCAACCGTATAAGTCTCAACAGGTCCGTGACACTTCTCACAACCAATTTTACCAACAGTAACATGCTGAGAGTGATTAAAATAAACATGATCAGGCAAGTTGTGAACTTTTACCCACTTAATTGGCTTTTGATTCGGACCATATGTTTTGGTAACAGGATCGAAGTCCAATGCAGCATAAATTTTCCCTATCTCCTCTTTTCCATACTGCGGCCCCTCTTGAATGTAAGTGTGACAATTCATACATAAGTTTGGAGAAGGTATTCCTGCAGATTTCGAATAAGAAGCACTGGTGTGACAGTAATTACAATCAATTCCGTTTGTTCCTGCATGCAACTCATGAGAAAATTTGATGGGCTGCTCCGGCTCATATCCTTGATAAACTCCGACTCCAAAAGCAGAATCCCATCCACCTTTGGCAAAAAGCGCTAAACAAACAATTCCCATTAATGCAAAAATTGTTTTGTTTTGAGAAATTGTCAATCCTAACGCTTGTGTTAACGTAGTTTCTTCAGGCATGTCGTCACCTGCCTCTCTTGCCTTGGCAGCAGTAAATATATACTGGACCTTTCGCAAGAGTACAATTAAGATTAGAAATAAAACTACAATCCCAGCAATCGCATAACCTGATAGCCCTTCATCTTCGACAACAACATCTTCAGTTCCTTCAGCAGCAGCTGCATCAGCAACAACAGGCGCAGATTCATTGTACACCTTTATGTAATTTAAAATAGCATCAATCTGAACATCTGTTACAGGTTGTGCTGGCATGATCACTTTGTTGTACTGCTCGTAAACCGCAACAGCTTGAGCATCTCCGGTTGCGATTAATGCACTTGAATTTTTAATCCACTTGTACAACCACTCTCGCTCATACTTGTCGTAAACCCCTGCAAGCCCCGGCCCTACCAGCATGTTTGCACCTGGACTATGACATGAAGCACAGTAGCTCTTAAATAATTTTTCTCCATCCTCTTGCGCTTGAAGTGCCGTTGATGACAGACTCATTGCTAACAACAAAGAAAACAGGCCGAGAAAAATGTTGGTTGGTTTTTTGAATGATATTACGTTCATATTTCGTTAATTAGGTTTTATCGTATTAAACCGTTTTGAGGTAAACCCATTTTTTACCGTTCGCAAATTTAACCACAAGTCTCATTGTTGCCATGTGAATCATCGAAAATTAAAGCAGCACTTGCTAATTTAGAATTGTTCTAAATTGCTCATAACAATTGTTAAAACACAAAAAGTCCATTTGGCATGAACTTAGTTATCTTTGCTAAAAATTTAAACTTAATGAAGTTTCTTATCGTCCTTTCAATTGTATGTACTTTCTCAAGTTTATGCGCTCAAGATACGCTGAAGCCTTTCCTAAGGCAAATTAAGGAGGCATATGTTCAATTCGATTCTTTACGTCCAGCGGCAGTTAAAGATTCCGCACCAAAAGTGAGTGGGCTGGTAGAAAGGAAAGACGCAAAAATTGACTTATTAATAGAAGACTATTTAGAAAACAAGAAATTCAATGGTTATCGCATTCAAATTTTTTCGAGCTCAAACAATAAGCTGGATGCAATTCAGGCAAAATCTGAATTTCTTAAAAGCTTTTCAGATATTAAAAGTTATTTGGTTTACCAAGCACCTAATTTTAAAGTAAGAGTGGGAGATTTTTTAGACCGGTTAGAAGCAAATAAGCAACTCTTATTAATTCAAGAGGCTTTCCCAAGTGCATTCTTAGTGAAATGCGAAGTAGAGCCGAACGTAAAAAAATAAACTAGTTTCGCTTCTCTTCAAAAAACAGCCTTAATAAGCCTGTACAGTCTTCTGCCATTACTCCTCCGACTAGTTCAGTTTTAGGGTGAAATAAAGCCGTTTTATAGATTGCTTGTTGACGGGGCCTTTCGTCTTTTGCTCCATAAACTACTCTTTTCAATTGCGTCCAATAAGAAGCCCCGGCACACATCACGCAAGGCTCGAGTGTAACATACAACGTACATTCTTTTAAATACTTCCCGCCTAAAAAATCTGCCGCTGCGGTAAATGCTTGCATTTCTGCATGCGCAGTAACGTCATTCAAGGTTTCCGTTAAATTATGTGCTCTGGCAATAATCTTAAAATCATGCACAACAACAGCTCCAATTGGGATCTCATCTTTATCAAAAGCAAGGTTGGCCTCCTTTAATGCTTGTTTCATGAAGTAATTATCGTCAAACGGCTGAATCATTTTACTCAATTATGAATTACGAATTTAGAATTATGAATTGGCAAATAATAGCCTTTTCGAAAAGAATAATTAAATGGTGTTGAAAGATAAATCAATTGAACTTTCAATAGAGATTAATTGAGTTAGCGAATAACAGTTTTTCAGTAATTTGTAATTACCTGACCATAATTCTTTCTAAAGGAGTTTTGTTAATTTTGCACAAAATTTAGAGCATGCTTAGAACACACAATTGCGGTGAATTGCGCATTGAAAATCTCAATAATATTGTAAAACTTTCCGGTTGGGTACAAAAATCGAGAGAGTTTGGTGGAATGACATTCATAGACTTGAGAGATCGTTACGGAATAACTCAACTCGCTTTTAACCTTGAGGTGAACGCTGAGCTTTGCGAAAAAGCAAGAAAGCTGGGCAGAGAGTTTGTCATCCAAATTGAAGGAATAGTAATTGAGCGAAGTAATAAAAACAAGAACATTCCTACGGGTGAGATAGAGATTAATGTTTCTAAGTTAACTGTGCTCAATGCTTCAAAGACTCCCCCATTTACCATTGAAAATGAAACCGATGGTGGAGAGGAGTTGAGAATGAAATACCGCTATTTAGACCTTAGAAGAAATCCAATTCAAGAGAAATTATTTTTAAGAAGTAAGCTTGCAAAAGAAGTTAGGAACTATCTAGATGATTCAGATTTCATTGAAGTGGAAACTCCTGTACTTATTAAGTCTACCCCAGAAGGGGCTCGAGACTTTGTTGTTCCTTCTCGAATGAACGAGGGGCAGTTTTATGCACTTCCACAATCGCCACAAACATTCAAACAACTGCTAATGGTATCTGGGTTTGACCGATACTTTCAGATTGTAAAATGTTTTAGAGATGAGGATTTAAGAGCAGACCGTCAACCAGAATTCACTCAAATAGATTGTGAAATGACGTTCGTAGAACAGGAGGATATTCTGAACACATTCGAACACATGATGCGCCATCTTTTCAAATCTGTGAAAGGAATTGAATTAAAAGATTTTCCAAGAATGGATTATGCGGATGCCATGAGACTTTACGGTTCTGACAAACCAGATATTCGATTTGGAATGGAATTTCACGAATTAAACGATGTGACACAAAACTTAGCTTTCAAAGTGTTTGACGAAGCGGAACTGGTAGTTGGTATTTGTGCCAAAGGTTGCGCCAGCTACTCGAGAAAGCAACTAGATGCCTTAACTGACTTCGTAAAAAGACCTCAAGTTGGTGCCAAAGGATTGGTCTACGCCAAAGTGAATGAAGATGGAAGCATCAAGTCATCTGTAGATAAGTTCTATAACGATGAACAAAAGCAAGCTTGGGCAGATAAGGTTGGTGCCCAAAAAGGCGATCTTATTTTAATCATCTCAGGAAATGTGAATCAAAGCCGCTCTGCCATGAACGAACTGAGGTTACATTTAGGGACTGAGCTTGGCCTTAGAGATAAAAACACATTTGCGCCACTTTGGGTAACCGACTTCCCGCTACTTGAATGGGACGAGGAAACAAAACGATTTCATGCCATGCACCACCCCTTTACTTCTACAAAAGAAGAAGACTTCGAGAAGTTAGAAACGGCTCCGGGAGAGGTTAGAGCAAATGCTTACGACATGGTTATTAATGGAGTTGAAGTTGGTGGGGGTTCCATTCGAATTCACGACAGAGCAACACAAGAAAAAATGCTAAGTCTTTTAGGCTTTACCGCAGAGGAAGCCAAAGCGCAGTTTGGATTCTTAATGGATGCCTTTGAGTATGGCGCACCGCCTCATGGTGGGATTGCACTTGGTTTTGACAGAATGTGTGCACTTTTTGGAGGATCAGACTCTATTCGAGATTACATTGCTTTTCCTAAAAACAATAGCGGAAGAGATGTAATGATTGACGCACCAGCACCTGTGAGCAAAGAGCAATTAGACGAACTCTTTTTAGCACAAAAACAAAGCAAATAACCTTAGGCAACTAACTTTACAGTATGATACACTCAATGACTGGCTACGGAAAAGCCGAAGGAATTATTGGAAATAAAAAAATTACCATTCAATTAAGGTCGCTCAATAGCAAGCAAGCTGACGTTAGTGTGAAAGTTCCTTCTACGTTTAAAGACCAAGAGTTGGTTTTTAGAAAAGAAATAGCAAACCAACTTCAGCGTGGAAAAATAGAAATGTATTTGTCTTATGAATCGAACGAAAAAGACAATAGTTATGAAGTTGATGAAGAAGTTTTTCAACGATACTACAATCAACTAAGTCTACTAAACGGCAAGTTCAAACTAGACAATTCTAACCTAACGGCAACTATTTTAAAGATGCCCGAAATCTTAAAAGCACGGGAAGAAACAATAAACAAAAACGACAATGTAGCGCTTTTAGAATTGCTACAACAGGCACTCTCAGACATCAACACGTTTCGGGCAGATGAAGGCAAAACTCTAGAGACTGATTTAACCGAACATGTGAATCAAATTGATGGATTATTGACGGAAGCTTTAAAGTATGAAGATGAACGAACCGCGACTGTTCGAGCTAGAATTTTATCCAACTTGGAAGATTCGCAACAGCAAGATAAAGTAGACATGGATCGTTTTGAGCAAGAAATGATTTTCTATATGGAAAAGTACGATATCTCAGAGGAGAAAGTACGTTTGAAAGCCCATTGTGATTACTTCAAAAAAACAATGTCAGAAGCAGAGGGACAAGGGAAAAAACTTGGATTTATTTCTCAAGAAATTGGGAGAGAGGTAAATACTCTTGGATCTAAATCGAATCACGCACAAATGCAGAAATTGGTTGTTCAAATGAAAGATCAACTAGAAAAAATTAAAGAGCAAGTGCTAAACGTATTGTAATGAACAAATGCATCATTTTCTCGGCACCATCTGGAGCAGGTAAAACGACTATTGTTAGGAGATTGTTAGCAGAGGGATTTCCTTTGGAGTTTTCCATTTCCGCTGCCACCAGAGAAAAGAGAGGTGCAGAAGTAGATGGTGAAGATTACTATTTCTTATCCGTTGAGGAGTTCAAAAGTAAAATCAAACAAGAAGCTTTTATTGAGTGGGAAGAAGTATACGAGGACCATTTTTACGGAACATTAAAAGCTGAGATTGAAAGGGTTTGGAAAAGTGGTAAGGCTGTAATTTTTGATGTAGATGTTGTTGGGGGAATAAACCTAAAAAAACACTTTGGTGAAGACGCTGTTTCTATTTTTGTGATGCCACCGAGTATGAAAGCACTAGAAGAAAGACTTAAGGGTAGAGGTACTGACAGTCCGGAGCGAATTGAAAAAAGATTGGCAAAGGCAAAACAGGAACTTATTACCGCAGACCAATTTGATTACGTGGTACTAAACGATGAGCTAGAAAAGGCTGTAGGTGCGGCAAACTTAATTGTGAAAAAATTTCTTGCATCATGAAAAAAGTCGGTCTATTTTTTGGCACCTACAACCCCGTGCACGTAGGACACATGGTAATTGCCAACTACATGGCGGAATACACCGACATGGATGAAGTGTGGATGGTTGTTACTCCTCAAAACCCGTTTAAACAAAAAGACTCCATTTTAAAAGACTACGACCGATTACACTTAATGGAATTAGCTATTGGAGATGACACGAGACTGAAGGCTTCGAATATTGAATTTGACCTTCCACAGCCAAATTATACGGTTGACACTTTGGTTTATTTGCGTGAAAAATTTCCCAAGAATAACTTTGCACTGATTATGGGAGCGGATAATCTAAACCATTTTCACAAGTGGAAAAACCACGAAGTTATTTTAGAAAACCATGAGCTTTATGTTTACCCAAGAATGGACTCCAATGAAGGAGGCGATTTAAAACGACACTATAAGGTAAACTATGTAGAAGCTCCCGTAATGAAAGTTTCTTCTTCTTTTATTCGAAAATCGATTAAAGATGGCAGAAATTTAAGACACTACATGCCTTCAAAAGTTTCCGAATATGTTGCGGAGATGAATCTTTATAAGTGACCGATTCTACTTTATCAATCTTATACCATAATGGTCAGTTAAAGTTAAAACTTAACTTTTTTCTCTATTCTAAACATTCCAGATTTAGCTTCATTAGGAATAAAACTTGTTCGTTAAAAATTAGGTAATTCTTTATCAATATATTACACCCTATTCTCGATCGCTAAAAACAAGGCTAAAGATTAAGCACATCTAAATTATTTAGTCTTTGTAGCTTACTGTAACCTTCACTCTTCTGTTGAGTATGCGACCTTCTCGACTATCATTTGGAAAATCAGGATTCTCTTCTCCTTTTCCACTTAACTCAATCTTATCTTCAACATGCCCCTGAGATACAAAATAATCTCTTACTGACTTCGCTCTCCTTTCGGACAATTGTAAGTTGTAGAGACTAACTCCACTAGTGTCTGTGTAGCCTGTTAAGTTGATTTTTATAATTGCTTTATTGCGCAATGAAGCAAGAAAGTCGTTGATACGTGCCAAAGCGGTATCAGGTATCTGTGCAGAGTCGAATCCAAAATAAACTTTAATCTCGTCAATCTTTTCTAGTTTATTGGTGGTAGAAGTTATAGAAGCAGACTTAATAGAATTAGAATGATTACTTGTTATCTGTGCGCTGTCATTAACATTTTTAGAATTGAACAAACTAGCTTTTACCTCTTGCATATCAAAAATAATTAACTCCTCATCTTCAACCCCAATTAAAGAAAGTGAATAATCATCCGTTGGTAAGGATTCAAAAGTAAACTCCCCTTGATCGTTTACTAATAAAGTATCAACTACATTCCCATTTCCATCTTTTACTAACAACAGAGCAGGAGCACTAGAGCTGCTTGAGAACCTTGTTAAATCAACCTTCCCAACCATTAAACCTCCTGATTGCTGAACAACAGTAATGCCCTTTGGAGAATCGCTTGGAGAAGACTCTATTACAGCATCTTGCATATCGAAAACAATTAACTCCTCGTCTTCAACCCCAATTAAAGAAAGTGAATAATCATCCGTTGGTAAGGATTCAAAAG
>JABAZP010000017.1:50312-54911 GCA_018608405.1 Flavobacteriales bacterium
AGCACTAGAGCTGCTTGAGAACCTTGTTAAATCAACCTTCCCAACCATTAAACCTTGTTCTTCTCGAAACACTACGGCTGACTGTGCTATTTGCTGAACGTTTTCTTCAACAAGCGTGTCTGATTCTTTTTTTGTGAAGATTACCTCATATAAATCACTTAAATCAGTGTTTCTATTACTAGAAAAAATTGCCCGCTCTTGATCAATCAGTATAAAGTTGGCGTCAAATTTTTCAGAGTTAATTGGACTACCCATATTTACCGGCTTACTCCATTCAGTCCAACTTTCACCAATTCGTTCAGTATAGAAAATATCCGCTTGACCTGCCCCTCCATGACCATCACTAGAAAAATAAAGTATTCTTTTATCTTCAGTCAAAAATGGCGTAGTTTCAATAGTAGGCGTGTTAATCCGGTTTCCCAAATTAATGATTTCTCCCCAACTTCCATCTGCTTGTCTTAAACTCACAAATAAGTCTTCAAAACCCGTTGAATCATGCGCAGTAGCTATAAAAAATTGCTGCTCATCAGGAGTTACGTAAAAAGAATAATAACCATTGCCTACTTTAAATCCAGGAATATCAATCCCAATTGGTGAAGAATATTTACCCGATTCGTCCATTTCAACATATCCTAAACCTTTAGCAAGTTTATGACGCGTATCCAAAGAATTAAATAAATATATCCGCTGATGGTCTTTAGAAATTCCAATTACTGCATTATTTGCGTTATCATTTACTGATAATTGTTTTTCAGTAGGGCTCTCCCATTGTTCACCATTAAAACGGCTAGACCATATTTGTTGACCAGCTTTTGACAGCTTCTTTTTGCCCACATACGTTCGCATAAAATATATCTCATCTCCTGCATTATTAACAACAGGAACATTCTCTTCTGCTTTAGTATTTAAGGATTCAATAGGTTTTATTTGTTCTACATCCAATTGATTAAATTGACCAAAAACGCCCAATGAGCTTGAAACAAGCACTAAGAATAGAAGAAATAATGGGATATTTAACTTTTTCATAATTGTTGCAAAACTTAATTAATCGATAGTAAAGGCGATGAATATTTCATTACTGCCACTTGAAACATTTCGAATTTCTGAGGTATTATAGTCATAGGAATAGCCCAACTTAATCAGTCCATTTATGTGGTATGAAAACAATACAGATATGGCATCTTGACTTCTGTAAGCCAACCCTCCTGATAAGAACTGTTTATAGGTTACCATGGCGTTTATATCATAGCTGAGTGGGTTGCTACTTACTTTCTTAAATAAAAAACCCGGAGAGAGTCTTATTGAATTGGTAAGGTCAAAATGGTAACCACCCATAACAAAGTGATGCATATCGAACTTCTCAGAGCCTGTTTCCATTGATATGTTGGATAAACCTATTTCATTCCCAACTAATTGCTGGGCAGAATACCCAAAATAAAACTGATCGGAATACACATAGAACCCAGTATTCACATTAAACTTGTTTGACCGAGAACTCGTTGCATATGCATCGTATACAGGATCTCCTGCGTAAAGCACATCTCCCTTAGACTCATCAAAAGTGAAACTTTTCAACCCTGCACTTAACCCCATAGAAAATGAAATATCTCTATTGATTGGCAAGTGGAGCGCATAGGATCCGGTAGCTTCTAATCGCTTAAATGCGCCAAACTCACTTGAATTTACAACGCCTCCAACCGCATGTTTCACCATAGGCTTTATTCTAGAGCGGTTAGCCCAAGTATTACTCATACGCACAGCTGAGCGCTGATAAGTTTTAGGACGATTCAATACTGTATGACCACTTAGGTAGTAGGTCGAAGGAGCCTCCTTATATCCCGCCCATTGCTTGCGGTATCCCATTCTTACATCGGCGAAGTTTTCGTACCCTGCTGCTGCCGGATTGATGATGTAATGGTTTAAATTATACATGGTGTACTGTTGCACAGTTTGAGCTTTAACCCCCAATACCAGCATCACTCCTGCTGTAATTAATAATAATCGTTTCATATCTTTTACCTTAATATAGAAATCACTCCTGCTTTAATTTCCTTATCTCCCTTAAGTTGGTAGTCAATAAGGTAGTAATACGACCCTACTGTTAAGTCTCTACCTTCATAAGTGCCGTTCCATGGTGAATAATTTGTTGATTTGAACACTTCGCTTCCAAAGCCATCATAAACGATAATGCTATAAGAGTCAAACTGCTCTAAGTTCTTAATATCCCATGTGTCATTCATGCCATCATCGTTAGGCGTAAATGCTCCCGGTATCACCAAACCTCTGATTACCGTTACCTCCATACTTCCTTCAGTGAAGCATTCGTCAGCTGTAGTAACTCTTACGGTATATACTGTATTTTCAGTTGGTGTCGCGTATGGTATTCTGATGGCTCCATTGTCCAAGCTGAACACTGGATCCCATTGGTATCTTGTAGCAGGAATGTCGGATATTACATACAGTTGTGCTCCATCTTCTTCATAAATAGTGGTGTCTCCTACTATTGTTAATGCCGGGTTGTCTGCTCCTTTTACGTTTACCGTATCCGTGCTGACATTACACGTACCATTATTGATGGTCCACACCAATGTGTTTTCACCATCACTTAATCCGGTTACAACGGCTCTCGGATCATTCTCATCATCAGGAATGGCTGTTCCTGAGATAATGCTCCATGTTCCGAGTCCAATTAAAGGTGTATTGGCTTCCATCACAGTTCCGCGCTCCTCACAGATAATCTGATCAGCTCCCGCATCGGCAATTGTTGGCTCACTATCATAAATAATGGTAATCGTATCGCTGCTTGATGCACATACGCCATTGCTAATGGTCCATATCAACTCATTTGATCCTCGCTGTAATACTGCAGTTGTAGTTGGATTAGCAGCGTCAGTGATTAACACACCTGTAGTAGTCGTGCCCCAAACCCCTGTACCGATTACTGCTGTGTTTCCTGAGAGCATTACTGTATCTACACATACGTTGTAGTCGCTTCCTGCTACAGCTACTGTTGGTAATGCATCTCTTGTTACTGTAAAGCTACAAGAGTCTATATTTCCATGAATATCCGTAACAACGTGGGTTACTATTGTACTTCCTACAGGAAATACTGTTCCTGATGCTAATCCGCTTGTTCTAACTACCGAAGCAATTCCACAATTGTCTGTTGCGGTTGGCACTGCATACGTAAATACACCGCCACAGATGGTTGTGTCTGCTATACAACTGATCGTTGGCAATTCTGTGTCGTTTACCGTTATCGTAAAGCTGATCGTATCGGTATTCATTGCGGCATCATAAGCAATGTACGTTACTGTAGTTGTTCCTATTGTAAATACAGTTCCTGATACGTTTGTTGCGATCAACGAATCTAACTGACAGTTATCGGTTGCTGTTGGTAATGTCCAAGCTACTACTGCTCCACACTGTCCTGCATCATTGCTTACGCTAATATTACTTGGCGCATTTGCAATGATTGGTGCAACACTGTCTATTACTGTAATGGTAAAGCTACAGGTGTCGGTGTTCATGGATTGGTCATAAGCTACATAAGTAATCGTCGTTGTTCCTAATGAGAAGGTACTTCCATTCGAAAAGTTGCTTACCAATGAATCCAATTGGCCGTTGTCGCTTGCTGTTGGCAACGTCCAATTTACGATAGCATCGCAGCTATTAATGGTTGTAGATACCGTAATGTCTGCCGGACAGTTTGCAATCATTGGCAATATCGTGTCCAATACCGTTACAATAACAATTGAACTGTCTGCATTTCCGTTTGCATCAATTGCACTAAACCATACATTGTTTGCTCCAAGCTCAGTCACATCAAAGTTGCTGCTGTCAATCGAAATACTCGAGACTTGACAGTTGTCTGCCGTGCCATTGTCCAAGTCGTTTGCTGTAATGCTTGCTGAGCCATTTGCATCTAAATAAACCGTTAAGGCTTGGGTTGAAACGATTGGTTTCAGTGTATCCAATACCGTTACCGTTACATTCGCAGTGGATGTGTTGTTGTTCGCATCGGTTGCAGTAAACACTACAGTATTCGCTCCAACTTCTGAACAATCGAAGTTGCTGCTGTCTACCGCAAGACTTGCGATTTGACAGTTGTCAGTTGTTCCATTGTCCATGTCGTTTGCGGTAATGCTTGCTGAGCCATTCGCGTCCAAATAAACCGTTAAGGCTTGCGTTGCTAAGGTTGGCTTAATGCTGTCGACTACGGTCACAATTACGTTTGCTACAGTTGCGTTATTGTTTACATCTGTTGCCGTAAATACCACAGTATTCGCTCCAACTTCTGAACAATCGAAGTTGCTGCTGTCTATCGCAATATTTGCGATTTGACAGTTGTCTGCTGTTCCATTGTCCAAGTCATTCGCGGTAATGCTTGCTGACCCATTTGCATCTAAGTAAACCGTTAATGGTTGCGTGGCAATGATTGGGTTCAGTGTATCCAATACCGTTACCGTTACATTTGCTGAATCTGCGTTTCCGCTTGCGTCTGTTGCTTTGAACTTAATGGTGTTGGCTCCAATTTTTGAGCAATCAAAGTTGCTGCTGTCAATCGAAATACTCGAGACTTGACAGTTGTCTGCCGTG
>JABAZP010000036.1 GCA_018608405.1 Flavobacteriales bacterium
GTGATGTTGATTTTTTTGAGAATAGTAGAAGTAACGCTTATTTCATTTTTTTGAAAAATTTATTTGTTTTTAAAAACGTGAAAATCAATATTAAGTAAAAGTTAAATTTTAAAATTAGAATTGTTATTGACGTTAACTTGTTGATAAACCTTTTTGAAACTGAATTTTTTAATATATTGTCCCCCGAAATACATTTTTATTAACCAAAATTTTTAATATGAAAACATTTAGACTATCTAAATTAGTCGGTTTTCTTGTAGGAGGCTTATTCTATCTGGCCCCCACATCAGGAAACGCTCAAACAAACATTGCCCCGTTAGCAACGGTGACTGCATCTACCTGTAATACAGGTCCGTGTAGTACATTGAATGATCTTAACTTAGGTACATGCGGGACACAACAAATGTGGATTTCCACAGCAACACCTCCTTCATTAGTGCCGGGGGTAAATTATATCGAATGGGTTTTTCCAACGGTGAGATCATTCGATAGTTTAATTATTCACCACGCGCAGAACAATGCTCGTTTCCTAACTGGAGCTACGGTTCAGTTTTGGGATGGTGCTGCATGGGTGACACACAGCTCCTTTGCTAACCTACCTCAAAACTGTATCAACAGAGTAGGTATTGGTAAATTATCTACTGATCGTTTCAGAATTACTTCGTTTATACCAGGAACTGGTCAGCAAAGTAACATGAACTTTAGAGAGATTGAGGTATTAGAAGCGCCTAGTGGGTTGCACGATGCAGCTGTTTTATCGCTTGACTCACCAAGAGTCTATTGTGCGGGAACGCAGAATGTAGTTGCAACAATTGCAAATTTTGGGATCAACCAAATTGATTCTGTAGATGTGAATTGGTCAGTGAATGGTGTTGCACAGCCAGTGGTTAAATACATTGGTTTGTTAGATACGCTATTAGGTACTGGTTCGACCACTGCACAAATTGTGCTTGGTAACGCAGCATTTGCTGCAGGTGCTACCAACATTCAAGTGTATACTTCAAATCCAAACGGAGCACTAGATACACTTAATTTTAACGATACGGTAAATGTTGCAGTGCAATCTGCTGCAGCACCAACAAGTATTACTACTTCGAATGCAACATTAAACTCTATTGATGTAAATGCAGTTGGCGGAGCAGGTACTGTTGATTACGAATATGGTCCACTTGGTTTTGCTGTAGGAACAGGAACTTCTGGTTCTTCAGCCACCCCTAATTTTACAATTAGTGGTTTAACTCAAGGTGCAACTTATGATGTGTATGTAAGATCCAATTGTGGGTCAGGCGATATATCAGCATTTGTAGGACCACAAACATTTAACACTTCTTACGGTATCCCTTTCGTACAAGATTATGAGAATTTTGCAGCAGGTATAGTTCAAAACCCATACCCTGAAGGTTGGTCAACGAACAATCCAGGTAACGGTCAGCCTCGTTGGGAATCTGAAGTAAGTACAGGAGCAAACACTAATTCAGGTGCTACTGGCCCATTTTGGGACAATACTAACTATTTGTCTACTGGAGGAATGTACATGTACATGGAGACTTCAGGTGGAACAGTTGGTGATTCTGTAGATTTTATTTCACCTCCAATTTTTGTGGATACTTCGTTGAATACAGTGGAGGTTTCTTACGCGTACTTTATGTTTGGAACAAACATTGACAGACTGCAAGTAATTGCAGATACCAATGGAGTTGAGACTGTTTTAGCAACGTACACTGGTGCGCAGCAAGCAGCTCAAGGTGATCCTTGGTTAATTGGTTCTCACTTTTTGAACGGTTACAACGGTAAAAGTGTAACCATCAAGTTCAGAGGTTGGAATGTTGCTTGTTGTTCAGGTGATATTGCAGTAGACGATCTTAGAATTGACCCGGTTTTACCATTGAATACCGGTGTAATTGAGGTTCAAAACCCAACAGGTAATTTATGTGCCGGTCCTGCAAATGTTGTAGTAGGGGTGAAGAACTTCGGTTCAAATGTTATTGACTCTGTAAATGTAGTATGGGATGTGAATGGTATTTTAGATTCTACGATGTTTGTAGGAACTATTTTACCTGGCGATACTGCTTCAGTGCCACTAGCTACTTTGAGCATTAGTTCAACTGTTGTATATGACTTAGAGTTTTATACCAACAGACCAAACAATGCAGCAGATCAATTTAATGTAGATGATACTTTAAAAGTACAAGGTTTAAGAACGGGATTAGATGGTGTTTATACCTTAGATGCTGCATTGCCTGCATCTTCTACTAACTTGGTGTCCTTCTCTCAATTAGGTCAAGTGTTAAGTGATTACGGAGTATGTGGTCCTACAACAGTGAATGTTGCTGCAGGAACCTACAACGATGTGTTAACGCTAGATAATGTAGCAGGTTTAAGTGCTACCAATACCTTAACCATTGATGGTGGAGATTCTGCTACCACTGCTATTGAGAGTAATTTAGCAGTTGATAATGCAGTAATTTCTTTAAGTTCAGTTTCGTATACTACTATTAAGAATTTAACGGTAAGAAGTTTAAGAACCAACACAGCACTTCATTTTGGTGTTCACTTAGGTGGAGGTTCTAACTTTGACTCCTTGGTAAACGTTCGAGTAACTGTTAATCCAACAGCAACGTTTAACGTGTTTGGAGTAGCAGCAACGTTAAATACTACCACGAATTTTGGTAATGGAGATCATGCGAATAACTTCGTCATGATGAATTCATCAGTAGACGGAGGAGATTGGAACGTGATGTTCAGAGGAAATGGTGGAAACTTCCCTGGTCCAGCTTCAACAAACGGATGGAACATGAACAACCAATTTATTGGAAACACATTAACCAATGCAGATGACTATGGTTTATATACAGACGACCAAGATGGATTACTAATTAGTGGAAACACGATTTCAGATTTGAGAACGACATCTACTTTTACAGGATACGGGATTGCAGCTTTTGATGGAATGAACTTTACCATTACCGGAAATAATGTGATTTCACCATACACAGGTATTTACGTGACCAATGCAAACTCAAGTTCAAATGGAACGAGAGTTGGTTTCTCTGAAGTATCCAACAACATGGTATCGTGTGATAGAAATTCAGGTATTTGGTTACAGAGACCGGTAGCTGTAAATATATGGGCGAATTCTGTTTATTGTGGAACTACAAGTAATTTTGAAGCCGCTCTTTATTTGGACGATGGTTTTGGAACTCCGGCAATGGATAGCATCGATGTTCGAAACAACGCTCTTTCTTCACTTGGAAAAGCGCTGCTATTAGATGAGCCAGACTCAGTATTCTTGAAGTTTGATAATAACTCTTTCTTTACTGCTTCAGCTGACTTGTTAGACATTGACGGAGTACTATATGCAACTTTGGCACCCTATCAGTTGGCTCAGCCTGGTTATAACGCTTCTTCCTTAGATGGAGATCCTCAATTTATATCAACAACAGATTTACACGTTACCGGATCATTTATCAATGATGGTGGAGATAACTCTGTTCCAATTACAGTCGATATTGATGGAGATACACGTCCAATAGCCGGATCTACGACAGTAGATATAGGAGCGGATGAATTCGATCCACCAGCTTGTCCTCCTTCAGTGAATTTAGGTGCAACTAACATTACGTTAACCACTGCAGATATTTTCTGGACTGGTGTTACAATGGACTACGAATATGAAGTAGTATTAGCTGGAGCCGGTCAAGGAACTGGGACAGTTGTATCGACAATCTTAGATAGTGTAGCCATAACAGGATTAACGCCAAGTACATCATACGATTTCTATACGAGAGAAATATGTGGTAGAGGTGATACTTCAATTTGGATTGGACCATTTACTTTTGGTACTTCGAATGGAGTTCCTTTCTTTGAGGATTTTGAAACATTCGCTGTTCCTACGACAGGTAACCCTTGGCCAAAAGGCTGGACTTCAAATACAACATTTAATCCGCGATGGGAGTCAGAAACAGGAAATGGGGTGAATATAAATTCATTCAATACAGGACCTTTTTACGATAATACAACGTTTGGCGTAAATGGTGGAACCTACATTTACATGGAAACTTCAGGAGGAGCAGGTAACCTTGCAGACTTTAGAAGTCCAGGTATCTTTGTAGATCCAACACAAGCAAGTTTAACATTGGAAGTTGCCATTCACATGTTTGGAGCTACTATGGGTACGTTAGAAGTATTGGTTGATTCCAATGGTGTTGAGAATTCGTTGTTTACCGTTACCGGTCAACAGCAAACAGCACAAGGAGATGCATACATTATTCGAACTGCAAACATCGGTGGTTACCAAGGGAAATCAATTAATTTGATTTTTAGAGGATTGTCAGGTTCATCGTTTACATCAGATATTGCAATTGATGATGTAAGAATCTTTGAACCAAGTCCACAAGATGGAGCTGTAACGGATATCATTTCTCCAACATCAGGTTGTGGATTAGGAGTAGATTCAGTAACGGTTGAGATTTCCAACTTAGGAACAGCTACGTTAGATTCGATTCCTGTTGTTTATGTATTAAACGGAGGAACACCAGTAGTAGAAACCTATTTTGATTCAATTACTCCTGGTTTGTCTGCTAACTTCACGTTCAGTGTACCGGCTAACTTGACAGCTACAGGTTCTTATAGCCTTGTAGCATATACTGACCTTTTAGTTGACGGAGATGTAACAAACGATACAACAACTGTATCAATCAACAACATCCCTCTTGTATCAAGCTTCCCATATTCGGAAGATTTTGAATTAGGCAATGGAGGTTGGGCTGCATCAGGTGCGAACAGCACATGGGCTTGGGGAACACCTGCAGGTGCCGTTATTTCAAGTGCTGCCGGTGGAACTGGAGCATGGGTAACTAACTTAACAGGTAACCACAACAATAACGAATCATCGTTTATTGAGTCTCCTTGTTTAGATTTATCATCTTTAACAGTAGATCCAATTTTGACTTTCTCATTGACGTATGACACAGAGTCATGTTGTGATGAAGGTTGGATTGATGTTTCAACAGATGGTGGACTTACATGGTCAAGATTGAATGACAATGGTGGTGCGCAAAATTGGTATAATGACTTGTTTAACCAATGGTGGGATGGAACATCATCAGGAGGAGCCGGAGTATGGGTGACTGCTGAGAATATCCTAACAGGATTGGCTGGTCAATCAAGCGTTAAGATTAGAATTGGATTTAGCTCAGATGGTTCTGTAGTTAGAGAAGGTTTTGGTATTGACGATGTAAACATTGATTTACCACAAGCATTCAACATGGCACTAGTAGATATTGTAACGCCAGTTTCAGGTGCATATACACCCGGATTGACTGACTCTATCAGAGTAACACTTGCAAATATTGGGTCAGATACAGCAACTAACTTCACAGTTAACTACGTGTTAAACGGAGGTCCTGTAGTTACTGAAACAATTGCATCGGTATTACCTGGAGATACGTTGTTATATGTATTCAACAGTTCAATTGCATTACCTGCAGCAGGTCAGGCAGACACCTTAGATGTGTATGTTGACTTTACCGCTGACACAGATAATTCAAATGACTCTATTTTAGGTTACATCTTCGATAATGATATCAAAGGAGTACCTTATGTAGAAGACTTTGAGAATTCATATGTGTTGGGTAATGTATTGACGAACCAGCAGGGTGGATGGACTTCTACAAGAACCAACAGTCCTGACTGGGAAATTGAAGATGCATCAGGAGCGAATGAGAATTCAACTGGAACAGGTCCATGGTATGATAGAACGACCTTCGGTACAGCAGGAGGATTCTACGCCTACCTAGAATGTTCAGGTGGTAGCCTTGGCGATCAAGACACGATGCGTTCACCAAGTATCTTAGTTCCAGTGAATGCTACTGCAATGGCTTTAGATTACGCATACCACATGTATGGTACAGATATGGGAACGTTAGAATTGTTCATTGAAGCGAATGGGGTTTACACTCGATTAGATTCAGTAGGAGGTCAAATCCAATTAGCTGGAGACAGTTCTTGGAGCGATACATCTATTGCTTTAACTGGAGCGTTCAACGGTCAAATCATAAACATTGTATTTGTAGGAACCAGAGGAAACGGTTTTACAAGTGACATGTCTATCGATAACATTAACTTAGACTTCTTAGTTGGAGTGAATGAAAATGTTGCTTCTACTTTAGAAGGAATATCAATTTCACCAAACCCATCAAACGGTTTGTTTAAGTTGAGTATTGAAACTCCTGCACAGGAGAACTTCAACATGACTGTAAGAGATGCACAAGGACGAAGTGTTTACACTGCGAACTTTGATGTAAACGGCACGTACCGAAACGATTTAGACTTTACGTCTTTCGCGAAGGGTGTGTACTACATGCAAATTCAAACAGAAACTGGATCGACAGTTGAGAAACTGATTATTCAGTAGGAAACAAGTATTTGATATTATTGGTTAATAATAAATATTTGTAGAACTATTGTTAACGCAATAGAACCTGAATCCCCTCAAGGTAACTTGAGGGGATTTTTTTGTTTCAGTATTTCTACTGGACTATTTTGGTTCATCAACAATTTAAAGAATCTCCATTTACGGTTTATGAGAAAAGTAAGTGGGTTGATTTGCTCGACTAAAAGGGTAGAAACTTTCACATGAAAAGAGCGCTATTAAAAGGGCAGGGGCGTAGAACGCAGAAGAAAGATTAGGCAATATGGTCTTATAAGATAGGGGAATCACTCTATGAAGGGCGTACTATATTTTGGGTTAAAGAAAACGGAATTAAGTAAGTTCAGCGACCTAGTTAAGAGGTGAGATTACACAATTCTCTTTTATCCCTTAAACTCTTCGAGTTTCATTTGCTTTCCATCCCAAACACCGTAAGTATTGTAATTGATCCACTCACCCAGGTTGATGTATCTTGAATTTTCTCCAACTGTTAAATCTAAAGGCAAGTGTCGGTGTCCAAAAATAAAATAGTCAACGTGCTCTTTAGTTAAATGCTCTGTGCAATATTGGACTAGAAACTCTTTATCATCCCCTAAGTACTTTTCATCTTCGCCTCGATTTGCTTTCCGACTTCGTCCACTCCAATAGTCGGCCATTCCAATTCCTAAATTAGGATGAATTCGCGCAAATAGCCATTGGCAAAAGGGGTTTGCAAAGACTTTTTTGATGAATTTGTAACCGTGATCGCCAGGACCTAAACCATCTCCATGACCAATGAAAAACTTTTTCCCGTCATAGGTTTTAGTTATGGGTTTACGGTGCATAATTACGCCCAATTCTTTTGGCAAATAATCAAACATCCACATGTCGTGATTGCCAATGAAAACGTGAACAGGTATACCGGAGTCGCAGAGTTCAGCTATCTTCCCTTGTAAGCGGACAAAACCTTTTGGTATGGCTTTTTTATATTCAAACCAGAAGTCAAATAAATCACCAACGAGATAAACTTCTTTAGCAGTCGTTTTAATTTCATCTAACCAGCGTACTATTCGATCTTCTCGAGCTCTACTTTCTTCGTAATTAGGCGCACCTAAATGAAAGTCTGAAGCAAAATAGATATGGTTTTTTTCTGGATTCAAGAGTTAGTCAAGCACTTCGGCTAATTTTTGTTGCAATGCAGCTCCTCTTAAGTTTTTCCCAATTACTTTTCCTTCAGCATCAATTAAAACGGCAAAGGGAATGCTAGAGACACCGTAATCTTTAGCGGCAACAGATTGCCAGAACTTTAAATCACTTACGTGAGTCCACGTTAAATTGTCTTGCGCAATTGCGTTAATCCATGCGTCTTTTGTACGATCTAAAGAAACACCATAAACAGTAAATCCTTTGTCTTTGTATTTCTGATACGCAGCAACAACATTAGGATTTTCTCTCCTACAGGGTTTGCACCAAGAAGCCCAAAAATCAATTAGAACTACTTTTCCTTTTAGGGAGGAAAGTGCTACTGACTCTCCATCTGGGTTGGGTAAATTAATTTCCGGAACCTCAGAGCCCACTGCAAACTGACTGATGGAACGTACTTTTGCGTGAAAGTTGGTGTAGAAAGGAGAATTACTATATTTTTCTGCTAAGGCTTTATCCACTTTAAGGTAATACTCTGTCTCAGTATCCGGCATTTGCTCAATTACAGCTAAGTTCGAGAATGAATTAGGATTCTTATCAATCAGCGCTTTTAACGTAGTTACTTTTTCTTTTTCAAATTCAGCAAAACGAGCACGTAAAACAGCAATCATAGAATCTCGTTGAGGGGAGTTAGCGTATGGCTTAAATTCCTGATCCAACGCCTGCGTTTGCATCGCGTTCTTTCTTAAAAAATTATTCAAATCTCTCATTTGAACTGCATCAACAGTTCCTTCTATTTTTAAATCAGCGAGTTGATTTACATCTCCCGAGACGCTTACCGTTTCGCCACTAGCTAAAGGAGTAACTAGTGCAAAGTTATTGCTGATGGTTACTCTATAAAAACCTTTCATCTTTGGAGTATAGTAAAATGCAAAAGAGCCATCTGCACCAACAACCGCTGTATCTACAGGGCCTGCTTTTGGTTGTAGTAAATCAATCAGGTATAATTCTGGAAGTGTTAAGCCTGAAATTTGGCCTTTAAGAATTACTTGTTCTTGCTTAGCAGGTTCGCTTCCGCATGCCAATAGTAAAACGCTAATGCAAAAACTTAGGGTTATAATTTTATGCTTCATCATAGTCTAATTTTCTAGTTTTTCTCTTAATAGATTACTTGTTACTTTAGGATCGGCCTTTCCTTTAGATGCTTTCATTACCTCTCCCATGAATAAGCCTAGTAGGTTTTTATTCCCCGCTTTGTAAGCTTCAACCTTATCTGGGAACTTTGAGAGCGCCTCCGCTATGAAACCATCTAATGCTCCGGTATCACTTTCTTGAATCCAATTATTCTTTTCTGCTAACTCTTTAGCAGTAAGTTCAGGTTGTTCTATAAGGGCGGGGAAAACCTTTTGGTTGGCAATAGAGTTGTTGATTGCTCCGCTTTCAATCAAATCAATTAATTCTGCGATATGTGCTGGAGTTAGTGGAAAGTCCTTAATTTCTATCGCATTTTCATTTAAATACGATTTGATGGCTCCCATCATCCAGTTTGCTGCCGTTTTGTAGCTTTTTGTTAAGCCAATTAATTCTTCATAATACAATGCAAAGTACTTGTCTTCGGTTAAAACTTCAGCATCGTAATTGGAGAGTTTTAGCGTATTGGTATATTTTTTTATTAATTCGTTTGGCAGTGCAGGTAAGGTTTCTTTTACATCTTCAACATAGTCCTTTCCAACAAAAACAGCTTGTAAATCTGGCTCAGGAAAGTAACGGTAATCGTGAGCCATTTCTTTGCTTCTCATGGTATTTGTTTCACCTGTTACGGCATCAAAACCCATGGTTTCCATTTTTATTACTCCGCCTGCTTCTATTACTTCAACTTGTCGCTTTGCTTCAAATTCTATCGCTCGAAAAACGTTTCGAATTGAGTTCAAGTTTTTTGTCTCTGTGCGTTCACCAAATTCTTTAGTTCCTTTCAGTCGGACTGAAACATTGGCATCACAGCGCATGGAACCTTCTTCCATGTTGCCATCGCAAATTTCAAGGTAACGCACCAATTGGCGAACTTCAGTAAGATAGTCATAGGCCTCTTGAGCAGAACGAATATCAGGCTCGGATACAATTTCTAATAACGGAACGCCGGCTCTGTTCAAGTCAATTAGCGTATTGAAAGGATCTAAGTCGTGAATACTTTTACCGGAATCCTCTTCCATGTGAATTCTGGTAATTCCGATATCTTTTGTTCCTTCCTCAACATTAATTGTGATTTTCCCACCTGTACACAGGGGTGTTTTATCCTGAGTGATCTGATATCCCTTGGGTAAATCGGCGTAGAAATAATTTTTCCTTGCAAACTGATTTTCGTAAGTGATTTCGGAACCAACTGCCAACCCTAATCGAACACCATAAAGCAAGGTGTTTTCATTGAACTTTGGTAAAGTTCCGGGATGGCCTAAGGTAATTGGGCTAATGTGTGTGTTCGGCAACGCTCCAAACTCCGCTGAATCTGCAGAATACGCCTTGCTCTTTGTTTGTAGTTGAACATGTATTTCAAGCCCTACAACCACTTCATACTTATCGTAAATTTTTTGTGCTAACATCTTGTTCAAAATTACCAATAATCGTTTGGCTTAAGTAGCTAATAACTTAACCATCTCTTTAAATAAAATACTGAATTTTGGGCCTGACTTTGCGGCTACTTCTTGAACTTCCTCATGAGAAATCTCTACAATCTTTCCTTCCACTCCTAAATCAGAAATAACTGAGACAGCAAATACCTTCATGCCACCGTGAACGGCGACAATAGTTTCAGCGGTTGTTGACATTCCAACTGCGTCAGCTCCTATAATTCTAAAATATTTATACTCTGCCGGAGTTTCATAAGTTGGCCCGGGCGTTCCAGCGTATATTCCATAGTGCAGGCCCAATCCAAATTTTTCGTCTAGTTCTTTTGATTTTTCAATTAAATCATTGGCATAAGGTTCGCTCATATCAGGGAATCTTGGACCTAATTCATCGTAATTTTTTCCTCTAAGGGGGTTGTCTGGAAACAAATGCAAGTGATCTGTTAGTACCATTAAATCGCCAATTTCGTGATCTGGATTTAGACCTCCACTTGCATTTGAGAGTAACATAGTCTCAACTCCAAGAGCCTTAAAAACTCTGACGGGAAATGTAGTTTCTTTTAAACTATAGCCTTCGTAATAGTGAAATCTACCCTGCAGTGCAATAACCGGAATGCCCTCTAGCGTACCTAAAATTAATTTGCCCGAATGCCCTTCCACTGTGGATACTGGAAAGTTCGGAATTTCATTATAGCTTAATGTGCATTCCGACTTAATTTCTTCGCCAAGATTACCTAAGCCGGAACCTAAAATGATACCAACCTTAAAATCTAGATTGGTTTTGCTTTTAATGAAATCAGCTGATTTTTGAATACGATCTAACATAGCGGTCTATTTCTTCGGAAAAACTTAATTCTTGGTGTTCGTGAAATTTAATTTCTATTGGAATGCTGAAAACTGGAACTTCATTGAATTTTGAGGCGTCAAACTTTACAGCATCTTTTCCGGTAATTACGATTGCTTTTTTAGGACTAAGCAGTTTTTCTAACTGGTCGGAGATGTTTTCATAATCCTTTGCTTGATAGTAATGGTGGTCCTTAAATGGGAAATTTTGAATTTCTTTCGAATACCGATTCAAATATAATTTTAACGATTGTGGGTTAGCGATTGCACTAACTAACAGAACACCCCTCGAAGCGAATTTCTTTTTTTCATTTGCAATGCTCATGGCTGCCCGGTTCAACGGTTTCGCGTCTTGATAACTGATGTATGAGAAGAATACTTTTTGATAGGGCTGAGGGCTTAGACTTTCTGATATTCTTCTTATTTCCAAGGGAGAAAGCACAGCCGGACTTTTAGTTACAACTATGATATCTGCACGGTCGGCGCCCGACTTCCACTCTCTCAACCTACCTGATGGTAGGATGTGATCGTCTTTGTAAAGCCTACTGTAATCTGTCAGTAATATATTCAGTCCCGGCTTTACACTTCTATGTTGAAACGCATCATCTAACACAATAATCTGAGGAGGATTTTCCAACTTTCGAAGTTGCTTAATACCCTCTCTTCGTTTTTCAGCGACCGCTACTCTTACATCTTTGAATTTTTGAAAGATTTGAAACGGTTCATCACCAATCGAATTAGCATTATCTTGCGCAGTAGCTAGCTGGTAACCCTTAGTCTTACGACCATAACCTCGGCTTAAGCTAGCAATTTCGAATGATTTCTTTAGGTGTTTTAGGACGTATTCAGTGTGCGGTGTTTTACCTGTGCCTCCAACATTTAAATTACCGATACTAATTACTGGGAAGTCGTACTCTTGTGACTTTAAAATTCCGGTGTTGTAACAAAAATTTCGCAAGGAAATAATAAACCCGTAAAGCAAGGAAAAAGGCAATAGAAGAATTTTTAATACAGAATCCACTTTTTGTTTGCTTTTAAGCTGCAAAAATCCTTATTTAAGTTAAATTTATGACCCTAAATCACGATAACTTATGAAGATTTCTACAATAGTCAATCAATTAGAAGAGTTGGCTCCTATTTCATTGCAAGAATCGTACGATAATGCAGGGCTACTAGTTGGCAATGTCGAAGCTGAAGTCAATGCTGCCTTGCTATGTTTAGATAGTACAGAGGATGTTATAGAAGAAGCAATTGAAAAGAAATGTGGGCTTGTTATTGCGCATCATCCAATTTTATTTTCTGGCATAAAATCGTTGACTGGTAAAAACTATATTGAACGCACTCTTCTAAAAGCCATTAAGAATGACATTGCGATCTATGCCATTCACACCAACTTGGATAATGTGAAGCATGGAGTGAATCAAAAAATAGCTGAGAAGATTGGTTTGCAGAACCTTCAGGTACTGAGTCCGAAATCAGGGACTTTAAACAAGTTGGTGTTCTTTTGTCCTGTAAGTGCCTCTGAAAATGTTAAAGCTGCTCTTTTCGAAGCTGGTGCAGGCGCTATTGGGGCGTATGACTGCTGCAGTTTCTCTAGTGAGGGAGAAGGAACCTTTAGAGCTGGAACGGATGCTCAGCCGCATGTTGGAAAAATTGGAGAGTTACACAGGGAAAAGGAAAACCGGATTGAATTGCTTTTCCCGGAGTACCTAAAAAGTGTCCTGATAAAAACGCTGAACAAGACTCACCCGTATGAGGAGGTTGCCTACGACATATATAATCTAGAAAACAAATGGACAGAGGTTGGCAGCGGAATGTTGGGAGAACTCAGCGAGCCAGTGGATACGCTTGCATTTTTGGACCGTGTAAAGATTGATTTAGGAACAGACTGTATTCGCCATACCAAAGTAATTACAGAACAAGTGCAGAGAGTCGCGATTTGTGGCGGTTCAGGTAGCTTTTTATTAAATAATGCAATTGCACAGCGAGCAGATGTTTTTATCACCGGTGACTATAAATATCATCAATTTTTTGATGCTGATGGTAAAATTGTAATTGCCGATGTTGGCCACTTTGAAAGTGAGCAACATACTCCTGAGCTCATACAAGAGTATCTTCAAGAAAAAATACCTAATTTTGCAACCTATTTGTCTAAAGTAAACACAAACCCTATTAATTATAGATAGCATGGCTAAAAAAGCTAATAGTGAAGCAACAGTTGAGGAAAGATTACAAGCATTGTATAATTTACAAGAGATTGACTCAAAAATTGATAAGATTAGAACCATAAGAGGTGAGCTGCCTTTAGAGGTTCAAGACTTAGAAGATGATGTAGCAGGATTAGAGACTAGAACTGAAAAAGCAGCGCAAGGCATTAAAGCCTTGGAGGATGACATTTCTTCAAAGAAAATTCAAATTAAAGAGTCTCAAGCAGCAATTGCAAAGTACAAGGAGCAACAAAATAATGTTAGAAATAACAGAGAGTACGATTCTTTAACTAAAGAAATTGAGTTTCAAGAATTGGAGATTGAATTAGCTGAAAAAAGAATAAAGGAATTCCAATTGGGAATTGAAAATAAAACCGAAGCAAACTCTGCTGATGTTGAGAAATTAGCTCAAACGAAAGAGCAGTGGGAGCACAAAAAGAATGAGTTAGCTGAAATTATTGCGGAAACGGAAAAAGAAGAAGCTGATTTAATGAAGCAATCGGAGAAGGCAGAAAAAGTTATAGAAGAAAGACTATTGACTGCATACAAAAGAATTAGAGGAAGTGCGAGAAATGGTTTAGCTGTAGTGCCTGTATTGAGAAATGCATGCGGCGGATGTTTCAACAAAATACCACCACAACGACAGTTGGACATCAACATGCACAAAAAAGTAATTGTTTGTGAGCACTGCGGACGAGTTTTGATTGATCCCAAAATGGCCGGAATTGAAGAAGTAATCGAAGAAAAGCCAAAAAGAAGAACAAGGGCTGCAAAAGATAAATAATAGTAGCACTATAATAATTAGTAAAAAAGGGACTCATTTGAGTCCCTTTTTTTATGTCAAAATTTCCGTTGCTCCACGAACTTCAAAAGGTTAAATTTGTAATCCTTATAGAGAGAATTTATGCAAGATCAAACTCCATACAAGCCAAAAAACAAAATTAGAATTGTAACTGCGGCATCCCTTTTCGACGGTCATGACGCTGCCATTAACGTTATGCGAAGAATTATACAATCTACAGGAGTAGAGGTAATTCATTTGGGGCATGATCGAAGTGTGCAAGAGGTTGTAGAAACAGCCATTCAGGAAGATGCAAATGCCATTGCCATGACATCTTACCAAGGTGGACATACAGAGTATTTCAAATACATGAAAGACTTGTTAGAGGAAAACGGAGCAGCCCACATCAAAATTTTTGGCGGTGGCGGTGGAGTAATCTTGCCAGAAGAAATTAAAGAGCTCCAAGAGTATGGAATTACTCGAATATACTCTCCTGATGATGGTAGGGAACTTGGCTTGCAAGGCATGATTAACGATTTAGTAGAGCGTTCTGACTATGCAACTGGAGAGCATTTGAATGGTGAAATAAACAGAATTGTTGAAAAAGACAACGCATCCATTGCAAGATTAATCTCTGGTGCAGAAAACTTCCCGAAAGAGAGTGCAGCAATTTTGAATGAGGTGCATAAAATGGCTGAAAAGGTGAACACTCCAGTTTTGGGAATTACCGGAACTGGAGGAGCCGGAAAATCTTCTTTAGTTGATGAATTGGTACGCCGATTTTTAATTGACTTTCCCGAGAAAACAATTGGGATTATATCAGTTGACCCTTCCAAAAGAAAAACAGGAGGAGCACTTTTAGGTGATAGAATTAGAATGAACTCTATTAAAAATGATAGGGTTTATATGCGTTCATTGGCGACTCGCCAATCTAATCTGGCCTTATCGAAGCACGTTGCTGAAGCCGTTTCTATTTTGAAAGCTGCTCAGTTCGATTTAATAATACTAGAAACTTCAGGGATCGGTCAGTCAGATACTGAAATAACGGAGCACTCAGATATGAGTTTGTATGTGATGACTCCTGAATTTGGTGCTGCCACCCAATTAGAGAAAATCGACATGTTGGACTTTGCAGATATTATTGCAATCAACAAATTCGACAAGCGCGGGTCATTAGATGCGTTAAGAGATGTAAAGAAGCAATACCAAAGAAACCACTTGTTGTGGGATGCTAAGGATGAAGACTTGCCAGTATATGGAACAATCGCTTCACAATTTAACGATCCGGGAATGAATCGTTTGTACAAGAGAATCATGAGCATTTTTGTGGAGAAGGCAAACTCGGAGTTAAAATCAAATTTTAAAATTTCAGATGAAATGTCTGAAAAGATTTTTGTAATTCCTCCAAGCAGAGTGCGCTACTTGGCAGAAATTGCAGAGAATAACAGGAGCTACGATGCTTGGTCTGAAAAACAAGCTGAGGTAGCACAAAAGCTCTACGGAATTCAAAAGTCACTTGAAAGTATTCAGGAGTTAGAGCTAGAGGATAAAGACAGATTGTTAAAGGGGCTTCATGAAACATTTGAAAAAATGAGTTTGGAGTTAGATCCTAAGAATCTAAAAATTATAGAAGACTGGCCCGAGAAGCAAGCCAAATATAAAAATCCGATTTACACCTTTAAGGTTAGGGACAAAGAAATTAAGATGGAGACACATACAGAGTCTTTATCACATTCTCAAATTCCTAAAGTTGCCTTGCCCAAATACCAAGCTTGGGGAGATTTGTTAAAATGGAATTTACAAGAAAACGTACCTGGAGAGTTTCCTTACGCTGCCGGTTTATTTCCGTTTAAGCGAAAAGGGGAAGATCCAACCAGGATGTTTGCCGGAGAAGGTGGCCCAGAGAGAACCAACAGAAGGTTCCATTACGTTTCTTTAGGCATGCCGGCCAAACGACTGTCTACAGCGTTTGATTCAGTTACCTTGTACGGCCAAGATCCGGCAATTCGACCCGATATTTTTGGAAAAATTGGAAATGCAGGTGTTTCAATTTGTTGCTTAGATGATGCTAAAAAGCTGTATTCAGGTTTTGATTTGGCGCACAGCATGACTTCTGTTTCCATGACAATTAATGGCCCGGCAGCCATGTTGCTTGGTTTTTTTATGAATGCTGCCATCGATCAGCAATGTGAGCTTTACATTCAAGAAAAAGGAATAGAAAAAGAAATTGAAGCTAAAATTGCAGCCATTTATAAAGCGAAAGGATTAGAACGTCCTTCTTACCAAGGGCCTTTACCTGAAGGGAACAATGGGTTAGGTTTAATGCTTTTAGGGGTAACAGGAGATCAAGTCTTAGATGCAACTGTTTATGAGGGTATCAAAAAGAATACCATGTCGATTGTTCGTGGAACGGTGCAAGCAGACATATTGAAAGAAGATCAAGCGCAGAATACCTGTATTTTCTCAACAGAGTTTGCTCTGAGGTTGATGGGTGATGTGCAAGAGTATTTTATCGAAAATGCAGTGCGCAACTTTTACTCTGTTTCTATTTCAGGTTATCACATCGCAGAAGCAGGAGCAAACCCAATTACCCAATTGGCATTTACCTTGGCAAATGGTTTTACTTATGTGGAGTATTATTTAAGTAGGGGAATGGACATTGATAAATTTGGTCCAAATTTATCCTTCTTCTTCTCCAATGGAATAGATCCAGAATACGCCGTAATTGGAAGAGTTGCAAGAAAAGTGTGGTCAAAGGCCATGAAGCTGAAATACGGAGCAAATTCTAGGGCTCAAATGTTGAAGTATCACATTCAAACTTCAGGCCGTTCGTTGCATGCCCAAGAAATTGATTTTAATGACATTCGAACTACATTGCAAGCATTATATGCCATCTATGATAATTGTAACTCATTGCATACAAATGCCTATGATGAAGCGATTACGACTCCAACAGAAGAGTCAGTTCGAAGAGCAATGGCGATTCAATTAATAATTAACAGGGAACTAGGCCTAGCGAAAAATGAAAATCCAATTCAAGGGTCATTTATTATTGAAGAACTTACTGACTTAGTGGAAGAAGCGGTGTTGACGGAGTTTGATAGAATTACAGAACGAGGCGGTGTGCTTGGTGCTATGGAAACCATGTACCAACGAAGCAAAATTCAAGAAGAGAGTTTATACTATGAGGGCCTAAAGCACAGTGGAGAATTTCCAATTATAGGAGTAAATACCTTCTTGAGTTCAAAGGGTTCGCCAACAGTAACTCCCGGAGAAGTAATACGAGCAACCCAAGCAGAAAAAGAGTATCAAATTGGAATGTTAGATAACCTGCAAAAAGGAAACGCCGAAATTGCTCAAGAGCAACTGCGAACCGTTCAGAAAGCAGCAATTCAAAACGACAACCTGTTTGAAGCGCTAATGGAAGCCACAAAATATTGCTCTTTAGGTCAAATTACAGATGCCATGTTTGAAGTAGGCGGGCAGTATAGAAGAAATATGTAATGAATATGAATCGAATCGTACTATTCTCAATAGTTGCTTTAATGCTGGCGTGTTCTAGTCCGAAAAAGAAATCAAATACAGCGCAAGGTGCCAATCAAGAAGACTTCACCAAAATGGAGGTGCTAACCGATGCGCAGAGACTTGTTGCAAGCATTGAGAAAGCGCATCGTAAAGATTTGTTTGAGTTGAACGAAGCAGTTCAGTTTGATTTAAAACTGGAGTTTGGAGGTACTGAAAGAATTAATGGAAGGGTATATTTACTGACCGGTGGGAGCAAAGTAAAAATCGAAGATGTGAATGGTTTGCAGTATTGGGATGGAAGTAAAGCCATGGTGCTACCAAATCAGGAGGACAACGAAAAAGCTCGATTTGATTTGTTGACGTGGTCATATTTTTTTGCTGCACCTTATAAGTTGAGCGATTCTGGAGTAAACCATGAGTTTATAGGTGAAACTCTTTTAGGAGGAGCGGAATATCGAGCAAATAAAATGACATTTGAGAAAGGCATTGGCGATACACCTGAGGATTGGTATATTGTTTACAAGGACCGTAACTCAGATTTATTAGCAGCTATGGCATACATTGTAACAAGTGGCGAGAAAACGGTTGAAGAGGCTGAAAAGGATCCGCATGTGATTACTTATGAAGCATATACTGAAGTTGGAGGTATCCCTTTTGCAACGCAATGGAATTTTTGGACGTGGAACGAAGCTGGAGAAATGAACAAGTTGCTTGGAAGTGCCACCGTAAGTAATATAGAGTTTACAGAAAAAGCAGGAGATATGTTTCAGCTTACTGCTTCTCTAGCGAACTAAATACTTTACTTTTAGTTTAAATCAAGCATTCCCTCCTTCAAATCTTCGTCCGCGGGTTCATCGCAAAACCATATTCCGAATAAGGCTTTTTTGAAATTTAGACCAGGTATGGTAGTCAGTTTTATTCCATTTTTATGAACTTCTGTTCCGGTATCTTTAATGTAGGCAATTACAAAATGGTCGCCTATTTGAATTTCTTCGTTAAACGAAGCTTTAAATAATGCAATTTTTGCCTTGAACTGGTTTGTATTTTGATTCGTAGAATGATCAAAGCCATCATCAATTGCAGTTAGCATTTTTTCTGAAGTAATAAAACTCGAAACAATGTCTAAGGTAATTGCCATAGATTCATCCTGATTTATAACCGCCTTTGAATTTTTTGTTTTTGTGCTCAAATACAATGCTCCTGCATATAAATCTAAAAAAAATTTCTCTCGAAGGCCTGCACCGTTAAAGTTTAATGTTGTTGAATTTACTTCAATTGTTTTTGCAGGGGTAACGCCAGATATTTCAGTTTGTGCTGAACTGAATTGAAATGTGAAAAGAATACTGGCAGCAAGAATGAATACTTTCATCGATTTAGTTTTGCATAAAGTAGGATTTTCGAACTACTCACCAATAAATGGACCATACTATGGAAGAGTTTGGTTGTTGATTTTCTGGAATTCTAGACCGAGCATAAATTATCGAGCTCAGGTGATTAGATTTGTAACAGCAAACTGAATCACTCATTTCATGATCAACAATAGGAAAGTAGTCGTAGTAATGCCGGCATACAATGCATCTCAAACCTTGGAGCAAACATATGCTGAGATACCCTTTGATATTGTAGACGATGTAGTAGTTGTTGACGACTGCAGCAGCGACAACACCTTAGCTAAGGCAAAGGAGTTGGGTGTTCACCACGTGATCCGTCATGAAAAGAATGCCGGTTATGGAGGCAATCAAAAAACCTGTTATAATTATGCGCTGAATTTAGGTGCGGATATCATTATTATGGTTCACCCTGATTACCAATATACGCCGAAGTTGATTCCAAGCATGTGTTATTTAATTGCCAACGATGTATTTCATGTTGTGTTGGGCTCAAGAATATTAGGAACCGGAGCGCTAAAAGGAGGCATGCCACTTCACAAATACATTGCGAATCGAATTCTTACCTTCATTCAAAACATTTTAACAGGAGCCAAACTTTCGGAATACCATACCGGCTATCGTGCTTTCTCGCGAGAGGCTATTCTGGCAATCAACTATCAAGAAAATTCAGATAATTTTGTATTTGACAATCAAATGCTGTCTCAGCTCATTTATAAAGGTTATGAAATTGGAGAGGTGAGCTGTCCTACAAAATACTTCAAAGAGGCGTCATCCATTAACCTGAAAAATAGTTCTATTTATGGGCTAGGCGTCTTAAAAGTTTCAGTGCAACACCGTTTGCAAAAATGGGGATTGCTCAACAGCTCTCAATACAACTAGTATGGTTCTAGTTCGGTTTGATTAGAAAAATGTGTGCATTCGATTGAACTGGTTTTTTCAGTTTAAATTTAATTAGACTTAACGTTTGCCGTTTGGAATTGGCTGTTTGAAAAATTAACTTTGCCATCCAATTTTAAAAAGAAAACTATGTCAAATGCAGTATTTAATCCGCCGGTAGCGATTAACGAACCAATATTATCATATGCTCCTGGAACTCCCGAAAGAGAAGAATTACGAAAGACTGTAGCTGCTTTTAGAGCACAGCAGATGGATATTCCAATGTTTATCAATGGAAAAGAAGTAAGAACTGGGAAAGCGGTTAGCATGCATCCTCCGTATGACCACAAGCATAATTTAGGTCAGTTTCACATGGGAGGCGCTACGCATGTGAAAGATGCTATTAATGCTGCCTTAGGCGCACGTCAAGCGTGGGCAGATTTACCTTGGGAGCAAAGAGCTTCTGTTTTCTTAAAAGCAGCCGAATTGGCCGCAGGGCCATACCGCCAAAAATTGAATGCAGCAACCATGCTGGCTCAATCAAAAAATCCTTTTCAAGCAGAAATAGACGCTGCTTGTGAGTATATAGATTTCTTGCGATTCAACGTTGAGTTCATGAGAAAGATTTATTCTGAGCAGCCAGAATCATCTGACGGAATTTGGAATAGACTAGAATACAGACCGCTTGAAGGTTTTATTTTCGCAATAACACCGTTTAACTTTACGGCCATTGCCGGAAACTTATGTGCAGCTCCTGCAATGATGGGAAATGTTGTTGTTTGGAAACCTGCTGAAGCTCAAGTGTATTCAGCGTGGGTATTAATGGAAATTTTCAGAGAAGCAGGTCTGCCTGATGGGGTAATCAACTTGGTTTATGCTGACGGACCTGAAGCAGGAGATGTTGTTTTTAACCACCCTGATTTTGCAGGATTACACTTTACCGGTTCAACAGGTGTTTTTCAGCATTTATGGAAAACAATCGGAAATAACATTGGAACCTATAAGTCATATCCAAGAATTGTTGGAGAAACCGGAGGGAAAGATTTTATAATCGCTCATGAATCGGCTAATCCAAAAGAAGTTGCTACTGCAATAACCAGAGGTTCTTTTGAGTTCCAAGGTCAGAAGTGTTCTGCGGCGAGTAGAGCTTACATCCCGGCTTCCATGTGGGAAGAAGTGAAAGGTTATGTTTTAGAAGATGTGAAGTCGATTAAAATGGGCTCACCTGAAGACTATAGCAACTTTGTAAACGCCGTGATTGATGAAAAAGCATTTGATAAAATTGCAGGATTTATTGACGGAGCGAAAGCCTCAAAAGATGCTGAGATCATCGCTGGAGGCGGTTATGACAAGTCGGTAGGTTACTTTATAGAACCAACTGTTGTTGTGGCAAGTGACCCAAAATACACCACCATGTGTGATGAAATTTTTGGACCTGTAATTACCATTTACGTTTACGATGACGCCGACTTTGAAGCTACTTTAAAACTTGTAGACGATAATTCATACGCTTTAACTGGAGCAATTTTCGCGAAAGACAGACATGTAGTAAACCACATGTGTAAAGCATTAGAAAATGCAGCGGGGAACTTTTACATTAATGACAAGCCAACAGGCGCAGTGGTAGGGCAGCAGCCTTTTGGAGGAGCTAGAAAGTCCGGCACCAATGATAAAGCCGGTGCCATGCAAAACTTAATGCGTTGGGTTTCTGCAAGAACAATGAAGGAAACTTTTGTTCCGGCAACAGATTACAGATATCCGTTTATGGGATAATTTCAAGATTATTTGACTAACAATCGCCTGTTGATGTTATCAGCAGGCGATTTTGTTTTTATACCATTTGATTGAGGAATTTTATAACATGGATTTAAATCGGTTGAAAATACCATCTTTCTTAAAAAACAAATACGCCCTCACAGCTGCGGTGTTTTTGATTTGGATTTCTTTTTTTGATGAGAACAACCTAATCACCCAATATCAGTATCATTCTGAACTCAGCAAGTTGCAAGACGAAGAAGTGTTCTACCAAGAAGAGTTGGTGAAAATTCAAGCGAGTTTAAAAGAGTTGCAAACCAACCCGAAAACCTTAGAAAAATTTGCACGCGAAAAATACCTCATGAAAAAAGACAATGAGGAGCTTTTTGTTATTGTGGAGGAAGAGTAATTACTTGCTAGGCAATACTTTCGTAGAAACTTCTCCAAAACCCACTCGCTTTCCGTTTTTCTCACAGTAACCTTTCATAATTACAGTATCGTGATCCTGAATAAATTTACGTTCAACACCATTTTTTAAGGGTACTGGTCTAGATCCTTTCCAAGAAAGTTCCAACATGGAGCCGAACGACTCTTTAGTAGGACCGCTAATGGTGCCCGAAGCATACAAATCACCGGCATGGATGTCACAACCGTTAACCGTGTGATGCGCTAATTGCTGACTTTGATTCCAATACATGTGCTTGTAATTGGAATTACAAACGGTTGAAGCTTCATCGCCCTCAGGTTGAATTTGGACTTCTAAATGAATGTCAATGTTTTTGTTTCCTGAATATTCTAAATAAGGGAACACTGCAGGGTCTTGTTTTGGTCCAGCTACTCTAAAAGGTTCCAAAGCATCTAAGGTTACAATCCAGGCAGACATAGAGGAAGCAAAGTTTTTTGCTAAAAAGGGTCCCAATGGAACATATTCCCATTTTTGAATGTCTCTTGCCGACCAATCGTTAAACAAAACCATTCCAAAAATATAGTCGTCCGCTTCGGCGGTTGAAATGCTATCTCCAAGTGGCTTTCCGTCGTAAGTTACAAAGCCCATTTCTAGTTCAAAATCCAATAACTTACAAGGTCCAAAAACAGGTGGTTCGTCGTCTTTTGGTTTTTGTTGCCCTTTTGGCCGATGAATTTCTTGTCCTGATAGGATGATTGAAGAGGAGCGACCGTGATAGCCAACTGGAATGTATTTCCAATTTGGTAGAAGGGCATTGTCAGGATCACGGAACATGGTGCCCACATTTGTGGCATGCTCAATGCTCGAATAAAAGTCAGTGTAATCACCAATTTCGATTGGCATTTCCATGCTAATGTTGCTGATTGAAATCAGTGATTTTTCTACTTCGGCTTTATTGGTCTCGTCACTTAGTAATTCCTGTATTTTATTTCTCAATTTTCGTGTGCCTGATTTCCCTTTTTTCATCATTGGATTTAGCTTGTCAGCCTCAAAATCACTTGCAATAAAACCTAGGTTGTTTAACAATCCTGCCGAAAAAAGCACACTCAAGTCTACAGCAAAGTCGCCAATTCTGCTCGCTACTTTTTTACTGTTATTGTGGTTAACTACACCAAAAGGTATGTTATAAATGCTAAAATCAGAAGAAGAATCTACTGTTACCCACGATTGTTTAAGCTCGCCCATAGTCAAGAAATAAATTTTTAGATTGAAAGGGCAAAGGTAACAGAAACAAAAATTCTTACCTTAAAACTGCAACGGAAATTGATTTTTTTTCGTCTTTGCTAAATAATTTAATGAAAGCTTTGTTTCATTTAATCTGTTTTGGTTAAATTAGCAAGCCTGATTTAGTGTGACATTAGTCTAAATACGTATGAAAAAAATACTCTACTCCCTGGTTTTAGGTTCATTTTTGTTAATTGCTGGTCAATCAGCTAAGGCTCAACAGCCCGGAATTACAAACTTGTTTTGTGAAGACTTTGATGGACCAGTTACTCAATGGGGGACAACTTCGGGCTCTTTTGGTGTTCTCAATCAAGTCCCGTGGTTCCGTGTTACAGACGTAACCAAAAGTGGGAGTCCTGGTGCAGCAGCGGATACAATAAGTCCTAGAAATAACTCGTTTCTTTCTACCCCTCTTATTGATGTTTCGGGTTTTACATCTATCAGCCTTTCTTTTGATCACATCTGTTACATTGAAGGTTTAGATGCTGCAAGGGTTCAATATCGTTATCATAATAGCGGTCCAAACTGGACTGACGTTCCAGTTGCGAATTATAATGGCCCTTCAAGGTACGACCAAACCCTTCCGGGCATTCCAAACAACAGACCTTATAAGTTTGACAAAAACTCTCAAGCGCCAGGTGTTTGGAGAGGAACGACTAATAACTGGATTTGGGATGCTATCAACTCCATCCCAGCTTGGGTACGGGAAGATTTTAACGTAACATCTATTGTAGCAGCAATGCCCGCAAGTGCAAACGATTCTATTCAATTTAGATTACTATATGAGGATGATCCTGCATCGCTTATCGGTAGGGCAGGGGAACACATCTGGTACGTAGATAATTTTTGCGTGAAAGGGGGTAATTGTGACTTAGTTCCACCAATAATTACCTTTACAGATCCACCAATAAATTACCCAAATCGATATGAAGATAGAGTTTACTTAAATGGGCCATGGATTTTTGATGGTGTGGTTACTGATAATAGAGGTCAAGTAGATACGGTTTACGTAGCGTATACTGTTCTTCGAGAAGACCCAACGACAAATATATTTGACGATACCGTTATTGTCGACACAGCCGGAGCTGCGAGATTAGCAGGTGGTAACTTTAGATCTATCATTCAACGTTTATTGCCGAACGGAGATACTATTTTCCCTGGTGATTCTATTATTTGGAAGTTTGAGGCGATAGACGGTAGTGCTTGTGAAAACTTTGCACAAGAGCCTCCACGAGCCGGTAGTTTTTCACGATTTTTAGTTAAACCTAACTTGCCGCCATCTTGTCGAGATGCTGAGATACGATATGATTTTCCTTATGTTGAAGATTTTGAAGGACAGCCTTTTAGAAGATCTACTACGTTTATCGGTGATGGATGGACAAATGTGTCGGGTGACTTCCACAACTGGTGGGTAGAAAATCAACCTTCTTCACCGCAGGGCCAATATAGAATTTTAACGGATCATCCCGGTGGAGGAAACTACTTATATGTTGAATCTTCAAAAATATCAGGAGGCAGTTACAAAGATAGTTCAGCATTCTTGCTTTCACCTTGCTTTGATTTTACTGAATTGCAAAATGGGTTGATACGATTTTACGCCAATACCAATACACCGACAATTACAGATTCAATTCGAGTAGATATTTTTGATCCTACACCTCTTCCAGGTTTTCCAAATGGGCAGTTTGTAAAAAATGTTATTCCTTCTATTAAGGGTAACAGAGGCGATAATTGGCTACCATACGAATTTTCAACTTTTCCATACAGGCAATATGTAACACAAATTAGGTTTGTCGGTACACCATCAGGTAGCGGTGGGTTAAATGATATGGCGATTGATTCGTTCAAAATTATACCGGCTCCACTAATTGATGTTAGGGCCAACGAAATTATAGTTGAACCTTTTATTCCTAGTCAAAGAAATGCGTCTAGACAGGAAATGATTGTAAACATTCAAAACTTAGGTGTGGATACAGCAAGGAATTTGGTGTTGGGTTATTCAGTTAGTCAAAATGGTTCAGAATTATGGAGAGTTGATAATTTCGTGGCTTCAGAATCTTTAGCTCCAGGGGAGAATAAAAACATCTCTTTTGGAACAGGTGCTACTAGCACTTATGAAGTTCCTTTGGGACAGTACACCATGGAGGCTTGGGTGACCTATGCAGGAGATGCTATTCCGCCAAACGATACAACTCGATCAAATGGCAGAGGATTGCTCTATGCAGATGGGAATAAGTACATGGACAACTTTGACGGTGATACCTTATGGACTGTGCTCGTCGACGAAGACTCTTTGACCAACAACTGGGAATTAGGAACGCCAAACTATGATTACACATACTCGGCATATTCAAATTCAAATTCTTGGGATATTTTATTAGGCCGAGGATATACCGGTGATGGAAAAACAACTACCCTGCTAACCCCTTTCTTTGACTTTACAACGGTTGACGATGCGATTATCTCCTTCATAAATAACAGAGATATAGACGTAGCAAAAGATGGAGTGTTTATCGAATATTCTTTTGATAGAGGACTTACATGGGATTCTTTAAGTGGTCTTGGAGACCCAGGAAGAATTAAGTGGTACAACTCCTTCCTTTCTGCGGGTGGCTTTGGAGGTTCACCAGTATTTTCAGGAACTACTTATTGCTTTGGCAATACTTGGGCAGGATTTCTAGAGAGTGAACTGCAATTGCCTGCTTTCTTTAATAATCGCCCTGAAGTACTGTTGAGATTCACTTTCTTCGCCGAGATTGGAGGAAGAGGGAATGATGGAATGTCAATTGACAACTTCTTAGTTTACGATCCAGATCCGCTTGATTTGCAGGTTCAGCATTTTGTTAGTCCTACTTCAAGATGTGACTTGCAACAAGATCAAAAAATAAAAACAATTATCAAAAACAGAGGATTAAATACAGTGACTTCATTTTCTATGGAATACACTGTGATTAAGCCTGATAATACGACCGAAACGAAAACAGATGTAATCAATAGAACAATTGCACACCGAGATACGATTCACGTAACTTCTCAATCTACTTTTGATATGTTTGGTTATGGAGATTATAGGGTACAGGCAAAAGCTATTTTGCCGAATGATTTTTGTGGAATTAACGATACATTAATCAGAACAATTGAAAATGTAGAAGGCTGTAGCTTGCGGTTTAAAATTGAAACTTCGAATGTGGTGAACTTACAACAGCCTTGTGATTCTTCAGTTTGGAAGTTCAATTACTCATCTAGCGACGGTAGAAGTTATCAAATTTCTAGAGCGTATAACGACCCTAGAACATTGATTAACCTGCCAATTGGTCGTATAAATACTGAAATTAATGATTTGTTTATATGTATGAAGAGTGATTCTGATGTTGAATTTAGGTTAGACGATAAGGATAGCTTGATTACAAATTACTCTTTCATAGCCTACGACGGTCAAAATGACACGACTCTTTACAGGGAAATAATTGGTGGTCCTGATTCACCAATACAGCGATTTAAGTGGGTGTGTCCTCCGGAAAGATCTGCTACTCCTATTAAAATAATTTTGGATAACGATCGGATTCAATTGCCTGTAGAAAAGAAATATGACGTTGCAGTTCGAGTGTTAAACAATGGTTTGGATAGTTTAGATGGCTTTAGGTTGTATTTTCAAATAGATGATCAGCCTCCAATCGAGAAGATACAAAATCACCCTTCTCCGAACGAGTTGCGGTACAATCGAGCTAGAATATACCGTATTGACTCTTTGCTTTTAACTGAGGGGCCGCACATTTTGAAAACGTGGACTACTTTACCAAATAACCAGCAAGATTTAAGAGTTTCTGATGATACCTTAATATTTCCTTTCACAGTATTAAGCACTGTGCCAAGCAATGTATTTGGTGGGCCTGTCGATCCAAATGCTGATCCGAATGACCCAAATACAGCTAACGCCGACGCTTACTGTGTAAGCTTTGATGATCCAGCTGAAATGCCATGGATTGCAGCTAACCCATATACCTTGTCTCAGTTTAACAAAGTATTTGATGTTGGAACACCGTCTTCTCCTAATATAAATGGAGCTTTTAGTGGGACCAATGCATGGGGAACCAGGATTGATACCAATTATGAGAATAACGAAGAAGCTATGTTATTGTCACCTTTGTTTCCGGTTGTTAAGGATTCCTGTTATAAAATTAGCTTCAAACACAATTTCTTCATATTAGATTCACTGCACGATGGAGGAACAGTTAGAATGTTAAATGGAAAAGGAACAGGTAATATACTAGACTACTCAGATGATTTTTGGGACCAAGTTGGAAGTGTTTCTATCGATGATACACTTTCATTAAATCCATTGAGAATTCAAACAAGAGTGGTAACGCCGTTGGGTGATACTATTTTTGCTGAGCAAAATGGTTGGTACAAAACCCGTCATATTCTTTCCATACCTAATAACACAAAAAACAGTGGTTGGACAGGCAATTCAAATGGTTGGGTAACTGCAGAAAGTGTTCTCAGACCGACGAAAACATTTAAAACCGCATTAATGTGGCGATTTGAATCAGATGGTTCGAATGTAAGTGATGGATGGGCAATCGACGATTTCTGTATTGAACAGTTACCGCCGTCTTCATGTTATCCTGTTTCGGTGAATGAAAACAACATTGCAGTTGATGCTGTGTACTTAGGACAAAATATTCCTAACCCTGCAAGCGGAAACACAGTCGTACCATTTTACTTGCCAGAATCACGTACTGTCGATTTTACGGTAGTAAATATCTTGGGTCAGCCAATTTATACTGAATCTCAAAATAGACCAAAAGGTGATGGTTTCATTGAAATTGAAACACAAAACATTGCCGGAGGTATCTATTACTATACCTTAGTTGTAGATGGAGTTCCATTCACAAAAAGAATGGTGGTCACTAAATAATAAAAAATGAATGGGACCTCAAGTAGGGCCCATTTTTCAATACACATATGATGAAAAGATTAATATTCATTCTTTGCTTTGTGACAGCTTTATCAGCTTCATCACAAACGGTGCTTTTTTCTGAAGATTTTGAATCAAGTCCGATTTCAATGACAGACAACTCAACTGGCACAGCCTCATGGGCTCTTAACTCAACATTTCAAAATGGAGGACTGAATTCCGATTCAGCTAGAGTGGTGCAAGGCGATACCCTGAGAATAGAATCAAATACTTTTAGCACAGTAGGTTTTACTTTTGTGAATTTATATTTCAGCCAAATTTGTAAAATAGACTTTTTTGATCGTGCTATTGTGGAGTATTCAATTGACAATGGTTCTACTTGGACACTGTTAACAGCTACTGAGTACATAGGTACGGGGTTTTTAAATAACAACGCATTCTCCGCAGTAAGTTATACTGTTTGGGACATTGCCAATGCAGCAACTGTTCTTGCAAACTCTTGGTGGCAAAATGAAAACTTTGATTTAAGTGCTGCAGGCGGTCAACCTCAAGTGAAAGTGAGATTCTCGCTTATAGATGCTGATAACAATGGACCTAGAAGTAATTATGGTTGGTTAATTGATGATGTAGAGGTGCTCGGATCGCCATGTGAAGTAATCCCTCCAACCATCGCTTTAACAGGTACTATCTATCAAGGAAGTATTTTTGGCACCGGTCCATATTTAATTGAAGCGGACATTCAAGATGCAAGCGGTATCGCTACAGCTTCTTTAGAATATACAGTGAATGGTGGTAGTTTAAATACCCTCACCATGTCCAACACTAGTGGAAACATCTATTCTGCTACAATTCCCGCTTCAACAGTGGGAGATACAATTTGCTATACCATACGAGCGACAGATAATACTACTTGCGCCAATGCGAATCAATCTCCTGGAACTGGCTGTTTGCAGTTTATTGTTAATCCAAATGCACCGCCAAATTGTGTTGGCAACCCAATTAGCAGTTACAACTATGCTGAAACATTTGCCACGTTCACTCCGGGTAATGGCTCAAATACACCCGGAACCTTAAACAACAATTGGCAGAATTCGTCCACTTCAACACACAGTTGGTTTGTAGCTACAAATACTCAGTCTGGTGGTACAGGGCCTTCTGCTGATCATAGTCCTGGAGATACTAATTTTTTGTATGTGGAAGCGTCAGGATCTTTTAGAAATCAAACAGCAATTATTAATACACCATGTTACAACTTTAGTGGCTTATCTGCACCTAAATTTAGTTTTTGGTACCACATGTTTGGGAATCGAATGGGCGAGCTTCATGTAGATATATACAATGGTAGGGCATGGGTTTTAGATGTCACACGACCCATAATTGGAAATCAAGGTAACAATTGGTTATTTAGGGAGGTTAATTTAACAGCTTATGCAGGAAACATTGTTCAACTTCGATTTAGAGCTATTGTAGGTAACGGATTTCAGAGTGATATTGCAATTGATGATATTGAAATAATTGAACCCATTGCCGCTGATCTAAACCTAGTCAATTTCGTAACGCCAAATGCCTCAAGTTGTAATGGTTCATCAACCGAGTTTGTTACTGTTGAAATTGAAAATTTAGGAAGCCAAGCACAGGACACAATTCCATTAGCTTATCAAGTAAATGGAGGAACCATGATAAGAGATACTGCATTTTTTAACTTAATGCCAGGTATGTCATTCAACCACACGTTTCAAACACCTTTTAACATGTCTACTGCAGGAACATATGACTTGAACGCCTGGCTAGAGTTAGCAGCAGATGGACAAAGCTCAAATGATTCGGTTATTGGTTATCAAGTGACAACAAACAGTATTCAAACTAATTTCCCAGATACTGTTACATTTGACAATTTTGTAGTAGGGACACCGGGAGTGTTTTTAAATGGATGGAGTAATAGCCCACAAAATTCATTTAACTGGTTTGTAAATGTAGGCAACACGCCTTCGGCAGCAACAGGCCCAACGGGAGATACAACTACTGCCTTGGGTACTGGTAAATATGTGTACTATGAAGCAACAAATGTGCCTCAAGGAACGCAGGGTTCTTTCTTTAGCGGATGCTTAGACTTGAACGCAACCAATCGCCCAGAATTGAAATTCTACTATCACATGTCAGGTATCGAGATGGGAGAATTGCACTTGGATTTAAGCTTAAATGGTTTCTTAATTCAAGATATTATTCCAGCCATTACAGGCGACCGAGGAACGGCTTGGATAGAAAGAACGGTCGATCTTACGCCTTACAAGGGAGATGTTAGAATAATATTTAGAGCGGTTCGGGGTTCAGGCTTTAGAAGTGATATCGCGGTGGATCAGGTAAGTCTGCGTGATGCATTACCGGTAGGAATTGCAACAAACGAAAATCAAAATGAAATTAGCTTCTTTCCAAATCCGATTAAAGATGTACTTCGAATAAAAAGTACAGAAGCGTCAAGAATTCAGGTATTGAATATGTTGGGCTCCATCGTAGAAGAAACTTACATTAGAAAAGGAATGAATCAAATCAATGCATCAAGTTGGACTCCCGGAGTTTATTTTATTCGCGTATCTAATGGTGCTCAATCAAGCACGCAAAAAGTTATAAAACAGTAAGCGTTAATCCTACGTTTAAAGATCAAATGAAGGTTCTGGAGCTCGCTTTAGAGCCTTCTTTTTTGGCTTAATAGAACCAACGAACATAATGTTTATTAGCTCCTCGTCATTCGTAAGCAAGGTTTTGGAAATACCCTCAACAATTCCAACGGCTTCATCAGATTTGTAAGTTCTTGAAAAAGGCTCGAAAGTATTATCTACGTAGCTCAATTCAATACTCGTTTTAACAACTTCTCCGTTGGTTACAGTTACTTTACCTAAAAAGCAATCTGCAAAACGGCCTTTTCGTATGGTAATTATTACGTCATCGTAAGTTCCATCTTGTACTTCATTGGCACCTCTTATTTCAAATACTTTAGCATACTTTTGATAGCAGGTTGCACTTTCTTGAGCATTGACAAATACCGTGCAAACAAGCAGACCTGCTGCAATTAGAAGTTTTTTCATTCTTGTTGATTTTCAGTAAAAGTAAAATTACCTGCTAAACCCGTGCTTCTATTTTAATATTTATCTCAAAGGGAGATTGTTGATAACCTCAATTATCGATATGTATTTCCCGGGTGAACAAAGGTTAACGTATACTTAGAGAGGGTTCTAACCGGCTCACCTGCTTTCATTCCTGGTTTCCAAATGATTTTTTTCAGTAACCGAATAGTTTCTTCGTTGCATCCACCCGCTAAGGGTTTTGTGATTTTGAAGTTGCTCGCAACTCCATTTTTTTCAATGACAAACACCACCTTAACTGTACCCGAAATTAATTGTTGTAGTGCCAATGCCGGATACCTGATGTTGTCAGTCACAAAATCGTTTACACTCTTAAAATCTCGGACCTTAGAAGCAGTATCTACTTGACTCTTAATAAAAACAGTAGCATGTTCGGAGCCTACAGGGGGTAACAGCCTTCTTCGTTCAGCTTTCTTATACTTTTTTGGATCAAACGTGACTTTGATCTGCTGCTCGCCGATTCTTTTGCCTTTCCTGATTTCATCCTTTTCCCAAACTATTAACTCTACCAAGCGAATTGCTTCTTTGGCAAAAAGATTGTCCTTTTCAAGATCGGTGAATATGGTGTCTATTTGCCCAGTCCAATCAACTCTCAGGACAACAAACACTTCTTGAGACTGCTTCATTTCAAGTGAAGTAGGCGGGTAGATCATCTGGCTTTCTACAAGGTATTCCACCTCGTTTTCTCCACCCGCAGGGGATGCAGGGAATTTATTGCCATTAAAAAACTCAACTTGTTGTGCAGTAATGGAACTGAATGAGGCTAAAAATAGAATGATTGTGAATGTTTTAGACATATTTAATTAACTTTCCGCTAAGTTATTCAAAAGAAACAAGAATGTTGGTCAAGACCTTTGGTAGTGCTGTTCAAGGAGTGGATGCAATTACCATTACGGTAGAAGTAAATGTTGGACAGGGAGTAAATTTTTTACTTGTTGGCTTGCCAGATAGTGCGGTGAAAGAATCGCAGCAGCGCATTGATGCAGCGTTAAAGAATAACGGATATAAAATTCCGGGAAAAAAAGTCGTCATTAACATGGCGCCTGCTGATATTCGTAAGGAAGGCTCTGCTTATGACCTCACTTTGGCGGTTGGAATTTTAGCCGCTTCAGAACAAATCAAGCATGAAAAGGTAGGCGATTTTGTAATCATGGGAGAGCTCAGTTTGGATGGTGGATTGCAACCTATGAGAGGGGCCTTACCAATAGCGATTCAAGCGAAACAAGAAGGGTTTAAAGGCCTCATTTTGCCCAAACAGAATGCCAGAGAAGCGGCAATTGTTAGTGGGTTAGAGGTGTATGGTATTGAAAATATTAAAGAAGCGATCGAATTTTTTAATGATGAATCTGAGCTTGAAAGAACGGAGTTAAATACCCGGGAAGAGTTTTATAAAAGTTTAAATGTCGCCGACTTTGACTTTGAAGATGTAAAAGGGCAAGAGAACATAAAACGGGCATTAGAAATTGCCGCCGCGGGCGGGCATAACGTAATTCTTATTGGTCCACCGGGAGCCGGTAAAACAATGCTAGCAAAAAGATTACCAACTATTTTGCCGCCCTTAAGTTTACATGAAGCATTAGAAACAACAAAAATCCATTCAGTTGCAGGTAAAATGAATGCAGAGGATGCATTAATTACACTGCGACCGTTTCGATCGCCTCATCATACAATTAGCGACGTGGCATTAGTTGGAGGGGGAGGGTTTCCTCAGCCAGGGGAGATTTCTTTAGCACATAATGGTGTGCTGTTTTTAGATGAATTACCTGAATTTAAGCGGACTGTTTTAGAGGTTATGCGACAACCAATAGAGGAGAGGAGGGTAACTATTTCTAGAGCTCGTTTTACAGTCGATTACCCTGCTTCATTTATGTTGGTGGCTTCTATGAACCCATGCCCGTGCGGGTATTACAATCACCCAGATAAAGAGTGCATGTGTGCCCCTGAAATGGTACACAAGTATTTGAATAAGATTTCAGGTCCTCTTTTAGATCGAATTGATTTACATGTGGAAGTGACTCCGGTGAATTTTGAGAAATTGGCCGAAACGAGGCTTTCAGAAAAGAGTGAGAAAATTAGGGAGCGAGTGGTTGCAGCAAGAGAAATTCAAACTCAGCGATACAATGATCACCCCGGTATGCACTCTAATGCAATGATGGGCTCTAAGCAGTTGAGAGAAATTTGCAGAATTGATGAAGCAGGTCAAGCGCTCTTGAAACAAGCAATGGAAAAATTAGGGCTCTCGGCAAGAGCTTACGATAGAATTTTGAAAGTTTCTAGAACCATTGCTGACCTTGCAGGTTCTGAAAACATAGAAACAGACCATTTAGCAGAAGCTATTCAATACAGAAGTTTGGATAGAGAAGGGTGGGCTGGTTAATTTTGAAACAATGAAAAAGTCTTACACCATTTTATACCTTTTAATCGCTTTTATTGCATTCTCTGGTTGCGAGGAAGAAGGGGATCCATTAACTCTAGAGGATCTGTATAGGTTGAATGGGTTACCCACCAAGCGCTTTGAAGTGAGTTTAAATGGGTTTCAATTTGAAACCAATACAGCCAGTGCGCTAAAGACCAATACTGCTTTAGCTATAGAAGCAAGCGGGAGCGGTGTGAACTATGAACTGGGACTAACAGGTTTAGAAGAAAGGGAGTATTTTGGGAATGGCAATGAGTTAAATGTTTTTCTGAATTATAAGGATGCAGGAGGGTTGTTATTTAGCACCACTAAAACTGGTGATACCTCAGATTTGGAAGTAGAAGTCACCAATTATGATGTTGAGAAAAATGTTGTGTCAGGTAAATTTAAAGGTACTTTGTTGCAGCTGAATGGAGATCTTGAATTAATTGTAACCAAAGGTTCTTTTTTGGAAATACCCATCACTCGATTGGCTTTTGGAGAAATGACGGCAAGGATAGACAATGAGCAATTTATTGCAGAATCGTGCTCTTTTACGAGCAATACTAATGGTGGCTTTACCTTCGATACATTTTTAGGAGTAGGGAATGATGATTCAACGTCACTAAACATTACAGTTCAAGAAAAAATTCAGGAGCGAGAATATCCATTTTCGTCAGGTGCAATAACGGCAACGTACAATCCAAATACATTTTCTGCGAATATCTTCAAAAATCAATACGATGCTGACGCAGGCAGTTTAACCATTTCTAAAATAGATACCGTTAACAATACTGTTGAAGGAAGCTTCAACTTTGCGGTAAGAAATGCGTTTGGGGAATTAATCAATATTTCTCAAGGACAGTTCAATGCCTTAATAAAATAGCTCCCGGTGTCTTAGTGTAGGGTAGTATTCGCGCCGATGGCGTGATCATCCCTTTTTGTCAGTTATTATTTTTTACGCTCATACATTATTCAGAAACTCTGTTCAATTAATTATTTTTGCGACAAATTCGGGATGTAGCTTAGTCCGGTTAAAGTGCGCGTCTGGGGGGCGCGAGAGCGGTGGTTCGAATCCACTCATCCCGACAACTAAAGCCTTCAATCGGTAGATTGAAGGCTTTTTTGTTTTTGACAATTTGTGCTTGCACAATAATTGCTCAAAAACAAAAAAGGCAAATCCCAAGCATTGGGATTTAGGCTTTAGTTGAACGCCACCCCCTTTGGATGGGCCGACTGCAAGGAGGCCAATCCACTTCGATGTTAAATTTGTGCTTGCACAAGAATTGCTCAAAAACAAAAAAGCACTTCCCAAGCATTGGGTTTTAGGGCACGACCATTCTGTTAAGTATTAGTAAATAAGCTGCATCTTTTCCATGTCAATTTAAATGAAAAAAGGGCTGTTAAAAACAGCAGGCAACCGACAATTTTATTTGTTTTGATTCCCTAATTTTAGCATTCCAAAAAAAAAGAAGAGATATGTCAGAAAAGGTAGAGCACGTAAAGTGTCTAATTATAGGTTCAGGACCAGCAGGATATACTGCTGCAATTTACGCGGCAAGAGCAGATATGGCTCCGTTGATGTACCAAGGACTGCAGCCAGGTGGTCAACTTACCATTACTAATGATGTCGAAAACTATCCAGGTTACCCCGATGGGATAAATGGTCCTCAAATGATGATTGATTTTCAAAAGCAGGCAGAGCGATTCGGAACAGACGTGCGTTTTGGTTTGGTAACGAAAGTAGATTTTACTGGACCTATTCACCGCGTTTGGGTAGATGAAAAAACTGAGATTACGGCAGATTCAATAATTATTTCTACCGGTGCAGCGGCAAAATGGTTAGGCATAGAGTCAGAGCAACGTTTGAATGGTTTTGGCGTTAGTGCATGTGCAGTATGTGATGGATTTTTCTATAAAAACCAAGACGTTGTGATTGTAGGAGCCGGGGATACTGCAGCAGAAGAAGCTACTTACCTTTCTAAATTGTGCAAGAAAGTAACCATGTTGGTAAGAAAAGATGAATTCAGAGCTTCAAAAATTATGGCAGATCGAGTATTAAATACACCAAACATTGAGGTAATGTTTAACCATGAGACGGTAGAAGTTTTAGGAGAGAAAGCGGTGGAAGGTGTGTTGGCGAAAAATAATAAAACTGGCGAAGAAATTACGATTGCTTGTACCGGATTTTTTGTAGCAATTGGTCACAAGCCGAATACAGATATTTTTAAAGGCTGGTTAGACATGGACCAAACAGGTTACCTTATTGTAGAGCCTGGAACTTCGAAAACTAAAATACCTGGAGTATTTGCCTCAGGCGATGCAGCAGATAAAGTTTACCGACAAGCGGTAACAGCTGCCGGAACAGGTTGTATGGCTGCATTGGACGCTGAACGATACTTAACTGAGATTGGAAAGCACTAGAAATAATAAACATAAATTCAAGACCTGCGATTCTTTTTGAAATGCAGGTTTTTTTTTGCAACTATTTTTATTTGATCTGCGTCTATTAACCAACTTAACAAATTGAGAATTATTTGTTATTTTTAAAATTCGTTTTTTTAAAACAATTCACAAGATGAAAGAACACATACTATCTATTGTAACTATTTTATTTATAGGGTTTAATGCAAGCGCCCAAAATTTTCACGTTCAGGAAGATTTTAACAGTGCGACACTGCCAACTGGTTGGACCAATACTGCAGTTACCGGAACTACAGCCTGGAGTTTTGGACTCGATGGGTCTACAACCAATGCAGGGGTGAATAACCTGGATGGAACTTCAATGGCATTTTTTGATGATGATAACCTGGGTGCAGGGGCTACCAATAACCGAGCAGATTTGTTAACACCGATTTTTAATAATGCAAGTTCCGTAAGCACGACCTTAGAGTTCGATTATAACTTTAGAGAGTTTTCCGGTCCTTTAGATAGTTTTATTGTTTCCGTTTTTGATGGTTCTAATTGGGTGGATGTTTTTTCCACTTCAGTAAATGACTGTGGAAATTACCTCGGAGCATGTGCCAATAACTTTCCAACTGCTAATATTGATATTTCTGCGTATAACAACGCCAACTGTCAAGTTCGCTTTACTTATTTTGATGGTAATGATTGGGGTTGGTATGTAGGAATTGACAACGTAGTGATTTCCTCTCCGTTTCCAAACGATGTAGGAGTTTCGCAAATCGTAAACCCTACATCTTCTTGTGGATTATCATCTGCAGAAACCGTTCAAGTGCAAGTTAGAAACTTGGGGTCATCACCAGCTTCTAACTTTAGTGTGGTTATTGATACCAACGGAACGATAGCGCATACAGAAACGATTACGGCTACAATTCCTGCAGGAGATTCACTATTATACACTTTTACGGGTACATTAGATATGTTAAATGTTGGATTTTATGATTTAACAGCTTACACCATTCAAACAACAGACGGAAACAACGACAACGATTCTACAATTGTGCGTGTTGAGAACGAGCCAAACTTTGTTCCAACATATTCGGACAATTTTGAAGCCATAGATAGATGGAAAGTCGATGGAGTAAATGCAAGTTGGCAACGAGGGGCTCCTTCGACTGCTAATTTTAATTCAGTTACTTCAGGAACCAATGCATACGTTACACGATTGAATGGAAATTACAACAACCAAGAGACGTCTTATTTATACTCTCCATGTTTCAATTTTAGTGGAGCAATTGGTGATCCTATCCTGTCTTTTAACTTAAATCACAGAACTGAATCGGGTTTTGATCGATTAACTTTTGAAGCGTCAACAGATGGAGGCGTTACTTGGAGCACAGTTAATGCAGGTGGTGTGAACCCGTCGAACTGGTTTACAACTGGAGCACCATATTGGGAAGGAAGTAGCGGAGGATGGATTCCTGTGGAGAATGTCTTGACAGGCTTTGCAAATCAAAGTTCTGTAAACTTTAGATTTAAGTTTAATTCGGACGGTAGTGTTAGTCAAGAAGGAGCCATGATTGATGACTTCTCTGTGCGCTACCCACAACCTTTTGATGCAAGTGCAAATGTAATTACTTATCCAAGTCAAAATGGGGCCCCTATATGTGGGTATGCAACTGAAGATGTTATTGTAGAGATAGAAAATAAAGGTGCGAGCCCTTTAGATACTATCTTTATGTTTTACAGAGTGGATAACCTTCCTGTTGTAAATGATACACTAGTTGGACCGTTATTGCCAAATTCGCTTATAAACTTTGCTTTCTCTCAAAAAGCAGATTTCAGTCAACAGCGAAGTTATACATTGAGCGTTTGGGCGTCTGCGGCAAATGATGGATTTAATCCAAATGATAGTTTGCTGAACAGAACAATAACTGGAGGACCTGCATCAACCTCTTTAACTTTACCAGTTTTTGAAAACTTTGACGGTTTTGGATGGGTAAGAGGTGCTCCATTTAATGGAGCTGGCTCTCTAATTCCATTTCCTTGGACGAGAACAGTTCCACAACCGAATCTTACTTGGAATCCTTGGAATAATGCCACAGGTTCCGTGAATACCGGCCCTACAGTGGCTCACTCTCCACCAAATTTCATGTACTTAGAGACATCAACTGGAGCGAGTACAGTTCCGGCTTATTTAGAATCTCCATGTATTAATCTAGGAAATGCATCTGGAGCAATTATGGAATTCTGGTACCATAAATATGGTGCTGATATGGGTGACCTTTTGGTTGAGATAAATGATGGTTCGAGTTGGATTCAAGTACTAAGAATAAATGGACAAACACAAACAACTTCTGGAGCGCCTTGGTTAAAGGCTTCGGTAAATTTAAATCAGTATGCTGGGCGGCGGATTAAAGTTCGATTCGGAGGTATACGTGGAGCTTCTTTTAGGAGTGATATGGCCATTGATGACGTAGAAATTTTTGAACCAATTCCTCAAGACGGTAAAATGTCAGCTTTAATATCTCCAGTTTCTGGTTGTACGCCTTCTGGAACAATCACAGTTGAAGTTGAAAACTTTGGTTCAGCGCCGCTAACAAATGTGCCAGTTGCTATAAGTATTGATAACGGAACTGTTTTTAGAGATACTGTTCCGGGAACTCTTGCTCCTGGAAATAAGATAAATCACACATTTCCTTTCACAGCTAACTTTTCAACAAAAGGGCAAACGTATAGTATTGCAGTTTGGACGGAAGTGTTAGGTGATTCGAATTTATTTAATGATCGATTGACAGTAGATGTCACGAACTTTACGAGAGAAACGAGCTACGTAGAAGATTTTGAAGGTTTTGTAGCAGATCCTGGTTGTTTTGGGGTAAATGATGCAGATGTATTAGGTGCAGGATGGTCAATGAACTCCATCGGTCAAGGTGAATGGCACGTTCAAGACATGACCGTTTGTGCGGGTACACCGGGCTTTGGAACAGGACCTAACTCAGATCATACCAAGGGTAACGGAATATTCATGTACTTGGATGGTAACAGTGGTGAAGGCCGCTTAGAATCTCCATGTCTAGACTTTAAAAGCAGAGCTGGGGCAGCCATGCGTTTCTGGTACCACAAGTTTGGTGTTGGTATGAGTACGCTGTTTGTTGATGTTTTCGCAGACGGTGTATGGAATAACGGGGTTTTCTCTATTCCAGGGCAAACGCAAACCTCAGAAGGAGCACCGTGGTTAGAAGCCGTGGCAAAGTTTAATCAATTTGGAGGCAAAGACATAAAAGTAAGATTTAGAGGAACTGCAGGGTTTAGAAATGAAATGGCAATTGACGATATCTCATTTTTTGCGCCTTTTGGAAAGGATGCTCGAATGTTAGCAGTTACAGGTCCAGAATCAGGTTGTAACATTAATGGAGCTTCTTTAATTAGCGTAGAAATTGACAACTTTGGAGTGGAAACGTTGAATTCAAACTTAGATTCATTGTTGTTGTATTATCAAATTGATAATTTTCCTCCAGTGAGAGATACATTTGATGCAGCATTGCCTTCTGAGCAATCAGCATTCTTTACATTCACGCAACCGGCAGATTTATCAATTCCTGGTAAAACGTATTTTGTAAAAGCATGGACTGCTCAAATTGGTGAGGAAGACGTAACAAACGATACATTGTTTAATCACAAAATATTTAACCAGACTAAATCGACCAACTATTTCGAAAACTTCGAAACGTTTAGAGATGCAAATTGTGACCAATTGTTAGGTCAAGTGCTGCAGCAAGGTTGGGCAGAAACATCAACAAGCACACATACGTGGCAAGTTCAATCTTCTCTTTGTGGTAAAGGGGCGTTAACAACTCCTACATCTAATACCGGACCTCAAGGAGATAGAACAACAGGAAGCGGAATGTTTATGTACACAGAAGCAGATGGCAGTGGTACGGCAACCTTCGAATCTCCTTGTATTGACTTAACAAACAATACAAATCCAAGATTCAGTTTCTTCTACCATAAATATGGTGGAAACATGAACGACCTTTCTGTTGACGTTTTATTCAACGGAAACTGGGTAAATGGCGTTGGTAGTGTACAGGGTCAAACTCAAACTTCCGCTACGTCAGTTTGGAAGAATTTAGCTGTAGATCTTTCACCTTATATAGGTGGATTAGTTCAGGTGAGATTTAGATCTGTTAAAGTTGGTTTCGGTACTCGAAGCGACATGGCAATTGATGACGTATTCTTATATGAAGCGATACCAAATGATGCAGGGATAACAGAAGTTATTCAGCCGACAGGAGACGCTTGTGGCCTGACTACAGGTAATGTTGTTGTGACCGTTCAAAACTTCGGAACAGCAGCAATTACTCCTGGTCAGTTAATTGTTCAATACAACAATAACGGTGGACCTTACGAGTCGGATACAATTCAGCAAACGATAGCTGCAGGAACGAGTTTAAACTACACGTTTACTACTCCTGTAGATCTTTCAAATCCTGGTAAGCAATTAATTTATGCAAGAACAATTTTGGCAAACGATACGTTGCCGCAAAATGATTTTGCTTCAACAACGGTAATTAACAGACAGCCGGGAATTCCAAGATATACGCAAGACTTTGAGGAATTAGTTCAAGGTGGCAATTACAACCAAGATCAGTTGAAAGGCTTTACAAGATTTCCTGCAACAGGTGGTCCGGGGGTGTTCATGTGGCACGTGGTTTCAGGAGCTGCTCCATACATTGATGGTCAGCCACCTATGCCTCCAGGTCCCCCAACAGGTCCTTCAGGAGATCATACCTTTTCTACAAACAGAGAAAATGGCGACGGAACATACATGTTGTTGGAAACTGACTTAAAACAGCTTCTAGCGCCAATACCACCGGCAATTCCTGATGCTTGGTTCGAATTACCGTGCAGCCCAATGGACTTTACTACTTCTAAAAATGGAAGCATACTCTTATCGTACTGGTATCACTTTTTTGGACCACAAACAGGTGCATTATTTGTGGACGTTCACAACGGTACCAACTGGGTGCTAGGGGTAGACGTAATTAGAGGTCAACAGCAGGCAGACGATACAGAGCCATGGTTGCAACGTAAAGTAGTATTGGATCGATTTAATGGCTTGAACGCAGTACGTATTAGATTGCGTGCAGAAACCGGGTACATGGGAAATCCTGGTGATGGCCGTGGAGGAGACATGGGAGTGGATGACATTGAGATTCTAGATAGAGCGAAGAAAGATGCTGCGGCATTCTCTTTAATTGATCCAGGTTCAGATTGTGCGTTGACTGCATCGGAGCGTTTTAGAATTAGAGTTCAAAACTTAGGAACGGATGATATTTTAAACCTAAACTTAGGGTATCAAATTATCTTTACACCTTACGGTGGTTCCCCTCAAGTGTTAGCAACAGTGAGAGACTCTTCAATTGGTCAAACCATTGTGCCTCTTGCATTCTTTGATTTCTCTTTCCAAAATATTGATATGTCAAATCCTGGAAAGTATTTCATCAAATACTGGACAGAATATAGAGGAGATGAGCATTTGTTTAACGACACGTTAACAGAGTTAATTACAAATACGGCACGACCATTTCCTAGTTGTGATGACTTTAGTGATTTAGTTTCAGGTCATATTGCAAAAGACTTTAAAGACGGAGTTTTACCGAATGACTGGGAAGCAAACACTCAAGCTTACTCTTGGGTAGCAACTGTAGAAGGTGAAGTGCCTGATTTGAAAGGGCACACTGGTGGATTAAATGACGTGTTCATGTATGCGGAAGACCCAGCGCCTTATGCAGGTGAAGCTCGAATGGAGTCTCCTTGTTGGGATTTGAATAATACACCAGCCGCGAACTTAGAATTCTGGTACATTATGCCATCAGCTTCTGGACAGTTGGAAATAGGAGTAAACCAAAATGGTGGAGGATTTTTACCGATTGATACCATTAAGGGAGTAGAAGGTGTTGCTCGAACGTGGAGAAAATATGAAGCTGTTTTGGCAGACTTTGTTGGAGCGAATGTTCAAGTTCAATTTAGAGCATTCCAGCCAGGAGGTACGTACTATGCCATAGATGACGTGTGCATTGTTCGTCCGGAGCCACAGCAAATGTTATTTAACGAATTTGTTAACCCATTCCCTGGAAGATGTTTTTACAGTGACTCTGAGCGAGTTTCAATTCGTGTGCGAAACATAGGAATTGATAGAATTGACTCTTTCCAAGTGGTGATTGCATTAGATGAAGACATTATTGGTAACCCAAGAGGAAGTAATGGTTTTAGAGACACGATTATGGTAAGACCGGGCGCAGCTCCACCATTCTTTAACCCAGGCGAGTTGTATACATTTACCATTAACGATCCGAGGTTTATATTAGATTTATCTGCATACAAGGATTATTACCTGCATGCTTGGTTACTTTTAGACGGTGATAAGGACACAACCAATAACGTGAGGATAGATTACCAAATCACGCATGGTGACCCTGAAGATTTACCATATATCGTAGATTTTGAAGACCCTGCAAACCCTTTACGCTATGGCCGTTTGGTTGGTAATCCAACTCAAGATGGTTTTGATTGGTGTCTAGACGGAAATGGCTTCCCGCTTCCTGCTTGGGCTTGTGACCGACGTGGGGTAACTGGACCGGAATTGGACCACACTTTAGGACCTGTGGATACAACTGGACATGTGCTGCAAGCTAATTCAGCAGCGGGGGTTCTAGGCGATTTAATTGGTTATGAATCTCCATGTGTTACCTTAATTGGCACACAAGCTCCAGAAATGAAGTTCTGGTACCACATGTTTGGTTTTGATATGGGTAGCTTGTATTTGCAAATTAATGATGACTTCGGTTGGGTTACCGTTTTAACATTGGTTGGACAAGATCCGGATCAGCGAATAAATGGAAGAACGCCGTGGAAATCTAGAATTGTTGATTTAAGTGCTTACCGTGGTAAAGTTGTTCGATACAGGTTTATTGCTGAGAGAGGAGATCAATACGCTGGTAATATGGCAATTGACGATATTTCAGTGTATGATGCCGCTGCAATTGATATTTCTCCGGTTGGTTTGAATGAGCCCAATACAGATTCTACCTACTGTTACTCCGCTAACAATCCATTGAAAATAGATGTGATTAACAACGGTTCAGATTCGCTAAACTTTGAAACTGACACGGTTTGTTTAACCGCTATTGTTTTCAAGGATAATCAAGGAGATGGTAATTTCGTTTCTCTTGATACCTTAACACGTTGTGTTGGAACTAATGAATGGTTAGATGATAATGGTCTCCCAGTTCCATTGCCAAGGGATTCAATTATAACCTTAACAATGGATAGTGCCTTTGACATGTCTGATACTGGTAGTTTCTACCGTTTTGTTATTATTGCTGAAGTCGATGGTGATTTGATTAAGTCCAATGATATTAAAACGAATATCATTATTAAATCTCAACGAAAAATAGGTGAAATTGTAGCGGTACTGCCAAATGATACCATTTGTTTCGGAGACCCTGTGTTAGTCGCCGTGAGAAATCAATTCGGTGCCGTGCGTTGGGAAGAAAGTCAGATACGTAATGACGGTTCAACATTTGGATTCTTTATTGGTCAGTCAACTCCGTTTAACAGGCCAAACTATCTAGCATTCTTGTCAGACTCAACGACAGATATTAGAGCTAGACTTTGTCCGCAGTTGTTTATTTCGGAAGGTATAGACGAAACAACCGATTCGGTCAGAGTTGAAGTGGTTAAACCATACCGTGCCCTATCGTTTGATAGTGAGCGTTGTGAAAATGACCCTGAGAACGATACGATGAAGATTCAAGTGCAGCCAAACATTACGGGTGTAAACTATTACACTAGTTTGACCGCGTTGAACGCTGAGGCTGAGCTAAGGTTGCCATTGTCGTTAGACTATGCCTTGAAAACAAGGTTGACAGAAACGGATACCTTCTACGTAGAGACGTTGATTGATATTCCAAACATTTTACCTTCAGGTTTATTCTGTAAATCAATACAGAAAGTTCCTGTAATTCGTACAATTCACACGGCACCTACAGCCAGATCGTTCCCTACCGATACGGTGGTGTACTGTGGTCCAGGTTCAGGTTCAATCTTAAACCAAGGAGATGTGTTTACGGTAGATCCAGGTCCACTAGATGCAAATGGTATTCCGGTAAGACAGGACACTTACTCATGGGACTTTACTGTTGTAGATGCTGGAGGTACACGGGTTGTTCGAGATACTGTGAATACACAATCGTTTGCGGTTGATCCTTGGAGAATGGACGTTACTAGAGGGGGTAGTTATTACAAAATTTCAGTTGACGTTCAAACCGACGAAGGGTGTGAGTTTAACCCGGGAACAGTTACGGATATTTACATCAAAGTGCTAGACGACTGTACAGTTGGATTACAAGAAAGTGGTCAGTTGGGAGCCTTGGATATATTCCCTAACCCTGTTTCAGACGTATTAACGATTAACCAAAGCTCTGTTGAAATTTACAATGGATCAATCTTCTTACTTTCTGCTGAAGGTAGGTTGATAGAATCGCTTGAAGAGTTAACCTTTGGTCAATTGAATCAGCAAATTGATATGAGTAAATTACCGAAAGGAGTCTACTTCATAAAAATTGAAACGGACAAAGGAACAACAGTTCGCAAGGTTGTGAAAAGCTAGATAATCATTAACTAGAAAAGTGCAAAGGGCAATAAATTTATTTATTGCCCTTTTTTTGTTAAAAAATTAATAAGATATCGTTAATAATGTCTAATTTCTTTAATTGTAAATATATTATTAACCAAAATTTTAAATATGAAGAAGTTCAACTTATTCATTACTTTAATGTTATTAACTGTATTGGCCAGTTTCGGTCAATTTACAGTAACTACTGTTCCGCCATTGGCTGGTACGAATGGCAATGCTGGAGTAACATTTGGAGTAACGAGCACACAAACAATTTTGATCGATACTATTTATTGTACGTTCACGGGAACTGGTACCACCGAAATATGGGTTACCACAACGGATTTAACAGGTCCACCAACTATTACAACCGCAAACGGTTGGACAAACTTAGGAACGGCTACAATCGCGACGGCTACAGCTTTTGGTAGCGTAGTTGCAATTCCCCTGAATTTGGGTTATACGGTGCTGCCTACTCAAAACTATAGGTTTGCCGTTAATTGATTTGTTCTTTTATCTGTGTTCTTTTCCATGATCACAGAGCAGAGCGTGCAAAATGGAAATCAGAAGTTAGCTAGCAAGGAGAGATTTAATAACCACCTTTCAGGTTTCAAAACTGTATGGTGGTTAAAGTTTAAACGTAATTTAAGTTTATACCGGAACATCTTTGATTGACAAGCTAGGGGAAGTCAATAATTCGAAACACTCAGCTTGATAAGCTAAATCAGAGGGAATTAATTTCACGTGAGTTCGACCTAATGTACATTAGTTCCGGTAATCTTTTCCAAAGTTCTAAATTTTGGAAAATATTTAAGAAAAGGTATAACAGACTGCAAAAAAAATGGCACAAAAAAACCACCAAGCTTCTGCTTGATGGTTTTACCGTTTAGTAAACTACAGGTTTAAAAACAGTACTTATTTTTTGCAATCATTTTTTCAGCAACTGCTTGCCTGTTTTCCTTAGCGTTTATCGGACCATGTTTGGTAAATCGTTTAATCCCCATTAACATTCCCATTTGCTCGTCGCCAGAAGCAAAAGCGTTTATTGCGTCTTTTCCATGTTTATGAACTCGATCTGCTGCATCGTAAATGTACGTCTGCATCATTTTTTCTTGCAATTCATAATTCAATCCCATCGACTTCATTTTTTCAACTCTCAATATCATGGATTCAGTAACATATATTTCCATGGTCATATCGGCAATGTTCATTAATACTTCTTGCTCTTTCGCCAATGAAGTTGCTAAGGTTTTTGCTGCAGCACCTGCAGTTAATAAAACCGCTTTCTTAAAGTTGGCAACAGTTCTTTTTTCAGCAGCGTATTCTCCTGAATCATCAAAATCGAAATCTGGAATCTCCATCAATTCCTCTGCTACTTTCATGGCAGGTTCTAAAATGTTTAATTCGCCTTTCATTGCTCTTTTAAGAATAATGTCAACGGTTAACATTCTATTGATTTCATTCGTTCCTTCGAATATTCTGTTAATTCGAGCATCTCGGTAGGCTCTTTCCATATCTGCTTCAGCTGAATACCCCATTCCACCATAGATTTGAACACCTTCATCAACCACATAATCTAAGGTTTCAGAACCGTGAACTTTCAACAAAGCACACTCTGCTGCATACTCTCTTAATCCTTCAAGAGTTGCTGCTTGCTTGTCCATCCCGTCTGCGACATGTGCTTCAATGGTATCTGTAATGTTTTGGCTTAATCTGTATAATGCAGACTCTGTTGCAAATGATTTAATCGCCTGCTCAGCCAATTTAAAGCGAATTGCGCCATACTTTGCAATAGGACGACCAAATTGTTCTCTTTCATTAGCAAAGTTAATAGAACGGCTAATGGCAGCTTTAGATGCCCCTAAAGCCGCACCTGCTAATTTCGCTCGACCAATGTTTAGTATATTCAAGGCAATTTTAAACCCTTCTTCTCTTTCACCTAATAAGTTTCCCTTCGGAATCTTTACATCATTAAAGAATATTTGTCTTGTAGAAGAGCCTTTAATTCCTAACTTTTTTTCTTCAGGGTTCATCGTGATTCCAGGCATATCCGCAGTTAAAATAAAGGCAGATAAATTTTCGTCATCTTCAATTTTTGCAAAAACGGTAAGCACGTGTGCAAAACCACCATTGGTAATCCACATTTTTTGGCCGTTGATAACATAGCTTTCTCCATCTTCTGAAAGAACAGCTTTTGTTTTACCTGAGTTGGCATCCGATCCCGAACTTGGCTCCGTTAAACAATAACACCCTTTCCATTCACCACTAGCGAGTTTTGGAATGTAAGTCTGCTTTTGAGACTCATTACCATAATAAAGAATTGGTAAGGTTCCAATTCCGGTGTGCGCTGAAAGTGCTACAGCAAATGAATGACCTGCTCCTGTAACTTCTGCGGTTAGCATGGAAGTGACAAAGTTCTTTCCAAACCCACCTAGCTCTTCTGGCACAGAAATACCACATAGGCCCAATTCTCCGGCTTTGGTAATCTTACTTGCCATCAAACCTTCAGTTAATGCATCCAATTCATCCAATTCCGGATAGATTTCTTGTTCTAAAAAGTCTTGACAACTCTGAGCAATCATTTTTTGCTCTTCGTCGTATTGCTCAGGAATGAAAATATCGTTTGCTGGCGTTTCTTTGATGAGGAATTCTCCTCCCTTTATGATTTTTTTATTGCTCATCTTGTTCTTTTTATAACATTTCAAATATTCCGGCGGCACCTTGACCTGTTCCCACACACATGGTGACCATTCCGTATTTTTTATTTCTTTTTTTCAATTCATTAAAGATTTGAACCGACAATTTTGCTCCAGTACATCCTAAAGGATGACCCAATGAAATTGCACCACCGTTAACGTTCAGTACTTCTGGGTTCAGATCAAGTTCTCTAATAACCGCCAACGACTGAGAGGCAAAGGCTTCATTTAACTCTATTAAATCAATGTCTTTCAATTGCAAGCCTGCTTGTTTCAATGCTATAGGAATGGCTTTTACCGGACCAATTCCCATAATGCTAGGATCTACACCTGCGGTAGCATAAGAGACCATTCTTGCAATTGGTTTTAAATTGTGTCGTTTGACCATCTCTTCAGAAGCGACCATAACAAAGGCTGCACCATCAGAAGTTTGTGAAGAGTTTCCTGCGGTTACACTTCCACCTTGAGCGAAAACAGGTCGCAGTTTTGCAAGCGCGTCGACAGAAGTTCCTTTTCGTGGTCCTTCATCTTGATCAAAAGTGAATGACCTTGTTTGTCTCCTTCCGCCTTCGTCTAGGTAAACTTGTTCTACTTCTATCGGAACGATATCATCTTTAAAGGTGCCGTTTTCATTTGCTTTCAATGCTTTCATGTGCGACTCAAACGCAAATTGATCTTGATCTTCTCTACTTACATTGTATTTGTTGGCCACTTCTTCAGCAGTTAAGCCCATACCCCAATAGTAGGTAGGATTTTCTTTGGCTACTTTGGCATTTGGCACAATTCTCCAGCCTCCCATAGCGATGGGTGACATGCTTTCAACGCCGCCGGCAATAATTAAATCACCCATGCCGTTTTTGATTTTAGAATCGGCAATGGCAATGGTCTCTAGTCCTGAAGAGCAGTATCGATTCACGGTCATTCCAGGAACATCAATCGAGTTAAGGCCCATTAAGGAAGCTAAACGACCTATGTTTAATCCTTGTTCTGCTTCAGGTGTTGCGTTTCCAACAATTACATCATCAATTTCTTGAGGGGTAATACTTGGATTAGTTTTCATTAAATGCTGAATAACATTTGCAGCCAAATCATCTGGTCTGGTAAATCGAAGTGAACCTCGGCCTGACTTTCCGACTGCTGTTCTGTATCCTGCTACTATATATGTGTTCATCTATTTAGTTTTTAATCTAGAATTTTTAATCTTTAATTAATTACACTGAACTAGTCATCAATAATTAAAGATTAAAAACTGATAATTAATATTTAAGAGTTAATTGCGAAGTACTTTTCCTTTGGTTACCATGCTTTGTAATCGTTGCAATGTTTTTTTCTTCGTGCACAGCTCAACAAAAGCTTTTCTTTCTAAATCTAAAAGGTAGCGCTCTGAAACTTCTGTAATTTCCGATAAGTCGCCACCGGCAAGGACGTATCCTAATTTCTCAGATATAAACTGATCGTGCTCCGAAATGTAATTGCCACTCTTCATGGAATTAGCTCCTACGTAAACAATACCAAGTGCTTCTTGACCTAAGACTTTAATGTCCGTTCGCTCAATTGGTTTTGTGTATCCTTTATCGGCTAATTCAAGCGCCGCTTTTTTAGCACGGGTTAATTGAAGTTCGCGACTTACAATTACTTCATCTATTCCTCTTCTTAGGTAACCTAATTCAAATGCTTCTTCACCACTGGTAGCTACTTGAGCTTGGCCTATGGTTAAAAATCGTTGTCTAAATGCATTAATTCTAATATCACCCTCTTTTAATTCGTCTGCTAATCGAAGAGCAAACTCTTTAGAGCCGCCACCGCCTGGAATTACTCCAACTCCAAACTCTACTAATCCCATGTAAGTTTCAGCATGAGCAATTACTTTGTCGGCATGCATAGAAAGTTCGCAACCTCCGCCAAGTGCCATCTGGTGTGTAGCAACTACAACTGGTATAGAGGAGTAACGCACACGCATCATGGTGTTCTGAAATTGCTTAATGGCAAAATTGAGTTCATCGTACTCTTGTTCAACGGCCATCATGAAAATCATACCAACGTTAGCGCCTGCAGAGAAATTTCCACCGGTATTGTAAACAACTAAACCTTCATATTCTTTTTCGGCAAGGTCAATTGCTTTGTTAATTGCAGTAATTGTCCCTGCTCCAATGGTGTTCATCTTTGAGTGAAAATCTAAGTTTAATATACCGTCTCCTAAATCAACTATCGTTGCATCGTTGTTCTTCCAAACGGTGTGCTCAGATCGTAAATTATCTAAAACAACAAGCTTTTCTGTACCCGGAATTCCTTTGTACGATTTGGAAGGGATGTCGTAATAAAGTTTGGTGCCTTTTTCTACCTTATAAAAAGAATCACAACCTGCTGCTAACATTTCTTCAATCCATGGAGCAATTTCTTTCCCCATTTCTTTCATCTGACCAACAACTGTTGATACGCCTAATGCGTCCCAACTTTCAAAGGGACCTAATTGCCAACCGAAACCGGCTTTTACACCATCATCTAACCGAAATAATTCATCTGAAATTTCAGGAATTCGGAACGATACATAGCTGAACAAATCTGTGAAGGTGGTTCTGTAAAACTCTCCGCCTTTGTCTTTATGGTTAAATAAAACTCTTGTTTTCTCAGCTAAATCATCTATTTCTCTCGCCTTACCGATAGAGTCGAATTTAACTTTCTTTTGAGAGTTATATTCTAGTGTTTTTAAGTCAAGTGATAGAATTTCACTTTTACCATCCTCTCCTTTAATCTTTTTATAAAAACCTTGACCGCTTTTTGATCCTAGCCAATTTTCATCGACCATGTGTTTCACGTAAGACGGTATTTCGAACGCAGCTTTTTTCTCGTCGTTTGGACAGTTTTCCGCAACACCATTCGCTACGTGAACTAATGTATCCAACCCTACAACATCACAAGTTCTGAAAGTCGCAGATTTTGGTCGGCCAAGCACAGGACCAGTTAACTTGTCTACCTCTTCAACTGTTAATCCCATCTCTTTTACCGTGTGGAATAAAGACATGATGGAAAATACACCAATCCTGTTGGCAATGAATGCCGGTGTATCTTTTGCTAATACAGTTTTTTTACCAAGGTAGGTTCTACCATAGTCTAGCATGAACTCCACTAATTCTGGGTTCGTTTTCGAACTAGGAATTATTTCCAATAGTTCTAGGTATCGTGGAGGATTGAAAAAATGTGTTCCGAAGAAGTTCGTTTGAAAATCTTCTGACCTGCCCTCAAGCATTGATTCAATAGGTATGCCTGAAGTATTGGACGAAATAATGGTTCCTTCCTTTCTACATTTCTCTACCTTTTCAAATACTACTTTCTTAATATCAAGGCGCTCTACTACCACTTCAATCACCCAGTCAGCTTCTGAAATTTTCTCCAAATCATCGTCAAAGTTTCCAAGTGAAACTCGGTTGGCAAACTTCTTAGAGTACAATGGAGCAGGGGAGGACTTAATCGCAGTTGTGAACGCCTCGTTCACAATTCTATTCCTCACCGCTTTGTCTTCCAATGTTAGTTTCTTCGCTTTTTCTTCGTCGTTTAATTCTCTAGGAACGATATCTAGTAGTAAAACTTCTAGACCGATGTTAGCGAAATGACATGCAATTCTAGACCCCATAATTCCAGAGCCCAAAACGGCAACTTTTTTAATTCTTCTTTTACTCATCACTTATTTGAGTTTTAAATTTTTATATTCTTCTGTTATTTCTGTTATTGACTGCATTGTATCAAAGTATTTTTTCAAATCACTTTTGTCTATGCGATCAATCATGTATTCGTTAAATTCAATTACTACTTTACGTGCAATCTTCTTTTTCTCTTCCCCTTTTTTGGTCAAATGAATTTTTACAGACCTCCCGTCGTTTCCGCACTTCTTCTTGTAAATCAAATCGTCGCTTTCCATTTTTTTGAGCATTCTGCTCAAGCTAGTAGCTTTCATTCCCATCAATGGAGCAATTCGAGTTGCTGCAATTCCTTGTGTGGAATCAATATTTAGTAATGCGTAACCTGTGGCTTGTGTTAAATCAAATTCCTGCGCAATTTGGTTGTACAAATTAGAAATAGAATGCCAAAGGAACTTAACATGATAATCAACTGTTTCTGCAGGTTTCATTTGTTTTTATTAATTCTCTTTCAAAAATAGCTATTTATTATGCATGCATAGTAAAAAAATTTGTACTTTTGTCCTAACAAGAGGTAGTAGACTTGTTGATTGGTTAGTAATTGAAGCAGAAAGGAGTTCGTAAGAGCTCCTTTTTGTGTTTTATACCTATGAGAAAACAACTGCTTAAAGTTTAATTTCATTTTGGGTTGAAGGTGTGTTTAGCGAAAAATGCTACCTAATTTATAAGACAAAAAAATCCCTCAAGTGCAACTTGCGCTTGAGGGATTTTAATTGAAGTAAGTTTTTGATTTAGTAACCGAAAACGTCTTCTAAAGATAATGTTTCTACTGGGCCATATTTTGCAAGGGCGTCCATGTTTAAACCTTCTTTTTTACCAATTACCATAATGTTATATTCGCCATCTTGAATGTACTTTTGGTGGAAAGCTTTCAGGTCTTCCATTGTCATGTTCGGAATGGCATCGTAAATGTCTTTTCTCAAATCACGATTTACGCCTCTCTTTAAAGCTGTCTCGTAATTGAAAATTTTAGAAGCTTTTGTAATTCTCTCCGTTCTAATTTTCTCTATTGCAGCTTTCTTAGCTAATTCAAAACTCTTTTCAGATTCCGGCATGTTGTTTAATAAATCTGTCATTCCAGTCATAGCTTCGGCAAGCTTGTCAGCTTGTGTGCCGATGTAGGCCATGGTGTAGTGAGATTTAGAAGAATCGCTAGGCGAACGGTAAACAGAATAAACAGAATAAGCCAAAGCTTTTGATTCTCTCATTTCTTGGAAAACAATTGAACCCATTCCTCCACCAAAATACTCGTTAAAGATAGCCGCTGCAGCAACCGTTTCTGGATTGTACATTTCTTTCTTAGACAGCATCATGATCTCAGCTTGCTTCATGTCATAATCTACCACATAAACTTTCGTTCCTTCATTTTCTTGCTCTACGAACTCTTTTCCTGAAGGAATTTCTTTCATGTTTTCAGGCATTCTGTGGTTCTCGTTCAGAGCTGCAACTAGTTCTTCTTCAGACTTAGGGCCAAAATAAAGCACTCGGTGCTCGTAGTTGGTTAAATCCTTGATAATTGCAACTAGTTCGTCTGCTGTCAAGTTGTTTAATTCTTCTTCGGTAAGTATATTCTTGAAAGGAGAGTTTTCGCCATATTGAGCGTAAGACTGCATGGCTCCAAAAAGGATGTTTCCTTTGTTCAACTTAGCATCAGATCTAGCTTTTAACACATTTGAAATCATGTTTTTTAATGCTTCTTCTTCTGGAGCTGCATTGGCTAAAAGGTGCTCGAATAGCTTGATTCCTTTGTCAAAGTTCTCATCTAAGCCATCCATGATTACGTATGATCTTTCATCACTAGCAAAAACGCTAAACTCACAGCCAATCTTGTAAAATTCTTGCTGAATTTCAGAAGGAGAGTATTTGTCAGTTCCTAAGAATTTTAAATAATCCAATGCTAAATCAACTTTAGAGTTGTTGTTTTTACCCATATCGAAAAGGTAGTACAAGCTAAACAAACCGTTGGTTTCGTTTTTAACCGTTCTAACAGTTGCACCATTTGCTAATTCCGTTTCGTTAATGTCTTTTTCATAATCCAAGAATCGAGGTTGAATTGGATCAAACTTCATTCCTGTTAAATTGGTCAAAAATGGTGAAGCATCTTCTCTGTTTACATTTACCGGAGTAATTTCAGGTTTAACAACAGTAACGTCATTCGCTTTTTCTCCATTCTTTTTGTAAACCGCTACGTAATTATCGTTGTAGTTTTCTTTTGCAAATTTCATGATGTCTTCTTTGCTGAATTTCTTCAAGGCATCAATTTCGTTTACAGCTTCTTCCCAATCTCTTCTCTGAACAAAGGCATCCACCGTCATGCTCGTTCTACCTCTATTATTATCAAACTGTCTTACTCTTCCCAGCTTTAAATCATTAATACAAGCTTCAGGTAACCAATCGGGAAATGCTCCTGCTTTCAAGCTATCAATCTGAGCCAATAAAAGATCTTTCACTTCTTCAAGCGTTTGTCCTTGTTTTGGGCTTCCTGTAAGCATGTGCGCCGAGTAGTCTGTCAACACGTAAGTAAATGAACTAGCTCTTTGAACTGCTTGTGCTTGATTTAAGTTTAGGTCGATAATACCGGCTGTCGAATTCGCTAAAATCATGTCACACAATTGAATCATTTGAGATTCGCGAGTGTCAACTCCATCAAAACGGTAGGCCATGTACATAAACTCTGCATCAGGACCTGTTACTTCCTTAATAATAGGAGATGTAATTGGAGTCTCTTGAGCTACCTCAAAGGTTGGAACCTCTTTCGATTCGAAAGAACCAAAGTTCTTCTTAATCATCACAATCACGCTGTCAGGATTAAAATCTCCTGCTAAACAAATGGCCATGTTATTAGGCACATAGTACGTGTTGAAATACTTTTTGATTTCCGTTAAAGAAGGGTTTTTCAAGTGATCAATTGTACCAATAGTCGTTTGCTGACCGTACTGGTGATTGGGAAAAAGATTACTCATCAGTGTTTCGAAAGTAATGCTTCCATCACTATCTAAACTTCTGTTTTTTTCTTCATACACAGCTTCTAGCTCCGTGTGAAATAGCCTTAGTTGAGGACTTCTAAAACGTTCAGCTTCTAAGGTTAACCACTTTTCTAATTGATTGGTAGGGATGTCATTAATATAAACTGTTTCTTCTTGAGAAGTATAGGCGTTTGTTCCTTTAGCTCCCATTTCGGAAACCATCTTATCGTACTCGTTTGCAATGGCAAAAGTAGATGCTACTTGAGAAACACTGTCAATCTGAGCGTACAAGTCTTTCCTTGCTACCTCATCAGTGGTTCCTCTATACACTTCGTATAAGCTATCAATTTGGTCCAATAGTGGACCTTCTTTTGAAAAGTCCGTAGTACCATAAACGTCGGTACCTTTAAACAACATGTGCTCTAAGTAGTGAGCCAAACCCGTTGCAGTAGCAGGGTCATTTTTACTTCCTGCCCTAACGGCAATTGAAGTTTGAACTCTTGGAGCTTCTTCATTTACAGAGAGGTATACTTTAAGACCGTTGTCTAGCGTATAAATACGAGTGTTTGTAGGGTCATTTTCAACAGTTTCGTAAGCTTTGTCGCTTGTTGCAGAATCTGTTGTTCCTCCGCCTCCACATGCAACCATAAATAATAGGGCTGATGCAGCAATAGAGCTTGCTAAGATTGAATTAATTTTCATTGAAATTGAGTTTGTTAAACAATAAGCTACGAAAGTATATAATTCTCCTGAGTTTTTAGTTTGTTTTTCTGTTAAAAGGCAGATTAAAAGGAAGTGTGGTTGAAAATGTTGCGTTTAAATAAAGTCTAAGCTCAATTCGTTTTTCAGGCGAAGTAAAGTAGGGTTGCTCTCAAGCATTTTTTTAAACTTCTCCTCATCTGTATACGCTTTGCGCTTTTTTTGATCTTTTTCAACTCTAAATTTCACTTCAATTCCACCATTATTCAGACTTTTTCGCAAATAATCGTGAATTTCTGTCCGGCGATCCATTAATTCTTCAGCTTGGCTTCTGTTATCTGCAGAGAATTCCACTTGAAAGTGGTCTTTTAAAATTGGAGCCCTGGTAATCATGGCAGAGTAAACAATGGAGCTGCCTTCCACTTCACTGTCTTTTATGCGTTCTGCCAATTTTTGCCAAACTGGGGTAAATTGCGATTCGGTGTATTCTTCTCTAGAGTCTGACGTGTAAGCCTCTGCAGCAATTTCTTCTTCTGTTCTATCAATTTCTTTAGTGAGTTCATTTATAGATAAAGAGGACGTAGCTGTTTTTTGTTGGGCTAGTTTTGCAAATTTACCTTTGAAGTTGTCCTTTTTCGATTTAGAGGTCTCCTGTTCGTTCTTGGAATTTAACGGTACTTCAGTTTCTTTTACTTGAAGAGGCGCTAGCTCACTTTCTTCAAGCTTTTTCTCAGGATTAACGACCGATTCTTTTTCTGCTTCCCGGTTTGAAGTTGGGGTAGGTGCCGGTGAAGGTTTGTTTACTGCGGTAATGTTATAGGTCGCTTGAACTTCGGCAACCGATTTAATTAGCCGTTTTTTTTTTCGCCCTCAGTAATTGAAGAATTCATGATGGATGCGATTTGCATCAACGAAAGTTCTACCAACAGTCGTTTGTTCTTACTTGCTCTATATTCGGTGTCGCACGTCCGGCAAATTTCTAGGGCTCGAATTAAAAAGCTTACCGAGCATTTTTTAGCTTGTTCGCTATACTTTGGTTTAATGCTTTTTCCAACCTCCAATAAGTTGATTGTTTGGGGATCAAGGCAGACTAATAAGTTTCTAAAGTGAGATGCAAGGCCGTTAATGAATAAATGGGCGTCAAAGCCATTGTGCATGATTTCATTTAACAAAACGAGTATCGCAGGAATCTCTCCTTTTAATAAACTGTCTGTTGCTTTAAAATAGTAGTCGTAATCCAGAATGTTTAAATTCTGAATAGTGGCATCGTAAGTTAAATTGTTTCCTGAGAAACTAATGAGTTGATCAAAAATGGAAAGAGCATCTCTTAACGCACCATCTGCTTTTTGAGCAATTACATGAAGCGCCTCTTCTTCAGCTTTTATTCCTTCTTTTTCAGCAATGGAAGCCAAGTGCATGGCAATGTCTTCTACTTCAATTCTGCTAAAGTCAAATATTTGACAACGAGAAAGTATTGTCGGAATTATTTTGTGCTTTTCAGTGGTAGCTAAAATGAAGATTGCATGTGCAGGGGGCTCCTCTAGTGTTTTCAAAAAAGCATTAAATGCCTGATTGGATAACATGTGCACTTCATCAATAATGTACACTTTATGAGAACCAATTTGTGGTGCAAAACGAACTTGATCAATTAAATTTCGAATATCATCTACCGAGTTATTGGATGCCGCATCTAATTCGTGAATGTTTAAGGACGCGCCTTCATTAAAAGAAGTGCAAGAATCGCATTCGTTGCACGCCTCGATATTTTCTGTTCGGTTGAAGCAGTTGATGGTTTTAGCTAAAATTCTAGCGCAGGTTGTTTTGCCTACCCCACGAGAACCACAAAACAAAAAGGCTTGTGCCAGATGTTCTGTTTTTATGGCATTCTTTAAGGTGTTTGTAATCGACTTTTGCCCAACGACTGAGTCGAAGGTGACGGGACGATACTTACGGGCCGAAACAACAAAATTTTCCATAGAATTTTTGGTGAATCAAAGTTACAGTATAAGTTTGTATCTACTGAATCGAAAAGACAGAATTTAAACCATTGTTGAAAAAAAACAATCATTTTGAAATATTTCGTATTTTTGCCGACCCAATTTTGGGGAGAATAACATATAAACAAGTATACAATGAGTAATCATTATGAGACTGTTTTCATTTTAACACCCGTTTTGTCTGCAGATCAGGCAAAGGAAACAGTTGCAACCTACAAGAAAATGCTTCAAGATGCCGGAGCAAAAATCCACAATGACGAGCATTGGGGGATGAAAAAATTGGCATATCCAATTCAGAAAAAGTCAACTGGTTTTTACCAACTTTTTCAATACGAAGTAGAAGGCGACTTCATTGCAAAAATGGAACTAGCTTTCAAGCGTGATGAAAAAATCATGCGATTCTTAACTGTAAAGCTTGATAAGCATGCAGTAGAATATGCTAAAGTGCGTATTGAAAAAGTAAAATCTTTCGCTAAAGCTGCGAAATAAAAACCTTAAAATTTAAAAGATATGGCTGAAAATTCATCAGAAATTAGATACCTCAATCCACCGGCGATTGACGTTAAAAAAGAGAAGTACTGTAGATTCAAGAAAAATAGAATCAAGTACATCGATTATAAAAACCCAGACTATTTATTACAATTTGTAAACGAGCAAGGGAAATTATTACCAAGAAGAATCACAGGTACTTCTTTGAAATATCAAAGAAAAGTGGCTCAAGCTGTAAAAAGATGTCGTCATTTAGGAATGATGCCTTACGTAGCTGATTTGTTAAAATAAATAGGAGGATAGAAAATGGATATTATACTTAAAGAAGACATCGAAAACCTTGGATTTAGAGATGAATTAGTAACTGTAAAACCTGGTTTTGCAAGAAACTTTTTAATTCCTCAAGGGAAGGCTGTGGCTGCAACTTCATCAAACAAAAAGGTTTGGGAAGAAAATTTGCGTCAGAGAAGCCACAAAGAAGAAAAAATTAGAGAAGAAGCTTCAAAAACTGCGACAGCGCTAGAGTCTGTAAAGATTCAAGTTGGCGCAAAAGTTGGAGAGGCTGGAAAGAAGATTTTTGGTTCTGTAAACAACATGCAAATTGCTGATTCAATTACAGCAATGGGACACAATGTTGACAAGAAGAACATAAAGATTTTAGGTTCTCAAATTAAGGAAATTGGTACATACCAAGCCGAAATTAGATTACACAAAGACGTATCGGTAACGATAGATTTTGAAGTAATCGCAGAGTAGATTAGTAGATTGATTGATAGAGAAAGCCTGAAATTCGCAGTAATGTGGATTTCGGGCTTTTTTGTGTTTACTATTTAATAGTGGTTGGAAGTAATTGTGCACGGAAGTTTGGAGCAACTGTATCAGAAAAATGTTGATTTAATAAGCCATGCAATTCCAAAAAAAAGAATGAATGCTGAAATGACCGAAGCAATAATGGCTTTATAAAATTGTTTTCTCTCTGAAATCTTTTGGGCTCTCAATTTTTCTTTTATAGCTTTTATCTGATGCGGCCAAGCTTCTCTAATTTCAATCCCTTCTTTTTTTGCTGCTTCTGTTAGTTCAACTTTGCGCTTGAAATAACTACCTCTTCTCTTTAAACTTTTTGCATTGAGCTCGTCTCTTATGAGTTGTTCGCGACCGTGTGTAGAAAAGCCCATAGATTTAAATAATAGTTCTTTGATGCTTGCAGATAGCAGGCTGCTGTGCGTTTTTTGGAAATGAATTGATTTGAAATCTCATTAAATTATTAAGTATCAATTGTCAACCGTAAATTGTCCACTGTCAATTGTCAACTGTCCATTGTCAACTGAATCTACTCGTAACGCAACGACTCAATAGGATCTAGTTTTGAGGCTTTGTAAGCAGGATAGATGCCCGAAAGTAAACCTACAATAAGACAGAGAAATACACCTAAAATCATCCATGCCCAAGGAACGATAAAAGCACCTCCCACAAAACTGCCGACAATGTTTCCGAATATAATTCCTAAAATGATTCCGAAGAAACCTCCTAGTTGGCAAATAACTATTGCTTCAATTAAGAATTGGTAGCGAATAGTTGCAGCACTAGCGCCAATTGCTTTTCGTATTCCGATTTCTCGTGTGCGTTCGGTCACTGAAACGAGCATCATGTTCATCAATCCAATAGCAGAACCTAATAAGGTAATGATGGCAATAGCGATTGCCGCTATTCTAACAAAAGCCATGTTTTCTAAAAACAAGTTTGCAAAACTATCACTCTTTGAAATTTCAAAACTAGCTTCTTGTTTCACATTATCCCCTCTAATGATTCGGAAGGTACCCCATGCTTCGCCAATGGCAGGGTCTACTTCATTTTGAGTATTAGCCTTAACGCTAATGGTAAAGGTTGGGTTTGATTGCGAAAAGTATTGACGTGCGTTAATAATAGGTATGAAAGCATTTTTATCACCGCTAAAGCCCATGGAGCTTCCTTTCGATTTCAGTGTGCCAATGATTCGATACCTGCCAGGGCCAATTGAGATGAGTTTATCGATTGGGTTTTCATTGTTGAGGAACAGCTTCTTCTCGATTTCATTTCCAATAATTACCACGTGTGAACCATAGCGAATTTCTGACTCCGAGAAATTTCGACCTCGTTCCATTTCATAACCCGAGGTTTCAAAATAATTGTCATCCGTCCCAAAAACAAAAATGTTCGGATTTGTTTTTTCTGATTGATACTTAAGTGTTGCCAGGGAAGAAGCTCTTGTAGAAACGGAAACAACGGCAGGAAATTCGTAACGTTCCTTAAAATCTATAGCTTCTTGGTAGCTGATTCGTGAGAAATACTTTCTTTTTCGGCCGCCTTTTGAAAAGTTACCACTGTACCCATAATTTTTAATTGAAAAACTATTGGAGCCCATGCTGCTAAAATTGCTGGAGATAGAGCCGCTAATGGCATCAATTGATGTGAGTATGCCAACTAAGGCAACTATACCGATGGCAATAATCATAACGGTTAAAATGGTACGGAGTAACTGGCCTCTCACCGATTTTAACGCCTCTCGGATATTTTCCTTTATTAATTTTAACACAATGCAATGGTAATCAAAGTCGGTTAAATTTTATAAGGAATAGTGATGAATGGTTGAAAAAAATGGCTTAAATGCTTAATTTCGCTAACCTCAAAAAATTGCAACCAAAACATAAAATTATGGCTTTCGACATTGATATGATAAAAGCGGTTTATGCTAGAATGGATGAACGAGTGAATGCAGCTCGGAAAGTTCTAAATAAACCAATGACTTTAAGTGAAAAGATTTTGTACTCTCATTTAGATGCGGGGTTGCCGACGGAAGAGTTTGAAAGAAGTAAATCATATGTTGATTTTAAGCCGGACAGAGTGGCCATGCAAGATGCCACAGCTCAAATGGCCTTATTGCAGTTCATGCAAGCGGGTAAAAAGAAAGTAGCTGTGCCTTCAACGGCTCACGCAGATCACTTGATTTTAGCAAAATTGGGAGCAGACAAGGATTTGCAAGATTCAATTAATAAAAACAACGAAGTATTTAACTTCTTGAGTTCTGTATGTGACAAATACGGAATTGGTTTTTGGAAACCAGGTTCAGGAATTATTCACCAAGTAGTATTAGAAAATTATGCTTTCCCTGGTGGAATGATGATCGGAACAGACTCGCACACGGTAAATGCCGGTGGTTTGGGAATGGTTGCCGTTGGTGTAGGTGGAGCTGATGCAGTTGATGTTATGGCAGACATGCCATGGGAGTTGAAGTTTCCAAAGTTGATTGGTGTTAAGTTGACAGGTAAATTAAATGGATGGACTTCTGCAAAAGATATTATTTTAAAAGTTGCCGGAATTTTGACCGTAAAAGGTGGAACCGGAGCTATTGTTGAATACTTTGGAGAAGGAGCAAAAAACCTTTCTTGTACAGGAAAAGGCACCATTTGTAACATGGGAGCTGAAATAGGAGCAACAACTTCAACTTTTGGATACGATGATTCGATGAGAAGATACCTTAACGCAACGGGCAGAGCAGATGTTGTTGCTGCAGCTGACGAGGTTGCAGATCACTTAACAGGAGATGCTGAGGTCTACGCAAACCCAGAACAGTATTTTGATCAAGTAATTGAAATTAATTTAGATGAATTAACGCCACACTTGAACGGACCTTTCACGCCTGATTTAGCTACTCCGGTTTCTGAGATGAAAGAAAAAGCTGCAGCAAATGATTGGCCAACGGAAATTGAGTGGGCATTGATTGGATCTTGCACCAACTCTTCTTACGAGGATTTAACGAGAGCTGCTTCTATTGTTGAAGATGCATTCAATAAGGGTGTTGTTCCTGTCTCTAAATTGGGAATTAATCCGGGTTCTGAGCAAGTTCGATTTACCGCCGAGAGAGATGGGCTGATGGATACGTTTAAAAAGTTTGAATCTGTAAGTATTTTCACAAATGCTTGTGGTCCATGTATTGGTCAGTGGGATAGAGAAGGAGCAGAAAAGAAAGAAAAGAATTCAATCGTGCATTCTTTTAACAGAAACTTTGCGAAGAGAGCAGATGGAAATCCAAACACACACGCTTTTGTAACGTCTCCAGAAATGGTAGCGGCAGTTGCAATTAGTGGAAAGTTAGATTTTAATCCAATTACCGATACATTAACCAACTCTAAGGGAGAACAAGTAAAACTAGCTGAACCTACAGGTATGGAATTGCCTGCAAAAGGATTTGATGTTGAAGATAATGGATTTCAAGCTCCAGCAGAAGATGGAAGTGGGATTAAAATTGATGTAGCTCCAGATTCAAAGAGACTGCAGTTGTTGACTCCTTTTTCTGAGTGGGACGGCAAAAACATTGAAGGCGCTAAGCTTTTAATTAAGGCTTTTGGAAAGTGCACCACAGATCACATTTCAATGGCAGGTCCATGGTTGAGGTATAGAGGTCATCTAGATAATATTTCAGAGAACTGTTTGATTGGTGCAGTAAATGCATTCGGAAAAGCCACTAACGAGGTTGTGAATCAATTGACAGGAGAGAAAGAGCCGGTTCCTACTACAGCAAGAGCGTATAAAGCAGCCGGAGTTCCTTCAGTTGTTGTGGGTGATCATAACTATGGAGAAGGATCTTCTCGTGAGCACGCAGCTATGGAGCCAAGACATTTAGGTGTTGTTGCGGTTATTGTGAAGTCTTTTGCAAGAATTCACGAAACAAACTTGAAAAAACAAGGCATGTTAGGGTTAACTTTTGACAATGAGTCGGACTACGACAAGGTTTTAGAGGATGATACGTTCAATTTTATTGATTTAGAAGATTTTGCTCCAGACAAGCAGTTGACTCTAGAGTTGGTGCATGCAGATGGATCAAAAGATCAAGTAAAATTAAACCATACCTACAACGCACAGCAAATTGGATGGTATAGAGCTGGTTCTGCTTTGAACATGATTCGCAAGTCAATCGTTGCTTAAGTTAAATAACATAAACATGACATTAACAGAAAAAATCAACAGTGACCTTAAAGAGGCGATGAAAGCCAAAGACAAGGTTAAGCTAGAGTCATTACGAGCGATAAAATCAGCATTGCTAGTTGCTGCAACCGAAAAAGGAGCCTCTGAGTCATCGGAAGAGTCGGAGTTAAAAATGTTGCAGAAGTTGGTTAAGCAACGCAAAGATGCCGCAACTATCTTTACAGAGCAAGGAAGAGATGATTTGGCTCAGCCAGAATTAGATCAAGTTGCCATCATCGAGGCTTATTTGCCAGAGCAAATGAGTGAAGATGAGGTGAAGGCAATTGTTGATGCAGTGGTTGCTGAATCAGGTGCAACTTCCATTGCTGATATGGGAAAAGTGATGGGGATGGCAAACCAAAAATTGGCTGGAAAAGCAGATGGTAAGTTGATTGCAGGTTTTGTAAAAGCTGCTTTGGCAGGTTAGAAACTCTGCTGTCACAATAGGTTAATTTAAAACGCCTAATTTTAGTTCCTTATAACTAGAATTAGGCGTTTTGATTTTTTGGAGCTCATTTCCTTTTGTACGATTGGTGATTCCATTTGGGGTCGGAATTTTTTTAGGTTTAAACTTTTCGCTAGGGCTAACACCTGCAATTGTAGTATCTCTATTCGGTTTGTTAATCGGATTAGTGTTGCTTCATATATTTAATCGAAGTTTTAAGGCGAACTACGTCACTGGGATACTAATTTCTACTCTTTTTATTGGCTTAGGTGTTGGTTATTCATCTATGCATACCATGCAAGAAACTCGAGGAGTTAATGACGTACCAACCAATACAGTTTGGTTAGGTAAAGTTCAGTCAGTTAAACAAAAAGAAGGTAAAGCTCAATCATTAGTTGTTCAAATTCAAAAATTTAAGAAGAATGACTCGTGGGAAAATGTTGACTTTAAATTACTTGTCTATAACAAGGATAGCCTTTTTGATCCACATGTAGGAGATTTAATTGCCGGAGAAGGTAAGTTGGTTCCAACAATGAGTCCGCAAAATCCTGCTCAGTTCAACTATCAGCGCTTTCTGGAGAGTAAGAATATCTATCTCACTAGTTTTGAAGATGAGTTTATAAAACTTAAGTCGAATAATTCACTTATTCGCTACGCTGAAATGGCTAGAGCTTCGATTATTCAAATATATAAGGAGCTTAAAATCACTGATAATAATTTGGCCGTATTGGTTGCGCTAACACTGGGAGATAAATCGTATCTGGACGCTGAACTGCAACAGCAATATGCAGGAGCAGGAGCCATGCACATTTTAGCAGTTTCAGGTTTGCATGTGGGGATTGTATTTTTAATCTTCAACTTTTTATTGAGTAAGTTGCCTGATGGGTTGAGTTATAGAATTATTCAGACCGTTACCTTGCTTTTGGTTATTTGGGCGTTCGCCTTTTTAGCTGGTTTGTCCCCTTCAGTTCAGCGAGCAGGTTGGATGTTTTCTTTTGTTATTATTTCTAAGTTATTGAAGCGCAACTCGAATGTTTTAAATTCTATCGCAGTGTCAGCATTCCTGCTGTTGCTGCTAGACCCCAATAACTTATTTCAAGTGGGTTTCCAACTTTCGTACTCAGCTGTTATCGGAATCGTTTTAATTCATCCGGTAGTGTATAAGCTGTTGTATTGGCCTAATTGGCTTATGGATAAAGTATGGAGTTTGTTGGTTGTGTCTTTTGCTGCTCAAATTGCTACACTGCCGTTTACGCTAGCATACTTCCATCAGTTTCCAAACTACTTCCTAGTTGCCAACCTTTTGGTTATCCCTTTAGCTTTTGGAATTGTGCTGGGTTCCGTCATTATCGTTTGCCTGTTTCTGTTGTTTAACTCAGACTTATACCTTGCATCAATTTTAGATTGGTTATTAACTGCTCTGAACGAATCTATTCTATTTGTTACAGCAATTCCGGAGGCAATGTCAGTAGGAATTTGGATGAGTGAGCTATCTATCCTTTTTCTTATCGGTGCGATTATATCCTTCTTGATCTTTATTTACCACAAAGCAGGTAAAGCATTTGTTCTTGTATTGTGTTTTATAATTGGAATACAAATCACTGAGCTACTTGCTACTTATGAAGCATTGCAAACCAAACAAATAACATTTTATGCTTTTAAAAATCCAGCTTGGAGTTTTATTAAGGGAAGAACTGCTGAGATTTATTTAGTAGAAGGAGTAAGTGATTATGACAAAAAAATTGTAAATGATCATATGAATTTAACTGGGGTGAATGAACTAAAGTGGGACACTATTGAAGAGGCGACAAGTAAAGTGCTTTCAATTGGCAATAAATCAATGTTGTTATTTCCGGAACCTGAAGTTGAGCAGGTGTTGCAAGCAACGGTTGATATTGTAGTTCCAAGTAGCAACTCAGAGCTATCGGCAATGGATAAAACTATGGTGTTGGACTATTTTTATAGGAGTTCAGAAGAATTGACACTTCTAGAGCAGAATTCGAATTATTACAACTTTCGAAAAGATAATGCTTTTATAATATCATTTTAGTAGTAAGCTAGGCGACATTAGACGAGTCAACGAACAAAGATTAAGGCGTTATAGTTATCTTTATGTTCTTAAAATAACCTGTAGATGAAATTTTCTTTAACTTTTACTGCCATTTTATTGGCGGCGAACTTGGTTTTTGCTGGCCAAAACTCTCAATACCAAATAACAAAACAAAGACTCTCTCTTGAGTCTAGTAATATTCCGACATATATTGAATATTCTAGTGAAAAAAGACCTGCTCCTGCTGAGTTAAAAGGTCTCTTTCAGAATTACTGGAAAGGAGTAAAAGGGTTTGATTTCGTAGAAATTGGACAAGAGGTTGATCAAATAGGCTTTACCCACATTAGATATGAACAAACGTATAATGGAGTGCCGATAGAATTTGCGGAATGGATTGTTCACATCAAGAACAATGAAATATATTCGATGAATGGGAAGTTGGTAGATCGAATTCCTGGGTCAACTCAGAACTCAATTTCTAAAAAGGCTGCTTTTTCTGCCGCAAAGAGATACGTAGGAGCCAAAAAATACAAATGGGAAATTCCTGCTGAAGAAAAGCATTTGAAGCTTGAAACAGGTAATCCTTTTTCAACTTATTATCCTGCTCCAGAAATGAAATACATCGGGAAGTCAATGGATTTAAATCCCGGAGATTTACGTTTGACATATAAGTTTAATGTATACGCTCAAGAGCCTTTAAGTAGGCAAGAGATCTACGTTGATGCTTCCACTGGAGATGTGGTTTTTGTCAATAATTTAATTCATACTGCGAACACAACCGGAACGGCACAAACTGCTTACAGCGGAACACAGACCATAAAAGTTGACAGTTTAGCGTCAAACTCATTTCGATTAAGGCAAACGATTAATGGAAATGGTGTGAACACTTTCAACATGTTGAGGGGAACGAGTTACGCTAATTCAGTAGACTTTACAGATGCAGATAACAACTGGAATAATGTGAATGCTTTGAGAGATCAATATGCTACAGATGCGCATTGGGGTGCGGAGAATACACACGAATATTTTCTAGTGAAATTTGGCCGAAATTCAATTAACAACAATGGCTTTACCTTGAACAGTTACCTGCATTACTCAGTAAATTTTAATAATGCATTTTGGGATGGGCAGCGAATGACTTATGGAGATGGTTCAGGAACATTCACCCCTCTAGTTTCATTGGATATTGCAAGTCATGAAATTACCCATGGATTGACAACCTTTACCGCTAATTTGATCTATGCAAACGAATCAGGGGCATTGAATGAATCTTTTTCAGATATTTTCGGAGCGGCTGTAGAGTTTTTCGCTCGACCGAATAGAGCAAATTGGTTATTGGGAGAAGATATTGGTGGAGCGTTTCGTTCGCTTTCAAATCCACGTCAATACGGAGATCCAGATACCTACGATGGAACCAACTGGAGACCAACCATAGGCTGTATTCCAACTGCAAATAACGATCGATGTGGTGTTCACTCAAATTCTGGTGTTCAGAATAAGTGGTTCTACCTATTAACAGTTGGTGGCTCAGGTACCAATACAGCGCCAACACAACAAACGTATAGTGTAGCTGGCTTAGGCATTGATACAGCAGCGGCAATTGCATTTAGAAACTTAACTGTTTACTTAACGCAGTCATCAAACTTTGCCGATGCACGATTTTATTCCATTCAATCGGCAATTGATTTGTACGGAGCTTGTTCACCGCAGCACATATCCGTTGTAAATGCATGGCATGCAGTTGGAGTTGGAGCCGCTTATACTCCCGGAGTCTCTTCTGATTTTACCGCAAGTGTAACTCAAGCTTGCTCGCCAGTTTTGTCAACAACATTTACAAATAGCTCGAACAACGCGACAAATTTCACTTGGAATTTTGGAGATGGTTCGTTTAGCACAGCTAGAGAACCTTCTCACAACTACATTACCTACGGTCAGTTTGATGTTTCCTTAATTGCTGATGGTGGTGCCTGCGGAACAGATACAATTCTAAAAACTGCGTACATCGACGTGGACAGCGCAAATGCATGTGTTATTATTCTTAACAATAACAGAAATTCTACTGAAACAGAATGTTCAGGTAAAATTTTCGATAGCGGCGGGAATTCGGACTACGGGCCAAATGAAACAGGAACCATCACAATTAGTCCGACTAATGCCGCTAGTGTTACTTTAACTTTTCCATTTTTTGATATAGAAAGCGGTTCTTCAGGTACTTTGTGTGATTATGATGTATTAAGAGTATTTGATGGACCAAGTATCACCGCACCACTTTTAGGTGAGTATTGCAATAACAATTTACCTCCATCAATTACATCAACTAGAGGTTCAATCACCATTCAATTTGAATCAGATGGAGCTGTGGAAGAGGCTGGTTTTGAAATAGATTGGAGTTGCAATTATCCTTCTACTTCGCCAACTACAGATTTTACAATTAGCGAGACTGCTACTTGTGACGGAGAAATTGTATTTGCCGACATTTCAACGCAATTACCAACCAATTGGTCATGGGATTTTGGAGATGGGAATACTTCAAACCAACAAAATCCAACTCACTATTACACCACCAACGGGACTTATTCTGTTAAACTAGTAGCCTCAAATGCATTTGGAACAGATTCAACAACAAAATCGAATATTGTTACAGTAACAAGGCCCGCGGGTCCTAATGTTGCAAATGATTCAATTTGTGTAGGTCAGTCGGCTACGTTCTCTGCTTCAGCTTCAGGAGCTGTAAATTGGTACGCTGCTGAATTTGGAGGAAGTTCAATTGCAACCGGGAACACTTATTCAATTCCGAATGTAACGACAAATACTCAAGTATGGGCGGAGAACTCAATCATTGCTCCAATTCAAACGGTTGGTCCGGCTACTAATACTATAGGAGGAGGAGCTAATTTTACCGGGAATCAACACCTAATTTTCGATGTATTGGACAGGATTGAACTAGTTTCAGTTAGAGTTTATGCTGCAAATTCTGGCAATAGAACAATTGAGTTGAGAGATGCCAATGGAACCGTATTGCAATCAGTATCTAGATTTGTTCCTTCAGGAGCGTTCCGAGTTAATTTGAATTTTCAAATCGATCCGGGAACGGACTATCAATTAGGTATTCCACAAGGGATTCAGCCTAATCTATACCGAAACAATAGTGGAACGAATTATCCTTATACCATTGCCAACAAGGTTTCAATAAAAAGAAGTAGTGCGGGTTCAAACCCTGTCGGATTTTACTATTTCTTCTACAATTGGCGAGTTAAAAGTCCGGATTGTTCAAGTCCCAGAGTTCCTGTAAATGCAATTGTAGATACCACCTGTAATATAACGGCTGTAAAAGAAATGGTAGAGGAATTAAATGATTTTCAAATTTATCCAAACCCGGCAAAAAATAGGTTTACGATTGAAGCGGGTACAGAAAGCATAGAACAGATTAGAGTTTTAGATTTGTCAGGTAAATTAGTTTACAATGGTCTAAACAGTAACATGGAATCAAAACTTTTTGTAAACAGTGCAAACTGGGAGTCAGGAGTTTACTTTATTCAAATTTACACTGAAAGTGAAATTTTTCACCAAAAAGTTGTTGTAACAAGATAAGCAGATGAAGAAAATAGTATTAAGTCTAATTTTAGCTTGTTCACTTGGTGCGCAGGCTCAATTTTCAATATTGAATGGAAACGCAGCAGATGCTGTTTTCTCTGGCGCCACGCAGGTTAAAGTAGAAGAAGGAAATTCTTTTCCTTCGTATATTGAGTTAGACCCTCAGGCGAACCTCTCCGAGGAATTATTCTTTTCAATTCTACAGGATCAAATTCTACCTTCAAACAAGTTCAGTTTTCGTTTATTGAATTCAAACTCTGATCAGTTGGGATTCGAGCACAAACGTTACAGAATGTATTATGACCGAGTTGAAGTGGCTTATTCAAGCCTATCAGTGCACATTCGAGAGGGTGCTGTTACCTCAAGTTCTGGGAATATTAATGCGATAGTACCTTCAATAGAATTGCCTTCATTAACAGAAGAGACGGCCCAATCAAGTGCTTTGAACTTTGTTGGTGCTAGTGAATTCATGTGGGAAATTGACAAGCCTTCAAACCATATAGAAAGTGAGTTTTACCCAATGGGTAAACTGATGTATTTACCAAATTATTTTGAAGGGAATAATACGCTAACATTGACATATGCCTTTAACGTTTATGCAAGTCAGCCACTAAGTAGAGAATTGATATTTGTAAATGCACAAAACGGAACTATTCAATTTCAAGAGAACTTACTTCATACTGGAGGCGGTTCAAAAGGAACTGCAGTAACTGCTTACATTGATACTCAAGAAGTTGTGACAGATAGTTTAACCGGATTTTTTCGATTAAGAGACTCAACTCGAGGAACAGCGATTGTTACCTTAAACTCATTAACGCAAAGAAATTATACGGGAGCGGTAGATTTTATTGATTCTAATAACTTTTGGAATAACATCAATGCGAGCCGCGACGAATATGCAACAGATGCACATTGGGGAACCGAAGCAACATACGACTACCTGTTGAATGTTCACAACAGAAATAGTATAGATAATAATGGTTTCCCGCTTGTAAGTTATGTTCACTACGATCAAAATTATGCGAATGCTTTTTGGAATGGAACTGTAATGACCTACGGAGATGGGAATAGTACTTCGTCTTTGAGTAATCCGCTGGTTTCTTTAGATATTGTTGCACATGAAGTAACACATGGTTTAACAGATTACACGTCAGATTTAATTTATGCAAATGAATCTGGTGCTTTAAATGAGTCGTTTAGTGATATTTTTGGGACTGCTTTGGAGTTTTATGCAAGGCCTACTAGAGCGAATTGGCTTATTGGTGAAGATGTTGGGGGAGCGATTAGGAGTATGTCTAATCCGAATAGCTTTGGACATCCCGATACATATGAAGGACAGAGTTGGAGACAAACAAAAGGATGCATTCCAACAGGAAATAACGATAGGTGTGGAGTTCACTCGAATAGTGGCGTTCAAAACTATTGGTTTTACTTGTTGACAAATGGTGGAACTGGAGTGAATGATGCAACGGATAGTTTTACGGTAGTTGGACTGGGAATAAATAAGGCTGAAAAAATAGCGTTTAGAAACCTGACGGTTTATTTGAATCCATCCTCAAATCACGACGAGGCGAGATTTTATGCAATTAAATCTGCCATCGATTTATATGGAGCATGTTCGCCTGAAGTTGAGGCTACAACCAATGCTTGGTATGCTGTAGGAGTTGGAGCAGAATATGTAAATGCTGTCTCTGCTTCATTTTCGGCGGTTCAAGATACTGCGTTTTGTTATTCCCCTGTTACTTTAGATTTTGTTAGCGAAGGTTCAAACATTGCGGACTTTATATGGGATTTTGGAAATGGCGATACTAGTTCCCTAAGAAACCCAACAACCACCTATTTGGCGCAAGGAACGTATGACGTGCAGTTAATTGGCGATGGGGGTACCTGTGGTTCAGATACAGTTCTTAAAACCTCATACGTAATCATAGATACAAGCAGCGTGCCGTGCTCTCATACTCTGGATAATTTGGTTAATGCTAACTTGACAGATTGTAGAGGTAGATTGTTTGATTCAGGTGGTTTTGGTGCTAGCTACGGTTCAAACGAAAGTGGCTCAGTCACAATTTCTGTTGCATCAGCAGACTATATTGAGTTGGACTTTTCTCGTTTAGACGTAGAAGCGGGTACTGGGTTTAACTGTAATCGAGATTTTATAGAAGTTTATGATGGGCCTTCACTAGACGCTCCTTTGATTGGTCGTTATTGTAAGAATTTCCCACCAGTAAATAACATGGTTGTAAGCAGTTCAAATGAAGTTACTATAAGAATGATTTCCGATAATGTGGCAACTGGAGCTGGATTTATAATCAATTGGGATTGTAAAACGGCAGTAACAGCTCCTATAGCTGATTTCTCAGTAAATGCAGACACCACCTGTACAGGAAACGTTACGTTTAGAAATAGATCGACTGAAGGGTATTCATCTGCTTTATGGAATTTTGGCGACGGCACTACATCTACAGATTACCACCAAAGCCACAACTACTATGCTGATGGAACCCTTAGTGTGAGCTTAACGGTCACAAATAGTCAAGGATCTAATACCATCACCAAAACAAATGTTGTAACGGTAACAAAATTAAGTAGTCCAAGTGTTGTTGGCGATACCGTTTGTGTTGGAGCACAAGCTGGAATTAAGGTAAATGTTGCATCTACCGGTGTTTGGTATCGGGATACAACGGCAAGTTCAATTTTTACCGGAGATTCACTGAGCATATTCGGTTTACGAAGTGACACTATTCTTTATGTTAAAGAAGTCAGTGATAATCCTACCTTCTCTGGTGGTCCGTTAAACAATATCGGCTCTGGATCATATTCTTCTAGCAATGATTACATGACGTTTGACGTACATAAACCGATTCTTTTGCGAACGATGATTCTATTTTCCAATAAGGCGGCTACACGAAGAATGGATATCTGGAATAATCAAGGAGAGTTGGTCGTTTCAAAAGACATCTATGTGCCATCGAGTCCACTAAGGGTCAATATTAATATCGAATTGCAACCTGATTCAAACTATAGAGTTTCATTTAGCGATAGAGACATTAGCTTATACAGAAATTCCACTGGGGCAGCATACCCTTACACTATTTCTAATTTAGTAACCATAAAGGGTTCGAATAATGGAAATAGTTATCCTTATTTTTACCGCTGGGGTGTTTCAGAATTGCCTTGTGAAAGTAATTTTGTGACAGCTAAAGCGGTGATTGATACAACTTGCAGCCTTGTGGGTATTCAAGATAATCAATTGGTACAAGATCAGGTTTCAATTCGACCAAACCCGTTCACCAATGATTTAACAGTTGATTATAACTTTAGTAATGATACTCCTTCAGATTTTATTATTCGGTCCACTAGTGGGCAAGAGGTCTTTCGTAAAAATAAAATTCAATCCACTGGTGTTGAAGTAATTGATTTAAGTTTCTTGTCAAAAGGAGTTTACATTTTTACTGTAATTACCGAGGATAAAGTTCAAACACATAAAATAATTAAGTCAAATTAATGTGACTCGATTTCTGAGATACATCATAATTGTTGCAGCAGGTATTTTACCTGCTGCAACTGTTTGTAGTCAAGATACATTAGATAATAAGGTTAAAAATAGGAAGATCGGATTATACTCCGCTGCAGTTTATGGGGTAGGTTTGGTTGGTCTAAATGCACTTTGGTATAGTGATTATGAGAGAAGTGGGCTGCACTCTTTTAATGACAATCAAGAGTGGCTTCAGGTTGACAAAGTAGGCCATGTCTATTCAACTTTTACGCTGTCCAAGTTATCTTATGATTTGTACTCTCATAGAGACGAGAAGAGTCGAAATCAAGCATTATTATATTCTAGTATTTCAAGTTTTGCTTTTTTAACTACTGTTGAGGTTTTTGACGGTTTTAGCAAAGAATGGGGCTTTTCTTGGGGAGATTTTGCAGCGAACACATCTGGCATAGCCCTATTTGCAGCTCAGGAGTATTTTTTGAAGCGTCAAGTTGTACAATTGAAATATTCCTTTTACCCTACAAAGTATTCAGACCTTAGGCCGAATGTGTTAGGCTCTAGTTTATTAGAAAAAGCATTTAAAGACTACAACGGTCAGACTTACTGGGCTTCTATAAATTTGAATTTAATTCACTCAAGTATAAAACCAAAGTGGCTGTCTATCGCTTTTGGTCTGGGTGCTGATGAAATGATTTTTGCCGACCAAATTAGAAGTTCATTTAATGGGAATGTCTATGATGCAAAACGTCAATATTATTTGAGTTTAGATGTTGATTGGGAACAAATAGAAACCAATAAGGTATGGCTCAAATGGGTTTTTAAAGTAGCGAATTGCGTTAAGGTTCCTGCCCCAAGTTTGGAATTTAAAAAGGGAAAAACCGTTCAGTTTAGGACAGTTTATTTCTAATTTTAAGTTAGTCAAATAACTCAGGTCTTTCAATATGAAGCCGTAGGATTCCTGCCAAACTTAGACTATCTGTAATTTCTCCTCTTTTAATCATCTCTAAAACTTCTTTTAACGAAATTCTTTGAATCTCTAAGTCCTCGTCTTCATCGGGATTGGCCTCGAAAAATTCAAGATCCTCAGCTGTATATATAATTCCAAATTCATCTGTAACCGAATTACTTGTATGAATGGTCTGTAATTTTTCCCAACGTTGTGCAATAATTCCAGTTTCTTCTTTTAACTCTCTTTTTGCCGTTGCTAATGGATCTGTATTGAGTTGGCATCCACCCTCAGGAATTTCCCAAGAATAGGCATTCAGTGGAAATCGAAACTGACCCACTAAATAAGTATGGTTGGTTGTATCAATTGGAATAACTCCAACGGCAATATTTTGAAATGCCACTGTTCCATATACTCCAGGTTGTCCACTGGGGTTTAATACTTCATGGTGCTCAACCTTTATCCATGGGTTCTCATAAACGGTATTTTTTTTCAAAGTCTTCCAAGGATTCTCTTTTTTATTCATGTGCTCTTTTTACCTTTGCATTAAAGTACTAAAATAATGAATCTATCTGTTGGTGATAAAATATATGTTACGGATGAAAGATTGGAAGGTGTTTTAATTTCATTTACTAAAATTAGCGTAACTATAGAGTGTCCTGATGGCTTTGAATATACTTTTCCGTTGGATAAGGTGTATAAGATTACCGAAGAAGGTAAGGTGGAGAGTAAACCACAAGAGCAATCTCATTCACAGACTTCAAGTAAAAAAAGTATAGACTCTTCATCGACGAGCGTTCAACTACTATTTAACTCAAAAAACATCACAGTAGATCTTCATTTAGAAGTTCTTGTACCACAAGAATACCAACGTTATACTGATTTAGAAGCATTAGAGTTACAGCTTGGTGCAGTGAGAGAGCTCATTCGTGAAGCAAATCGCCAACGCATTCGAAAATTTGTAATTGTTCACGGAGTGGGGAAGGGGAAGCTTCGACGAGAAATCAGGAGACTACTAACGGACTCATATCCTGAGATAGAATTTTTAGATGGGAATTATCAAAAATATGGGGGCGGTGCAACTGAGTTAATTATTCACCAATTTGATTGAAGATTAGGCTTACTTTTGCGGTAATAAATCGTTCTATCGTGCCAAGTAATTGGTAAGGAAAGTCCGGACAGCAAAGAGTACCATACCTTATGAAAGTGAGGGTTCCAATTTATTGGAAACAGCTAGTGCAACAGAAAATAAACCGTTCCGATTTATCGGAATAAGGGTGAAAAGGCGAGGTAAGAGCTCACCGCTCCAATGGCAACAAAGGAGGCTAGGCAAACCTTATGGGCTGCAAGGTCAAATAAACCGGAAATGGGGTTACTCGCCCTTCCGGAGGGTAGACTGCGAAGATAAATGATAGAATGCCCTTATGGGTAACAGAATCTGGCTTATAGATTTATTAATTAAAAAAAACCTCTTCGAATTCGAAGAGGTTTTTTTCTTTTGAAGTTCTATCTAAGTTATTGTATGATTAACTTTTGTGTGTTAGAAGTAGCATCATTGCTAATTTTTACAAAGTAAATTCCTTTCGCAATTGAGCTAACATCTATTTTATGGATTCTATCACGTGCAGCAGGTATTTCTTCATTGTAAATCAATTGACCTCTTGTATCTAAAATTTCAACAGTTATTGATTTTGCAGTTGTTGGCGTGACCAAATTAAATGCATCTTCTGTTGGGTTTGGATACAGGGAGAAGGTTATTCCATCTTCAGAGCTTACTTTTTCCACTGAAACAGGCATGTCAAGTGATACATTATCAATTCCAAATCCTTCTCTAGTCACAGAACCGTCTGAACTAAATGCAAATCTGAACTTCACACTTGGAAAGCCTGCAACCCCTGATAACACATTGGATGTTGAATCCCACACCCCAGAACCGGAAACATTTGAACCATCCCACCATTGGTTACCCAAATCGTTGTACCAATTAAAAGCTCCTCCTAAGTCAATCGACTTTGTCCAAGTTACTCCACCATCAGTCGAAACATCCACCCAACCTTCATCACAGCATGCTTCTGTTTCGAAGGTAAGTGAGAATCTCAAAACTGGATCCATTGTTTGCGCTGAAAGATCAAAACAAGGAGACTCTAAATACGACAATTCATTGTCATTATGGGCTCCTGATAAATTAGTAGCCCATGCTCCTGTTCCAGTTGCGGCACTTGCAATAACAGTTCCTGTAGGTGTTCCCCATGCCCACGATGAAGCAGCTCCTGATGCTGTCCATCCACCACTACTGGTTTCAAAACCTTCAGAATAAGGAAAACTCGCAATTGGAATACTTGATATTACTTGTGTAATCGTATCGTTTAATGGATTTGCATCTAAGACAGCACCGGTGTACATTTTAAATGAATAATTACCCGGCACTGACAAGTTCACTAAAGACGTACTAAAAGTGTGCACATATGACGCTCCGGGTAAAATGGTTGCGGTTATTGTTTCTGTCACAGCAGCTCCACCATTCAACTCAAAACTAACAGGGGTAGATGTTAATGTATCTGCTCCAAAGTTTTGGATTTGAACTTTTACTGAATCTGAAGTACTCAAACCACAACCTGTTACCGGTGAAATTAAAGCAACTGCTCCTGCATCTACTCCTGGTGGTAAATCAATACGTACGTTATCAATACCAACACCTTCTCGAACCACAGAACCATCTGAGCTGAAACCGAACCTAATTTTAACATTTGACTGTCCTGCAAGACCAACAAGTTCGTTTTCCGCATTCACCCAAACTCCGGCTCCTCCTGATGAAGTTCCGTCCCACCATTGGTTTCCTAAATCGTTAAACCATTCTAAAGCGCCGCCACTGTCAACTAGTCTGGACCATGTGTTTCCTCCATCCGTTGAATAGTCTACCCAAGCCTCATCACAACAAGATTCTGTATCGTAAGTCAATGAAAAATATAATATGGGATCAACAGTTAATGAAGATAAATCAATACAAGGGGACTCGATAAACGATGTTTCGTTATTGTTGTGGTTTCCTGTTAAGTTGGTTACCCATGCTCCAAATCCTCCTGCAGCAGAGTTTATTACAGAGCCATTAGGAATTCCGATTGACCAAGAGTTATTCGTTCCGCTAGAAATCCATCCGCCATTGCCGTTTTCAAACCCTTCAAGGTAAGGGAAGCTAGAAACCAATGGAATATTGTCAAAAGTTAAATTAGTTGTGTCGTTTAGTGCATTCCCATCATTAGCAGCCATTGAATAAGACTTAATCGTATAGGTTCCGTTAGTAGATACATTTACCGTTGTGCTAAAACAAAAGATAGTTGTATCTCCGGGGTTTAGGGTACCAAAAACAGTATCCGTGAATAGTTGATTGTTAAATTCAAATACAACAGGTACGTTCATTGTTGGAGACGATCCATAATTTGTAAGAGCAATGCAAACAGAATCTGCCGTGCCCAAACCACAACCCGTAACTGGTGAAACAATTGATGTAACACCCAAATCGGTTGCTGGGGCATCTAAAATTAAAATATCATCAAATGCAAAACCATCACGAGTAACAGAACCATCGGAACCGTGGAATATTCTAAATCGAACGGAAGGTTGATTTGCAGCCGCAGGTAAATCATGTTCAGCCAGTAACCAGCCACCTGATCCTAAACCTCCCGTAATTGTCCAACCGTCTCCTGTAAAACCTGCAGTTTGAAGACCGTTGATTGTATTGTCGTTGTACCAGTTGTTTGGATTTCCAAAAGCACCAACTTGTGTCCAAGTAATTCCGTCATTTGTGGTCATTTGTAAAACAGCACCATCCCATGAAGATTCTGAATCATACCAAATGTTCATTTTGATTTGAGGTGCATTTAAACTTGAAAAGTCAAAACATGGACTAATTACAAAAGAGGCATCTCCATCTAAATAGTCACCTGCAGGGTTCGTTACGTATGCGTTAAATCCATTAGCAGCACTGTTAATAACGGTTCCGGTAGGAATGCCAACAGCCCAAGTGCTATTCACGCCTCCGGAGACCCAATTGCCATTGCCATTTTCAAATCCCTCGTTGTAGGGGAAGGTTGTAATGGCGGGATTTAATGTAGTGGTAAAAAATGCACTATCGTTTGCACTGTTGTTGTCGCCTCTAATGGCAGAATAAACAACAATGTTGTATGAACCAGCGGCAGATAAATTTGCTTTTGTAGCAAAACTATACTGCAACGTATCTCCTGGATTAATTGAGTCCAGAATATTTTCTGGAACAATGCTTCCTCCATTGATGATATACCTAATTGGAATATTTCTAATTGTTGTGGAACCAAAATTGACGATGCTTGCAGTGATTGTTTCGTTGGAATCCAAGCTACACGCTGACACGGGCAAAGAGTCGACAGAAACAACGGCAGCATCATCAGGCACGGGTTGAAATACCCTAACATTGTCTAAGATCCAATACCACCCCCAACCCGGGTCTGTATATCTAAACCTAACTTGGACATTTGAAATTCCTGCAGCGTACTGAGAAATATCGATTATCTCGTGGGTGGTCACAAAGGAAACAGTTGGATCAGTATTAACCGTAAAAATTGTATCCGTAACCCAGTTGGTTCCATCAAAGATTTGCAATTCGCCAGTTCCAGTTCCAATCGTTCTATAGTAATGGTCGAATTCTAAAATAACAACAGATGCCTGGCTCGCATCAAAATTTGTTGATGATAAGTAGGTGTCGTCATCCCATGGAGTACCATGCCAATCGCCGTCAGCGCTAGCAAACGGGGCAACTATTGGAAGAGATGGAGTTCTGCTCCCAGGATTATCAAATCTCCAGATAGAATCAGATGTTCTATTGGGAATGCTGTCTACGTTTTTCCATCCGCTTGATAAAGGAGGTGAAACGGGATTGATAAACGTGCTAAAGTCTTCATCTAAATAAATTTGAGCAGAGCTGCCAAAGCCTATGGCAAGGGCAAAAAAGAGCGTAATTATTCTTTTCATAAAAGGGTGTTGTTAAGTATAAATTAAAGTTAGGACTAATTTTAGTTACGAAAGGTTAAACTGTCTTAAAAAATCCGTCATTCATTTCTAAAGAGCGATCGCAAATTTTAGCAAGTGATTGATCATGAGTAACTATTACGAATGTTTGTTTAAACTCGTCACGTAAGTCAAAGAATAATTGATGTAAGTCTTTTGCATTTTTGCTGTCAAGGTTTCCCGAAGGCTCATCTGCAAAAATTATTTTTGGCGAATTGATTAATGCTCTGGCGGTTGCAACTCTTTGTTGCTCTCCTCCAGAAAGTTCATTTGGTTTGTGATTCAAACGATGGGTAAGCCCCAATCTGTCCAGCAATGCTTTTGCTTTCTCTTCTGCTTTCTTTTTAGAAATTCCTGCTATGAATGCAGGCATGCACACATTTTCTAATGCTGTAAATTCCGGAAGTAAGTGGTGAAATTGAAAAATAAACCCAATGTTTTTATTCCTAAAGTCTGCTAACTCTTTGTCGCTTAATTTCGAAATGTTGGTGTTGTCATAAAACACCTCACCTTGGTCAGCATTGGTTAGTGTGCCTAAAACTTGAAGTAGGGTCGTCTTGCCGGCTCCTGAACTGCCCATAATTGAAACGATTTCACCATTCTTTACTTCAAGGTCAACTCCTTTTAAAATTTTTACGTCACCAAACGCTTTGTGAATATTTTTTGCTACAATCAAAATCAATACTTTGATGCACGAATTTAGGAATTCTTTCAAGTTATACTGACGATTCCGTAGGCACCTTCATTTTAAATTGAATAATGTCAAAAAACACTTTTTATTTCGAGGGCAAAAATTTACTTTTGAGGTCCAAAAAATAAAACAAATAGCAGATGAATATTCACGAATATCAGGCAAAAGAAACACTAAAAGGATTTGGTGTTGCTATACAAGAAGGTATTGTAGCTCAAACACCTGAAGAGGCAGTTGAAGCGGCAAAAAAAATGACGGAGCAAACTGGAACAGAATGGTGGGTAATTAAGGCTCAAGTGCATGCAGGTGGTCGTGGAAAAGGCGGTGGCGTTAAATTGGCGAAATCGTTAGATGAAGTAAAATCAATTTCCAATGATATCATTGAAATGGATTTAGTTACTCCTCAAACTTCTGCAGAAGGTAAGAGAGTGCATCAGGTGCTTGTTGCTCAAGATGTATATTATCCAGGAGAAAGTGAAACAGAAGAGTTTTACGTTAGTGTGCTTTTAAACAGAGCAACAGGTAGAAACATGATCATGTATTCTACTGAAGGTGGAATGGATATTGAAGCGGTAGCTGAGGCCACCCCACATTTAATCTTTCATGAAGAAATTGATCCTTCATTTGGGTTGCAAGGTTTTCAAGCTAGAAAAATAGCATTTAACTTAGGCCTTTCAGGGAATGCATTTAAGCAGATGGTGAAGTTTGTATTTGCATTGTACAAAGCATATGATTCAATTGACGCTAGCTTATTTGAGATTAATCCGGTGTTAAAGACATCTGATGATAAAATTATAGCGGTAGATTCTAAGGTTAGTTTAGATGAAAATGCGTTGTACCGTCATAAGGACTTAGCTGCAATGCGCGATATCCGTGAAGAAGATGCAACAGAAGTTGAAGCAGGCGAAGCCGGGTTGAATTTCGTGAACTTAGATGGTAACGTTGGTTGCATGGTGAACGGAGCAGGTTTAGCAATGGCAACCATGGACATTATTAAGTTAAGTGGTGGAAATCCTGCAAACTTTTTAGATGTTGGAGGTACAGCTAACGCAGAAAGAGTAGAGAAGGCATTTAGAATTATTCTGAAAGATAGTAATGTCAAGGCTATTTTGGTGAATATCTTTGGAGGTATTGTAAGGTGTGACAGAGTTGCTCAAGGAGTAGTTGATGCATACAAAAATATTGGAGAGATTCCGGTGCCAATTATTGTTCGTTTACAAGGAACCAATGCTGAAGAGGCAAAGAAAATTATTGATGAGTCTGGATTAAAGGTTCATTCAGCGATTTTATTGCAAGAGGCGGCTGATAAGGTTGCTGAGGTTTTAGCTTAACAACATCTGCTTAAAATAAATGAAAAGGATGCTCTAATAAAATGGAGCATCCTTTTTTATTAGAGGTTATTACATCGGATGGTTTAAAGCTAACCTTCTTTGCGAATCAAATAATACACGCAAGATGTCCAATAATTTCGAAAATACGGAATAGCGCTTAAGAAAGAAAGCTGATTTCTAGGCTTTAAATTGAATTTGTATTTATAGATGGGGTTAATCAAGTAAAACTGCTTAAGCGGAATGCTATAATTATTCTTTTTACTCAGCCTCTCAAAGCGTTCAATACTAATTCCTGTCTCTTTTATTTCTACCATACCTTCAATCTTGGCTTCGCTTTCTCCGCCTAATTTAAGGAGTAACTTGTAGAGTGGCATGGGCAGCAAATGGTAGTAGGGTAGTTTTGACAATAATTTGCCGTTCACCAGCTGCTGATGTCCTCCAAAAGGCATTTTCCAGGGAGGAAATCCAAAAAAGATATGTGCGTTCGGTTTAAGAAAGTCTCTAATGTATTCTAGAAATCGGTCTTGGTCGTGAATGTGTTCAATGACATCCTTTAGAATAATGAGGTCAAACTTTTCATCAATATCACTTTGCAAGTCCATATCGTAGATATTCTTGCTCATTAACTTTGCGTTACCCTCTTGCAGTTCTTTTTCAAATACTTTTTCGGCTATCTTTAGTCTAGATTCTTGAAGTTCAACTCCAAAACCGAAACAGCCTCTGTCGGTGAATGCTTTTAATACGCCTCCTTCAGCACAACCAATTTCCATTACCCTCATTCCCTTGCTCAATGGCAATGTTTTTTCGATAAAAGGTATTACGTAGTTTTTAGCATTTTCATACTGCCATTTTATGTAAGTGTCTTTATCTTTATGAAATTCGAAGGCCATATTCTATTTGGTATAGGAAAGGCTAAAATTAGGAGATTTTTTATGATGAAACGGGTTTGTATAGTTGGAATAGGTTGGTTGGGTGAAGAGCTTGCACTTGCACTAAAAAAGTTAGGTTACGATGTAACTGGAACAACAACTTCTGTTATTAAAGCTGATCGCTTAGAAAACGCACTAGACCTGGTGAAGGTATTTAATTTGACCAACGAGGAGGCTGAGTTTCTAAAAGGCTGTGAAATTTTGATTTACACAATTCCCCCTTCTAGTAGTGATAATTATCCGGATTTAAGCAAGCAATTTCTTGGTAAAGTTTTAGAAACTAACCCCGATACAACCATCATTTACACCAGCTCAACTTCGGTATATGGGAATGAAGAAAGGGAGGTTCATGAAGAGAGTTTGATAAATCCTTCCTCAGCTTCAGCAAAAAAAGTTGCAGAAGTTGAAGCCTATATAAAAGACACTTTTAAAAAGTATGCAATTTTTAGACTGGGTGGACTTGTAGGAGGAAAACGTCATCCGGTGAAGTGCTTGGAAGGTAGAAAGGGGATCTCTAAACCACTAGCGCCAGTAAATTTAATCCATAGACAAGATGCAATTAGAGCAATTGTGCACATCATAAGTCATTTTAAAATTGGCATTTACAATTTATGCTCAGAAAACCATCCGCTGAAAAAATCGTATTATAATGCAATCGCGAAACAATATAAAATGAGGTCTATTGAATTTGATGATGATGACTTTTCAAAAGATAAAGTAGTAACTTGCAATGCGATAAAAGAGAGTGGTTTTAAATTTAAATATAGATCCCCTTATGATTTCCCTGTTGACTTGTAAAAGGCTAATTGTTTTATTGACCATCGTATTTTTTGCAACAAGCACTAATGCTCAAATCGTAGAATTTGGAGGGCATGTCGGATATAATGTTTCTAAATTTACAGTAGATCAAAATAAACTGAATGATGCTATTTTTATAAGATCTGGAAAACCCTTTTCTGCATATAACTTTGGTATTCAAATGTCAGTTAGTCCTGCAAGGCAGCAGAATTCTGCATACTTTAGGCTTATTCCTTCTGTTTTATGGGAGGCAACCCTGTGCAGGTGTGGAGGCTTTATGGACCTTTCAATTACCTCACCCAATGGAACTAGATCGGTTAATGAATTAGAATACACAATTTATCGTGGAGAGTACGGTGTTAAGTTTGTTTTGCGCAGTGGACCACTTCAGTTGATTTTAGGACCTACCGTTACCAATCGCTTCTATACCGCTGTTCAATACGGTGCTAATGAAGGTCAGAAATTTGCAGGAGATCAATTTAAAGTGATGGCTTTGGCTTACGAAGTAGGTGCAGGATTGAAATTTAACACTGTTCATGTTTCAGCTAGATTTCAACGTTTTATTAATGGCTACGGACGAGAGTCTGATTTAATTCCGGTTGTTTATAATCACCACCAAGTTCGATTTTTACTTCATTATTATTTCTTGAGAAGAGAAAGAGGAAAGAATTGGAATAGTATTTATTGGGATTAATTTTTTCGATTACATCGCCTCATCAATCTTTCTGAAACAAAAATACCGTAGTAGCATTATGGCTGTAGTCGAGGTGTTTTAATGTGAAGCTATGTGAGTAAGGGAAAAGCTAAAATAAATCTAGAAACGTTCAATCGCTTCGTACACTTCCTTCGTCGGAAACCCCATGACGTTGTAAAATGAACCTTCAATTTTACTTACTCCAATTAGGCCAATCCACTCTTGGATGCCATATGCTCCTGCCTTATCAAATGGCTTGTATTTTTCAATGTAATAATTGATTTCTTCTTTTTTTAATTCCTCGAAAAATACAGTAGTTGAGACGGAAAAGGACATCTCTTTTGCTTTTGATTTCAAACAAACGCCTGTTATTACTTCATGTTGCTTTCCAGAAAGCTTTGCTAGCATTGCAAAGGTCTCTTGGTTAGTGTTTGGTTTGTTTAAGATTTCATTGTCGATAAGTACAATTGTATCTGATGCGATGATGAGGTCTCTGTGCTTAATCTCTTCCGCAAAAGCAGCAGCTTTCTTCACACTAAGATGTTCCGCCACTTCTCTTAGGGGAATTTCCTTAGAAAAACTCTCGTCTGTGTCTTTTGACTTTTGAGTAAAAGTATAGCCTAATTGCTCAAGAAGTTGCTTTCTTCTTGGAGACTGGGAAGCTAGAATGATGTTCCAGTTGTTAGTATTTAGCATTAAAAGAGATATATTATTCCAGTATATAAGATTCCCACTAGCATCAACACTTTTATCACTTGACTGATGATGAAAAAATGCTTTTTCGTTTTTGCTTTTCGAATTTTAACCATCAACCAAAGTAGTGGCAGCGATATTAAAAAGAAGAAATAAGAAAAAGAAATCCAGTCTTGCGAGTTAACTTGGACAAACTCTAGAAAGGTCAATAATACTACTAAAAGAGCAACCGATAAATTCGCCACCTTTTTAGCTTTAGGAATGCCATGAACAATGGGGAGTGTTTTGCAGCCAAACTCTTTGTCGCCTTCAATATCTTCACAGTCCTTAATTACCTCTCGAATGAACGTTAAGATGAAAGCAAATGTAGAATATCCAATAATCCAATAAAGCAAGTATTGAATACTAAATAACAATGAGCGGATGTTATCAACTTCAATATTTGAGATAACTAATTCCGTTTTTACACTGTCAAAAAGTAGAATAATTTCATAATAACCTGCCGTAAAAGGAACCAATGCCGTTAATGCAGCAATAATTATATTTCCGATTAAAATTTGCTTTTTAAAGTTAATGGAGTAGAACCACAACAATGCAGCGCTAACAATTTGAAATAACACCAACATGGGATGTTGAATGGAAATGGCAACATAAAGCGCTAAAGCCAACCCCACCAAGTTTACCAAGGTATGTAAAAACATGGCTTGCCTTCTGGAAATACTCTTTCCTATGACCAACTGATTAGGTTTGTTTAAAAGGTCAAGTTTAACATCAAAATAATCGTTAATAATATAGCCCGACGCTGCAATTAATACGGTTGCCCCAACAAGCATTCCAAATAACTTTTCAGAAAGGAATAAATCCAATCCTGCTTGATTCAAAAAGGGGGAGATAATCCCAAATCGAATGGCATATTGCGTGAGTGCAATAATCACCAAATTGGGAAAGCGAATCAATCTTAAAAAATGGAATATGAAGTTCATGGTTCAGGTAAATTGAAAGTCAAATTTAAAGTAAGAATATCAAATCTGCATGTTAACTTTACGAAATGAAGTATATTGTTTCCTATTCGCATCCAAGTAATCATTACATTGACATTCAGGTAGAAGCTGAAGTTAATGGTAGTGAAAAGTTAAATTTTCAGCTACCTGCATGGCGACCTGGAAGATATGAGCTTGGAAATTTTGCAAAGAATATTCAAAAACTGAGTGCTTTTGACGAAAACGGGAAGTCTCTGTCGATAAGAAAAACAACAAAAGATTCGTGGGAGGTGAAATGTTTAGGAAATTCAAAAGTGGTGTTGCGATACAATTACTTCGCAAATGAATTAAACGCCGGGTCTACTTTTTTAGATTCCAAACAACTATACATGAACCCATTAAATTGTTTGATGTATGAGTTGGACCGAACATTAGACAAGTGTGAGCTTCATTTAAAACTTGCTGCAGACTATAAGGTAGCAATTGCTTTACCCAAATCAGAACAGCATGTTTTTACGGCTGAAAGTTTTGATGAGTTGGCTGACAGTCCTTTTATCGCGTCAGCAAGTTTACAACATCATTCTTTTAAGTTATCTGGAACTTTGTTTCATCTTTGGTTTCAAGGTGAATTTAAACCAGATTGGAAGTTGCTTGAAAAGGATTTTATTGGTTTTACACAACCCCAAATTGAGTTGTTTGGAGATTTTCCAACTGAAGAGTACCATTATTTATTTCAAATTTTACCACATTCTGCATATCATGGTGTAGAGCATTCAGCGTCTACTGTAATCGCTCTAGGACCTTCTTATAATGTGTTGAAAAAGGATGGCCGATACGAAGACTTATTGGGCGTTTCTTCTCATGAATTATTTCACACTTGGAATGTTAAGCGTATTCGTCCAATTGAAATGGTGCCTTACGATTTTGCCAAAGAGAATTATTCAAAATTAGGCTACTTATCAGAAGGGGCAACTACGTGGTATGGTGATTTGACGTTGTACCGTGGAAAGGTATTTGGTGACGCTGCATTTTTTAGAACGTTTAATCAGATTTTGGAACGGCATTATAATAATCCCGGAGCTTTGAATATGTCTGTTGCAGATTCTTCCTTTGATACTTGGTTAGATGGTTATGTTTTAGGAGTTCCTAATAGGAAAGCATCCATTTATACAGAAGGAGCCTTAAATACTTTTATGCTGGATGTTGAGATACGTAAAGGATCAAAGGGGAAGAACTCATTTGATGACGTTTTAAAATCGTTTTACAACAATTATTACAAAAAAGGTAAGGGAATTTCTGAATCGGACTATAAAGCAGAAATTGAGAAATTTGCAGAAGGTGATTTAACAGCTTATTTTGATAACTACATTAACGGTGCACGGGATTATACAGCTCAACTAGAAGCTGCTTTAGAATTTTTTGGTCTTGGAATGAAGCGACTTCCATCACCTGTATTTTATGAAGCGTACCTTGGTGTAAAACTGTTAGAGAACAAGGTTGCAATGGTTTTCCCTAATTCACCTGCGGAGCACGGTGGCATTTCGGTGAATGATGAAATTGTGATTGTTAATGGGTTGAAAATTAATAATGACTTGTCAGAATGGTTAGAATATTTCAAAGATGCTCCAATTTCGATGGGTGCATTTGACCAACATGGCAGTGCAAAACGAATTATGGTTAACTTGACCGATGACTTTTATTTTTCGAAATATGAAGTAAGTTGGAATGCTGAATTAACCCCTTTTCAAGAAGTAAATAGGAAAGCTTGGAGAGGTTTTTAGAAGAATTACGAATCCGGGAAATAATTAATTACGAATGTTTTCAATTTATTGCATTAGCAAGTTTTGGTAGAAGTGTGGTGATTTCTTATATGTTATCTTGAGTTTTGACTCCTATAGCTATAGGTACTCCGCCTGAAAATATTAAGCACAAATTCTTTGGTGGATATTTTTGGTAATTCGTAATTAAAAGACTCGTAATTCTATTTTTCGCGAAGAGCGAAAAATTAGTCATCTTTAAAGAAATCCAAAGCACTTAGATCAATAATGTGAACTCCGCTGTAGTAAAAGTGCAATATTTCAGAATAATTATAGCCTAAAGCTGCCATTTCCATCGCCCCAATTTGGCATAAACCAACACCGTGACCAAACCCACGACCTTTTAAAAGTACCTTGCTGTCAGTTTCTTGAATGTTAAAGTAAGTAGAGCGCAATCTAAATTTTCCACGTAATTCTTCGAAGGAAAGTTTTGATTCTGGGAAATATTTCAACCGATCGCTTACGCTAAAATTCATGTACTGTCTCTCCGGTATTGTACTTGGAAGTCGTGCCGTTAGGTAACTCTTCCATTGCTTTTTGTCAATTTCCTTTTGCCACGTGGCATCTTTATGCTTCAGGCAAAAAGTGTCCTTCACAGATCGAAGATAATATAATGACTTACTCCAAACATCTTCAGAATTTACGGTTTGTCCGCCACAGGAGGAATGAAAAGCTGCGGTGATTAGTTGAATGTCAGAATCTACAATTACGGCACCTCTCGTTTGCATGGCAGCTTCAACAATGTTGTTAAAGAATGTTTTGCCATGGTATGCCTGACAATGAACTTCGTCGCAAAGATTGTATCCATCAACAATGTGCTTTTCCGTGTTGGCCAAGGCATAGGTGCGGCAAATTATAGCTTGTAACTTGAAGTACTCTTTGGGTGGTTTTCTTCCAACCTCAGCTTCAACAACACCGGCAACATAGTTGTCTAAATCGAGGTTGTTAACGAGTTGCATTTTATTTCGCTGAGCAATAATTTTTAAATTATCGTCAAATCGACGCTCTAATCCAGTTGGATTACTACTTTTTACCATAAAGTGATTGTACCACCCAACTCCCATCAGATTGACTTTTCTGTATTTGCCAATAAGAGTTCCGTTCTGTTTTACCTCTACAAAGCCATCTACATACTTGATACTAAGCGTCGCTTTAGAGTCTAGCTCTTTAATTTTTCCCGATTCAGTAAATAAGGCATACTTTCCAGCTCTAACAGAAAAATCAAAACTGTTTATTTGCTTAGATGCAAAAACGCCAATATTAATAAACTCAGCGTGCAGCGTAAAGCAAATGAAAAATGCAAAGATGAAGGGAACTAGTTTACGCATGAGTTAAATCATCAATCAATAATTTGGCCGTTTTTGCTGACGCGCCTCCACTACCGAGTTTATTAATTAATTCTTCAAATTTATTCAACATCTCAGTTCTCTCTGAAGTATTCCCAAGCAGTTTTCCCAATTCTGCTTTTAATAGCTTTTGGTTCAAGTCACCTTGAATTAGTTCTTTTACAACTTCCTCATCCATGATTAAATTGACCAAAGAAATGTATTTGATGTCAACTATCCGCTTCGCTATCTGATAGGAAATAGCATTGGCCTTGTAGCAGACTACTTCAGGCACCCTAAATAGTGCTGTTTCAAGTGTTGCTGTTCCCGAAGTTACCATTGCAGCATGAGAAATGCTTAGCAAGTCATAGGTCCGATTTGGAATTACTTTTAGAGATGGGTATTTTTCCAAAAAGGGATCAAAGTAGCTTAAATCAAAGCTTGGTGCAGCAGCTAAAATAAATTGAAATTCTGGGTAGTTGGTAATTTGCTTTAACATAATCGGCAGCATTACACCAATTTCTTGTTTTCTGCTTCCGGGTAAAATGGCAACAATTGGTTGGTTACTTATTTCAAATTCTGCTTTAATTTCTTGTTTTCGCTTTTCCGAAATATCACGGTTTTCAATAGCATCGAGTAAGGGATGACCAACATACTCCACATCGTAGCCATACTTTTTAAAGAAGGCTTTTTCAAATGGTAGAATGGTGTAAATTTTGTCAGTAAACTTGGCAATTTTATGTACCCTTTCCTTTTTCCAAGCCCATATTTGAGGTGAAATGTAATAGTAAACTTTTATGCCTAAGTTTTTTACAAATTCTGCGATGCGGAGATTAAAGCCCGGATAATCCACGAGAATTACTGCATCAGGTTGATAGTTTTGAATGTCTTTTTTACATTCTTTAATGTTTCCAAGAATGGTTCTAAGGTTCATAATAACCTCAGCAAATCCCATGAAAGCTAAGTCTCTGTAATGTTTTACTACTTGAGCTCCTGCTCTTTCCATTAAATCTCCACCCCAAGCCCTTATTTCTGCAGAAGTGTCTTTCTTTAGAATTTCTTTGATGAGATTACTTCCGTGTAAATCGCCTGAAGCTTCACCTGCTATAATGTAGTATTTCATTACAGTCCTCCGTTCATGACCTTATCAATAACCACTACAAAAGCCAAAACCATTGTGGCAAAAATCACTCCCCTTGCAGCCTTATCGTGCTGAACTCTATAAAATAGGAAGAAGGCACCTAAGTTGATTACTGCACAGAGGCTGAGAAGTTTTAAGATAATGGAGGCAAAAACCATTTTTCTTAAAAACTGAGGAACAGTAATATAGCTGTAGGATGAAAGGTAAAATATACCCATTACAATGAGCGGTAAAACGATACCGGTAACAATACCCACCCAAATCTTATCAAATTTTTTAGTCATTTTCTAAGGATTTAATTTCTTTAAGAACGGGATATGCTGTCACATCGTATTGAACGGGAACCACAGAAATGTAATTGTTTTTCAAAGCCCATTCATCCGTGTCGGTAGCTTCTGCTTCGTGGTTCACGAATTTGCCGGTTAACCAATAGTAGGCATTTCCGGAAGGATCAAAACGCTCATCGAACGTTTCTTCCCACATGGCATTTGCTTGTCGGCAAACTTTTATTCCTTGAATTAAATCTGCTGCTATTGCGGGAAAGTTGACATTTAAACAACAGTTTCCTTCCAATTGGTGATCTAAGGTGTATCGAATTATTTGGTCTACGTATTTTTTGGTCGCTTCAAAGTTAGCATCAATTCTAGTATCGTCTAAAGAGAAACCTATCGAAGGAATACCCTCAATGGAGCCCTCTAATGCTGCGGACATGGTTCCGGAGTAAATTACATTTATACTTGAGTTAGATCCGTGGTTAATTCCCGATACAATCAAATCCGGCTTTCCTTCTGCAATTTTTGTAGTAGCAACCTTCACACAGTCTACCGGAGTACCACTACAACTATAGGCTGTTATTCCGTCCATGTCAAACTCTTTGATTCGAATCATAGCGTTAATGGTAATGGCATGTCCCATTCCCGATTGTGGTTTGTCTGGAGCAACTACCACAATACGATTTGTAATTTTTTTAACCACCTCGATTAAAGTTTTAATTCCCGGTGCAGTTATTCCGTCGTCGTTGGTAATTACTATAAGTGGATTCTTCTTCATGTAACTATCTTTCAAAAGATAAAATTACGTGAATGAATTTTGATGTAAGAGAAGTTTTAGGAAGGTTTAACACAAGTTAGTGTCAATAAAGGGTTGTATTAAATTTTTTAGATGCTCAAGATTCTTAGTGCCTATTTTTCAATGACTTCCATAACACTCTAAAACCAATTGTCGGTGCAGGGAATTCAGCTTTGAAAGTTTCTGAACTTAATGGTAGAGTCGGTGCGCCCTTAAAGGCATAGTCAATAGTTCTCCAGTTATTTCCATTCGCAGTGTTTTCTTCTTTTAACCATTCACTTACGTTTGTACTCATATGTTTTATTGGAGTTGACTTTAGCTCAGGAAACTCAGTTCTGCATACTAGGAAATGTTTTTCGCACTCATCTGAATTGATATACTCCATCATTTGGATCACGTTTTGACTGTTTCCTAGATCAGACATAAGATCATCGGCGGACCAGCCGTTTGCTTCCATATTAGAGTCTGATTTTGCTTTTTCAAGAAAGAAAAGTTTGTCGAACAACTCAATTTTATCGCTGTATTTGTTGTATGCAAGAAGCCACTCCTTTTTGCTTGGTAAGCGAAAAACTACTTTTTTAAATTCTTTTTCATTGCTATCATTGTATTTTTTGGTAAGCCACCTGCAGTAAGCTTCTGCTCCTGCCTGACTAATATTTACGACAGGCATATTTTTTATATAACCATAGGTATCGTGGAATGCTTCATAATAAGACTTGAAGGGTTTCAAATTCATCCATTCTTCTTGATAAACTTTTGTCAAAAGGTCATTTTGCCCATTGATTTCATTAAGGAATGTTTGATATTCACCGACAGAGCATTCAGTTTTGGAAATATACATAGAGTCTTTCATTGGCAGAAAGTTGCTATTGGCAAACTTTCCGTTGAGAAAGATAGAAAATGCAGTAATTTAGAATAATTACTTGTAGCAAGGATTTTCAATGGTTTCTTGTGACTAGCAGGAAGAGCTCAAACGAAAAGAGCCATTCACTTTTGGTGAATGGCTCTTCATACTCTCAATGGTATTTTTCGAAGCTTACTTCTTCTCTTCGTCTTCTACCTCTTCAAAGTCAACATCCGTAACTTCATCTTCGGTAGCTTCGGCACCGTCTGTAGGCTGCCCTCCGGCTGCACCTTCAGCACCACCTTGTGCGTACATTTCCTGAGAAGCAGCTTGGAATACTGTATTCAATTTCTCCATTGCTGGATTAATCGCTGCAATATCCTTCGCTTCGTGTGCTTTTTTCAATTCTGCCAAAGCGCTCTCGATTGGCTCTTTTTTGTCGGCAGGAAGTTTGTCGCCAAACTCACTCATTTGCTTTTCAGTTTGGAAAATCAAACTGTCTGCACTGTTAAGCTTGTCAATTTCTTCTTTTGCTTTGTTATCTGCGTCAGCATTTTCTTCTGCTTCACGCTTCATTTTTGCAATCTCTTCCTCACTTAAACCTGAAGATGCTTCAATTCTAATTGTTTGCTCTTTGCCAGTTTTCTTATCTTTCGCAGCAACGTTCAATATACCGTTTGAGTCGATGTCAAAAGTTACTTCAATTTGTGGCTCTCCTCTTCTTGATGGAGGAATTCCATCTAAGTGGAACCTACCAATTGTCTTGTTTCCATTGGCCATTGGTCGCTCACCTTGTAAGATGTGAATCTCAACAGAAGGTTGATTGTCAGCAGCAGTTGAAAACGTTTCAGACTTTTTCGTTGGGATTGTAGTATTAGCTTCGATTAGTTTGGTCATTACACCACCCATTGTTTCGATACCGAGAGAAAGAGGAGTAACGTCCAATAAAAGAACATCTTTCACTTCACCAGTTAATACACCTCCTTGAATAGCTGCACCAATTGCAACAACCTCATCTGGGTTGACCCCTTTTGAAGGCTCTTTTCCAAAGAATGCTTTTACAGCATCTTGTATGGCAGGTATTCTTGTTGATCCTCCCACTAAAATTACCTCGTCTATATCTGAAACTTTCATTCCGGCAGACTCAAGCGCTTTTTTACACGGCTCAATTGTTCTTTTGATTAAGCTATCTGCTAATTGCTCAAATTTTGATCTGCTTAAGCTTCTTACCAAGTGTTTTGGTCCTGATGCCGTTGCTGTAACGTAAGGTAAATTAATTTCCGCCTGACTAGAACTTGATAGCTCAATTTTTGCCTTTTCAGCAGCTTCTTTTAATCTTTGAAGTGCCATTGGATCTTTTCTTAAGTCAATGCTTTCTTCATTCTCAAACTCTTTCGCTAACCAGTCAATAATTACATCGTCAAAGTCATCTCCTCCTAAGTGTGTATCACCATCGGTAGATTTTACTTCAAATACACCATCTCCCAATTCTAAGATTGAAACATCATGTGTTCCACCACCACAGTCAAAAACTGCAATGTTCACATCACTTGACTTTTTATCAAGCCCATATGCTAGTGAAGCTGCAGTTGGTTCGTTGATAATTCTTTTTACTGTTAATCCAGCTATTTCTCCTGCTTCTTTTGTTGCTTGTCTTTGTGCATCGTTAAAGTAAGCTGGAACAGTAATTACTGCCTCAGTAACGGTAGTTCCTAAGTAATCTTCTGCTGTTTTCTTCATTTTTTGAAGAACCATGGCAGAAATTTCTTGAGGAGTATACATTCTGTCGTCAATTTTTACTCTAGGAGTATCGTTGTCGCCTTTTACCACTTTATAAGGCACTCTGCCTAACTCTTTCTCTACTTCAGAAAATTTACTTCCCATAAATCTCTTAATGGAGTAAATCGTTTTAGTAGGGTTTGTAATGGCTTGTCTTTTTGCGGTGTCACCTACCTTTCTTTCGCCGCCTTCAATAAAAGCAACGATAGAAGGAGTAGTTCTTTTCCCTTCACTGTTAGGAATAACAACTGGCTCGTTTCCTTCCATTACTGAAACACAAGAGTTCGTTGTACCTAAATCAATTCCAATTATTTTACTCATATCTATTGTTTATTTAAATTCAAATTTTGTAATCTGAGATTCAATAGTCAATGAATATGCCATTTAAAAAAAAATGACAAATTGTGAAAATCTGTCATTTTTAGTAGTCTTTTAAAAGATGTTTGTCACGAAATGTGACAGAATGTCTACTCGAACTCGAAGCCTCTGTCTCCGTAGGTGTCAATGATATAACCTTTTGTATCACCACTTAGGCTAATTTTAACCGTAGTAATATTTCGAGATGCGAACAAGCCAATTCCATTCGTAATGTTAGTGTAGTCTGGCCTTACCTGAGCCAACCCATCTATTGGACCATTAACATCTCTATAAAGGGTATAATCTGCATCCGCAGCCTCTAGAATTATATCTATGCCATCATCTAAAACTAATCGTTTAGGAGGGTTAAGGCCAATGGGAATATTTGCTTCAAGAGCAGTGAAAAACTTTTGCCCTTCAAAAATAAATGGAAAATTCACCACACCTAATGTAGGGTTTAAATTGGAAGTTAGTGGGATTCTAATCGATTTTACGACACTATCTACATTAACTATTTCCAAGTAATTGAAAACCATGGTAGCCGAAAACTCTCCAACGTTTTCAGACGTTAGAAATTCAAACCTTTCGTCGATAATGATTTTCGATCGAGGGTCAATTAGACTTATTTTTCCACGTCTCCTGATATCCGGTTCAGCTAACGTAACACCACTTGTAACCACCGCTTCCCCGGTTGTTGTTGTTGCAGTGCCATTCAATTTGTCAACCGTTAAGGTATACCTTGTATTTTCTTTTACAATTGCGTCAGAATAATAAGCCTCGTTTCTTTCGGTAGTAAAAAGACCACTTACTTTTGGTCGAAGTATTTTAGTCATCTTGAATTGCTGGACAACCTCATTATCTTTATTAAATTCATTTAACGAAATATCTAAACTATCGTAATAAAGATTGTTTGGGTCTTGACCCAATTGAATTGCACCGGTTTCATCGTCTAGGAAAGTTTTGGTCACCTTTACAAATTGGGTATCACTTCCGGGGTCAATTAAACCTAGAATAAATGTATTTTCCTCAAACTCTGCATTCACCTCCACTTCGTTCTCGCAAGAAAAAAGGGTTGAAATCAAAACAATACTCGCTGCTACCTTTATCAAATTCATAGTTCCAAAATTACCAATTATTCATTATCACATTCTATTTTGTAGTTTTGTTCAGACAACAGAAACAACCCCTATGTCCACCGCTAAAAGTCAAAAAGAGAAAAAAGTTACAACTCACGTGCTTCAAGAGATGAAGAGCAGGGGTGAAAAAATTTCAATGTTAACTGCTTATGACTTCTCTATGGCCAGAATAGTTGATGCGGCAGGAATAGATGTTATTTTAGTCGGCGATTCTGCGTCAAATGTTATGGCAGGTCATGAAACAACTTTACCCATAACACTTGATCAGATGATTTATCATGCATCATCAGTGGTTAGAGCGGTTAGTCGCTGTTTGGTTGTAGTTGATCTTCCATTTGGAACCTATCAAGGTAATTCGAAAGAAGCATTGACTTCTGCAATTCGAATTATGAAAGAGTCCGGAGGGCATGCAGTGAAGATGGAAGGGGGAGATGAGATTATTGAATCTGTTGAACGAATCCTTTCTGCCGGAATACCCGTAATGGGACATTTGGGCCTCACTCCACAATCCATTTATAAGTTTGGGACATACGTAGTACGAGCGAAAGAAGATGCAGAAGCAAAGAAGTTAATCGAAGATGCTCTTGCATTAGAGGAAGCGGGATGCTTTGCAATAGTATTGGAAAAAATACCTTTTAAATTGGCAAAAATGGTCGCTGATAAAGTCAACATTCCTGTGATTGGTATTGGAGCTGGCAATGGTGTAGATGGGCAAGTTTTAGTAATTCATGATATGTTGGGCATTAATAATGAATTTAGTCCTCGTTTCCTTAGACGTTACAACGATTTGTATTTAGGGATTAAAGATTCAGTTGAAAGGTATATAACTGATGTTAAGTCAACGGATTTTCCAAATGAAAAGGAGCAGTATTAACAAATGAAAAAAAACCTTCTTTTTACTTTTATTATTCTCTGTGCTGTGCAGTTGAAAGCACAGTACGTAGGGATATATGACGTAAATGAAGGAAACTGCGATTTTTTTGTAAAAGATAGGAATTGGCCCGAGGTGGTAAAGTGCTTCTCAGAGCTTTGGGAAAATGATACTTCAAGTAAAGAGTATAAGTATAAATTAGCCAAGGGCTACACTTATTCAAATATAGACAAGAGTAGGGGATTAGCTCTTTTGCTTGAACTTGAGGCAAGTAATTTTTCTGCAGAAGATTTTCAAGAAGTATTAGCTCAGGCTTATTTTTTTAACTATAATTTTCGAAAGCAAAGAGCTTGTTCATTGACCTTGAGGAAAACGCAAAGGACTCCGAGTTAAAAATGAAATATAAGAAGCTTATTAAGCAATGTGATTTTGCTCAAAAAATGATTGCGAAACCGGTAGCTGTAGACTTTGAAAATCTGGGTAAAAATGTAAATTCAGATGCGCCGGACTTTTTACCATATGTAAATCCTGATGAGTCTAACCTATATTTTACCACGAAGCGATCGGGAGTTGTAGGTAATTTAGGTTCTAGTGACGGATTTAAAACTGCTGATATCTATTACGTAAAGCACAAGAGAAATAATTACTCAAGAGCTCGTTCGGTTGGACCTCCAAACACCTATGGTAACGAATTTACAGCAGGAAATTCAGAAAATGGGAATTACTTAGTTTACACGGTGAATAACGATGAAGTTTACTATGATTTATTTGTAAGTGAATTAGGTAGGCGATCATATATGGTTGCTGAACCCATAAACTACGAAGAGCTTGCTAAATCTGCAGAGCAAGGCGCATCATTGACCAATAACGGTCAACATTTTTATTTTTCAAGTGATATGGATGGAGGAATTGGAGGGTATGACTTGTACGTTATCAAAAGACTTCCAAATGGAAACTGGGGCCAACCTATGAATTTAGGTGCAACAATCAATACGGAAGGGAATGAGAAATACCCTATGATCACAGATAATGGGAAAACACTCTATTTTAGCTCAGATACTCATTTAGGAATGGGAGGAATGGATTTATTTAAATGTTCTAGCATTGAAAATGAACAAAGGAAGTGGCAAGATCCAATCAACTTGGGTCACCCAATTAATACTCCTTTCGATGACTTAAATATATCGTATGCCAAAAATCGACGCTATGCTTACATGGCAAAGCGATTTGACGATAGCTTTGGAGATTTGGATATTTATAGGTTAACTTTTTATGATGAAAAGGATGAATATACCTTACTTTCAGGTAGAATATTGAACCAAGATTCAGCAATTGTTAAGGCAGATGTTACGGTTGAAGTTTTTGATGAAGAAACAGGAAATTTGATTGGGACGTATGTCAATAATCAGGAAAATGGAAAATATTCAGCAATTTTAGCACCAGGTAAGTACTTCATAGAGATAGTGGGCCTTGAAGGGTTTAAGGCCTATCAAAAGGAATTGGAGGTTTTAGGTAAAAACGATCGATCAGAGTTGAGGGTGTTAGATTTAATTGTTGAACAAGAATAATAGTCTGTGTCAAAAAATCAGTTTCAAGTTTTATTTGAGGATAATCATTTGTTGGCGGTTAGCAAACCATCCGGTATGTTAACTCAAGGTGATCGCACAAGAGACAAGCCTTTAAATGAGCTTGCTAAAGAGTTTTTAAAAGAGAAGTACAAAAAGCCAGGGGATGTATATTTAGGTGTACCTCATCGAATTGACAGGCCTACAAGTGGTCTGGTTTTGTTGGCAAAGACCTCTAAAGCTTTGGTGAGGCTCAATAAAATGTTTCAAGAAAAACAAATACAAAAAACATATTGGGCGGTGGTTAAAAATAAGCCGCAAAATAGCGAAGGAACATTGGTGCATTTTTTAGTTCGGAATCCAGAAAAGAATAAAAGTACTGCACATGATAATGAGGTGAAGGGTTCTAAAAGAGCTGAATTGTCGTATAGGGTGAAACTAAGCCTAGATAATTATCATTTGTTGGAAGTTTATCCAAAAACCGGACGACACCATCAAATTAGAAGTCAACTTTCTGCGATAGGTTCGCCGATTAAAGGAGATGTAAAATATGGTTTTGATAGAACGAATAGTGATGCATCAATCCATTTACATGCACGTTCTATCGAATTTATTCATCCCGTGTCAAAGGAAAAGCAAAAAATATCCGCTCCAGCGCCTAAATCAGATGCCGTTTGGAAGGCTTGCTCCAAATTGCTAAAAGCTTAAAAGTCAGATTTCCGGTTTTGTTTTATTTCAGACCTTCTTTTCTTTTCTTTTAACCTTTTTCTTATCGCAGCCTTCGATGGTTTGCTAGCTTTTCTTTTTGCGGGTGTTACCAAAGCTCTGGTAATGGTGCTGTAAAATTTCTTTATGCAGTTTACTTTGTTTTTCAACTGAGATCTTGTTGCTTCACTGCTAATTTGAAGCACACCGTCTTGGGACAAAGTTCGTTTCGATGTGATCAGTGCTTTTTCATCATCATTTAAAATTCTTGATTCGCGAACATTGAAAAATAGGGTCACCCTGCTTTCCGTTTTATTCACGTGTTGTCCACCTTTTCCGCTGCTTCGACTGGTTTTGAAGTGCAGTTCATCAGAAAAATCTTTTTTTACCAAATTCATGCGTTAATTTTTTGAAAAGGAATAGATACCTTCCGAAAGAAAATTATCTTTGTGAAGGTATTAAACAAATCAAATTATGGCAAAAGAAATCGACAAACTAGATCCAATAGATCGAGGTATAATTTTAAGAGCTCCTGCAGTGGTTGCGTTATTAGCAGCCGTATCGGATGATGGTATAGTTTCTGAAGATGAAAAAGCTGATGCCATTCGCTTGGCACATTTAAGAACGTATACATCTAAGCCAATCTTACACAATTATTACAAAGAGGTTGACAAATGCTTTAAAGATGATTTTGATTTGATTTTGTCTCAATTACCGGAAGAATGGAAAGAGAAAGAGCAATTCTTAGAAAATCGATTGACAAATTTAGACCCGGTATTACAAAAGTTAGATACGGTGTATGCCGAAGAATTGATTACAAGTTTAAAGTCATTTGCAAAGCATGTTTTTAAGTCAAATTCTAATTTCTTGCAAAATTTTTTACTACCAATTTTTACCGTCAAGATGAATGACGGTTTCGATCCAAAAATTGGTGGACGTTAAGTATTAGTTTGAAACAATTATTCCTTATCAGGCATGCGAAGTCGAGTTGGGGTAATGCTCAACTGAAAGACTTTGATCGTCCATTAAATCATAGAGGTAGAGCAGCAGCCCCAGAAATGGGAGATAGACTGGTAAAGGTAGGAATCTTTCCTGATGTTATTATTTCTAGTCCGGCTGTGCGTGCCTTGACCACTGCAAAATTAATTTCCAAAAGATTAAAAAAACAGGTCAATATTATAGAAAAGCCAGAGCTGTATCATGCTTCGACTTTTTCATTGCTGACTAGTGTCAATCAGATTGCTGATACGCTTGATACTGTATTTTTAGTAGGACATAACCCGGGGCTAACAGATTTTGCTGAATACTTGAGCGACAAGCAATTTGGAAACTTACCAACTGCAGCAATAGTAGGAATTAGGTTTGAGATTGACTCTTGGACTTTAGTTAGTGGTTCGACTGGTCATTGTTACTTCTATGACTACCCTAAGAATAATTCCTAAAGTGTTTCAATCCAATTGTGCGTATCTTTTACTTTTCCGGTTTTTAGTTCCTCTAAGTACTGTTTCACTTTAGAAGAGAATTCCCACTTGGTGTAATCTGACAATTGTAATTGCTTTTCTTCATAGCCTAATACAGAGATAGGAGCGATAGTCGCTGCAGTTCCAACCCCAAATAATTCGCTAATTGTATTCTCTTCTATACCCTCAACAAGCTTAGTTACAGTAATTGGTCTTTCCACAACCTCATAGCCCCACTCTTCAGCTAACTGAAGAATACTTTTTCGGGTAATTCCGGGTAAAATAGTTTTGCCGTCCAATGGGGGCGTCAGTAGGGATTTGCCTTTAACTAGCATTAGGTTCATTGTTCCAGATTCCTCAAGGAATTGGTGATCTTTAGCATCAGTCCAAATAAGTTGGTCGTAACCTTCTTCTTGCGCTTTTTTTGCGGGTAGTAGAGATGCTGCGTAGTTACCTGCAGCCTTTGCAGCTCCAACTCCTCCTTTTGCCGCTCTTGAATAATGAGACTCTATCTTAACTTTTACAGCACCTGAGTAATAAGAAGCTGAAGGCGAGGTAATAATCATAAATTTATATGAACCGCTTGGCTTAACTCCTAGAAACGGATCATCTGCAATCATGAAAGGTCTTAGGTAAAGTGACATTCCAGCACCTACAGGAATCCAATCTTTGTCTAATTCAATCAATTGCCTCAACCCATCCATGAAGATGTCTTCAGGAATCTCAGGCATGCACATTCTTACAGCTGAGGCGTTTAGTCGCTTTAAATTTTCATCTGCTCGAAAAATAAAAACTTCTCCTGCTTCATTTTTATGTGCCTTTAGACCTTCGAAGATTGCCTGGCCATAGTGAAAAACAGATGCTGCCGGAAAAAACTCTAGTGGCTGATATGGCATAATCTGGGGTGTTTTCCATGCTCTATCATTATATTCCGCCATTAACATATGATCAGAAAAGTCTCTACCAAATTTTAAATTATCAAAGTTGATAGAAGAGAGCTTTGATTTGGTAATTTTTTGAACGGGAAAAGTAGAGTATTTCAAAGTCATTATGTTTAGACGCGAAATTACCCATTACGCGACGATTTTGTGTGCCATCTGTTATTGCACTTTGTTAAAAGCTATTAACACAGTATTTATAAAGTTTATCCCCTTAGTTTATCTAAAAGGTCATTTAATTGTTTTGCTTCTTCTTCAGAAAGTGATTTGAAATTTGACTTTAAATCATCTTCAGTGTCTTCTATCGCTTTTACAAGGTCTAACCCCTTCTGATTGATTACAATGTCTGCCTGTCGGCGATCGTCTTTATTTATTTTTCGCTGCACTAGCTTTTTATCAACTAGTTTGTCAATTAATCTGGAAACATTTGACATTTTATCAATCATACGATCGGAAATGGCATTAACGGAAATGTAATTGCTCTTTTGACCTCTCAAGATTCGTAAAACATTATATTGCTGATTGGTTATTCCAAAGGGCTTTAATTGCTTCGCAATTAGATTTGTAATCCACTTACCTGTAAATAGTTGATTAATCATCAACTTGTTAATTTCATCTTTAAATTTATTTTGTTTTATCTCTTTCTCAATCTCCATTGTAAATTTTTTACAAATATATGTAGATACAGATAATGTATGTTACTATTCAATATCTTACTTTGAGTACCTTCGTAATAAATTATCTTCCATGCTTGACGCGTTAAAGTTAATGCGAATTCCCTTCTCTATTTTCTTAATGCCGGTATTTTGGTTCGCATTAATTCCAATAGAAGACATTCCAATAGCTAAAAGTGTTTTTATTTTTTTCCTTATCCATGTGTTAATTTATCCGGCGAGCAACGGTTATAATTCATACTTCGATAAAGATGAAGGGAGTATCGGGGGACTAAAAACACCTCCAAAGGTTAATCGGCATTTATTTCCCATGGTAGTTACTTTTGATATCATTGCAATCGTATGTGCCTTTCTGCTCTCAATTCATTTTGGCTGGATGTGTGTTATTTACATTGCTGTAAGTAAGGCCTATAGTTGGGATAAAATACGTTTGAAAAGATTGCCAATTTTAAGCACGTTAGTAGTTACTTTCTTTCAGGGTTTTTTTATGTTTTACACTGTACAAGTTGGTTTGGGGTTTTATAATTGGGACAATGTAAATCTATTTTTTGCAGTTGCTTCTTCTCTATTTCTGTTAGGATCTTATCCATTAACACAAGTTTATCAGCACGACGAGGATTCAGAAAGGGGTGATCTAACAGTAAGTTTAATGTTGGGAATTAAAGGAACTTTCATTTTTTCATCAATCGCTTTTTTGTTAGGAACATTACTTTTGGGCTATTCATTTGTTCAACAGGGTAATGTGAAAGACTTTTATCTTTTCCTTCTTTTGGGAGGGCCTATTTTAGGGTACTTTAGCTATTGGTTTAGGTTAATTGTAAAAGATGAAAATAAGGCAGACTTTGAACACAGTATGAAGATGAATATTATTTCTTCAATTTGTTTAAGCGCAGCATTCATTTGCATTATGATTTTCTAGCTATGAAAAACGTACTCGTTATATTGTTTATTTCCGGCATATTCTTCAGCCATCCGCTGAAAGCAGAAAACTGCATAACAAAACCAAGTACTAATTCTTTTCTATTAGGGTCTATTTACAATCAGCTAAAAGGAGAGAAGAAACCTGAGTTTTCGCTTTTTGAAAAGGCTTATTTGGGATATATTGATCTAAAGTTAAGCGGGTTGCTTCCATTTAGTAAAAATATTATAAGTATTATAGATTTTCGCCTTCCCTCCATCAAAAAACGGTTTTGGGTCATTGATTTAAAATCTAAGACAGTATTGTATCATACGTATGTGGCTCATGGGGAAAACTCAGGAGGAAAATATGCCATTGACTTTTCCAATAGCGAAGGGTCGCATCAGAGTAGCCTTGGGTTTTACAAGACAGAGGAGACTTACTTTGGAAAAAATGGATTGTCCCTTCGCTTAAAGGGGTTAGAGCACGGATTTAATACAAATGCTCGAGACCGATATGTGGTTCTTCATGGCGCCACTTATGCTACTGAAGAGTATATTAGAGAGAATGGAGTTCTGGGTAATAGTGAGGGATGCCCTGCAATCCCAACGGGTCTGCATGTCCCAATTATTAATTTAACTAAAGAAGGTACTTGCTTATTTATTTATTTCCCAGATGCTAGTTACCTCGAGAGTTCAACTTTTATTTTAGATGACTTATAATTAAACAGAATGAAGAATCAATTTTTAACCATTGTATCGATATCCTTTGTGCTTGTATTCCTTCATTCTTGTTCGGTTGTTAAAACCCCGCTGGCAAGTACTAACTTTAAAAGGTAAAATACAACAGTCATTTGAATCTTTCCACGTCAAAGTCAGAAAGCAAAGAAACGGCTAGGGCAGAGAAGAGGTTACCTAAAACAGTTCAAAGTTTTTCAAAAGAAAAGATAATACCGAAAGTACCTGCAGGCTATAGCAGCATAGCGAAAAATGTTAGCGATAACTCGTTGTTTAAAGAAGAATTTGAAATTGAGTCAGCAGAGAAATCGATAAAGCGAAAAGGGCTTCTAAAAAACATTTCAGAAATAGAAGTAACTGAAAATTTGGTAAATAAAAATGCTGTCCTTTTACAACAAAACGACTATTGGTGGGAAGATGATATTGAAGACTGGCCTTGGCTAGAAATTGCATTAGCCATTATTGCGGTGTTGGTTATAGCAATTGTAGTTACTATACTCGTGAGCTTAATTGGAGGTTTGGTGTCTAGCCTATTTGGTCTAATTTTATTGATAGCTTTAGCATACATTTTATATACCCTTTGGTTTTAAACGCTAAAGTAAGGTGAACTAAAAAGCCCTTTCTGATTCGTCAGAAAGGGCTTTTAATTTTTGGTTTGGTTTTGGCAGAAATGATTACATCATTCCACCCATTCCGCCCATACCACCTGGCATTCCACCACCTGGCATTCCGCCTCCAGCGTTTTCTTCTTCAGCATCTGAAATAACGCATTCTGTAGTCAATAACATACCTGCAATAGAAGCTGCATTTTCAAGGGCTACTCGAGATACTTTTGTAGGATCAATTACACCAGCTTTAATCAAGTCCTCATAAACCTCAGTTCTTGCATTGTAACCAAAGTTTCCTTTGCCTTCTTTAACTTTTTGAATAACCACAGATCCTTCGCCACCGCAATTAGCAACAATTTGTCTCAATGGCTCTTCAATTGCTCTTCGTACAATTGCAATACCTGTTGTTTCGTCTGCGTTCACGCCTTTCTTTCCTTCTAAAGTCGACATTGCTCGTATTAAAGCAACTCCTCCACCTGGAACAATTCCTTCCTCTACAGCAGCTCTTGTTGCGTGTAATGCATCGTCAACTCTATCTTTCTTCTCTTTCATTTCAACTTCTGAAGCAGCACCTACGTAAAGAACAGCAACACCGCCAGCTAATTTTGCTAAACGCTCTTGTAGTTTTTCCTTATCATAATCAGAAGTAGTATTTTCAACTTGAGCCTTTATTTGGTTAACTCTAGCTTTGATATCATCTTTTGCTCCAGCTCCATTAACAATAGTTGTGTTGTCTTTATCGATGGTAATTTTCTCGCAAGAACCAAGGTCAGCTAAATCGGCATTTTCCAATTTATATCCTCTTTCTTCAGAAATCATTGTTCCTCCAGTCAAAATTGCAATGTCTTCTAACATTGCTTTACGTCTGTCACCAAACCCCGGTGCTTTAACCGCTGCAATTTTCAATGAACCTCTTATTTTGTTCACAACAAGCGTTGCTAAAGCTTCACCCTCAATGTCTTCGGCAATTATGAGAAGAGGTCTTCCAGACTGTGCTGTTTTTTCTAAAACAGGAAGTAAATCCTTCATTTGACTGATTTTCTTATCGTAAATCAGAATGTATGGATTCTCTAGTTCTGCCTCCATTTTTTCAGTGTCCGTAACAAAGTATGGAGATAGATAACCTCTGTCAAACTGCATTCCTTCTACCACTTCAACCGTAGTTTCTGTTCCCTTTGCTTCTTCAACTGTAATTACACCTTCTTTCTTTACTTTGCCCATTGCCTCTGCAATTAGCTTTCCGATAGAACTGTCGTTGTTTGCAGAAATAGTGGCAACTTGCTCTATTTTTTCAGAATCCTCACCTACAGGTTCAGATATTTTTTTCAACTCTGTGACAATGTCTTTTACTGCTTTGTCAATTCCTCGTTTTAAATCCATTGGATTTGCACCAGCTGCAACATTTTTCAACCCTTGGGTAACAATTGCTTGAGCAAGAATAGTTGCAGTTGTTGTTCCGTCTCCTGCATCGTCTGCAGTTTTAGAAGCAACTTCTTTTAACATTTGAGCTCCCATGTTCTCAATTGGGTCTTTCAACTCAATTTCTTTTGCAACAGTAACACCATCTTTGGTTACTGCAGGAGCGCCGAATTTTTTGTCAATTACAACATTTCTTCCTTTTGGTCCTAACGTTACTTTTACAGCGTTCGCCAATTTGTCTACACCAATTTTTAGTGCATTTCTTGCTTCTGTATCAAATGTGATTTCTTTAGCCATTTTCTTTTAAATTTTAGATATTAAACAATAGCGAATAAATCAGACTCTCTCATAATTAAGTAGTCTTTTCCTTCGATGTTAATTTCAGTGCCGGCAAATTTGCCATACAGCACAGTATCGCCTTCTTTAACCGTCATTGGTTCATCTGGCTTACCGTTACCTACAGCAACAATTTTTCCTTTTTGAGGCTTCTCTTTTGCTGTATCCGGAATAATAATTCCTCCAGCTGTTTTTTCTTCCGCTGCAGCAGGTTCAACAAGAACTCGATCTGCTAAAGGTTTTACATTTACTGACATATTTTAAGTTTTAAGTTAGTTTTTTTTAACGAATTCCCTTAAGTCATAATTCGTGCCAATAGGTAAAGGCTGCCAATTGCTGAAAATATTTCAGTTTAGTAAATCAACGTGTCAGCTAAAGTGACAGTTTGACAACAAAAAAAGCCACACCGGTAGGGTGTGGCTTTTAAATTTTATGGTGCCTTTACTACTCCGGTGCCGAACTTGGGTCAGCAGGAACTTCTTCATTTGTAACCGGTGCTTGAGAAGCAGGAATCACAATTTGATTGGCTTCATTCTGTAGCTCCGATTCCACTGTGTCAATTTGAACAGCTTCATTTCGGTTGATAGTTGCTGAAGAAAGAATACTAAGAACGATTAGCGCAATGCCTAATGTCCACGTAGCTTTTTCTAGAAAGTCTGTCGTTTTTCGAACTCCCATTACCTGATTAGAAGAAGAGAAGTTAGAAGCCAAACCACCTTTAGGGTTCTGAACCAAAATCACCAAAATCAGTAATACTGCAATGATGAAGACTAAAACGGATACAATAATGTACATTTTCTTTTATGTGTTTAATTGAATTTTAATTTCTTTAATTCGGGCTGCAAAATAACTGCTTTTTTCGGGATATTTCAACTGTAATTTTTCAAAAGCTTTTATTGCCTTTTCGAAGTGCTCTTGATCGGCATAAATATTTGCCAAGGTTTCCGTCATTAAGTCATCGTCTTCTTGTACACTTAGTCGAGCCATTTTAATAGGTGAGTAGAAACTCGCTTTTTCCTTATTGCTCTCGAAAACAGTTGTATTAGAAGTGGTTTGTTGATCACTTTCCTCTTCCGTTCTTAATTCTTCAAACTTAGACTGGGGCACATCTAGTGCTCTTAACCACCCTGTAAAGGAGTTGCTATCGCCGGCAGCATTAATTGTTAAATTAGGATCTTTTTCTTCCTTGAAATCCTCTGTTTTTATTATTCTTATCGCCGTATTGTCTGAATTTTCTGCACTTAAACTATCAATATCAGGAATTTCGTCGGAAACATTTTGAAGTATAGAGTTGCTAACAGCTGAACTTAAAATTTGATTTTCTAACGTGTCAAACTCCGCATTGCTGCTGTTTTTAATTTTACTGAAGTCAATGTTAAGTTTCTCCTCTTGTGCAACTGCTGACTTCTCTTCAAAATGATCACCTACCTCATTATCTTGCTGATTTAAATTTGTTGGAGTTTCTACATGGGCTGTTACACTGTCAAGCTGTTGCTCCTCCAATTCATCTTCCGGTAGTTCTTTAGTAAAAGTTGAAACTTGTGCTAAAAGTGGCTCACCTTGTGATGAATTCTGGGGTTCTTCCGAAATTGCTGATGTTTCAACATGCTCAAGAGTATAGTATTCTGGTATTACTTCTACTTCTTCATTCATAGAAACTGAAGGTGTAAATAACAAGCTGTGCAGATGTTTGCGGCTTGCCGCATAAGCAGCAGTTCTTTTTAAGCTACTTTCAAAATTTAAATTTTCGCTGCTATGATATGCCTTGGTAAGCAGCATTTGGGCACTCTGAAAGTACGGATAGTCCTGAACAATCTCATTAAGACTTACAATAGAATGAGCTCCAACGGCAGTGGGCTGCTTTAAATAGGAAATAAAGGTTGACTTGTTTACTACCAATTTGTTACTGCTTTATTAAAAATGTCTTGCGTTAGCTGTTCATTTATTGCATTGATTAACTCTTCTTCGCTGGAAGCAAGGTCTTCATTAGCCGGTAAATCTTCGAAGCGAGAGAAGCTAGACTCGAAACTTTGCTTTTCATCGTTGGTGTTCGTAAACTTTACCTTAACGGTCATTGTAACCCTAGTTAGTGCAGCTTGTTCGTTTCCTTGAATAGCTACCGGATTATTGTTGTAGTCACTAATATATCCTTCAAATTGAAGGTCTCCATCACTTTTTACTAGCACCAAATTTGTTTGAGCTATAAATATATCTTTCAATGCTTCGGTAAACAATTGACCCGAGTTGGGCGGGGCTAAACTTGCATTGATTGCAAAGAAGTCGACAGATACCGTTTTAACTTCTGGAGCAATTGAAGCACCGGTAAACGAAAAAGAAGCTTTACAAGCCGATAAAATAACGGCCGTAATAAGCATTAAAAAACCTACTTGTTTGCTATTTCTCATTGTTCAATTTCATATTCTTTAATCTTCCGGTACAAAGTACGTTCCGAAATTCCTAAATCTTCCGCAGCATATTTTCTTTTTCCACCATGTTTCTCTAAGGCTTTCTTAATTAGTTTCTGCTCCGTGTCAGAAATTGAAAGCGATTCCTCTTCTTGTTCAATTACAATTTCTTGATAATCGTCTTTTTCTTCTGAGGCGTCATTTTTATAATTAACGGCTTCGTCTGTGAAGTTAGACTCACTTCTCTGTACTGGTTTTTCTTCACTGAATTGAGCAAGCTCTAATCTTTTTTCGAGTGAACTTATGCTATCTTGCCCACCATATAGTCGTTCAAAAACCTGATCATTAATTTCATCCTTATTTGGCTTTGAATCAGATTTAATAACTTGGAAAACAACCTTTTTTAAATCTGCAACATCTTTTTTCATATCAAAAAGTACCTTGTATAAGATGTCGCGCTCTGTCATGCCTTCTTTGTCCCCACTGTAAATCACAGGTAACGAAGCTTCGCTATTTTCAGGCAAATAATTCAGTAGTACTTCTGCTGTGATCAACTTATTTTTTTCAATCACAGAGATTTGCTCAGTAACGTTTTTCAATTGTCTGACATTACCAGGCCACCTATATTTCAGCAAAAGCACCCTTGCTTCTTCTGTTAACTGAACGGAAGGCATTCTGTATTTGTCGGCAAAATCTGCAGAAAACTTTCTAAACAATAAATGAATATCATCCTTTCGGACGCGCAGTGGGGGAACTTCAATTGGCACAGTATTTAATCGATAAAATAAATCTTCTCTAAATTTATTTTCATTAATTGCTTGAGGAATATTGACATTCGTTGCTGCCGTAATTCGAACGTTTGTTTTTTGTGGCTTTGAGCTACCAACCTTTAAAAACTCTCCTGTTTCTAATACTCGCAATAGTCGGACTTGAGTTGTCAGTGGAAGCTCTGCCACTTCGTCTAAAAATATCGTTCCTCCATCGGCTACTTCAAAATATCCTTTTCGTGTCTCGGTTGCCCCGGTAAAAGAACCTTTTTCATGACCAAATAATTCAGAATCAATGGTTCCTTCAGGAATTGCTCCGCAGTTAACTGCAATGTACTTATTGTGTTTTCTCGCACTTAGCTGATGTATGATTTGGGGTGTATTCTCTTTCCCCGAACCACTTTCCCCGGTAATTAAAACCGACAAATCTGTCGGTGCAACTTGCACCGCAATATCAATAGCTCTGTTTAGTTGTTCGGAATGTCCAATAATTCCAAACCGCTGTTTAATTTGTTCAATTGTCATTATTTAACGGCTTTACCTTTTAATGTTGCTGAAGTACAAGTTTCTACTTTAACCATGACATAATCACCTACTTTGTAATTTTCTCTCGGAAAAACAATCACTGAGTTATGTGTATTCCTGCCGTAAAGTTCATGGTCTGATTTTTTTGAAACTCCTTCTACTAAAACCTCATATGTTTTTCCTAAATCTTTTTTTAATTGCTCGTGGGAGTGTTTTTGTTGCAATTCAATAATTTCAGCTAACCTTCTTTGTTTGGTTTCTTCAGGGATATCATCTGGATACTTCCGCTGTGCCATCGTATTTGGTCGCTCTGAATATTTGAACATATACGAAAAGTGATATTTCACATACTCCATCAAGCTCAGCGTGTCCTGATGTTCTTCCTCTGTTTCAGAGCAAAAGCCTGAAATTATATCTGCTGAGATAGAGCAAGTGGGCAAAATTCGCCGAATAGCATCAATTCTATTCATATACCACTCCCTTGTGTATCCGCGATTCATCATTTCCAATATTCTAGAATTTCCTGATTGAAATGGCAAGTGGATGTAATCGCAAATGTTATCGTGCCTCGCCATAACATGCAAAACATCATCTGTCATGTCTTTTGGGTGTGAGGTAGAGAAGCGTATTCTAATTTTTCGATCTACCTGCGCAACTCGATCCATCAATTGCGCAAAGTTGGTACTCTTTTCTTTTTCTTCGTCCGATAGGTTAGCGAACTCCTTCTTTAAACCACCGCCATACCACAAGTAAGAATCTACGTTTTGCCCTAACAATGTGACTTCCCGATAGCCGGCTAGTGATAATTCCCTTACTTCTTGAATAATTGATTCCGGGTCTCTACTTCTTTCTCTCCCTCTTGTAAATGGAACCACACAGAAGGTGCACATATTGTCACATCCTCTTGTGATTGAAACAAATGCGGTTACTCCGTTCCCGCCTAATCTAACTGGTGCAATGTCGCCGTAAGTTTCTTCTTTTGAGAGGATCACGTTTACTGCTTTTCTTCCACCGTCAACTTCTCCTACTAAGTTTGGTAAATCGCGATATGCATCAGGGCCTACAACAAGATCAACTATTTTTTCTTCTTCTAAAAACTTCGATTTTAAACGTTCTGCCATGCAACCTAAAACGCCTATGATCATCTGTGGATTCTTGCGTTTATGCTTGTTGTAAACGGTCAGTCTTTTTCGCACAGTTTGTTCTGCTTTCTCACGAATAGAGCAAGTGTTTACAAATACGATATCAGCCTCGTGGAGTAATTTCGTGGTCTCATAGCCATCTTTCTCTAAAATAGAAGCCACAATTTCACTATCTGAAAAGTTCATTTGACAACCGTAACTTTCGATAAAAACTTTTCTTCTGTTTGAATTGGAAACTTTTCTGCCTTCAAGCGCTTCCCCTTGTCTTGCCTCATCTATTACTTTCTCTTCTGTTCTTAACATGGTGGTGTTCTATTTTGCAAGAACGAAATTAGGAAAAAACGAATGACTGTGACAAAATGGCATAAGTAATACCACTGCTTTTTATGTTTTTTTATATTATATGAAATATAATATAGATTGACTATTTCAATTAATTAAAAATGATTTTTTGGAACTCTAAACAAATATTGATTTTCTTTGCCAAAAATTTTCAAATTTTCGAAAATTCAATTTATACCTTATAATATGTCTAAAAATCTAGTTATTGTTGAGTCACCTGCTAAAGCCAAAACCATTGAAGGTTTTCTTGGAAAAGGATTTACCGTTAAGTCCAGTTTTGGTCATATCAGAGATTTACCCGGCAAAAACATCTCTATCGATATCGAAAATAACTTCGAGCCACAATATGTGATTTCGGATGACAAGAAGAAGGTAGTAGCTGAATTGAAGAAGTTAGCGAAAGCTGCAGATATTGTTTGGTTAGCAACGGATGAGGACCGAGAGGGGGAGGCTATTTCTTGGCATTTGGAAGAGGCTCTCGATTTAAAAAAGAAAGAAACGAAACGGATTGTTTTTTCTGAGATAACAAAATCGGCTATTACTAAAGCGATAGAGAATCCAAGAAAAGTAAATCGAAATTTAGTCGATGCTCAGCAAGCAAGAAGGGTATTAGATCGATTAGTAGGGTATGAGCTTTCTCCTGTTTTATGGAAAAAAGTGAAACCTTCTCTTTCTGCGGGTAGAGTTCAATCAGTTACAGTGCGCTTAGTGGTTGAACGAGAAAGAGAAATTCAAAATTTTAAAATCACAGACTTTTTCAGGGTTGTGGGCGTTTTCCAATTATCGAAAGGCAAAAGTTTCAAAGCTGAAGTAAGTTCAAGGTTTAAAAGTTATGATGACGCTAAAAGCTTTATTCAAGAATGTGAGAAGTCGAATTATTCAATTAGTGATTTAGTTAAGAAGCCGGCTACAAAGTCACCAGCAGCGCCTTTTACAACCTCTACTTTACAACAAGAAGCAAGTAGAAAATTAGGGTTTTCTGTTGCACAAACCATGCTGGTTGCCCAAAAATTATACGAAGCAGGAAAGATTACTTACATGAGAACCGATTCGGTAAATCTTTCTGATACAGCGGTAGATGGAGCTAAAGAATACATCACCAAAACCTACGGCGCAGAGTTTTCGAATCCTAAGAAATACAGCTCAAAATCAAAAGGAGCTCAGGAAGCACACGAAGCTATACGACCAACTAATCTATCAGTCGATAGTCTGGGTACATCAACTCAAGAAAATAGATTGTATGAGTTGATTTGGAAAAGAACAACAGCTTCTCAAATGTCCAATGCTAGAATTGAAAGAACTACTGCAACTATTAATGTTTCAGAGTCAAAAACTGATTTCACAGCCAAAGGAGAAATCTTACAATTTGAAGGGTTCTTAAAAGTTTACTTAGAAGGGAATGACGACGAGGAGGAAGATGAAGAGCAAGATGGAATGTTACCAGCAATGAAAGTTGGTGATGACGTTAATATGCATGAAATTATCGCAACACAGCGTTTTACAAAGCACCCCGCCCGTTACCAAGAAGCAAGTCTCGTAAAAAAATTAGAGGAGTTAGGAATTGGACGACCGTCTACCTATGCCCCAACCATTTCTACAATTCAGAAGAGAGGTTATGTAGTGAAGGAAGAGCGAGAAGGTGTTGAGCGCAAATACGACGTTCTAACTTTGGATGCAAAAGGAATAAATGAAGGGTCTCAAACTGAACGAACAGGTGCAGAAAAGAATAAATTATTTCCAACAGATACAGGAATTGTAGTAACAGACTTTCTTTCGGAGAACTTTAAACAAATTATGGACTACAGTTTTACTGCAGATGTTGAAAAGCAATTTGATGATATTGCCGATGGTCAGTTGAAGTGGAATAAAATGATTGAAACATTTTACAACCCATTCCATAAGAATGTTGAGCATACTCTAGAGCATGCAGAAAGAGCGAAGGGTGAGCGATTGCTGGGTGAGGACCCTGAAACGGGTAAACCGGTTTACGCACGAATAGGCAGGTATGGAGCAATGGTTCAAATTGGTCACGTAGATGATGAAGAAAAGCCAAAATTCGCTTCTTTACTGAAAGACCAAAGCATTGAGACCATTAGCTATGAAGAAGCGATGGAACTGTTTAAACTGCCAAGAGAAGTTGGTACATACGAAGATAAACTTGTAACCGCAGCAATAGGTAGATTTGGACCCTATTTAAAGTGGAATAGTTTGTTTATTTCGTTAAAGAAAGCTGAAGGAGACGATCCTTTTACGGTAGATATGGAAAGAGCTGCAGTTCTTATTGAGGCTAAGAAAGAATCTGAGGCAAACAAATATATAAAGGTATTTGAAGAAGATAAAGACATCCAAGTATTGAATGGCCGTTGGGGACCTTATATTAAGTTCGGTAAGAAGAATATAAAAATACCAAAGGATGTGGTACCGGAGAATTTGACTTTGGAGGAGTGTAAGAAAATTGCTGCCGAAGCACCTGCAAAGAAAAAAGTAGTTAGACGCGCAAAAAAGAAATAGCATGTCACTGTTTGATTATTTTCAAAAAGTCGAAACGGATAAAATTGAAGGCTTTCAGTTTTTAACAGAAGGTCAAATTGGAAACCAAATAGACCTTAATCCAAATTCAATCGAAGGGTACGATATCGTATTTTTTGATATTGAAGAAGAGAGGGGTAGTATACGGAATAATGGGTGTTCGAAAGGAGCAAACCAAGTCAGAAGTTACTTTTACCAGTTGTATCAAGGATTAAATCCTCTTAAAATGGCGGATTTTGGAACTATTTGCCAAGGGGAAAGCGTGACAGACACTTACTTTGCTGTAACTGATGTTATTTCTCAGCTATTGCGGAATAATGTGATACCCGTATTTCTAGGAGGTTCGCAAGATTTGGTTTATGCGAATTACATGGCCTATACGAAGGAAGAGCAAACTGTTAACCTGGTAAGTATAGATTCAAAATTTGCACTTGGAAAAGCAGATGAGCCAATTCATGATTTGAATTATTTCTCAAAAATTATCATTCAACAGCCAAATGTTTTATTTAACTATTCCAACCTAGGTTATCAAACCTATTTAGTTGATCAAGCCGAGTTGCACTTATTAGAGGATTTGTTTTTTGACAGTCATCGGCTTGGAGAGTTGAAAGCAGATATAAAAGTGGCGGAGCCGATTATAAGAAACGCAGATTTTGTAAACTTTAGCATGAGTGCTGTCGCTCAACCATATGCCCCTGCGAATAAAGTGACTTCTGCAAACGGCTTAAATGGGGAGCAAGCTTGTCAATTGAGCAGATATGCAGGAATGAGTGATAAATTAAGTTCGTTTGGTATTTACGATTTTAATCCTACGATATTTGACCACGGACAGACGGCAAACCTGATTGCTCAAATGATCTGGTACTTTATAGATGGGTTCTATGGTCGAAAGGGAGATTTTCCTGCCTGCAATAAAAAAGAGTATGTTAAGTATACGGTTAACTTAGAAGAGGGGGAGCGGGAACTTGTTTTTTACAAGAGCCCAAAGTCAGACAGGTGGTGGATGAATGTGCCGTATCATTCGAGTTTTATGAAAAAATACGAAAGACATCTAATGCTGCCCTGTGATTATAACGATTATGTTACGGCTACAAAAAACGAGATTCCGGAGCGATGGTTTCAAACATTTCAAAAATTGAAATAGGCTATTTTAGATAAAATCATTCAAAAAGAAATGTGACAATCTAAAAAATGGGTATCTTAGACGACTAAAATTAACCTATTTTAAGGATAAAATTCATAAAATCACTCTATGAAGAAGATTTTAATTGCTGTTATGTGTGTGCTTAGTGTGTTCGAAATGAGTGCGCAACAAGATCCTCAATTTACGCAAAACATGTTTAATAGACTTTCGGTTAACCCGGCTTATGCTGGAGCAAAGGAGTCATTTTGTGCAACGATCATTTCAAGAGAGCAGTGGATGGGATTTGAAGGAAACCCAACTACTAACTTGTTGAGTGTTGATTATGGAAAAACCATTTTGCAAAAGCATAAAGTTGGAGCAGGCCTTACGGTTATACAAGATGAAATAGGACCTATCCAGTCATTGAATGCCAAGCTAGCACTATCTTATCATAAAAGAATTCAGCAAGGTGTGCTTTCTGGAGGTATCGAATTGGGAATTTATAATCAATCAATCGCAGGGGATTGGAGAACATCTGAAGGCGCGTTTGATGGAACTGAAGATCCAAAGATTCCAAATTCGGAAGCCGGTGCAACAGTATTTGATTTAGGAGTTGGACTTTACTATTACAGGAAGAATATGTATGTGGGGCTATCTTCCACGCACATGGAGCAATCAGTTATATCAGACGGTCTAGCTGATTTGTCTGAGTTGACATTTAAAAAAGCTAGACATTATTACGTAATGGCTGGTTATAACTACGAAACTCAACTTGGAGGTCGGAAATTTGAGATAATGCCTTCTTTCTTTATTAAGGGTGATGCAGTGTCGACACAGGTTGATTTAAATACAAATGTGAAGTACAATGATTTAGTATGGACGGGTTTTACTTACAGAATCGAAGATGCAGCTTCACTGCTTGCTGGGCTTGATTTTGCTGGCCTTAATTTAGGTGGGCAATTTGATAATATTAAAGTTGGTGTAGCATATGATTACAACATTTCGGACTTAAGTACGTATAATAATGGAAGTATCGAGTTTATGCTTAATTATTGTTACAAGTTTGTGAAGAACGAAAAAATAGAGCGATACAAGGATGTACGCTTTTTATAAAAAAGTCCATTGTTGATAAACTTCAAAAAAAAATAATTATACTTGCAAGTTACAAATTTAACCGAATCGCTAAAGATTCAGTTTTTAAAATTTAAGGCCATGAAAAAATTGACCTACATATTATTGATAATGATTGCCGTAACTACTTCGTGTAATTACGACAACGGAGAAGTCATAGGTGTTCAAGGTAGAGAAAATTGGTACCAGCCTGTTCCATATGGTATGTTATTGATTCCGCAAGGAAGTTTCACCATGGGAAATACTGACCAAGATGTGCCGGGAGCACGTCAATCAAAGACTAAGGTAGTTTCCTTGGCAGCCTTCTACATGGATCAAACTGAAATTACCAATAACGAATACAGACAGTTTGTTTACTGGGTAAGAGATTCAATCGCTAGAAAAATTTTGGCGGAAGAAATAGATGAGGAGTATTATTCTAACACAATCAATTCTTACGGAGAAGACATGGAGCCTCCTACTATTAACTGGTATGCTAAGATGAATTGGATCGGTGAAGAAGAAAGAGAAGCATTGGAGGTAATGTTTTTGCCTGATTACGAGCGATTTTATAACAGAAAACAAATAGATACTCGAAAATTAATGTTTGAGTACTCTTGGATTGATTATAGAACAGCTGCCTCAAGATTTAGTCGAGAGCAAGGTCAAATTGATCGTTCTGTATTTATCAAGAAAGACATCATAAATGTCTATCCAGATACCTTAGCTTGGGTACATGACTTCACATATTCGTACAACGAACCACTAACTAATACTTATTTTTGGCACCCTGCATATGATGACTATCCCTTGGTTGGAGTGTCGTGGAAGCAAGCAAGAGCCTTTTCAATTTGGAGAACCGAATTGTTGAACAATTATTTAAGAGGTGGTGGGTTTAGTGCTGTTCAGCATTTTAGATTACCAACAGAATCTGAGTGGGAATGGGCTGCAAGAGGTGGTTTAGATAATAATCAATTCCCTTGGGGTGGTCCTTACATCAGAAACACTGCAGGATGCTTTTTAGGTAATTTCAAACCATTGAGAGGTAATTATGTAGATGATGGCGGATTGAACACTGTTAAGGTATACTCGTACAATCCAAATGATTATGGCTTGTTCTGCATGGCAGGAAATGTTGCAGAATGGACAAGTAATTCTTTTGATGAGTCTGCTTATGATTTTGCGCATGACATGAACATGGATTACTCATATGAAGCAAAAGAATCTGATCCTCCATCTTTGAAGCGAAAAGTTATTCGTGGAGGATCCTGGAAAGATGTATCGTATTATTTACACAACGGCACTAGAACTTTCGAATACCAAGATACAGCAAAGTGTTACATCGGGTTTAGAAATGTAATGTCTTTCTTGGGTAGACCAGAGAATAACGAGGAATTATAGAATTTTATATTAATCAATCAATTAACTAATCAATTAACTAAAATTAAGATGGGAATAGTAGGGTTTTTATTTGAAACAAAGAAAGGAAAGAAAATGATGGGCTTGTTGTACGGAATGGGTGCAGCAGTTGTAATTGTTGGCGCATTATTTAAAATTGAGCACTGGCCTGGTGCATCTGCCATGTTAATTACAGGTCTTTCCGTAGAAGCGTTAATTTTTGCAGTATCTGCCTTCGAGCCACCACACAGTGAGGTAGACTGGACTTTAGCTTACCCTGAACTAGCAGGAATAGAAGATGACGCTTTAACAACAGCTTCCTCAAGAAGAGGAGGATCTGCTTCTCAGGAATTAGATCAAATGTTAGAGGAAGCTAAAATAGGACCTGAGTTGATTGAAAGCTTAGGTACAGGATTTAGAAATTTAGCTGATCACACGTCTAAGTTAAACGACATTTCTGAAGTAGGAACAGCTTCTAACGAATTTGTTGGAAACATTAAAGATGCATCCTCCAAAATGGCTAACCTTTCATCTTCTTATGAAGCAGCATCTGAGACTTTGACAGGTTTAACCGTATCTTCAGAAGACAGCAACGCTTATTCAGAAAGTTTAAGAAACATTAGTTCTAAGCTAAGTGAGTTGAATAATGTATATGAATTGCAGTTGAAGTCAGCTTCAGAGCACATGCAAGCTAGTAATTCTGCTTTTGAAGGTATGGATACGTTGATGAACAACCTTAACAGTTCTATCGAAGGAACCGAGAAGTATAAAACTAACATTGCTGAATTAGCGAACAACTTAAGTTCTTTAAATAAAATTTACGGTAACATGTTAACAGCTATGAACCCAGGTGGTCAAGCATAACATAAATCATTTTCAAAAACATACTAAAAATTAAATAGAATGGCAGGAGGTAAATTACCACCACGACAGAAAATGATTGGGATGATGTATTTGGTACTAACCGCTTTATTAGCGATGAACGTGTCAAAAGATATCCTTAATGCATTTGTTACGGTAAATAGTGGCTTGGAGAACACCAAGAACAACTTTAAAGATAAAAACGAGGATCAGTATACACGATTTTCCAATCAGTATGCAGAGAACAAAGAGAAGTTTGGAGACGGATGGGCGAAAGCTCAAAAAGTGCAGAAACTAGCCGATGAATTAGTGACTTATATTGACGATATAAAAGTTAAAATTATTGCGGGTATTCAGCCGGAATATACTGAGGAAACAGCTCGAGGAAAAAATCAATTCGGAATTGACACAATTCTTGATTTAAAATATGTGAAGGTAAAGGATAATTATCTAATTCCAACGCAGATTTTGGTAGGTTCAGAGCCTGCGAACCCAAAAACTGACGAGTATTCGGCAATGGACTTAATGAGCAAATTGACAGTTTTTAAGAATGAGTTAAAAACCTTTGTTCCGAAAGACTCTCCAATCCAAACTTCTTTAGAAGAAACATATAAGTTTGAGGAAAGAAGAGCAGCTGGAGGTAATATGGAGAACTGGCCATCGTGGAATTTCTATGGTGTTCCTTGTGCTGCAACAATTACATTATTAACCAAAATGCAAACAGACGTTAGAGCATTTGAATCTGATGTAGTAAAGTATTTGTTTGGAAGTGCAGATGAATTAACATATAAGTTTACTGGTTTAGCACCTGCGATTATACCTAATTCAAATTACGTAATTGCAGGAGATACATTTAGTGCGAAAGTTTTCTTAGCAGCATTTGATACAACGATGTCTCCTGAAATCTTATTAGGAGAAGGTTATGATTCAACTACCAAAAAGATTACTGGTGAAGAAATTCCAATTAATGTAGTGAAAGGTAATGGTTATATCAAAATTCCAACTAGATCTCAAGGTCTATTCTCGTACAAAGGAGTAATAAACTTTAAAGGTCCAAAAGGAATGGAGCAATATCCATATTCTATAGATTATCAAGTTGCAGCCCCGAGTACAACAATTTCTGCTACGGCAATGAATGTTTTCTACATTGGGGTTCCTAATCCAGTAGATATTTCTGCTTCTGGTGTGCCAAAAGATAAAATTTCGGCATCTGTTTCGGGTGGATCTATTTCAAAAGCGAAAGATGGTTGGCTAGTGAATGTTAAAACTCCTGGAAAGGCAGTGGTTAGCGTTTCTGCTGAGATTGATGGAAACCGTCAAAAAATGGGTTCAATGGAATTTCGTGTGAAAAGAATTCCAACACCTATTGCTGAGATTGGAGGAAAGTCTTCAGGCGCTATTCCAAGAGGTAAGCTTGCAGGAACCTCAGGTATTATTGCTCAAATGGAGAATTTTGAATTTGATGTTAGAGTAGTAGTTTCATCATTTAAGTTTGTTTATACTCAAGCGAATGGATTATCAAAAGAGATTCCTGTAAAAGGTCCTAAGTTTAGCGACCAGGTAAGAGGGATTTTAAGACAAATCAAACCTGGCTCTAGAGTTACATTTGAAGACATTAAGGCTACTATGCCTGATGGAGAGCAAAGAAAGCTTGGATCAATTGTGCTTAAGGCAGTTTAAAAAATAATACTATGAAAAAGGTTGTATTTAGTTTTTTAGTAACATTATTTATTGTTCAAGTTGCTTCTGCACAAGGAGACAATAAGGTGTTAGATGGTGTTTTTATTAAAGAAACATCACCTACTCGAAGGGTAATTCCATATACTCATGTGAGAGAAGCGGATGTTACCTACCTTAAAAGAGTATGGCAAATCATTGATTTGAAGGAAAAAATGAACCATCCTTTGTATTATCCTTTGTCTCCAATTAAAGAGATTGGATATGAGCGGTTAAGTTTATTTGATGTGATCAAGAATGCTGTTGAGGCAGGAGAGATGACAGCATATGACGAAGATGGTGTTGGAGGACAATTTCAAATACCCCTTCCTAAAAGTGAAGCGATTGGGAAGTTGTCTAAAGAGATTTCTTCTACTGATATCGATGCAGAAACAGGCTTAGAAGTTCAAACGAGTTATAATGAAGTATTAACAGCTGGAAACGTTAAAAGCTACAGAATTAAAGAAGATTGGTTTTTTGATCGAGAACGTTCGGTAATGGAAGTGCGTATTATTGGTATTTTACCGGTAATCGAAACGCTTAATACGGAAACGGGTACTACCAGAAAAGAAGGTCTATTTTGGTTATATTTTCCTGAAGCTCGATACGTTCTAGCAAATCATGAGGTGTACAACACCCAAAATGATGGTTCTAGAATGACTTTTGAAGATTTGTTTAGAAAGAGAATGTTTTCAAGTTTTATTTACAAGGAGACCAATGTTTATGACAATAGAATCTTAGATGATTATACTAAAAATATAGACCGATTATTAGAAGCACAAAAAATTCAACAAGAAATTGTGAATTTTGAACATGATATGTGGGAGTACTAATAGTCTCGTAAAAAGTTTAAAGCCCTAATCTATTTAGATTGGGGCTTTTTTTTTAGCATATGTATAAGGACTTTATAAAGCTGACCATTCCTAATATTTTAACAAATTTAACTGTGCCACTAGTTAGTATAGTTGATGTAATGTTAATGGGACACATGGATGATGCGAAGTATATAATTGCAATCGGGTTATCCGTTGCGATTTTCAATATGTTGTATTGGGCTTTCGGATTTTTGCGAATGGGAACAACGGGTCAGGTTGCTCAGGCATATGGTAAAGGTTCTGATGTGGCTATTCAACATGTTTTAGTTAAAGGTGTATCCATTGCAACTTTGCTGGGAGTAATATTTATTCTATTTCAAAGCCCTCTACTTAGTATGGCAAATAGAGTATTAGATGTTTCTGCTACTAGTTTTAATTTAATTGACAGTTATTTTAGTATCAGAATCTATACAGCTCCCGCTAGCATTGTATTGTTTGTTATAAATGGTTGGCTCTTAGGTATTCAACGTCCTAGACTTGCACTGATCATTGCTGTGTTGATAAACGTCGTAAATATTTTAGTTAGTGTAGTTTTAGTTCAGTCCTTTGGCCTTGGTATTAAGGGTGTCGCTATAGGAACATTAATAGCTCAATATGCCGGGTTATCGTTGGGAGTATTTTTCATATATAAAAAATATGGAATGACTTGGATTAGCTATTTCAGAACCGGCTTACCGAGGGATTCTGGTTGGAAGGAATTTGTGCAGGTTAATGGGGATTTGTTTATTCGAACCTTATGTTTGCTATTTACCATGACTTTTTTTAAAGTGAATGCTGCAGAATTAGAGCAAAGTTTGGGAGCAGGGAATTTATTATTGTTGGAATTTATTAGTTTATCTGCATATGGTATTGATGGTTTGGCTTTCGCTGCAGAATCAATTTCGGGAAAGGACTTTGGAAGAGGTCGCCTAGATTTGGTAAAAAAATCTATTAAGGTTGCTTTTCAAATAGGATTATTAATTGGTCTTGTCGGAAGTGTAGTGTTTTTTGTTTTCGGCAGGTCTATTTTGGAGTTGTTAACGAACCAGCAAGACGTTATTCAAGCAGCAATTTCATATTTGCCTTGGGTAATAGTAGCGCCTATTATTCATTCAGTTGCGTTTATTTGGGATGGGATCTATATTGGTTGCACAGCGAGTAAGCAGATGAAATGGTCTTTGCTTATATCTACATTTCTAGTATTCTTGCCGAGTTATTATCTTTTCCTTTCGTTATTCGGTAATCATGGAGTATGGTTGGCTTTTACACTTTTTATGGTATCTCGAGGAATTATTCAAACCCTGCAGGCGAAAAAGGGTATATACGACCGCCTATAAGGTTGTGAATACCTTTATTAGCTCCATTGGTACTTCGTGTCGACCTTCAAAATTTACCTTCTCATAATCAATACCTATTGCTGCAAGTTGGCCTAAATATTTATTCACTTGGTCTTCTTTCACCAAGCGATCTTTAGTTCCATGATAGTAAAAATATTTATCAGCAATCAATTGCTTTATGTCGTTAGAAGATAGCTCCTCAGGAATGCTTCCCGCAATTAGGTGAACGGTTGCTGCTTTTAGTTTTGAAGAAGCGTACCATCGCAGCAATGTCGACACTCCTTGGGAAAACCCAATTAGATGAATTGGGGAAGCGACATTTTTTTGAATGATCAACTGCATTAATGTTTCTAAATAGTTTATGTAATCGCTGATTTCATCTTCTCGTTCATATGAAGTCATCCAACTTGCTACTGGTTGTCGCTCTTTATTGTAAAACTTGGACAATGCTTCTGGGACGTATAGTTCGTAACCTTTAACAGGAAGCTCTTTGAAGTTGTCACTAAATTCAACTGCCAATTGAGCATATCCATGAACGGCGAGCACTACTCCTTTCGAAGATCCAATTGCGGGTTCATAATAATAATGTGCTGTTTTATTTACAATTAACTGATGTTTCATAACCCTGCAAAAATCCCCTTTTTTCGTGAATGAGTTTGTTACTTTTGCAGTTATGGTTGGAGTAAATAATGCTGTATTACATTTTGCTGATCGAGCGATATTTAACTCGATATCTTTCATTATCAACAAGCAAGATCGAATAGGCTTGGTTGGAAAAAATGGAGCAGGGAAATCCACTATGTTGAAAGCTCTTGCAGGAATTCAAAAATTAGATTCGGGTTCTATTTCCTTTCCAACAGGACTTACATTGGGGTATCTGCCTCAAGATATGGATTTCGAATCTGGTCGGACCGTATGGAAGGAAACAGAAACAAGTTTTAGCAAAAGTTTGGACATTAAAAGTCGTATTGATGAAATTAATCACCAATTAGCAACTCGAGAAGACTATGAATCTGATTCTTACATGCAAATATTGGATGAACTTTCGGATTTAAACGAAAAGCTGAGTTTGTTGGGCATTGATACCATGGAAGCTGAAATAGAAAAAATCCTGATTGGTTTGGGCTTTAGTCGAAATGACTTTCAAAGACAAACAGACGAATTTAGTGGTGGCTGGCGAATGAGAATAGAATTAGCAAAAATTTTATTGCAACAGTCCGACCTTTTGCTATTGGATGAGCCTACGAACCACCTTGATATTGAATCTATTCAGTGGCTTGAAGATTTTCTTGATACATATCCTGGAGCAGTTGTGTTGATTTCTCACGATAGAGCATTCTTAGATAATCTAACTAATCGAACTGTAGAGATTTCATTGGGAAAAATTTATGATTATGCTGCGCCTTACACTAAATATTTAGAATTAAGAAAGGAGCGACGAGAGCAAGAAATAGCTGCCTATACGAACCAACAAAAACACATTAAAGAACAAGAAGATTTTATCAACCGTTTTAGGGCAAAGGCTACCAAAGCTGTGCAGGTGCAGTCTAGAATAAAAGCACTAGACAGACTGGATCGAATTGAGATAGAGGTAGAGGATAATGCTGCTATGCGGTTTTCTTTTCCTCCGGCACCGCATTCAGGCAAAGTGAGTTTGAGAGTGGAAGAGGTTGCTAAAAAATATGATGGTAAAACTATTTTTGACGATGTAAGCTTTAGCATAGAGCGAGGTGAAAAAATAGCCTTATTGGGAAAAAATGGAGAAGGAAAGTCTACCATGTCGAGATTAATCGTTGGAGAAGATTACGACTCTGGAGAAATAGAATTGGGGTATCAGGTTAAGATTGGTTATTTCGCTCAAAATCAGTCTGAAATATTGGATGTTGAGAAAACGGTATTTGAAACAATTGACGAGGCAGCAACAGGTGAGATTCGAACAAAAATAAGGTCACTGTTGGGTTCATTTTTGTTTGGTGGTGAAGAGTCTGATAAAAAGGTAAAAGTGCTTTCGGGTGGAGAAAGAGCACGACTGGCCATGTGTAAATTGTTATTAGAACCGGTAAATCTGCTCATTTTGGATGAGCCTACGAATCACTTGGATATTCGTTCTAAAGAAATTTTAAAAGATGCCTTACTTCGTTACGATGGAGCCATGATTTTAATCTCGCATGATCGAGACTTTCTAAAAGGCTTAATTGAAAAGATTTATGAGTTTTCTCAAGGTAAAGTCAAGGAGCACCTGGGCGGTATCGATCAGTTTTTACGTTCAAAGAAGTCAGACGATATAAGAGTTTGGGAGTCAACGAAATCGGCTAACAGTTCAGCACCTGAGTTAAAATCAAAATCAAACGACCCAAATGCGTATCAAATCAAAAAGGATTTGAAAAAGAAAATTCGCACGCAAAAGAACGCTGTGAGTAAGATTGAAAAAACCGTCTCTGATTTGGAACTAGAGTTAGCGGAAGCTAACGAGCTGTTAAAGCTTCCAGACGCCTATACAAACCCGGAAAATAAAGCACTTGTTGAAAATTGGCCAAAGCTAGGCCAACAACTTGAGGATGCAATGGAACAATGGGAAAAAGAAGAGGCAAAACTGGAGCGTTTAGAGATTGAATTGAATCAATACGAAAACTAGTTGCCCATAATGGATAAGAATTTGATTCGCATCATTCGAAGCTCTTCTTCCGAATAGGTTTCATCAAACTCTTGTATTGCATCGTCAATAGAATCTTCTTCAGTTTCCCTGAAATAGTCAATTATTTCTTCTTGATACTCTTCATCAAGTAAGTCATTTAAAATGTGGTCTAAATTTATTTTTGTTCCACTAGCAACAATGTGTTCTATTTCTTCCAAAATATCGTCAACGTCCTTCCCTTTGGCGGTAGCTATATCCTCTAGTGTCAACTTTCTATCAATACTTTGGATAATAAATACTTTTAAACCTGATTTATTAACAACAGATTTAACAATCATGTCATCCGGTCGTTCTATCTCATTTTCTTCAACATACTGCTTTATTGCTTCCAAGAATGGTTCGCCGAACTTCTCTGCTTTCCCTTGACCAACTCCAGTTATATTACACAGTTCTTCCATGGTAATTGGATACTGAGTTGCCATATCTTCAAGAGACACTTCTGCGAAAATGACATATGGAGGCAAATCTTCATCTCGAGCTACCTCTTTTCTAAGTTCTTTCAATATGGCAAACAATTCTTCGTCAGAAGCTCCCCCTTTAGCATTGGCAGAAATAACAGGGGCGCTGGCATCGTATTTTTTCGGCTCTACCATTGTAACACTATGCGGGTTGTCCAAAAACTCTCGTCCCTTATCACTAATTTTTAATACACCATAATTCTCAATTTCCTTAATGATGTAATTGTTGATAATCGATTGTCGTATAATCGAATTCCACTTAATTTCTTCAATGTCCTTTCCAGCACCAAATGACTTGTGTTCGTCATTTCTCAACGATTTGATTTCGCTAGTAATCTCTCCTGCTAAAAAGTTAGAGATGTAATTAGCTTTGAAATTTTCTTTCAATTCTAATATGGTACTCATCAGTAAAACCATACTGTCTTTTGCGTCAAATTCAACCCTTGGGTTAATACAATTGTCACAATTTCCACAGTTTTCTTCTTCGTAGGTTTCACCAAAGTAGTGAAGCAATTGTTTTCTTCTACAAACGGCAGTTTCCGCATAAGAAACTGTTTCGAAAATCAGTTGCCTTCCTATTTCTTGTTCCGCTACAGGTTTTCCTTGTAGAAATTTTTCAAGCTTTTCAATGTCTTTGTAACTGTAAAAAGCAATGCATCTGCCTTCTCCGCCATCTCGTCCTGCTCTTCCTGTTTCTTGGTAGTAACCTTCTAAACTCTTAGGAATATCATGATGTATTACAAACCTAACGTCCGGTTTGTCAATCCCCATACCGAATGCAATAGTTGCTACAATCACATCAGCTTCTTCCATCAAAAACATGTCTTGATGTTTTGCTCTTGTTGTTGCATCTAATCCAGCATGGTAAGGAAGTGCTTTTACGCCATTGACTTGAAGCGTTTCAGCAACCTCTTCTACCTTTTTTCTACTTAAGCAATATACAATACCAGACTTGCCTTGGTATTGATTAATATATTTTACAATCTGCGAATTAGCTTCTTTTTTTGGATTTACCTCGTAGTAAAGGTTGGGTCGGTTAAATGAAGCTTTAAATACATTGGCATTTGACATGCCCAAATTTTTCTGAATATCTTGCTGTACTTTAGGTGTTGCAGTAGCAGTTAAAGCAATAATAGGGACTCTATGAATGGCTTCAATAATCTCTCTTAACCTTCTATATTCTGGTCTAAAGTCATGACCCCACTCTGAAATACAATGTGCCTCATCAATGGCAAAGAATGAAATTTTAATGGTTTTAAAGAAGTCTATATTGGCTTGCTTTGTTAAGGTTTCTGGAGCAACATAAAGCAATTTAGTTCTACCGGCAACTAAGTCTTCTTTAACAATGCCTAAATCAGTCTTATTTAACGAAGAATTCATGAAATGCGCGACATGGTTTCCCGTAGAAAAACCTCTAATGGCATCTACTTGGTTCTTCATTAACGCAATTAACGGAGAAACTACAATTGCAGTTCCTTCTGACATTAATGCAGGTAATTGATAGCACATGGACTTGCCACCCCCTGTTGGCATTATAACGAAGGTGTCATCGTCTTGCAAAACGCTTTCAATTACCTGCTCTTGTTCTCCTTTAAACTTGTTGAAACCGAAGAACTTTTTCAGTTGATCAGTAAGCGACATGGACGCTGTTTGCATGAATGGACTTTTAGTTAATTTTGGAACTCAATTTAATGTTCCGAATAAAGATACAAGTTAGTAAAAAATCGGAGTTCTGAAAACAAAAAATGCATTTTTGAAAAATTCACAAGAAATAAAAGCTATAGCAATAGAAACGCTTGAAATTGAACGAGATTCTATCCACAACCTAATTTCAACTATTGATGAGGAGTTTTCAAATGTTGTTGAAGCAATTTATCATTCTAACGGTAGGTTAGTCGTTAGTGGAATAGGTAAGAGTGCTATTATTGCTCAAAAGATAGTTGCCACGCTGAATTCAACAGGTACTCCTTCATTATTTATGCATGCGGCAGACGCAATTCATGGAGATCTAGGAATGGTGCAATCCGATGACTTAGTCATCTTGATTTCTAAGAGTGGCAATACTCCTGAGGTGAAAGTTTTGGTGCCACTGATAAAGGCTTTAGGCAATAAGTTAATTGCTTTAACAGGGAGCTTTGATTCTTTTTTGGCACAACAAGCAGATTATAAATTAAGTTGTGCAGTAGATCAAGAGGCGTGTCCTAATAATCTAGCTCCTACGAACAGCACCACGGCACAGATGGTTATGGGCGATGCTTTAGCTGTTTGTTTAATTAAGTGCCGCGACTTTGGAAGTAAAGATTTTGCTAAATATCATCCTGGGGGAGCGCTAGGTAAAAAGTTGTACTTGAGAGTTTCTGATTTGTATGAGCAAAACGAGAAGCCACAAGTTGGTTTAAAAGCCTCCTTGAAAGAGGTGATTATAGAAATATCTAGTAAAAGATTAGGGGTGACAGCCGTTGTAGATAATGAAAGGTTGGTTGGTATTATTACTGATGGAGATTTGCGTAGAATGTTAAGTCGTGAAGTTGATCTTCAAAAGTTGACCGCTGAAGATATTTATACTAAAAACCCGAAAACACTAGAAGATGGTGCTATGGCGATTGAAGCGGCTGCAAGGATGAAAGAATTGAACATTTCGCAACTGCTTATTACGAAAGGGAATCAATATGTTGGAGTTGTGCATTTTCATGACTTATTAAAAGAAGGGTTGATATAACATGGCAATGGATCAAAGTTTTGATGAAGAAGAAGAAGGTAAAATGTCTTTTCTCGCCCACTTGGAAGTACTGCGGTGGCACTTAATTCGAATCGTTGTAGCCATCATGATTGGTGCTATAGCAGCCTTTATTTTTAAATCTTTTATTTTTGATTTAGTTGTTTTGGCTCCGGCTCACAATACCTTTTTAACCTATCGACTTTTCTGTCAGTTGTCAGAGCTTTTAAACCTAGGAAGAGCCTTGTGTTTTGATGATTTAACCTTCAATTTGGTAAACCTTACCATGGCAGGTCAATTTTCAATGCACCTCATTGTTTCTTTTATTGCGGGAATAATAATGGCCTTTCCATACATTCTTTTTGAAGTATGGAGATTTATTAAACCAGCTCTTAAATCAGGAGAGTCGAATTATGCTAAGGGACTTGTTTTTTGGGGTTCTTTTTTATTTATTTCAGGAGTTCTGTTTGGGTATTACATGATTACTCCCCTCTCAGTTCAGTTTTTAGGAGGTTACTCTGTAAGTGAAATGATTGTAAATCAAATTAGCTTGAAATCTTATATTTCAACAGTAACGACGATTACACTTTCTACCGGCTTAATTTTTCAATTGCCAATTTTGGTTTACTTCTTATCTAAAATAGGAATCGTAACACCTAAATTGATGAAAGCATATCGTCGACATGCAATTATAGCAGTCCTTTTGCTCTCAGGATTGATTACACCTCCTGACCTAACGAGTCAGGTGTTGGTTTCAATGCCACTGTTGTTACTGTATGAAGTCAGTATCTTGATTTCAAAAATGGTTGAGAAAAAGGCGGAAAAATCTTAACAACTTAATAAGGCAATCTTCTCTTGTAGCAAACAAGAATACTTATTTTTAACGGCAGTTATTTTAACAAGAGAATGAGTACTACAAAAATTCAACTTTGGCTAGCCTTTAGTTGTATATTTCTTTTTTCGTCTGCTTTATTTGCTCAGAAAACCATTGTTTCCGGGGTGGTGACAGATGGATTAACAGGTGAAACTTTACCTTTTGTTAATTTACTTTTTAAGAATTCGAAGGTTGGAACTTCAACCGATATTGACGGTAAATTTAGAATCGAAACGTACTACCCAACAGATTCACTTCAAGCAAGCTTTATCGGTTACAAGACGTTAGCTAAGAGGGTAAGGAAAGAGGAGCAGCAGGTGATCAACTTTAAACTAGCGTCTGGCTCTGTTGCAGTTGATGAGGTAGTGGTTACGTATCAAGGAAACCCTGCTCATGAAATTTTGGATAGAGTGTACAACTACAAAGAGGTGAATAATCGCGAGAAGTATGACGCTTATCAATACGAGGTATACAATAAAGTAGAATTTGATTTAAACAACATCACAGAAGACTTCAAGAATCGAAAAATGTTCAACAAGTTTCAATTCATTTTTGATTTTGTGGATTCTACATCAGCAGACAAAGAGTATTTGCCCATGTTTATGACAGAGTCTGTTTCTGATTTTTATTACAGGAGAGAGCCAAAGTCTGAGAAGGAGTATATTAAGGCATCTCAAGTTTCTGGAACTTCGAACGAGAGTATCACTCAGTTTTTGGGTGATATGTACCAGAATGTAAATATTTATGAAAACTACATTAGTGTTTTCGGGAAATCATTTGTAAGTCCAATAGCAAACTTTGGAAAGACCTTTTACCGTTACTATTTGGTTGATAGTTTGGTGATTGATGGAAGTTATTGTTATCAAATTGATTTTACACCTAGGCAAAATCAAGAACCTGTATTTTCTGGAACAATGTGGATAAACGACACCACCTATGCGATCAAACAGATCGAAGCAAAAATAAATCAGGACGCAAATATTAACTTCATCAATGGCTTTTCTGTGAAGCAAAAGTATAAAAGAGTGGAAGGGAAGTACTGGATGTTGGAAAAAGATGAGTTGACAGTAGATTTTGAGCTTGGGGAAAAAGTGATGGGGTTATATGGTCGAAAAAATACTTCATATCAAAAATTTAAGATAAATGAACTGGCAGAACCCAAATTTTATGAGGGAATAGATAATGTTACCGTCCAAAAAGGTGCAAACCTAAAAGGTAAAGAGTTTTGGGAAACCGCGAGACACGACACCTTAACGGCTAACCAATTGGGAATATATAAAATGGTGGATTCAGTTAAAAATGTTCCTGCATTTAAAACAATGTTAGACGTGGTACAATTGGTTTTTACCGGCTACCACTTGACGGGAAACTTTGAACTAGGCCCTTATTTTAAGACATATAGCTACAATGCTGTAGAAGGTCACCGTTTTCGTTTTGGAGGAAGAACGAGCAATGATTTTAGCACTAGATTGCAATTGCATGGCTATTTAGCTTATGGACTTTTAGATAATCGATTTAAATATGGGGCAGGGGTTTTATATAAATTAAAAGACAATCCAAGGCAATGGGTAAGTTTTGATTATAAGAGAGATTTAGAACAGTTGGGGCAAAGTCAAAATGCATTTTCCGAAGACAATATTCTTTCCTCTTTTTTGAGAAGAAATCCGAACGATAAATTAACCGACGTAGAATCTTATTCTACAAGCTATAAACGTGAATGGATTACAGGTTTTACGAACTCCTTTATGTTCAGGCATCGAGTTATGCGTCCGGTGGGTTCACTGGAGTATCGCAGATTCGTACCAAATCCTGAAATAGGAATTATTGATGACGAGGCAATCAGGACTTCTGAATTTAGCTTGTACACCCGCTTTGCTTACAAAGAAAAGTACGTCGATGGAGAATTTGAAAGAATAAGTTTAGGAACAAAGTATCCTATTTTAGAGTTGCAACTCGGTTTTGGCATAAAAGACTTTTTAGATAGTGATTACAACTATCAGAAATTTGAGATTGCGGTTTTAGATAAAATTCGAACAGGAATCTTCGGCTACACAGACTTCCGAGTAACAGCGGGAAAATACTTTGGAACTTTACCTTTTACATTGCTTGAAATTCACAACGGAAACGAAACCTACTTTTTCGATAAGCGAGCATTTAACCTTATGAATTTTTTCGAATTTGTAAGTGATGAGTACGCTACGCTTATGATTGATCATCATTTTGATGGATTCTTCTTAAATAAATTTCCGGTTATGCAAAAGCTAAAGTGGCGTGAAGTTATTTCTTTGCGAACGGTGGCAGGGAAATTGAGTGACCGGCATAGAACCGAATTGATTTTTCCTGAAACCTCTTATGAATTAGATGTGCCTTATGTTGAATTGGCAGTTGGCATTGAAAATATTTTTAAGTTTATACGAATAGACGGTTTGAAGCGTTTGAATTACTTGGACCATGAAAATGTTTCTGAATATGGAATTAGAGGGACATTAGATATTAAATTTTAACCATGAAGTTACGGGCAGAAAATATCATCAAAAAATACAAGAAACGAACTGTTGTTAAAGGTGTATCAATCGATGTAAATCAAGGGGAAATTGTGGGTTTGTTAGGGCCAAATGGTGCAGGGAAAACTACCTCATTTTATATGATTGTTGGACTCGTCACGCCAAATGAAGGAAAGATTTTTTTGGATGGTGAAGATATTACTGATTTGCCCATGTACAAAAGAGCCCAAAAAGGGATTGGTTACTTGGCGCAGGAGGCATCCATTTTTCGGAAACTTTCCGTTGAGGATAATATATTGGCCATACTTGAAATGACAAAGCTTTCTAAGTCGGAGCAAAAAGAGAAATTAGAAAACTTGTTGGACGAATTCGGACTACAACATGTTCGTAAAAACAGGGGTGATTTACTTTCTGGAGGAGAACGGCGAAGAACTGAAATAGCACGCTGTCTGGCAACAGATCCTAAGTTCATTTTGTTAGATGAGCCGTTTGCCGGAGTGGATCCTATTGCTGTAGAAGATATTCAGGCAATTGTAGCCTCTTTAAAAGAAAAAAACATTGGGATTTTGATTACAGACCACAATGTAGATGAAACATTAGCGATAACAGATCGTACCTATTTGTTATTTGAGGGAAACATTTTAAAAGCAGGGACAGCTGAAGAGTTAGCTGAAGATGAACAAGTTCGAAAAGTATATCTAGGTAAAAACTTTGAGCTTAAGAGGAACCCTCTATTCGCAAAGAAAGACTAGTATTCTTAAATCTTCGAAGTTATCTGCTCTTTAGAAAAGGCAAAAATTAACTACACGGCTTCTACTTGGTAGGTATAGCTTTCCATTAAGTGGTTGGCTAAAATCTTTTTACACGCCTGTTCAACTTTTGCTTCGGCAGTAGCCTTGTCGGTTGCATCAATTTCTAAAGTAATGTGCTTTCCAATTCTTACATTGCCTATTTCAGCCAAATCTAAGTTCTTCAAACTAGATGTAACTGCCTTTCCTTGAGGGTCTAAAAGTGCCTTTAATGGCATGATGTCGATTTCTGCTTTGAACTTCATTACTTTACTTGTAGGTTATTGTGTATGATTGATAAAATCAGATACAAAAGTAGGATAAATGGAATTGCTGCGAAAAGAAAAAGTGTAAATAAAACAACTGAAATTCCAATGAGTAAAAATCGAAACTGGTTACTGTTCCAGTTTAAGTTTTTAAATTTTAGAGCCAACAAAGGCAATTCTGCTATGAGCAAGTAAGAGAATACTAGAATTGCTGAAATTATAAAGAAAAAAGAGTCAAATGCAGGAAGCATGAAGTCTACTCGTATGAAATGAATGTCATTTTCTACTTGCCAATATATTAGTGGAATTGAAATCCAGAACAATGCATTTGCCGGGGTTGGAACACCAATAAAAGAGGTGGTTTGCCTATCGTCTATGTTGAATTTTGCTAAACGAACGGCGGAGAAAATTGCAATTAAAAATGCCAAATAGTTATAAATGCTGTAATCGATTTGATTTAACCATTCAAATGCTAAATAAGCAGGCACTAGGCCAAAAGTTACCATATCTGCAAGAGAATCCAATTGAGCACCAAGTTCGGAGCCAACATTTAATGCTCGAGCAGCTAAGCCATCAAAGAAATCAAAAAAAGCGCCTAATAATACAAGTAAGGAGGCAACTAAGAAATTACCTTCAGCAATTTGTGTTATTGCTAAGCATCCGCAGAGCAGATTCGCAGAAGTGATTGCGTGTGGGATTATATTCTTCAACTCTTTCTTTTAAACAAAAGTAGGGATAATAATTATCTGTAATTGGTATCAAATAAAGGTGTTTCGACGAATGAAAGAACATTTTTACGATTATTATGAATAATTTTAAACTTTAGGAAATAAAGACTGCTTTTTTTAGTTTACAGTGGTGAATTTCAAATCTATTTTATGCAGTTGCGAACTATCTTGTTAGGGTTATTTATGTGTTTTTCGAGCATCAGCTTGTTGGCGCAAGTTAAGTATAGTAACGAATTTCTTAAAATAGGTGTTGGAGCTCGAGCTTTGGGAATGTCAAATTCCGCTATCGCAGGTACGCACGACGTTACCTCTTCTTATTGGAATCCTGCAGGTTTAGTTCGAATGGAAGACGATTATCAGTTGGCTGCCATGCACGCAGAAATTTTTGCCGGAATCGCTGGATACAATTATTTTGGATTAGGGTTGAAGTTAGATGACAAAAGTGCTATTTCTGTTTCCTTGATTCGTTTTGGGGTAGACGACATTCCAAATACATCTCGTTTAATTGATAATGAAGGAAATATCGATTTTAATAGGGTAGCGTTTTTCTCGGCTGCTGACTATGCAGGAATTTTTAGTTATTCTAGGAAAACTAATATTGAGGGACTTTCATTAGGCGGGAATGCAAAGATTATTCACCGTAGAGTGGGAGACTTTTCAAAAGCCTGGGGTTTTGGTTTGGATGCCGGTGCTCAATACGTAAAGAATAATTGGACTTTTGCAGCAATGGGCCGAGACATAACGGGAACATTTAATGCTTGGACAACTGATTTAGATGAAGAAACAGAACAAACTTTTATAGCAACCGGCAATGACTTACCAGGAAGCAGTGTTGAAGTTACAGTTCCCGAATTGGCATTAGGGGCGAATAGAGCATTTCAATTAACATCGAAAATAGCTCTTGAAGCTGAATTAAATTTAGTGAACACCTTTGACGGTAAGCGAAATACATTGTTTCGGACGAATTTTGTCTCTATGGATCCAAACTTAGGGATAGAGGCTTCCTTAAATAATAAAATATTTCTAAGAGGAGGGGTCGGTAATTTTCAGGTTACCACGGATATTAGTGGAAATAGATTAACAACCGTCCAACCTAATTTCGGACTAGGAGTGAAATTTTCTTACTTCACCATAGACTATGCATTTACTAATTTGGGAGAAGTGTCTGTGGCTCAAAGTTCTAATATTTTTTCATTAAGGATTGATATAAATAAAGGCCAGTGAAAAAATTAGTATTTGTTTTTACATTACTTTTTACACTACCCACTCTCTCTCAACCATTCGGTAATGAGTGGATTGATTATTCTCAAAACTATTACAAGATACCCATTGCAGAGAATGGTGTTTACAGAATTTCATTTCAAACTCTTTTAGCGGCAGGGGTTCCTGTTACTTCTGTGGATCCTAATAATTACCAACTTTTTGCAAAAGGAGAAGAGATTCCATTATGCATAGATGGAGAGAGCGATGGGGTCTTCGATGTAATAGATTACTTGGAGTTTTATGGTGAAAAAAACGATGGCTGGTTAGATACTGCTCTATACGAGGGTAGGACAAATCAACCAAACCCATATTACAGTTTGATTAATGATACGTTAAATTATTTTTTGACTTGGAATAGTTCAGCGAATAATCTGCGGTATCAAGAGGAAAATGCGATTGACTTTGGTAATTATTTAAAGGCTCCTTGAATTTTAAATGAAATTTTACAAATTTATAATTCGAGCTATTATGATGGTAGGATCTTAAGTAGTCAAGCGACAAACCCTGAATACACAAGTGCAGAAGGGTGGATGGATAGTCCATTGACTTTGGGTAATGTTAAGTTTAAAACAATTTCAACGCCGAATAGATATGTGGGAGGCCCCTTTGTTGACTTTGAAATTCAGGTTGTCGGAGCATCTGATTGGCAAGGAGTATCAACTGGTGATCATCATTTAAGAATAACCTTTGGTAGTCAAACAGTGGACGAAGTATTTGAAGGCTACCAATTGAGGAAGATAAATAGAAGTTTTTCACCAACGGAATTAAGTCCAGCTAATAACTTGATACGATTTGAAAGTATAGACGATTTAAATGTTGGTGTTGATCGAACGGCATTGGCATACATGAAAATCAGATATCCTCAATCCTTGAGTCTATCAAATGCGAACTATTATGAGTTCTATCTAGAAGACGCGAACTTGCAGTCAGCACAGTACCTAGAATTGCTATCATTTAATGGTGGGCCCGACGCTATTTTATACGATTTGTCGAACCGAAAGAAAATTAGAGTGATTGAAAGTTTAAGTAACCACCGAATGATTGTTCCCAGCGGAAGAGGGCTTAAGAAATGTGTTATCCTCAACAAGAATGAGGTAAAAATGGTCAGCAAAATTTCACCAGTTGAAGGAACGGGAACTTTCACCAACCATGCTGCAAATATTTCAGATACTGCTTTTCTAGTTATTTCTCACACCGACTTATTGGTGGGAGCAAGTAATTATACAAATTATCGCCAATCTCAGGGAACCTATTCTGCTTTAGTGGATATTGAAACACTTTACGATCAGTATGCTTATGGAATAAGTAAGCACCCCATGTCGATTCGAAATTTTGTGAATCAAGTCGAATTTGAAGCAATCAATAAGGCTATGGTCACCAACATGTTGAATTATCCAAACCCATTTTCTACATCCACTAGGTTTGTTTTTACCTTAACCGGAAGTGAAATTCCACAAGAAGTTCAAATTCAGATTATGACTGTTACTGGAAAGGTTGTTCAAGAAATTGATGAAATGGAGTTAGGGCCATTAAGAATTGGGAATAACATGACAGAGTTTGCGTGGGATGGAAAAGATGAGTTTGGGGACCAATTGGCAAACGGAGTATACTTGTACCGTGTAAAGATGAAGTTAAACGGAACAAATATAGACCGAAGGGAATCTTCTGTCGATAAGTCGTTTGTTAGAAATTTTGGTAAAATGTACTTGCTGCGATAATACTTTTTTGATATTATCTACGTTTGTACGAAAATTCAATTTTACACCATGAAAAAAACAATGTTAGGTGCAATTATGATCACCTCTCTCGCAATGGCAAGTGCACAGGAAACTGAAAATTCTGCGCTTCAAATTAGGGCAGCTAATGTTCAGTTTGGTTTGTTGAGCAGTAATTCGGTAGTTAGTAACCTAACTGATTTTCAAAAGTTAGCTCCTAATTCAGATTTCAAAGAGTCAGATTTAATAGGCTTTAAGACTCAAAATAGTTCTTTTGGCGCTTCAGGGCCTGCGTTTAGTGCAAATGTGGTTATGGCAAGACCGAACACTCAAAGTAATTCTCGTTTAAACACGGAATTTAGATTTGGAATTAGTTTTCAGCAGACAGACGTTCTTTCTTTGAGCTACACCAGGACAGATGAATTTAGAGTAGATACGCTAATGTCTTCAAGAAACGGAGATCAAATTTTTGTAGACTCTATTTACTCTCAAGATTATTCTTTGGGTTACACTCAACGTCATGTTATGGTGGATGCAGATGTTACGATAAGTACCAACCCAATTAAACGATTCAAGTTTTATGGAGGAGTGGGCTTGTCCTTGGGATTAAGCGTTTCTCCATACACCTCGATTTTTTATAATACGACAAGTGAATTGGAGCAAAGCGATAGTCAGTTTAACACATTTGATCGTGAATGGGAATTGGATGGAACGTATGAGAAGTTTAGGAATAAGGGTGGCTTCTTCGGGAGGGTTTATGTTCCACTAGCAGTTGATTTTAGAATTGGAAAGAGAAAGGAGTCTCTTAGAAATTATCATTTGTTTTTAGAGTCTAGAACGAGCTTGATGTTTCAAAGTGTTCCTGAATTAAATTTACTCACCAACACAGCAACTGTAACTGGTTTTGGCTTGAGGTACGATTTTTAAGTTACTTCAAAACAATAAAAAAGGCGGAATCCAAAGATGGAGTTCGCCTTTTTTGTTGAATTTATTTTAGGTTATTGCTTAATCACCTTTCTAATAACTTGCTCTTTTTCATTGTTTATTTGCAAGAAATAAAGTCCACTTGAGATTTCTGACGATGGTAAAATGTAGCCTCCATTACCTTTTAAAAACTCTAGATCAATTCTTTTACCCGCTACATCGAATAGTTTAAGCTCTAATTCTTGATTCACTTTTGTTTCAATATAAAGTTGGTCTTGTATTGGGTTCGGGTATAGTTTCAATTGCCCATCCAACTGCTCGTTTTCTTCAACACCTACAATTACAGTCTGGCCTGTAATGGGTACAGAAAAGTTTGTTAATGGGAAAGTGAGGTTGGTAGTGAACGTTAAGCTTTCACTAATTGTAGTGGAGTTGTTAGATTGTGCAATAACGGATATCTCTAATGCCTGACCGGGATTTAAACTTGTGTTAACCCCTGAGCCTGATGCAAACGACAATATTGCCGTATTGGTTAAGTTGAAGTTACTAAAGTTAATTATCGTATTCCCTCTATTTACGAGCACGTAGTCAAAGGTATCTTGTGTCTGAGCTAAAAAGGTTCCAAAATTAATAGAGCTCTGAACCACGTCTAATCCTGGTTGAGAAGGAGCTACTGAATTGGCTACAAAATTGGTAATTCGTTTCTCCAACTGAGGATAGTCCACGAATGGGTTTCTGTTTCCTTGAACGATAAAAATATCATTGTTTCTTCTTTCTTCAATTGAATCAACGCTATAGGTGTTGTGCCAATTTTTTAGAATATTTTGTTGAACTGAAAAATGGTTGGAGTAATCTTGGTACCGAATAACAAAATACATCATTGCTCTAGCTGTTTGTCCCTTTTGAGCGTTGCGAGGTTCGAAGGTAGTGTTATTGTAAAAAGATCCACCGCCTAAGCTTACAGGTGTTCCATTAGTTACTGTTCCAAACGGTTTGCTTCCTCTTTGAGAATTTGAGTTATTGGTGGTTGGATAAAGGTGATGAATGTCACTGCGCATCGGTAGGCTTTGGTTGAAAAAACCTTGAGGGAAGGTGTGTTCTGTATTAAAGTTAGGTGATGTTGTTTGCGCATCACTTCTGCTCGTATACGATGTTTTGTTGAAACCAGTGTACACACACTCTAGCATATTGACAGTTGCACTTTGTCCGTTTAAGCGTTTGTTATCTATCGTCATAAACATGGCATCTCTAGCAGCATTATAACTTAGCTGGTTGTAACCTCTTGCCAATTTTCTTTTTAAAATATTTTTTAATGCTTCCTCATTTACATTTTCTGTGGAATCATAATAGTTTAATTGAAATCTTCCCTGACCAGATAGAGAAATGGCTTCGTGACCACTGTTTGCATTGTGCTGCACCACCATTGTTGAGTTATGCAATATATTTTGAACTGGAGAAAAGTAAATCCAAACACTTTGAACTCCATTTCCTGGAATAGTGAAGGAGCTCTGAGAAGCTGAGAACGGCACTTCCCCATAAATAGAGTAAAATTTAATGTTCGTTACGTTCAGTGGGGCCACGCTGTTATTCGTTAAAGTAACCAAAGAACTATCTGTTGAACCTACCAATACAACTCCGAAGTTAATAGATGTGCTGTCTGCGGAAACGATTTGACTTGTTGCAAAGAGTGGCAACAAAAGGGTGAAGAATAAAAGTCTTTTCATATGTTAATTTTCTAACAAAGGTAAATATTAATAGCTTTGTTCTTATACCTAAAAACTATGAGTAAGATTAAATTACTGTTATTTTCCATTGCTAGTGGATTGATAATGGCTCTTTCTTGGCCTGCCATTGGCGAATTTACAACTGTTATTCTTATTGCTTTTGCGCCACTTTTGATGGTGGAATATGAGATTAGCAAACGACAGGGGAAAACAGGGTTTGCAGTTTTTAGTTATGCTTATTTAAGTTTTTTTATTTTCAACTTAATTACGACTTATTGGATTTACCATGCATCCCTTTGGGGGGCGTGTATGGCAGTAATCTGTAATTCGTTGTTTATGGCCATCGTGTTTTGGCTTTTTCATATCACCAAAAAGAAAGTTGGTAAAAAAGAAGGCTACATTTCTTTTGTGTTGTATTGGCTTGCCTTTGAATACCTGCATTTAAATTGGGAGCTCTCTTGGACCTGGTTGACTTTAGGAAATGTATTTGCTGCTACACCTAGAAACGTACAATGGTATGAGTACACAGGAGTTTTGGGGGGTAGTTTGTTGGTTTTAGTATCCAACTTACTGTTTTTTCGGGTTACTTTAAAAAGTAAAAAAGCTTCAAAGGCATTCAGTTGGAAAGGGTTGGTTTTATTTTTAATACTTCCCATATTGATGAAGCTAATTTCCGTATTTGCTTTTGATACCAAGACTGAAGGAGAAGAGTTAGAGGTGGTGATTGTCCAGCCAAACATTGATCCTTACAACGAAAAATTTACGAGTCCCCCTTCGGAACAAATTGATAAGATGATTGACTTGGCGAAGGAAAAGTTGACTCCAACAACCGATTACTTAATCTTTCCAGAAACTGCGATTCCAAAGGCTCATTGGGAGCATGAGTTTGAATATCTGCACATTACTGATGAATTAAAGAAGCTCAAGACGGTAAGCCCAAATTTGAAGAGTATCATTGGTTCTTCCTCTTGGAAGTTATACATTAAAGGCGAAGGTGCGACAGAAACTGCTATAAAGCTCGACGATAAAGGTGATCAATACGATCGGTACAACACTGCTTTTCAACTAGACCAAAATGATGGAGTACAAGTTCATCACAAATCGAAATTGGTTTTAGGAGTTGAAAAACTTCCTTTTATAAAATCGATTCCTTTCATGGAAAAGCTTTCCATTAATTTGGGGGGAACTTCTGGCGAATTGGGTACACAGAAATCGCCATCTGTTTTTAACACGCCAAATGATACTTCCATTATTGCACCAATAATTTGCTATGAATCGATTTACGGAGAGTACGTGACAGAATACTCTCGTAAAGGAGCAAACCTTTTTGCCATTATTACCAATGATGGCTGGTGGGACGATACTCCGGGTTACAAGCAGCATTTGGCGTATGCCAGTTTAAGGGCAATTGAAAACAGGAAGTGGATCGTTCGCTCTGCCAATACAGGAATCTCTGCGGTAATCAACGATAGAGGAGAAATTTTAGAAAGAACAACATGGTGGGAGCCAGCAGTGATAAATGCAAAAGTGAGGCTGAACAGTTCCATCACCTTTTATGCTAAGTATGGAGATTACATTGGTAGAATTGCTAGTCTGATGGCTTTGTTAATGATTGCTTTAACGGTAGTTAGGACTTTAAATAAAACAGGAAACCGACTAAAGGGATAAAAGACAATCAGGTAAATTCTGAACTGGAATTAGAATTCAACAAGATAGATGCAATGCTGTGGTAAAAGAAGTTAGTTTAAGTAAATTTGCAGCCCAATTTTAGAAAAGAATTATGGAAAAGTACGATGTAGTAATAATAGGTTCAGGTCCTGGAGGATACGTAGGTGCAATTCGTTGTGCTCAATTAGGCATGAAAACCGCTCTTATTGAGAAATACAATAGCCTTGGTGGAACTTGTTTAAATGTGGGGTGCATTCCTTCCAAAGCCCTATTAGATTCATCTGAGCACTTTCATCAGGCAAAGCATGACTTTACGGAGCACGGAATTGACTTGAAAGATTTGAAAGTGAATTTCAAGCAAATGATTGAAAGGAAGCGCGGAGTGGTAGAGCAAACCGTTGGTGGAATCGATTTTCTGATGAAGAAGAATAAAATTGATGTATTTCACGGCATGGGTTCTTTTGAGTCAGCAACTGTTATTGCAATTGATGATTCTGCAGGAGAAGAAGCAAAGAAAATTGAGGCTAAAAATGTGGTGATTGCTACGGGTTCAAAGCCGGGTTCTTTGCCATTCATTACCTTAGATAAGGAAAGAGTAATCACGTCAACTGAGGCATTGGAATTAGAAGAAGTTCCTAAAAAAATGACGGTAATTGGAGGTGGTGTAATTGGCCTTGAATTAGGTTCTGTTTATGCCCGTTTGGGAACGGAGGTTACAGTGGTAGAATACATGGATCGAATTATTCCAACCATGGATTCCACCATGAGTAAGGATTTAATGAAGTCGATGAAGAAGCTTGGCGTGAATTTTATGCTGAGCCATAAAGTGAAAGAGGTAACTCGAAATGGGAAAAAAGTAACCATTAAAGCGGACGATAAAAAAGGCGCTGAGGTAGTGTTGGAAGCAGATTATTGTTTGATTTCTGTTGGTAGAGTTCCATATACAGATAAATTAGGCTTGGATAAAGCCGGAGTTAAAATGGACGATAGAGGCAGAGTAGAAGTGAACGGTCACTTACAAACGAACGTTTCGAATATTTATGCCATTGGTGATGTGGTAAAAGGTGCAATGTTAGCGCACAAAGCGGAAGAAGAAGGAACTTATGTTGCTGAATTTATTAACGGAGAAAAGCCTCATATCGATTACAATTTGATACCAAACGTTGTTTACACATGGCCTGAAGTTGCTTCGGTTGGTAAAACAGAAGAGAAATTGAAAGAAGAAAAAGTTGCGTACAAGGTAGGTGCATTTCCATTTAAAGCAAGTGGTCGAGCAAGAGCTTCCATGGATTTAGATGGCTCTGTAAAAGTGCTAGCAGACAAAGAAACTGATGAAATTTTAGGAGTACATATTTGTGGACCAAGAGCTGCAGATATGATTGCCGAGGCAGTTGTAGCGATGGAATTTAGAGCTACTGCCGAAGATATCTCAAGAATTTCACACGCTCACCCTACATTTAGCGAGTCTACCAGAGAAGCAATGTTAGCTGCAACGGAAAATAGAGCAATTCATATTTAAGATTTGTTGTCTCATTCAAGAACTACGAATGTGACCAAATAAATAAACAAAACAGCAAGAAGGATGTCTTCTTGCTGTTTTTAGTTAACTTCAATCTATGTCAAAAACAGGTGTTTTATTAATCAACTTAGGTACTCCAGACGATGCAAAGTGGGGTGCTGTTCGAACCTATTTATCAGAATTTTTAAACGACCCGAGAGTAATCGATATTCCGTGGCTGCTGCGTAAAATATTGGTCAATGGAATCATTGTTCCTTTTCGATCGTTCAGTTCTACAAAAATTTACAAGGAGTTGTGGACAGATCGAGGTTCTCCGTTGATTTATCATGGAGAAAGTGTAACAGAGAAGTTACAAGCGCAGTTGGGAGATGATTATGGTGTTCACTTAGCCATGCGTTACCAAAATCCGAGTATGGAGAAGGTGATGGGAGAGATGAGGTTGGAGAACTATAAAAAAATCATCATCATTCCATTATTTCCGCACTACGCTTCGGCAAGCTCTGGTTCGGCCATGGAAAAAGCGCTAAAAATAATTTCCAAATGGTGGGTGATTCCTGAAATTTCGATGGTAAGTCAGTTTTGGGACGACGAAGGTTTTATTACTTCGTTCGTTGCTAGGGCTAATCAATATAATTTAGACGATTACGATCATGTTTTATTCAGTTATCACGGACTACCGGAACGCCATGTAGATAAAGTTTACGATGATGGAGTACCTTGTGCAGATCACAACTGTGAGAACGAAGTAACAGAAGACAACAAGTATTGTTACAAAGCAACCTGTTACGGAACAACTAGACTGTTGGTTGAAAAATTAGGAATTCCTGAAGAGAAGTACACCGTTGCATTTCAGTCGCGATTAGATAAAAAATGGCTTCGTCCATTTTCGGATGATTTTATAAAAGAAAGAGCTGAAAAAGGAGACAAGAAAATTTTAGCCTTCTCGCCAGCTTTTGTAGCTGATTGTTTGGAAACCACGGTAGAGATTGGAATTGAATATCAAGAAATTTTCGAAGAGCACGGAGGAGAGAAAGTGCAATTGGTAGAGAGTTTGAACGATCACCCTTTGTGGATTGATACCTTGGAAAAGATGGTTAGAGATAGAACCTAGGAGTATTTTAAATTAAAAGATGACGGTGATAGGGTTTTGGTTCTATCACCGTTTTTTTGTGCTACTATTGATAGATGCGTGAACCATAAATTGCCACTATTTTGAATATTCACCGAAAGTTTTATCTTTAGAATTAAATTGATAGGATTATGTCGAAAAAGAAAAGCAAATCGAATACATTGATCATTATCGGAGTCTTTCTAATCGTATTAGGAGGCTTAATGATTTACAACAGCTATGTTTCTGGGAACAAAGGGTTAATCACCAGTGCTGTTTTTTCAATTATTATTGGAGGTGTACTTTTTTATGTGTCTAAAAAGTCGGTGAAGAGAAGAAGGAAATAAGTTAATTTAATACTTCCCCTTCAGGCCTTTTGTGTTTCCAACGTTTGTGACTCCACAACCAATATTCTGGTTGTTGTTGAATAACATTCTCCAACATTTTTGTGTGGGTTTTTGAAATAAAACCTACCGCTTCTTCATTAGGTTGTTCCGTGATTACATCATATTGTAATTCGTAATAACCCCGTTTTACTTTGTAGATATTCGTAAAAATTACAACTGCATTAAATTCTTTAGCAAATTTTTCTGTTCCGAATTGAATTCCAGTTTCTTGGTTTAAAAACTTCATCCAGTAAGCCCGTTGACTTTTTCTTGGCGACTGGTCCGCTCCAAAAATGATGGCGTATAAATCTGAATTGATGTCATTCAGTTTACTTTTTATTTCTGTTATCGACAGCATTCCTAAGCCATATTTTGAACGGCTTTCAGTTATCTTTTCGTTGATAAACTTATTTTTTAATGGCGTATAAAGCGCTAAGGTTTTGTGAGCCGTAGTCGCACCAATTGTGATGGCAAATAGCTCCCAGTTCCCATAATGACCCCCAACTAAAACCACTTGTCTGCCTTGTTTGAAATGCTGATTTACCACTTCAATGTTTCGATCTTTCATTCGAGTTTTAGCATCTTCTAAAGAAATACTAAACGCCTTTAAACTTTCCACTACTAAGTCGCATAAATGGCTGTAGAATTTCGCTTCAATGGCTAAAATTTCTTTTTCAGATTTTTCGGGAAAGGAATTAGATAAATTTTGTCTCACTACTTTCGTTCTGTATCCGATGATTCTGTAAAGCACAAAATACAGGAAGTCTGAAAGTAGATAGAGCATCCAAAACGGTAACTTTGAGATGGGTAAAATAACAATGTAAAATAGAAGCTTCGAACCCATTAGTTAACGTTTTGAATAATGTATTTTCGATTCATAAAAGTAAATTCATCACCGGCTGTTTTTTCGGTCATTAACTTTCCTAATGGAGAGTTAAGAGATAATCCTATTAAATCATGTTCTTCTGAATTGAGTTTTCCAAAAGCTATCCCAAAGAAAAAAAGACCGTGATTTGTTTGCACTACACTTCCATTTTGAATTGATGTTGATGGTTTCAACGATATGTTTTGTAAAGCGTTAACTTGTTTTTTAAGGTAGGTAATTCGTTCCTCAATTCTGCTGACTTCTTGGTTCATCATTTCTCTTGAAGTCTCAAATTTATCTCCGGCACTGCTTTTGGTTTCCTCACCAATTTCTTCATTCACAGAATGCAATTCATCTATATAATCTGTCAACTGGGTTTCCAAATGCTGCTGTATGAATGAAATGATTTTTGCTTTATTCATGAACGGGCAAATGTATCCATCAATTTTAAATTTATCGTTTCTTCTCATCGTACTAAAACATACATTTGTGAAGTGAGACAAATAGCCCAAATAAAGCGTTCTGAACACCCATTTTTTATAGATGCATTGGTGGAATGGTCAACGCAATTTGACATGGCGTCTGTATTAAATAGCAACCACTATGCTGACACCTATGGTGCATACTCGCTGCTAGCCGGAATAGGCAGTAAGAGAAATCTTCGAAATGGCAGTATACAAGAGCTGAGAGATTTTTATACTACAAAAAAACCCTGGCTTTTTGGACACTTAGGGTACGACTTAAAAAATCAGTTGGAACAGCTGAAATCAAGTCATCCCTCGCACTTTGATTTTGGTGATTTAAGCTTTTTCGAACCGGAAATATTGGTCGTGCAAAAAAGGGGAGAGGATGAAGTTTATTTTCATGGCGAGAGTGAAGTAGTGGTAAATGAGTTTATAGATGACTTGCATAACTTTCAGCCTAAGACTGCAGTTTTACCAAGGTTGCAAGCTAAAATACAGCGCCAAGAATATTTGGAAGCGATAAAACAGTTGAAATCTGAAATCCAGTTTGGAAACATATATGAAATAAACTATTGTCAAGAGTTTTACAAAGAGCAAGTTGAGGTAAATGTTGCGGCGGTTTATGGTATGTTGAATGTCAAATCTGCAATGCCTTTTTCAGCTTTTTATAAACTTGAAAATGATACCTTAATGTGTGCCTCTCCAGAAAGGTTTTTAGTGAAAAGAGGAGACCAAGTATATTCTCAACCCATTAAAGGAACCAGTAGAAGAGGAGCGTCAGAGCAAGAAGACGAGCTTTTGAAGCAACAATTGAAGTCAGACTTGAAAGAGCAAACAGAAAATGTGATGATTGTAGATTTGGTCCGGAATGATTTGTCGAGGACAGCTGCTCGAGGGACTGTGAGGGTTGAGGAGTTGTTTGGAGTTTATCCATTTCCGCAAGTGCATCAATTAATTTCAACCGTTCGTTCAACGTTAGACAGTAAATATGATATTTTTGATGTTATTGAAACGTGCTTTCCAATGGGAAGTATGACAGGAGCGCCAAAAATTTCTGCAATGAAGTTGGCAGATTTACACGAGAAATCAAGAAGGGAGTTGTATTCTGGAAGTGTAGGTTACATTACACCGGATGGAGATGCTGATTTTAACGTGGTGATTCGGAGCTTAATGTATTCTGAAAAAAGCAGGTACTTATCCTTGACTGTTGGGGGTGCAATCACTAGCTTAGCTAATGAAGAAACGGAATACGAAGAGTGCTTATTAAAGGCAAAAGCAATTTTTGAATTAGGAGAAAAATAGATGTTTAAAACGTTTAAAAAAGAGTTTAAGAACTGTAACATATGCTTTGATCAAAAGATTTTGATTGCGGTAAGCGGCGGTGTTGATTCCATGGTCTTGTGGGACTTGATGGAAAAGTCACACTATCTTTATGGTGTGGCGCACGTTAATTTTTCACTGCGGGGAGAAGATAGTGATGTTGATGAGGAGATGGTGCGTCGAATTGCTAAAGAACGAAAAACTCCATTCTTTTCAAAAAAGGTTGACGCGATACAATTTGCAAAAGAAAGTGGTGTTTCAATTCAAATGGCGGCTCGAAGTATACGGTATGATTTCTTTAAGGAACTTGAAGAAAAGCACGAATACAATAGCCTCGCAACCGCGCACCATTTGGAGGACGATGTTGAAACATTTTTATTGAATCTCAATAGAGGAACGGGAGTAAAAGGCTTGGCTGGAATTCGCTCTACGGCAGAAAGGTTCAGGCCCTTATTAGGTTTCACGAAATCAGAAATTCGAAAATATGCTGCTGAAAACTCAGTCGAATTTAGGGAAGATAAGTCTAACGAATCCCAGCAATACGATCGAAATTGGTTTCGTCATAAGATCATAGCGCCTTGGAAAGAAAGGAATCCAAGTTTGTTGAAGACCATGCGCCAAAACTTACATCACTTGAAGGAGACGTATGATATCCTCGATGAATTTGTAAATCAGCAATCAGCGCAGTTAAATATGGAGTTGGAGAATGGTTATATTAATTTCTCAACGATTGAAAAATTGGACCGAAAGCAATTTTACCTCTATCACGTTTTATCTCCTCTTGGGTTTACTTCGGTTCAAGTCAACAACCTATTGGTGTGCATTAAAAAGAAACAAGTGGGTAAGATCTTTATGGGTAAAGACTCAAATATTTTTGTTGACCGTGAAAAAATTGAGATTATCCATGGAATTAAAGATGAAGAATCCTTTGTTTATTTAATTGAAAAAAATACAACCTTAATCACTGACCCCATTCGTATTGAATTTCAGCGCTTATTAAAAAAGGAATACAACTCGGAGATTAAAAGCAAAAAGGAAGAGGTTGTTGATCGCAGTAAATTGGTATTTCCGTTAAAAATCAGAAAATGGACGGCTGGAGATAAAATGCAGCCATTGGGAATGACCGGAACTAAAAAAATCAGTGACATTTTAATTGACTTAAAAATATCTCGAGCACAAAAAGAACAAACCTATGTCTTGCTCTCTGAAGATAAGGTAGTTTGGCTCATTGGGCATCGTTTAGACGAACGTTTTAAGGTGACTGATGAGTCCATTAAATTGTTACGAATAAAGTGTTTTCGCTAAGTTTTTCAGCGTTACGATTTATATTAAATCATAAAGGTTCTCTTCGTGTGGCGAGCCTTTACGAATAAATATAACATTTATCTTAAATTCGCGCCTACACTATAATATCTGAACCATGCGAACATTTTTTCTCAGCATCTTACTGTTTATTTCGGCGACTATTTCTAATGCCCAAATTTTCAACCCGGTAAGCTGGAAAACGGAGGTTAAAGAACTAAATAACGGAACATTTGAGCTTCTAATGACCGCTTCAATTGAAGAAGGGTGGCATTTATATTCTCAATCACTTCCTAGTGACGATGGCCCGATAGCGACTGAGTTCACGATAAAGGAATCTTCGGATTATGAGTTGATTGGAAAAGTTTCAGAGCCAAAAGCAAAAACTGAGTTCGATCATCAGTTTGATATGGACTTGAGTTACTTTGAAAAGAAAGTAACCTTCACGCAGAAAATAAAGTCGCTGAATGCAAAAGGTTACAAAGCTGCAGCTGAGGTTTATTTCATGGTTTGTGACGCCGAAAAATGCTTGCCACCAGAATATGTCGATTTAGAGTTTAATATTCCTGCTAGTGCTATTGATAGCGAGACTTCTGAGGAAAAGGAAGTGACTGGAGAAGTATTGGGAAATAAAGAGCCTGAACAAGTAGTTGGTGGAGCAGACGATGTTTCAGACGATTATTTGAATGCGACCAAATGGGAGTATTTTTCAACTAAAAATGAAGATGGTAGCTATGACTTTCACTTTAAGGGAACGATTGGCGAAGGCTGGCATTTATACTCTCAAAAGCAGAAGTCAGAAGAGGAGCAGGTAATGGCCACCAAGTTTTATTTAAATAAAGCGATGGAGCCGGATACAGAGACAAAAGAATCTGGTGAGTTGATTTCAAAGTTTGATCCCACTGCAGACTTAGACTTGAACTATTATGAAAATGAAGTCGAGTTTGTTCGAACAGTTTCTGACATAACAGGAGAAAAATATTCGATAGAATACGAGTTTATTGTTTGTAATGCTTCCATGTGTTTGCCTCCAGAATTAATTGAAGTCGAATTTGACTTGACAACTGGCAAAGGAATGAACGTTTTGCAAATGGAAAATGTGGAAGCTAATCTAGACGTGTCAACGATTATTCCTCATTTGCCAAACGTAGATTTAGAGAACCCCAAAGGTGAGTGTGTAGATAAAAAAGATGATGACAATGATGTGAGCAATGCATGGATTGTGTTTCTTATGGGATTCGGTGGAGGATTAATTGCTTTATTAACGCCATGTGTATTTCCAATGATTCCTTTAACGGTAAGTTTTTTTACGAAAGGTGACGGTGGTGGAAAGGGGCTGGGAAAAGCAGTATTGTACGGCTTTTTTATCTTTTTAATTTATGCTATTTTAAGTGTTCCTTTTCATTTTAGTGCCGATCCAGCGCTACTAAGCGAAATTGCAACAAGTGTAATTCTCAATATAATTTTCTTTTTGGTATTTGTCATATTTGCTATATCCTTCTTTGGTTACTTTGAAATAACACTACCAAGTTCATTAACCAACAAAGCAGACTCAGCTTCGCAAGTTGGCGGAACCTTGGGAATCTTTTTTATGGCATTAACCTTAGCGTTAGTTTCGTTTTCTTGTACTGGTCCAATATTAGGAAGTGTATTAGGTTCAGCATTAAAAAATGGACCTTGGCCCATTACAGCAGCTATGAGTGGCTTTGGTATTGCATTGGGACTTCCATTTGCAGTTTTTGCAGCTTTCCCAAGTATGATGAACAAGCTACCAAAGTCTGGCGGTTGGTTAAATGCAGTAAAGGTGGTTTTAGGGTTTATCGAGTTGGCTTTAGCATTAAAATTCTTCTCCAATGCAGACTTGGTAGAGCAATGGAATGTGGTTCATAGAGAAACATTCTTCCTGATTTGGACACTCATCTTTGCAGGTTTAACGCTTTACTTATTTGGATTAATCAAATTTCCTCACGATTCACCAATAACCAAGTTGTCGCCTTTTAGAAAAGCGTTTGGCATAGTGGTGCTGATTTTTACCATTTACATTGCGCCGGGGGTTATGAAGACGCCACCTTGGAATCATAATTTATTGAGTGGCTTCCCTCCGCCAACCTTTTACTCTTGGTACGAGAAAGAAACATTCCATGCCCCATTTGATAGTTTCGAAGAGGCTATGGCAGAAGCGAAGCGGGTAAATAAGCCCTTGTTAATTGATTTTACAGGATGGGCTTGTGTCAATTGCCGGAAAATGGAAGAGTCTGTTTGGACGGTGGAAAGTATTAAGGAGAAGTTAGAGAATGATTTCGTTTTAGTTTCACTGTATGTGGATGATAAAGTAAAATTGCCAGAAGAGCAACAAGGTGTTTTTGAATACATGGCTGGTGGAGAAAAGAAGAAAAAGAAGATCAAGACCATTGGAAACAAATGGGCGACTTTTCAAACGCAAGTATTTAATAACAACTCTCAGCCATACTATGTGATGCTAAGCCCTGATGGATACCTTCTAGGTAACCCCGTAGGTTACACGCCAAGTGTGGAGGAATACTCTGACTTTTTAGATTGCGGAATAGAGGCAGCGAAGTAGAAGGGAGTGCAATCCTGATTATCTAATCTTCGATACGTTCCAATGCTTGGAACACTCAGTCTAACACTCTAGAGCGAATGTGGAACAAAATGACCGTTAGCGCGGACTTGTAGTCCGTGAAAATTTTCAGAAAGCAACATTTCGCAGTTGAAGAAGAAGAGGCAAACGACCCTTTTTATCGACCAAACCTCCGCAGTGGTTTGTAACCCGGCGGGATGTTATCGAAATTCAATGTAGCAAAGAGTTTACTTTATTTCGGCAGCGATTACTATAAATTTTTATTAGTGAGTTTTTTTAGTAATTGTAATTGTGTTGTATAGTTTAATTTTAAGTAACCGCAGGGTTGCAAACCCCGCGGAGCAAATTTTCTTGACTTCTTATGTTTTAATGTTTGGAACACTCTGCCTGACAATCTAGAGGAAGCATCCAATGAAATGCATTGGAACAATCTGTCTGACACTCTAGAGCGAATGTGCAACAAAATGCCTGAAACAGGAAATAAAAAAGGCGATTCAAGTATTCGCTTAAATCGCCCTTCTTTTATCAATGTTCTTCGTTTAACTTTCTAATAAGTCAAATCGGTCCAAGTTCATAACTTTTACCCAGGCCGCAACAAAATCATTTACCATTTTTTCTTTGGCATCGTTACTTGCATAAACTTCAGCGAGCGCTCTTAACTCTGAATTAGATCCAAAAATTAAATCTGCTCGTGTTGCTGTCCATTTAATTTTGTCAGAGCTTCTGTCCTTCCCAACAAACTCCATTTTCTTGTCAGAAGTAGCTTCCCAATAAGTGCTCATGTCTAACAAATTCACAAAAAAGTCATTGGTTAAAGCACCTTCATTAGAAGTGAAAATACCGTGCTTAGAATCATCGTAATTGGCGCCCAGTGCTCTCATTCCCCCAACTAACACCGTCATTTCTGGAGCAGTTAAGCTGAGCAGTTGAGCTTTGTCGATTAACAACTCCTCGGTTGTTAAAGTGTAATCAGTTTTTTGATAGTTTCTGAAACCATCTGCCATTGGTTCTAATAAACTAATGCTCTCAGCATCTGTTTGCTCTTGGCTAGCATCCATTCTTCCTGGAGTAAAAGCTACCTCTGTCGGGAACCCAGCTTTCTTAGTAGCTTCCTCAACTGCTGCAGAACCTCCCAATACAATTAAATCGGCCATAGAAACTTTTTTGCTACCACCTTTTGCGTTAAAGGCTTCTTGAATTTCTTCGTATTTCGCCAACACCTTTTTTAGTTGTTCTAGATTGTTACTTTCCCAACTTACCTGAGGCTCTAGCCGTATTCTAGCGCCATTTGCTCCACCACGACGATCAGATTGTCTGTAGGTTGAAGCAGAAGCCCAAGCCGTTTCAATCAGTTCATTTGGGGTTAAACCTGAATTTAGAATTTCAGCTTTTAAATTGGTAATGTCGCTTGCCGATATCAGTTCATGATCAACTGCTGGGATTGGATCTTGCCAAACGTATTCTTCTTTTGGAACTTCTGGTCCAATGTATGTTGAGCTAGGACCCATGTCTCTGTGCGTTAGTTTAAACCAAGCTCTAGCAAAAGCTTTGTCAAATTCAGCTGGGTTGTCTAAAAATCTTCTTGAAATTTTCTCATATTCAGGATCAAATCTCAACGATAAATCAGTTGTTAACATGGTAGGTTTGTGTTTTTTGTCCTTATCGAAAGCATCCGGGAAAATAGGGTCTGCATTACTCGCTACCCACTGATGTGCACCTGCAGGACTTTTAGTTAATTCCCACTCGTTACCAAAAAGACTCGTAAAAAATCCAATGCTCCATTGGGTAGGAGTAGAAGTCCATATTACTTCAGGGCCTGAGGTAATCGCATCTGGTCCTTTACCTGACTTGTAATCACTTTTCCATCCAAATCCTTGCGCTTCGATGTCGGCAGCTTCAGGACTTTTTCCCATGTGGTCTGTACTTGCAGCCCCGTGTGTTTTACCCACCGTGTGGCCACCTGCTATTAAAGCAACTGTTTCTTCGTCATTCATTCCCATGCGTCCAAAAGTCTCTCGGATGTCATGCGCAGCTAAAACTGGATCAGGATTTCCATTCGGCCCTTCAGGATTAACGTAAATTAGTCCCATCTGCACTGCTGCTAGAGGGGTCTCTAGTTCTCTATCCTCAGAGTACCTTTTATCGTCAGCTAAGAATTTTGACTCTGCACCCCAATACACATTACTTGCTGGCTCCCAAACATCACTTCTACCGCCAGAAAATCCAACAGTCTCTAAACCCATGGTTTCATAGGCCACGTTGCCGGTTAAAATCATTAGATCAGCCCACGAAATTTTCTTACCATACTTCTGTTTGATTGGCCATAGTAGTCTTCGTGCTTTGTCTAAGTTGGCATTATCTGGCCAGCTATTTAAAGGCGCAAATCTTTGCTGACCTTCTCTAGATCCACCTCGACCATCACCGGTTCTGTAGGTTCCTGCACTGTGCCAAGCCATTCGAATGAAGAATGGTGCGTAGTTTCCATAATCTGCAGGCCACCATTCTTGAGACTCCGTCATAACCTTGGCTAAGTCCTCTTTTAACGCTTTGTAATCTAAACTAGCAAACTCTGCACGGTAGTCAAACGCTTCTCCCATCGGATTCGATAGGCCAGAGTTCTGATGCAGTACATCTAAATTTAGCTGATTTGGCCACCAGTCTTTGTTGGTATTTCCTTCACTTTTAATCACCTGTCCAGATGATTTCATTTTGTCAAATCCGAAAGGACAGCCTCCTTCTTTTTCTTTATTCTCTGCCGTCTCGGTATTGTTAGAATTGCATGCGGCTAACGAAAGCGTTATCGCAATTGCACTTAATAGTTTTTTCATGATTTATATTTTGTTAATGGCGTATGACCGTAAATTTAATTTTTTTATATAATCAGGCAGCAATTAAGCCGCCATTTTAATGGCACTGTTATATATTATGAGAAAACATAGTTTCAATTTTAGCCCTGTTAGAAAACGATGATGCTCTCCGGTTTAAATTAGAACAACTTTTGTCAATTCCTCTCGTTCACTGCTATATTTTTCTCATTTTCGTAGTTCGTGAGCCATAAAAAGAAAATAGTTGTAAGTGTTAGCTCAGACTTGAGTACTGATCAGAGGGTGCAAAAGGTTTGTAATACCTTAGCGACTAATAATTTTGAAGTGTTGGTTCTAGGCAGACAGCTACCTCATAGTCCGAAGTTTGGAAGCTTGAACTATTCCCATAAACGTTTTCGATTGTGGTTCAATAAAGGCGCCCTTTTTTATGCGAATTTGAATGTTTGCTTGTTTTTTACACTTCTTTTTTCCAAATCGAATATCCTTTATGCCAATGACTTGGATACACTTTTGGCGAATTACCTTGTTTCTAAACTAAGGAGCAAACCTTTGGTTTACGACAGTCACGAATACTTTACACAGGTGCCTGAGTTGGTAAACAGACCCTCGGTGCAGCGCATTTGGGAGCGAATTGAAAAGGCCATTCTTCCGAAGTTGAAACATTGCATTACCGTAACGGAGCAAATTGCTAAGGTTTACAAAAAAAAGTATAACACTCACTTTGCGGTGATGCGAAACTTTCCCTTGCTTCAAGATCAACAATTGGAGGAGAAAGAGAATTTTATTGTTTACCAAGGGGCTTTAAATGTGGGCCGTGGTCTGGAAGAATTGATAGCTGCAATGCCTTTTGTAAACGCTAAGTTGTGGATTGCCGGAGCAGGCGATATTGAAGATCAATTGAGGCAAAAAGTTCAAGATTCAAACTTAAGTGACAAAGTTATTTTCTTGGGTAGGTTAGATCCTATTGAGCTGAGAGGATATACTCAAAAGGCAAAACTGGGCATGTCCATTGAGCACAAAATGGGCTTGAATTATACCTATGCGCTACCCAATAAAATCTTTGATTACATCCATTGTGAAACACCAGTACTTTATGCAGATTTGATAGAGGTGAAGAAGGTTCTCCAAGGAGCAGCTATTGGAGAAGAGTTGGAAAGCTACGAGTCAAAAGTCCTAGCTCAGCAAATTAATCACATGCTGGAATCAGCAAATTACAAAGGGTGGCAACAAAACTGTTTAAAGCTTAGAAAAGAGTTAAATTGGCAACAAGAAGAAAAAGTTCTCTTTAAAATGATGGACCAACTTGAGTAAAATCGATTTACATATCGTTTCTTTTAACGTGCCTTTTCCTGCAGATTATGGAGGTGTGATTGATGTTTATTATAAACTCAAAGCGCTTTCTGATTTGGGTATTCGAGTGGCCTTGCATTGTTTTGATTATGGTAGAGGCGAGCAACCAAAGTTAAACGAAGTAGCCGCTGAAGTTCATTACTATCTAAGAGATGTAAATAAATTGATAGCCGTTTTTTCTTCTCCCTTTACGGTTAAAAGCAGAATTAGCAAGGAATTGTTAGTTCGATTAGCTGCCGATGATGCACCCATATTATTCGAAAGTTTACAATCTTGTTTATATCTAGACCACCCTAGTTTAGCCGATAAAAGGAAGTGGGTGAGGGCTCATAATGTAGAACACGACTATTACAGAAGTTTGGCCAAATACGAGAGCGCAGGAGTTCGAAAAATATACTATTTAAAGGAAGCGGTTGCTTTGGAAAAATTCGAATCCGTATTAGAACATGCTGATGGAGTGCTTGCTATTTCAACCAAGGATACAAACTACTTCAAAGAAATTGGGTTAACCGCTCATTATTTGCCTGCGTTTTACAATAGATTTGAGTTCAACGAAAAAGCGGTGATTGAAATAGATGAAGTTGCACTTTATCATGGCAATTTACAGGTAGAAGAGAATGTTGAGGCGGTCCTGTTTTTGTTAGAAGTGTTTAAAGAATTGCCGTTTCGTTTGATCATAGCAGGAAATAAACCAGGATTTTCCATATCCAAAGCTGCGCGAGCATTATCGAACGTGCAAGTTATGGAAAGTCCTAGCGATGAACAGCTTTTCGATTTAATTCATTCGTCAAAGTTGAATTGTCTACCGACTTTTCAAGCTACAGGAATTAAGTTGAAATTACTGCATGCACTTTGTTCTGGCAATCAAGTATTGGTGAACTCAGAAATGTTGGAAGGGACAGATTTGGGTCAATTCTGCGAAATGGCAAGTAGTGTTCAAAACTGGCGGGAAGTTATCACTCAGATGATGAATAATGAGTTGGATTTATCGAAAATTGCAAATAGGAGAGAGCAAGTAAAGGCGCTATTCAATAACCAACAAAACGCTATGCAGTTGGCGGAATGGTTGGGGTTGGCTCAATAATCGTTTCGTTTTCAAATTGCAATATTCTACCGGGAAACTTTCGCATCATGTCGTAGTCGTGCGTGGCAATCAGTACCGCTTTGTCCTTCTGACTAATGGAAACCAGCAGTTTCATGATTTCTAGAGAAGTTTCAGGATCCAAATTTCCTGTCGGCTCATCTGCTAAAATAATTTCAGGGTCATTGAGTAGAGCTCTTGCGATAGCAACGCGTTGTTGCTCGCCACCAGAAAGTTCATGTGGCATTTTGAAACCCTTATTTCCTAGACCAACTTTTTCCAATACAATTTGAATCCCTTTGCTGATTTCCTTTTTGTTTTTCCAGCCAGTAGCTTTCATCACAAACTTTAAGTTGTTGTTCACCGTTCGGTCAGAGAGTAACTGAAAATCTTGAAAAACAATTCCAATTTTTCTTCTCAGGAAGGGTATTTTTTTGCGGCTCAACTTCTTCAGGTCAAGACCTGCGACGGTTGCATCTCCTTCTTTTAGCTTTAATTCGCCGTAAAGCGTTTTTAAAAAGCTGCTTTTCCCAGAACCATTTTTTCCAACAAGGTACACGAGTTCCCCTTTTTCAATTCTTAAACCGAGATTGGAAAGCACTAAGTTTTTTTGTTGAAAAACATTAACGCTGTTTAATTCAATAATGGCTGTTCCAGGCATGAGTTAGAGGTTTCAAACAAAGATAGAAATTTAAGAAGGGAGAAGTGAATAATGGCTCTAAAAAAACCGAGAAATGAGAACAATTCTTTTAACAAAAAATCGTTGAAAACTTAGGCAAATACTAAGATTCTCACGAAACGATACGGGTATCTTTAGTAGCTGTATCCCAAGACGGGATGCTGCCAGTTTACACCGCGAAATTCAACCAATTATTATGACCATATTTCAACGGCTTAGCCTCATTTTATTAGTCATGGTTAGTTCAAGTCACCTACAAGCACAGCAAAGTTTAGTGTTTACGGCGGCAAATCCTGACTTTAGAAATGGCATGGACTTATATCAAAAAGAAAAGTTTGTTCCCGCTCAGCAATACTTTCAAAAGACCATTGAGAGTATACGCGACGTGCATTCTGAAGTAAGAATTGATGCGGAATATTACGCGGCTTTGTGCGCGGTAGAAATGTTTCATGCCAATGCAGAGCCCATGTTAAAAAAGTTTATCGAAGATCATCCCGAAAGCTCACATTTAATTTCTGCTTATTTTAATTTAGCGAAGTTTCAGTTTAGAAAGCGAAAGTGGGAAGACGTTATTGAATATTTGGCAGAAATTGACCCGTTGGACTTAAGCCCTGACGAGCGCGACGAGTATTACTTTAAAAAAGGTTATGCTTATTTTCAGTTGGATGAATTCGATCTTGCGGCAAAAGCATTTTATGAAATAAAAGATACGGACAACATTTACGTCGCAGCAGCCAGATATTATTACGCGCACATTTCCTATCAAAACGGCAAGTACCAAACGGCATCTGAAAATTTTAATCGCTTGGCAGATGACCCCCAATTTGGCTCGGTGGTTCCCTACTACCTTACTCAAATCTATTATTTACAAGGGAAATACGAGCAGCTATTAAATTATGCGCCAGCTGTTTTAGATTCAGCACCACCAAAGAAGGAAGATGAGATAAGAAAACTGATTGGTGATGCCTATTATAAAACAGGAAAATTCCAAGAAGCATTACCCAATCTAGAAGGATACTTAAATCGGAATCAAGGAACGAAAGATGATTATTATCAATTGGGATACTCTTACTTTCAAACTAAAAACTATGCACAAGCGATCCCCTTCTTTCAAAAGGCCGTGGGAGAAAACGATACTTTAGATCAGTCTGCGTATTACTTTATTGGCCAATCTAACATTTTAAGCGAAAACAAAAGTGGAGCAAAGCCAGCCTTTAAAAATGCCTATCAAATAAAGATAGATCCTGAGGTGACGGAAGATGCTCTGTTTAATTATGCTAAAACGGCTTACGAGCTAAGCTACCATCCTTACGACGATGCAATTGGTGCTTTTGAGGAATACATTAACACGTATCCAAAATCTCCTAAATTAAATGATGCGTACGAGTACCTGGTTGGGGTATACTATTCTACCAAAAACTACGAAGAAGCTTTAAAGTCGATTGATAGAATTAAGCGGCAAGATATAAAGTTACAACGAGCAAAGCAGCGAATTGCCTACTACAGAGGAGTGGAGCTGTTTCAGTCAAAAGATTATTTGCAGGCGATTGATAAATTTCAAACTTCACTGCTGAACAATTACGAACCAAAACTTAAAGCTGCTGCTTTGTTTTGGATGGCGGAAGCGTTTTTTAGATTTGGCGATTACGACAATGCCGATAATTTCTTTTCTGATTTTTTGGCAAGTTCAGGTGCGAGAAGCTTAGAGTTTTATGACAAGGGTTATTACAATACTGCCTATACTCACTATGAGCGTAAAGCTTATAATACGGCCATTTTTTGGTTCAAGGAATTCGTAGAGAATGCAGATCGGGCAAATCAGGGTTTAATTTATGATGCTTATTTGAGAATTGGAGATAGCTATTTCATCCAAAAGGATTATCGCAATGCCATAAAAAATTATAAAGAAGCTGCCAACGTATCAATTGCAAATGAGGATTACGCCATGTTCCAAACTGCTGTTTCGTATGGTGTGTTGGGAGAGTATCAGCAAAAGTCGAAACAATTGAACCAACTTTTAAAAGAGCAAAAAGGCTCTACTTATTTCGATGACGCATTATTCGAATTGGGACGGACGGAATTGATTTTAGGAAGAGAAGCGGAGGCCCTTTCTTTTTATAACCAACTAATTAACGAATACCCTAACAGTTCTTATTTAGCAGGAACTTATTTAAAAACAGGATTAATCCATTACAACAGAAAAGAAGATGATTTAGCGCTGAATGATTTTGATCAAGTCATTAAAAAATATCCGGGGACCAATGAAGCAAAACAAGCTTTGGGAAAAATCAAGAAAATATACATTGATAAAGGAGATGCAGGTGCATTTCAAGATTACATCAATGGGGTTCCCTTTGCAGATATCAGCAAAAATGAATTGGACTCCACCAATTATGTTATTGCGGAAAATGCCTACTTGGAGGGCAATTGTGACAAAGCGGTTAGAGACTTCACCAATTACATGAAGCGGTACCCTAAGGGGTTGTTCAGCTTAAATGCTCATTATTATAGAGCTGATTGCGAGTTAAAAGGCGACTTTTTAGAAGAAGCGGCAAAAGACTTTGAGTTTGTTGTTGCTAAATCTCAAAATAAATTTACCGAGAAATCACTTTTAGCATTAGGAGGAATTTATCGAAAGTTGAACCAAAATGAGGAGGCGATTACAGCATATGCTAGGTTGGAAAAATCTGCCAACCGGAAAGAAAATGTACGCTACTCAGTAATTAATTTAATGCAATTGTACGTTAAAAAGGAGGACTTTGAAAAAGCGTCTGGGTATGCAAATGTAGTATTAAACGAACCGGGCTTAATGGACGAGAATTTATGGCAACAGGGCAAACTAACATTGTCGAAAACGGCTTTTGAAAAAGAAAATTATGACGTAGCCATTACCCATTTAGATACTTTGTCCACGGTGAACAATAAAACAGGTGCGGAAGCAAAATACCTTCTAGCAAGGGCGTATCACTTTAAAGGAGAATATGGTAAAAGCGATACTGCTATTTATCGTTTAGTAGATCAAGTACCATCCTTTCCGTATTGGATTGCGAAGGGATTTATTTTATTGGCAGATAATTTTATGGAAGCCGAAGATTTTTACAATGCTCGAATTACCTATCAGAGTGTAATAGATAATGCGGACAATGCTGAGCTAAATGAATTGGCAAAAGAAAAATTGAATACACTAAATGTGTTAGAGAATGGCAAAAAGAAGGAAGAAGAAAAAGAAGCTCCATTAGAAATTGAGTTTTCTTCGGGTGAGGTAAAAAACGATAAACTGTTTGAACCAGATTCGGTATCCAACAAACCAGTTAAAGTAGAGGAGGTGAACGATGAAAAATAGAATAATCATAACTGCATGTATGTGCCTAATAGCGAGTTTAAGCGTAGCGCAAAAGCAACTTTCGCCAGATACTTTTAAAGTGGTAAAGCCTTACGAACCAACGTTGATTGATGCTAAGAAAATTGATTTTGACCCAGTAATTGACGACGAGTTAAAGATTGAATTGGATTTGAAGTACTTTTTTATGGACAAACCTGTTCCCGTTCAATTTCAGCTAGAGCCCATACAACCAGCCAAAATTAAAGGAGAGCCCCTAGTGAAATTGTACAATGGTTATGCGCGTTTGGGAGTTGGAAACGCCTTGTTGCCTTTTGGAGAAATTTACTACAATAACTCAAGGTCTAAAGAGTATAGTATTGGCGGGCACTTTCGGTATTTTAACATGGGGGAGGTAAATAATATTGAAGGCATCGATAATCAAGATTTACACGTGGAATTATTCGGAAAGCGTTTTTGGAAGCGAAATACGTTGAGCTCAAATGTCTCTTTCGACCGTCAGGATTTCAACTACTATGGCTACTATAACCTAAACAATCCTCAAAACAAAACTGAGCTACCAAAGAAAGAATTAGAGCAATACTATAATAGATTTTCTGCACAAGTGGCGTTAAAAACGACAAAACAAGACTCTTTTAACCTGAGACATTCGGGAGACATTCGCTACGAATTGACCACAAATGCAATGAATCATCAAGAAAACAATGTGGTTTTGAATGCCAACTTAAGTCAGTTTCACAATCCTGAGTTGTACAACTTGGACATCTTAATAGATTACAATCAATATCAATTCAATAAGAACAGTACTATTGTTGGTTTGAAGCCACAAGTTAGTACAATTGGAGATAAGTTTCGTGTCAACGCGGGTTTAGGGATTTTTATAGATGCCGACACCGAAGCTGATTTTCATTTTTACCCGATTGCTGAGGTGAAGTATAATGTGATTGATGATATTTTAGTGCCGTATATTGGAGTAAATGGAGAAAAACGAAGAGTGAATTATGCTTCCATCACAAAAGAAAATTTGTTCGTTGCCAACGATATTCAATTGGAGAATACCAACGAAAAGTTTAATCTGTATGCAGGAGTTCGAGGGACTTTAAGCAAAAAACTCTCCTTTAACTTAAGTGGATCTTTTAAGAGAACGACAAACGATTACTTGTTTGTTCAAATTGCGGACACCAACCGAACGCTATCCAAAGAGTACTATGCTGTGTACGATGAAATCGATGCATTGAGTTTTAAGGGTGAAATGGCCTATCAAGTGAACAATAAACTAACACTTTATGGACAGGCAGATTATTTCATTTTTGAAACAGCTAATCAAGCAGAAGCTTGGCACCGGCCTGACGTGAAGGCGTCCATTTCTGGAGCATATAACTTACGGGATAAAATTATTGTAAAAACGGACTTGATTTTCTGGGGTGAGCAGTTTGCAAGGGGAGAAGCTAACTTAGATGTGAACAATGCTATAATCGATTACGATGTGGTAAAGTTGAAATCCATTTTCGATGCGAATTTGAATGTAGAATACAGGTATACGAAGCGCCTTTCTGCCTTTGTTCAGTTTAATAATATTGGCGGAATTAACTTCGAAAAGTATAAAGATTACCCCACTCAAGGCCTTAACGTTTGGTGTGGATTAACCTATGCTTTTTAGGGTTTGTAAGTTTCTGAAAATGAGAATATAAATTGTTGATTACCTGTTAATAAAAGCTGCTATTTTTAGCGGCTTTTATCGCGTTAAAAAGGGGGCTTTCAATATATTTGTTTAATAGGTTATTTTAAATAATATGAGCGAGAAGAAAGAAGAATTTAACAAGCACAATTATTCAGCCGATAGCATTCAAGCGTTGGAAGGAATGGAGCATGTTCGTATGCGTCCATCCATGTATATTGGGGATGTTGGTACAAGAGGTTTACACCATTTGGTATACGAAGTAGTAGATAACTCCATTGACGAAGCATTAGCGGGTCACTGTAATAACATTTCTGTTATTATCAACGAGGATAATTCCATCACCACTGAAGATGATGGTCGTGGTATTCCTGTGGACATGCATAAGAAAGAAGGTGTCTCTGCATTGGAAGTAGTAATGACTAAGATTGGAGCCGGAGGTAAGTTTGATAAGGATTCTTACAAGGTATCCGGTGGTTTGCACGGAGTTGGGGTAAGTTGTGTGAATGCACTTTCGGAGCACTTAAAAGCGACAGTCTATAGAAATGGCAAAATTTACGAGCAAGAATATGCTCGAGGTAAAGCCTTAAATCCTGTAAAGGAAGTTGGGGTAACGGATAAGCGAGGAACGATTGTTACGTTTAGACCAGACTCCACTATTTTTACTCAGGTATTAGAATACAACTACGATACCCTAGCTAATCGTATGCGTGAGTTAGCATATTTGAATAAAGGGATTACCATTCATTTAGTAGACAGAAGATCTACCAAAGAAGATGGCGAATTTGAGGGAGAAACCTTTCATTCGGAAGAAGGATTAAAAGAGTTTATCACTTACCTAGATGGCACACGTGAGCCTTTAATGCAAAATGTGATATCTTTTGAAGGGGAGAAGAATGGAGTGCCGGTGGAGGTCGCCATGATTTACAATACTTCCTACGCTGAAAATTTACATTCTTATGTCAATAATATTAATACCCACGAAGGTGGAACACACCTCTCCGGTTTCCGTCGTGGATTAACACATACCTTAAAAAAGTATGCAGATGA
>JABAZP010000021.1 GCA_018608405.1 Flavobacteriales bacterium
AAAAAAAAGCCTTCTTCACATTGAAGAAGGCTTTTAAATTATTTAGAACGTTTTGCCTTTTGCATTTCGTTTTCCGATTCTCTTGTTTTTTGCTGATACAATTCAAAACGGGAAGGCACAACCTTAGCAGGCCAGTAATTATTTGAACGATCAACATCAGCTGTCTCTAAATTAGGGTCTAGGTTAATAGACTTTACTTCCTTTTCAAACCAGAATACTTTTCTAGCTGTTTGGTTTCCCATTTTCCAAATTTCTGCAGGTATGTATTCTTTTTGGCTAGAGCCATCTGTAAATGTAAATTCTAGAATAATTGGCATAACCAAGCCTCCAACAAGCTCAAAGTTTAGCTCATAAAAGTTATTTCTATTTAAAAGCATCTTTTTCTCTTCAGAAGAAAGCTTATCAATGTACTTTTTGTAATCTGATTTATCAAGGTTGGTTACATTGTATTTATCAAAAGTGTTATAAAAATCTTTTGCACTTGGGTCTAATTCTACAACGGTGTTTTTAGCATTTCCTTTATTTCGAACGTCACCTATAAAATCCTCGCTGTTGTCTTCCATTTTTTTATCAAAAGCTTTTTGGTTTTCAGGGTTTTTATCGCTAATCTGCATCCACTTTACATCGTTTAATGCTATATCACAATGATCTGTAGAAAAGAACCAACCTCTCCAGAACCAGTCTAAATCGGTTCCTGATGCATCTTCCATAATTCTAAAGAAATCAGCAGGAGTAGGGTGCTTAAACTTCCACGTTTGGGCGTATTGCTTGAAAGCATAGTCAAATAATTCCCTTCCCATAATTGTCTCGCGCAAGACGTTTAAGGCCGTTGCTGGTTTGCCGTATGCATTGTTGCCAAATTGAAAAATCGATTCTGAATTAGTCATGATAGGAGTAATGTTGCTTTTGTCACCCTTCATGTAGTCTACAATTTTGTAGGCAGGACCTCTTCTTGAAGGGTAATTAACGTCCCATTCCATTTCAGCTAAATATTGACAAAAAGTATTCAAGCCTTCGTCCATCCACGTCCATTGTCTTTCATCAGAATTTACAATCATTGGGAAAAAGTTATGACCCACTTCATGTATAATGACCGAAATCACACCATATTTTAATCGGGCAGTATAAGTGCCGTCTTTTTCTGGTCTTCCATAATTGAAACAAATCATAGGGTATTCCATTCCTATGCTTTTAGAATTCACAGAAATAGCAACAGGGTAGGGATAATCGAATGTTGTATTAGAGTAACTTCTTAAAGTATGCGCTACAGCTTTTGTAGAATAGTCTTCCCAAACTGGGTTTCCCTCTTTAGGGTAATAACTCATGGCCATCACTGTTCTTTCGCCAAACTGAACTCCAATTGCGTCCCACATGAATTTTCGTGAAGAGGCAAAGCCAAAATCTCTTACATTTTCAGCATGGTACACCCATGTTTTCTTACCTGTAGCTTTTTTCTTTTCAATTTTCTCTGCTTCAGCTTGAGTGGTGATTAATACTGGTTGTTCAGCTGTTTTTGCCTGCTCTAGCCGTTCAATTTGCTTACTAGTCAATACTTTGTCGGGGTTTTGTAAAACTCCTGTTGATGCAATAGTGTGATCCTCGGGAACAGTAATACTTACCTTATAATCTCCAAAAGGTAAGGTAAACTCCCCACGTCCTAAAAACTGTTTGTTTTGCCATCCTTCAACATCATTATAGACTGCCATTCTTGGAAAAAACTGCGCAATGGTATATAAGTAGTTATCTTCATCTTCGAAGTACTCATAGCCGGATCTGCCTCCAATTTGCATTCTGTCGTTAATGTTGTACCACCATTTAATTTTAAAGGAAAAACTTTCTCCTGACTTCAGCGGCTCATCTAAGTCAATGCGCATCATGGTTTTATTCACAGTGTAGTTTAGATCTTTATCGTCTATTCCTTTTACGAAATCTAACTTAAACCCGCCATCGAAATCATTCATCATTCGTTTTAGATTGTCGAAAGACATGCTTTCGCCTATGCTACTTTGTGCTATTTTTTTGGTGTCAGAGTCTTTCGCTCTCATGTTTTGATCTAGCTGCACCCATAAGTAGGGTAATGCATCAGGTGACATGTTATGGTAGGTAATGGTTTCTTCACCGGACAGGATTTGCTTATTGTCATCCAGTTCAATGTTCATGACATAGTCAGCTTTTTGCTGGTAGTACTCGTGACCGGGAAAACCTGCTGCTGTTCTATACGAGTTGGGTGTTGGTAATTCTTGTTTTAATTGTCTGAATGGATTTTTATTGGTGCTCTCTTGAGCGTTTGCAATAAGTCCTAAAGCACAGAGTGCTACTGTCAGAATTTTTTTCATAAATGGGATTTTGAATGGTGTGATAAGAAGGATTTAAAACTCCTTACTTATATTTTCTTTAAATAAGGTAAAGCTTATTACTTCTTCCTCTTTTGTGTAGTTGACTTTATTGGTTTGTTCATTAAAATAGTCGAATAACATTGAATTGGTCAAAAGTGTTTGGTCCTTCACTTTAAAGTTTTTTACTTGGAGGTAAATCCACGCGTAGTCTTTATCTACTTCTTTACCAATAAAAGTTACAGGTAAGGAGCCCTTTGATTGTTCAACAAAAAAATGAGTTCCTACGTAAGCTTTTATGAATTCATTGGATTTAGGGTGTTCTTTTTCAGTCCCTAGGAAACATTTTATTTCACGTTCTCTTTCTAGAACTAGCTCTAGATCATCAACAAATAATTTCATGCTAATTTGCAACGACTTTGTCGTGGGATTGTACTCCATGTCGGTGATACTCATATAAAATTTATGAGCGTTGGCACTATTACCAAGAAAGAGTGTAATAGAAAAGAGAAGTACTAAAGCAACGTGGAATTTGTTATTCGTCCTCATCATCTTCTATATCGTCGCTTCTAAAGGTTTTGTAAATTGTTTCAGACTCTTTTTTACGATCTTCTTTTGAAATTATTTCATCTTGCTTCATGTATTTCATGAAAATCTCTTTCAATTTCAATGCATCGTCTACATCCTTTTGGGTTGGGTTGTATTTATAAGCTTTGAAATATTGATCGTACTCGCCACTTTTAACTATAAGTTCAAATTCATCCAATGCGTCAATGAGGGTGGGTGTTGAAACTGGGTCAGGCACATATTCAGCATTTAAGTTCTCCATTGCAAACAGGATACTTTTTACGCCTTCTCCGATGTTTCTTGATTTTATTTCATAAACCCCTTTCATTAACCAAACGGCGTAATCATCTGGAGAAAATCGTGTTACATTTTTAAGGTAATAAGTAGCCTTACGGTAATTTTCATTGTCATAATATATTTCTGATACAGTTATGACACTGTCTTTTAATATTGATAGAAATTCCTTGGCCGTTTCATAAACTTCTAGGTTTTCCTCTGGCTTGTCCTTGTATTTTGTTAATTTATAAGCAGCTTTGAATGATTCTTTCAATGCTTTTGGATAATCTTCTTGTAGTTCCGGAGTGCTTGCAATCTCAAAATACGCTTGAGATAAATAGTAATAGACCCACGCATTTTTTCTATAATCTGAGTCTTCCTTCAGCTTTTCTGCCTTATCGGCGGCATCTTCATATTCCCCGTCTACCATTAAAAAGGTTATTTTACCCAATTTTTTATCCTCTGGTTGAGCAATAAGTAATTGAACAGAAAGGTATAGAATAGATAATATCAGTAGTTTCTTCATGGCTTTAAATTATAACGTATAATTAAGAATTCTACCTCGAATTACAAAATCTGTACCGTTAATAGTTTTGAACTGTAAAGTGTAATTTTGAAAAAAAAATAATGAACAGAATTACACAGGAAAAAAAAGAGGAAGGAACGCTGATTAAGATTAAGGCTTATAGGGATGAGAGCAAGCAAAAGAACTTAACAGTGTGGTTGGTATTTTGGACGTTTTGTGGAATTGCAATTGGCTCGCAGTTATTTGTTGAAGGCAATAAAGAAATGAAGACTTTCATTACGGTATATATTGCCTTTTGGGCATACTTTGAATATACTGTCATTAAGGCGTTTAAATGGCGACAGAATGGTGAAGAGCAGTTTTTGATTACTGATGACTACGTTCATTATGGAAGAACGTATAATAATAGAGGTTTTTTAAAACCCCACCGGAAGGATTTAGTGAATACTGTTCGTGTTATCGACGAGGAAGTAGGAACGTTCGCGAAAATTTTTGGCAGTTCCTACTGGGTGGTTGGAGGTGAACGCCTTGCATTTACAGCAGGAGGTAAGGTAATTCCTTTTGGAATGCAACTAACCGACAAAGAGGTGAAGCAGTTAAAGACAAAATTGGATCAATTGATAGACTAAGTTGAAAGTAGGCGATGTCTGAATTATTTGGAACGTTATTGATGGAACGAGATATTATTAGGCCATCAATTACAGCCAAACCATACAAGTTTAATTACATTTGGCTAAAATATTTTTTATGAAATTACTAGAAGGAAAAGTAGCCTTGGTAACTGGCGCAACAAGAGGAATAGGTAAGGGAATTGCTTTAAAATTGGCAGAAAATGGTGCAGACGTAGCATTCACTTTTGTATCCTCTCCGGAAAAGGCAAAAGAAGTTGAAAAAGAAGTAGCAGCCTTTGGCGTAAAAGCTATGGCCTTTCAATCCAATGCTGCAGACTTTGCAGCGGCAGAGCAGCTAATAGCGGATGTGAATGAAAACTTCGGTAGAATTGACATCGTTGTGAATAATGCCGGAATAACCAAAGACGGTTTGCTCATGCGCACGACGGAAGAGAATTGGGATGATGTGATGAATACCAACTTAAAATCTGTATTCAACATCACTAAAAATGTGCAGCGGATTATGTTGAAGCAGCGTTCAGGTTCAATTATAAACCTTAGCTCCGTTGTGGGCGTCAGAGGCAATGCAGGGCAATCGAATTATGCGGCTTCAAAAGCAGGAATTATTGGTTTTACAAAATCTATCGCCCAAGAATTAGGAAGCAGAAACATTAGATGTAATGCAATTGCACCCGGTTTTATTGCAACTGAGATGACGGCTGAATTAGGAGAAGAAACCATTAACGAATGGCTGAAATCTGTTCCTTTAAAGCGACCAGGTACAGCAGAAGATGTTGCCAATGCAGTGTTGTTCTTAGCTTCGGATTTATCAACTTATGTTTCAGGACAAACCTTGAATGTTTGTGGCGCCATGTTAACTTAATTTGCGCTTAGTCAGTGAATATTGTTAGTCCTTATTCCATTTGGTATTTTGTTTTCTGCATCATCTTGGGCGCTACTTTAGCGTTTCTACTGTATAGAAAAGATCAAAAGCTATCCGAATTTTCGAATATTATAATAGGACTCCTTTTTAGTTTGCGGTTGATTTGTATTTCTGTATTAGCAGCAATGCTACTTTCCCCAATGCTTAAGTATTTCAGCAAAACGTTGGAAAAACCAATTATAATCATCGCACAGGATAATTCAGGTTCTATGAACTTGGCAAGTGATTCAACTTTTGTGAAATCGGGCTTACAACAAGAACTTGTAGCAATAAAGACTTCACTTGAGAAAGACTATAGAGTAGAAAGCTACCTGTTCGATGAAAAGGTCAGTATTGAAGAAGAGTCACCGGATTTTAGTGGAAAAATCACAAATTTTGATGTGCTTTTTGAAAGCATAGAACAACGCTTTGTGAATAGAAATGTAGGAGGGCTGCTTTTAGTCTCAGATGGAATATATAATCAAGGAAACTCTCCAATTTATAGCACACAAACGTTAGCATTTCCAATATTTACGCTTGGTGTTGGCGATAACACGAAGTATGTTGATGTTCAAGTTCGAAACCTTAGAAGCAATAAGCTCGCTTTTTTAGGGAACGAGTTTCCAATTCAGTTTGATCTTAAAACTCAAAAGTGTAAAACTTCTTCTTTAAAATTTTCAGTTTTTAGAGGGGGTAAACAAATTAAAACGCAACAAGCCAATAATTTAAAACCAAATGGAATTGCTACTCAACGATTAGCACTTAAAGCGGAAGTAGTGGGCAAGCAACAATATACGATTGTTGTAGAATCTGTTGATGGAGAGAGAAATATACAAAATAATAGGATTAATTTTTACATCGACGTATTAGATGGTCGTCAAAAGTTATTGCTATTAGGAATGGCGCCACATCCAGATTTAGGTGCGATAAAAGCTGGTATCAATTCAAACGAGAACTACGAATTAGTAAGCTCTATTTTTTCAGAATTTTCTGGTTCCTTCGATTCTTTTGATCTAGTAATTCTACACCAATCGGCAAATGGAAAAATCGTTCCTATAGGGCAGAGAATGAAAGATCTAATTGCTGAATCCAAACCTTTACTGTTAATGGGTGGAGGATGGAAAAACATTGAGTTAGTAAAGGATATTTCTGGTAAAAGTACTGGTAGAAATACCGTTAACGACGCTCAAGCTGAAGTAAACGAGTCATTTAGCCTATTTACCATTGATGCGGATGTACGTAAAGTAGAAAGCTTCCCACCCTTGACAACTGAAGCGAATCAAATTGTAAAATCAAACGGGAATCAAACCTTACTTACACAGAAAATAGGAAGTGTCACAACATCTCATCCGTTGCTTTCTTTTTACGAAATGCAAGATGTTAAATTGGGCCGTTTTAGTGGCGAAGGAATTTGGAAATGGCGCATGGCGAGTTACCAAGAGTTTGGGAGTCACGATGTATTTAATCGGTTTATAGGCAAAGTGGTACAATACATTGCCATTAAATCAGACCGCAGTTTTTTTAGAGTAAGTACTGTAAATGAGCTTTATGAAAATGAAGCCATTAATTTTTCTGCTCAGCTTTTTAATCCTTCTTACGAATTGGTGAATGATGCTGACGTTAATTTAGAGTTGACCGACGAAGAAGGTAAGAACTTTACGTTTATCTTGAATCGATCTGGGGAAAGCTATGAATTAAACATTCCTAGTTTGGAACCTTCAACTTACAGTTATACAGCCACTACTAACTTTCAAGGAAAAAGGTATAGCGAAAAGGGTGTTTTTACAGTGAAGGAGCTGCGTTTAGAGGCTTTGGATACAGAAGCAAACCACCAGCTGTTATTACAATTGGCAAAACGCTCAAATGGTGAAATGCTTGGACTTAATGAGTTGTCAAAATTTCCGGAAATTATAACCAATAGAGAAGATGTTACTTCTGTATCATACATGAATGAAGAAGTTCAAGACATCATTAATCTAAAATGGATTTTCTTTCTACTCTTGATACTTTTGAGTGTTGAGTGGTTTATCCGAAAAAGGGGAGGAGCTTACTAGGTTTGCTATATTTCAGCTAAGTCATTCTTAACGATCCATCCTTGATTGCCATTTGGTAAGGACACTTTCATCCATTCCTCAGTCATGTCCTCGATTTTAACTTTCGTGCCTTCGTGCAAAACAAACAACTGTGAACTACCCGAAGATGGTGCACTCAAAATATCAACTGTCGAACTCATAATGATTGCATGAGTTGCTTTATTCGCGTAGTTTTTTTGGCTTGCAGCAAGTATCCAACATATTATTCCAATTAAAATGCCTGAAGAGAAGAGCGTGAAACCGAATTTACGGAAGCTTATGTTTTGACTTAGTTTATATACTCCAAATCCAATCAGTGCAAGAGCCAAAAAGCCAATCATAATTTTTGCCCAATTGTCGGCAGAAAACAAATTATAAATGGATTTCCACCACCTGTAAATAAAGAGTTCAGGAATCTTTTCAATCTTATCAACCGTTCTGTCATTTGCAATTTTTAAATTATAAGCAGCGTCTTCCGCGGAAGGATTAATTTTTATCGCTTTCTCGTAATGCAAAATAGCCTCGGCAATTCGGTTTGTTTTAAATAAGCTATTGGCATAATTGTAATGTAAATCTGCTGAAGTATATTCTCTTTCAATCAATGCTTCGTAGCTTTTTGCCGCAAATTCATAGTCCCCGGCCTCATATGCAGAATTTGCTTCTTTCATTTGGTCTAACGCTTCGGTCTGTGCAATACTAGTAGCACTAAATAAAAGAAAACCGATAAGGTATAATGTGACGTTTTTCATAAAATTTAGCGTTCTAAATTTTGAATTAAGGATACAGACTTCCCGTAGAGTACGGAAGGATTGATGCTTGATTCTGGTGCAAAACGAGCCATCTCAGTTTCTTCTAAAATGGTTTGAACACTATTACTAATTTCATCTGATTGACCGTTTTGTTTTAACATCGCCAATATTTTTTCTTGAGAAAGCTCTGCTACATCCAAACTAAACTTGTCTGCGAAATACCCAAATATAGCCGTTGATATTTCTTCATAGAATTTGGCATATTCTTTTGCATCCAAGTGTTTTTTAGCCTGTGCCAAACGTTTTTTAGCAATCTTGCTCGCTCTTGATTTACGCAAGCCCTGTTGGTCTCCAAGTATAGCTTTATTCCGTTTTGCTAGAAGTATTAATAATACGCCAAAAAGGGCAATCGCTAAAAGAATCAAGTAAAAAAGCTTAGAGCCGAAAAAATAATCATCAGCTTTTAGCAAGCTTAAATTATTGATGTGGATGAAGCGAATATCTGTTCCTAATAATGCAACATCTTCTTTTCTTCGACCACTAAACACAACACTTTCTTCATCATCGCTTTTTTCAACATGAATACTAATACTGTCGGCTGTTATGGTGTTGTAACGTTGGGTTCCCAGGTCAAAATAAGAGAATTCGTATGGCTTAAGCTTGAACTCTCCGGAATGTCTTGGAATGACTAAATAATTAAAGAATTTACCCCCAGACGAACCGTTGTAAGTTGTTTTAAAACTATTTTTTGTGTCAGGGTCATAAACTTCAAAGTCTGCTGGAAACTTCAGTTCAGGCGCGCTAATCAGTGGAAGGTTACCAGTTCCATCGATGTCAATGGTGACGTTAACAGATTCATTGGCTAACAAACTATCTTTGTTGGCGCTCATCTTCATTTTGAATTTACCGACTGCTCCTGAGAAATTAGCAGGTTTACCTTTTGAAGGTAAGGGATTTACTTTCAGTTTAATGGGCTTGCTTGCGGCAACTACTTCTTTGACATCGTAACCGCCTCCCCAAAATTGCTCCATGTAGGTTTTGGCTCTTCTAGGAATTTGCACCTTTGCAATTATCGCAAGGGGGTCAATAGTCAAATCACCGCTCCGCTGAGGGTATAGTAAAGTTTGCTGTAATTCTACAATATCATAAACTTGACCTTGATAATTTTCTCTCGATTTTTGAATATTTCTGCCGTACAAGGTCTGCAGGTCTTGTGTCCAGAAGCCGGTAAATCGTGTTGGTTCTTTTAAATCTAGGCCACTTAAATTTAATCGTGAATAAAGCTTATACGTGACGGCAACTTTTTCACCAACATATGCTTCACGTTTATCTACGGTGGCTTTAACAAAAACGTATTCCTTTAGCTGTTCTGCTTCTGTCTTGCGTTTTTGATCTTTGTTGCGTTGGGCTTCAGCTCCATTAGGGTTGTTGTCTACAACTTGAATTTTAACTAGGTTGGTTTTTTTTGTTTTGCCATTTGCTTCAATACTAGCTGCACCGATGGTATAGGTTCCTTTTTTTGAGGCAACCAAAATATAGCTAATCGAGTTACTTTGTGAAACTTTTCCATTAATCACCTGCATGCTTTGCGATTGGTTAGGTCCTCCAAGTATGCGTAACCCGTCAAAACTTGGCTGAGAGAAGTTTCCACCCTGAGCATTAATTGTAAATGTTACCTGAAATCGCTGTCCCACTTCAACTGTTGAGCTACTTACTTTTACAGTAAATTCGTTCGCTGCAGCTGAACATACCACGCTTACAAATAATAAAATGTATGTTATAAATGCTCTTTTCATTCGTTTTTTAAAATCGGTATTCAATAACCAACGTTTTATCTTTATCTAGAGGTTAATTAGCCACAACTTAGCAACCTTTTCTCTACCCTCGTTCATCCTCAACTCTTCACCTGACATCTTTTCCTAAACTTTGTCAGACTGAGCGATAGTCGAAGTCCTACTTTACCAGTCTTTCTCAATGTCAACCTTAACTCCTTTAATCTTTTTCTTTTTTAACTTTTCCTGTAATTCTTTTTCTTTTTGGTTTAACTCTTCTAATATTCGTTCGGCATCATCTCTAGAGACTTGCTGCTCTTGTTGTTGCTGTTTTTGCTTTTCTTGTTCTTCTTTCTTTTGTTCTTCTTCGCTTTTTTGTTCCTTGTCTTTTTTCTCTTCGTCCTTCTTTTCTTCGTCTTTATTCTCTTGCTGATCCTTGTTTTCTTGCTCTTCCTTTTTCTCGTCTTCTTTCTTTTCGTCTTCTTTTTTCTCTTGTTGCTGCTCCTGCTGTTGTTGTTGTTGTTGTTGTAACATTTTTTGAGCATAGGCTAAATTGTATCTACTCTCCTCGTTTTGAGGATTAGTCCGTAAGGAACTTTTGTATGCTTTCACGCTTTCTTCTAGTTTCTTTTCCTTTAACAAGGCATTTCCCAAATTGTGATAAGCGTTTGACTTTACAATTTTATCATCAGTCTTATTAGCTGCTTGGTTAAAATATCGAGCAGCATCTTCATACTTTTCTTGGCGATATAAGGCATTACCGATGTTATAAGAAGATTCAACAGGCTCAATATTTTTCGCCATACTTTCTTGGTACTTTTTTGTTGCCTCCTCAAAAGAGTTATTTTTAAAAAGCTCGTTTCCTTCTCTAATTTCTTGGTAAGCCGACTGTGCCTGAGCAATATAACCCAAACAAAGCAACAATGATATAAGAATTAACTTTTTCATGCTTCAAATAAGTTTATATTTTTCGCCAATTTTCCTTTCTTTTCTACAATTAAGGTAGAAATCAAGAACAGTAAAAATGCAGCACCAATAAAGAATTGAAATCTGTCTTCGTAATCGGTGTACACCTGACTTTCAAACTCAGCCTTCTCTAGACCGCTCAGGTCATCTAAAATAGCTCCAAAACCGGCATTTGCATTTGTTGCTCGAACATAAATACCACCGCCGCTAGAAGCAATGTCTTTCAGCATGTTTTCATTCAAACTACTTACCACGGTATTTCCTGAATTATCTTGTCGGTAACCTACTTTTTGACCTCTTCGAAACAGCGGTATTGGTGCGCCATTTGGGCTTCCCATCCCAATAGTATATACTTGAATGCCTTTTTCCCTTGCATTTTCTGCAGCTTTAATAGCATCATCTTCGTGATTTTCTCCATCGGTAACGATTACCAATGCTTTGCTACCGCCTACTTCATAGTCGAAGGACTCAATGGCTAAATCAATTGCGGCTCCAATAGCTGTTCCTTGCGTAGGAACAATGTCTGTGTCAATGGTATTCAAAAATAACTTCGCGGCTGAATAATCTGTTGTTATGGGCAGTTGTGTGTAGGCTTGTCCTGCAAAGACAATGATACCTATTAGGTCACTTTTTAACTCTTCTACCATTTGCAGCATCGCTCGCTTGGCCCGCTCTAATCGGTTAGGAGAGAGGTCTTCTGCCTTCATACTATTAGAAACATCAATGGCAACAACCAAGTCAATACCTTCTCGTTTCACTTCTTCAACTTTTGTCCCAATTTGTGGATTGGCAACCCCAATTACCAATAGGCCAAAGCCAATTAAAAACAGCACAAACTTTGCATTGTAACGAAAGTTCGAATATTCAGGCATGAGTTGAACGAATAAGTCGTGCTCTGCGAATTTTGCTCTAGATTTTTTTCGCCATCGTTTAATACCTGCAAACAATAGTAGAAATATGGGAACTAAAAGCAAGCCCCACAAAATATAGCTATGTTCAAATCGAAACATTAATTAATGGTTTTAAAAATAGTGTTGGTGATCATAAACTGAAGGGCGAAAACAATTCCCGCAAGGAGCGCAAAAAGGAAAAACTCCTCTTTCTTCTTACGGTATTCAGTTACTTCAATTTTTGACTTTTCTAATTGATCTATTTCTTCATAAATGGCCGCAAGACTTCTATTGTTCGTTGCTCTAAAATATTTTCCGCCTGTCATTTGAGAAATTTCTTTCATGGTTCGTTCGTCAATTCTTACCTCTACATTTTGGTAACTCGTTCCTCCAAAACCATTTTGATAGGGCATAGGTGCCATTCCATTTGTGCCAAGTCCAATCGTATACGTCCTTACTCCAAACTCTCGTGCAATTTCTGCTGCCGTCAACGGTGGAATGGAACCGGTGGTATTAAAGCCATCAGTAAGTAAAATCACAACTTTACTTTTTGCATCACTTTCTTTAATACGGTTTACAGAAGTTGCTAATCCTAAACCAATGGCAGTTCCATCTTCAATCATACCATTTTTCACATCTTGAAATAAGTTTTTCAGCACTGAATGGTCTGTTGTTAAGGGAGACTGTGTGAAGCTTTCACCGCTAAAGGTCACCAAGCCAATCCTGTCGTTTGGTCGGTTTGAAATAAAATCCATGGCAACATTTTTAGAAGCCTCTAAACGGTTTGGTTTTAAATCTTCAGCAAGCATGGAACTCGAAATATCCATGGCAATGATAATGTCGATACCTTCTGTGGTAACATCTTGCCAACTTAAAGAAGATTGTGGTCGAGCCAAACAAATCACTAATAAACTGAAACCAATCAAGCTCAATACGAAAGGAATGTGTCGAGCATAAAGCTGTATCTTATTTGCCTCTTTAGGTATAAACTGGACCCCAGAAAGTGTGATTTTTGCTTTTTGCTTTTTTAATCGAAAAAGGTAAACCAAAACCAATAAAGGAACCAAGGCAAACAGAACAAAAAGTTCAGGGTTTGCAAATTGTATGTCGTTCCACCATCTAAGCATCTTTATCAGTAGTATTTATAACATCATTTGAGTTATTCTCTTTGATGACAACCTTGGTTTGTTCAATAAATGAGAAGCCTGTTTTTAAGGCCTCTTCATTCTCTACACCGATAGGTTTTTGTTTTGCAAATTTTGCCATATCGGCGAGTTGCAACATTTGAACGAGTTGTTGCAACACTGTCTTTTCAATTTCTGGATGCGCAACCAATAGCATCGCAATTTCATCGGTAGTTTGCTCTAATGCATTTATTTCAAACCGATTTTCAATGTATTCTCGAATTATAAAGGAGAGCTGAGAGTGGAACTCTTTTACATCTCCCGATTGCCATACCTTTTTGCCTTCCAATTCTTTCAATTTTCGAAGTGCAATGATGTCGGCTTCTTCTTTTGGCACAATCGGTTCTGCTTCCTCAGCTTTCGTTTTGTTGGCGTATTTGCGGTAAACAAAATAGCCAATTACCGCAAGTAATAGCAATCCGAGTAAAATCGACATTTCAACTTTTCGAGCAAGAATCCAATCCCACAAAGAGAAAGGTACTTCAAGGATTTCTTTAATGTCTTTTATGTCTTGTTCTTCTGCCAGTTCCACGGTAGTGACAGAAAGCAGAATGGGATCAGAATACAAAGTATCAGCACCAATTATAGCCCTAAAGGGAGGAATGACATGTAATCCGCTATCCCAAGAAGTAATGTTGACTTTTTGCGTGAAGAATTTACTTGTGATATCATCATCGTCAAAGGTGGTATCTACCTTAGAAATGTCCACCACTTCAATAAACTTAGTAATGATGTCTTTTAAGGCCGGTAACATGATCTGTTTCTCTGCTGCAGAAAAACGACACTCTAATTCCAACGTAGCTTGCTCTCCAATTCGAATTTCTGGAGAACTTAATTTTACGGTAAACTCTTGTGCCTGAGAGTAGCTTAAAAAGCTCAGCAAGAATATAATAAAAGCACCTATTCGTTTCATCATCTAGATCCTCTTCGTTTAAATAGTGTCATTAAAGGTTGAATGTACGACTCATGTGTTCCTAATCTGGTATGGTCTACGCCACTTCTTCTCAAAGCTTCTTTAATTGCGCCATGCTTTTTAAGGCCGTTTGCTTTGTAGGAAATGCGGTTTTTTTCTTTTGAAGTGTCAAACCAGCGAACTTGACCAGTTTCGGCATCTTCAAACTGCACTAAACCTACATTGGGCATTTCAGTTTCTCGCTCATCATAAATTTGAAGTGCGATTAAGTCGTGCTTTCTATTTGCGATTTTTAACTCATCTTCAAAACCTTTACTTAAAAAGTCAGAAATCAGAAAGGCGGTGCACCTCCGCTTAATAGCTAAGGTAAAATACCGAAGCGCCTCTTTAATATCAGTTCCTTTATGTTCGGGTGTAAAATTGATTAATTCTCTTATGATCATTAAAATATGACTCTTTCCCTTTTTTGGAGGAATAAATTTTTCAACCTGGTCGCTAAAAAAGATCACCCCAACTTTATCATTATTTTGAATGGCTGAAAAGGCGAGCACAGCGCACAATTCAGTAACCAAGTCTTGCTTTAACTGTTTTTTAGTGCCAAATCCTTTAGAGGCACTCATGTCCACTAAAAGCATTACAGTCATTTCTCGTTCCTCTTCAAAAACCTTTACAAAAGGAGAGTTGAATCGAGCAGTAACATTCCAATCTATGCTTCGAATTTCATCTCCCAATTGATACTCTCGCACTTCAGAAAAGGCCATACCGCGTCCCTTAAAAGCAGAATGATATTCACCGGAAAAGATTTGATTGGATAACCCTTTCGACTTGATTTCTATCTTTCTAACTTTTTTGAGTAGCTCTTGTGTATTTTTTGTCGAATTACTCAAAGTCTTCAGATTTAAGGTACTTCAACAGCGTTTAAAATTTCATTGATGATGTCTTCTGTGGTCACACTTTCGGCTTCAGCTTCGTAGCTTAATCCAATTCTATGTCGAAGTACATCTTTTGCAATGGCTCGCACATCTTCAGGAATAACATAACCTCTGCGCTTAATAAAAGCGTATGCTTTTGACGCTAGGGCCAAACTTATACTTGCTCTTGGTGAACCTCCGAAAGTGATTAAATCTTTCAAGTGAGCCAAGCCATACTCTTCGGGCGTTCTTGTTGCGAAAACAATATCAATGATGTATTGCTCAATTTTTTCATCCATATACACTTCACGCACCGTTTCTCTAGCTTTTACAATATCTTCGGGCGTTAATATGGCATTTGCTTTTGGCATTCCTGCTTTTGCAATGTTGCTGCGTATAATTAGTTTCTCTTCCTCTTTTTTAGGGTAGTCCAGCACAACTTTCAGCATAAAACGATCCACTTGTGCCTCAGGTAAAGGATACGTTCCTTCTTGCTCCACCGGATTTTGGGTTGCCAAAACTAAAAATGGTTTCGGCAGGGGAAAGGTTGTATCACCAATAGTAATTTGCTTTTCCTGCATGGCCTCTAATAAAGCCGACTGCACTTTTGCTGGTGCACGATTAATTTCATCTGCCAAAATGAAGTTGGCGAAAATAGGACCTTTCTTAATGGAAAATTCTTCTTTTTTCTGAGAATAAATCATGGTACCGATCAAATCGGCCGGTAATAAATCTGGTGTAAACTGAATTCTACTAAAATCCGCCTTAACTGTTGTTGCCAACGTATTAATAGCGAGCGTTTTAGCCAAACCGGGAACACCTTCTAACAAAATATGTCCGTCCGAAAGTAGCCCAACTAACAGTCTCTCTACCATGTACTTCTGACCAACAATTACTTTGTTCATTTCCATGGTTAACAAATCCACGAAGGAGCTCTCTTTCTGAATTTTTTCGTTTAATGCTTTAATATCCATTGAGCTACCGTTTGGTACAGCAGCCGTTTCTACGTTTTCATTCATCGAATTATTTTCTTCCATTCTTTGTTAAATTTGGGTTGCTAAAGTATCCACTTGCATTGCGGCGTAGTACTTTCCGCTGTTAATTTATGTTAAGCATTTTAGCTAAAAAATCTTAAAGAATATGGCACTTCAAATTGTACCGTTTAAATCTTCAAATGCGTCTCTTTTCGATAAAGTTCGAAACATCAGAGATGTCGTTTTCATACAAGAGCAACAAGTTGATGAAAAGGATGAATTCGATGAATTTGAGGAGGAGTGCGAACATTTTTTATTAAAGTTCAATGACAAAGCCATTGGAACTGCGCGTTGGAGATTAGTAGGAGATAAGGTAAAATTAGAACGCTTTGCCGTTTTAAAAGAATACCGTGGTAAAAAATATGGAGATGAATTATTAAAAGCGGTGATAGAGTCTGCAAGGATTGAAAATAAAACCATGTATTTGCATGCTCAGCTAAAGGCAATTCCTTTTTATGAGCGTCAAGGTTTCAAAAAAGTGGGCGATTTATTTGTGGAGTGCGAGATAGAGCACTATAAAATGGTGAAAAATTAAAACTTGATTCCTCCGCCAACTAAGAAACCCAAATCAGCATTGATAAACTGTGCCCCTCCGAAGAAGTTTTCATACATACCTGCAGTTAAAACTACACCAAATCCTTCACCAAGAATTAAGTGAATTCTTTGATTGAGAAGTAAACCGATAAAAGTGTTTCTTTCCTGTTCCACAAAAATACCTCGATCAATTATTTCAGACCCAATGGCAATTTTTGCGTTTAAATCAAGAAAGAGATAATTGTTGAATGGTTTTACAGCGCCTACGCCTAAAGCAAAGTAAGAATAATAGACATTCGCTCCCGGAACTTCTTTGTTTAGACTGAAAACTTCAATATCCACGCTCAAAGCACCTTTCCAGTTAAAATCGTTCCAATCCCTTGCAAAACCAACATATCTTAATCTATATCCATATGCGTTACTTCCCTTGAAACTTTCGAAAGTAACAAGGTGGTGACTTTTTGGTCTTGTATTTTGTTCGGGAAGACTGTCTAGCGATTGAAGCTGATCTGTTGGACCATTATGAGCTACATCGGCTTGGGCCGCAATTGTATCTGTATTACTGTTGTCAATCAAAGCAGGAGTGAAAGGTGTACCTATTTCTTCATTTATTTCCGACTTTATTTTTGCATCTACTTTATTTAATGATTTTTTAAAGAAATCATACGAGTATTTGCTTAATTGTTTTTGATCAAATTTTTCATTAATTATTTTAGAATTCTTGTCGGTCAAAATGAAGGAAAGTTTGCCATCCTTATTTTCATAATAGTCTATCGCAATTTCAAGCCTAATCTCTTTTCGTTTCTTAGCTTCTAGGTTATCATGAGTATAGACTAAATCTCGAAAGGCTATAACTAATTGTTTATCTCCTGTCTTAGTATTTTTTAGACCTTTATAAAAGAACTTGCTATAAGTCTTTTCAACTCCTCTTTTGACAACCGTGGTAAAGCCTAAATTTAGAATACCACCATACACAGTTCCAATTTCTTGTTGATTCGCACGTTGATCAATAACTTTAAAAATATTGAAAGAAGTAGAATCAAAATGAAAACCGCCGGCTTTCATTTTAATCGGGATGGGAATAACTTGTTGCGAACTAACAGTCTCTGTCATTGCTAATAGAGCAATGAGGAGGTATCTTTTCAATAGAATCTAACGTTTAGGTGCAGAGTGGAATGGTTTTATTTAATAGCTCTGTAAATTGCTTGAGCAATTTCCCATTGGCCATCTTCACTAGTTAAATAATTCCTGTCACTCTCATTACTCATAAATCCTAGCTCGAGAAGAGCAGAGGGACATTCGCTATTTTTTAAAACGGTGAAGTTGGCAACCGTGACTTTTCTTTTTTTGATTTGATCTGGGTAAGTAGTTTCAATCGCCTTTGCAAGTGCCAAAGACTCCTCAGTTAGAGCGTTTTCTTTGATAAAAATTTCAAATCCACTTACATCAGTTTTTCCGGTATAATTTGCATGTAGTGACAGTAAAAGGTCAGCAGCTTTTTCATTGGCCAAGTTAACTCGATTGTTTAGAGATACAAAATGATCGATATCACGAGTAAGAATTAAGTTGAGTTGCTTGTCCTTATTCAAATCTTGCACTTTTTTTGCTATGCTAAGGACGATGTCTTTTTCAGATAACTCATTGTGAATGCTTCCACGATCTGTTCCTCCATGTCCAACATCTAAAATAACCGTTTTCTTATTCTTAGGAGTGAATGAAACTAAAATGAGAAATGTGGCAACTGCTATAATTTGAAGGATATTTTTCATGTTCAAGTGTATTTATTGAAATTCAATATCGTATTGCATTAGAGTCAAGAGATGTCTAAAATGTTTTACTTGTTAACAATTAATTATTAACAATCTATTGCTCAGTAAATTTATTTAACAACGTGAAACTACTGCTTTAGAAATTTAGAACGTTGTACTTGTCCATTTAAAACAAATGATACGAAATATACTCCACTTCTTAAATCAGCTAGTTGATTGATATTGATTTTATTGCTTTGAAAATCAGCATCAAACGTTTTCATCAACCTTCCTTCGATAGAATAAATTTGGATTGGTATGTTTTGTTCAAAATTTGTACTCAACTGTATGGTGAGTTCATCTCTAACAGGGTTAGGAAAGAGTAATAAGCTTTCGATCGATTTATTCTCTTCAATGCCAACAGGAGTTTCTTGATAGACTCTGATATAGTCAATATCCATTGAGCTCTGAGTAAAACTGGCGGCGATTGTTGGTTCAATTGCTATGTTGAGCAATAAGTATTGGTCGGCATCAAAAGGCCAAGTGCTATTATTTCGAACCGCTGGTTGGTAGGTGAAATGCACGATGCTATCTACACTAAAAATTAATCGATCTGGTCTCCACTCTAAAGTATAGATATGATAAGCAGTCGACACAGTCGGAATAGTTTGCCCTCCAACATTTATTGTATTGCCCGAACTTGAGGTGGTGTGTGTGGCACTTGAGACGTAATTCTGATTGTTCCCCCAATGTTCCATAATGTCTATTTCACCGCAAGCGGGCCAAGAAGTAGTAGCAAAGTTTTGTGTGTGCCAATAAGCTCCCGGTTCGTTTATGTTTTTACCCAACATCCAAATTGCCGGCCAAGTTCCTAGTCCAGTTGGCATTTTAGCCCGCACTTCAACTTTCCCATAGGTAAATGCAAATTTTGAATTGAGTCTAGCGGACGTGTATTGTTTCGTGTGACCTTGATCGGTAAAGGATTCTTTTTTGGCAATTAGGTTCAATTCACCATTGCTAACCACAGTATTTGCAGTTCTATTGGTATAATGTTGAATTTCACCATTAAACCAACTTCCACCTGCAGGTAATTGTGTTTGGTGAAACCATTTAGTTGGATCTACAGGGCCGTTTGTATTAAACTCGTCTGACCAAACTAAACGGTTGTATACCGGTGGAGGTATAATGCTATCGAAATAATAAAAATCATCGATGAAAGCCAACACTTGATCGCTATTGTTTTCGCCATTTAACTGAATGAGAATTCTGTTGAAATCTGTTCGTTGAGTCGGTGGTATAGAAGCTGCATTAATGTTTACGTAAGGATCATTTGCAAAATCGAACGAAACGGTTTGCCAAGTATTTAATTGCAGCGGTTTAATAATTTCCGATTGTGTAGACCAAGGTGCAGCTAAATTTGCATCCTGCAATTTCAATGAAATCTGGTTGTTTTGGGTTCCTGTTAATCCTGAGGAGGGTACGTAAATTTTCAACGTAAATGTGCGGTAATTAGATAGGTTAAAATTTCGCCCTGCATCAAACCGAATATTTGCATATTGACCTCCAATATCTTCATACCTTAATACCTTACTGGAAGAGTTACTAGCAGTTGATTGTGGATTGTTAAAGTTGGTGTTTAGTAGACAATCATCTCCAAACCATGTGGTTATATTTCCATTCCCTTCAAAACTATCTTGGATGGTTTGAGCTGAAATTGGACTAAAAATAGAGAGTAGGAGCAGGAAAAAACATGAAATTTTTAACATATAATCTGTTGTTATAGTTTAATAAACTATAAGTAAATATACCGAAAGATTACTAAACTTTCTTCTTACAACGTAGGTTAGCAACAAATTACAGGAGATTAGCAAAGGCAGCGCCGACTTAGGTGTATCATTTCGCTTTCTTCACCATTGCCTCTAACTCAAACATTTCGTCGCGAAGTTTAGCAGCCATAATAAAGTCCATTTCCTTCGCTGCTTTTTCCATCTCTTTTCGAGTTCGCTTTAGCGATTTTTCTAAATCTGCTTTGCCCAAGTATTTTGTTTCAGGATCAGCCGCTAGTGGAATACTTTCATCCATTTTATATTCTCTCGGGGCTTTACTACCATCTGCTACTTCTGTTTGTCGCAATACATTTTCCTTACTCTTGTTTAACGCCTGAGGAACAATGTCATGTTCCGTATTGTAGGCAATCTGCTTTTCCCTGCGTCGATCTGTTTCGTCCATTGTACGTTGCATTGAGCCCGTAATGTTATCGGCGTAAAAGATGGCAATTCCGTTTACATTTCTAGCCGCCCGACCTACCGTTTGTGTCAGTGAACGTCCCGAACGCAAAAAGCCCTCTTTATCGGCATCCATAATGGCTACCAATGAAACTTCGGGTAAATCCAGTCCTTCCCTTAATAAGTTAACACCCACCAACACATCGAAGACTCCAAATCGTAAGTCTCTTAAAATTTCAACTCGCTCAAGCGTATCCACATCGGAGTGGATGTAGCGAGTTTTAATGCCATTGTTAATGAAATATTTGGTCAGTTCCTCAGCCATTCTTTTGGTTAACGTAGTCACCAATGTTCGTTCGTCTTTTTCTACTCGAATGGCAACTTCCTCCATCAAGTCATCTACCTGATTTTGTGTAGGGCGAACTTCAATAACTGGATCCAATAAACCCGTTGGTCGAATGACTTGCTCCACAATTACGCCTTCAGATTCTCGAATTTCATAATCTGCAGGTGTTGCACTCACATAAATCGCCTGATTACGCAGCGCTTCCCATTCTTCAAATTTCAGAGGACGATTATCCATTGCAGCCGGCAATCTAAAGCCATATTCGACCAAGTTAATCTTTCGAGAACGATCTCCACCGTACATCGCATTTACTTGTGAAACAGTAACGTGACTTTCATCTACTACCAATAAGTAGTCGTCCGGGAAATAATCAATGAGACAAAATGGACGAGTTCCAGGTTCTCGAGCGTCAAAGTATCGAGAGTAGTTTTCAATTCCAGAGCAATATCCTAACTCCTTCATCATTTCCAAATCATACAAAGTTCGATCTTCTAGCCTTTTCGCTTCTAGTGGTTTCCCAATTTCTTTGAAATATTCTACTTGCTTCACCATGTCTTGCTGAATTTGCCAAATGGAATCGTTCATGCGGTCTTTGGTAGTCACAAAAATATTAGCAGGGTAGATGTTTAAGTTTTGAAACTTTTCGATTGTATTTCCATTGTTTGGGTCAAAGGATCGAATGTCTTCTATCTCATCGCCAAAGAAGCTAATACGGTAAGCAATGTCTGCGTAAGCAGGAAATAAATCCACCGTATCGCCTTTCACTCTAAATTTCCCTCGGGTAAAATCTCCCGAACTTCTAGAATACAAGGCACTCACAAACTGATGCAACAATTTATTACGACTAATGAGCTGACCAACTTTTATGTGCGTAACGTTTTGTTTGAAATCGGATGGATTGGAAATACCATAAATACACGAAACCGACGAAACAACTATCACATCTCGACGTCCTGATAGTAGGGCAGAAGTAGCGCTCAAACGAAGCTTTTCAATCTCATCGTTAATCGAAAGGTCTTTCTCAATGTATGTATCTGAACCGGGGATGTACGCTTCAGGTTGATAGTAATCGTAATAAGAAACAAAATACTCAACTGCATTATCCGGAAAGAACTGTTTGAATTCCCCGTATAATTGAGCAGCCAAAGTTTTGTTGTGACTTAAAACCAAGGTTGGTCGGCCTGTTTCTTGAATTACGTTGGCAATGGTAAATGTTTTTCCCGAGCCGGTTACTCCTAAGAGCGTTTGCGCATTCACCCCATCGTTCACACCTTCAACTAATTGTTTAATGGCTTGAGGTTGATCTCCGGTAGGTTTGTAATCGGAAACGAGTTTGAAATCCATGGTTTAAAATTAACAATAGAATCTGTTTAGAAGAGCTTCAATATTTTACCAATTTTAGTTTTTTACCTACCAATATATTTTGATCAGCTCTAGATAAACTATCATTCCATCCTATCAAATATTTAGAAATATTGCCAATCTCTAATGTTTCGATTCTACGATGTGTGAATGCCATTATTTCATTGGGAAACTTTTCCATCGCAAATGCTTTCTTCTTTTGTTGCTTTTTCTTATTGTCAAAAGGAGACATGTACAAATCTACTGCTCCAAAAAGATGCAAGTATTCGTGGGCAATCACTGAGGGGTTTTTATAGCTTACAACAGCGTATTCAGGATCAAAATCAGAACCAATATGCAAAGCAGCTGAAACTTCGTCGGTGTAATAGCTATTTATGAAATAGATGATGCCGACATTTTCAGTTTCGTGTTTATCTCGAAGCCTTGCAATTAACCGTTCTCGATCTTTAGGTCTTATTTTATTTAAGGTTTTCTTAGAGGTATCCGGCCCATATTTCTGCAACGCGTAGTAAGCAATTTTATCTGCCCAACGGTCAACGTTTTTAATCCCACTAGGTCCGAGTAAAGTAGCACCAAATCTTTTTTTGGCTAATGATTTTTCGATTGGAATAATACCCTTATCGTTTTCGTGGTAGTCTACGACAATGTCAAGCCCTATTCCATTATCTCTAGCTTGGCTTTCAATCCATTTAGACGCCTTCTTTACAGAGTCTAATGTTGAGCTCATATCAAATTCAGTCCAATACCCTGTGTATTTTGAATCAACAAAAACAGCATATAGTACCGTTTTACGCTGCAGCTTTTTACAAACATTATTATTTACTGAGGCAATGTGAAATTCTTGATTTTTTTTAAAAAATCGATGCGAATGACAACTAAAAAGTATAGTAACTAACAGTAAATAAATGCTATAGCTTAGAAAGTAGCGAAGTTTTTTATTCATTTATTGACAATGAAAGAATATTGAATAATGGCAAACACGAAAGGATTTTTTTTATTGTGGTGATCATCAGATAATTTAACGCTGAGATTACTCAATCTCCAACTCCAACCACCTTTCCAAGGCAGCAATCATTTTTTCTCGTTCAGCGGCAGTCATGTTTTTTATTCGTGCTGCTCCATGGTCTTTGTCGTGCATGAAAAACCAAAGCGCATCCACTCCTTTTTGTGGTCGCTCGGCGGTAACAGACCAGGTGTCTTTATTCCCATTGATATAGATGATTCTATTTCCGTTTGTTTTAATCCATTTTTGCATCTTTTGCGGGACGGTATTGTCAAACGCTACTTTCATTTTGTTTGGCATAAATACAGCAGAAGGGTTTTTATCATTGGGCAATGCTGTGATGTATTCCTTGAATTCAGAAATGTCGTAACCATAATATCCCATTTCTGCACCTGCTTGGTAATAATGAGAAGCAAAGTTTTTCATGCTTGCGTCAGCAAAGAATTCAAGACCAGATACTTTTAAAAAGTGAGACAGTACCTCTTCGATGGGAGCATCTGTTGTAGGAATTTCTTCACAATCTGAGCCCCATTGCCAGAAGGAAAAAGGGTATTCTAGAACAGCACATTCAAATGCCTCCTCAAATTGTAAATAGGTAAACTTCAACTGCGCCCCTTTTGAATACCACTGCAAAAGCGGCAATACTTTTTCCCTCTCTTGAAATAACCTCATTTGTACTTCTTTAATAGCGTTTCTGCATTCTTCTGAGCCGACCGTGTCCAAAAATGTATAGATTCGTTTGTCTTCTATGCCTTGTGTTGAAGGAGCGACATATGGCATACTAACGTCCACATCTTTTGGGTAGAAGTAATGGTAAAAAATGGTAGTTTGCCCCCCTTTACTGATGCCTGTTGAAACCCACTTCCCGCTATATATGGTTCGAAATATTTCATTGATGTGGTGTAAGTCACCAGCAACTTGTTCCAAGTTTAAATAAGAATAATCCATAGAATCGGGCATGCTTTCACCAAAAAACCGATGCTCAATATTTATTTGGTTGGCTCCAAGCAATTCGGCAGGTTCTGAAATACGGTTTCTTTCATTTGCATAACCATTAGTTACCATTACTGTTGGCTCGTCAAAACCTGCGTGACTTAAAAACGCGCGTTGGTAGAAATAGCCTTTTGATGGGTCTTTATGATCTAGTGGCTGTCTAACTTTTAATTCGTAAGCACCTTCGTATCCAACGGGAGTAAGTACTTTTTCAAAAATAATGTCAGGTAAGTTAAAAAGTTGTTCTTCAATGTTCTGAGCTGATAGTGAGCTTGCTATAAATAACAAAGCCACAAATAAATGTGTTTTTTTCATTTCTTTAAATTACTCCGTTTAGCTTTCTCATTTCATTCCAAGTCCAATTTTTTTTCGGTTCTACTCCGTTAAAGATTCTTTTTAAATGGATTAGAATAGTTTTTTCGAACTGATTTGAAGAAATACTAGAGGTATAGATATTCCTTTCAGCAGGATTGGCATAACGGTCTACTTTAGAAAGTTTGGTTGCTTCTAATCTTAAAATCGGACCAGTATCTGAAATGGAATCAACCTGCCACGTGTATTCGGATTTTTCAATTTCGTTCAATTTCGTTGCTAGTGGTTTTAAGTCGATTCGAGGCAAGCAGGTTCTACTCGCTAAATCAATCCAGGTGGTGTATTTATATTCTAATTCGTAGCGATTGTTTGGGTATATGGAAAGTACAATGTCACTGCCTTCAGTATCGCTGAAGAGGGCATAATAATGTGAGGGTTTTTCGAATTCTTTCTTTACCAAGCCAATAGATTCAAACACTGTAGACGATACTTGCTGTTGAATCCCATTTTGAACCGCTTCATATTCTTCATACCAATCTTCTTTAAAGTCCTCTATGTTTTCAATTACTTTTTTGAATCTCGGCAAGAAAAATTCAAACTTTTCCACGCAGCTTTCAATCTCGTCTTTGTTTTCAAAAGGTCTGTAGAACTTTCCCTTTTCAACTTTATTCATCCAACAGCACAGTTTCAGTGCAAAATCGTAAACATCATTGTGTGGTCTAAACTCCCTAAAATCTCCGATGCGTGCCATTGCAATAAGTTCATTTTTATACTGCATTGCCACCTCGGGGTAGAAAAGCGCGAAAACGCCAACGAAACCATCTATGTCAAAATGAGTAGCCGAAACAAGAGGGTTGTCAATACCAGTATAATTTTTGGAAAGGGCGTTGATCACAATTTCCCCGGAAGTGTCCGCAGCAATTTCCTTTATAGAATTTGCCCCTTTCCAATGAGATAAACACAAATTGTGGGGGTGCAGACCATCCACAATAGTCACTTGTTGGGTTCCAATTTTATGAAATGGTACCAAGGTTTTCATGCTTGATGAACTGATAGCTTTTGCGTATTATTGAAAAAGATAAAGTTGCTAAATGTTCAGTAAAAATTATAGGAAAAACAAACATTTTTCGGAGACAGGTTTCCGATATCGAGGAATCGAAAGTAGTCGGATAGAACACTTAACCGATGCAGTTTTCGCATTTGCCATCACTCTATTAGTCATTGCATCAGAAGTTCCGAGAAGTTACGTTGAACTGCAAGCCTCCATGTACAACTTTATCGGGTTTATAGCTTGTTCATTGTTATTACTAGGCTTGTGGTCAAATCATTCGAATTTTTTCTTGAATTATGGAATGCAAGATCGAAAGACGAAAATCTTAAATTTTATCTTTTTGTTTGTGCTCCTGTTTTACATATATCCTTTGAAATACTTGTTTTCACATTTAAGCAATTTGGTTTGGGTGAATGTCATTGGTGAAAAAGGACTAAAAAATGAGGCCTTTGTTATCGCTTATAATAAGGCAGTTGAAGCACAACTTTCAGTAGCAAATTGGAAAGACTTGATGTTACGTTTTGGACTTGGGTTATTGCTAATTTATGTCATTTTAGGAATCATGCACATTAATGCATTATTAAAAAAAGAAGAGTTAGAATTAAACGAACAAGAGATTTATGAAACGAAATCTCATATTTATAATTATTTATTTTTATGTGTTGTATGCACAGCATCAATGATTGTGGTGTTAATAACTGGTGGAAATGGTTCAGGAATTTCGGGGCTTGTTTATTTGCTAATTCCGGTTACATTACCTCTTCTTAAAAAGCTCCTTTATAAAAATATTAGACTAAAATTTCCAAATTCTTTTGGAAGGAATCCTAATAGTTTTGAAAGTGAATCAATAAAAGAAAACTCTTACGAGCTTCTGATTCATGTAAGTGCTGAATTAGAAAAAGAGAGAAAATTAAAAGAACAATTACAAAAAGATTTTAAGGAGATAAAAAAGCAAGATGATTTAGTGGTAGAAGAGAACAACTTGCAGAAGCAAGAAGATTCTATTACAGCTAATTTGCGCAAGGAAGAACAGGAAACACCTTATTTAGGAGTTACTTCAGAGCCGAAAAAAAATAAGGAGGAATAACTTTAAAGAGTTAAACGAACAGTTCAATTAAAATTTATTTAAGAAACAACCCCAAAAAACATGATGAAAAGAATAGTATTAATCGCACTAAGCGTCGCTTTTACGTTAAATATAGCAGTTGCCAAAGAAGGAATGTGGTTGCCCATGTTACTGAAAAGTTTAAATGAGGGTGACATGCAAAGCATGGGGTTGAACCTTTCGGCAGAAGATATCTATAGCGTTAACCAATCTAGTTTAAAAGATGCCATCATCTCTTTTGGTGGGTTTTGTACCGGTGAAATTATTTCGGACCAAGGATTAATCTTAACCAATCACCATTGCGGGTATGGTCAAATTCAATCGCACAGTTCGGTAGAGAATGATTACCTCACCAATGGCTATTGGGCGATGAATCATTCACAAGAATTGACGAATCCAGGCCTTACAGCAACTTTCATCATACGAATGGAAGACGTTACAAGCGAAATCTTAGATAGTATTCCATCAGGATTGTCAGAAAAAGAAAGACAAGCTGCAATTGCAAGTAGAATTAAGTCAAAGGTGGCGGAAAATACTAAAGATACGCACTACGATGCCTACATTCGACCGTTTTTTTACGGAAATGAATATTACATGTTTGTAACGGAAACGTTTAAAGACATTCGCTTGGTCGGGGCACCACCGTCTGCAATTGGCAAGTTTGGTGGCGATACAGATAATTGGATGTGGCCAAGGCATACAGGTGACTTTTCTTTATTCAGAATTTATGCCAACAAAGACAATATGCCTGCGGAATATTCAGAGGACAATGTGCCTTTTAAACCGAGACATTTTTTACCCATTTCAATGGACGGAGTTAAAAAAGGAGACTTTACCATGGTATATGGCTTTCCAGGTCGTACTCAAGAATATTTGACATCTTACGCAATCAAGCAAATTAAAGAAGTAATCAACCCTGCTCAAATTGAGGTGCGTGACCAAGCACTTCAAATTATGGATAAACACATGAAAGCGAGTGATAAAGTTCGTATTCAATATGCTTCTAAATATGCGAGTATTGCCAACTATTGGAAAAAGTGGATTGGTGAAAACAGAGGGTTAGAAAAGGCGAATGCCATTCAATTAAAAGAGGAACGAGAAGCCGCTTTTACAAAAGCTACTGCCGGAATGGAAGAATATGCTACCGTGCTTTCAAAGTTGGAGAAGCGGTATGAAGCAATTGAAGAATATGCTTTGGCGAGAAGTTTCTTTGTAGAAATACCATATCGAAAAATGGAAATGATGGGCTTGGCCAACCGTTTTTCTTCGATTGTAAAGAAAACAGAAGAAGGGGAAGAGGTATCGGAAGAAACCTTGAATAAACTCAAAGAACAAGTGAAGGCACATTTTAAGAACTTTGACTTATCTACTGAACTAGCCGTTTCTCAGGCATTGCTAATGGAGTACAAAGCTCAGCTAGATTCCAAATATGTGCCAGAAAGTATGAAAGGAAGTAAATCTGAGGCATTGCTTAACGACTATAAGGGTTATGTTAAAAAGTCCAATTTTTTGACGCAAGAGAATACCTTGGAATTACTTGACAATTGGGGAAAAGGCGCTGCTAAGAAGGTAACGAAAGATCCTGTTTACCAATTGATGAATCAATTTTGGGACGTTTATTTTAATAAGGTTAGGCCAAATTATAGTGCTTACTCAAATGAGATCGACTCCTTAAGTAAAATTTATGTTCGAGGGTTACGAAATCATGTTCCCGGAACTTATTATCCTGATGCGAACTCTACCTTAAGACTAGCATACGGACAAATAGACAACTACAACCCAAAAGATGGTGTGAAGTATGATTTTTTCACCACCGGAAAGGGAATCCTTGAGAAGTACAATCCGGATAATGTAGATTTCGATCTACCGAAGGATTTAGTAACACTGATAGAAAACAAAGACTTTGGGAAATATGCCGATGAGGATGGTACATTACACGTTTGTTTTACTGCATCTAACCATACTACCGGTGGAAACTCTGGCAGTCCTGTAATTAACGGAAACGGGGAGTTAATTGGGTTGAATTTCGACCGTAATTGGGAAGGTACGATGAGTGACATTAACTACGATATTGAACAATGCCGAAATATTTCTGTAGATATACGTTATGTTTTGTTTGTAGTTGACAAATTCGCAAATGCAGGACATTTGGTTGAGGAAATGAAATTAGTATCCACTAACACGCAAACGATTGAAGAATAAGAAAGAGATAGTAGATAATTGGTTACCAAGGTATACAGGTGTGCCTTTGAAAGATTTTGGCGAGTACATTCTGCTAACAAACTTCAGCGATTACGTTAAAATGTTTTCAAAAGAGTTTAATGTTGAAATCAAAGGATTAGACAAGCCAATGCAGTCGGCAACGAGCAATGGAATTACCATTATCAATTTTGGTATGGGTAGTGCTATGGCAGCAACCGTAATGGATTTGTTATCCGCTATTATGCCGAAGGCTGTTTTGTTTTTAGGAAAATGTGGAGGGTTAAAGAAAAAAACGGAGTTGGGAGATTTAATTCTTCCAATTGCGGCAATTCGAGGAGAGGGGACGAGCAACGATTACATGCCGCCAGAAGTTCCGGCTTTGCCAAGTTTCCGTTTACAGCGAGCAGTTTCGTCCATGATTAAAAAGCATGAATTAGATTATTGGACAGGAACGGTTTATACTACAAACAGAAGGGTTTGGGAACACGATGAAAAATTCAAGGATTATTTGCGCGAAATTAGAGCCATGGCTGTTGACATGGAAACGGCAACACTGTTCTCAGTTGGATTTGTCAACAGCATTCCACATGGTGCATTATTATTAGTTTCGGACAACCCGATGATACCGGAAGGGGTGAAGACTGCTGAAAGTGACAAAAAAGTAAGTTCAACCTTTGTTAACAAACACCTGCAAATAGGGATAGATTCTTTAATAGAGTTAAAAGAGTCTGGGGAATCGGTAAAACATATGCGGTTTGAGAGTCCCTTAGATATTGATTAACAGTAAGAATAGAATAAAAAAAGGCTCGCAATTTGCGAGCCTTTTTTATGTTTTAAAGTTAGTTGTAGAAGATTTTTACTCTTCTTCAATTTCAACCATTTTGAAAGGTATGTTTATGATGGCTTGGTAATCTTCACCAGCTTCTAACATATCCTCATCGTCTTCTTCATAATGCCAGTTGATGGCTACACCACCACCTGCTTCATTAATTTTCTCTAATTTTTTGAAAACATCTAAAATACATTTAGAGGAACTTGTATTAAAATATTCTAAAACGATATCAACTCTCGTTGCTGGTTTCACATTTCCTGCGTACTCTTCCAATATATCTACAAGAGGTTTGTAAAAATCTATTGAATTTTCAGGTATAGACCTTCCTTGAATCAATAATTTTCCTTCTTCGGGGTTGAACTTAATAGTTGGTGTCTTGGGACTGCCTTCTATAACTAAATTTTCCATCTTTTCTTTTATTAATTATTGAGGTATATTAATGTTTAAACTGTAAAACGAGTATTCGTCATCGACTTTATGAAAATCAAAGTCTAATTTTTTACCTGATTTACGAGCGATGTCAATCATTCCTAATCCACCGCCGCCTTTGTCAGACATCATACCGTTGTTCAGTACTTCTTTATAATATGCTTTTAACTCATCAGGATCTAAGGAATTGATTTTTTCTAATCTCGTTTTAAGTTTAACAGCGTTATCATTCGTAATGTAATTTCCCGTAAAAATAGTATAATCTTCTTCCTTTTTGCCAATCATAAAAATAACCGTATTGTGACCTTGTGGTACGCTATCCGGTTGTTTGTCTAAATGATGATATAGGTTTTGAAGTGCTTCTACTAAGATATTGTATACTTTCTTCTTAATTCGATTGGGCTCATTTAATTTCTCCATTTTTGACTCCATAATTTGGAGGACGGAAGTCAAAAGTTCAGAAGTCACATTACCTTTAAAAGATAACATGATCTTATCTTGTTCCATCTTATTGTAGAAATCATATATGTTTAAGTCCATCCTAAACAGGTCTAACGTTCTTTTAAGCTACAAACGAACAGTGTTTAAATAAACTTAAATTTACATTACGAAATAAATTAAAATTGTCGTAGAGAGCAACTGTTTCGTCGAAATTATTTAACAACTGATAATATATTTTTTAAAAGTCTCTTTTTTTAGATGAATAACTAACTTTGCCCGCTCTTTAAATAAATTAAATGCAACAGAATTGGTTTAAAAGTTGGTTTGACTCACCGTATTATCATATTCTATATAATCACAGAAATTATACTGAGGCAGAGTACTTTATAACTAATTTGTTCGATCATTTAGAATTGTCAGTACAAAGCAAGGTGTTGGACTTGGCTTGTGGCAAAGGCCGCCATGCATTACAAATTCATAATCTGGGTAATGATGTGGTAGGGGTAGACTTAAGTCCTCAAAGCGTGGAGGCTGCCAACCTAAAAGCTGAGCCCGGCTTGGTTTTTCAGACTGGTGATATGAGGAATTTACCTTTTAATGCTGAATTTGACTTGGTGGTGAACCTTTTTACTAGCTTCGGTTACTTTCAGCAGGAAGGAGAAAATGCAAAAGTGATTGAGTCCATTGCAAGGGCATTAAAAAATGACGGTATTTTGATTCTTGATTACTTAAATGTTAAAAAGGTAATTCAAGATTTACCGCTTGCTAGCGTCGTACAACGAGAAGAGATTGAATTCAAAGTGCACAAGGATGTTACCAATGGATTTATTGTTAAAACTATTGAATTTGTGGATGATGGAGAGGCTTACGAGTACAAAGAGCACGTAAAGCTATTGACTTTACAAGATTTTGAAAAAATATTCAAAAACTCGGGCCTTCACATTCAATCAATTTTTGGCGATTATGACCTGAATCCTTTCGATGAGGAAAAGTCGGACCGACTAATATTTAAAGTACAAAAAGGAAGCTGATGATGTATTTAGGTCTATTCTTGGTCAGTTTGTTAAGTGGCTCATTAGTATTTGTCAAGCAATTGCAATTGAAAGGCAAAATATCTTTTCTATTGGCATTTAGTGGAGCTTATCTTTTAGGCATCTGCTTGTTACACCTTATCCCTGAATTGTTTGAAACCAATGGTGAATCTGTTGGTTTGTACCTGTTAATCGGGTTTTTTCTACAATTGGTATTGGATTACTTTTCAGGTGGAATAGAGCACGGTCACACGCATGTAAATTCAAAGAAGATAGGACGATTTCCTTTTTTAATTTTTATAAGTTTAGGACTGCATGCCTTCTTAGAATCGTTTCCATTAACCGAGTTAAACCTTGAAACAGGAACGAACTCCTATTTATGGGGCTTATTGCTCCACAAAGTTCCAATTGCTATTATTTTAGCAAGTTTATTATTGGCGTATAAATTGAAGAGTTCTCAAATTTTGCTAGCGATCATTTTATTTTCCTTAATGGCACCATTTGGAGCATTTATAGGTAGCAGTTTTTCAGCCGATACAACTATTTACAAACAATTTTTAGCTGTTTCAATCGGAATTATTCTACACCTTTCTACTACTATTTTATTAGAAACCAACGAAGAGCATCACATTAGTATCAGGAAGCTGGTGCCCATTTTATTGGGTGTTGCATTAGCATTGCTTACTTTATTAAATCATTAAAAACGCTCACCAATGGCACTTACAAACAACGATATAATTAAGAAGCTTAGAGTTGCATTAAGCTTTAAAGACACCGATATTATTGAAATATTGAAGTTGGTAGATTACGATATTTCTAAAACTGAGTTAAGTGCCTTTTTTAGGGCTGAAGATCATGAAAAGTACATGCCTTTAAAAGACCAAATTCTTAGAAACTTTTTAAACGGTTTGGTAATCTACAAGCGCGGAAAAATGGAGCGTAAACCAAAGTCGGATGCCGATACTAGAGCGCAAGAGAAGAGTTTGCCACCAAAGGAGTTTAGAAAGCCGTTGGGCGTGAAACCTAAGAAAAAAGATGCAACGAAGGCTAAAAAACCAAACGTGACTCAAATTGGAGGAATTCGATTTAAGGTGAAAGGCAAATAACTTTCATTAATCTCAGTTCTGATTGGTTTACAAAGTATTTTCCTGTCAATAATTTAGCTACCTTCGCCGGCCGAAAAAAAATCAGAAGATGAAGCGAATTAACGAATACAGAAAACTTTTCTCAGTAGAAGGAGAAATTGATTTAAAAGACCTTAAGAAAACCTACAGAAGTTTAGTTAAAGAGTGGCATCCGGATAAATTTCAGGCAGACGATGAAAAATTTGCAGAAGCTGAATTAAAAAGTCAGCAAATTATTGATGGCTATCACTTCTTAATCAGCATTGCACCTGAAACAAAAGAGGTCAACCTCGAGGAGTACAAAGAAACCATTTCAACCAGTAAAATTTTAGATTTTGATTTGAAAGGTCAAGTATTAAAAATCGATTTTTCAAATGGCGACAGTTACGAGTATTTTGGAGTGAGTAAAAAAGTATTTCAAAAGCTAATTAATTCTGATATACAAGTTCGTTTTGCAAAAAGAAACATTTACGAATCCTTTTTGTACCGAAAAATGAAAAAGGCCGCGGTAACAGACTAATTCAACTACTAGGTTTGCTGCAATGACTGTGAACCACTTATCATTTTTTTCTTTTCACAATTCATCTCCACTATTAACTTTAGGGTAAAAAGTTATGTCAAAAGGGGTGTATTATTTCATTATTGCATTAGGCTTACTGGGTCTATTGTCTGCCGTTGTGCTTTTTTTTATTGAAGACCAACACAATTGGGGTTCAACAGCATTAATGTTCTTCAATGGAGGTGCATTGGCTGGAGTTGGGTACATCAACCTCAAAAAGAAAGGGAAGTAACTGTTTTAATTATTTTTCGGTCATTCATTGAACCTATTCCATTTTGTGGAGTATATACTTTCAAATATCAAAATCAAATTTTATGAAAAGTAAATTAATCATTGCCACCTTAGTTACAAGTACCGTTTTATTCTTCTCTTTTAAAATTGATGAGAAGGTCAAAAACTGGTTCCTTGCAGGGTCCAATCCTAGTGAATACTAAATAGGAGTAGAGCAAAATGCTGAAAGAAAGGGAAAGGTTGCCTTTTTGAAGTCTAAAACGTCAAAAGTAAAAGATGGTTTTGGAACCATTATGCAGACGTTTGATGCGGAAATGTATTTAGATAAAAAGGTGAAGTTAACTGGTTACATAAAATCGAGTGAAGTAAAAGGATGGGCAGGTATGTGGATGAGAGTGGATGATGCTAAAGGGAGTGTGAGCTTTGATAACATGCAAGATCGATCAATTAAGGGCACAACACCTTGGACGAAATATGAAATAGTACTCAGTGTTCCTGAAAAAAGTACAACCATTAATTACGGCGTTTTATTAAGCGGAGGTGGTGAAGTTTGGATGGATAATTTAAGTTTTGAAGTAGTTGGCAATGCAGAAGAAAAAACCGGGAAAACAAGATTAAAAGCTCCGGCTAACGCAAATTTCGAGGACTAGTTTGAAAGAAGGTTTTGACAAACTAAAATTAGCTGACGAAAAGTTAGTTGTTCTTTTAAATGATGGGGATGAGGAGGCGTTTGAAATACTGTACGACAGGTATGCCAAACCAGTGTTCAACTTCTTTTATATGAAATTGAACAGCAAAGAAAAAGCAGAGGATTTTTTACAAAACCTGTTTGTCAAATTAATTGAAAAAGGAAGCCAATTTGACGAGCAAGAAGTATTTAGAATATGGTTTTATACCTTGGCGCACAATCAGTGTAAAAATGAATACCGAACACTGAGTAGGTCTCGTGTAGAATATACCAACGTAGAAGATAATCGTTTAGTTAACAATTGGGAGAGCAGCTCAGAAAGAATTGATTCGTCGATTTTTTCTGAGCACTTGACTCTGGCGTTGAACAAGTTGAATGACGATCAAAAGAGTTCTTTTTTACTTCGCTTTAAGTATAATTTCAGCATGAAGGAGATTAGCGAGGTATTAGAATGCTCTGAAGGAACTACAAAATCTAGATTGTTTTACGCACTGAGACAATTGGCCAAAGAATTGAAAGAATTTAACCCTTATTGATATGCAAAATATTGACAAAGCACTTCGTAAGTTATCAAAAGGAGAGATGGAATTATTAACTCCTGAGGAAAAAACGTTATTAGTAGACAATTTGGAATCAACAGAATTGAATGATTTTAAAGAAATTATTATTCAATTGACTGAAGCGAATGACGATTTGGAACCCGATAGTAGATTAAAAACGGAATTGCTTCAACAGTTTAATAAAACGAAATAAACGAAACAAAACAATACAGCAGCAGAACATTCAGCTTCTTCGAAATTCTATTTTCTAAAAGTAGCGGCGGCTGTTTTGGTATTAGTTGCTATAGGGGTATCGCTCTACTTTTCAAATAATAATGCAACGGATGAAGCTTCCGTGTACATCGAGACAGAGGAATTCAATCAGTTTACGCATACAGCAGGAGGGAAGACTTATGATTATTACGTTCAGGCAAAGTCATTGGATTCATCAGCACCAAGTTGGTTGTTGCCCAATTCCAATGTAGATTCTGTTTATTCGGTGTATGAAGACAGTCCGCAATACGGCTACCTGACTTATGCCACCGTTACCAAAAACAAGCAAGTAGAGCTGAATTATTACAGAGACACACCTTCGCCGATAAAAAGCTACACCGTACTTCAAGGGGAAACTGAAACAACACTAGCGCCTATTGCGGTGATCAATGCCAACACCTTAGTAGGTCAAGAGCGGTTGAATTTTACGGATAATGCAGCAGATGTGAATGCTAGAGAATATTATTACCAAGTAACATCCCGAAACGATTGTGGCAACTTAACGAGTAGCTCTAATCTGGGAAGAACGATACATTTGGTAGTAGAAAATGACGACGAAGGTTTGAGAAACACCTTAAGATGGAATAAGTATGTGGATTGGGACAGCACTGTGGCCTACTACAACATTTACAGAACCTTGAGTCCATTTTATTCAACAACAGTATACCAACAAGTAGCGCCAGATAGCTTAAATGATTTCAATGTATTTGTAGATAACATTTCCGATGCTACAACATCAAACGGTAAGTTTTATTACCGTGTAGAAGCTGTTCAAGGGCCGGTACTTCCGAGTGCAGTGAATGGTTTTCCGAATAATCTAACTTCGGCAGTATCAAATTCCAACATTGCAGAAGCTTTGCAAAATCCGTTGATGTACGTTCCCAATGCCTTTGCACCTGACGGAATAAACAATACTTTCGGTCCTAAAGGGCAGTTTTTTGATTACACGCAATTTGAAATGACCATTTACAACCGTTGGGGCGAGCAGGTGCACCTGACCAACGACATCAATCAAGCGTGGGATGGAACGGTTGATGGAAAAGACGCTTCCTCAGGCACCTATGTTTACATCATTCGCTACAAAGACGGAGAAGGAAAAGAGAAAAGCAAAAAGGGAACGCTTACGTTGATTCGGTAGGAGCAGTTCTAAAAAATGCATGATGAATGCATAATGATTCGTGTTGTATGTAAAAGAAACGATGATTGATTTTAATGTTATTACACTGCATAAGAATCATCTATTCATCTTGAAGCGAAACACGTCCAATTCTACTTTTAATAATGTTAATTTTACGTATTCATAGTTTTAGATTTACTTTTTGTCCAAATTACCTCAAGCTCATCAATTTTTAGATCTCTCAGATTACGGAAGGCCAATCGCTCGGTTAATCGCTGGTTCTCTGAAAAACACCTCTGTAACTCCAGTTCAAGTTACTATTTGGTTCGTTATTTCTGGGTTAATTTCAATTATTTTTATGTTGGAGGGATCCTACTGGTTGGCGGGCTTTTTTCTAGTGTTAAAATCAATATTAGATGCTGCTGACGGTGAATTGGCACGAATAAAAGAAACCCCATCGTATACCGGTCGGTACTTGGATTCCGTTTCTGACATCATCCTTAACTTTATTATTTTTATGGTGATTTGGTACATCACCGAAATTTCCATCTGGTGGGCATTTCTTGCTTTTTTCTGCTACCAGCTACAAGGAACCTTGTACAATTATTACTACGTCATTTTAAGAAGTAAACTAAACGGTGATACCACCAGTAGAATAATTGAAGAAGGAACACCAACAGCTTTAGGAACTGAAAGTCAGAAAGCGGTAAATGTGTTATTTACCCTCTACACTTTATGCTATACTGTTTATGATAAGATCATCTATCAATTGGATAGAAACGCGGCGGAAGGAAAAATCATACCGAATTGGTTGATGACCGCGGTTTCCACTTTTGGTTTGGGGTTTCAACTCTTACTCATCAGTGCCTTTTTGATTCTTGGATGGAAAGCCTTTATCATTCCTTTTTTCATCGGCTATTCCGTTATGGTTTTTATTTTTATAGGTCTTCGAAACATCGTTTAGTTTAAACGATGTTTACCCTGACTTTTCGCTTTTTTAAATGCGTATTGTTCAGTTTTTGAATCAATGGAATAGCCTTCTTTGCTCGAACGGCAATGAATGCACAGTCATCTTTCAATTCAATTACACCTAGGTCAGTAGGCTTTAAGCCGCCTTTCTTAAAACAAATTCCGGCAATATCACCTTTAGAAATTTTATCTTTTCTTCCTCCAGAGATAAAAATGGTTTTCCAATCGGGAATAGATGGCATTGGGCGGTCAGTTAAAACTTCCTCTTCAATGTAAGGGATAAAATCGGGTAGGGGTTCATTTCTCCATTGAATAATATAAGCTGTTCCATTCGCATTCATACGAGCTGTTCTTCCATTTCGGTGGGTAAACTCTTCTTTTCTATTGGGCAGCTGGTAGTGAATGATAAAGTTTAATTCAGGAACATCAATACCTCTAGCAGCAAGGTCAGTAGCAATGATTAGTCGATGCGTTCCATTTCTAAATTTCATCAAGGTTCGTTCTCGATCAATTTGATCCATACCACCGTAAAAGCACCCGTGAGGAATGTGTTTTTCCTCTAAAAAATCGCTTATTCGTTGAATGCTGTCTTTGAAGTTGCAAAATACAATACCCGACTTGTTTCCTAAGTGCGCTAGCGTTGCGGCTAAGGTTTCCAATTTGTCCTTTTCGGGAGAAAGTACACTTTTCAAGGTCAACTTCGTGCTGCCTTCCTTTAAAAAGTTAATGGTTTTAGGACTCTTTAATCGAACAAACTGAGGAACTTCAACACCTTGTGTTGCAGAAGTCAGAATTCTTTTTTCCAAATTGAATAAGGAAGAAATAATGTCTTTCATTTCTTTCTCAAATCCAACTTCTAGCGACTTGTCAAATTCATCTAACACCAACGTTTTAATAAATTCTGAGGTAAATGTGTGTCGGCGCATGTGATCTGCAATTCTACCTGGCGTCCCAACCAAAATTGCCGGTCGGTGTTTTAAATCCATTTTGTCCTTTGATCCAGATTTTCCTCCGTAGAAGGCATTGGTTTTAAAACCTGTTCCCATTTCACGAATTACCTGATTGATTTGTATTGCCAATTCTCTAGATGGAACCAGAATCAAAATCTGTATCTCTTCACAGTCCTGGTCTAACTGTTCAATAATGGGAAGTAAAAAAGCTAGGGTTTTACCGGTTCCTGTGGGGCTCAGTAAAATTACATCTGACTCAGATTGAATGGCTTCTTGAGCCTTCACCTGCATTTCATTCAACTTCTTTATGTTGAGTTTTTCTAGTATGTCCGCTTGGCTTTTCTGTGCTTTCCCCATTTTGCAAATTTAGGCTATTAAACGCTGTTAACAATTGTGTTTGTTAACGTATGTCAAGTTGTTCATCGTGTCCCTTAGCTTTCGTATTTTTGAAAGGTGAAAAAATTGCAATCAATTTTAAGTTTAGTCTTACTGCTTGGTTTTCTGAGTAGTACCACTGGCATAAATGTTTACAAGCATTATTGCGGAGACTTCTTAGCTGAGATTAGCTTTTTTGTTAAAAGCAATCCTTGTGCCGATGAAAACGGAGAAGAGAGCTGCAGCGCGAGTAAAGAGACGGATTGTTGCGAAGATGAAAGTGAGTTCTATCAATTAGATACTCAGCTCATCAGAGAATCGTATGGCTATCAAAAAATTGAATTAACCCCATTTCAGCTAGAGCTAGTTAGCGAGCTATTTATTGTTGCAGAAAGTGCATCAGTTGAAACAGAGATATATGTTCCGCCTCCCCTTATAAATAAAGAACCCCTCTATCAAAAAAATCAGCAGTTGGTATTTTATGGTTGATAAAAATGAATTCCAGAACAGAATTTATTAAATACAAAATCATAAAAATTACAACAATGAAAAAGATCTTATTAATACTAGCAGTTTTTACCTTCACTGCGGGCTACGCTCAAAAAGGTGACGATACAGTTAAAGAAACAACTTTTAAAGTAGAAGGAGTCTGTGGAATGTGCGAAAAGCGTATAGAAAGTGCTGCACTGCGGACGAAAGGAGTTAAACTAGCGGAATGGGACAAGGAGAGTAAGGATTTAAGAATTGTCTATAATTCAAAGAAAGCGACCCTTGAAGACATTCAAACTGCCGTATCTGTAGACGGTCATGATACTCCAACTACAAAAGCGGACAGTACCAATTATGCTAAATTGCCCAATTGTTGCCGTTACCGAGACGGAGCAAAGTGCAACGATTAAATCGCTAGCATTATGAAAATTATACTAGCAGTCCTCTTGATAATTCAAGTAGGATTAAGTAGCTCTTTTGCGCAGAAGGAGTTAAGTGGTGCAGTGGTGCATGTAAATCAGAAAGGTAGAATTGAACCGGTTCCCTTTGCCAATATTCATTGGCAAGGAACCAATTACGGTACAACATCCGATACCAATGGACTATTCCGTTTAGCAGTGCCGGATGATGCGCGATTTTTAATTACTTCGTTTATTGGGTATCAGACTGACACAGTTCGAATTACCAATTTTAACAAAACAGTCAGCATTCGCCTAAGGAAAAGTTCAACTTCTATTGGGGAGGTAGATATTGAGTATCGCCAAAAGTCTTCTCAGATGTCATTTATCAATCCGCTGGCAACAATTACGATGAGTGAGAAGGAACTCTTCAAAGCGGCATGTTGTAATCTTTCGGAGAGCTTTGAGACCAATCCTGCGGTAGATGTGAACTTTACGGATGCCGTCACAGGAACCAAGCAAATAAGAATGTTAGGTTTAAATGGTCCCTATACCATGATTTCAAGGGAAAACATGCCTGGGATTAGAGGGTTGGGTAATGCTTTTGGATTGTCCTTTATTCCTGGTGTTTGGGTGAATTCCATTCAAGTTACCAAGGGAGTTGGTTCAGTTGTGAATGGTTATGAAAGCATTGCTGGTCAAATCAATTTTGAATTGATTAAACCCGATTTGGGTGAGCAGACCTTTGCCAATGTTTTCACCAACTTAGGAGGAAGGTCGGAGTTGAACCTTGGACATACCGAACAGATTTCAGAAAATGTTGGAACGACCCTCTTATTGCACGGTAATACACGTTTTTTTGAAGTGGATGCAAACGATGATGGATTTCGAGATTTTCCATTGCAAAATCAAATAAATGCGTTGAACCGATGGAAGTTTAACTCAAATAAAGGTTTAATGGGGCAGGTCGGTGTTCATTTTTTAAAAGAAGAGAAGATTGGTGGGCAAACAGATGCTTTTATTGAGGACAATCAAAATAGATTAGATTGGATGGGACCATACCGCATCAACATCGCGACAGAAAGTGCTGAAATATTTGGGAAAATTGGTTATGTTTTCTCTGATTTCCAATACAAAAGCATGGGTTTTCAATGGTCGGTGAAGCAGCATGAACAGAATTCAAACTTCGGAAGTCGGGTCTATGATGTTCGTCAACGAAGTGGCTATGCCAATTTTATTTATCAGTCCATTATAGGCAATACAAACCATCAGTTTAAAACGGGTGCAAGTTTTGTTTACGACGAATATGAGGAAGAATTTGAAACGCAAAGCTTTGATCGGGTAGAGCGCACGCCAGGGGCATTTTTTGAATACACGTTAAAACCAAATGCGAATTTTACCTTGGTTGCTGGTTTAAGAGGAGATTACCATAATCTTTATGGAGCGTTTGCTTCACCGCGATTGCATGTGCGTTATGCCTTAAGCGAGACCTTAGTGGCAAGAGCTTTGGCCGGAAGCGGACAGCGCTCCCCAACGGTTTTAATGGAGAGACAATCGTTAATGGCGAGTGCCAGGGCATTTAACTTCTTTGGCGATAACAAAAATGGGGTGTATGGCTTGGACATGGAAAAAGCTTGGAATTTTGGGTTCAACTTGTCAAAAAGTTTCACCTTAGATTATCGAGAAGGGAGTATTCAATTTGACGTGTATCGAACACAATTTGAAAATCAAGTGGTAGTTGATTTGGAGAACAGTTACGAGGTGAATATTTACAACTTAACTGGCGAATCGTTTTCAAATACCGCTCAATTGCAAGTAGATTACGAGTTGATTAAATTCTTAGATGTTCGATTAGCATACCGGTGGGTGCGAGTACAAACTGATTTTAACATTGGCGGAGTTGAGGAGAATCAAGAATTATTGCAACAGCCATTTACACCTGAGCACCGTTTCTTTGTCAATTTTGGTTACGCTACAAAAAAAGGGTTAAACCAAGCCAATTGGACCTTCGATTTAACTGCACAGTGGTTTAGTGAACAACGAATTCCCTCGACGGAAGGAAATTTGCTAAACAACCGTAGAAATGACCTTTCACCTAGCTTTTCTTTGTTAAATACGCAAGTAACTCGCAACTTTAATAAACGATTAGCCGTTTATGCTGGGGTTGAGAATATCTTGAACTTCAGGCAAGACAATCCTATTATTGATGCGGATAATCCTTTTGGAAATGAATTTGACGCAAGCATGGTTTGGGGTCCAATTTTTGGAAGAAATATTTATGCAGGATTACGTTGGAAAATAACAAAAGAAAAAATGTAATTTGATTGTGTTCACTTTAAAAGCCATGCATCGACGCATGGCTTTTTTTTGGTTTAAATGGTGAAATCTTATTAATGAAAGAATTGACAATAAATCAAGGAGTGTTTAACTTGGATTAAATAACTTTGAAGCACAACACTTAGTTATGAATTTACAACTGATCATTGCCGTACTTTTTTTGAGTTTCGCTTCGTGCTCTAAAACAGATAACGACCAAAATAATACACCAAATAACAGCGCGGTTAATCAAACTTTGCCACCTGTAGTTCAGAAAAACTATATCACCGAGAATGTGGTCATTATTGTGATAGATGGACCACGATATACAGAAACTTGGGGAGATACATCTCACCAATATCAGCCTCGATTGGCAAATAGTTTAGCAGCTCAAGGAACTGTTTACACCAGTTTTTACAACAATGGTGTAACTTTTACAAATCCTGGACACACTGCTATTACCACAGGTAATTATCAACCAATAGACAACAACGGAAGACAAATTCCATACAGGGCCTCTATTTTTCAGCATTGGTTAAAAGATTCAGGTGCGGACTCAAGTAAAGCTTGGATCATTACAAGCAAGGATAAATTGCAAATATTGGCGAACTGCACAGAAAGAGATTGGCAGAACAAGTTTATGCCATCTGCAAACTGTGGCATTGGAGGCAATGGGGTTGGAAGTGGTTATCGTGAAGATAGTTTGACGTTCAAGCAGATTGAAAACATACTAAATACACATCACCCGAAGTTGACCCTCATTAACTTTAAAGAACCCGATGCTTCAGGACACCGAAACGATTGGAATGCTTACTTGAACGGTATGCGGAATACAGATGAATACGTGTACCAGATTTGGAATATGATTCAAAATGACGCTGAATATGCAAATAAAACGACGCTATTTGTTACGAATGATCACGGTAGGCACCTAGATGGTCACTTGGATGGATTTGTTTCGCATGGAGATAATTGTTCAGGCTGCCGACACATCAACTTATTTGCTATTGGCCCTGATTTTAAACAAGGGCAAGTAGCATCCATGTATCGAGAGCAGCGAGATATTTCAGCTACTGTAGCAGAGTTAATGCATTTTGACTTTCCTACAGGAAAGGGAAAAGTGATGGATGAATTGTTTAAGTAGTTATTTGAAAAATAACACTTTTAACTGCCGTTAGCAGTTCTTCTTCTTTTGTTTCTTGCAACAGTAATTGTTGAGCTTCAGGTAATTCAAAAACCTCTTTTATATTGCGCAAAGCACCAGTTGGGACCTGTTTTTCTAACAGTAATTGCATGATTTCTTCTCTGCTAAATAGAGCTATAGCCGTTGAAAGTTCTTGTGCGAGTGCTACTCTGTTTTTAACCCGCTGCTGATTATCTGAGAATCTATGGTCGGAGCTTAACGTTTTGCAGTTTAGCACTTCACAAAGCGCTGTGAATTGCTTATTGGTGCCAATGGCTAAAACGATTTTTTTTCCATCGTTACAGGTAAACAATTCTCCGTAAGGTGCGATGTTGGGGTGCAATGTACCCATAGGTTGGGCAATATGTCCTCCCATAATCCAATTGGTACCTTGATTCACCAGCGATGCTAACGCGGCATCGTATAAAGAAACCGTCACTTTAAGAGCTTTAGATTCTTGTTGATGTTGCAAGAGTGCCAACAATAGGCCTTCTTTTAAGTGATGTGCTGCTAAAACATCAATCAGGGCAACTGGCATTTTACAGAGTTCTCCGGCAGGTGTTCCGCTCATGCTCAAAAAGCCACTTTCCGCCTGTAAAACCACGTCATAGGCGGTTCTGTTTTGTTTTCCGAAACCAGTTATCTCTCCATAAATTAAGGTAGGATTCAATTTCTTTAAACTTTCAAAATCCAGACCCAGCTTAACTGCATCACCAGGTTTAAAGTTAGCCACTACCACATCTGCCTCTGATATCTCTTGATCTAATTTTTGGCGATCTTCTTCATTTTTCAAGTCCATGAACCAACTTTCCTTTCCCCAATTTACGCTGCTATAATAAGCAGAGTACGGATGAGACTTGTCCTCGGTTGCTAACTTCCAACTTCGAGTAACATCTCCACCAGTTTTGTCGTTTTCAACTTTAATCACTTTAGCGCCTAATTCTGCAAAGAAAACGCCTACTGAAGGACCGGCTAATACACTGGCCAACTCAATTACTGTTAAGTCTTTAAATGGTTTCATTTGGTAGCAGTTATTAATCCATACTTCCACAAACCTGCATCTAGGCTGCTTAACAAATGGTAACACATTTTAGTGTTGGCTTCTTGGGTTTTCGAGAATCGTTTTCCAATGATTCTATGTGCAAAATTATACGCTGCAGCAGGATAGTAGAACCTTCTCAATCGTTTAATGCTAGGTCGGATTCGAGCCGTTTCATCAATACACTCAATGTTTTTGAAATTTAGCTCTTTTAAGTTGTCTCGGTAATGTTGTTCCGTATCTAAGCTATTTACTTTACATCCGTTAAATGCGTTGGTATACAAAGAACGGTACTCGTTTTCGTTCAGACTCTCTTTACCTTGCAAGTTATCAGCTATTGCAATTCTTCCTCCTGGTTTTAGTAAGCATTTTGCTTCTTTCAGAAAGGCTATTTTGGGTTCAGCGTAACAAATACTTTCCATTCCTGTAATGAGCGTGAAGCTTTCATTCTCAAAGCTAGTGTTACAAAAATCCATTACTTCAAATTTTACCAAATGGTTTACACCTTCCTTTTTAGCATTTTCATTGGCCTTTTCTGCTTGGTGCGGAGTTAAAGTAATCCCGATACCGGTACAACCAATTTGTTTGGCAAAATGAATTAATGTGCCACCAACTCCGCAACCGGCATCTAAAACGTGATCGCTTTTTACAAGCTTTGCAACTTGAATCATTTCATTGTTGAGATTCACTAAGGCTTCACTTAGCTTTTTTGTATCCTTGTTCCAAATGCCTAGGTTTAGCTGCATGTTTTGGTCCATTCCCCAAGCATCACGATACGCATTATCGCACTCTTCATAATAGCTTACAATTGCATCTTTTTGCTCGTCCCAAGCAGTATTTTGAATTATTTTATCCTGTTTCACTAAATTGGAATTATTATTGCAAATCTAACGAGACAAGACGAACAGTTATGAAAACGACGATATACTTATTCACGATACTTTTAGTGTTAAATGCCTGTAAAGGGAAGAAAGATGTTGCGGTTCAGGAAGAAAAGCCTAAAACCGAGACTGCTGCGAGTGAAATGACGGATGCAGAAAGAGAAGCTGCGATTATTGAGCAGATGAAGAATGAAAAGCTACCCAATCAGGGAGAAGACTACTATGCAATGGTGGAAAAAGAGATTCCTACGAATGCTGTTGCTCGCATTCAACGAACCCCTTGTTTCGGTCGTTGCCCAATTTATACTTTAACGGTTTATGAAGATGGTCGAGCTGAATATTTTGGAAAGAATTTTGCGCCAAGAGAAGGGAAGTGGACAGCTGCTGTTTCACTTGAGTTGATGGAACAACTAAAGGTATTTGCCAATGAGATTGGGTATTTTGAATTAGAGAATGTGTACGATAAAGAGGCCGTAACAGATGTGCCTTCCACCATCACAAGCTTACGAACAGAAGCTGGCTTAAAAACGGTAGTCAACCGATTTGATGCGCCGGGAGAATTATATCGATTTGAGCAATATTTTGATGAATTGTTTATGAATGTAGAGTGGGTTTCTGCAGGGACGGAGTAACGTTTTACTAAAATCTCGAAACGGGAATAAATACTTCCCAATTGTTTAGGTTGTAACTCGTTTGAGAAAAGGCATAACTGTATCTAACTCCTATAGGGACAGACAATAGACGAAAGAGTCTTGTGTCAAGAATTAGTTCAAAACCGGCGCTGTTGAATTCTCTGTTCTGTGTTGTAGCAATGGAATAATCAAAGAATGCATTTCCACGTATTCGAAGTAGATAGAAGATGCCAAAGGCACCCATGTCGGGATATAGAATAGGGAAGTGGTAGTTACTACTTACCTTATACATCTCACTGCTTCTGAAACTGCTAAAACCTCTGGTGTAGACAAATTGATCACTGTTTCGGTAATTACTTTCTCCTCCTTCAAATCGAAGATCCGCTTCAATCACTAAATTGTCATTTTTAAATAGCCCGGGTAGTGCAATTGCATTTTGTGCTGTAAATTGATAGTTCTCAAAATTTATCGCTCTTGAATCTTCTATAACAGTCGATAAAGCCAACTTTGGGAAAATGTTTTTTCTAGCTTTTAATTTACTTTGGCGGTAAGCTAAGCCATTGGTCAATGTATGAAAATCTTGATTCTGAATCTCATTAGATTTACTATTAATTCTGCGAAAGCTATATTCAGAAGACAGGCGAAGGTTCCGAGAGTAGGTTTTGGAAGAATAATTTAGAGGAACGCTAAGTCCCAAACCTGTTCTTGTTTCAACAAAACTAATGTTCTGATTGTTAGTAGTAATGCTTCTATCTAAATTTTGAAAGAAGGCATTTACTTGCACAAAATATTGACCGTAAGTGGCATTAACGTCAAAACCAGACCTTTCTTCGTTTAAGTTGTAGTTCCATCCGGCATTAAGGTCTAAGGTATTTAAGACATTTTCTGAGGTAAACTCAAAGCCCAATTCGGTTTGACTTACCGTTGGAGTCCAAGAGTGAATGTTAATCAACGAATTAGTGTTTTTGTAAGTACTAATTTCTACATTCCGGAGAGTATCTGCTGTTGGTATTTTTGAAGGGTTTAAGATAAAATCTGGATTGTAATAGGCTAACGTATTTAGCTCAGGAACGACTTGAAAAGGTTCGGAATCATCGGGGACTTCAACTTTGCGCAATTGAAGTCCGTTTAAACTAAAGGCTGTAAAGTAAATTTGACCAGTTGATGGGTCAATAGTAGGTGAATATTTTCCAGAACCTTCAGCGGTCAATTCAACGAGTTTATCATTTTCAAGAAAGTACAGGTTGTCAACTCCGTTATAACTTGCTTCAAAGTAAATTTTACCCTGGTACTCTAGTGGTCTGCCTGTAATATTATAGGTCCAATTGGTTTTTGCTTGTATCGCTCCTGATTCAGTTATTTCAACAATGGCAGTTTGCCCTAGCGTATCTCTTGCGTTGGCAAGAAAGGTATTCGATGATGTGGAAGTAATTTCCGTAATGTAATACTGATTAGGATTCTCAATCGTTTGAATCAATGTTCCATCCTTTTGTAATTGATGAATTTCATAGGTTCCATCGGGATTAACATAGTTAGCTAGAATTGTTTCACCGTCGTTTGAAAAACTTGGATGGAAGTATTTTCCTTTTGTTGTCAGTTGCATTAGCTTTTTGGTGTTGATATCATACATTACAATGTCTTCATAATCAACCCATCCCCATCGTTTATCGAAATGTGTTTCAGTAGATAGGATTTGTCCTTCGTAAACATCAAAGTAGTTATTCGAACGAATGTCCGCCTGCCGAATTTTTACTTTTTTACCATTTTCCAACTTGTAAAAGGCTGTTGCCTCATCGTAACTGCCATGGATAAAATACAGTGTGCTGTCGCGATCAAATTTAGGATAGTAGTAGTTACTCACTTCATTCTTATCAACTTCAAATAGAGGTGTTCCCAGCGTATTTTCATCACTATTCCAATGCTTCGCAAAATCTTCCATCACGCTTTGATACATTTGGGGTGCTCGTTGCCCGCCATTTTTTTTCAAGGCTCTTGAAAATGGATAGATGATTCCTTTGTAACTAGCAGCACTTTTAAGCACTTCTGTCCAATAGTCAACTCCGTATTGCTCTCTACCATAGCGCACCATTAAGTACCCTAAGCGATAATGATCTGGCACAAAATCTTGCAAGGAACCATTTCTTGCTTTATCATAACTCGGAAAGTTTTGCTCCAACGCAAAAGCACGGTAGCCGTTAAAAAAAGCAGGAATTCGACCTCTTCCTTGTTCAGAAAATTTGGTTTCGGCTAGCACTGCGTCACCTTCAAAGAACCAGTTTGGTATAGCTAAGGATTGAGCGGCTCCCCATGTTATTTCCCCGCCAATCCAATGCAGCACTTTCGAAACTCCATAATACGAATTGGCAAATTGCAAAACATGCTGGTATTCGTGAACACCCAAAGTGTAATGCCAAGGCAAGGTGCCAATCACATTGTTCACAGGATAAGGTGTGAGAAAGAATTCGGAAACAAAGGGAGCAAGCCCCACATAGCCATTTGCTTGTGTAGTGGAGTTCTGTAAAATAATGTTGATGTTCCTTCGCTTAGCACCAATGTTAACTTCCATAGTATTCATTCTGCTAAATATGGCTGCTACTTTTCTGGCTGTAGACTCAATTTCAGGCGAGTAAATCAATCGGTAATTCTCGTTTTCTAATTGATTCCAATGCTTGGTTGGTTTAAAACCACCAAATTCTTGACAAATAGCATGGACGCTAAAAAACAAACAAAACACCGAAATTAAATTGCGGAACATAATGAAAGAAAAGAGGTTCTTTGTAGTAAAGAACAAAGATGGGAAAAGAAATTGGGGTCGGGGATAAAATTCCTGACTTTACATTACCAAACGAACAAAATCAGTTGGTTAGAATCTCTTCAAAAGATGCAAAAAAGCGAATTATTTACTTCTATCCAAAAGATGATACAAAGGTTTGTAGTGCACAAGCATGCAGTTTTAGGGATTGGCAAAGTGAATTAGCAGCCTTTGGGTATGAAGTTATAGGCATAAGCAGTGATGGTCCGGAAGCACATCAAAAATTTATAGCAAAGTTTAACCTTAACTTTACGCTACTTAGTGATAAAGGGGGTGTTGTTAGAAAGCAATTTGGAGCGTCATCATTTATAGGTCTAATTCCTTCAAGGAAAACATTTTTAGTGGATGAATGCGGTATCGTGGAGTTTGTGTACAATGCAATGTTCGAAGATGAAGGCCATGTTAAAGCAGTTAAAGAGTTCATAATTAATAAAAACAAGCAATATGAAAGTAATGAAAATTAGTATTTTAATCGCAATAGCGGCTCTTTTATGGGCCTGCGGTGGGGCAGTTGAAGATAAATCAACTACTGAAGAAAAAGATGCAACTGAAAAGTTTAACGACCTGGCAGACGAAGAGGGTTTTGCTGAATCACACGATGAACCATTAGAACTCGATGTTGATGCACTCGGAGAGATGAGTAAAGTGGCGATGGGAGAAAGTGAGGCTGCTAATATTTACTCTATCAATAAAGAAGGAAGTAACAACTATTTGTTGGTTTTCCACGAATGGTGGGGGTTAAACAACCACATTATCGCGGAAGCAGACGAACTTTACAAGAAGTTAGGGAATGTAAACGTAATTGCAGTTGACTTGTACGATGGTGAAGTTGCGACAGATAGAGAAAGAGCTGGAGAGTTGATGCAAGGAGCTGATTCGGAAAGGTGCAACAGCATTATTGCTGAAGTTTTAAATGGGTTACCTGAAGGTGCTTCTGTTGGAACAATTGGATGGTGCTTTGGCGGTGGGTGGTCTTTGAAAGCTGCTTTGGCCGGTGGCGAAAAGACAGATGCCTGTGTTATGTATTACGGAATGCCTGTTGAAGATGTTGAAGTGTTAAAGACATTGAACTCTGATGTGCTATTCATTTTTGCAGAGCAAGACCAATGGATTAATCAGGAAATGGCAGATAAGTTTAAAAGTAACATGGACCAAGCCGGAAAAGAAATAACGGTAATGGCTTTTGATGCAGATCACGCTTTTGCTAATCCAAGTAGTGAAAAATACATTGAAAAAGCGGCGCAAGAAGCAAATGCCGCTGCTATAGAATATTTGAAGGCTAACTTGAAATAGCACTTCAAACCGTTTATCGGTTATAAAAAAGCCTCCATTTTACATTGTAAAATGGAGGCTTTCTATTTTTTTAAGTTTTGTTTTTTATACTGCAGCTATCTCGTCTGACTTGTATTCGCCTGCTAATAACTTCTTTTGAACCTTTTTGAACGTTTCAATGGTATATTCTACATCTTCAACCGTGTGCATTGCAGTCGGGATTAAACGTAAAATAATCATTCCTCGCGGAATAACAGGGTACACTACGATAGAACAAAACAAACCATGATTCTCTCTTAAATCTAATGTAAGATTGGTAGCTTCACCTAAACCACCTTCTAAAATAACCGGGGTTACTTGTGTGTTAGTTGTTCCAATGTTAAAACCAGCTTCTACTAATCCTTTTTGAAGTGCATTTGCGATTACCCACAGTTGATCCTTCAATTCAGGCATGGTTTTCATCATCTTGAGTCGTTTTCTAGCACCAACAACTAAAGGCATTGGCAACGATTTAGCAAAGATTTGAGAACGCATGTTGTATCGCAAGTAACGAACCATGTCTTCATCTCCAGCAATGAATGCACCAATACTCGCAAATGATTTTGCAAAAGTTCCAAAATAAACATCAATGTCATCTTGAACACCTTGCGCTTCTCCAGTTCCTGCACCAGTTTCTCCCATGGTACCTATACCGTGAGCATCGTCAACAAAAAGTCTGAAATTATATTGCTTTTTCAACTCAACAATTTCTTTCAACTTTCCTTGGTTTCCGCTCATTCCGAAAACGCCCTCAGTAATTACTAAGATTGCTCCGTTTTGCTCAGTGGCCAGTTTGGTAGCTCTTTCTAACTGCTTTTTAAGGTTCTCAATGTCATTGTGCTTGAACACATATCTTTTACCTTGATGCAATCTAACTCCGTCAATAATACAGGCATGGGATTCCCCATCGTACACAATCACGTCGTTTCGATCCACTAATGCGTCAATGGCAGACATGCAGCCTTGGTAACCGAAGTTTAAAAGAATAGAGTCTTGCTTCATGACAAAATCGGCCAGTTCTTTTTCTAACTTTTCGTGTAATGGCGTATTTCCAGACATCATTCTAGCACCCATAGGGTAACCCAAACCCCATTTTTTAGTTGCTTTGTGATCTACTTTTCTTATTTCTGGGTGGTTGCTTAAACCTAAATAATTATTCAAACTCCATTGCAACACTTCCTTTCCTCTAAAGGTCATTCGGTTGTTTATTTCACCTTCTAACTTTGGGAAAGTAAAGTAACCGTGACTCTCTTTTGCATGTTGTCCTAATGGACCTGGGTTTGCATTAATCTTGTCAAATAAATCTTTCATTCAATTTAATTTTATGATGCAACAAAGGTAAATGTAATTTGAATCAAAAAAAAATTGAAATATTAACTGGAAAGCATTGATAACTCTAGTATGGGCTCATTTTTTTTGAATTGAACAAAACAATAAACCTAATTTTGTGTGAAAACCAAACCAATGGCCTTAATAGATGATTTAGAAAGTAGAAGTGGGAATAAGTGCGAATTTTGCGGTTCAACTGTGAATTTAGCGCCTTTTTTAGTTGCTCCAAAAACGGAAAAAACAACAGAGAACCACGTATATGTTTGCGAAACATGTAATGCTCAATTGGAAAATCCAGATACTGCGGAGCCCAATCATTGGAGGTGTCTAAATGACTCTATGTGGAATGAAAATTCTGCGGTAAAAGTTGTTTCCTATCGAATGCTCCATCATTTGAAAAGGGAGGGATGGCCGCAAGATTTGATGGATATGATTTACTTGGATGAGGAGGAGTTAGAATGGGCAAAGCAAGGAATTGTTGAAGAAAATCCTAATGCAATTGTGCATAGAGATAGTAATGGAGCGGTATTACAAAATGGTGATAGCATAACAGTGATTAAAGATTTGAATGTGAAGGGAAGCAGTTTGGTTGCCAAAAGAGGAACTGCCGTTCGAAACATCACCTTAGTACATGACAACGCAGAACACATTGAGGGTAGAGTGGAAGGTCAGCAAATTGTTATTTTGACTCAGTACGTGAAGAAGAACGCATAGCTCTTAATGGTTATCTAATTCTAATTTTAAAGAAGAAATTCTAGATTATATAAAGGCCTTCCAATCCTGAGTTAATTTCAGAATTAGAAGGCCTAATTAAATGATTATAAAATCTTTGTTATTCTTTCGCTCCTAACAACAAGATTTCATTAACCAAAATTTCTGTTACGTAGCGCTTGGTTTTATCTTTTGCTTCGTAAGAACGGTTGGTCAACTTAACGTCAACAGCGACTTGGCTGCCTTTTTTCAAATACTTTTCAGCAATTTCTGCAGTTTTGCCCCAGGCTACTACATTGTGCCATGTGGTGTCTTCCACTTGCTCGCCTTTATTGTTTTTATAACGGTCGCTAGTTGCGATGGAGAATTTGGCAACGGTTGAACCGCTTTCTAATGTTTTTGCTTCTGGATTCATACCTAAGTTACCGATGAGTTGTACGTTGTTTCTTAAATTTTTCATGTTACTATGAATTTGTGTGTTTGTAATTTGTTTTAAATAAATTCTTTTTCGTTTTTATCTTTTTTATGAGAAAAAAGAAACAAAAAGCTCAGTCCTGGAGTAAATCTTAAGAAAATTTATTTCTTAACTTTCTTTGAAATCTGGAACTCGTGCCGAAGAATCGGCTCTCATACATCCGATTTCCTTCCAGAAAGCTTTCGAAAATTTTCAAAAGATTTTCTCGAGGGACGTTAAAAAAATGGTAGTTATTACTCCTTTGCTCCAAGCATTAAGATTTCATTTACCAAAATCTCTGATACATATCTTTTAGTACCGTCTTTTGCTTCGTAAGATCTGTTGGTGAGTTTGCCGTCAATTGCTATTTGACTGCCTTTCTTTAAAAACTTTTCTGCAATCTCCGCAGTTTTGCCCCAGGCTACTACATTGTGCCATGTGGTGTCTTCCACTTGCTCGCCTTTATTGTTTTTATAACGGTCGCTAGTTGCGATGGAGAATTTGGCAACGGTTGAACCGCTTTCTAATGTTTTTACTTCTGGATTCATACCTAAGTTACCGATTAGTTGTACGTTGTTTCTTAAATTTTTCATGCTAATATGAATTAATTGTTTTTAAATAATTTGTTAAAATGTGTCGTTGAATTCAATTGACGGTGCAAAGATTAGAAGGCAAGAAAGTTCGATTCGGTTGTTAAACGCTTATAGTCGTTTAAAATTCGTTTGTAAGTGTTTAAAAACGTTTACAAATGGATAAGTTGTTTGTAATGTACAATATATTGTAATTTAAGGAAGTGTAAATAGTTGTCATTTTTAATTCATTAAACGAATAAAAATAAAAACATGTCCTTCAAGTTAACTAAAATATGAAGTGCTCAGAGTTTGAAAAGGAAAGATGGGATTTTAAATTCTTGAGATTTAGAACTGTTTTTCATGCTCAAATTTTTCCTAGAAAAGGTAAATGAACCGAAGTAAGAACTTGTGATTATACTGTTCTAATTTTTTGTCAAATTCAACTTTGCTTACTACTCATTTAAAACAAAATGGAAGTAAATGGTTGTTTTGTAAAGTTTTAAAACCTGATTCTGTGTAATTAACGGAACAGCGTTATTCTGCCATACGTTGATTTTGGCGTTTTGCCTGCTTGTGTGTATGAGATGGTGTACACGTATACACCTGTTGAAACTTCTTCGTTATTAATTGTTCCATCCCAGCCTTCGGTGATTTTATTGGTTTTATACATCAGTTCTCCCCATCGATTATAGATTGTCAACTCAAAGCTGGAAAGGTCACATTCGCTTTTTGGGAAGAAGGTATCGTTAATGTTATCATTATTTGGTGAGAAGGCATTTGGAGCATAAAAATAGCATTCTCCGCAATTGTTAGAGCCTATGTTTATTGTATCTGATATAGTTCCACACTGGTTGAATACGTCAACCCAATAAGTGCCTTCTTGGCTAATCTTAAGAAATGAATTGGTTGAATTATCGTTCCACAGGTAAGTTAAGAAGGGAGCTGCTGCATTAAGGGTAAATACCTCTCCTGGACAAATGCTGGTATCCTCTCCAAGATTAACGGAGAGGTCAATCAGATCAACCAAGATGGTATCTGAAGCGCTGCAATTGTTTACAGTAACATCCACCCAATATTTTCCTGCTTGGGTTACATTAAAGGTAGAACTTGTTGAATTGTCTTGCCACGAATAAGATGCATTTGGCGTTGTAGCGTCAAGAATTAGGTTAGCCCCTAAACATAAACCAGTGTCTGCGCCCAGGTCAACCTTCACGTCAGAGAGGGAAACTATTATAGTATCTGATACCACACAATTATTTACTTGAATATCGACCCAGTATGTGCCGGGTTGACTAACAAAATAGAAAGGTGAGGTTGAATTATCTTGCCAACTGTAATTTGCATTTGCCGTGGTAGCATTAAGTGTCAAATCTGCCCCCGGGCATAAGTTGGTGTCTCTTCCTAAATCAACACTTAGACTTGTGTAGCCTACTTGAATAGAATCTCGCGCAGTACAACCACTTG
>JABAZP010000026.1 GCA_018608405.1 Flavobacteriales bacterium
TTCAAAAAAATGAAATAAGCGTTACTTCTACTATTCTCAAAAAAATCAACATCACAACACTGCAGAAATTATTCTAGTTGTTATCAAAATTTTTCAATTCTTTAAACGATCTCGCCGTAAGTTGCAGCAAGAAATTCGCGAATGCCTCTATGTCTCTCTTTTGATGCAGATCTTCTTTGGTCTTTTGTTTCTCAATCTCTAATAGAATGTTTGCCATTTTTTCGAGATTCTCTAGGCGCCTTTTGGTCCCATCTTTCCATTTCTCGAGCTCGGCATAAAAATAACGCTTGCGATCACCAAGAATGGTTTTAGCATTAACATGTCCTAAAAGCATTAGCGTATTCAATGAGGTACTGGTTACACTTTTACTAATATTCAATGCACTCTGAATTTCTTGAAATGAAAGTTCAGGTCGATTTACAACGGTCAGTAACGCATATATTCGGGATGCAACTGGAGACAAACCAGACTGCTCGATAATTTGCCCGTAATCTTCTATTAGTATTTTTTGTGGTTCTGTTAATTGTATCGAAATCATTTTGGTCAATAATTTAGACAGCAAAGATACTCTTCAAGGAAATAAACAGCAAATTATTACTTAGTCGTTCCTTAATAATGGGCTATTTTATTTAGGTAAAACAAGATTTTAAACTTTTGGCATAATTCAAAAATTTGTATATCCGCTATTAGACCTAAGGTTTCATAATTGATGCAACTATCAATCTATCAAACAGTTTCTCTCCAAAATACCGTCTGTTTAGTTTGTAAACGAACTCATTGAGGTACAATTGAAGGTATTTCCCTTTTATTTTATGATAGTTTCCTAAGAAATTTCGTTTGGCATTGCTGATGAGAATATGAACCCACTTCAGAGTTTCAATTGTAGTTTCCTTATTCGACTTTTCAGTAACATGCAACTCTACAAGGTTTGCAATATCAATATAGGAAGTGCTTTTGTCTGAAAACACGATGCTTTTCTCGTCTAATGTCCTTTAGATTTGAACCTATGAATTTAGAGGAGTAAAAAAGAATGGGGTGAACTTTCATTTTGTCTAGGCTCGAGGCCTATAGCGTGTATCAGTCCCCATTCTTTTAATTGTTGCCAAGAACTATTTAGAATTGTAGCTCTCAATAGCTGTTAAAGGTCTTAGTTAAAAGCAACTTCATTTAAAACACTAAAATATGAAATTAAGAAATCCTTGGGTATTGATGTTTCAAAAAGTACTATCGATGCGCACATATTTGTTAAGAAGGTTAGCTCGACGTTTTGTAATAATAACAAAGGGTTTAGGAAGCTTTTTACATGGTTAAAAACAAATAAAATCAACTTAAGCGAGTTAATAATTTGCTTCGAACATACCGGTATTTACTCTGTTCGATTGTCACTATTTCTAGAGTCTAAGAACCGGCCTTACTGCGTAATTCCAGGAATGGAAATTAAGAAATCCTTGGGTATGGTGAGAGGTAAAAATGATAGTGTAGACACTATTAGGATAGCGGATTACACTTATTTAAGAAGAGAAAAATTAACTCCTTTTAAAATGCCTTCGGGCAGTATTCAGAAACTTCAAAAGTTAAATACTTTGAGAACTAAATTAGTAACACACAGAGCGAGTTACATTAGCAATATGAAAGAGTCGAAAGAGATTTTTGTGATGTCAGAAAATGAAATTTTCTTTAAAGTTCAAGAGTCAATGAAACAAAAACTGGACAAGGAAATAAGAAAAGTTAATGAGGAAATATTAAAGATAATTACAGAAGATGAGGAGCTTAAGAAAACGTACAATTTACTAAATACAATTAGTGGCATTGGACCTGTCTTAGCGGTAAACTTTATAATTATCACTAACGGCTTCAAAACTTTTACGGATAGCAGAAAATTTGCTTGTTATTGTGGCATAGTGCCGTTCAACTATCAATCTGGGACTTCGGTTAGATCTGCATCTAAGGTGAGTCATTATGCTGATAAGAAGATGAAGTCGTTGTTGAACCTAGCAGCTTTTTCTGCCATCCAGTACAGCTCAGAGATGAAGATTTTTTACGAACGGAGAGTTAAGGAAGGGAAAAGCAAAATGAGCACAATAAACATTGTTAGAAATAAAATTGTACATCGAGCCTTTGCGGTAGTAAAAAGAGGAACTCCTTATGTAGAGTTAAGTAAGCATGCGGCATAAATAACTCTTCAATAACAAGTCGTTGGTTTTAAAACCAACGACTTGTTATTGAAGTTCGGATGAGAGAAATACAAATTTCTATAGAAAACAAAAACTATTTCTCATTCGACATTGAATAAAATTTAAGTAATTAATAATTTGCAAAATAAATAAACTCTAAAATTTGGTAGAGTCTTAGAATACCTTTACCGTAAATTGGACTATTTTAATTACTCTAATAGTGTTTCATCGCCAAATCAAACACCTCATTTACGGTTTTGATGGAAATATCCTGTCCTGAATCAATGTACAGCAATTTAAATCGTTTTCGGTCTCCTTGAAAAAGTGCAGGATGCTCAATTTTATTCCCCGCAGCAATTGAGATATAGGGTTGATTCGTTTTTTTTGTCTTTCCACAAATAGCAAAACATTTTACCATTAACCATAAAAAAAGGCAGGCCGTATTTAAAGGCTTCGGTTATGTTGCAATCATATGCCAGAATAATATCTCGTAGCGTTAAAAAACAGGAACGATTAGGCTCCTCTTGCCGAAGATAAAAATTGTCGAGTTCAGGAAGCACAATTAGTTTTTTACTATTTTGACAACCTTTCGTTCTGTTGAATTTAGTAGCAGCTCAACAAAATAAATTCCAGCTGGACCTTCTAAAACTGTTTCTAAGAATTGCACGTTGTCGTAGTTGTGCTCTTGCTTTAACCTTCCTTGCTGATCGTAAATCTTTATCTCTACAATTTTGTGCTCTTCTTCAAATTCGACTCTTATCCGAGCTCGACTCGGATTTGGATATACTTTTATATTAGCATCATTTTCTTCAATTAACTCAAGTAAACCGACCAAAGGCGAAGGGTTGTGCTTCTGAATAAAAATATCAGACTGCCCAATGGAGGTCCTATTATTTACTAATGCGGATGGATCAAAATCTACGATTCCTGCAAAACTTCCTACTGTGTACAAATTATCTAACACATCAACAAATATGCGACTCGCAGTACTTGCTGCATTGCCAGTAAATTGTTGCACCCAGCCAAAACCACCCGACGTGTCTAATTGGTAGATGTAATGGTCGTAATTGCTTTGTGCCACTAAGTTAAATGAAGCGGTAGTGTCGGGGTCAAAATCTACGGTATCTCTAAAAAGACCGGTTACATGCACCTTGTCTAAATTATCGATTGCAACATCTATAACTTGATCGTCTCCTACTCCACCTACACTGTTTACCCAATTGAAATTACCTGAGGAAGTTAATTGTAAAATAAACCCATCTGTATTGCTCGCCGTTAACTGATTCAGGCCTATACCAGGATTAAAATCGCAAGTGCCTTCAAAAGCCCCTACAAGGTATACCTTGCCGGCTCCATCGACGTCAGCGGCAAGAATTGCATCTGCACCACTACCTCCTACTTTTTTCACCCAACTAAAGTTTAGGCTGCTATCTAATTTTAGAATAAAAGCATCAGATAAACCTGAAGAAGTTAAGGTATCTATTGCACTTGACGAATTAAAATCTACCTGAGATTCAAAACTGCCGCTAACTAATAAATGACCTTGGTTATCCGATTTTAAGTCCGTGCAAAAATCTGAACCTACCCCACCGAAAGTAGAAACAGACTTGAAGTCACCTGCAAGACCCAGCTTTAACACAAAAGCATCTTGAAGCCCATTCCCCCCAATTTGCTGAACTCCTACTCCCGGATCAAAATCTACACTTCCTTGGAAACTACCTGCAATAAAAACATTTGAATCCCGCCCAATCAGTATACTAGACGCATAATCGACACCGGCACCGCCAATGCCCTTTGCCCAAATAAAATTACCCCAATTATCATACTTAGCAACAAATATATCTCCTTGAGGATCTGTTGAAATAAGGTCAAAATTATTCGATGTGGGATTAAAGTCCGCTGTATCTGAGAACAATCCTGTAATGTAAAAATTATTTTGTGCATCTGTTGCAACTGCTTTCACTTGTATGCTACCATGTCCTCCAATGTGCCTAAGCCAAACCAATTGACCTCCGGCTGTTTGCTTGACAATAAAACAATCTCCTCTTTGTGGGTACATGTTATAACTAATGCCTCTCCAAGTAAAACTTGCGGTATCATTGACTAAGCCTGCAGTTATAATATCTCCATTAAAATCTTGCGTAATTGCTGTGGCTCGGTCTTGTGCTATAGAACCAAAATTAAGCACCCATGAGTTAGCTTGTGCACTGCTTTGGAACGAAAGCAATACTCCAAACATGAATAAAATAAGCCTGAAATAATTCATTCTACCTAAAATTACAAAATAGCCTACCCAACTTTATCTACGAGGTCTCCTAATCTATTGGAATATCCAATTTCGTTATCATACCAACCCACTACTTTCACCATGTTTCCGATTACTGAAGTTAGCTGAGCATCGAAAATGCTAGAGTGACGATTCCCTACAATATCAATAGAGACAATAGGGTCTTCTGTATAGGCCAAAATTCCTTTCAATTCTCCCTCTGCGGCTGCTTTAAATGCTGCGTTAATAACTTCAACTGACTTAGGGTTTTTTACTACGCAAGTAAAATCAGTCAATGAACCATCAGGTACCGGAACTCGAATTCCTGCTCCGCCTAACTTACCGTCTAAGTGAGGAAATATTTTTGTAATTGCTTTTGCAGCTCCAGTAGTAGTTGGCACAATGCTTACTGCCGCAGCTCGCGCTCTTCGTAAATCTCTATGAGGTGCATCGTGTAGTTTTTGATCTCCTGTATACGAGTGAACCGTGGTTATATACCCACTTTCTATTCCACACAGCTCATCAATTACCTTCACTAAGGGCGCCAATGAATTGGTTGTGCAAGAAGCATTGGAAAGAATCCTCTCAGTCCCGTCTAAGATGGAATCATTAATTCCCAGAACTACCGTTTTGATGTCAGCATCTTTTGCAGGTGCCGAAATAATCACTTTTTTTGCCCCTGCAGTCAAATGCTTTGACGCCTCCTCTTTTGTTCTGAACAGTCCCGTGGACTCAATCACCACGTCAATTTTTAAATTCTTCCAAGGCAATTTCTCCGGATCTTTTTCTTTTGAAAAAACTACGGCATTCCCATTAAGAACAACAAGGTCATTTTTTACCTCAACTTCTCCTTCAAAACCTCCATGAACTGAATCGTATTTAAATAAGTGCGCCAACGTTGCCGTATCAGCTAAATCATTTACAGCTACCACTTGCACATTTTCTCGTTCCAACAGCACTCTTGCTGTCATTCTCCCTATTCTTCCAAATCCATTTATAGCTACTCGTATCATCTGTTATTTATTTAATACCATCAAAGGTAAGATTAGAAAGCAATCCTTAAAGCAGCGGGTTGCCCTCATTTTAAAATTTTTACCCTGTTGTTAGCATAGAACACCAAAAATGTATTTTTGATTAAGACGGAAAAAAAGGGCACAAAAAAAGGAGTTGCAGTTGCAACTCCTTTCAAAAATTGTATGTAAAGTTCTTACGCTCTTGATTCAGCAGAAACAGTTAAACTCTTTCTACCCTTCGCTCTTCTCCTTGCTAAAACTTTTCTACCATTTGCAGACGCCATTCTAGTTCTGAATCCGTGCTTGTTTCTTCTCTTTCTTTTCGAAGGTTGGTATGTTCTTTTCATTGCTGTTTCTTTTTTCGTTTAAAACGGGTGACAAAAGTAGGATTTAAAAATCATTCTCCAAACACCTACAAGTATTTTTTTTCTGCGAGTTTTAGGCTTATTGAATGGTTAATTTTGTCCAAAAAAAAATTCATGGCAAAATTCGGAAGAAGAAGTCAAAAAGAGAGCGATGAACCCAAGAAAAAGGTGAGCAAAGAGGCTTTAAAAAAGAGTCTGCGTTTGTTTAAGTATGTAAAACCTTATTCTGGAACTTTTGCTATTGGGCTTGTATTCTTGTTGTTAAGCAGTTTAGCCTCGATGGTATTCCCATATTTTACAGGCCAATTGGTGGACGCTGCTAAGTCTGATTTAGTAGAAGACATTAACAAAATTGCCTTAATTTTATTGGGCGTCTTCTTTCTGAATGCCGTTTTCTCATTCTTTCGAATCTATCTTTTTGCCATTGTTACTCAAAAAACATTAGCCGCACTTAGACAGGCCACCTACAACCACTTGGTAAAATTAAAGATGGCTTTTTATAGCGAACGACGAGTTGGCGAATTGACCAGTAGAATTTCTTCGGACATTTCTTTGCTTCAAGAAACCTTGACAACTACTATTGCCGAGTTTTTAAGACAAATACTGGTTATATCTATTGGAATTGGCTTGCTCACCTACATATCAGGAAAACTTACCTTACTCATGTTGGCTTTGGTTCCTGTCGTAATTGTTATTGCTATAATTTTTGGTAAAAAAATCAAAGGACTCTCCAAAGAAGCTCAGGACAAAATTGCGGACTCGAACGTAATTGTGGAAGAAACACTTCAAGGAATTGCAACAGTAAAAGCATTTGTGAATGAAGCGTTTGAGTATTTGAGGTATAAAAAGAAGACAGACGATGTAATTGCCATCTCTTTAAAAGCCGCCATTTGGCGAGGGGCTTTTGCTTCCTTCATTATCTTTTGTCTTTTTGGTTCCATTGTAGCAGTTATTTGGTACGGCGTAATTTTAGTGCAAGAGGGTCAATTAAGCGTAGGAGACTTATTTACGTTCATCCTTTATTCCGTTTTTGTTGGAGCCTCTTTGGGTGGCATTGCCGATTTATATTCTCAACTGCAAAAAGCGATTGGTGCCACAGAAAACTTGCTAGAGATTTTAGATGAAGATCAAGAATCTTCAGCAGACACCAAAAAAGAGGATAAAGAAGTTAAACTCGGAACAGTTGCTTTTGAGAATGTTTCTTTTGCTTATCCTAGTAGAAACGATGTTTCTGTTTTAAGTGATTTGAGTTTTACTGTTGCAAGCGGTCAGCAGGTGGCGCTTGTTGGTCCTTCCGGAGCGGGAAAAACAACGATTACGGCATTATTGCTAAAGTTCTATGACATCAGTTCTGGTGCTATTTTAATCGATGGCAGCAATATAGAAAGCTACAAATTAGATCAACTTCGATCTTCAATGGCGATTGTGCCGCAAGATGTTGTGCTTTTTGGAGGAACCATTTACGAAAACATCTTATATGGCGATCCAAAGGCAACTAATGAACAAGTTCGAGCGGCTGCCAAAAAAGCAAATGCCTTGGAGTTTATTGAAGAGTTCCCAGAACAATTTGAAACTTTAGTTGGTGAACGTGGGGTACAACTTTCGGGTGGTCAACGGCAACGAATTGCCATTGCTCGAGCGATTTTAAAGAATCCTAAAATATTAATTCTAGATGAGGCGACTAGTGCATTAGATTCTAAATCCGAAAACTTGGTACAAGAAGCCTTGGACGAGTTAATGAAAGGAAGAACCTCCATTGTAATTGCTCACCGTTTGTCAACCATTAAAAAAGCAGACAAAATTGTGGTTTTAAAGGAAGGAAAAGTTGCGGAAAGTGGGACACATGAGGAGCTGATCATGAAAGAAGGTGGATTGTATAGAGATTTGAAAACCCTGCAGGTATAGAGAATTACGAATTTTTCAATTACGAATAAGGTAACTGTTCGGTCTTTAATCGTTAACCCGCATTCGTAATTCTAAACCCCTAGCCGTTTCACCACCAAACTCTCTACCTTTTGAAACATGGTTTGGGGAGTAAAAAGCCTCCAGTTTAACTCGTCCAGTTCTCCTCCAGCTACCAAGTAGTAATCTATATTGGCTTCTGCAAAATCAGCCATTACATGCTCTCTAAAATTGATGAATGCAATCCAGCCGTCTTCTACATCCTCGAACCATTCTTCGTAATAAGAATCATCTGAGGCATGGTAATTCAATACATTCTCGCCAATCATGATGAACTTGTCAATGCCTTCGCCGACCAACTCGTCAATAATATTTCGCTTTAAAAACATGATGTCATTGTACAGTAAATCGTTCCACTCGCCAATCATCTCAATGGTGGCAAACCCCTGATCATAATCAACATACAATATTTTAATGTAGAGGGTAGGCGATTCAATTTCATCCCATTGCGGGTGAATCACATGATCGTAAATGGCATGAGTAAACTCAAACTCGCTGTAAATTCTACCGTAAAATGGCGAACGTTCATCTTCTGATGCGATGTAATAATCTCTCCAATTATAATGTGGTTCAATTGCGTGCATTTCTTTTTTGAGAAATTAAATGTTAGAGAAAAGAAACAAGACTTTAACGTAAGAGTTTAAAAATTTGAAATTGCATTGCGAACGCTACCGTACTTATTCAATAACTCTTTTGCTTCTTCGTAGGAAATATTCAACTCGGAGGTTAGCATTTGTATTCCTCGCTTTACCAACTTATTATTCGACAACTGCATGTCTACCATCCGATTTCCTTTTACTCTCCCTAAACGCACCATAACCGCTGTAGAAATCATATTGAGCACTAACTTTTGTGCGGTTCCGGCTTTCATTCGTGTACTTCCAGTTACAAATTCAGGTCCTACGATTACCTCAACAGGATAGGTCACCGCAGCTGCTAAAGGAGCACCTTCGTTACAACAAATACATGCTGTTCGAATGTTATTCGCTTCGCATTTTTCAACTGCACCAATTACATAGGGAGTAGTTCCGGAAGCAGCAATTCCGATAACAAAATCCAATTCAGAAACCTTATACGCCTGCAAATCTTTCCAGCCTTGCTCGGTGTCATCTTCGGCAAATTCAACTGCCTTTCGTATTGCCGAGTCTCCCCCTGCAATTAATCCAATCACCAAATCATCGCTTACCCCAAAGGTCGGTGGGCATTCTGAAGCATCCACAACGCCTAACCTCCCACTTGTACCTGCGCCCATGTAAAATAAGCGACCACCTTCTTGCATTCGGCTTACGATTTGAGGAATAATTTCAGCAATTCTGGGAATAACTTTTTCAATGGAATAGGGAACTATTTTATCTTCTTTATTAATGTTGATCAGAATTTCTTCTGCACTCTTCTTTTCTAAATCCTTGTACTTGCTTTCTGATTCGGTTGTTGGTTTGTTCATGCTTACAACGATTTGTATTTGGTCTTAAACGAAGTTACCATCTTTTTTAGGTCTCCTTGAAACTCCGTATCTAATTGTCTCTGCAATTTAGGCAAATCACTCGAATAGGTTGAAAACCCGGAAAAATAAGCGTTGTTAAATTCAATTTGATCTAACCATTTCCTGCCTTTTAAAGAGTCTGAAAAGAAATTGATTTCAAATAGCCCTTCTTTAATTTTTTCAATTTGTTCCATTTTCAATTGTCTTCGTTGCGCTAATGCTTGCGAGGTATCCATCTTCGAATAAAACGTATTGAGCTTGCTAATTTCTTTTCTCAAGTAGTCTTTGTATACGTTTCTTCGAATTCGAGCAGTAACGTAATCGTTAAGCTCTTTGCTCTCATCACCAAACTTGTGCGCCAAAAATTCTTCTGCACCTAACTTCCCAACAAAACTTGCTAAATTCTCATTGAATGCAGCACTATCCTTCACATAAAGCGTTGCATGTAAAGACTCGTGAATAATTAACTCTGCTAATGAACCCGGACCGCGTTCTAACATAGAGGAGAGAATTGGATCTTTAAACCATCCTAAAGTTGACCAAGCATTTACTTCATCATGTTCAGTATCGTAGCCTTTAAAGATCATTTCCTCTTGTATATTTTTTGCAATTTCCAAGTCGAAAGACCCTTTATACGGGAAACTACCTGCAATGGGAAATGACCATTCGTATGCCTTTATTTCAAACTCCGGACTTGCGGTTACGACCCATAAAATAGGTTTACCTTTTTGATCGTAAAAGGTGGAATAGTTTTCAGTTTGAGTGAGACCCAAAAATTCTTCTGAAAAATCTTTTACCTCGGCAATGTAGTTGAACTTTTGCTTCGTTGAATCAGGAAAATTTGGATCAGCTAATAAGTCATCTATTTCTTGAGCGTTCCAAAGCACTTTAGCCTGACCTGCTCCTTGCTGTAATCCGTAAATAATGGATTTTAAGTTGATGAAAACTAACCCAACAACCGCAATCAATAAAATGGTATATGCTTTTTTATGCTTTCGCATTAAGTATGTCTATTAAAATAGGCTTCATGCCACTGAAGAAAAACTCTACGGCAATAACCATGACAATTAGTCCCATTAAACGCATCATGATTTTGTTTCCAGTTTCGCCTAGCCAAACTGTAATTTTCCCTGAGCTCCACAAAACTAAATAACTAATAACGCAGACAACCACGATAGCAGCAATTACAATTCCTTTCATCTGTATGGTTTGAGCGTCTTCCATTAATACAATAGCACCGGTAATTGCTCCTGGACCGCAAATCATAGGAATGGCCAATGGAGTAACCGAGATATCATTCACATATTCTTTTTTAACTGACTTCTTCGTCATTTTTACTTTTACCAATCTAGCCTGTAACATGTCCCAACCCATCATAAAAAAAATAATTCCACCAACAATTCTGAAACTATTCACAGATATTCCAAAAAATTTGAACAACAACTGCCCAGAAAATGCGAAAACTATGAGTGTAATTGCTGCTACAAAATTTGCCTTTTTTGCAGTTTGCTTCCGCTCCTCTTTTGTCAAAGAGTCTGTCATCGTCATAAATACCGGCATAATTCCTAACGGATTCATAAGGGTAATAAACGAAGTAAAACACAAAAGAGCAAAACTTAAATAAGATTCCATCGACCTTTATATTTTTTTTTGCAAAAGTGCGATTTCTTATAGAATCTCAATGAAATAAACGCAACAATTAATCGTTAAATAAAAGAGTTTACGAGAAACTCTTACCACTTGCAGTTTGGTAAAAATGTTTTGTTGGAAATGGCTTTGAGGTTACTACTTCAAAGCCATTTTTAAAACTTATGGAAACTTCGAGCACAAACACAACTGTTTTTTCGAGTAAAAGCATACGATGTAGTAGCATTACTCTTGAAGCTATTCCCACAAATCCTTCGCTACTCGGTAGGTATTTGCATGTGCTTCCACAATATATTTGATCTCTTTCGAGTACCCTCCACCCATACTTGCCATGACTGGAATGTTATTCTCCCGCGCAAGGGTCAATACTTTTTCATCTCTCTTTTTGCAATCTTCAATGCTCACTCCTAATCGTCCTAATTTGTCAGTTTCTAATATATCTACTCCACTCAGGTAAAAGATGAAATCTGGCTTCACTTTTTCTAGTAAACCAGGCAAATGTTGATTTAGTAACGTTAAATAATCTGAACCAGAAATTCCATCTGGCAGGCCCACATCTACATCTGATTTTTCTTTGCGTAGCGGGTAATTGTGTTCCCCGTGCATACTGAAGGTAAATACTCTTGGTTCATTTTCAAAAATCTTAGCTGTTCCGTTTCCTTGGTGCACGTCTAAATCAACAATTAAGATTTTAGCTGCCATGTTATTTCTTAATAAATAGGATGATGCAATCGCTTGATCATTCAATAGACAAAACCCTTCAGCTCGATCTGCATAGGCATGATGTGTCCCGCCTGCTATGTTAAAAGCTACGCCATTTTCTATGGCAAACTTTGCTGCTTGCACACTTCCTCCTGTGATAACCAATTCTCGTTGAATAAGTCCTTCGGAATGCGGAAAACCAGAACGCAATTGTTCCTGCCTGTTTAACTGCAAACCAGATAGTTTTTCCCAATACGTTTTGTCGTGAATGGCAAAAACGTCTTCTAAGTCTATTTTAGTTGGACTGAAAAAGTTTTCTTCCAGAAGCGTCCCCTCATGCAACAATTGCTTTGGCAATAGGTCGTACTTCTCCATTGGAAATCGATGATTGTCCGGCAAAGGATGGATGTAAATGGGGTTCCAGGCGACTTTAATCATTCGGCTTATTGTTTGAACTAAACACCAAATTAGAAAGGAGGTTCATATCAAATGCGTGTCATCACTTTAACTAATAGACAGAAGTAGCACTGATATTTTGATTTACATGTGAACCCTTCACCCTTTCTAATAGCCTATGAATTTGTACCAAAACAATCTGAGCTTTCTTATCAACCAAGGCTTACTACTTCCTTTTAGTATGACAAAACGTTCTGTTCCGTACTCCATCGGAATGCCTTGAGAACTATACCCCTGATAAAAGCCTGCTTTACTAATGAAGATACCCGTTGAATCGTAATAATCCATATTCGATAATTTACCATTATCGAAATTTCCAATGACGTATTTTCCATTTTCCCAAGTATTAAAATAACGGCCGTCTTTAACTAAGCTATCATAACGCCTGTAACTTACATTGGATCGAAACAGATTCTTATTCTTAAGCTTTATCGAATCAGGGTAAACATAGCCATAGTAGTCAGAAACTTGATTTGAATCTTTGAACGATTGAATTCGCACATAAACCTTATCTTCGAAAACCTTTAAGGTATCCCATTTAGATAAATAAGTAAAGTCCTTTTGACCATAGACTGAAAGTGGCACGGCAACAGAGAAAACAATTAAGACAAGTAAATGATTGATAGTTATTTATTTTTATTTGTTACACAAGGCTTCATAAATGTTGCTTTAGTTTACTAACAATTAGTAACTAAAACCCAACTGTTAGGTCTAGGAATCTAACACGTTAGACCTAAAACCTCCAAGTTTTCAAAAACCATTGAGGTTAAATTTTCTGAACCAATAAATTGCTAATTATAATTTGTCAATTATCAATTGAAGTTACTTGTTCTTCCCTCGAACTTCTTTTTCTATGTGGTCCCACATTTCTGAAGGAACAGCATCGAGCCCAGTAAATTCTCCTGCTCCATACAACCATTCGCCGCCATCAATGGTCACCACCTCTCCGTTTACGTAAGCAGAAAACTCAGACATTAAATAACCTGCTAAATTAGCCAACTCTTGGTGTTCTCCATATCGCTTCAATGGAATTCGTTTCAAAGGATCAATTTTTTCTTTCAACCCTTCAGGAAATAACCTGCTGAATGCGCCAGTAGTTGGAAATGGTCCTGGAGCAATGGCATTCGTTCGAATACCATATTTCGCCCATTCAGCAGCTAATGACCGGGTCATGGTTAAAACACCTGCTTTCGAAACTGCAGAAGGAACTACATATCCGGACCCAGTCCAGCTGTAGGTAGTCACGATGTTGAGTACTGTTCCTTTGATCTTATTCTTTATCCAATATTGCCCCATTAATAAGGAACAGTTATAGGAACCTTTCAAAACAATGTCAACGATAACATCAAATGCTTTTGGGGAAAGGCGTTCTGTAGGACTAATAAAATTTCCTGCTGCATTGTTCACCAACCCGTTAATTTCTCCAAATTCTTCAACTCCCTTGGCAATTAACTCTTCCACTTCTAGCGGCTTTCGTACGTCGCAAGCAATGGCCAAAATTTTTCCTCCAGTCTCTTCCGCCAGCTCTTTAGCGGTTGCGTCCAACACTTCTTGCTTTCTACTTGCAATTATCACATTAGCCCCCAATTGCATGAAGTACTTGGTCATTGATCTTCCTAGACCTGTTCCGCCACCTGTTACTAAAATAGTTTTGCCGCTTAACTCTTCGGCTTTAAACATAGGTTCTGTATATTTCATCTTATCTTTTTTTAGATCTGTTAGAATTATCATTTAATCCAAAAATGGAATTTAAAATGGACATAACTAAACTCAGCAGCAATGCCCACCACAGTCCATCAACATCAAACCCGTCGACAAGGTTGTCGGCAATTAATAAAACAATGGCGTTGATGCAAAATAGGAAAAGCCCTAAGGTGAGTATAGTTATTGGTATCGTTACAATTATTAATAACGGTTTGACTAATGCATTCAATATTGCCAAAACTATGGCAACGATAACAGCATCGTAAAAATTTTCTACCTCAACTCCAGGCAGTAAGTAAGCTGCTATAATTAAGGCAACGGCGTTTAATAAAAGTTTTACTATCCAACTCATGATTTTATTTTTATTGTGAAACTACTTGCATTAATTGTGCGCAAAATATTGCCCCAAACGTTCCGACTGCATAACCAAACACAGCTAATAGGACCCCGACAGGTGCCAATGCCGGACTGAATGCTGAAGCGACAATCGGTGCTGAAGCAGCACCACCAACATTGGCCTGGCTTCCAACAGCTACGAAGAAAAACGGAGCCTTAATGATTTTTGCAACAAGCAACAAAATAATGACGTGCACTAGCATCCAAATAATGCCAATAAGAAATAACTCAAGGTTATCAAAAATGGCTAAAATGTCCATTTTCATCCCTATTGTTGCGACTAAAACATATAAAAATGCACTACCGAATTTAGAAGCTCCTGCTCCTTCGTAAGATTTTAATTTGGTGAACGAAAAAACAAGTCCCATGATGGTAGCAATCACTACTAACCAAAAGAAATGGCTTGACATTGAAGTTAAACGATATGCCTCTAAAAATTCTTTCTTACCCTGCATAATGGGTGTCATGATATCTGCACCAAAGTGAGCAATGGCTGTCCCTCCAAAACCAATGGCACAAATTATCATAATATCGGTGAGTTTTGGCACTTTTGTAATACTCGCCGCGTAATCTTCAATTCCTTTTTTTACCTCTTGGATAGCAGATGAGTCTGCCTTTAATTTTTTATCTAACTTTTCTGACATACCCGCCCCAATCAACAAAAAGGCCATCCAAATATTCGCTACTATAACGTCAACCGTTATCATTGCAGAAAAAAGCTGATCACTTGCTCCGTAAATTTCCTTCATGGCAGTTTGATTGGCACCGCCACCAATCCAGCTTCCTGCTACAGTAGCTAAGCCTCTCCACACTTCATCAGGTCCAGAACCTCCTATTAAGTCAGGCGCAAAAGCAGAGACCGCTAAAATTGCAATTGGTCCGCCGAGTACAATCCCTAGTGTTCCTGCAAAAAACATAATAATTGCTTTAGGACCGAGCTTCACAATACCTTTTAAGTCAATACTTAAACACAATAAAACAAGGGAAGCAGGAAGCAAATAACGAGAAGCAACAAAGTAGAGGTTAGAGCTATCTCCAGAAATTATTCCTGCAGAGTTAAGTATTGAAGGAACGAAGTAGCACAGCAAAAGTGCCGGTATTACCTTGTAAAATTTTATCCACCCTGCTTTACTGCTGCTAGATGTTTTAAGGATAACAGCTAGAATCACCATTAAGATTCCCAAAACAACCGCATCGTTGGTAATAAAGGCTGTTGCCTCTGAAGTTCCTTCCATAGTTTTTCAAAAAAATAAAAACCCAAGATAGGGATTTTGTGTGAATCTTATAGAGAATCTACTTTAGACAGTTTTTGAGAATTTTCAATTCTTCTACCTTCGCCAATTGGCCATTTTTATTGTACCCGTACATGAGGTTATTAATCATACGGTTGACTACTGTCATTTTTTCACAAGGCATGAAAAATTTGTCTTGTTTTTCAATTTTTAGCTTCATTAAAAAGTCTTCAATGTCGCTGCGTTGGAACAGAGAACCTTTATTGAAAGGATCGATGTAGAATAAAACAGATTCATCGTCTACCGTTTCCAAATATTGAAGTGGTAGCATTAAATAGGCAACAACAAAGTGCTCTGGTAAATTCACTCCGTAGATGGGCAACTTTAAACGTTCAGCCAATTCTAAATACAGCATGCAAATGCTAATGGGGTTGCCTTTTTTGGACTGCAACACATTATTTATGTACGACTTTCGTGGAGCGTTATAGTCTTCCTTGTTTCCGCTGAAACCATTCAGTTCAAAGAATACTTTATTTAACACTCCTACTTTTTCAAGTGCTGTATAATCGGGATTCATTTCAAGCCAACATTGCTTGTACAAATTATCTACTGTTTGATGGATTGCCTTCTCATCTAACTCCGAGTATTGATAATGAGTCAAAATAATTGCAGCTTCTAAAAGTGAGTGTGACTCCCCATTTTTCCAATCTGTCAAGCGTTTTTTTACCTCTTGAAACTGAATTTGGTGAATAATGGATTCTATTCTAAGTTGTAAAATTTCATTGAAAGAGTTTTCCCAAGCATCTTCCAATTCTCTTACCACTTGATCTCCAAAACTAAGCAGCTCTTGGCTAACTTGAGAAAAAATAGTCTCATCTGGATCATCCAAAAGGTTAATCAAAGCAGATATTCTAGAAGCATCTTTCATATCAATCAAAGATAAACAAAGACCTCCCTCCTGAATTTAAAATAAATGAAGTTTTGAACCTGAAAATGTTAAATAAAGGACCTGTTAAAAATGGCTCAGTTTAACTAGTCAACTGAGGCATCGATAGAAGTTGATGAAAAGAATAAACGTACTTTCTTTACGAAGTTGTTAATCGTTCTAAAACTGTTTCAATTAAACTATTCATTACTGGCTTGTAGTCTTTACTAAATGAGTTGGCATAACGATTTGCAACTACAGCGCAAACAGTGCACGCCTCGTGGCCCATTAAGCTGCTAAGTCCGTAAAGTGCAGATGTTTCCATTTCGTAATTCACGATTCTATTGCCTTTAAAGTCGAATTTTCGCAAATCTTCATTTACCCCTTGATGTCTTGGCAATAAACGCAACCTTCTACCCTGTGGAGCATAAAATCCATTTGCTGTCATGGTAACTCCGGGGTGAAAACCTTTACCAACTTTTTCAATTAGTGTACTTGACCCTTTCACCAAATAAGGCTCGTTAAATCGTGCGTTCCAAGAGGTCTGTAATTTAAACGCATCGAACATTTCTTGTTCATCAGCATCCATTTCAAATTCGTAAAAATTCATTAATCCATCTAAACCAATGGCGTGCGTGGAAACCACCACTTCATCTGCAGGAACATGTTCTTGTATTGATCCGCATGTCCCAATTCTAACAATTTCCAATGAAGTTAATTCATCTTTCACTGTACGTTCTTGTAAATTACAGTTGACTAACGCGTCTAGCTCATTTAATACAATGTCAATATTATCTGTCCCAATTCCCGTTGCCAATGCAGTAACTCGTTGCCCTTTATAACTTCCAGTATGGGTAATAAACTCTCTGTTCTCTACCTTGCACTCTATCGAATCAAATTTTGCAGAAATAGTAGCTATGCGATGTGGGTCTCCCGCAACAATAATCTTACGAGCAACCTGCTCAGGTTGCAGGGCTAAATGATAAATTGACCCATCGGGGTTTAGTATTAATTCGGAAGGATGAATCATGCGTAATGAGTTTTATCACGAAACTACAAAAAAATCATTCTTAGCTTGCAATTTGGTGGTTGAATAAAATGAAATTGAATACCTTTATCAAAAATAAAATTATCATGAAACACCAATTCCAAGTAAACAAGATTTTAATACCGATTGACTTCTCAAACACGTCAAAGTTAGCACTTGAGCATGCTGCTCATTTGTGCAAGGCATTTGACTCTGAATTGCACTTGGTGCACATTTACAAAACATCTACCATAGACGTTTTACCGAACTTAACTGCAACTTCTGCTAGTCTTCCGAACTACGAAGGGTAAAGAGAAATGGTTATTGAAGAATTAAATGCTATTGGAAAAAAGTTTAGTAAAAAACACAACATAGCATATAATATTGAAGTAAAAGAAGGAAGCGTTTCTAAGGGTATTATAGCAACCGCTCAAGATTGTGGTGCTGATTTAATTGTGATGGGAACACATGGTGTTAGTGGTTTTGAAGAGTTCTTTTTAGGAAGTAATGCTTACCGAGTGGTTACTTCTTCCACAGTTCCGGTATTAACGGTACAAGACCACTCTGACAAGATGGGGTTTCAGAACATCGTTTTACCAATTGATAGCTCACAACACACGAGAGATAAGGTTTCTGAAGCTGTTGCACTTGCTGAAGCTATGGGTAGTAAGATACACATTGCGCAGTTAGTAAGAGAAGATGATGACGCTGCGATTATGAATTTAAAAGTCAAACAAATTGAAGAGCACCTCGATAACAAATCTATTGCTCACCAGACGACGGTAATCAACAATGATAATATTGCTGAAGCAACGTTGGAATTTGCTAAAAAGGTAGAAGGTGATTTAATCGTTGTTATGACAGACCAAGAAAACTATACTGGGTTCTTTGTTGGTGAATATGCGCAGCAAATTGTAAATCATTCTAAAATTCCGGTTTTAAGTGTTACACCATTAGGTATTGTAAAAGGCTTTTCGCAAAACTCAGTTGGGTGGTGCCAGCAACCCTTTTTAATAAAGCTTTAAATATTCATGCAAGCAGAGCTAATCACCATTGGTGATGAAATACTTTTTGGCCAAACCATAGACACAAATTCTGCCTGGATGGGTAAGAGGTTGAATCTTCTAGGCATCCAAGTAAGTCAGATTACTTCCATCAAGGATGAACGAGAAGCTATTCTAACAGCATTATTAGCCGCGGAGCATTCCGCGGCTAATTTGGTTTTGATTACTGGTGGGCTAGGTCCAACCAAAGACGACATTACCAAGCATGTGTTATGTGAATATTTTAATACGTACCTAGAACGCAACCAAGAAGTATTAAAACAAATTCAATCCTTTTTTAAAGAAAGAGGAAGAGAAATGTTGGAGTCTAATAACCAACAAGCAGACTTGCCTAAAGCGTGCACGGTGTTACTCAATAAAATGGGAACTGCCAGTGGAATGTGGTTTGAAAGAAACAACACGGTTTTTGTAAGTATGCCAGGTGTCCCTTACGAAATGAAGCATTTAATGAGCGATCACGTGTTGCCCAAAGTGCAAGAAATTTTTCAATTGCCTGCAATCTTTCACAAAACCATCATGACTGAAGGTATTGGGGAATCATTTTTAGTAGAAATTATTAAAGACTGGGAAACCAGTTTAAGTGCTGAAGACGTCAAGATTGCTTACCTGCCGTCACCAGGAATTGTTAGGGTTCGTTTAACCTCAATGGGAACCGAAATAGAACCGTTGCAGGAAAAGGTCAATAGAAAAGCACAAGAATTACATCAAATTATTCCTCAATATATTTTTGGGGAAGATGACATCTCAATGGAAGAAGCATTGGGAAAGTTATTAATAGAAAAAGGCAAAACTATTGCAACCGCAGAAAGCTGCACAGGTGGTTACATTGCTCATTTATTAACGAGTAGACCAGGAAGTTCCGCATTCTATTTGGGGGGATTTGTTTCTTACGATAACCAAGTAAAGGTTGAAGTTCTGAAAGTTGACAAAGATTCAATTGAGGAAGAGGGGGCGGTAAGTGAAACCGTGGTAAAACAAATGGCCAATGGCGCAAGAAACTTGCTAAAAACTGACTTGGCAATTGCCACATCAGGGGTAGCTGGCCCAGATGGAGGAACGGATGAAAAACCGGTTGGAACTGTTTGGATTGCAGTAGCCTCGTCTACCGGAGTTATTGCAAAAAAGTTCCTTTTTGAAAAAAATAGAGTCCGCAATATTCGCAGAAGTGCGATGGCAGCAATGAGTATGGTTAGAAAGGTGTTAACGTCTTAAAACTTGACCATTTCCTCAATAACTTCTTCTCCACGCTGAACTTTAATCATGGTTGAATCGCCCTTTTCAAAAAGACTCAAGCCTTTCATGTAGGCTTTCATACCATCAACAATTATAGTATCCATTTGAATCACGATATCTCCCTTTAAAAACCCTGCTTTGCTTGCAGGTTTACCTTCAGTTACTCCGTCAATTCGCATTCCCTCTCCTTGAAACAAATAATCCGGCATCACTCCTAGCGTAACTGTAAATCGTGAGTTATCTTCACTTTCGTCTTTTGTTTTCACAAACTCAAAAGTGTCTTTTGCATCCAATTGGTCAGCAAGTCGCACAATCAATTCTTTAATCATTTGAATACCGTCGTAGTTTATTTTCTCAACATCATCACTTGGCTTGTGGTAGTCTTCATGCTGACCGGTAAAAAAGTGCAGTACAGGAATATCTTGCAAGTAAAACGAAGTATGATCTGAAGGTCCAACACCGGACTCGCCATAGATCAATGATAAATTATCCCAATTCGCTTTTTCTAATTCATCCGTCCAATTAGGATTTGTTCCCACTCCATTAATGGCTAATCCTTTTGAGGTGTCCAGTCTACCTACCATGTCAAAATTGAGCATGTACTGAACCTCTTCTAAGTTAATGGTTGGGTTTTTACAGTAGTAATTCGACCCTAACAATCCCATTTCCTCTCCAGAAAAAGCCATAAACAGGTAGTTCGATTTTTTCGCAGTTTTGCTATTCTTTAGCTCTTCTGCTAAAGCTAGCATAAGTGCGACACCGCTTGCATTATCATCTGCTCCATTGTGAATAGCTCCGTCTTTCTCGGCATGAAGTGAACCTGAAATTCCGTGGCCTAAGTGATCGTAATGCGCGCCAATGATCACTGTTTTATTCGCGCCATTGTCAATCATACCCAAAACGTTTGAAACTTGGATAGTTTTAGTCGAGGCCAATGCCTCCTCATGTGGATTTGCCTTTTGAGCAAAATCAAACGTTTGCAGAAACCCGTTCTCACCTTTCTCAGATAGACCAATTGCTCTCATTCTTTCTGAAATATATTCAGCAGCTAAACGCTCCCCCTCAGTTCCGCTTTCTCGACCCCCCAACGAATCTGAAGCCAAATATTGAACATCAGATTTTAATAAGAATAAGGGTTCAACTTTCTTTTCTTGACAAGAAAATAATACGAAAGCAGATGCACAAGCAGCAACAATTAATTTCAATTTCATAAGGCTAAAAAATAAAATTCAAAGCTAAACAATACTATTCTTTCGTTTTTACTAAAACCTTAAGTTTGCAAAAAATTATTCAAGAATGAAACAAGTATTTATTGCCCTTGTAAGTCTATTTATTATCGCTTGCGGAACTGAAAACAAATCTAACAACTCAACAGAAGAAACTACCACTGCTGATTCAGTTGCAACGGAAGCCTCAATAATAAATGAAGGAGAAAAGCATTTTTCAAGTCTAAAGCAACTAACAGATGGTGGGGATAATGCAGAAGCTTATTGGAGTTTTGATGATTCAAAATTGGTTTTTCAAGTAAGTAATCCTGAATGGGAATTGGAATGTGACCAGATATTTGTATTCGATTGGCAAAATGACAATTTGATGGAAAAAATGCCGCAAATGGTTAGCACAGGTTTAGGCCGAACAACTTGCTCTTACTTCTTACCTGGAGATACAACGATTGTGTACGCTTCTACCCATTTAGCAGACTCAGCTTGCCCTCCAACTCCTGAAAGAACAAATGGTCGCTACGTGTGGCCCATTTACGAGAGTTTCGACATCTTTACTGCAGATTTAGAGGGAAATATTGTCAATCAATTAACTACTGAGCCAGGCTATGACGCGGAAGCTACTGTTTCTCCTAAAGGCGATAAAATTGTATTTACTTCTTTACGCACAGGAGACTTAGAATTGTTTACATGTGATATTGACGGCTCAAATGTGAAGCAAATCACATTCGACTTAGGGTATGATGGTGGTGCATTTTTCTCACCTGACGGAACTAAATTGATCTTCAGATCAAGTCGACCAAAAACGGATGAAGAAGTAAAGAAATACAAAGACTTATTGGCCGAAGGTTTAGTGGAACCAACCAACATGGAGCTATACATCTGTAATGCAGATGGATCTGAATTAAGACAGTTGACTGACTTAGGAAAAGCGAACTGGTGTCCGTTCTTTCACCCTTCAGGTGAGAAAGTAATTTTCGCTTCGAATCACCACACAGAGCGAGGATTCCCTTTTAACTTGTACATGATAAACATTGATGGCACAGGGCTTGAGCAAGTAACAAATGACGATACGTTTGATGCATTCCCTGTTTTTTCTAACGATGGAAAACATTTAGTGTTTTCTTCGAATAGAAACAATGGAGGAACAAGAGAAACGAACTTGTTTGTGGCAGAGTGGCAAGATTAAAAGCCTGTCTTTTGAGATTTAATGTGCTCCACTAGCACACCTACACAGCCAGTTTCTCTAACTTTTAATTTCATTTTAGATTCTTCTCCGGGAACAGTTACCTCAACAATTAAACTCATTGAACCCTCGGCTGTAAACTCAATATAACGGCTATAAGTATCTTGAGAATTATCGTATAACAACTCCTTAACCAATTTAAACTGTGGCCTATTGCTCCCTATAGAAGTTGCACTTTCCTCACTGTACAGATCTTCCGAGTAAATGTCCTCGGAGTAATCTTCATAATCATCCTCTGAGTAATCATCTTCGGAATAATCATCGGTAGAACCTTCATCGTAAGTGGTTTCTTGAACAAATGGCACCTCTTCTGCTTTAGGTTTAATCAATACCTTTTGCTTTTCATAAATTTTAAACTGCACCTCTCCCCCAAGATTTTCTTCATTGCAAACAGATACCCGATAATCTTGCCCATTATAGGCAACTAAATGAAATTCTGAAACCTTCCCCTTGGCCATAATGGCGCTTTTAGACTGGCTGTCATACTTCATAAAAACACCGTCATTATCGCTACAATTTTTTTTGTGGTAGTACGAAAACTCCGTTTGTGCCTGAGCAGTCAAACCGGTTAAAACAATACCAAAAAGTATTATAAATTGCCTCATAGTTTTACATGTTTTGAGCCACTAGTTGAGCTCTATACAACTCAATTTCAGCCTTTAATTTTAAGAATTGATCTATTGTCATTTGTATTTTCTTGCCTTTTCCAAAAACCAACTTGTCTCCTTTTTTCATCGTTGATTCAACAGCAGGACCTTGCTCTAAGGAGTCAAATACCACTTTAATGTCTTGAATTTTCTTTAATTGTTCCTGAACACCTTGTTCCCCCTTATTTTTAGATAAATAGACATACAAGTTATCGAACGTAATTCTTTGAGCTGCAATTCGCTCAACAGCCGCCGAAGCAAGGTCGACTTCCGTAATAGCATTTAAACTAATGTGGATACTTTCAACCCAACCTCCCAATGACATCAGGGCTAATTTCCCTTTTTGCCCATTACCTTCTAAATACTGAACCGCGTTATAATAAGCATCACTTGCTATGAACGCCAAAGAATCAGGATTTTCCATATTTGATCTTATCTGTTCCATCATATCTTCCGTCATCAATTCTTCAATTTGCAAGTCTGCGCTCAATTGCCGAACAGTTTCGTAAAGTTTAATGGTAGATTCTACATCTTGATAAGCGGCAGCGTATGCTAAATCTGCCGTGTAAATTCCAAATACTATTGCTTTCTGACTCGGATCTGTATAATTGGAAACAATTCCGTAATCATGGAGCAACGATTTATTATATGCAATGCCATTGTTGTTAATGAAGGCAAACATTTCCTCTGGTGAAGGTATTGCTTAATAAGATGCTTTTTCCAACTCATCAACAGTTGCTGCTTCCGAATTCACCTCATCCTTCGTTGTATCCTCATTTCGTTTGCTTTCCGCTGCGCATGCAGAAAGAAGGAGCAGTAAACCGAAGGATATAATTAACTCTTTCATCTTTCTGAATTTAAAGTCGAATATATTAAAAGCTTGGCGACAATTCTAGAAAAACAGATTTTTATTTTAACCTGAAGTTTTTAAATGCTTCTTGCGTAATAGGTGCAACCCAATGTAGGTTAATAAGCCATTTAACATCAGCAATTCAAAACCAAACTTATACCCGTTCAACCATACTTCAGAATTAAGTTGAATGACGTAGCAAATGATTGGACAAATCAAACAAATCAAGGGTACCCACTTATCTTTTAATTCAATTTTATGGAGCAAGCCAAATGCATACAAGCCTAAAAGAGGGCCGTAAGTGTACCCTGCCACTTTAAACAAACTGCTAATGACACTTCCGTCGCTTATGAAACTAAAAATTAAAATGACCAGATACAACACAAAAGACATGATGATATGCGTTGTTTTTCTTGTTCTCTGAGCTTCAAGTTCCGGTTTCTTCTCAACTGCTAAAAAATCAACACAAACAGAAGTTGTCAAAGCAGTTAATGCTGAATCGGCACTAGAGTATGCCGCCGCAATTAACCCTAAAATAAAAAACACCGAAACAGCAATGCCTAAAGTATTACCTAAGGCAAGCGATGGAAATAACTCATCCGTTTTGGCAGGTATTTCAATACCATTTTGATTTGAGTAGATAAACAGTAGTGCACCTAACCCTAAAAACAACACATTAACAAACACTAAAACGATACTCATTGAAAACATGTTCCATTTTGCTTCCTTTATGTTTTTGCAGCTTAAGTTTTTCTGCATCATATCTTGATCTAAACCAGTCATCACTATTGTAATGAAGGCGCCACTTAAAAACTGTTTCCAGAAGAAATTAGAGGCTCTCCAATCATCAAAAAAGAACACTTGTGAATAATCACTCGCTTTTACAGTAGACAATAGCTCTGAAAACCCTAAATCTAACTGATCTCTAATTTGGTAAATTGCAACACCGACAGCCAGAAGCATGAACAAGGTTTGCAGAGAGTCTGTCCAAACAATGGTTTTAATTCCGCCCTTGGCAGTATATACCCAAATTAACAAAATGGTAATCGCTACGGTGAGGTAGTAAGGTATATTCCAATCATCAAAAATTGCAATCTGGAGCACATTGGCCACTAAGTATAATCGAAACGCAGCTCCTATGGTACGTGAAAGTAGGAAGTAAAATGCTCCTGTTTTATAGCTCCAAAAACCAAAGCGTTGCTCTAGATAAGTATAAATGGAAGTTAAATTTAAGCGGTAATAGAGGGGCATTAAAACATTTGCAACCACAAGGTAACCTAGCAAATAACCCAACACCATTTGAAGGTATGAAAACTGACTTGTGCCTACCCAACCGGGCACTGAAATAAAGGTAACACCCGATAATGAAGTGCCAATCATTCCGAAAGCCACCAAATACCAGGGGGAGTTCTTATTTCCTACAAAAAATGAACTGTTGTCGGCTCCTTTAGACGTAATGCGAGCAATCAGCAACAGAAATAGAAAATATAACGCTACAATTCCTGCTATTACTGCTGAACTCATACCCTATTGTAAATTGAAACGTTCTTTTGCCATGGCAACTATGTCTTCTCCAATTGCCAAACACGCCGTTGCTGCCGGTGAAGGTGCGTTTAGTACGTGAATGCTATTGTTTTTATATTCAATTTTAAAGTCTTCTATCATTTCCCCATCTGGACCAAGAGCCATGGCACGAACACCTGCCCTTCCCGGTCGTATATCTTCCATGGTTAACGAAGGAATTAATTCTTGTAATCTGTCTAAAAACAATCGTTTACTAAACGCTCGCTTGTATTCGTCTAGTCCAAACTTCCAATGTTTTGCGAATAGTTTCCAGGTTCCCGAATAACCTAAAGCATCCATTGTATCCTTTAAATCAAAGTCAGTTTTACCGTACCCTTCGCGCTTAAATGTGAACACAGCATTTGGACCACATTCTATTTCTCCATCTGTCATTCTAGTAAAATGCACTCCCAAAAATGGAAATGCCGGATTTGGAACGGGATAAATTAAGTGTTTTACCTTGTGTTTCCCTTCGTCATTTAATTCATAATAATCTCCTCGAAAACCAACAATTTGCATGTCCAATTCCACCCCGTCATCTTTTGCTAAACGATCAGATTGTAAGCCTCCGCAGTAAATCATGTGCTTCGCCTTGTAGTTCGTTTTCTCCGTTTTTATTACAGACACTCCACCTTCTTGATTTGCATGAATGAATGCATCTCCTAAAGATACTTTGCTCTCAGGCTCCATGGCAAGTGCTAACTCAGCCATTCGATCGGTAGCTTGAACATAATTGATGATTCCTGTGCAACCTACTCTTATTCCTCCTATGCTATTGCAAAAGGGCTCAATCTCCCGCACTTGATCACCTGTAATTTTCTCAATATCTTCAGTATCGTTCGCTAAACCGTTTGCAAAAATCTTCTCCATGAAAGGAAGTTGTGCTTCTTCCGTAGCTACTACCACTTTTCCACATACCTCATGATCCACCTTGTATTCCTTAGAGAACTTTACCAAGGCCCTTCTGCCCCTAACACAGGTAATTGCCTTTTGAGAACCGGGCTTGTAGTACAATCCTGAATGAATAACGCCTGAGTTATTCCCAGTTTGATGAGCAGCCAAATGGTCCTCCTTTTCAATCAATAAAATTTTTAACTGAGGAAATTTTAATTGCATTTGGTAAAGCGTTGCAACTCCAACAATTCCTCCACCAACTATGGCAATGTCGTATATCTTTTCTTGATTCAAAACTTCAATTTTTTAGGTTGTAAAAGTAATCACAAGTCAACTTTTATTGGCGGCAATTTGTTCATTCTTTGGCACTCTTAATAACAGCACAAAACCTATGATAAAAAATGTACCTAAGGCAAAAATTGAATTTCGCATGCTTCCTGTCCACCCTTCAATAAAGCCGTAGGCAAAAGTTCCTATTACTATTCCTAACTTCTCTAGCACATCGTAGAAACTAAAAAATGAGGCGTGGTCTTTTGTCACAGGAAGTAATTTAGAATAGGTGGAGCGAGAAAGTGACTGAATTCCTCCCATCACTAACCCAACCGAAGCGGCAATAACATAAAATTCAATTGGTTCGTGAATAAAGTAAGCACCAATACAAATAAACACCCAAATAAATAGGGTAATGGATAAGGAAGCAATATTTCCTATTTTACTTGAAATCCACGAAAACAAATATGCTCCTCCTATGGCAATGAACTGAATGATTAAGACAGACACGATTAATCCTGTCTTAGCTCCGTCGCCTTCCCAATTAATTTCTTTAGCCGCAAAAAGCGTGGCCATAATCATAACCGTTTGCACTCCCATACTGTAGACAAAAAAGGAACCTAAGTAACGCTTCAATGTTGTTAACTCCTTTAACTCTCCCCAAACTTTTTTTAGCTCCTTAAACCCCTTGGTGAATTTATTTTCCTTCGGTTTATCCAAGTAAGAGGCATTTGGCAAGTATGCATATGTATATTGACTAAATCCAATCCACCAAACTGCTACAGATAGAAAAGCATACTTAGCGGGCATGTCAAAACCCATGATTGCGACCAAGTTTAATATCAACAAAATAGAGCTACCAACGTATCCCAAAGAGTATCCTTTCGCAGAAATTTTATCATGATCTTCAGCATGCGCAATCTCAGGTAAATAAGCATTGTAGAACACTAAACTACCCCAGAATCCAACACTTGCTAGTAAAACTGGAACCATACTCAACTCTAGGTGGTTTACATCAAAAAAGAAAAGCGAGGCACAAGACAAAGAGCCGAGATAGCAAAAGAATTTTAAAAAACTCTTTTTACTGTCTGAGTAATCAGCAAGGCCTGATAACAAGGGCGAAATAATGGACACTATGATAAATGACACAGATATGACGTAAGAGTACAGTTGCGTATTTCTATAACTCCCGCCCAAAAGCTCAACCATGTCGTTCGTTAAGTTACCCTCAGCATCATGACTTGTTTGATATTCATAAAACATTGGAAAAATTGCAGTAGTAATAACCAACGGATAAACAGAATTGGCCCAATCATAAAACGTCCAAGCTTTAATGATTTTTTTATTGCCTTTTTGAATCATGCGCTAAAGATAATAAACTGGAACTTGGCACGATTTTCAATAAACAACAATATTCAAGTACTTTTACCCTTAAATTTTTATCTCATGAAAAATCATTTTTAATCTTCTTACTTATCGCTTTTACTTTCGGAACTTCCTGTAGAAATGACGATGATGGTGATAATGATGCACTTTCAGGTTATGAAAGGATTGCAGATAAAAACTTTAGACTGACAGCTGCCGAGGTAAGAGCCAATGGAATAATTTTAGCAAACCGAAGCATTGTATTTGATTGTGAAAGAGACAATGTTACACGTTATGAAAGATCAGGTACGGCAACTACGAGATACGGTGTATTAAAATGCGACCCCAACGAACCTAACGAAGAATTTTACTTTTGGACACTCATCTCAAACGATGCTAAGCTTATACTAGACTATGGTGGCCCAAACGTACAAGTTTATAACATCATAGTTAACGATGGTAGAAATTTAGTTCTAGAGCGATTTACTACAGAAGATGTGGACAATGATTTAACAACTCTGGAATCGGTGCAAACTATATTAACTTATGCCCGCTCTTAGTTGCAAGTAGTGCAATAAAGGTTCTTCAATTGAACATTTTCTAAACTTTGCTTGCCGTTCACTTTAGTCGTAAAAAATTGACAAAAAACAGACGGATACAGCTTACTGGCTTTTTCCATTAAGTCGAAATACTGTGAATCAGTACCTTGAGCTTTATCATAGATGGCGATTTGTAAAAAATAAAAGAGCGTTTCTTGATCTACTTTTTCGCCTTGCACTTCAGGCTTCAACAATTGAATTGCGTAACTAAATTGGTCTTGGTAACAAAGCATCTTTGCTAGATTTAGTTTTTCATTGCTATTCAGGTTTCCTTTTGCTTGCCACTTCATCAATTCAGTAAAACTCTTCCGCCGCTTGTCAAAATCGCCCTTGTCGTAAAAGTAATCTACCGCCAACAAGCTATAATTCATCATTGCTCGTGCATACTTCTCCGGAGTAATTTGATCTGCCGGAATTTTTCTAAAATCAGACAACCAGCCTTCCATATCCCTTATTTCTGCTTGATTATTGGACCAGTATTCTAATTTTGCGACATGATAATTAAATGCCACTTCAGAGTGCCGCTTGTTGATTAAATAAAGTTCAAAGAAGGCTAGATAGATTGGATTTCCACCATAATTCTTTGCTCCCATTATTGATTCTAGCACTATTTGGTTGTTGATAACGGCCAAGGTGTTGCTTTTTTGACCGGGGTCAGCTTGAGGCAATTCCTTTGCACTTAACTCCCCTGCTCTAACTTTATTCAGCAGTTTTGATTGAACAAAAAGTGCAGGCTCAATTTGATTGTTTTCCAAAAAGAAACGATACAGATTAAGTTGCTCTGCCGTTTCCGCTTTTAGCTGAACCTTAGCTTCACCTTTAACAGCATATTGTAATTCATTCAATCGGTGTAAAAATGCTTTTAATTTTTCATCTCCTTTTTGTGCTTCTTTTAGGAATTCAATTTTCTCTTCTTCATTTAATTCTGCCATTTCCAATTGATAGTAAGTGTTCTCAATGAAGGACTGTAAGAAATCCCACGCAACATGAGTTTTGTCCAAAGTTGCCTCTTCGGTCGTTTGAAGACCCTCTTGATGAATCGGTGAAACTTGAAGCACTAGATTGGAAGACGCAATGGTAAAGTTTATCTTCTCCAACTCTAATTTTGCTTTATTCAGCGAATCCCAGCCATTTGGAAATAAAGGAATATTAAATTGTATGGAATCTTTCCACTGAAACTCGGTGGCAGCACTTTCTCCTGCTACAGCAGACTCAATGGGAACCTGCTCTGTCTTTTTCGATTCAATTTTATTAAAAGGAACCGTTGCACAGTGCACGCCATCCTTAACTAAGATTAGATTAGGTTCTGTTGTCGCTTTCGAATAAAAACTAGGTACCTCGCCCAACTTAACGTGTAATTCTCCAATGCTATCTGCCAAATTTTGACCCAACAAATATGACTTTTTGAGCGGCTTTTGCAGGTATCCTTTCGCAATGGACCCGGGAAACAACTGAACCCCTCGATCACACTTGTATTGTCGTTGGTCTACCCAATCGATGGCAACAGCGTCTGAAGCATCGCTTAATAGTTCTTCTACAAAAGGTAAACTGTGGTATTCAAAGTAAACTTCGTTTCCTTTGATTTTGATTACATCTGAAAATAACTGTGGAACACTTGGAAATCGTTCTAAGAACTTACTGCACTTCTGCTTATCAAAAGGCTCTATGCCGTGATTTTTCAAGCTCAATTTTTCCGTTCCAAGCGGCTTATAGGGTTCGCTACCAAATACGGCACAAAATAAATGGTCTACCTCGTCACTTACAATTACTGAAAGACCTAGGGTTGTAAATTGTGGATCTAATACATTCAGTTTACTGCTTTTCTCATCTTCTAACCAAGCAGCTGCAATTGCCTTCACTAGCTTTTGATCCGTATCAATTTCTTCTCTTAATCCATTTGGCTCTAAAGCTTCTTTCGATCCATAGGCAATTTGCGATAAATTTTCTTCTAACCGACCATGTAACCCCTCATAGTAAAGCACACGCTGAGTTACATTTTCCTTTTTGCTGTTATCTTGTGTATGCACTAACCTGCCTAGTTCAGAGCAATATTCTGCTTGATCAAAAGCAGCGGCCGATAAAATTTCATCCAATTCCAACAGCGGTAATTTCTGCTCAGTGCGAATACCATTCACTTCTTTCAGCAGCAATTCAGCCCAATACGCATCTCTTTCTTGAGCTGAAAAAAGCAATGAAACAGCTAAAAGAACACTCGTAAAAAATATCTTTTTCATCTATCGTTCAACGGTTATTGTTACTCTCCTATTTTTTGACTTTCCCTCTTCTTGGGATCCAAGGTATATAATTTCTCTCTCTCCAGACCAAGAAGTATATATATTTTTCAGATTAAAGTTCCCCATCCTTGCTTTTACAACGTCTGCTCTTTTTTGTGAAAGCTGAAGATTGTATTCAATACTAGCATCTTGATCTGCATGTCCCTCTACTTTTATTGGATAAAAAATGGGAAGTGGAAGCTGTTCAATAAATTGATCTAACCGCAATAATTCATCCTCCGTAATTGAAGCTCTATCCTTTTCAAAATAAACAACATGGTTCCAGAATATTTTCTCGGTACTGCGCGGCAACTCGGGAATGTCAACTCGTTCTTTTCCCAAATAAAAATCATCAACATAATAATAGGAGGTTCTACTTTTTGCCGCTTTGTTGACAATCTTTTCAGTTATAAAATGCTTCGCAAAATAATTCCCAATGGTTATGAATTTTTCCCCGCCCTTAGCTATATACTTCGCTTTTAGCTTTTGCCATGAACTTGATTGGTCGGCCATCTGCTCAAATACTACTTGCGGTTGCTTTTGAAATCGAACCCAAAGATTTGAGTACAAGCCGTTCCTACTAAAGTATGCCCCGATTTTATTCATAGCAATAAGTGAATTTTCTGAAAGGCGTATATAAAAGCTAAACTCGTATTCTTCGCCTTCAACAAGTGTATCGGTTAATTCTACTTGTAAGTATTCTAAAGAAGATCTTATTTCGCTTAAAAAAATAACACCTGCCATTCCATCTCCACTCCTGGGAGAAATAGGAGCTTTAAAACCGCAGTTGTGAAATAACACAGGGGATCCTGCATTTGCTCCAAACCAATATTTCGCCAGTTCTAACAGGCGCAGCCCGGTTGGGCAAACATGCACCTCTTCAAAGCTTGGGTTGGGAATTAGGTTTTGAGCTGTGCACAAACTTATGAGCAGAAAAAAAGCCACCGAAGTGGCTATTTTTTTTACTGCAAATCGCAACCTAAAGTACTTTGAAAGTAACCCTTTGGTTCTTTGAAGCATCATCTTTTGATGCAGGCTTAGTTATTCCTAAGGAAATGGTTTTTAACTGATTTGAAGGTACGCCTGCCTTCGTTAAGGCCAATCTAAATAATGCGCTTCTTCGTTTTCCTATTGAGCTAACAGACGACTCAGAGGGATCCGCATGTCCTTGAATTTCAACCACTTTTGATTTATTCTTCTTCAGGTACTTCACCATTTCGTCTATCGCTTCTTTTTCACTGTCTGGAACTTGAAATTGCTTCGATTCGTAATAAATAACCACATCATTTGGGGAATATACCTTAGGAGCAGCTGGTTGTTCTTCTTCTACTGCGTTTGCTTTTTTGTAAACCACGCCTCCTTGTTCAACTGTTTTCGTGTCATCTTTCTTTTCCACTACTTTTGGCTTATCTCCAGGCTTAGATCCATCGGAGTTGACGTAAGTCACTTTTTTAGATTCTTTTTCATCAATCAGTTTCGTTTCAAACGTTTTATATTCCATTTTCATTTGACCACCTGCAATGCGCTCACAGGCACAATCTTTATCCCCAATTTTATCCGTAGGAATAACAGAAACATCATCAATATAGTAATAGCCATCATACGTTTGGCGGCCACTGAACTCTCTAGACAATCGCACTGATTCCGTCCTTGTAGCATCATCTTGCGCAAAGTTTCCGATAACAATGAACTTCTCGCCCCCTTTCGCCATGAATGTTCCACATACCGGTGTCCAAGAGTATTGCTTTTCATAGATCATTTTGGTAACACTGATGATTTGCGGATTTTTATACAAATTCCCATCAGTTGCTTCGCTCATCTGAGCTGTATCAATAAAAACTCCAATATTATTTACTGCGTATTTTGACATATCTGACATGGAAATGTGAAACTTCACACAATACTCCTTGCCCGCTTCCATCGGCTTTAACAGTTCCACTCCTAAATAATTTCGTGGCTCCCTTCCCCTGTAACCGTAAAAGTTTACACCGGCGTAATTTGTACCTGTTCTTGCCTTTTCCTCCCCTCTTTCGTTAACGGGAGTTGCAAAGTCGTCTGTTTTTGTGCTTTCAGAGTATAAGTCAACTGGGTTCATTGTAACGGAAGTCCACGGCGCTGCCAAATTAATTTGACCTTTCTCTTCTACTTTACCTCGCTTCCCTATGTCTTCAAAACTTGGGTTAGGAACTAGGTTGTCTTCATTCTTTGCTTCACCTTCATCTTGTGCTTGAATGACACCACCAATGCACAAGGCTACCAATAATACGTTTAACTTTTTCATGCTTGTTTTTTTCGACTAGGTTCAAAGATAGTACCAAAGTATGAAACTAAGAAAAGTTGTAGAAAGAATATAATATGGTGAGTGTGGAATGAGGAATGAGGAGTGTGGAATGGAGAATGTAGAATGGAGAGTTTTAGTTTTTGATGCCTTATTGGAGGATTAATGCGAAAGTCATTGCGAGTGCAGAGCAACAGAGCGAAGCAATCTGTTTATTGTGTACAGGATTGCCGCAGTCGTAACTCATTCGCAATGACTATCGTATTTATCATTGCGAATGTTATAAAACTGAATAGAGGCAATCTGTATATTCAAACCGTCATTGCGAATGAAACGGAATGGAGTGAAGCAGTCTGGTAATTCTAACGTCATTGCGAGCGCAGAGCAACGAAACGAAGCAATCCGTTTATTGTTTACCGGATTGCCGCGTCGTTCCTCCTCGCAATGACTCCTATTGTTTAATTAATTTCTTAGAAACAACCTCTCCATTTTTTAAAATGGCTTTTATAAAGTAAATGCCACTTTTGAGGCCTTCTATTGAAAATGAATTCGCTCTACCGGTAGTAACAAGTTGCCCTTGTAAGTTGAATACCTGTGCCTTTACTAAAAGCACATTGCTTTGAATGGTTATTTGATTTTGTGCAGGGTTGGGGTAAACAGAAACCTCGCTTTTCGATTCTATTGGGCGACCATTTTCATCTAACCCAATTACCAAATCTGTTAAGCGAATCAAAGGCTGACTTGGTTGACCGTCCCACTTTAAAAAATCACCACCTACATAGTAGCCACCAAATTTTGATTTGTAAATAAACTCAACTAAAGGGTAATTAGCTCCTAGTATTATTGAACTATCTGGACCTCCGGAGGTAAAATACTGTGGTTCTACAGCACCAGAACTGTCAATTTTAGCAATGCTAGGCTTTGGATAACCCTGGTAGCTGTTAAAGGTGCCGCCCACCAAATAGCCACCATCGTCTGTTGGTGCTATTGGAAACGTAACTACATAGAAATTATTGGTATCAATTGGACCTGAGAAATTCATAAAAGTAGAGTCTAAACTGCCGTCAGGATTTAACCGGACCAAGGTATGGTATTGGGTTTGCCCTTTCAATAAAAACGAGCCGCTTAAAAAAACTTTCCGTTGCTTTCTACCAATTGAGGGTTAAAAAAGTTCGAAGCCACGACCGTGCTCATAGGAGAAGAGAAAGTTGTATCTAACGTACCGTCCAAATAAATTCTGAACAAGCCATCTACTTGCACACCGTTATAATGTGTTAATTGAAACGGTTGTCCATATACCAACAACCGATTACTGTCATACGGCAAAAAACCTCTTGGAGCAAAATTGGCGATGCCAATAAAAGTGCTATCCCACAAACCCTGAGGGTTCACTTTAACAATGTGCCTGCCAGGAAAAGTATCCGGCGGATTGATAATATCACAGGCTTGCCCATTTCTGCCACCAGAATTACCATAAAGTGCTGAGCCATCTTGATACATATAAAATCCTCCAGTTCTGCATTTGACTGTTTTTAGGTAATTTAACCGCCAATTTACGTTCCAAACATTTCCGTTTGTATCTTTTAATCCGTAGCTACCGTAGTCTCCATTAATTAAGATAGAATCGTTGTAAAAATCAACCACACCTCCTCCACCATTACTACTAAAGTTATAATTTGGGCTGCCTGTTCTTGTGGTAGAACCTACATTTCTGTAAAAGACTCCAGAATTGGTAATGTCAAAACTACCTGCAAAAATTATATTGCCCGAGGGCAACTCTACCATGCTTCCTAAATAAGGACTATTTTGAGTTCGAATATCAAAAAAAGGTTGAAAAGAAGGATCTAATTGAAAGGACTGAGCGGTTGCAGGCAGCACTTGCCCGAGAATAAAGAAAAGTAATATGTTCCACTTTATCCCCATTATTGCAGCGCTAATTTGTTCATTTCATTTACTTGGCCCACCTTCAACATTCTATAAAGGTAAAACAAAAAAGCTCCGAATAGTACATTCGGAGCTTTTGTTTGGTTGGTTTCAATCAGTAATCAATCTACATTGTCATGCAAGAATGAATTATTCTGTCTCAAATTTGTTTTATTATCGTCGTCTTCACTCAAAGTATAACGCGATACGTTAGACTCAGAAGAATGAGGTGTTTCGTCTAAAGATATGTTTCTTCTCTTGTAAGCTGGCTCCTTTTCTAAATCGTTAATTCCTCCCGGACTCTTAATTTTTAAACTTAATTCTTTTAACCTTCGAATCCTTTCGTGAGTCTTCTTAATCTGTGCTTCCTCATTCTCAGCAGACTTTTCAGGAGTAGATTGGTAAGAAGTCATTTCTGGTTGTGCCTCTTCAGATGAATTGGCAGGAACACCCGCACTGTGAGGTTTCCAATCGTCTGCCTTTGCATCTTCATCAGATTTGAATTCACCTTCTAAGGAATACTTTTTCACCTCAGGCTCTTCAGTTTTCTGTGGTTGAGATGGTCTAATTTGAAACTCAAAACTTTTTTGTTCCTCTGTTGAGCTTTTCATGGTTGGCTCATCCATATTTGCGTTATCAGCATTTGGCGACTTTCCTTGCTCAGATGGCGCAGTAATGACCGTATCTACATCGTCTGTCAACTTTCTAACCACCTTTTTTGGTTCAGCTGCAGTCGTAAACCCACCTGGCTCTGATTTTCCAAAACCTGTTGCAATAATTGTTACCGACAATTTATTTCCAAGCGACTCATCTATTCCGTTACCCCAAATAATATCTGCCGTGTTACCTGCTTCATTTTGGATGTATTCCGTAATCTCATCAATTTCATCCATTGCCACTTCTTCGTCTCCTGAAGTAATGTTCAATAAAATGTAATTGGCTCCTGTAATGTCATTGTCATTCAATAAAGGCGAAGCTAATGCTTGGCTAACCGCCTTTACTGCTCGTCCTTCGCCTTCAGCAGCAGCAGAACCCATAATGGCTGTTCCACCGTCTTTCATCACCGTTCTAACATCTTCAAAATCTACGTTGATGTATCCAGCCACTGTAATAATTTCAGCAATGCCTTTTGCAGCGATGGTTAAAATATCGTCTGCCTTAGAAAAAGCCTCAGAAATTTTCAAGTTCCCGTGCATCTCTCGCAACTTGTCGTTGCAAATGATCAGTAAGGTATCTACGTTATCTCTTAACTCAGCTAAACCGGAGTCTGCTTGAACTTTTCGTCTACGACCTTCAAAACCAAATGGAATGGTTACAATCCCTACCGTGAGAATACCCATTTCTCTGGCAGTTTGTGCAATAATAGGAGCGGCACCTGTTCCGGTTCCACCGCCCATACCGGCAGTTATAAAAACCATCTGAGTGTTTTTCTCCAATAACTCTTTTAAGTCATCTACATTTTCAATGGCTGCATTCTTGCCTACTTCAGGGTTTGAACCAGCACCCCTTCCTTCTGTTAAGGTAGACCCCAACTGAATTTTATTCGGTATTGGACTTAAATCCAATGCCTGCTGATCCGTGTTACAAATAATGAAATCAACACCAGTAATTCCTTGACGGTACATGTGGTTTACAGCGTTGCTCCCGCCACCACCGACTCCGATTACTTTGATGATTGATGATTGTTCTTTGGGTAAGTCAAATCTCATAATTTCTAATTTTTTAATTCTATAATTTTTAATTCTTAGTTTTTAATCATTTTAGCTTTTCTGTTAAAAACTAATTCTCGTCCTCTTCAAAAAACTGCTTGCCTTTGGCTAACATATTTTGCAAAAATCCTCCTTTCGTTTTCTCTCCTTGACGCACTTTTATTGAATCCTCTTGTTCATTGTTTTTCAGCTGTCCTTTCTGACGCTCTAACTTCTCGAAACCTTTCAAAATCAAACCAACACCCGTTGCGTACATTGGACTTGTAATTTCATCCGAATTACCATTTGCCAAGTACTCATTTGGATAACCAATTCTCGTATCCATGCCGGTAACATACTCAAACAATTGCCCAATGTGCTTCATTTGAGAACCACCTCCGGTAATCACCATTCCGGCAATTAGCTTGTTTTCGTAGCCGCTGTTCTTGATTTCGTAATAAATGTGCTCTATAATTTCTTCTAACCTTGCTTGAATTATATGAGATAGATTTTTAATTGAAATCTCTTTGGGCTCACGACCTCTTAAACCAGGAATTGAAACAATTTCATTTTCCTGACTCTCATTTGCCAAGGCAGAACCAAACTTCACTTTCAATAGCTCCGCCTGGTTTTTAATAATGCTACACCCTTCTTTAATATCCTCAGTAATGATATTTCCTCCAAAAGGAATTACTGCCGTATGCCGAATAATTCCATCTTGAAAAATGGCAACATCCGTGGTTCCCCCACCAATATCAACCAACACTACTCCCGCTTCTTTTTCTTCTTCACTTAGCACTGCTGCAGAAGAAGCAATAGGTTCCAAAATAACATCTTGAACTTCTAAATCGGCTTTGTGCACGCACTTATGAATGTTCTTTGCTGCTGCAACCTGTCCGGTAATAATGTGAAAGTTGGCTTCTAGTCGAATACCTGACATTCCGATCGGGTCTTTAATCCCTTGCTCATTATCCACAATAAACTCCTGTGGTAAAACATCTATAATCTCTTCTCCGGGAAGGGTAACTAACTTAAACATGTCGTTAATCAACATGTCTATGTCTTCTTGAGAAATCTCATCGTCTAAGGTATTTCTCATTTTTATACCTCGGTGCTGTAAACTTTTAATGTGCTGTCCGGCAATACCTACGTTAACAACTCTAACATCAACGCCAGATTTATTTTCTGCTTCAGCTACTGCTGTTCGAATAGATTGAACAGTTTTTTCAATATTAGCAACCACTCCACGAGTTACTCCTAAAGACTCAGAGCGACCCATACCTAAAATCTCAAGCTTCCCAACTTCGTTCTTACGGCCCACCATTACCACAATTTTTGTGGTTCCGATATCAAGTCCTACAACTATATCTGATGATGATTCCATGCTAATTTCGTTTTTTGCAAACCACTTGGTTTGCGAATTTTAGGTTGATGACACTATATTCATTCCACCCTGTTTTATTTAAACCTTTGTCGTAGAACACTTTAAGCTTATCGAGCTTTGTTTTAATATCGGTGGCATCTCCTACTACAATTCTATGATTTCCAACGCGTGGTATCAATTCAATCTCGAATTCTTTATTAACATACAACTGTTCAATCTGAGCATTCCAAAGCGGATCTGTTCGAATAAACTGCGCCATGTTAAAAATATCGTCTACCAACACATATTTTCTAAGTGAATCTGCTACAGTTCTCGCGTTTAGGTGACTTACTTTTTTAAAAGGCTCATTGATGTAGCCACTTGCAACAAAAACACGTGATGTATATTTATCAGAAGGAGGCATTACTTTTCCTGTGCTATCTAGGTAGTAACTGTCTCCATTGGCGCTAAATATTCGAACAATTGGAGTTCTTTGAGAAACTTCCACGTGCAACTTCCCATCAATAGTTTTGTACACTTCAGCATTTGAAACTGATGGATGATTGTTAATCTTATGCTCCAACCGTTCTGCCTCAATAGCCGAAATGGGCCTTCCTAAAATGGTATCCATTTCATGATACACCATGCCGAAAATATCTTCTTCGCCAACGAAAAAGTTACCGTTACTATTGTCAATCCTGATGTTAATGTCGGTGCAAACCATTTGCTTTTGAGCATGGTTTACAAAGCCGAGTATACCAATTAACCCCAGCGACAATAAAACCCAAACACTTATGCTCAGTATCCTCTTCATACGTCGGTTTGATAATGGTTAATAATTGGATCTATCATCGAATCAATGTCACCTGCTCCTACAGTCAGTAGCACTTCAACTTCTTTCGTTTTTAAAACATTCAGTAACTGATGCTTTTCACAGACGCTAACTCCTTTTTTGCCAATTAATTTCGACAACCACATAGAAGTTATTCCTTCAATTGGTTCTTCTCGAGCAGGATAAATCTCCAATAAAATTAAATCGTCAGAAAGCGATAATTCTCGCGCGAAGTCCTCTCCGAAGTCTCTTGTTCTACTAAAAAGATGAGGCTGAAAAATGGTTGTTATTTTTTTACCCGGGTAAAGTTCTTTTACTGACTTTAACAACATTTTTACCTCTTCTGGGTGGTGCGCATAATCATCAATATAAACGATTTCTGAAGTTTTTAAATACACATCAAAACGCCTTTTTACTCCTTGAAATTCAGCAATGGCCGATTTAATTTTTGATACTTCTACGCCTTGCGTAAAAGCGACTGCCATAGCAACCATCGCATTTTCAACATTGTGCAAACCAGGTAATCCACACTTCACATTTTCCATATTAAAGCGCTCTGATTCAAAATCAAACACAAAAAAACCATCCTCGACTCGGACATTTCGCGCTTGAATTGTAGATTTTTGATCTAAGGAATACGTTCGAGTTTGTATTTTACTCGGTACATCTAGAACCTTCATTACTTCCGGTTTCACGTACAATGTACCTTGATCGTCTACTTGCGCTAAAAGTTGGTTGTAGGTGTTTTTTAAATCCTCTTCATCTTCGTAAATGTCTAAATGATCAGGATCAATAGAGGTTATTACCAATTGATTCGGGAATAGCTGCAAAAAGGAACGATCATATTCATCAGCCTCAGTTACCAAAACTTCAGCCTCCGGGTCTAGTATCAAGTTCGTTCCAAAATCTCTTGAAATTCCGCCCAACAAGCCGTTCACTTTTATCCCTCCCGACTTTAAAAGGTAAGCAATCATGGAAGAAACAGTTGTTTTACCATGAGTTCCAGCCACTGCTATCGTCTTCATTTCTTTACTAATCATACCTAGCAACTGCGCTCGTTTAATGCATTCAAAACCCTCTTGCTTAAAGTAAACTAGCATCGGATGATTAGCTGATACGGCAGGAGTATAGACAACTAGTGTTTTTGAGGCATCACGATAGGAATGAGGAATGGCATCTGCTTCAGAAAAATCTGTAATGGAAATTCCTTCCGTTTGGAGTTGTTTTGTTAAAGTAGTAGTAGAACGATCGTAACCGGCTACTTTTTTCCCCAACCGATTGAAATATCGAGCCAACGCACTCATACCGATACCGCCAATGCCGATAAAATATATGTTTTCCTTTTCTATCATTTCGAAGAAGAATTGGCAAGCTTTACCGCTTCGTTTGCAATAATATCTGCAGCATCTTGATAACCTAACGGGCTAATGTTTTTACTTAACCTCGCAAGTTCTGACTCATCATTTATGAGTTGTAAAACCGTTTTTTCTAGCTTCTCTCTAACCTCTGCATCTGTAATTAACACAGCTGCATTCAGCGTTGTAAGCACCTTAGCATTCTTGGTTTGGTGGTCTTCTGCGGCTGAAGGTAATGGAACAAAAATGGAAGGTTTTTTAACCAAACACAATTCTGACACAGCAAGCGCTCCCGCTCGCGAAACGACCAAATCTGCTATGGCATACCCTAAATCCATTCGTTTAATAAACTCAGTTACTTTCAACCAAGATTCCTTCCCGACAGCAGCTTTTTGAGCACGCTCATGAAATAATTTACCCGTTTGCCAAACTACTTGAATGCCTTTCTTTTCCCATGCATCGATAGCATTTTCAACTGCTTCATTTATTGACCAAGCACCTAAGCTTCCGCCAACAACCAACACTGTTTTTTTAGTTGAATCAAGTTCGAAAAATTCTATTGCTCTTTCCTTTTTACCTTCCAACTTAATCACCTCCGACCTTACAGGGTTTCCTGTTAAAATAATTTTCTCCTTTGGGAAGAAAGCCTGCATTCCATCGTAGGCAACACAAATTTTACTTGCTTCCTTTCCTAGTATCTTGTTAGTCAAACCTGCATATGAGTTTTGCTCTTGTAGCAGCGTAGGAACTTTTGCCTTGTTTGCAGCCCTCAATAAAGGTCCACTTGCATATCCTCCTACACCAATAGCAACGTCGGATTTAAAACTCTTCACCAGTCTTTTTGCCATTGCTGCACTCTTTAGCAACATGAATGGAAACTTCAAATTCTTTAACGTCAGTTTTCGCTGTAAACCCATTATTGGTAAACCAACAATCTCAAAACCGGCTTCAGGTACTTTTGTCATCTCCATGCGACCCAAAGCACCTACAAATAAAAATTCAGTGTCAGGACGTAATTTCTTAATGGCGTTTGCAATTGCAATAGCCGGGAAGATGTGACCTCCTGTTCCTCCTCCGGAAATTATTACTTTAAGTTTAGCCATGGTTCATTTCCATTTTTTCGTTTTCAGTATTTCTACTAACACTTAGAATAATTCCGACAGCTAAGCAGGTGAACCAAATAGATGTTCCACCCATACTTACCATTGGCAATGGTTGACCTGTAACTGGAAATAAATTCACCGCTACGGCCATATTAATCATGGCTTGAAATACCAAACTAAAACTCAAACCTATGGCCAATAACGAGCCAAAAGTTCTTGGGGCATTTTTTGCAATTAGCACACCACGATACAATAAAATCAAGTAAAGTAGCAGCGTAAATGTGCCACCAACTATTCCATATTCTTCAATTACTGTAGCAAAAATGAAATCGGAGTAAGATTGGGGTAAAAAGTTCCGTTGAGTACTCCTCCCTGGTCCTTTTCCCATGACACCGCCCGTAGCAATTGCTATTTTAGATTGCTCAGCTTGATAGTTGGCTTGTGCGCTACCATCAGAAAAGTTGGTTATCCTATTCTTCCAAGTGATTACCCGATTAGTCAATGCAGAGTTGGTGTCTGATGTTTTTATTTCCTGGACACTGAGGCCGATGGCAATGAAGATACTCAAGAGTGTGATACCAACGGCAACCAGGGAAAAAATATACTTCAAATTAATACGGCCAACAAACATTAAAACCAAACAGGTAACAAACAGCATGGCAGCCGTAGAAAGGTTGGCGGGAAGTATTAAACCACAAACAATTAAGACAGGAATCATAATGGGTAAAAACGCCTGATTAAAGTCTTTGATATTGTCTTGTCGTTTGGACAGCATTCTTGCCAAAAACATGATCAATGCCAGTTTTGCTAAATCGGAGGTTTGGAAGGTTTGGTTAATAATGGGTATGACTAACCAACGGCTTGCATCGTTAATGCTCGCACCGGTGAGAAGTGTGAAGAGGAGTAGCGGAATGGCTAACAACAATCCAATCTGCGACATCCTCGAGTAATACCGATAATTGACCTTGTGCGCAAAATACATCAATAAAAAACCTATAAATAAGATAATGGAATGCTTGAACAGATAATACTCCGTATTTCCACCTTGGTATTTGTAGGCAAGCGTTACAATCGAGCTGTACACAACCAGCACAGAGAATATGGCCAATAGCAAAACCACTGCCCAAATAACTCGATCGCCCTTTATGTATTTATTGATAAAATGCATTTTACAATGATTTTACGACCTGCTTAAATTGATGCCCTCTATCCTCATAATTTTCAAACAAATCGAAACTAGCACAAGCAGGAGACAATAACACAGCATCGCCACTTTGTCCAATCTCGTATGCTTTTTTAACAGCTTCTGCTGCTGAATGAGCTTCTTCAATAATTTGAATATGATCTCTAAATGCTTCGATTATTTTCGAATTATCTGTTCCCAAGCAAATTATTGCTTTTACTTTATCCTTTACGAGCTCTAGTAACTGATCGTAATCGTTTCCTTTGTCAACTCCACCAACAATCCAAACCAAATCTTTATTTACACTTTCTAGCGCATACCAAGTTGAGTTTACATTTGTTGCTTTTGAGTCGTTAATAAACTCGATACCGTGAATGGTTCCAACTGTTTCCAATCGGTGCTCCACATTCTGAAAATCTGACAAGGAATCTCTAATTAATTCCTTTCTTAAATCCAATACTCTACCGGCAATTCCTGATGCCATGGTATTGTAAAGATTGTGCTTGCCTTGTAAGGCTAAATCGTGTATTGACATAATAAATTGGTTGTTTGTTGTTAGTTTAATTATTAGTTGTTCGTGATCTATATAGGCTCCTTTTGGGAGTTCTTTTTTTATTGAAAATGGAATGAGTTCCGCATTTGTCTTTGTCCGTTGCATGGCCGATTTGACGCTTTCATCATCCTCACAGTAGATGAATTTATCGCGTGGCTTTGCATTCATGGCAATTCTCATTTTTGCATCTGCATACAACTCAAAAGTGTTCTTGTAGCGATCCAAATGATCAGGAGTTATGTTGAGTAGAATTGCTATATCTGCTCTAAATTCTTTTATCCCATCTAACTGAAAGCTGCTCAATTCGAGCACATACCAATCAAAATCATTGGTTGCCACTTGTTCTGCAAAGCTTTTCCCAACATTTCCTGCAACTCCTGCTTTGACTCCACAATTCACCAAAACATGGTGTAAAAGAAGCGTTGTCGTTGTTTTACCATTACTACCTGTAATTCCAATGATTTTAGCTTTGCAATAGCGAAAGGCAAATTCAATTTCTGATATCACTGAAGTCCCTTTGGCAAGTAATTGCTGCACTAGCGGCACTTCATCAGAAATTCCCGGACTCTTGATTACTTCTTCAGCGTTCAGTATTCTTTCTACCGAATGCTTCCCTTCCTCCCATTCAATTTCATTTTGTTCAAGAACTTTCTTGTATTTGTCTTTGATTTTTCCAGAATCTGAGACAAAGGGTACAAGCCCCTCTTTCTTGGCTAGCAATGCTGCTCCTACTCCACTTTCTCCGCCACCTAAAATCGATATCGCTCTAATTTTCAATCGCTAATTATTAATTATTAATACTCATCCTTCAGTTTCACATTACCAATTATTCATGGTGCATTCGTAATTATTCATTCGTCCTATCTAAGTTTCAGCGTTACAATAGAAAGTATGGCTAGCATTATTCCTACAATCCAAAAGCGAGAAACTATCTTTGATTCATGCATTCCTTTTTTCTGGTAATGGTGATGAAGCGGTGCCATTAAAAACACCCTTCGTCCTTCGCCGAATTTCTTCTTGGTGTATTTGAAATAAGCCACCTGAATCATTACCGATAAGTTCTCGACCAAAAACACACCACAGAAAACCGGGATCAACAGTTCTTTTCGAATGGCAAGCGCAAAAACTGCAATAATTCCACCCAAGGCTAAACTTCCTGTGTCGCCCATAAATACTTGAGCAGGATAGGAGTTGTACCACAAAAACCCAATACAAGCCCCAACAAAAGCGCCAATGAAAATTACCAGCTCCCCTAAATTTGGGATGTACATGATGTTGAGATAATCGGAGAAAATAACGTTACCAGACACATAGGCAAAAACCGCCAAAGTGATTCCAATAATGGCAGAGGTGCCGGTAGCCAAACCATCGAGACCATCGGTCATATTCGCTCCGTTTGAAACGGCCGTAACAATTATAATTACCACTGGAATAAAAATTAACCAGGCCCAATCCATGGCATTTTCACAACACCAGTCTAAAACAGAGCCGTAATCGAACTCATTGTTCTTAACAAATGGAATGGTCGTTTTCATCGACTTTGTAGGCTCCCAAGTTGTTGAACTTTCTCCCACCATTTGTGCCGTTTCTACTTGAACTTCTTGCGCTACGTACACATCTTCATGGAAATAAAGAATAGACCCAACAAAAAGACCGACGAAAACCTGACCTATAATTTTAAATTTGCCTGCTAAGCCTTCTTTATTTTTCTTGAAAACCTTAATGTAATCGTCGATAAACCCGATTGCACCTAACATTACCGTTGACACAAGCATCAATATGATGTAGATATTATCTAGTTTGGCAAATAGTAACGTGGGCATTAATATAGAAGCTAAGATGATTAAGCCTCCCATAGTCGGAGTTCCTTGCTTCGCTTTTTGACCATCAAGACCTAAATCGCGAACTGTTTCACCAACTTGCTTTCCATGCAAATAATTTATGATCCGCTTTCCGAAAACCATCGAAATTAGCAGCGAAACAATCACTGAAGCTGCCGTTCGGAAGGTAATGTATTGAAACACTCCAGCTCCCGGAAAATCTAATTCGTTTAAATATTCAAATAAGTAGTACAACATGCCTATTTCGTTTGGTTTTCAGTCAATGCTTCGGTTAGTATTTCTAAGTCGTCAAAATGAAATCGCTCTCCATTGATCTCTTGATAGTTCTCGTGCCCCTTGCCTGCAACAAGTAAAATGTCATTGGCTTGCGCTAAAGAACTCGCCGTTCGGATTGCTTCTTTTCGATTGGTGATTGCTATTACTTTTCTCTTAGAAGCAGCATCCACTCCGGTTTTCATCTCCTCTATAATGGCATCTGGATTTTCTGTTCTTGGGTTGTCTGAAGTAAGAATGACTCGATCACTCAATTTGCAAGCAATTGCTGCCATAAGTGGTCGTTTAGTCCTGTCTCTATCGCCACCACAGCCTACTATGGTAATCACCTCTTCGTTTCCAGTCCGAATATCCTTGATGGTTTTTAGTACATTTTCAAGTGCATCAGGACTGTGCGCATAATCAACGATTCCTGTTACCCCACCTATTTTTAAATGCTGAAATCTTCCCGCAACAGCGTTTAGTGTGCTCAAAACAGTTAATACCTGCATTTTATCTTGGCCTAACAGCATGGCGATACCATAAACTGTTGTTAAATTGTAAGCATTGAAGTACCCAATAAATGGACTCCAAAAGTCTTGCCCGTCAATGTTCAAACTCAAGCCATCAAATGAACTTTCAATCACTTTAGTTTTGAATTCAGCCTGGGTTTTTAATGCATAGAAATGTTTTACCGCTGCAGTTTCTTGCAACATCACCTCTCCATTCTTATCATCTTTATTTGATAAAGCAAATGCGCCTTTTGGAAGAAGGGTGAAAAAACTTTGCTTGGCTTTGATGTATTCCTTAAAAGTTTTATGAAAATCTAAGTGCTCGTGAGTGATGTTGGTAAAAGCTCCACCGGCAAAAGTGATACCCGCAACCCTATGCTGCACAACGGCGTGAGAACTTACCTCCATGAAGCAGAATTCGCAGCCATCCAAAAACATCTCCACCAACAGCTCATTCAGTTGAATTGCATCGGGAGTAGTATGGGTAGATTTAATTTCCTTCTCTCCAATTTTATTTACCACGGTTGAGATGAGCCCAACATGATGTCCTAGTTTGGTAAATAACTGATGTAACAAGGTAACTGTAGTCGTTTTTCCATTGGTGCCAGTTACGCCCACCAGCTTTATTTTAGATGAATGGTTATCATAAAAATTAGACGCCATTACCCCTAGCGCCTGCCCACTATCCTGCACCATGACATAGGTTACACTCTTCAAGAAGCTTTTGGGCATCTTTTCGCAGATTACAGCAGTTGCTCCGTTTGCAATGGATTTTTCAATAAAATCATGCCCATCCACTTGTGTTCCAAGTTGTGCAACGTAACAAACATCATTGACTACCTTTCTTGAGTCGAAGGTAATTCCTGACAATTCAATAGAAGTATCACCTACCACCTCCAAAATGGAAACGCCGTATAATATGTCTTTTAAATTCTTCACGATAATTCGATTTGTATTTGTTGACCTTGCTGAATTCGTTCACCTGCAGTTAACGACTGAGATTTTACTACCCCTGCTCCGCTAATTTTTACTCTCAAACCTTGATTTTCTAGTAAATAAATTGCGTCACGCAAACCCATCCCAACTACATTGGGTACTAGGTTTTCTCGAATAGCTCTAGGAGCCAACTGCACGCCCTTTGATTGAGTAGAGGTGACCACCCAATTTTCATCTCCTGCCGAAGACTTCACCGGAATATCCAATGCACTGAACACCTGCTCAATGTTATCTTTATAGCCGTGCTTTGAATATGGAATCGCCGAATTGGCAAAAAACTTTTGTTGCTCAAGCTCTTCATGCATCTCCAAACTGTTTGCATATACCTTGTCTGCTACTTCCTTAAATATTGGTCCAGCAACTAGATTCCCGTAATACACATTTCTACTTGGCGCATTGATCACCACGATACAGGAATACTGAGGATTGTCTGCCGGGAAATACCCCACAAACGAAGCTTGGTGACTCACCTTCGACTTGTCTTTGTAAGCATTTACACCTCCACGGTTATTTGCAATTTGTGCCGTCCCTGTCTTTCCAGCAATCTTATAATCTGCATTTCTGAGATTTGATGCAGTGCCATTTGACACGACGCCCTCCAAAGCAGATTGTACTTTTTCAATCGTCTCTTTTGAGCAAATTCTTGGATTCAAAACTTCTGTTTGAATTTCCTTAACTACCTTTCTTCCCTTTGTAATCTTCTCTACAAACTTTGGCTTCACCATTCGACCACCATTAGCCACAGCATTGTAAAAAGCGAGTATTTGAAGCGGTGTTACTTGCAGTTCATATCCGTGCGCCATCCAAGCCAAAGAAATACCGGACCATGTATCTTCTGAAGTATTCTTAATGTACGGCTTCCCTTCACCCTCAATCTCAATTCCCAATTTGTCACGCAAATTCATCTTTGCTAAGTGATCAATGAATTGCTGTGGATTCTCGCTGTAGCTTTTTGTAATTATTTCAGCCATCCCAATATTCGATGATACCTCTAAAATTCTCTGAACTGTGATCTTTCCCCATCCTCCATCATCGTGATTTGAGTCGTACATGATTCGATCATAATATTGCTTTGAGCCGTCACCACAGTCAATGATGTCGCCCATATCCACATAACCATCTTCCAATGCCGCAATTAAAGCTGGCAACTTGAATGTCGAGCCAGGCTCAGTACTCTCCCCTATCGCGTAATTATAACCTTCATAATAAGAGCCACTTGTCGTTCTTTTGAGATTTGCAATCGCTTTCACTGCTCCTGTAGCAACCTCCATTAAGACAACCGTTCCATGATCTGCTTCATGCTTTACCAATTGCTTCATCAACGCATTTTCTGCAACATCTTGTAGGTTTACATCAATGGTTGTGTAAATATCCATTCCGTCCTCTGGCTCCACCTCATCGGCATCTCCCACAGGCATCCAAACGCCACCAGAAATTTTTTGCATTAAACGCTTTCCATCAATCCCACTTAGAACGTCACTGTACGCTCCCTCAAGACCTACAGGGGAAATGTCCTTTCGCTCGTAACCTATTGTTCTTGCGGCAAGCATTTGAAACGGGATTGCCCTTTTATTTTGCTGAATTGTAATGAAGCCACCCTTGTACTTACCTCTTCTGAAAAGTGGAAAGTTTTTCATTTGCTTCAATTGAGTGTACTTTATATTCCTTCGAATTAAATGGTAGCGAGATCCTTTTTCTCGAGCAGAAATCAGTTCTTTTCGATAGGAAGCAGGTGATCGATCCTTAAACAACTCACTTAAACTCCAAGCTAACGTGTCTACCTTTTCAGCAAATAGCACATCTGAAATGGCATCAGCGTTTGGGTCAAATCTAACTTCATAAATAGGTATAGAGGTAGCCAACAGACTTCCATCTGAAGAATAGATATTTCCGCGTACAGCATCAATACTCTTGTCTCTTAAGGTCCTAGTCTGAACTTTCTTCTTCAGCTCTCCACCTTCTATCAACTGAATAGTTAGCGCCTTACCAACAATAGCCACCCCAAAAAGACATACCGCGAAGTACACGATATAGATTCGCCAAGCGATGTCTTTTTTTATTTCAGTCATTTAAAATTGCTTTTTTCTCTTTTTGTGAAAGCATGATTTTTTTTGGCGGGGAAGTCAACTCCTTCAATCCCCTTTCAGCCGTAGCTTCAGCAACCTCAGATTGCTTGCTAATAATCATTAAGTCCGATTTGGTCGTAATGTATTCCGACCTTAATTCCTTCAGTGAATTATTAGTGCGGTGAAGGTTTATTACCACCTTTTGAGTGCGATATCCGTTCGCGATGTAACAGATTCCTAAAAAAGTGAGAAAGAAGATATAAGGCAGTGCACCCACTACAATCTCCTTCGACAAAAAGCTACCTGTCAGTATAGTTTTAAAGCCAGTTGCACTGCCTTTTTCTACTGCAACCTCATCGGGCTTTTCTTGCTTTTTATAGTTATTAGACCCCACCTTAGTTCAACTTTATTTTTTCAGCTATTCGCAACTTGGCGCTTCTTGCTCTATTATTCTCTTTCACCTCATCTGCACGAGGCACAATCGGCTTTCTATTAACCGGCTCCATCGGTCGAATTAGATTTCCGAAAAAATCCTTCTCCACCTTGCCTTGCACGTTTCCGGTTTTAAAAAAATTCTTCACCAAACGATCTTCTAGTGAGTGATAGGTGATGACCGACATTCGACCTCCATCTTTTAAAACCTCTACCGTTTGCTCCAATAAATCTTGAATTACCTTCAGCTCTTCATTCACCTCAATTCGAATCGCTTGAAAAACCTGAGCCAAGAACTTGTGCTCTATTTTTTCAGGTGTAATATTTTTAAGAATTCCTTTTAACCCCTCTACTGTTGTAATTTTCTTTTGAGACCTTGCTTCCTCAATCTTTTGAACGATTTGCTTTGCATTTCTAAGCTCTCCGTATTCTTTAAAAATTATTTCTAACTGATCTGCAGTATATGTATTCACCACTTTCGCAGCTGTCAGCTTTCGCTTTTGATCCATACGCATATCAAGAGGCCCTTCAAATCGAAATGAAAAACCTCGCTTGGGAACATCAAACTGATGAAAAGAAACTCCAAGGTCCGCCAAAACACCGTCCACAGGAATGGCATTGTACATGCGAAGAAAGTTTTTGAGAAATGAGAAATTCTGAGCGATTAACGAAAAACGATCATCTTCGATACTGTTGTCTTCTGCATCAGGATCTTGATCAAAAGCAAACAGCCTTCCATTTTCGGAAAGCCGTTTAAGTATTTCTTTCGAGTGACCACCGCCGCCAAAAGTTACATCTACATAGCGTCCATCAGCTGCAATCGAAAGACCATCAACACTTTCTTGAAGCAATGCAGGTCTATGATACGCCATCGCCACCCCCATTTTGATTATTTTGACCACCCATCACCTCTTCCGCAAGATTTGCAAAATCTTCTGGCTCATCCGTAAGCAAACCATCGTAAGTATCCTTATCCCAGACCTCTATTCGATCAGAGTATGCGAAAAGAACCAACTCCTTCTCAAAAGCTCCATATTCTTGCAATCGTTTTGGCAAAAGAATTCTCCCAGTCCCATCTAACGATAACTCAGTAGCACCTCGGTAGAAATAACGAATAAAGTCACGATTCTTTTTAACGTACTGATTCAGCTGATTTACCTCAGCAGAAATGCGCTCCCAATCATTTTTAGGATACAGCACCAAACACTTTTCAAACCCACGGTTTACAACAAAAGACTCATTCGCTTCGGGACTCAATTGCTTACGCAGACCTGAAGGCACCATAAGGCGGCCTTTAGCATCCAGTTTACAATCGAATTCACCTATAAAATTTGTCATAACCGCTTAAATAGTGGGCTTTTTAGTAATAATTGAGTAAAATTATAAATAAATTCCCCACTTCTTACCACTTCTTACCACTTTGTTGATAACTTCTAACTCATTTAGCGGTAATTTATTGTTTTCGGTGTTCTTTAAAATTGATTTTAGGGCTGTTACAAAAAGCGGGAGAAAATCCAGCTTTCCTACCTAAATGAAGCTAAAGAAGAAATCTTGGCAGATTCTATTCACATTGCCGAGGTTTAAAAGTTAAAGCACTAAACTGCCTCAAGTTTTCAAAATGACTTATCTTTGGTTCATGAACTATGAGAACTACATAAAGAAAGAAGGCAAGTTTGAGTACCTTGAAAAAGGGGAAGGCCATGTTTTACTTGTCTTGCACGGGCTCTTCGGAGCACTTAGCAATTTCGCAGATGTAATTGATGGATTTTCAAAAAACTACAGAGTACTTGTTCCCATTATGCCCCTCTACACCAACCCACTCCTTAAGACATCTGTCGGAGGAATGGCGACCTATATTAAGGACTTTATGAAGTTCAAAAAGTTGGATAATGTTACATTACTTGGAAACTCCTTAGGTGGTCATGTTGCACTGGTTTGCGCATTAGATGTCCCCGAGAAAGTTCATTCTTTGGTTTTAACCGGAAGTTCTGGTTTGTATGAAAATGCTTTTGGAGGGTCCTTTCCAAGAAGGGAAGACAAGGAGTACTTGAGACAAAAAATTGCTGTTACTTTTTACGACCCAAAAGTTGCAACCGACGAACTGGTTGACGAAGTATTTAAGATTGTGAATGACAGATCGAAGCTAGTTCGAATCTTAGCGATGGCAAAATCAGCCATTCGACACAACATGGCAGACGATTTAGATAAGTTTAAAATGCCAACTTGTTTGATTTGGGGGAAAAACGACAGTATTACTCCGCCTGAAGTTGCTGAAGAATTTCATAAACACCTAGAAGATTCGGAATTGCACTGGATTAACGAATGTGGCCACGCCGCCATGATGGAGCACCCAAAAGAATTCAACGAGATTTTGAATGAATGGTTAAGCAGGAAGGTCTCTTAGAAATTACGAATCTGGGAATTACGAATTTCGAATAAACCATTACAGATTAACATTTCAAATAGATTGAATTGGACTCTCTAAAATAAGAACATTTAATACCGCGTCTTTATTGAATTGCAAATCGTAATTCAAAATTCGTAATTCAAAATTTACATCATGGTAATCCATTCCGCAGAATTTTTAATAAGCAACACAGACATTGCAAGGTGCCCTGCACCAGACAAACCGGAGTATGCTTTTATTGGCCGTTCCAACGTGGGCAAATCTTCCCTTATAAATATGGTTTGCGACCACAGTAAATTGGCTAAAACTTCTCAAACACCTGGAAAGACTCAATTAATAAACCACTTTGTAATTAACGATGAAATCTATTTTGTGGATTTACCCGGGTTTGGATTTGCTAAGAGTTCGAAGCAAAGCAGAAACCAGTGGAGTAAATTCACCCATCAGTTTTTAAAAACGAGAGAAAACCTATTGTGCACTTTCGTATTAATTGACAGCCGATTAAAACCGCAAAAAAATGATTTAGAATTCATGGAGTGGATGGGCTTGAATCGGCTTCCCTTTATTATCATTTTTACTAAGATTGACAAATTGTCCAGTTCAGTTTTAAACAAGAACATTACCCATTATAAAAAAGAACTCTTAAAAACTTGGGAAGAGCTACCCCAATCCATTCTAACTTCAAGCACTACCAAATTTGGTAAAGATGAATTTTGGAAGTTTATTGAAGAAACGAATAAGAGTTTTGTTTAAATCAAATTTATTTTTTTGATTCTTGATTCAGAATAATCCGGAGAAATTTAACTTCTTCTTCTAAATGCTGTACGTATTTATCATTGGCAAAAATACTTTCGTCTACCTTCTCACTAATTAGTCGCTCCTTATTTATATCGTAATAGACTACTTATTAATATTTTAAGTT
>JABAZP010000015.1:0-91752 GCA_018608405.1 Flavobacteriales bacterium
ATTCTCTTACCTTCTCTACTGCCTTCATGCCATCTATGGCAGCCGAAACAATTCCTCCTGCATAACCTGCTCCTTCGCCCACAGGAAATAAGTTTTTTAGTTGCGTGTGTTGCATGCTTTCTCGGTCTCTAGGTATGGATACCGGTGAAGAGGTTCTACTTTCAACACCAACAATCACTGCATCGTTGGTGAAATAGCCTTTCATCGATTTACCGAATAAATCAAAGGCCTTCCGTAATCTTTTCGCCACAAAACTTGGTAAAACTTGGTCTAACCTCGTTGGCACAATTCCCGGTTGGTAGGAACATTTTGGTAAATCTTTGGAAGGTTTCCCCTTTACAAAATCAATCAAGCGCTGAGCTGGAGCTTGCTGACCTGCATTTTCTGGAATGGACTGAAACATTTTGTACTCCACATCTTCTTGAAATTTTAAAGCGGCCAATTCACCATACTGCGAAAATGCCGACCAATCTTCTTCTTCAATGGTTACAACAATGCCGGAATTGGCGAAAGGGTTATTTCGTTTGGAAGGTGACCAACCATTGGTGACAATTTCATTAGGTGCAGTGGCACAAGGCGCAATAATACCACCCGGGCACATGCAAAAAGAATATACTCCTTTGCCATCTACTTGCTTTACAATTTTATAAGTAGCAGGTGGTAAGAGTTCGTTATCGTAATTTTCGTGATATTGAATGTGGTTAATTAACTCCTGTGGATGCTCTACTCGAACGCCCAAGGCAAAAGGTTTTGCTTTTATTTCAATTTTTCGAGCGTGTAACAATTCAAAAATATCTCTGGCAGAATGGCCTGTTGCCAAAATCAAATACTGAACTGGTATCGTTTCCTCGCCATTTATTTCGATGGATTTTATACTATTTTTCTCATAGTCAATGTCCGTCAGCTTTTTGCCAAAATGGACCTCACCGCCATACTCAATTATCGCTTCTCGCATGGCTACAATAATTTGCGGCAGTTTGTTGGTTCCAATGTGCGGGTGCGCCTCAATTGTAATGTTTTCATCCGCACCAAATTGCACCAACCCAGCTAATATTCGATTCACATCGCCGCGTTTTTTAGACCGCGTATACAGTTTTCCGTCAGAATAAGTTCCTGCGCCACCTTCCCCAAAGCAGTAGTTCGACTCAGGATTAACGGTTTGTTCCTTGTTCAATTTTGCCAAATCTCTTCTGCGTGCTCTAATATCTTTACCTCGTTCAAAAACAATGGGTTTTAACCCTTGATGAATAGCCTCCAATGCTGCAAACAAACCTGCAGGTCCCGCTCCAACTATATGAATAGTTTCAGCTTTTGATACGTCTTTCAAATTAAACGCCAAAGGTGCCGTTACTGCTTCTTCATCAATGTATGCCTCATATCGTAAATTGACTTTTATTTCAGGTTTACGAGCATCTAGCGAACGCTTAACGAGTTTGCATGATTTAATTCGACTTAACTCTTTAACTCTTAGATTTTTTGAAGCAAGTTGAAGGGGAGAGGCCAAACTCGATTCTGCTTCAATAGGAATTTTTATGTCGAACTGTTTAATCATAAACTAGAGTGAGGAAAGTTTTAGCACTAACTTTGTACAAATGTCCGTAAATCAATTTTTACATTCTATGCCTTCTTTTCAAAAAATAGCCCTTGTTTCTTTTTTACTCTTTTCTACACTTTTTGCTGCAGCACAGCAGAGAGATACCGTTCGCGTAATGACGTATAATTTGATGTATTACCGTGCGTTTACATCTTTTTGTACCAGTAACAATAACAGTCCAACGGTAAAGGATAATGCCATGGAAGACATTTTTGATTATACGTTACCTGATCTTTTTGTAGTGCAAGAAATGGGAGGAGGTAGTCCGGTAAATGCTTTTAGAATATTGCAAAACTCTATTAACCAAAACGGAAGAACGAATTATACCTTGGCTAACTCTAGCGGGTTAACCCAAACCATTGTAAACATGTTATACTTTAACACGGATAAGTTTGTGTTGGAGTCGCAAACGTTTTACGATAAGGAGTTGAACAACACCAACATTGTTCGAATAATAGACGAGTACGTGCTGTATTACAATGATAGCAATCTGGCTGTGCACCAAGACACTACTCGAATACACGTTTTAGTAGGACATTTAAAGGCAGGCAGTTCTTCCACCGATGAACAAGAACGAGCTAGAGCAACGGAATCGTTAATGGCAAGTTTAGACAGTGCAAATGCAAGCGGCAACTATATTTTTGCTGGAGATTTTAATTTGTATAGAAGCTCAGAACCTGCTTATCAAGATTTGGTCAACTACATTGACCCAACTTTGCGGTTTTACGATCCAATTAATGTTTCAGGGAATTGGCACAATTCAGGGGTTTACGCTGCTTTGCACACTCAAAGCACTAGAACCTCAGGCGGTTGTTTTGCCGGTGGAGGAATGGATGACCGATTTGATTTTATTTTGGCTTCTGATGAAATTATGAACAACACAGACAAAATGAGGTGCATTCCAAATACCTACGAAGCGGTTGGTCAAGATGGAAACAGATTCAACCAAACCATTATTTCACCCAATAATACTTCTGTTCCATCAGTCGTTTCTCAGGCATTGTACAATATGAGCGACCACTTACCAGTGGTGATGGATATAGAAATTACTTTACCAAACGCAACTTCCATTCAAGAATTGACGCGATTGGAAAAATTAAAATTTGAAAACCCTAACTCAGGCAATCTATTGATTGATTTTTCAAATCAAAAACAAAAAATAGAACTGGTTCAAATTTTAGATTTAACTGGAAAGGTTTTGTTTGAAAGGTATTTAAATTCAGAGGGATATGTGCAGTTTGATATTTCTAATTTGGATTCTGGAGCCTATTTAGTTCGAGCAACTTCTACAAGTTATCAACAAATCGTCGAAAAGTTAATAAAGATTTAACATTTCTGTCCTTGGTATTATCCGAGTCTTGTCCAATTTTGTATCGTAAAGTCTAGGCACCTATTCTCGAATTTTTCGGAATTGATAAACGGCAGACTGCTCAATTATTCTAAAAAAGGATTTTGAACGAATGTTGCCAATGAGAATTCAACTTACTATAGCTCTAATATTACTTTCGCTTGCTGTTTGCGCTCAGTCGTTTGAGGAAAAAAATACGACAGTTTCTAACGTTAAGGTTGCAGTTACCAATGTAGGTACATTCGGCAATGCCTTCAGAGGTTATCGAGATGGTTCAGCTACAACCTCATGCGAATTTCCTGCAGGTTCAGGAGTGGAGCACCTTTTTGAGTCTGGTATTTGGGTAGGAGGTATACGAAATGGCCAAGAATTGGTGAGTTCAGCAGCGGTAGATGCTACACAAGGATACATTACGGGAGGGTCTGGATTTGAATTTAGTGCAGTTCCGGGTTCAGAGTTAACGGAACGTTCTAGTTTTCAAGACAGTCCATTTTACACACCCCAAGCAGTTTCTCATCAAGATTACGTAGCGACCTTCTCCGATCGATTTGTCATAGTTCCCAATACAAACATTCAAATTCAAAACCACACACCCATGTTTTTGGATGTGGAATTACGAACCTATAACTTCAACTTTGCATTTAGCGACTTTGTGGTTTTTGTGGATATGAATATTGTGAACAGAGGCGATGCAAACGGTGGTGAAAATTTACTGGATAGCTTACACATCGGACTTTGGTCAAACACGGTAGTAAGAAATTTAAACATTACTCCAGCAGGTTCTGGTGGTGGTGCATTTTACGATAAAGGTGGGAACGGTTATATTGACAGTCTTCAAATGGCATATTGTTACGATCATAGCGGAGATGTCGGTTTTACAAATTCATACATCGGGCAAAAGTTTTTAGGAGCTTCTGATAAATTCGGATTTCACCACCCGTTTGTTGACAGCGTTTTTTATGACAATTACAATTCATGGATTTTTAATAACCCTGGAACAGGAACTTTTCAAGCACCAGCAGGTGATGCTCAGCGGTACGACAAGTTAACACGTGGCTTAGATGATGAAACTTGTTGGACAAAAGACAGTGCTTGTGGAGGAGGAACATTTCAGGAGCAATTGAACTCAGCAGGAAACCGCTCCGATTTAGTTTCGGTTGGTCCTTTTAGAGATTTTAGAAAAGGAGATACCGTTAAGATTTCATTTGCATTTATATTAGCACCTAAGTTAGAAGACGGCAACCCTTACACTGAAAATACTCGTGCTCAACAAGCGCAATTTAGAGCCAATGCACAACGAGCGCAAACTGCATTTAACGGAGAGGATGTAAATTTCAATGGAATTTTAGATGAAGGAGAAGACGCTGACAAGAATGGAGTGATTACCAGATTTATTTTACCATCACCACCTGACATTCCGAAAACAAAAATTATTGCGGAAGACAATAAGGTAACACTATATTGGTCGAATAACTCAGAAGCATCGATCGACCCTATTTCTCAAACGGTAGATTTTGAAGGCTATAGAGTGTTTCTTACGAAGTTAGGTTTTGATGTAACTGGAGTTCCTAATCTGCTAAGAGATTTAAAACCATTAGAGGAGTATGATGTCATTGGAAATCAAATTTCAAATGAAATAGGATTAGAGGACATCACTTTGGACAGCCCAATTCAATTCGAAGGCGATACAACTACATATTACTATAAATACGAAATCAACAATTTGCTCAATGGCTGGCAGTATGCTGTTGGTGTATCTGCTTTTGATACAGGCGATGAAGAACAAAATTTAGAGTCTTTAGAATCCTCCTTATTGGCGAATAACTTTAGGGTTTTCCCAGGTAAAAAAGCCAATGATGACATGGAAGAAAATGAGCCTTATGCTTATCCAAACCCATATTATTACGGAGCTTCTTGGGAAGGACAAAGTAACTTTCAGGAGCAAAGTAGGAAATTGATTTTTGCTAATTTGCCGAAAAAATGTGTGATAAGGGTTTTCACGCCTTCTGGAGATTTAATTGATGAAATCTACCACGATGAAAACTATAAGGGAGAAGACATTCGTTGGTTCCAAACATTTGGTTCTGATGATACAGAGAAGAACGTGTTCTCAGGTGGAGAACACGCTTGGGATTTACTATCTAATTTCACTCAAATCATTAGCCGAGGAGTATATTTATTCGCCGTTGAAGACATGGAAACTGGAGAGGTCAAAACAGGAAAATTTGCAATCATTAAGTAACAATTCACTCAATAATAAATAATTAAAATCAAAAAAATGAAAAAACTATTACTATCGATCGTAGGAATCTTTGCAGCAGGCGCAGCCTTTGCTCAAACTTATCCTTACGTGGACATTAACCAAATTAGTTTTGTAAGTCAAGCGAATTTGCAAAACTGTAACGATTCTTCTGCGTACTTAGGAGATACCATTAGAACAAGAGGTGTTGTAATTATGGATGGAAGTTTAAGTGAGGTTGCTTCTGGAAGTATTACAGGAGGAAGTAGACCATTTATTCACCTAACAGATACTGCAAACGGTGGAGTTCAATTTCCATTTAGTGCAATCAACTTAATGGGTGTAAACGCGGGAACAAGTAACCCAAATAACAACATTGAGAATGCCTTGGCAGGAGATATTCTAGATGTTGTGTGTATTGTAAGTGAATTTGCAGGTGGCATTCAATTGCAGCCGTTGAGTTCTACTTCAGTAACAATCGCAGGAGTTGGTAGCGCACCAGCACCGGTTGTAGTTCCGGTTGGAGATTTACAGGATAATCAAAGAGTAAATCAATTGACGACAGGTGAGCAGTGGGAAGGTTCATACATTGAAATTCAAAATGTAACTGTAACAGGTGTTTCGACTTTTAGTGGTGGAAACAGAACTGAAATTACCGTTGAAGATGCAAATGGTAACAGAATTTTAGTTGCAGATCGTTATTTAGGGATGAGAATGACAGGTGTATCAACGGTAAACCCAAATTCACCTTATTCGGTTGGAAGATTTGTTGTTCCAGCGGTTGGAACTGTTTACAACTACATTAGAGGTGTAGTGGTGCAGGATGAAAATGGCCCATGTTATCCTGGATCAAGTGGATTTGCTGGTGGTTACGAAATTAACCCACTTGATTCAAATGATTTTGATCAAGCAGCATCTCCAGCAATCGTTTCAAACGTAACGAGAAGTGTTTTAGTTCCAAATGCAACACAATCAGTAAATGTTAGTGCCGATATTGTTGACTTTGACGGTACAGTTGTTTCTGCTACATTATTTTACACGGCTGACCAAGCTGCACCAGCAAACTTGTTTCAGTCTATAGCTATGACAAACACAACAGGAAGTATCTACGATGCAACAATTCCTGCATTTTCATTGGATTCAGTAGTTCGTTATTTCATTGTTGCTGTAGATGATAGTTCTAACGTAACAAGCAGTCCTTCAAGTTCAGTTGCAGGACCATTAAACACGTATTTCTATACCGTGCGTCCTAATGGAGCAACAATTATGGACATTCAGTTTAATCCTAGTGCTTCTTCTAATGCTTCTCCATTAGAAAATGATACAGTAACTGTAACAGGTATCGTTACTGCTTCATACGCTTCAGGTGACCTAGGGTACTTATACATTCAAGATGCAACCGCTACTGAAAATGCAGGTATTTTTGTGAATGGAGGGCCTGTTAGTGTTTTCGGTTTAAATAGAGGTGATGAGGTTACTGTTCAGGGTGTTGTAGAAGAGTCTTTTGGATTTACAAGATTAAATGCAATAAACGTTACGGCAACGTCTAATACAGGAACCATTACTCCAATTACTTTGGATCCTTCAGATGCGGCATTATTTGGATCAAATGCTTCACCAGCTTTAGAAAAGTACGAAAGTATGTTGTTGAGATACGAGAATCCAATGATGAGTGGAACAGTTAATGTAACAGACCCTAACTTAGGTTTTGGTGAGTTTGAAGTTGGTTCTGGTGCATTAGCAACTGTTGGAGCAAGAGTATTAACAGCAAGACAAGTATTGGGTCAAGCTCAAGGTTCTATTGACGTGTCTTATACTTCTGATACTGCTCAGTATGGTTCGGCATTAAATGTAACTCCTATTCAATTGACTTCAAACTATACGTTTGATGCTTTAGAAGGAATTTTATACTATGCTTTTGGAAACTTCAAGTTAACTCCAAGAAACAATGCTGATTTTGTAAATGTGATTGTTGGAATTAAGTCGTTAACTTCTAACGAAGTTGAAACTGCTATATATCCAAACCCAGCAGAAAATCAAGTAAACATTAAAATTGATGAGTCTTATGCATTTAATAACTTGAACGTACAAGTTGTTGACTTAACTGGTAGAATCGTTTTAGATACTCAGGTTAATTCTGCAATGAGTTCATTGAATGTTGAAGGGTTAGAAAAAGGAATTTACTTAGTTAGAATTACTAACGGAAGTGAAACAATTCACGCTTCTAAATTGATTTTAAAATAATTGATTAAAACTCGTCCCGAATTTATTTCGGGACGAGTTTATTTTTTACAATGAGAAGAGACTTTTACTATTTATTGGGAGCTTTACTGCTCTTTTTTGTTGCTTGCGACAAAGGCGAAGAGCTAGGTAACGAAGTACCTGATACCCAGTTTTCCTTAAAAGCTATTAACTTAAGCGGTGAAAACCGTTTAAATAGTATTGTGAGTTTATCCTGGTCAGGAAACGACCCGGATGGCTACGTTAAAGGGTTTGAATTATCGAGAGATGGAATTCAATGGTCTTTTACAACAGTTCAAGATTCAACCTTCCGATTTAGTTTAACCGCTGGTTCTGACACCGCGGATATCCAACTTTTTGTCAGAGCTATAGACAATGAAAATGTAGCAGATCCTACTCCGGATCAATTGAATATTCCTATCCGGAATACACCTCCAACAGCTGAGTTTGGAGAAGATTTAAGTATCCCAGATACTGCATACCTTGTAGCTACCACAGAGTGGAAAGCTACTGATATTGATGGGGATGCTACCATTACACAAGTTTTATTAAGTATCAACGGTAAGGAATGGTATCCTTTAAACCGCACAAAAAATATTATATCTATTGTTCCGGCAGACGCTACCGCAAATGATTCTGTAGATGCACTTATCTATTACGGAACAGAAACTAGTCCACAAAGTCAGGTCATAAAAGGCTTAGTGATGAATGATACGAATCACTTATACATTAAGTCAATCGATCAGGCAGGTTCAGAAAGTAGCATAGATACCTCTTCTAGCTTTTACATGAAAGGAAAATCAAGCGATTTCTTGGTAATTGGTGGAGTTCCTGCTGCGAACGTACCTTATCAAGATATACTCCAAAATGGAGTCAACATTTCGTATGACTTTATTGATCTAGCGATCAACAACGGAGAGAACCAGCCAAAAATTTGGAACATTACTTTTAGACTACAACTACGTCAATTTTCTAAGCTATTCTTGTACAGTGACGAGTCATTATTCGACAATACCTACACGAATCAGAAAAGCTTCATTTTGGAATTTGCTGCAGCTTCTTTATTAGACTTTGCAAACCAAGGAGGAAAGTACTTTATATCAACTTCCTTTAATCACAACACCAACATCGATGCCTTCACAGGTGTTTTACCGATTAGCACTGTTTCAACCCGAAACTTTGGTTCAGCAAGATTATGGGGTGCAGCTCGTGGAGACTCCGCGTTAGTTTCTGACCTCCCTAATTTCCCTAACCTAACTACGCAGCAGTTTGCCATAACAGGTGTGGGGGTTTTTAATATAGATTCTACGGATACTGAAGTATTGTATACAGGGCAATTGTCTGACGGTTCGAACCTCAATGAGTGGCCTGATACAAAGATTGTAGCCTCTGGAAGGAGATTAAATGGAAAGCTGAATCAAGTGTTCTTTAATGTGCAGCTTTTTGAATTAAAAGGAAATCCAACTAATTTGAATGCCTTATTCAACCAAATTTTAAACGTAGAATTTAATTGATGAAAAAGATATTCACCATCTTATTAATTGTTCTAATTGGATTTACTGCATCCGCACAAGAAGTAGGAGGTACATTGACTGGTGTAATTACTGATGCTGAAACTGGTGAAACATTAATTGGAGCAAACGTCATTATTGTTGGAACCTACAAGGCGGCAAGTTCTGATTTTGAGGGTAAATACGTATTAGACAAGGTGAAGCAAGGGGACTATTCCATTAAGTTTAGTTACATCGGATACGCTGAAAAAATTTACAACGGTATTTCTTTTAAAGAAGGAAAAACCATGACGATTAACGTGGCCCTAACCACGAAAACAAATGCTATTGAAGAAGTCGAGATTGTTGGGGCAAAGAGTTTAGTAAACCTGGAAGAGGCAAAATCTTCTGTAACCATTTCTCAAAAAGACATTGCTGACATGAATGTTAGAGACGTTCAAGAAGTGGCAGCAATGCAGTCGGGTGTTACAAAATCACCTGATGGATTACAAATAAGAGGTGCTCGAGTATATGAAACACAATACATTGTAGACGGTATTTCGGCGCAAGATCCTTTAGCAGGTACGGGGTTTGGATTAAATGTTGCCTCTAGTTCAGTAGGTAGTATAGATATTGTTACCGGAGGTGTAGGAGCCGAGTTTGGAGACGGTTCTTCCGGATTAATTAACACCACCATACGAGAAGGTGGAGATATTATGGAGTATGCCGGGACTTGGCAGCGAGATAATCTTGGATTTAACAGAAACCAAGGTACTGCATGGAATACAGACATTGTAGAATTTTCTGCAGGTGGACCAGTGCCATTTACAGATAAGAAAATGACCTTCTTTACCAACTTTACGGCAAGATTAACGGATACGTATTTCGGAGAAGAAGCTGACCAACTCGAGAGCTCATTATTTTCCTCTAGTGATCATCTAGCAAATGATTTTAGCACCTCTGAGTTTTGGAATAATAATGGAAGAACGATAAGTAATGTTGGAGATTTTGTAGATAAACAGCGGAAGGGTTTTTTTGGAGATAATACTAGACAGTTATGGGCACCAAGACAAGACAATAATTGGACGAATACCTTAAAGTTATCGTACGATTTTGGTAATGGAACTAAATTAACTCTTACCAATCAGCACAGTTTAAGCATCAATCAAAATACGAGAACACTTCAAATTGTAGGTTTTGATGCCATTCTTCAACCGGGTTACCAATTTGAACGAAGTTTGAATTTAGATAACGCAACAACCTACACGCATCACTCAAATTTAACGGCTTTAAATTTCAAAAAACTAATCAATGACAATTGGTGGTTCAACGTATCAGCAGGTCGTTTATTTACCAACTTACGCGCTGATGCTAACGGCAGACCATTTAGAGAAGAGACAATAGATCAATTATATGATGAGCGCTCTATTGTTACAGATCCAGTCTCTATTTTTAATCCGGGAGATGATGTTCAATTTGTGTTGCCAGGTCCGGGTTTAGTAAACAATGGCGGTATAAGCAACGTTTGGCACGATCACTACGCGCGAGAATACACCTTCAAAACAAAGTTTACGAGATACTCTACGTCTCAAAAGAACAAACTGAGCTTTGGAGTTGAGCACAAAAGCACAGAATACCAGTGGGTAGATGTAAGTAGCCCATGGATAGGTGCTCCAATTCAAATCAATGATTCAGTCACATCTCCTTCAACGAGTGTAGGTTCTTCAAATGATATTTGGAAGGTGAACCCTTTCAACGGAGGAATATTTGTTAGTGATGAAATTCGGTACAGAGGAATTATTGCCACTTTAGGTGCAAGACTGAATTATTGGGCGCCGGGTAAATTTGCAGATGATGCTGTGGCAGATCCAAACTCACCTGTTTTAGACCAAGTGCGCGAAGATTACATGGACAAAACAACGAGTGTTTTTGGAAGAAGAATAAAGGCAAGAATTTTACCTCGAATAAATGTATCTTTTCCTGTTACAGAGAACAACGTTTTGTACTTTAACTACAGTCACCAAATGCGTTTGCCACATCCAAGGTTTGTGTATGCAGGTTTAGATGAAGAATTTCAAGACAGATCATTTTTATCAAATTTGGGTAATCCAGACATTAATCCTGAAGTGAACATATCTTACGAAGTAGGGTACAAGACACAAATTACAAAAGACATCGGCTTGACCTTGGCGGCATTCAACAACAATCGCTTCGATTATATTGTCCAACGACGAGTAATTGTAACAGACCAAACAGGAAGACCCGTTACTAAGAGGATGTACATCAATCAAGATTATGCTAGAATTTTTGGTTTAGAAGGTGGGGTTTCTGTGCGGTATGCAAAGTATTTCAGAACATTTATGAATGCTACCTACCAAGTAGCCAGAGGAAAGTCAAATTCAGCAAGAGAGTCAGGATTGCAAATTGAGCAAACAGGGGCAATAGCCTTATCGTCAGAGCAGTTTTTAGCATTTGACAGACCTTGGGATGTTACCTTAGGAATTGTTTTTAGCACCGATTCAACTTTTAAAATAAGAGGGAAAGTTATTTCCGGATTGCGAATATTTGCCTCCTTTAACTATATCTCAGGCCTTCGATATACGCCACTTCGCCAAGAGGGTGTTAACTCAATTGGACGTCCACAATTTATTACTCTGGATGATGAGTACTTACAAGGCCAAGGCTCTGCTTGGTTTAACTCTGATTTAAAGATTAGTAAAAACATTTGGCTTTCTAAGGCAAAGAAATCTGGGTTAATTGTAAGTGTTGAGGTTCGTAATTTATTGAACATGAAAAATGCTCAGCGAATTAATCCGGTGACCGGAAGAGGTTACGAACCTGGAGATGATGTACCAAACGAATGGAGAGATCCTAGGTTTATTGGTCCGGAAGAAAATGGCGTTCCACCGGACGATCCTGCAAGATATCAGGCACCAAGACAAATTTTATATGGCTTATCATTTAAATTTTAAGATGAGAGATATGAAGAATATAGCGACTATTTTTATTGGTCTAGTGCTTTTAGTTTCTAGCGCGTCGGCACAATTAATACCCAACTTTGGAGCGCAGCGAGCAGGTTTGTCTACTCTTGCATTTTTGAAAAATGATTTAAATCCGCGTTCAACAGCTCTAAGTGGAGCAAGTGTGTCATTGGACGCTGATGCTTTTTCATCCTATACAAACCCCGCGGCAACAGCAGATTTAAAGAGTTTTCACGGAGCCATGAGTAATGTAACTATTGGGGCAGGAATTCAACAGTCTTTTTTATCTGTTTCAATACCGCGTAAAAAGAATTTTTCAACTTTCGGGTTTTCGCTAAACATGTTGAATTCTGGAGCAATGGAAAAACGTACGGAATTTCAACCGGAAGGTACTGGAGAGAAATTCTACGTTACGAATATGGCGCTAGGTGGCACGTATGCTCAACAATTGAGTGACATGTTCTCAGCTGGAATTACCATGAAGTTTATATACGAGCAAATAGATACCTATACAAATGCTACAGTTGCCGCTGATGTTAGCTTCTTGTATAAAACAGACTATAAAGATTTAAACTTTGCTGTAATGATTCAAAATTTTGGAGGTAGCTCTTCCATCAATGGAGATGATTTACCTGAGGATTTTAACCGAAACTTGAATCCAACTGCTGACGATTATTCTGTTCCAACTGTATTTAGTTTGGGAGCTTCAATTATACCTTGGAAAAAAGAAAAGCAGTCGTTGTTGATTGCACTGCAATTGAATCACCCTTCAGATAATGCTGAAAATTATAGAATTGGCTTAGAATATGAGTACATGAAGTTATTGTATGTTAGAGCTGGTTATATGTTAAATGTGGCTAGTCAAAGCTTACCGACGTTCGGGTTTGGATTACGACACAGAATAGGGGCACACCCTTTTTACATCAACTACGCTGCTAATCCTACCGACTTCTTGGGTGTACAGCACACCGTTGGGTTGGCTATTGGAATAAATAAAATGGATCGAGAGAATGAAGAACGTTAGTATAAAGACACTTGGTTTTGCAGTACTGATGGTTCTCCTTTCAGGCTGTGAAAGCTATTTTGGTGATAAAACGGATTTGTCGTTTATTGAACTCCCTGAGCAGAATTTTCGTGAAGTAGCGTACGTTCCTGTTCAGCCAATTTTAACACAATTCGCATCTCCAACAGATGTTGTTGCCGGTTTTGATGAACTTATTTACGTGGTGGATAATGGCAGTCAGGAAGTTATTGCCTTGGACCAGTCTGGTAGAGAAATTGGCCGAAAATTTATTCAAGGAGCAATGACCATGGCACAAGATAGGAGTCTTGATTTGTTGGTCATAGGAACCATCACTGATACTGCAAATTCTAGTATAGTAAGAAGTTGTATTTATCGTTTAGACTTATCAACTTCGATGGGGTATGGTCTGCGATTTGCTGAGTTTACGGATACCATCATTCACCCATTTTATTTTAAATCATCTTCCATTTCAAGTGATCAGGATGTAAGTTTAAAAAATATTGCGGTGTTAGAAGATAACTCCTTCTATGTTACTAGAACTGGACCAAGAACAGTACCCACTAGAGACGATGCTATTTTGTTGTTTGACCAAAACGGCAGATTCATCACTCCTTTGGAAATAACAGATAGTCGAGGTGCTGTTTTTCGTGACTTTTTTAAAGATCCGGTAGGAATAACTAGTCTGGTAAAACCGCCACAGATTAATGTGGATACCAGAGGCGACTTTATTTTTACCTCTGTTGATCCAAATGGTGTTTTAAAAGTTCAATACATTGAGAAACTCGAATCTATCGATGGAACAGCGTATACACCAAAAGTTAATTTTAGTGCAGATACAACCTTGGCGAGCAGCTTTATTAATGAGCCATTTAAATTTGAACGACCCTTAGACGTAGAGTTCACCGGTGATGGTACGAACTATATTTTCGTGATTGATGCGGAAAAGGATTCCTTGTACCAATTTACAGCAAATGGTCTAGAAGGGGTTGAACCTCCGCCCGCTTCTGGTCAAACAAAGTTTATCAAAACTTCTTTTGGAGGAACAGGTATTGGCGCTGCGCAGTTTAACGAACCAGCCGCGGTAGCTTACAACAACAGAATTCTTTACGTTGCTGATAAGGGAAATAGCAGATTATTACGTTTTAAACTGACCTTAGATATTCGTTAGTTGTAGTTAACCCTTAAAGCTAGCTGCAACATGTGATCCATCACAATAAGGTTTGTTGTTTGAGGCTCCGCATCTGCAAAAGGCAGCTTTTGTCTTCACTTCTTTATTTCCATTCTGATCTGTCATTTCAAATGAACCGCTAACCATAAGAGGACCATTTTCAGCAACCGTTATGGCAGTAGAACTTTCAGTTTTCTCGCTTGATTCTTTATTATTCATATAGTAGGTTAAAGCTCCCGAAGGACAGTTATCTATTTGTTTTTTTAATTTATCGGTAGTTGCATCTTCAGGAGTAATCCAAGGTTTTTTATTGGGATCATAGACGTTAGGAAGCGTTGAAACACAAACTTTAGCATGGATACATTTAGCGGGTTTCCAAACCACCGTAAGCTCACCGTTGGTATATTCTTTATTGATTTCTTTTTGATTCATAATTCTGGGGTTACTGATTTTGCAAGTAATGTAAGAAAAACTACTCGTGTTATTCAAATTTAGCGGACAATTTGCAGCATCTTTCTGTTTTAGGATTGAATTATGGGCAATTATCGAAATTTGAAGATAACGTAAATTTTCAATTGAGGGATATGAATGCAATTCGCATTGGACTTTCAAAATACTTTAAAGGCAACGATTTAAAACTGCAAACAGCCTTTTCTTCCATAACGGATAATTCAGGGCTAGAAGTTGTGACGATGTTACGAGGAGAGTTGCTTTTGCAGTTAATTTTTTAACCTTCTTGCGTTAGAAGTTAAATTACATTGTTAAAGAAACCTTAAACTTCTATAACTTTAGTTTTTGAGATGCTATCGTGCCATCCGCTTGCCTCTGCATTTAAAAATGAGAAGGCGTTAAATGGAATATAACGGCAAAGAGAACGGATGACAATAGTTTTAAATTCGGGCTTTTCTCCTTTCTCATTGACAACTTTCGTCTTGGTAACATACTTTCCTATTGACCTCCCTGTTGTTGCTTCAAAAAGGCTGTAATAAAAGGTTCCAATAATTGCGGTTAAAATATAGTCAGTTACTTTTGAAACCACAATAGACTGACTTTCAAAATCGAATATCTCTACATTAAGTGCGATGCAAATTAAAGCGTAAAAGGTTCCTATAATCGAGCCTATAACAAATAAACATACTAGGTCAACTATGTAATTGATGAAACGTTGTTTTTGACTTGCAGCTTTGCCAACAAGGTTTGTGTCGAATTCTGACAAATAACTATTTTCAGTTTTACTTGTATCTTCCTCAAAAGTATCACAGGTGTCTTCAAAATCAGCTTTTTTGTTGGTCAAACTGCAAATAATACCCTGTTGTAAATCGAATTTCTGATTGGTGCAAATTTTGCAAAATCTTAGTTGCTCTGCTCTTGTCATATTCTTGTAAAATAGTGGAACAAGAATAAGTATAATTTAAAGAACAATAATTGAGGAATGTACAAATACTTCTCGCGAGTAATAGGAGCAATCATATTTGTGAAATGCGACTAAAACAATCCTGCAATTGTTCCATTTTCATCCATTTCAATTTTTTCGGCAGACGGAGTAACTGGTAAACCGGGCATTCTTAGCATATTTCCGGCAATTGGAATGATAAAACCGGCTCCCGTCGCAATTTCAAACTCGCGAATGTGAATGTCAAAATTTTTGGGTCTTCCAATCAGCTTTTCGTTATCACTTAAGCTCTTCTGTGTCTTTGCCATACAAATGGGCAGCTTACCATAGCCCAAGCTTTCAAAACGCCTTAATTGATTTTTTGCTTTCGCAGTAAGTTCCACATTATTTGCACCGTAGATGGTTTTACAAATTTTTTCAATCTTGTTAATAGGAGTATCCTCCAAGTCGTAAGTTGGAGTGAACTGCTGCTTGCAAGAAGCGGCAGCGGTAACGACTTTTTCAGCCAACTCATTGCAGCCTTTTCCTCCTTCAGCCCAACCGTAACTTAATGCAACTGGAACTCCCATTTTTTCGCAATGTGCATACACTGCAGCTTTTTCTGCTTCTGTATCACTACTGAAAGCATTGACAGAAACAACCACCGGCAATCCAAAACTCTGAATGCTTTCAATGTGTTTTTCTAAATTGGGCATTCCTTTCTCGAGAGCATCTACATTCTCATCTGTCAATTGCTCTAAAGGCTGTCCTCCGTGGTACTTTAATGCCCGAATGGTTGCCACAACTACCACAGCCTTTGGAGATAGACCTGCTTTACGACATTTAATATTTAAGAATTTCTCAGCACCTAAATCCGCAGCAAACCCAGCTTCTGTTACCACATAGTCACCCAAGCTCATTCCCATTTTAGTCGCAATAATAGAGTTGGTACCTTGCGCAATATTCGCAAACGGTCCACCGTGAAGAATAGCAGGATTTCCTTCGAGCGTTTGCACCAAGTTAGGTTTTATCGCATCTTTTAACAGCACGGCAATAGCACCTGAAGCGTTGAGGTCTCTTGCGAAAACAGCCTTTCCCTCAAAAGTATCAGCAATGTAAATATTACCGCACATTTCTTGCAAGTCATCTAAGTCTTTGCACAAGCATAGAATAGCCATTATTTCAGAAGCTGCTGTAATGTTAAAACCGGTCTCACTTGGAATTCCTCCGGTTTTCCCCCCTAAACCAGTAACAATGTTTCGCAAGGAGCGATCGTTCATATCCATGCAGCGCTTCCAAATAACCGTTCTAGGATCAATTCCTAAATTCCTGCTTTTACTTTGTATGTTGTTGTCTATTAAGGCTGCTAATAGGTTATTCGCCATACCAATAGCATGAAAATCTCCTGTAAAATGCAAGTTAATGTCGACCATGGGAATAACCTGACTCCAACCGCCACCAGCAGCACCGCCTTTCATTCCAAATACAGGTCCTAAACTCGGTTCTCTTAGCACAACAACTGACTTTTTACCAATGTGATTTAATCCATCACTTAAGCCAATAGAGGTAGTCGTTTTTCCTTCACCGGCAGGAGTAGGAGTGATGGCAGTTACCAAAATCAGATTACTTTGATTAATAGCGTTGTCATTGATTAGATCCAGTGGAAGCTTGGCCTTTTCATTGCCATAGTACTCCAAGCTCTCTTCTTGGATGCTAAGTTTCTTTGCTACCTCTCGAATGTGCTTGGCAGTAACTTTTTGTGCAATTTCTATGTCAGTCATTTATTATTGAGTTTTATGCCTTTCTGAGATTGAGCGGTGCAGGTAATAATCCTTTTTCAGCTATCAATTGCTTTCTACAAAGTCTAAAAATACTTTTTTATGTAGTTCGAGGTCCATATTCGGAGAAAGAGAAACACGGGCAATATAATCCTTATCTCCTTCTTTGGTTGTACCCTGAGTTGAAGTTGCCGGAATTGTCCAGTAACATCCCTTTAACTGACCATAACTCACACAGTATTTACTTTCGTCAGGAATGTTCGTGATCATTAAATTTATTAACTTATGATTTAAAGCTCTTTTATATTCCTCTCTTTCCTCTTCAGTATTTCCTTTCGTTGGTAAATCTAAAGAAAATACAGAGGGGGTAAATCCTTCTTTTGCAAGTTCTTCGGAAACAAAATTAATTTTTGCAGTAGGTAGTGTTTCCTTAATAAAATTCACAAATTCTCGTGTTTTTAGATAGGCATCTTGAATTCGTTGATTCATCGAAGGCAATTGTTTTGCTAGTATTTCATACTGAAGGTCAGTAGCTTCATTGTCACAAAGACTGAGGTGCAATTCAATTTTTTCCATTAACGCATTTCCTTTTTTATTGGCTACACAGTAACCAGCCGTGCATTTTCCGCCACTTGGAAATTTTGAACCACTGGCATATGAAATGGCTCGAACGGTAGATAAGATATCTGCTTCACCTAAAAAGTGAACATTCGGGCAAAATGTCTGGTCCAAAATAAAGACAGGGTCTATTGCTATTTGTCCACTTGCTGTTTTACGTTCTGCACTCAAAACATTTTGCAGTGCAGTAAGGTCTGGAACTTCCACCCTAGGGTTAGTAGGAATTTCAGCAATAATATATGGAACTACATCTTCTTTTGCAATTTTGGTTAGCACGGTATCAATACTTTGCACCATGTCGTTGTCTCCGTCCACCGGTAGGTCCACCACTTCAACATTGTCCAAGCAGGCAGCGACTCTTCTTGCTTGATCATTTGTTCCACCATAGCAGTTTGGCGGTACTATAAATTTAATCGCCTTCCCTTTGTAATTCTCAATAGCATCATGAATTAGGCCCATCATAATTGCATACTGAACAGATAGACCGCTAGAACCCACAAGAGCAGGTGTATCAGCCACAGTTATGGTAGAAATGGAATCTAAAACAAGTGATTTGTTTTTAGTAACACTTAAGTCAGGAACATTAATTTGTTCCTGTTTAATAAGTGAATTCAATGCAATTAAAGAATTAGCAGGTGTCATTGCAATGGTCTCTCTTCTTCTTACGTGTTGAATATCTGAAATGTAACTTTCATTTGACTCGCCGTTCACAACTAGAACACTCCCTAAATTTGGTAGAATGTTAATGTAAAAGTCTGCACCTTTGGCGAAATCAATTAAACCAATCTCATCGTGATGAGAAACTAAAATCGTTGAACCATCAAACTCTGGCAGTGAATCTGCTTCTTCGACTTCTTTCAATTCGAAGTTGTAGCCATAAACCTTGCGTACTATTTTAGCGTCAAAAAATTCAGGCAATTCTCCTGCGTATACGATTTGAGTGTTTTTTTTATCGAATAAATTTTTTCTTAAAACGGATAAAATTGGAATCGTTGCCGAGGAAAAACTAATTGCATTCTGTGATTGGAGATTATTCTGCTTTGCAATGGCCCATTCGAGTATACAAGATAGGGGATGTCCCAATCGGATGTAATCGTACGCAGTGGGAATTTTATGCAGTGATGATGTATTCGAATTGTTGGCCTCGTATAGGGCATCAAACTCTTCTAAAAACTCAGTTTTTGCTAACTTTTCGTTATAAATGTCTAATCGATGAGTTGTTAATCCCAACCAATCATTTGGCATATTTTCTACTACCGCTTTCAGGTAATTAAGCATTCTTTCGTTTTCCATAATATCTGTTGATAGGCCGTTAATTTACATTAATGGAAAATATCTTCAAAGAGATATTAAGACTTTTTTTAATCTTAGCAACCGCACCTTTTAAAGGAATACAATTGGGGAGTATGAAGTGTTTGTAAAAGTGTTGTAAATAATTTATACTATTCATTTTGAGTGATATAACTGTAAAAAAATCGTTAGGCAAACCAATATTAAAGCATCTGTTATTTCCTTTAGAAATAAATTACTCCTTCAAGATTTTTTCGGCAATTTGCTGAGCATCCTTGCAATACTGATCATCCCCTTGCAGGGTCCATTCGCCAGTTTTTTCAAGGTAAAATCGAACAGTTTTTTCCACTACTTCCAAATAACCACCAAATGATTCTAGCGTGCTTTGAACTTCTTCCAAATAATCAGCATTGCTTAGCTCGTCACTTAAGACTAATTTCCAAAGTCTGTTAATGCGTTTAGATTTCTCTTTATAAGTTGGACCTTTTGTTTTGTATGCCATTAAAAAGAGGGAAAGTGCTTTTGCCTCCGGTGTTGGCTTGTTTGATTTCATCAGCTTACTATTTCTGTAAAAGTACGGCTATCCAATCATTCTAATTCTAAAAAAAAGTTATGGTTGCCGGGATGAACATATTTCCTCGGAATTTGTAAATTGCTAGTATGAGAATCAGACTAAAATCAAAAGTGGCTTGCGACTTAGAAACCGTTCATAGAAGGTTTGATGGTGAATTATTTAACTATTTATTACCTCCGGGTGCCAAGTTGATTCAGTTTGGTGGTTCAACAAAAGGAGACATTGTTCACCTTAAATTACCGGTTGCCGGGGAATGGATCAGTGAAATAACGGAAAATGGAAAATCTGAGAATAGCTACTACTTTATTGATGAAGGTAAAAAGTTACCCTTTCCTCTAAAAACTTGGCGGCACAAACATGTTTTGAAGGCCTCAGGACAGCATACTATAGTTGAAGATGACATGAGTTTCTCTTCCGGAAACGCATTTTTTGACATTCTCATTTACCCAGTGTTACTACTATCGTTCTTGCCCAGAATTTGGCAATACAAAAGTTATTTCAAAAGCTAATATTCTTGCGCTGTAGTCTAAAGCATTACTCTGCTTCAATTTTCAGATGGAATTGATAAGAACAACAAACTTCCTGAGTGTAATTTTCTATTTTCTCGTGCAAATGCCAAAGATGGAGCAGGATTTGTTGAATGCGAAAGTACCTTCTGTTAAGGGATTTAGTCTGAAGTAGAGCAGACATGGTTTAAGGAAGTATCGGAAAAAAGTACGCTAACGTTTAGTATATGTGGCGTGTGCCACTGCTGTTGTTTTGAAAACCGAAGATAGTGAAAAAGCGAAAAGCACTTTCTATTCTCCGTCAACTTTTGATTTCCTTACTCGTAATTGTGGGTTATGTTAGCGGACCGAGCTATGAAAAGCAAACCTTAGACGCTTTTAAACGACTTACATTAAACATATGATTTATTGAACTGGCATAGCACATGACATATACACGGAGTTGTGAAGAGTTATTTTTCTCTCTGTCAAGCACTTTCGTGAAATAAAGTGAGTCAAAAGTTTAGTTGAAAATATTTTCTAAGTCTTGACTTCCTACTATTGCAACAATTTCAACAATATCCTTTAAATAGGTATAATAAATGCTGTCAGATCCGCATGGGCAACATCTGCAGTTTTTGCTAATTTCATCAACTGATTTGAAAGCTAAAGGTTTTTGAGCAATTAATTCAAAGTAGTCAAAGAAGTTATGGAAATATTTGTCAGCTTGAGTCATACCAAATTTCCTGACTCCATATTGATGGATTCTTATTAAATCAGATTCTGCCTCGTTAGTCAATCTATAATTAGCCATTCAAAGAGGTCTTGGACTTAGCTAATATTTCAGATGCAGAACTATTGGAAATTCCACTCTTCTTTGCTCTGTCCAATTTTGCTGCAAGCCAATCTATCTTTTGCTGTTGACCTCTTGCCTGTCTAATTAAATCATTTACTAATTCGCTTTTACTTGCGTATTCATTGCTTGTAACTTGTGATTTTAACCAATTATCATTTGGTTCAGTGAATGAAATGCTTTGACGTCCCATAACTTCATGTTTGATGTAAATTTACACCTTAAATTTTGAAATTTATATAGAAAAGTTATTTTTTCGGGAATTCTTTATAATATTTGTGTAACAGTATGACTGTTATTTCACCTATGTCATTATTGATGATATATTCAAATATAAGTAATCTGAAGGTGTTCAGAAGATACAGTTTTAACCATTTTTAAACGACTACAAGTATTCTTTAACAATTGCTATCAATTAAATATGAGATACTATTTACGCATAGCTGCATACTTTATATGCCATATCGATCTGCTGTTTTATTTCACATTTATCGGACTGTAAAGGCCCAATTGTTATATTTTTTTATGTTAATATTTCTCTTCTTTTCTATTTCCAATGCTGGCTTATAGTTTTATCTTTGCCGCCATGCAAGAGAAGATTATCATCATAGATTTTGGCTCTCAGTACACCCAACTTATTGGGAGGAGAGTGCGCGAGTTGAATGTGTATTCGGAAATTCATCCGTATAATAAATTACCGGAGTTTGACGAAGCCGTGAAAGGGGTAATCCTTTCAGGCAGTCCTTTTTCAGTGCTCGACGAAATGGCACCGCAATTCAATTTCGATTTGATGAAAGGGAACATTCCCTTGTTGGGAGTTTGTTATGGTGCTCAATACATGTCACACACCTTTGGTGGCAATGTTGCTCCATCAAACACAAGAGAGTACGGTAGAGCAAACTTAAATTTTGTAGACAATACAAATGTATTAATGAAGGAAGTGCCTTTGAACTCTCAAGTGTGGATGTCGCACGGAGATACCATCAACACGATACCAGAAAATTTTCAGCTAATTGCCAGCACTCCCGATGTGGAAGTGGCGGCATTTCAATTGAAAAATGAGCAAACCTTTGGAATTCAATTCCACCCTGAGGTTTATCACAGCACAGACGGTTTGCAATTGCTTAAAAATTTCATTGTTGATGTATGTGCTTGCGACCAATCATGGACGCCAGACGCTTTTGCTGAAACAACCATCGAGAAACTGAAAAACCAAATTGGCAACGACAAAGTAGTACTTGGCTTAAGCGGTGGTGTAGATTCTACCGTGGCAGCAATGCTGTTGCACAACGCTATTGGTAAAAACCTCTATTGCATTTTTGTAGATAATGGTTTGTTGCGTAAAAATGAATTTGAATCTGTTCTAGATCAATACAAACACTTAGGCTTAAACATTAAGGGAGTGGATGCAAAAGATAGATTTCTATCTGCATTAGCAGGAGAATCTGATCCAGAAACAAAACGAAAAGCCATCGGTAGAGTATTTATTGAAGTGTTCGACGATGAGGCACATGCTGTGACAGACGTCAAATGGTTGGGCCAAGGAACCATTTATCCCGATGTAATTGAATCTGTTTCAGCCACAGGAGGTCCCTCAGCCACCATCAAATCGCATCACAATGTTGGAGGTTTACCCGACTTTATGAAATTGAAGGTGGTAGAGCCTTTGCGTTTGTTGTTTAAAGATGAAGTGCGAAGAGTAGGAGCGTCTTTAGGATTAAGTCAAGACTTATTAGGCCGTCATCCTTTTCCAGGTCCAGGTTTGGCCATTCGTATTCTTGGAGACATCACCGCAGAAAAGGTACGGATCTTGCAAGAAGTGGATGCAATATTCATTAATGGGTTAAAGGCAGACGGACTATATGATGAAGTATGGCAGGCTGGAGCAATTCTTTTGCCGGTGCAGTCAGTTGGCGTGATGGGAGATGAAAGAACCTACGAACAAGCAGTTGCGCTGCGGGCGGTAAGTTCTACTGATGGAATGACGGCCGATTGGAGTCACTTGCCCTATGAGTTTTTAGCAAAAGTTTCAAACCAAATCATTAATAAGGTGAAAGGTGTAAATCGAGTGGTTTACGATATCAGCAGTAAGCCACCTGCAACAATAGAATGGGAATAATAGAAATAATATGAGGTATTTATTGGTTTTTCTTTTTGTAAGTTGTTCCTTTTTAAGTTTCGCACAAGAAACCCAAAAAGAAGAATTAGTAATCCATAAAATAGGAGGGAAGGAGTATTACATTCACGTTGTTGATACAGGAAACACCTTATTTGCTATTAGCAGAAAATACGCTATTCCCCGCGAAGAAATATTGAAGGCGAACCCCCAATTAACGGAGATTCTAACCTTGGGTGATCGCTTAATGATTCCCCTAGATAAAATTACCCGCAGAGATTTAGACGAGGCTCCAGAAATCGATGGAAATTTTCTAATACATGAAGTACAACGGAAGAACACCTTATATTCTATTGCAAAGGAATACAATGTTGAAATTAATGACATTATTGTTGCAAACCCTGAAATCGAAGATGGTTTAAAAAAGGGAGCAAAAATTAAGATTCCAGTTGCAAAAATTAAAAGTTCATCAGGAGAAGAAGAGTATGTAGTTCCTGCTGCTGCAAGTCCTTATGTTACCCATAAGGTAGAACCGAAAGAGACGCTTTACTCGTTGAGTAAATTATACAATGTTACTATTGACTCCATTAAAATGGTTAACAATGGCTTGGTTGGCGGATTAAAAGAAAACGACCTTATTAACATTCCCATTTTAAAGAATTATAAGAAAATGGCGGTTCAAGCCATTGAAGATGTAGAGTTTGATAGTGCTGCAGTTAAAGGGTCATATAAAGTAGCTGTTTTGTTACCTTTCTATTTAGACTTAATGGATTCCTCTAATAATTTAGGATATAGACAGTCGCAAGAAGCAAGTAAAGAGTTATTCAATAAGGCACAATACGCTATCGATTTTTACCAAGGGTTCAAGTTAGCAGCTCAAGAAAAGGCAAATGAAGGATTGAATTTAGAATTGGAGGTTTTTGATACCGGAAAGGACAGCGCCACAGTATCAGAAATTATTAATTCAGATAAATTGAATGGCACCGACTTGCTAGTTGGACCGTTATTTTTGAGCAACTTTTTGCAAGTGGCAGATTATGCTAAGCGGAATAAAATCAATATAGTTTCGCCTGTAAAATTGAGTAACAAAGTTTTACTTGGGAATAGCTATGTGAGTAAGGTAGCAACAAGTGAACCCATTCAAACGCGGTTTTTAGGGCAATACATTTTCGACTCCCTTCGATTTAGTAATCTAATTGTAGTTTATCCCGACAAATTTCAAGATCGAAAACGAATGGAGGTCTTAAAAAAACAAATTAAAACTGCTTCTGAGCTTAATCAAGATACCACTCGAATTTCACCATTGCGTGAAGTATTTTGGAATCCAAAAGATTTGAGTGGAATTAAATCTAAATTGAAAGAAGATGAGCTAAATGTGATTGTTGCGCCAAGTTCAGACCAGTCCTTTGTCACTCGATTACTCACTTCGCTAAATATGATGGGCAATTATAAATTTAAGGTAGTTGGCCTAGAACCGTGGCAAAATTTTGAAAACATTGAAATTGATTATTTGCACAACCTGAATGTTCATTTAATTACTTCAGAATTTATTAATAAAGAAGCCATAGAAAACGCAGAATTTATTCATCGGTTTAACGAGACTTACGAGACACTGCCTTCTGACTTTGCATACTTAGGTTACGATGTAGCTTCTTACTATTTAAATTTATTACAAGTCAGTGGAGCAAATTTCGAAATTATGTTACCTACGGAAAAGATGCAGGGCTTAAGCCGTAAATTCCATTTTGTTAAAACAGGGATTGAAAGTGGTTTTGAAAATCACTCATCCTATATTGTTCGTTACCAAGATTATAAATTGGTAAAAGTGCATTAAGCTATAATTCGTGCAGCAATCTATTTTGAATTAGGTATACTGATTAGAGGAGATACTTTATATTAACGAGATTCGTTGTATTTAACTATTCAATTTTTTATTAGGGTCAATAAGTATATCTACAACATCTTTTGTCAAAAGCGGAAATACAAATAAAAAAACGGTAGAAACAAATTTTGTTGCTGCCAAGAAGCTTGCCCCTTTAACAACACATCATTTAAATTTTGATTTGTTCAATTTTTGCAAGTATCTGGAAAATGGAAATCCAAAAAAAGCTGAAGGAGTTTACCGCAGTCCAGATGGAAGATATGTAATAGCGCTAATCAAAAACAACGAAGTAGGACATGATTTTATTGGCGTTGTTTGTGCAGCGGACAATCCTTACTGGACGAAGGGAGAGGTGAAATTTAACTTCGTACTCGGCAATAACAATGAATTGAATGGATACTATTATAACAGCTTAGGAGAGTATGTTCCAGTTAGTTTTACCATCGACGGGGATAGCCTAAAAACAAATAGATTAATTGAGGTAGATGTGCAAAAAATTAAAGCCACGACAAGTGCGTGGCTTTAATAATAAAATATGTTTTTAATACTTATCTCAAATCGATTACATCGTAGGTCGGATTCTTTGCAGTTGAAAATACAAAAGTATCTGCTGAGATGTTTTCGTTTGTTTTAAATGTTTTGATTTTGTATACAAAATCAGTCCCATCTTTTCCTTTAATGTCAATTTGATCAACTTCCATTTGAGCTTTATTTACATAAATTTTAATGGTGTGGAAGCTTTGTTCGTCAGCCTTTTCAGGATAGAGGTTAATCACATCTACTGCGGCACCATTTAAGGTAATGCTTTTATCGAATTTGTATTTAAAGCCTTTTTCCCAAAGCGTTAATATGTTAGTAGGGCTAATGTAGTCTTCTGTTTCGTCAGCGTCAGGAACACCGTTTATTTGCACTTCTTCGGCCTCATCTAGAACAGTCCAAACTGTTTCTCCATCACAAATAATTTTCTGACCAGCAATTTCAAGATGGTATTTATCACCTTGTGTTACCAGCGATCCGGATTGAGATTCCTCAATATCTTCAGCAACATTTTTCATGGTGTACTCAAAAGTTGCGCTCATGCTCGTATACGTTTTTGTCTTTGCGCTAAGCTTATCTAAAATTCCCTTTGCTTTTGCATCTTGAGCACTCACATTAACGGTTGCTATAACTAAGCTTAATACCGTTCCAATTTTTAATAAAAATTTCATATTTATTTATTTTCTACTCGTTATTCAATAATTGTTCCAAACTCATTTCATCTACTATGAGCACTTGTCTGGCCTTACTTCCTTCAAAAGGACCGATGATTCCGGCAGCCTCTAATTGGTCAACAATACGACCAGCTCTATTGTAGCCAAGCTTCAATTTTCGTTGTAAAAGTGAAGCTGACCCTTGCTGATGTTGTACTATAATTCTAGCAGCATCTTCAAACAATGCATCTCGCTCCGACTTATCTATTTCTCCAATCGACTGAGCATTTTCATCAATGTATTCAGGTAGCAGAAATGCATCGGGATATGCTCGTTGATTGCCAATGAACTCTGTGATTGCTTCTACTTCTGGAGTATCGACAAATGCACACTGCAAACGTACTAAATCGCTTCCTGTTGAAAGCAACATATCTCCTCTACCTATTAACTGCTCAGCGCCTCCTGAATCTAAGATAGTTCTAGAGTCAATTCCCGTTGTTACTCGAAATGCTATACGAGCTGGGAAGTTGGCCTTAATGGACCCAGTAATAATGTTGGTAGACGGTCGCTGTGTTGCAATAATTAAGTGAATGCCTATGGCTCTTGCTAACTGAGCCAATCGTGCAATAGGGGTTTCCACCTCCTTTCCTGCAGTCATTATTAAATCAGCAAACTCGTCAATGACCAAAACAATGTAAGGCAAGTATTTGTGACCATTTTCGGGGTTTAGCTTTCTTGCAATGAATTTCGCATTGTACTCTTTAATGTTTCGTACAAATGCATTTTTCAATAATTCATAGCGATCATCCATTTCAATACACAATGAATTTAGTGTATGAATTACTTTCTGATTATCGGTAATAATGGCATCCTCTGAATCTGGAAGTTTAGCTAAAAAGTGGCGTTCAATTTTGTTGAACAAAGTCAATTCAACCTTTTTAGGGTCTACTAACACAAACTTCAGTTGCGCAGGATGCTTTTTGTACAACAGCGAAGTTAAAACAGCATTTAAACCAACTGACTTACCCTGACCTGTTGCTCCTGCCATCAGCAGGTGAGGCATTTTTGCCAAATCAAAAGCAAAAATTTCATTTGAAATGGTTTTGCCCATTACAACTGGTAAATCATATTTTGCATTCTGAAATTTCTCAGAAGCAATTACTGTTCGCATGGAAACTACATCTGGATTCTGATTTGGCACTTCAATTCCGATGGTTCCTTTTCCCGGAATAGGAGCAATGATTCGAATACCTAAGGCGGCTAAACTAAGTGCAATATCATCTTCTAAATTCTTGATTTTTGATATTCTAACACCCGGAGCAGGTACAATTTCATACAAGGTAACCGTTGGCCCAATGGTTGCCTTGATGGATTGTATTTTGATGTTGTAATTTTCTAAGGTATTGACAATCCTATTTTTATTCGCCTCTAGTTCTTCTTTGTCAACCTTTATCTTTCCGTCGCCATGGTCAGCAAGTAAATCAATACCGGGCATTTTGTATTCTGAAAGGTCTAAGGTTGGGTCGTACTCACCATAATCTTTCAACTTCTTATTAACCTCCTTGTCACTTAATATTTCATCCTTCTCTGCTGACTCCTCAATTTCTAAAGCAACTTCATCAGGTATCTCATTTAGTTCTTCCGTTACTTCAGTGTCTAACTCAACAGCTCCTGCTGCTTTTTCTTCAACTGGAGTTTCAACCTCAAGCGGAAAGTTGTCTTCAACAACTTTTTCTTCCTCCGTTTCATCTACTTCTAATTGAAACTCTTCTTTAACAGGAATTTCACTTTCTTGATTAAGATCATCGTTTTCGCTTTCTAATTCCGCTTCTGCAGCATCATGAAGTTCATCGATGGTTTTTTCTGGGTTAATTGCTTCTCGATTTTCCGCTTCTTCTTGTCGAATTTGATCTACCTCTTTTTTGAAACTTTTGAAAAATGCTTTAACATCGAAAACGCTAATGATAAAAATGCTAAGCAAAAAGAAAATAAAAATTCCACTTCCAATTTTACCGAGGTTAGAATTTAAAAAGAGATTTAATTCATAACCAACAGCCCCACCAAGATAGAACAAGTCATTTTTAAAAAAGAATCCAAAGAATAACGCTAACCATACTAAACCAAACAAGGAATATTTAATGGTTTTGAAAATTGGCAAGAGGCTCGTTTTGAATAGAATTCTAAATCCAATTAAAAAAGAAAGCCCAACAAAAAGAAAGGAAGCGATTCCAAACCACTCGTATATAAATTGGTGAGAAACAGCTGCACCGATTTTTCCCAGCCAGTTTTCTGCAACTAACGATGAGTCTTGATAGTAATCCCAAAAAGGTATTTCAACTTTACTTTGGTCAGCTTTCCATGTAAATAAGAATGAAGTAAAAGCGAGTAGAAGTACGGCAGAAGTTAGTATTAGTCCAACACCTACAACCTGCTGTGTCTTCTCATTCTTGAAGAAATTTGCGTACTTAGAGATAGTTACTTTCTTCTCGCCTAAGATCTTTTTCTTGCTAGTCGTTTTTTTGTCTCTCTTTTTAGAAGAATTTTCTTCAGGAGTATCTGATTTAAAACGATTTTGAGCCATTCAGTTGAATCTTTGTGTAAAACAAAAATAAAGCCGTTCCTACACATGTAAAAACGGCTTTGAATAAGTTATGAACAGTGGATACTTTACATTCCGCCTGCACCCATTTTTTGCAATTCTTCAAGGGTCTTTAATGTATAATCTGAAGGAACCTCCATTTTAATTTTTTTAACCTTTCCTTTATCGATTTCAGTCACTGTTTGAGTCATCGTAAACATGTCCTGCGTAATCATTACTTGCATTGGGAAACCTTTTATACCATCCACTGATTTAGAAGCTTTTACATCGATTTCCTCCGTGTAATAAACTTCCACTTCATTGCCTTCTTTGTCTGTAGCAACTGCTTTTTTACAATCGTACCCTAAAATCTCTTTCGTCTCGTCAGTGTAAACAATTTCAGGTTTTTCCTCATCCTTAATGTCTTCGCTATTCATTTTGGTTGCATACTTCTGACCCATCAAATTCATTAAAGTCAGTGTTTCGCCGGTTGTACTGTTAATGATTACATTAATTTCACCACCCATTGCGTTTGGTGTAGTTGTTTTAGAAAGTTCTCCTCTCACTTCTACAGTAGAAGATTTTGGTAACATTCCTGCCATTGGCTTAATCTGTGGAGAAAGGTTTTCATATACCATTTCATAAGTAATGGTTCCTTCAAAATCTTGAGCAATGATTGAAAAACTGCTTAGTAAGAAAGCAATTGCTAATGTTATATTTTTCATGGTTTTAATTTTTCTACAAAAATAACCAACAGAACTAGATAATGTTGGCGAAAAGCTTCTCAATTTCCAATTTTAATTTCTTGGGTTCTACCATTTCATAGTCTTCATCAAGCGCTAATACTGAAGCATCAATGTCTTCCTGAATCACCTTGGTTGCAGTAAACTTCATTAAAACATTATTGCTTAACAACTGATATTCCATTAATACGCCCTTAATCGGTTTAAAGGGAGTATGGCCATTTACATTTTTAATGTTAATCTCATCAGTATAGAAAACGTTAAACGTCCACACGCTGTCTCCAAGTACTTTAACCTCTGCTGACTTGCAATTGTATCCTGCAATTTCTTTCGTTTCATCCGTAAATTTCACCTCCACTTCATTAAATGCAGGGTTAAATTTTTTGAAGTCTTCTTTAGTAAGTTCACTTGCATACTTTGTACGTAGCATTTTAATCGAATGAATTAACTTTTCGTTTCCCTCATTACAAATAATGGAAGTTTTGAAAATTCCCATTCCTGCAATGATGTCACTTCGATAACTGTTATCGACAAAAGTAGTGCTCATGTTTTTCGGCATTAGGTCCAACATGAAGTTATCTTCTGCGATGTTTGGGTAAGAAATGTCGTATTCTATTTTACCCTCAGTAATACCATCTTGAAATGAAATGTTATCACAAGCGCTAAATAAAAGCACAAATAGCACAAAAAGAGTTAAATGACTCCTTGTTTTAAAAAGCTCTTGCTTTCGCATGAAATGTTAATCGACTTAATTGGTTAAGGTTGGGAAAGTAGAAAGAAAAAAGTTGATGTACAAATATTTATTGTCTGATATTTTAGATGAATGTATAAAAATGATAGTCAAATAAGAATATCACACGATTAATGGATACTTGAATTAACTTATTTTTGCCTCGAATTACCAATGTTTTTATATGCAAATACAATTAATCGAGAACAAATCGGAATTAGGAGCTGGAACCAGGGGAGCTAGTTTAGGGATAGATGCATTGCGGATTGCATCATTGAATAAAGGGAGTGATTACTTTTTAAAAAACAAGATTGTTACCTTGAAGCATAACAATGAATTGCTTTTTGATTCTGTTAAATTAGCTACCGCTAAGCGAATAAAAGGAATTACGAAAGTATATAAACGAGTTTGCAACCAAGTTGAGGAAACGCTTTCTGAAGGCAAATTTCCATTGATTTTAGCGGCAGATCATTCTTCTGCGGGTGGAACAATAGCAGGTATTAAAAAGAAGTATCCAACAAAGAGATTAGGTGCCATATGGATTGATGCACATGCTGATTTACATTCACCTTATACCTCACCAACAGGGAACGTACATGGTATGCCTTTGGCAACAGCCATTGCGTTTGACAACAAAGAATGTCAAGTGAAAGAACCTTCAAAGGAGGCAATTGAGCACTGGAATGAGTTAAAGGAAATGGGAGGTATTTCTCCAAAAGTAAAAACGGAAGATATTGTATTTTTTGGAGTTCGGGACACAGAGTTTCCGGAGAATGAGTTGATTCGTCGCGAAGGGATAAAGAACTTTACGGTAGCTGAAACGAGAGAAAAAGGAATAAAAGCGGCTTGTAAAGCGGCACTTGAAATTTTGAAAAACTGTGACTTGATTTACATCTCTTTTGATGTGGATAGCATGGATTGTGATCTTGTGTCAATGGGGACAGGGACTCCAGTTCCAAACGGTTACACTCCGGAAGAAGCAAATTCAATCATTCAACATTTAATTCAATCAGATAAATTGGTTTGTTTTGAAATGGTGGAAATCAATCCAACACTTGACAACAAACAAAACTTAATGGCTGAAACGGCTTTTGATATTTTGGTAAACACAACAAATACGTTAGAACAGAAACTTTCTTAATGGAAAACTTAAACAATCAACTAGTAAGAGCAATAAAAGAAACATTTGTTGCAGTATTTGAAATTGCTTTGGATGATTCCCAAATTCAGCTTCAAAAAACACGAAAAGAATTTGATGGAGATATTACGCTGGTTGTTTTCCCATTCTTGCGAATTACGAAAAAATCTCCTGAACAATCAGGTGAAGTAATTGGTGAGTACTTGAAAAACAACGTTGATCTAGTTGTTGATTATAACGTAGTCAAAGGCTTTTTAAATTTAGTAATAAATCCAAGCTATTGGTCTGACTTTTTAAAGTCAACAGGCACTTCGTCTACTTTTGGTTACGCTGAACCGAACTCCAAAGAAATAGTAATGGTGGAGTACTCTTCTCCAAACACCAATAAACCATTGCATCTAGGACATTTACGGAATAACTTCTTAGGGAATTCGGTTTCACGAATCTTAAAAGCGAATGGTCATGAAGTAATAAAAGTTCAGATTATTAATGATCGTGGAATTCATATTTGTAAGTCAATGGTGGCTTGGAAGAAATTTGGAAATGCTGAAACACCTGCCACCACCGGATTAAAAGGGGATAAACTGGTGGGTAATTTTTATGTTCGTTTTGACCAAGAATACAAGAAGGAAATAGCAGCATTAATGGCTGCCGGGAAAACCGAAGACGAAGCAAAAAAGGAGGCACCAATTATTATAGAAGCACAAGAAATGTTGCGACAATGGGAAGCGGGAAAACCCGAAATCGTTGAGCTTTGGAAAACCATGAACTCATGGGTATACGAAGGCTTTGAAAGTACTTACGCCACCATGGGAGTTGATTTTGATAAGTTGTATTATGAATCAGATACGTATTTAATTGGAAAGGAAAAGGTACTGGCGCATATCGATACAGAGTCATTTTATAAAAAAGATGATGGTTCCATCTGGATTAATCTTGAGGGAGATAAGCTAGATAATAAGATACTATTGCGTTCTGATGGTACATCCGTTTACATTACACAAGATATTGGGACAGCAATTATTAGAGAAGAAGAATTTCATTGCAAGAATTATTACTACGTAGTTGGAAATGAGCAAGATTATCACTTCAATGTGTTGGCTTTGATACTGCAAAAAATGGGATTTGATTGGGCAAAAGGAATTGAACACCTTTCTTATGGGATGGTTGATTTACCTTCTGGCAAAATGAAGTCGAGAGAAGGAACTGTAGTTGATGCCGACGATTTAATGCTGGAAATGAAAAATACTGCACAAGAAATTTCTGAAGAACTAGGAAAGTTGGAAGGAATGGAAGACGAGCAGAGACAAGAATTGTATTGGAAAATTGGGTTGGGAGCATTGAAATATTTCATCTTAAAAGTAGATCCTAAAAAGAGAATGTTATTTGATCCAAAGGAGTCGGTTGATTTTAACGGTAATACAGGACCTTTCATTCAATACACACACGCAAGAATTAAATCCATTTTAAGAAAATCTAATTATACTGAAGGTTCTCTTGACTTTAAGAATGCTCCTTTAGATGCAGAAGATATTTCTGTGATTAAGCAATTGTATGACTTTCCGGAAATACTAGACGAATCAGCTGTTCAGAAAAGTCCGGCATTATTGGCGAACTACATTTATGAGTTGGTGAAAGTGTTCAATCATTTTTACCAAAATACAACGCCAATTGTTAAGGAAGAAAATGAGGAGATAAAGAACCTAAGGTTAATGATTTGTGCTAAAACTGCAGAGGTTATTTCTAATGGAATGGATTTATTGGGAGTTCAGGTTCCTGAAAAAATGTAGCATTCAATTTCATTTCTAAGTTTGGATGCATTCAAGGCTAGATTATATCTCGTTCAAGGTTTTATAGGCTAGCTATATTCGTTAATTTTACATTTCTAAAAATTGTGAAGAAAGATGTTTGAGAATTTATCCGACAAGCTCGACAGAGCGCTAAAAGTACTAAAAGGTCAAGGTCAAATTAGTGAGGTTAACGTAGCGGAAACCACAAAAGAAATTCGACGTGCTTTATTAGATGCCGATGTAAACTACAAAACGGCAAAAAGCTTTTCTGATGCGGTAAAGGACAAAGCCATTGGTCAGAATGTATTGACATCCGTTTCTCCAAGTCAGCTTTTTACAAAAATTACCCACGACGAGCTTTCTAGCTTAATGGGAGGTGAGCAGGTAGATATTAATCTTTCTGGAAACCCTTCGGTTGTCTTAATCGCAGGCTTGCAGGGGTCAGGTAAAACAACTTTTTCAGGAAAATTAGCCCACTTACTGCTTAACAAGAGAAAGAAGAAGCCTCTTTTAGTAGCTTGTGATGTTTACCGACCTGCAGCAGTTGACCAATTGCATGTCTTGGGTGAACAAATTGGAGTAGAAGTATATTCTGATAAAGACAATAAAGATCCTGTATCAATTGCGAAGGCCGCAATTGTACACGCTAAATCGAAAGGTTTCGATACGGTTATTGTAGATACTGCAGGTCGTTTAGCAGTAGATCAACAGATGATGGCTGAAATAGCTGCTGTTAAAAATGCAATTACTCCTTCTGAGACATTGTTTGTAGTTGATTCAATGACTGGTCAAGATGCAGTGAATACAGCAAAGGCGTTCAACGAAAAAATTAATTTTGATGGCGTTGTACTTACTAAATTAGACGGTGATACGAGAGGTGGAGCGGCACTATCTATTCGCTCTGTTGTTGATAAGCCTATTAAATTTGTTGGTACGGGTGAGAAAATGGAAGCCCTTGATTTATTCTATCCAAACAGAATGGCCGATCGTATTTTGGGTATGGGTGATGTGGTTTCTTTAGTAGAAAGAGCGCAAGAACAATACGACGAGGAAAAGGCGAGAAGGCTGCAGAAGAGAATTGCAAAGAATCAATTTGACTTCAACGATTTCTTGGATCAAATAAACCAAATCAAGAAAATGGGTAACATGAAAGATTTGGTAGGAATGATTCCTGGAGTCGGCAAAGCCATTAAAGATGTTGACATTGACGATGATCCTTTTAAAGGAATTGAAGCCATGATTCATTCAATGACCCCTGAAGAAAGAGGGAACCCCAAAATCATTAATGGTACAAGAAGAAAGCGAATTGCTGATGGAAGTGGAAATTCTGTTCAAGAATTGAATAAATTAATGAAGCAGTTTGAACAAACCAGCAAGATGATGAAGATGATGGGTAACAAACAGAACATGGCTAAAATGACGAAAAACATGCCTCAAATGCCTGGCGGAATAGGACGATAATTATGCAACTACTAGACGGTAAAAAGACAGCTACAGAAATTAAATTAGAAGTAGCCGAGGAAATCAAAAGAGTTAAGGCTAAGGGTGGGAAAATTCCTCACTTAGTAGCTGTTTTAGTGGGCAGTAATGGAGCAAGTATTACTTATGTTAATGCAAAAATTGCTGCTTGTGAGAAAGTAGGAATGCACAGCACCATCGTTCGTTTAAATGATACTGTATCCGAAAAGGAATTGCTTGAAGAGGTTGATCGTTTGAACAAGGACGAGGAGATTGACGGATTCATTGTTCAATTGCCACTTCCAAAACACATTAGCGATAAAAAAGTGACGGAAGCCATCTCTCCTGAAAAGGACGTTGACGGTTTTCATCCTTGGAACATTGGCAAAATGATGTTGAATTTACCTACCTTTTTACCGGCTACACCATTTGGGATATTGCAACTAATTGAACGTTACAATATAGAAACCAATGGTAAACATTGTGTTGTGGTAGGCAGAAGTTCAATTGTTGGTTCTCCCATTGCAAATTTAATGTCGAGAAATTCGTATCCAGGTAATTGCACAGTTACCTTAACTCATAGCAGAACGGTTAACCTAAAGGAAATTACACTTTCAGCAGATATCTTAATCGTTGCCTTAGGTAAGCCAGAATTTATAACGGCTGATATGGTGAAGGACGGCGTGGTAGTTTTCGATGTTGGAATTACGAGAAAAGCTGACAAATCGAAGAAGTCTGGTTATAAACTATATGGAGATGTAGATTTTGATGGAGTTGCTGAGAAAGCTTCTTTCATCACTCCTGTTCCTGGTGGCGTTGGGCCAATGACCATTGTTTCCTTATTGAAGAATACCTTATTGGCCGCGAAAGGGAAATAGGGTCTTTAGAATGACACTAGAAGACAATCAATCTAACTGTATTGGTCTTATCTTTGAGCTTCTTACGATAGTTGATTGATGAACGGCAGCACAGAATTCAAAATTATGGCATCTCGAACAAATTAATTTGTTCAAAAACCTTACTGACGATGAGTTGGCAGAGTTAGATGATTTGACGGTGATGAAAACTACCGGTAAAAACGACTTTATATACTTCCCAAAAGAACCCAGTAAGATTTTATTTTTTCTTAAAGCTGGCCGCATAAAAATTGGCAGCTACTCAGAAGATGGGAAGGAGATTATAAAAGCAATTCTTTACCCGGGAGAAGTTTTTGGAGAGATTGGAATTGTAGGAGAAGAAAGTCGCAAAGACTTCGCAGTTGCCATGGATGCGGAAACTAGAATGTGCACCTTGAATGTAGATCAGTTTAAAAAGATGATGGAAGCGAATGATCAATTGAGCTTAGCAGTAACCAAGACGATTAGAGAAAAACTAAGAAATATCGAAAGAAGACTGGAGTCGTTAATTTTCAAAGATGCACGAGAACGAATCATTGACTTCATGAAGGAAATGGCTGAGAAATACGGTAAAAAAATTGGAGTTGAAGTGCTCGTAAAACACGACCTAACACATCAAGACATGGCCAATCTTACTGCCACTTCTAGACAAACAGTAACTACTGTTTTAAATGATTTATAAGAAAAGGATTTAATTTACATGGAGCGCAAACGTTTCCTAATTCGAGAACTTGATAAGTTAGCCTAATGTATACTCTGTTTACCGCTGAAAATTGCACCCAATGTGCTCAGGTTGAATCGTATTTAACGAAGCACGAAGTAGCTTTTAGAAAAGTAAATGTAGATCAATCTACAGAATGCCCACCTTTACAGATATTTGCTTTTCCAGCGCTTTTTGCGGATACAGAATTGTTGGGTTACGGCACTGACATTATTGAGTATGTCAAAAAAAAATCTCAAACTATTTAGTTTGAGATTTTGAAGTCTTAAAGAAATATATTGGTCTATTTTTCTTCCCTTGGGTTACCGGGACTTACTTTTAGATTTCTTCCCATGTGGTCAAATCCGTTTAAAGCTTCTATTGCTTTAGTTCCGGTTTCTTCGCTCATTTCAACGAAACCAAAACCTTTAGAGCGACCTGTGAATTTGTCTGTAATAATCTTTACTGAGGTGACATCACCAAACTCAGCAAAAAGGTTTCCTAAATCGTCTTCAGTAGATTTGTACGAAATATTTCCTACGTAAATGTTCATGATATAATTGTTTAGTTCAAAACAAAGAAAAGAAATATTTTATAAATATTTGGATTTCAATTAAAATATCACGCTACGGTTGGGTTAAATCGAAACTAGCTTCTGGATTAATTTGCACTTATGGCACTCTGAAATTCTTTTACATACTGGTCCCAAGGTGTTGATTGATAAGATCCTTCTCCAAAATACTTTATAATTTCTTCTAAACTTTTTGGATCTTGATACCCTGCAATTGATGGGTGCATCAGTTCTACATTTTCATCGAGGTAAACAATTGAAGGATAGGTCATTTTACCATTCAATAGGGCTACTGCAAGTTGATGTGGCCCTCGTCGCTGCGTTAAGTTTTCGTTAATAAATGTTTGCTGACCCAAAACCACTGTGTCTTTGCGCTCTGCGTTTAATTTAACTGCCCAGTAATTCTCGTTAATGTATTTGATGATTACAGGATTCGTAAACGTATTGGCATCCATTTTTTTGCACCATCCGCACCAATCAGTATATACATCTACAATAAACTTTTTCGGTTCTTTTTCATTTCGCTTCACAGCTTCCTCAAAACTCAACCACTCAATTTTATCCTTTTGTGCAGCACTGCTTAGTCCTAATAGCACGCAAAACAATAGAGGCAATAATTTATTCATGACATAAAGTTCACATTTTTTTCTTTGTGCTAAGGTGAAATTTTGTTAAACTAATTTTTAGGTAAATAGGGCGGTAAATCAACAGTATTTTCAATCAGAACGCTATCTTTGTCGCAATGAAGAGCTTTGGGCTATTGTTATCGTTTATGTTTTCCTTCTGTGCTTTGTGGGCACAAAATAAAATACTCGCTGATGATAGTTTACAGCTGACTTATAGGAATATAGGGAGATATTCGATCAGCCAGAGCGAAGCTTATTTTGACGTTTCCTCGTTCAGAAGATACCGTCCAATTCCCAATCAATTTAGTGCATTTGCAAGGTCGGGGAACAATGGGTTACCAAGTCATTCGTATCGCTTTTCTGCACAAGATTGGAATTCAAATTCAATGTTGGGTGGTTTTCAACCGCTATTATTCACGAAAGATTCCTTGCGATTTTATACATCTTCGCGACCGTTTACGCAGCTTAGTTACTTTAACGGATCAAAGAGTGAACAACAGTTCAGCATTTTTCATACCCAAAATTTAGGAGAGGGAATGAACTTAGCGTTCAATTATAGAAGAATTACGTCTGAAGGATTTTACATACGTCAATTGGCAACCCACACCCAATTTAATGCCAGTGTAAAGTTGAAAAGCAGGGATCAGCGCTTTAACACTGATTTGTATTATTTGATTAACTCGATAGAGAATCAAGAAAATGGGGGAGTAGTGCTTTCAGACGATGACTCAGAAACTGACAATACAGTGCTGTTGGCTATCAATTTGAGAAATGCTCAGAATCAATCAAAATCACAGGACTGGGGTGCCAAGTCTACTTATGATTTGATGTATACCAATGACTCAACCAAAGAGCCATTGCTTTCGATATCACATGAATTTAATTGGCTGAAAGTAAGTCGCAAATACACCGACAACCTGAGTGAATCCGCAGACTTTTACGAGACGAGCATTTTTGATGAAATCAATAGTAACGACAGTAGTTTTTCGCAAACCATTTCAAACGAAGTGTTCGCCAATTTTTGGGGAAATAAATTACAGCTTGGTGCAAGAAATGAGCAGTTGCAATGGTTTCAAAATTACCTTATTCAAGAAGAAACAAGTTCTAATTTCTTGCTTGCTAAGGCCAATTTAAATTTCGCGGGCGTGCACTTTGCGACTGCTTTTGAAAAAGGCATTTCCGGCTTTCATGAAAACGAGTTGGATTGGAAAATAAGTGCAGCATTTAACGATAGTGTGACTTTTCAACCACGATTATATAGCAGAATTAGCAGAAAGCAAAGTGATTTTTTATTGACCAACCAACGAGGTAATAGGAATTACTTTAACGCTAACCTGAATACTTCTAATCAGGTTCAAATTGGTGGAGCAGTGAGCCATGAGAAGTATCGTTTTACGGTTGATGTGAATTACAGGTTATTAACCGATTATGTTTACTTAGATAGCCTGCAGACTCCTCAGCAAGAAGGAGATCAAATTTCAATTCTACAAGTAAATTTGAGAAAGAATTTTATTTTCTTGAAAAACTTTAGGTGGAACAATCACTTCCAAATTCAGGCTATATCAAATACTGATGTTGTTCCTCTACCGGCTTTTAGTTCATTTCATTCATTGTTTTACGATAATGACTTTTTTAAGAATTCATTGAATTTTCAATTAGGTGCAGATTTTGCATTTATTGGTGAATACGGAGGTTACGCGTATTCCCCTAGTTTGGCACAGTTTTACTTACGCCAAGAGAATGCAGCAGCATTGGGTAATATCATCCAATTGGATCTTTTTATGAACTTAAGAATTCACAAAGCTGCTAGAATTTTTGCCAAGCTTGAGAATATCACCGGTAAACCATTTTCAGAAGAGTCCTATCGCATAGAAAATTACCCTGTGCCTGGAAGGGTATTAAAATTGGGTTTGAGCTGGAGAATGCTAAATTAATTGGATCCCAACTCTACCTTACATCTGCATTTGATTGTTCCAAAATTCCCTTTAAGATTGTATGCTTTATTTCTTGTTCAATTCCCAAACTCGAGATTAATTTAACCCAAGTTTTAATCCAACAAAAACAGTTCTTGGACGAGAAGGGCCATAGATGTATGCTGCATCTCTGTCAATTCCTATATCGAAATCAGACTGATAGCTGTTAAATGCATTTTGGATTCCACCAAAGAGTTGCACGCTGTAATCGTCGTTCATCTCGAAGGTGTAGGCAACTTTTACATTGTTTTCAAAGAAAGTGGGAGTGTTCTCAATAATGGTTTGTTCGTTGTCAGGGTCAATTAAATGAAGCCATAGAACAATGCCGTATCAATTGTATGAAATACAGTTGGGCAATTGATTTGGACATCAAAGGGTTCTTCGATAACATTGACCATGAACTACTGCTAAAAGCAGTGGAACACTACACCGATAAGAAACACATCTTATTGTATGTAAAACGGTGGATAGAGGTTGCTGTAGAGTTACCCGAGGGTACAATCAAACCATCCGAAGGAAAAGGTACCCCACAAGGCGGAGTAATCAGCCCTATGCTAGCCAATATCTTTATGGACATCGTGTTTGATAAATGGATAGCCAAAGAATATCCTGAAAATGCTATTGAGAGGTATGCAGATGATATTATTGTGCATTGCAAGAATATCAAAGAAGCATTGCGTTTATTGGAGGCAATAAAGCAACGATTAAAAGACTGTAAATTGGAGTTAAACCGAGAGAAGTCCAAAATCGTTTATTGCCGTAGAAACCAAAAACGACAACCGCCTTTTAAAGCGAGGTATCAGGAGTTTGACTTCTTAGGCTTTACCTTTAAACCGAGAATGGAGAAGAAAGGAGGGAAGATGCGATTAGGCTTTTCTCCTGCCATCAGTCAAAAGAGTATTAGTAGAATAACGAGCGAACTGTTTAAGATGAAGATACACCGTTGGGTGCATTTGCCTTTTAGCAGAATCGCCTATCAACTCAATCTCAAAATACGCGGATGGCTCAACTATTACGGTGTGTACCGAAAATCTGAAATGCGCAGGTTGTTCAAGACGTTAAATCAACGATTATACAAGTGGGTTCTCAACAAATACAAACGGTTGAAAAAGAAGCATTGGTATTATTCACTTAAACATTTACAAGGCATAGCCGAGAGCTACCCGAATATGTTTGAGCATTGGAAATACGAAGGCTTCAGACCGTGACTTGGATTTTGAAGAGCCGTATGAATCGAGAGGTTCACGTACGGTTCTGTGAGAGATTTAGGGGTGAGATTCCCCTTTACCTACTCGACTTTATTTTTTTTATTCAGTTTCGTCACTTTATCTTTCCATGAGGCTTCAATCTCACTTTCCCAATTATCGATTTATTCCAGGCGAAATCTTGTAAATGTATATATGTCTTCTCCTCTTGGTGGATGTGGTTTTACGGCGGAAGCTTTTCCGCCCGAGTCATGGTGGAATATATTCCGTTATTCATGCTGCCTTCGGCGCTATTATTAACACAATTAAAAGGCAGTCAAAGAGCAGTGATTACAACGCTAGTCCTCATATTGGTAATAGTTTGTCAACTCCAGTCGTATCAATATCGCTATTACGAAATTCATTATGGCGACATGACCAAAGAAAAATACTGGGAGGTATTTCTCCTCCGGAACCGCTTCTAGTCTATTTTTTGAAACTTAGCTCTTCGTATATTATTTTGGTGTTCAATTTCTAGCACATAAAATCCATTGCTCAAGCCACTCACATCAATGGATTGAACAGCGCGTTGTTCGTGCACTAATTTGCCTTCCACACTGCAGATACGAAGAGTGCTTCCAATTAAACCCTCGGAGTTCTGTAAATACAAATAGGCACTTGTTGGGTTCGGGAAAACAGTTAAATCCGTTGCTGCAGGCGTTTCAGAAATGTCAACCGTAAACAACTCTCTCGCAAAAATTCGATCGTCAGGATTAAAAATAACATTCGTAACGCCTTGTAGGTTGGGGATGTTGAATGCTTGAAAACTTGAAGTTGGTTCAACCACAATAATAGTGTCTATGTTGTTGCCTGTTAAACGATAGGGTATGGGGATCTCAAAAAACGAAACAGCCGTATCTGAAGGGATTTGCGTTACGTTCAAGGTTAAGTTACTGCCATTCATACTCCATGAAGTGTGTATTTGTGGAAAACCTGGACCATAAATCCAATCGTTGAAAAACTCCGTTAAACTCTGGCCATAACTCGCTTCTAAGTGAGCTTTTAAATCTGGTGTTCTGGCGAAACCAAAAGCTAAGCTCGAATCAGAAATGTAATTCTTTACACCCGCAAAAAAGGCGCTATCTCCAATTTTCCATCGTAACGTATGTAAGGTAATGGCTCCTTTATTATATACTTGATTATTAAAGAGGCTGTTTACATTGGATGTATCATAGCGATAAACAGAACCATTGGGATAGTTAAAACCCGATCGCATGGTTTGATCGAGCCAAACTGGCCAAAATGCAGGATTATGAACTACTCCGAACTCATACGTAAGCCCTGTGATGTACGTCGCAAAAGATTCGTTTAACCATAAATCACTCCAAGAACCACACGTGATTTTGTTTCCAAACCACTGATGTGCTAATTCATGCGCCTTTAAACCACCACCATAATTTCCCATAAAACTCATGGTCTGGTGCTCCATTCCACCTCCAAAAGTAAAGGAAGCGTGGCCGTATTTTTCGTCTTTAAAAGGGTATTCACCGAATAAGGAGTCAAACATGACCATAAAATCTTGAACACCAAATAATGACTGTGCGTGCGATTCATTTTGGAACAAGTAGTGCTCCATTAAAATACTATCTCCTTTCACATACAATTGGTCTTGGTAGGAATCGTATTTACCTGCACCAATCGCTACCAAATAAGCAACGGTAGGATAAGTAGTTTTCCATTTGTATTTCACAGCCGTACCAATGGTATCAATTCCTTGTAAAAGTCCAAGCGATGCTACTTTATTGCCTTGGGGAACCGTTACATGAATACTAATGGAGTCTGCTTTATCGGTTAAATCGCTTTTGCAAGGCCACCAATAACTTGCTCCGTAAGGTTCTGAAAGCGTCCAAATTAAATTTCCATTGGGCACATTCACTCGTGCAAAAGGTGTTCCTACTGGATTGCCGCTGGGTGTTCCCTTGTAAAATACTTGCACTGAATCGTACGATTGAGAGGGAATAGTGCTTGGAAAGACAAAACCAACTGTATTAAAACCATTGGTTTTTGCTGTTAAGTAGGTGTTTTGTGCGTAAACTATAGAGTCTACAATTAGTTGATTTCCAAAATCTAAAACAATGCTATCCATTGCAGTTAGTGCCCGAAAATGTACGGTAACATCTCCTTGAACAAACCGGACAGCTGGATCCAAATCTAAATCAATTTCATAGTAATGCACATTGTAGTCTGAGGTTTGAGGGGCAGACTTATTGTTCATTCTGCCAATGGCCGAACGTTTTTCAACGTCAAACAATTTGGTTGGAACGTGCTGAGCCGAAAGAGTGATGCTCAATAAAAAGGAATAGAGGAGTAGGTATTGTTTCATAATTGACAAATAGTTCTATAAAGTTAAGTCAAAACCTATACGTATTGTTTACTTCTTACTATAATTCGCCCAATTGTCGAAAACTAACCCAAAACTTATGGCTTTGATTATAGCTTTCCCTTGAAAAATGATTTACTATTGTTATCTAAATAAATACTATGGCTCAGTCGTATAAAAAGGCATTTTACTTATTGACCTCTTTGTTCTTTACGTTCGGACTAATAACGGTATTGGTCGATTCTTTAATACCGAGGTTGAAAGATATATTTGAATTGTCCTACTTTCAGGCTGGTATGGTTCAGTTTGCCTTTTTTATCGCTTATGGTATAATCTCCATTCCTTCAGGTAGATTACTCCATAAAATTGGATACAAAAGAGGGATAATGTTGGGTTTAGCGATTATGGGAGTTGGCTGTTTATTGTTTCTGCCAGCAGCCGTTTATCGCTTATTTCCGGTGTTTATGTTAGGATACTTTACGCTCGCTTCTGGTATGACGATTCTTCAGGTTGCTGCAAATCCATACATTACCATTTTGGGTGAGCCAAGAACTGCGTCTAGCAGACTTATTTTATCTCAAGCATTCAACTCGCTCGGAACTACGATTGCTCCGGCAATTGGAGCCATTTTCATTTTAAGTGATACTATTAAATCATCAAATGAGATAAGTCTACTCAATGACATAGATTTACAAGTATATATGGATGTTGAGTCCTCTGCAATTCGTATGCCTTTTATCGTGCTCGCAGGGATTTTAATTTTGTTGTCTTTTATTGTTTCAAAAACCAACTTGCCTCAACTCTTGTCTAGCAAGATTAAAGGGAACTATTCAGAGGCGTTGAAACATACTAAACTAAAAATGGGAGCTGTTGGAATCTTTGTTTATGTAGGAGCTGAAGTGACGATTGGGAGCTACTTGGTTAACTATTTTATGGACATGAACCTGGCTGAAGTAATTCGTGTGACTCCTTTTATGAGTTCTATCGCTTCTAGCTTCCATTCAGGAGGTCTAGATACTGTTGACGGTAAGGCTGTTGTGGGCACGTTTGTTACTTTTTATTGGGGCGGTGCAATGGTGGGCCGTTTCATTGGATCTTACCTTACCAAAGTTTTCAAACCAAATTTGGTGTTAACAGTATTTGCCTCATTGGCTATTTGTTGTGTGTTGATGAGTATTTCTACCTCTGGAATAGCTGCGTTATGGTCTATTGTGGGAGCAGGGTTGTTTAATTCCATTATGTTTCCTACCATTTTTAGCATTGCCATTGAAGATTTAGGGAATTTAAAACCGGAAGGTTCGGGAGTTCTGTGCACTGCCATAGCTGGAGGGGCATTTATACCGCCCATGTTCGGCTTTTTTGCAGACATAAGCGGCTTCAAAGTTGCTTTTGCCTTGGTTATTCTATGTTATGCCTATATTTTATTTTTTGGAAGGGTCTCCTCCAAACTTAAAGCTCCAACAGTATGAAGTTTAAAATAGTTTTTGTGTTGTTCTGTTTATTGACTGTAACTTCTTGTACATATCAGTCATCTCTTGAAAATGAAGTAGCCCCAAAAGGAGTGCTGCAATATGTGAATCCATTCATTGGAACTGGTGGTCATGGACATACCTTTCCTGGAGCAACTGCCCCTTTTGGAATGGTTCAGCTCAGCCCTGATACCCGTTTGGAAGGTTGGGATGGCTGCTCGGGTTATCATTATTCAGATTCAATCATTTATGGCTTTTCACACACACATTTAAGCGGCACAGGAGTTAGTGACTACGGTGATTTGCTGTTAATGCCTTCTCAGGGAGAAATATACTTTGACAACGGATACAAAAGCAATTCAAATAATAGCTATCGCTCAGCTTTCAGAAAGGAAACGGAGAAAGCTAGTCCGGGATTATACCATGTAACGTTAGACAAACACGATATTGATGTTCGACTGGTTGCTGGAAAAAGAGCTGGGATTCATGAGTATACCTTCAATAAGGCCGGGGAAAGTCACGTAATACTTGATTTAGCGCATCGCGACGAAGTGCTAAGCGATACGCTGATATTTTTAGAAGATGGAAAGGTAGAAGGAAAGCGTATTTCTGAAGCTTGGGCAACGGAACAGCATTTCTACTTTTCGTTGCAGTTCTCTAAACCGTATGAATCAGTGCAATTAGACTCTTCAGGTAAAAAGGCCGCATTTACATTTGATGTAGAGATTGAGGAAGCCATTCTTATAAAGGTTGGAATTTCAGCTGTGAGTATGGAAGGTGCTCGAAATAATTTGAATTCAGAGATTAAAGACTTTGATGTTGAGCAATTAAAAATAGCAACCGAGGCTACTTGGACAGCGGCCTTATCAAAAATTGAAGTAGAATCTGATCAAACTGATAAAAAGACCATCTTCTACACAGCCTTGTATCACACTATGATTGCTCCCAACTTATTTTCTGATGTGGATGGGAAATATCGCGGCATGGACTTAAAAGTTCATGAATCAGACCATGATGTGTACACCGTTTTTTCTTTGTGGGATACGTTTAGAGCCGCTCATCCGCTGTACACGATTATTGAACAAGACAAAACCAAAGACTTTTTACAAACCTTCATGAAGCAATACGACGATAGAGGAATTTTGCCCATTTGGGAGTTGTCGGCCAACTACACCGGTTGTATGATTGGTTATCACGGTGTTTCTGTGCTTGCTGACGCTCAAGTTAAAGGAATTGAAGGTATTGATTGGAACAAAGCCTTAAAAGCGATGAAACACTCTGCGAATCAAAGTCATTTAGGATTAGAATCTTACCGCACCAAAGGTTTTATAGAAGTACAAGATGAGCCGGAGTCCGTCTCAAAAACATTGGAATACGCGTATGACGATTGGACCATTGCTCAAATGGCAAAGCGCATAGGAGATACAGCAACCTTCAATGAATTTATTCAACGAGCGCAGTATTACAAAAACATGTTCAATCCTGAAGTAGGTTTTATGCAAAGCAAAGCCAATGGCGGTTGGAGTGTAGGGTTTAATCCTGCAGAAGTAAATTTCAACTTTACGGAGGCTAATTCTTGGCAGTATAGCATGTTTGTTCCTCAAGATATTCAAGGCATGATTAATTTATACGGTGGGAGTGATGCTTTTGAAAACAAATTAGACCAATTGTTTACCACTGAAATGAAGTTGGCCGGCCGTCATCAAGCGGATATTACAGGTTTGATTGGTCAATATGCTCATGGAAATGAGCCAAGTCATCACATGGCATATTTGTACAACGCTATTGGTAAAGCATATAAAACACAAGAAAAAGTCCATCAAATATTAACCGAGCAATATCAAAATGCACCCGATGGGTTGAGTGGCAATGAAGATTGCGGACAAATGTCTGCTTGGTACGTGTTAAGTGCAATGGGTTTTTATTCCGTTACGCCCGGAGAGGATTATTACGTCATTGGAACACCACATTTTGAATCAATTCAATTAAACTTGGAGAATGGTAAGCAATTCGTTGTGAAGGCAAATGGACGGAGTGCAAAGAACATTTACATACAGTCTGCAACTTTAAATGGCGACGTTTTAAATAGCACAAAACTTCCACACCAGGCAATTATGAATGGGGGGGAGCTAATTTTTGAAATGGGAGCCTCACCCAATAAAAACTGGGGAAGCGATAATTTGCCAGTGACGACGATTGAGCCTCAAAACCAAATGGTCGCAACTCCTTATTTTCTTGCACCAAGTAGAACCTTTACGGAAACGATGACAATTGCTGTAGCTTCTGTGGATATTGAGAGTCAGCTTTATGCGAAAGTAGGAGATAAGGCGTTTGAGCTCTATACAGGTCCAATTACGATAGACAAATCAACCGCATTCGAAGCTTATGCTGAAAAAAATGGAAAGAAAAGTTTCACGGTAAAGGGAGTGGATTATAAAAAAATCAAAGGAGGTCGATCTATAACATTGAGTACGGAATATGCGAATGAATATTCTGCCGGAGGAGATAACGGGTTGATTGATTTGTTGCGTGGAAGCGAAAACTTTAGAACAGGTCAGTGGCAAGGGTACTCGGGTGAAAATTTAGTTGCTGTTGTTGATTTAGGCGAGATAGAACCTGTTTCAACTGTTACAGTTGGTGCGCTGCAAGACATTAAATCATGGATTTTCTATCCCAAGCAAGTAGCTGTTTCTATTTCTACAGATGGAAAGAACTTTAAGAAAGTGAAAACGATCAACAATGCCTTTTCCGATCGAGAATACGGTTCATTCACACAAGACTTTGTATTCAACTTTAGCACGCCTCTAAAAGCAAAATATGTAAAGGTAGAAGCTGAGAATTACGGTGAGATAGGCGATTGGCACTTAGGTGAGGGGAACACTGCTTGGTTGTTTGTGGATGAGATATTGATAGAGTGAGGAATGTAGAGTGAAGAATGAAGAATGTGGAATGTGGAATGGTTTTTCGAGTTGGGTGTTGTCTTTCATTTGTTTGAAGGAAAGCATTCTATTCCTAGATGACCGATTGCCACACTCCATTTCACTCCATTCGCAATGACTTCAAGATAGACATTCATCATTCAAAGATTCGTAATTAATTAAACGCTACTTTAACAGAGTAGTATGCTACTTTTTCATTGCCGTAGTAATCGATGATGGACCAACTTGGCCCGGGCCAACAATCGTTCAGCTGCCAAAATAAGGTTCCCATGCAATGTGTTTGCTTTCGAATATTTGCATCTATGGCCATTTTTAAGCCTTTTGCTTGCGTTTCTTGACTCAGTTGTACAAAATCCTCAAAAGAAGCAGGCGCATCGTAATACTGCTTGATATGCTTTTCAATAAGTCCATTTCCAATATAGCTCTTTTGTCGGTTTTGCATTACCCCTGAATTGAGGTATAAACTACTGTCGTGCATTACCTTTTTTAAGGTCTCCATACTTGGGAAAGACTGAAAACCATATTCTACCATGAAACGACCGACGTTGTTTTTAAAGTTTTCAAAAGGTTCTTTACCGTGCCAAACACCCCAATAGTGCATGCTTCCATGTTTGAAGTTTTCTTCGGTTCCCCAATTACTCAAGGGTGAAGTTGGAGTGTAGTCAATTGAAGGAGAGTGTTCTGAAACTAATTTAGGAATCAAATCACGAAACAAGTATTGCTGGTAGTCCCATATTTTTATCGAATCTTCTGTTGAGTAATTGTACTGTTGTTGCCAGCCCCAATTCTTCCAAGCGACTTCTTGCTCGTTATTGCCACACCATAATGCCAAGCAAGGATGACTTCTCAATCTCTTGATGTTATCGATTACTTCTTGGGTGACATTGTCAGTAAATTCTTTTGATTCAGGATAAAGGCTCCCTGCAAACATAAAGTCTTGCCACACCAAAATACCGTATTTGTCGCATAAATCATAGAAGATATCCCGCTCGTAAATACCACCGCCCCAAACGCGTAACATGTTCATGCCAGCAGTTTTCGCCTGTAGAATTAACCTTTCATACTTGGCAGGCGTTACTCTTGAAAGAAAAATGTCTTGAGGAATATAATTGGCTCCTTGTGCAAAAAATTGCCTGCCATTGAGCTTAAAAAAGAACGAAGTTCCTTTAGCATCGGCTTCGTTGATTAGCTCAATGGTTCGAATTCCAAATTCCGTTTTACTGAAAAATGCCTTCTTTCCCTCTTTCGTTAAAAAGATAATTTGTTTGTAAAGATAATTAGGGTCTTCATTATTGATTGACCATAAATTAGGATTTCTTACTTGAAATGAATGTTTAACCGTGTTTATTCCTTCATTTAATTGTTTTACAATTCTAATTCCATCAATCTCTAGCTCGTACTGACCTGCTGAAATTGCATCAATCTCAATCTCAGTTTCCATAAAAGCCAAGTTATCTTTAATCGATTTTGTGTAGGTATATACATTCAGAATCCGAGCATAGTTCCAATCCACTAATTCAATGGGTTTCCAAATACCTGAAGTCACAAAACGAGGCCCAAAATCCCAACCAAATTGATAGGCAGCTTTTCGAGTAAAATTGGACACTTTTGTCTCAACATCAGCCGATTCATTTCCTGAGGGTAAGCGGTAAGGGTAATTTTCAACGGCCGCTTTGTTGTGTAAAACGGGCGACTCTAACTCAATTCTTAGTTCATTCGTACCAAGGTGAAGCAAATCCTGAACCAGCACTTCCCAAGATCGAAACATATTATTTGCAGTTAGAATCAACGTGTCGTTTAGAAATACGTTAGCGTAGGTATCTAGTCCATCAAACTTTAAACTGTTTCGCTGAGAAGAGAGATTTAAACTATCCACTTCAAAAGTCGTTCTATAGCTCCAATTTTTGTTTTCAATCCAACGTTGTTTGAGTTCGTTATTTTCAAAAAAGGGGTCCTCAATTTGTTGGTTGTTCAATAAATCCATGTGAACGGAGCCTGGTACTTTAGCAGGGAACCATTCATTTTTACCCTGTTCGCTAAACTCCCAATTTCCCTCAAGTTGTTGTGATTGATAAATCACGCCTACTTCCTCCTGTTTACTGCAAGAAAGGAGAACAAATACAAGCGTCAAGTAAATAATATTTTTCATTGAAAAAGGGCTGTAATCAATTCAATTTTAGATTTGTTAGGTACAGTTGAAGCTCCCATTCCCAATTGATAAGGTTGTAAATCATGAGATGTAAAATGCAAGGCGGTAATACCTGATGAAGCTAATGCTTTTGCATTTAACGCATTCACACCACTTCCAGCCATGATTTCTAATTGTCCGGTTGCATATTCAACCAACTGCCTGATTTCTTCTATTCCTTCAATTGCTGTTGGTTTTCCTCCGGAGGTTAAAATCCGCTTGAAGCCAATATTAATCAATGATTCCAATGCTTCAATGGGCGAGTCAACAAAATCGAATGCTCGGTGAAAGGTACATTCTAAACCATATTTTCGGGCTTCTTCTACCAAAGTGATATTTTGTTGAACATCAATTGAATTCTCTTTCGTTAGGCAGCCAAAAACAACTCCTTTTGCACCAGCTTCAGCTTGAAGTTGAATGTCTTTCAGCATCACTTCAAGTTCTACAGCAGAATAGACAAAGTCACCTTCCCTTGGACGAATCATAACATGTGTTTCAACTTGCGGTATGGTCGCGCAAATTGCTGTAATAGTAGGACTTGGCGTTAATCCGCCAACAGAAAGGGCAGAGCAGAGCTCAATTCGCTTGGCGCCATATTGTTGGGCTAATTTTGCCCCTTTAAAAGAGTCTGTGCACAGTTCAAAAATCATCTTACAATTATTTCATCCATAAAGATCCATGCATCTGAACCTGCGGCTTCATGCCAATCGGGGACTTTTTTAATATTTTTTATACTTACCCTAAGGTATTTAGCATTGGTTTTCTTCTCATTTGTATATTGTATACCCAAGATAGATTTACCCCTTGTTTTGTTTTTATCTTTAAATGTGTTGGTATCCTTCTCGTACAACTTCCAACGCTTACCATTTTTTGAGTAATAAATTTTTACACCTTCGGGGAGGAAAATCCACGAATTGATATATTGATAAAAATTTAGCTCAACACCTTTGATTTCTATGACAGAATCAAACGTTAGAGTAATTTCTGCATCTGTTCCGTAAAAGCCTTGCCAACTTCCGTCTTTAAAGTCCAAAGTGCCTATTTTTCCATCAACCAGTCCAGTGTCTCCGCCGGCCGTGTAATAAGGACTATACTGATCTTGGTAAGTAACCGCAGAGTGCAGACCTTTATGTATTTTAGTTTGAATGTATTCAACACTTCCATATGCTTTTCCATTTTTATAAGCTTGAACTCCTAAGTCTAAATCTTTCTCTAAGTATATTGGTCCTTTATACTCTTTGGTAGTGTTGAATCGATAGCCAACTTTCTCTTGGTATAAGATATTTATGTTTTTGTCTAAACTATTAATTGCTATGAACATAGAATCTCTCCTTGTGAATATTTCATAATAAAATGGTTCGCTTTCACTTCCGTAATTTACATTGTATTCACTAAGAATAGCATAATGCACTTGAACACGATCTCGAAATTCTTGAAAATCCTTTTCTCCTGAGCTCCAAAGTGCTTCCGCCATGCCTAGTATTCTTGGGAAAACTTTGTAGTCCAATGTCTTTTCATCTGGCACATGTTCGGTCCACATGTTACATTCTCCACCAATAATATTGGCATGAAAATCAGATGATAAGTCAGTAGGAATTGGGTTGAAGCTGTAAATTTTCTCCAGATTAATGGCTTTCAAGTCGTAGTCTAAATAGGCATGTGAAGTAGGGGACATAATTACTTTGTTCCCTTGTTTTGCAGCGGCTATTCCGCCTTCAACTCCACGCCAAGACTGAACAATTGCTCCTTCGGTAAGGCCACCTTCTAAAATTTCGTCCCAACCAATGATTTCCTTTCCTTTTGAATTTAAAAACGTTTGAATTCGTTTGATGAAGTATGCTTGTAATTCATGTTCATCTTTTAAACCCTCTTCTTCAATTCTATTTTGGCATTTTGAGCATGCCTCCCAGCGTGATTTTGGTGCTTCATCGCCACCAATGTGAAGGTATTTCGAGGGAAATAAGTCAACAACCTCAGTTAATACATCCTCTAAGAAGGTAAAAACTGAATCATTGCCCGCACAATAAATTTCCTTGAAAACTCCCCAGTCGTTTGCAATAGCTACTTGTTTGCCAGTGCACGATAAATGTGGATAAGCCGCAATAGCTGCTTGGGAATGGCCGGGCATTTCAATTTCAGGAATTACTTCAATGCCATTTTTCGAAGCATACGCTACAACTTCTCGAATGTCAGCTTTCGAATAAATTCCGCCGTATTCAGAACCATCCAGTTCAGTTCTTTTTGAGGCGATGGATTCTAATTTTGGGTATTTGTCAATGGCAATTCGCCAGCCTTGGTCTTCTGTCAAATGCCAATGCAAAACATTCATTTTGTACAAGGTAAGTAGGTCGATGTACTTTAGAATGGTTTCCTTCTCAAAGAAATGTCGAGAACAATCGAGTAGGAAGCCTCGGTGCTTAAAGGAAGGGCTGTCTTCTATTTTACCTAATGGAAGTTTATAAATGTAGCTTCCTTCATCATTATTTAATAATAATAGCTGTAAAAGGCTAGATATTCCATGGTTTAGTCCTGTTTGTGTACTAAAGTGCAAGGCGATTGTGTCTAAAGAAATAGTTAATGCGTACTCTTCTTGTTCGTAGGTTTCTGATTGGTTTAGAATGATTTTTTTAGCAAAAAAATTACCAACCTTAAGTTTGTTTTGTGTGAAATAGGTATTCAGCCGATTCGTATTCCAATCGCCGCTTCTGTTTTGAATGTCTATTCCTTGAGAAATGTACATCCATTTATGATGTTTCTGAAGCTTTAAGGGTTTTGGAATTATACCGTAATTGCCATCATTCAACTGGTCTTGAGAAGCAACGGAAAGATTGAATATCAGTAAAATTAGTACAGTGGCAATTCTACCATTCCATTTCATACCCTGCATCAATTAGTTCTGCTTTTGCGTTATCTGTATAGGCGTAGTTAAAACCAGCGTAAGTAGAATATCCGCCTGCTTCTCCGTTTTTATTTAGGGCTAAGAAACCGACTTGCAAACCTTTCAAGTCTTTATGTTTTGCAATGATTCGTTCAACTGCTAGCTTGCAAGCTTCGTTAGGTGTTTTGCCTTGTCGCATTAGTTCTACTACCGTGTGACTTCCAGCAATGCGAATAACAGCTTCTCCCATGCCCGTAGCACAAGCTGCACCTATTTCATTGTCCACAAACAAACCTGCTCCAATAATGGGAGAGTCACCGACGCGACCTGGCAATTTGTACGCCCAACCACTTGTGGTGCAAGCTCCTGAGAGATTTCCATCTTCATCTATCGCCAACATGCCAATGGTGTCGTGGTTTTCGTGATTGATTTCGGGTTTCTTTAACTCTTCTGTTGCTTTCCACTTTTCCCATGCAGTTTTTGCTTCGTCTGTTAATAAGTTCTTTTTTGGAAATCCTTTTTCGTAGGCAAATTCTTCTGCGCCTTTACCCACAATCATCACATGGGGTGTGCCTTCCATCACTTTCCGAGCAACAGAAATAGGGTTTTCAATGTTCTGCAAACAGGCTACAGCACCGCATTCACTTTCATGGTTCATGATGCACGCATCTAAGGTAACGTTGCCATCACGATCAGGGTTTCCGCCCAGTCCCACGCTTCTGTTGGTGGCATCCGATTCGGTAACTCTCACCCCTTGTTCAACTGCATCTAATGCTGATTTATTTGCCTTTAATAGAGACCAAGCTGCTTTGTTGGCGTCCATTCCGTGAATCCAAGTGGAAACCACTACTGGTTTTTTGATGGGAGAACTAGGTTGTTTGATGGTATTTCTCTCTGAGCTGGATGCAAATCCGGATCTTGTAAACAATACGCCTAAAGAGGCTAATGCGGTTGAGCTAAGGAAGGTTCTTCTTTTCATAAAAAAAGGTTAACGTCAAGAACAGTGAAATTAACCTTTTTTGATTGTTTTTATTACCGTTACTGCACCACCAACTTCTTCACCTCATTGGTTCCAACTATTTTGAAAAAGTAAATGCCCTTGTTGGCATTGCTCAACTCAATTTGCGAAAAGGTTGATTCAATTCTAGCTTCGTGAATGATAGAACCTTTCATGTCGAAAATTTGATAGCTCTTCCCTATCATCTCAGAAGTAGCTTTTAAATTGAAATTACCGTTGTTGGGGTTGGGGTAGAGTTGAAATGCAGACTCCAAACTTTTTTTTGAATAGAAACAGAGGTGCGGTACACCTTAATGTCATCAATGACCATGTCACCTAGTCGAAGTGGGCTATTTTCAATTGGAACTATGTACCCTCTAACGGCTATGCGCACAATTTGGCCAGCAAAATTAGATAAGTTCACTTTTCTAGTAATCCAAGGCGCTGTATTGCTTTGTTGAACATCTCCTAAAACGAAATCGACTTCATGAGTTACTCCTATTGAATCTATCACTTCAAAATATAGATCGCCCATCCAATCAGCAGACCCTAATACTGGTCTGCCGTACATGTGAAATTTATATTCTAATTCTATATTGGTTTCTTCAGTAAAATCAAAACAACCTAATTCTAATAAACTACTTCTTGTAGCATTGTTTGGATTAAAACCAATAACTCTATCTGCTTCCATGTATAAGAAGTTATTGCCGGATGTAGCATTTGCAGGTCCGGTAAATATTGACGGTGTTGCTCCTTTATCTGCACCATAATTACACAAGGTATCGTTTTGAACAGTCCACGCTCGGTCTAAATTTCGTGTATAAGGAGGTAATATCCGCGGACCTAGGAAAGTACTATCTAAACTATTTGAAGGAATTGAGTCGCTTTCTATTCCGCTTTGGGGTGCATAAAAAGTAAAAGGTAATTCAACTTCAAATCCTAACCTGTCAATAGGTGCCCATTCATATTCAATTAATGCTTCGTAGGCATCAAATTTTAGATTGTCTGTTAATCCTAAACCAACATTCCACTCTTTTTCTCCTTTTCTCGCACCTAAATCGCGTATTAGGTCAATATAGAGCGGTTCAGCGTGTAATACTTTGTCGGGCTCTTTATGGTCTTCGATTTGTTGGATAAAAATACTGTCTTTTTCAGTCTTTGTAATTTGGACAATTGAATATGTTGAAGATGCCAATAAAATTATTAGCATCAATGTTTTTTTTGTATACATTTTGATTTGTTTTTAAAGCATTATGAAATTATCCCGCTACTATTGAATAGGTGGGAATTAGTCAAGTCAGAAAACAAATCAAATTTTGGGCGGTGGAATATCGAGCTTTTGAAAGCCGTTAGCCAAAAAGGTGTTTAAGTCAGGAAAATTTTGTCGGATTGTTATTCTCGATTCTTTATGTAAGTCTATTTCTGTTGTATAATGATTGGTTAAATCAATTTTAACATTTGTATTTTTATTGTGTTCTTCGGTGTCATTGTCATCATATTCTTCAATAGCATTTTCATACCCTAAAATCTTCTCGACCACAATTTCTATAATACTTTCTTGGTCATTGATTGATAAGTCTTCAGGAATGTGTTCAGGGTTAGGGTCTGCCGTGTCAACACTTATGTTGAGCAGATATAATCCCATTAGTCCCCAAAGGATTTTTGTAAATACGCTATTTCTTATTTGACTAATCACAGTTCAAAGTTAACGTTCTTTTGTCGTTTTTCTTATATGGCTACCAACAATTGAATATGTTGAAAGGTAATCTTATTCCCCTTTTGTCCTGACTCAATTTTATTATTTCAAAATAACACAATAAACTATTCAAATTATTCTAATTGAATGGTTTAACCATTTTTAAACGACTATAAGCGGTTGTTGTCGGATATTGTATCACAACTCAAACTGCTCATTGATCTGTGCAATTCGAAAGCTTTTTTGTAATACTCTTTTGTATGCGTTACTCAAAGTATCAATAACCGGGTTGGTGTGATTAAAGTGAATAAAAATGACCTTCTTTTTATTGGCGCTACTCATTCCTTTAAACTTTTCTAAACTTTCAATTATAAAAGGGTGGGGGATTTCCAAAATATCTCGGTTATTGAGCTCCACGCTATCAAAAAAGGTGGCATCTAAAAAAGCATAGTCAACTTGCTCTATTTGTGCAACAATGTCTTTTTCCCACTTTTCCCATTTGTCAATGTCCGGAATAAATAGCGCACTTTTATTAGGTCCTTGTATTTTGTAGCCTACTGTTTCAGAAAACTCATCTCTATGAGGCACCAAAAAAGGCGTCACTTTCAATTCACTAGAAAGTTGGATGGTAGAATCTGCTTTTAATGCGTGAATATCGATGTTATTTCGAACTACCAATTGACTCCAAGGTCCGTTATTTTCTAAAAAAGTTTTCATTTGTGGCATAGCGTAAACAGGAGTTCGGTTGGCGTCCACAACTTCTTTTCCCAAGTACATTAAACCGGTGTAATGGCCAATGTGTGCATGGGTTAAGAAAATACCGTCTACCAATTCGTTTTGGCTATTGGGTTCCAATTGAGTCAAGGTTTTAACTTGACTACTGATGTCGGGGGTGGCTTCAAATAAGTATGTTTTATTGGTGGAAGCATCTACCACACCCAAAGCAACAACCTTTCTATCTGGATCTGGCTTATCAAACAAGTCTTTACAGCATGCTTTTTTACATCCAATTTGGGGTGAGCCAGCATCTTGAATTGTTCCCAATACCACCAAGGTAGTTTTTGTGAGTGGCGCAGCCATTGCTTTTTCGGTAATCGTTTCAGGTTTTGTCACTTCGCTACAAGCGGCTAGTAAAAGGGCCGTGGCTGCGCTTAAGCACAGCAGTAAAATATTGTAAAATTTCATCAAACTTCCTTTTTTGAGATTTTCCTCAAAAATAGAACAAAGCTGGCAAAACCTAGCGCTGCTTTCTCACAACAAAAAAAGCCCGAAGAAGTATTTCTTCGGGCTATCCACTTTGTCGCCTTTTTTATGATTTAATGGCTTGTTGTATTTCCTCTTCCAACGGTTTTCTAAATACTACCGTGCTTTCAAATACATCCATTACTACCACATCTCCTGGAGCAATTTTACTTGCCAATATATCTTTCGACAATTGGTTCAGTACTTCTCGTTGCAGCGCTCTTTTAATTGGTCTAGCTCCAAATTGAGGGTCGTAGCCAATTTCAGAGAGGTAATCAATTACTTCATCCGTTTCAGTTAAACTGATGTTGTTCTTCGCTGCCAACTTCTCGATGCCTTTCAACTGTATTTTCACAATTTTTTTCACATCTTCCTTGGTCAATGGTGTAAACATAATGGTTTCATCAATCCGGTTTAGAAACTCTGGTCGCAATGTTTTGCGCAACAAGCCAAGAACCTCACCTTTGGTGCTTTCCATAAAACTGTCGAGGTTTTTATCTTCTAGGTTTTCAAACCGTTCTTGAATGATTCCAGAACCTAAGTTAGAGGTCATGATGATAATGGTGTTCTTAAAGTTCACCACACGACCTTTGTTGTCGGTCAATCTACCATCGTCCAAAACTTGCAGTAAAATGTTAAAGACATCGAGGTGTGCTTTTTCAATTTCATCGAGCAACACAACAGAGTAGGGCTTTCTTCGAACTGCTTCTGTTAACTGTCCACCTTCATCATAACCAACGTACCCCGGAGGTGCTCCAATTAATCGAGAAACAGCATGTCGTTCTTGGTACTCACTCATGTCAATTCTGGTCATGGCGTTTTCATCGTTAAACAAATACTCACTCAACGATTTAGCTAACTCCGTTTTACCAACACCTGTGGTTCCTAAAAAGATGAAGGATCCGATGGGTTTCTTTTCGTCCTGCAATCCCGCTCGGCTTCTTCGTATGGCGTCAGAAACCGCTTCAATGGCTTCGTTTTGACCTACCACACGTTTGTGCAATTCATCTTCTAAGTATAGCAATTTTTCGCGCTCACTTTGCAACATTTTTGAAATCGGAATTCCTGTCCATCGGCTTACCACGTCAGCAATCTCTTCTGCATCAACTTCCTCTTTAATTAAGGTTGATTTCTCCTTCAGTTCATCCAATTGCGCTTTAAAATTTTCAAGGCTAATCTCACTTTCTTTGATTTTACCATATCTAATTTCAGCTACCTTCTCGTAGTTTCCTGATCGTTCAGCTTGTTCTGCTTCAAACTTGTAATTGTCAATCTCTTCTTTCGCCTTTTGAATGCCGTCTACAATTTCACGTTCTGCCTGCCATTTGGCGCTTAACTCGTTTCGTCTTTCGTTAAGGTTGGCAATTTCCTCAGATAGTAATTTCAATTTTGCAGTATCCTTTTCACGTTTAATGGCCTCTCTTTCAATTTCAAGCTGCATTACTTTACGGTCTAGTTCATCTAGTTCTTCTGGCTTGGAGTTCATTTCCATGCGCAATTTAGAAGCTGCTTCGTCAATCAAGTCAATGGCCTTGTCTGGTAAAAAACGGTCGGTAATATAGCGCTGCGACAATTCAACAGCGGCTATAATTGCCTCATCTTTAATTTGAACCCTGTGATGTGTTTCGTACTTCTCTTTGATTCCTCTTAAAATAGAAATAGCATCTTCGTTGCTTGGTTCATCAATTAAAACCTTTTGGAAACGTCTTTCAAGTGCCTTGTCTTTTTCAAAATACTTTTGGTATTCGTTTAAGGTGGTCGCACCAATGGCTCTTAACTCACCTCGCGCTAAAGCAGGTTTTAAAATGTTTGCTGCATCCATAGCACCTTCGCCGCCACCTGCACCAACCAAGGTGTGTATTTCGTCAATGAACAGCACAATCTCTCCATCTGCAGAAGTTACCTCCTTAATCACCGATTTTAACCGGTCTTCAAACTCTCCTTTGTATTTAGCACCTGCAATCAGTGCGCCCATATCAAGCGAATAAATTTGTTTGCTCTTTAAATTGTCTGGCACATCTTCGTTAATTATTCTGTGCGCTAATCCTTCGGCAATGGCGGTTTTACCAACGCCGGGCTCACCAATTAATATGGGGTTGTTCTTTGTTCTTCGAGAAAGAATCTGCAAGACTCTTCTAATCTCCTCATCTCGTCCAATAACAGGGTCAAGTTTGTTTTCGGAGGCCAACTTGTTCAAGTTTTTCGCGTACTTTTCCAAGGAGTTGTAATTGTCTTCAGCAGAGGCTGATGTTACTTTTTCTCCTTTTCTTAATTCTAGAATAGCAGCTTTCAAGTCTTTTTTATTCAGTCCGCTGTCTTTTAGCATTTGAGCAACAGCATCAGAGCCATTAAGTAATGCCATTATTAAGTGCTCAATGGAAACGTATTCATCTCCAAAAGACTTCAAGAGGCTGTTTGCTTCTTGTAATGTTGCATTTGCAGATTTAGATAAATATTGTTCTCCGCCTTGAACGGTTGGATACCCTTTTAATATGCTGTTTGTTGCTTGTTCAATTATCTCTTTATTTACGCCTAGTTTCTTTAATAAAAAAGGGGTTACGTTTTCGTCTGTATCGAGAATGGCCTTTAAGATATGCCCATTCTCAATCGCCTGATGATTCGAACTTGTAGCCAACTGCTGGGCTTGTTGAATCACTTCTTGCGATTTTATGGTATAGTTTTTAAAATTCATTTCAGTGTGGTTTTTGATTTCTTCTTCAATTTATCAAATTAACCTCCAAACGAAAAAAGTTTACTTTTAATGACTTTTTGGCTGAAATTAACACAAAATCAACATGAATTAGCGCTTTTTACTGTCTAATTGACAATTAGTTGCGATGAATGAAGACGTTTAGAAGTCACATATATTCCCGATTTTTGTCGGGTATGAAAAGTAAAGTTGTTTCCATATCCTACGTTTTAATTGCAATTATTTTACTTTTTGTTACAACCAATATTAATTGGGGAAAAGACGATTGGAAGGGCGCCTTAGAGTCTGATGCGAAAGGCTATTATGCATACTTACATGCAGTTTTTCCCTTCATAAATTGCAAGGTTTTAAATACAATTTAAGACTTATCTTGCAATTAAAAGAACCTAATCACTCTATTTTATCAACTTAAAATATTAATAAGTAGTCTATTACGATATAAATAAGGAGCGACTAAATAGTCTATTAAATTTCTTTTCATGAGTTAGTCCTGGGATTGCCCATAACACATACACATGTGCCATGTGTTATGTTCGCACTATGTCTTTTTTATGCTTCTAAATTAGTTATAAAATCTATTTTTCATTCAATTTGAGTGACATAACACTTCTTATCCGATGGCTATGCGCATATTATTCGACTAATCTGAACGAGCCATTCTAAAAGTGGCATTTTGATAAAAGCGAATCTTCACCTCAATTATTCTCCTCCCTTAATGTGTTTCAATTTGTACTCAAACATCATTCCCATCTGGGTGCTTCTTTTCTTAATTTCTTCGGCGTTTTGTCCTTCAAAGTGATGGTCAATAGTGGCATGAAAAATTGTTAACCATCGTTCAAAATGCTTTCCATCAATGGGCAGGGGAGTGTGTTTTTGAAAAGGACTACCAGAGTACTTTTTTACATTGAACACAATGGTCTCCCAAAAGCCATACATTTTTTCTAAATGAGGTTGCCAATTACCCTTCACAACACTCTCGAAAATGGATCCAAGTAGCTCATCTTCTCTCACTTTTCCATAAAACTCATTTACTAGTAACTGTATATCTTCGCTGCTCGTTATTTCTTTTGCCATGCTTTAAAATTAAGCCTCTTCTACATTTTACTCACTATTTTTCCCATTTTTCAAACTCTTTTTTCGTTCATTTGTCTTCTACATAAAACCATTCCCATGAAATTACATAAATTACTCATTAGTAGCATTTGTTTACTAGCAACGCTCGCACTAAACGCACAAGACATGAACTTTTTTGATTTTAAAGTAGAAAGCATAACAGGAGAAGCAATTGAACTCAATAAATTTAAAGGAAAGAAGATTCTAGTGGTCAATACTGCATCTAAATGTGGCCTCACACCACAATACGAGACCTTGGAGGAATTGTATAAAACCTACAATGAAAAAGATTTTGTAATCATCGGTTTTCCGGCAAACAACTTTGGGGCACAAGAGCCTGGCACAAATGAAGAGATTGCAACCTTTTGCAAAGCAAACTACGGCGTTTCATTTCCTATGATGGGAAAAATTTCTGTGAAAGGAGACGACATGCATGAACTGTATCAGTGGTTAACACAGAAGTCGAAAAATGGAGTAGAAGACTCTGAAGTATCATGGAACTTTCAAAAATATTTGATTGACGCCAACGGAAATTATGTGGCAATGGTTGCCCCACAAGAATCACCTGCATGTGATCAGATTATCAATTTCATTGAACAATGAAATTAGATATACTCGCCATTGGCGTTCACCCTGACGACGTTGAACTGAGTTGTGCAGGGACTATTTTAAAAGAAATAGCGGCCGGTAAAAAAGTTGGCGTTCTTGACTTAAGCCATGGAGAGCTAGGTACACGAGGTTCTGGGCCTTTGCGTTTAAAGGAGGCTGCAAAATCTGCAGAGATTTTAGGATTAGCTTGTCGCGAAAACGTTGGAATGGCCGATGGATTTTTTAAAAATGACCAAGAACACATTCTGCTCATAGCACAAATATTAAGGAAATACCAACCCGACATTATTCTGTCAAATGCACCGAGAGACCGGCATCCGGACCATGGTAGGGCGTCCAAACTTATCTCTGATGCTTGTTTTTACAGCGGACTGCGGAAAGTAGAAACAAAACTAGACGTTGAAATTCAAGAAGCATGGCGCCCAAAAGCGATTTACAATTACATTCAAGATCGTTTCATTGAGCCCGATTTTGTGGTAGACGTAACTCCATTTGTAGATACTAAGATGGATGCCATCAAAGCCTTTTCATCGCAATTTTACAATGAGGGGTCGAACGAACCCGAGTCTCCTTTAACGATGAAAAATTTCTTTGAGTTCGTACGCGCACGCATGGCTGATATGGGACGTTATATTCAAGTAGACTATGCAGAAGGTTTTTTAGTAGAACGACCGGCAGGAGTGAAGTCCCTAAGCGATTTACATTAGGATTTTCGCACCTTTCGAAATACTCTTTTCAAGTAAATAAAGTCTTGTTTTTTCAATAAGAAATCACCACCTCGAACATCGGTAGTTGCTATCATTTTGTAAAATAAGAATAGGAAAATACTGAGGTACGATAAACTGGCACAGATTGCAGCCCCAATAAGTCCCAACTCAGTAATGAGGCTAAATCCTGCAATAACAGTCACCACCAGACCAATGCTTGAGCTTGTTGCGTTTATTTTTTGCTGACCAGTTCCTGCGAAAAACCTGCTTAAAATCACTTCGCAAGCTAAGGCAACAATTCCTACACTCATAAAACTTATGACAATCGGTGTTTCATTAAAATCGGAACCCAGTAAGCCGGTGTAAATCACCTCTGGAATAAGCATTAGAATCGCAACTAGCGGCAACGTAAGTAAGAACACCACTTTTAAAAGAATAAGACTTAATCGGGCGGCATTTTCTTTTGATTTTTGACTCGATATTTTTGCATACTGAACGGCTCCGATGCTTTTGCTTGGCAGCAATAAACCTTCAGAAAGCTGAACGCCTGCCATAAGCTTACCTACAGTCGCCCTTCCGCTAAAATAATCCAACAAAAAGTAGTTTAGCCGATAGTTTAACAACTGCGTTATGTTGGCAATTTGCAGGTAAAACCCATATTGAATTAATTCTTTAAAAAGTTTGAGGGTAGGCCAAATGATTTGTTTTTCAAGTGTCGGAATCAAGCGGGCAAAACTTAAAATAAATGCTAGGCAATAGGCGATAAATGTACTTTGAATGAATGCGTCAATGCTTTGGTCGTTCAGCACAAAATAAAATATGCAAAGTGCCCCAATTTGCACTAGTGCTTGCATAAGGGCCACAAAATTGAAGGTTTTAAAACGCTGTTGACCTGCCAATAAACCTAAGTTGGCACCTATGGCAGATTGTAAAAAACCTAAAACCAAAATAGCGTTTGCATATTCTGAGTCCAACGCGGGAATGAGTAAAAGTAGGCTATAGTATAAAGCAGCACTCAGTACAATCCAAGTGTAAGCAGCAATAAGTAAGGAATTTGCACTCTTGCGAGAAGTAAAATACACCAAACTTCCACCACAAACTACATTGCTAATTAAAAGGTAGATGGTAATTTCTAGTATAATAATACCGACCGTTCCCAGGCCCTCACTGCCTAAAAAGTTAGAGTTCAGCAAGAGCAATACAATGGAAAGCACAGCCAAGCTTATTCGAGTTGAAACGGTATTTATAATATTGCCTATCAAGTTGTTTATTTGTTAAAGCTAGCTTTCAGCTGATTCCAAAAATTCCAAAAATTGAAATGATAACGCTTGCCATCTACCAATATTTCATCGCCTGTTGTGCTAAGGGTGTGTAAACCTTCAGCATACCTGCCTTTTGGCGGAAGAATTTCTCTTACAAAAGACTCTTCAAACTCTGTAGGGCTAAGCTTTTCAATTTGTTTTAACACAATGTTACCGCCGTATGTTTTTGAACAGTTTTGGGTAGGTCGAATGATTTTGCCATTTAAAAGAAAAGGTGTTCCGGCTGGTCTTGCCGAACGAATGTCGGTCGACACAGGATTTAAAAGATGCGGATGGTATGGTCCCTCAATGGAGTTGGCATAAAATAAATACAGGTTTTCTTTGGGTGAACTTGCATGCATGCAGCTCAACCACCATTTTCCGTCTTTTTCAAACAGGGTAGGGTCAATCCACTGACCTTCTAAAAGCACACGCTTTTGCAAAACGTTCAGTTGTTCATCTACTTCGTGCAATTGAAGTAGGTTGCTTGTGTAATTCTCTGGTAAAACGTAACGCTTCTCATCGTGTTGGATGCTAAAAGGGTAGGAGTAGTGAGTCTTATCATCTAAAAAATTGCTCAGTTTACCTGAATTTGTGTCTAGCTTTTTTAGACTTCCCTTGCTGGTTATATAATTGTACAACTCTAAGAGTACTTCCTTTTTGTTCCATGCAAATGGGTCGGCATAATAGCTGCTGTTTGGTGCTTCATTCAACCACTTTACCGGTTTCAACGGATGATTTACTAGCTCTTCAATCGGTTGGGCAACTCGTCCAACGTTCCACTTTTCTGCTCTAAACAAACGGTCAAGGTGAAAACGAACCTTGTTGGCAATTAACTTAAATAGAAACTGAAGCGAAGTAAAGTTACCCGGCAGTTTGTATAATTTCCCTTTTTCAGGAATTGCTTGTAACTTCAACCTTCGTTGCGGATGATGAACGATTGCTTTAACGGCAAGTGCAGGCCAAACGGAAGTTTCTTCTAAAACGTGGTGCAGGTTAGCTCGATAACTGTGGTTGGTGGTTTGGAAAAATCCTTCTCTGATCAGCTGACCTTGATCTAGTTGCTCAGTAAGCTGCTGTAACATGCTTCCTGTAATGGAATCGCCGTTAAAAATTTCCCAAAACGCGGCAGGACCACCTCGGTATTTTCTTGGGTTACCGTGATGAAACGACCAAATTCCATAAGTAGGAATATTCAACACTTCACCTTTTAAAATGCCAAAACCAAAGCGAAGTACAACATCTAATTCTAATGATTTAAATGTCTCTAAATCGCTTTTATTGAAATAGTTTGCTACTCCTTTTTGCTCCGGAGTAAAAGAGAATTTTGGAGTGGTTGGAAACTGTTTCTCCCACTCAGTGAGTTGCAGTGGTCCGTTCCGATCTATGTTTTTATAAAGGCTTCGGAAGCCTACAGAGACGCTTTTTGCTGATGGTTTGGTACTGCCTATATTTTGAATAAACCCAACGAATTCGGCATGTTTAGTATCTACAACATATTGAATGCTGTCCGCTTGCCACTTTTTAAGCAAAGGACTGTCTACTAAAATGGCAAAACGAAGCTTTATCTTTTCAGGCATGCTCTTCTAACGCTTTATGGTATAACTGTAGAAACTGTTCCTGAATGCGTGCCTCTCCAAAATTAGCTACAGCATAGTTCCGAAGTTGCTCCTGATCATATTTTTTATAATCGTCCAACATGGTAAGAATTCCCTTTTCAAGTGTTTGAGCAGAGTTAGGTTCTAGTAGCAGTCCTCTCTCTTCATTCATGTATTCTGGAATTCCACCAACCCCTGATATCAACACCGGAACTCCACTAGCAAAGGCTTCAACCATCACTACCGATTGGGTCTCAAACTGACTGTAAAGTAATAAGAAATCGGCATTTTGAAGTAGAGCAGCTACCTTCTCTATCTCCACTTCTCCATAAAACGTGTAACGACCCTTCATGCTCCCGTTCTCTAACGCTTCTAACATAAAAGCTTCATCAGGTCCAGCTCCTAAAATATCTATTTCAAAATCCTTGCGTTGAATTCCTACTTTATTTAGGGCTTTAACAATTAAGTGAATGTTTTTTGGTCTCTTGGTGATATTCGAAATGTAAATCACCCGTATTGGATTGTTTGCTTTGTCCAATTTCGGTTGAAACAGTTCAGTGTTTACCACATTGGGGACGATCGAGAAATTGGCTTTGATGCCGTGTCGCTTAATGGCTTCTTTTAAATAGTTGGAAACACAGGTAATTCCACTCGATTGTTTGGCAGTGTATTGGTAAAATTTCTTCCGGAAATAACCCTTGAAAGCTCCACTTTCGGCTGTGTATCCTGACCAATGTTCTGTGATGAGGAACGGAATGTTTTCTGCTGTTTTTAAAAAATTAGCTAGTAGAGCAGACCTCCCATTGATGTGAACGTGACAAAGGTCTGGTTTGCCAATGTCTTTCAAATATGCTTTGTAACCAATGGTTTGAGCTTTTCTGTATCGAAAAAACGAGGCTACTTGATTGAATATACTCAAGCCCAATTGAGGCTTTTTGTAGTACACACGGTACTCTGGGAATCCGTGTTGTTCTGTTTTTTTAACGGCAAAATTTTTGGAAAGCTCGCTGTTAGAATGCACAAAAATTACTCCCAAGCGGCATTTTTTAGAAAGCGCTAAGGCATGGTTTTCAATGAAATTGCCATCAAATTCTTCGAATTTGCTAGGGTACCACTTGGGTAAAAATAAAACGTTCAGTTCGCGATCAATCAAATGGGTTCATTTTTAACCAAAAGTATTCATTCCGTTTAAACCGCTTTCATAAAGCTTTTGAAACGACGAATGACAGATAATAGTATAGCACCTATGGTGATTTTAATCAGCGCTCCGGGCAGAAAAGGTAGTACTCCTTTGGCAAAAGCCGTGTTGGCGTCTAAATATCGAAATAGACCTAACCAACCACACAATAAAATAAGTAATGAACCAATTAACATTTGTAGCAAGTAGAACTTAAATCGTTCCTCTTGCTTTCTTGCAAGCAGTCCACAAACAATAGCGGCAACAATAAAACCTATAAAGTAACCTAAACTAGGACCTGAAAACTTGTCCCATCCGCCTTTAAATCCTGCAAATACGGGCGCACCTAAAATTCCAATCGTAATATATATTCCAATTGCAAGGGTACCCCACGTTTCTTTTAAAAGGTGAGCAATGAGCAACACTGCCAAGGTTTGACCGGTTATCGGTGCCACCGATATACTTTCCGGTAATGATATGGATAGTTGAGCTGCTGCTCCTAGTGCTGCAACAGCTATTAAAGCACCTGCGCCGTTACTTATGAGTTTCTCTGCATTCATTTACCTGCTCTGAATTAAAATTTAAAACTTCCACTTCTACATCACTTTTTGGTTCAAAAGATGTTTCAATTAAATGATAGGGGCGGAAGAAATTGCTAAAAAATGATTTCTTCAAACAATCTGCAAGGTCTGCTTTTTCGAGTAAAATTCCATTGCTATAAAAACCCATCACTACATCTACGTTTAAATTGACTTTTGTTTTATTGAAAAACCTTACCTTCAAGAGGGTACCTTTTCCCTCCATATTTTTAAAGGAATAGTTCATGTTTACGTCTTTTACTTCTTCGCCAACTTTAATTTTTTCTATGTGCTTAACTTTCTCATTTTCTTGTGAAAAGCCACTAGAAATGCCAATTAAAAACACCGTCACGCATGTTAAAAATACCTTCATCTTTTTTTTGTGCGAAGGTACGTCTTCTTCATTTGAAAAAAAAACAGATTTTTGTTAAAGAAAGGGTTGTTTTAGAACAGAAAAAGTATTTATTTTGCACTCCAATTTTTTAGCGGAAAAGATATGTCTAAAGTTTGTCAATTAACAGGAAAGAGAGTAATCACAGGAAACAATGTATCTCACTCAAAGAGAAGGACGAGAAGAACATTTGCGCCTAACTTATTTACAAGAAAGTTTTTTAACCCTGATACCAATGAGTGGATCACGTTAAAAGTTTCTGCAGCAGGTATTCGAAACATTACTAAGAACGGCTTAACAGCTTGTATTAAAGAAGCAAAAGCAAAAGGATTCATGTAGAATTCTTTATCAACCATACAGAAAGCCCTTTCGATAACCCGAAAGGGCTTTTTTTGTTTGTGACGATAAAGATCATCTACATTAAGAATTTGTATTGTTGGGTAACCTTTTAAATTAATAAGCCCTGGCCAAAGCTTTAAAAATACTAGTCCAGCTAGTATTGCCGTAGTTTTTACCCAACCTTACAATTATGAGGTTCTTTTCTGGGTGGACATAAATGTACTGTCCCAAGATCCCCTCAGCTGCGTAGTCTCCTTCATTTCCTTTCAACCATCATTGGTATTGGTAGTTATCTTCAGAACCAGCCGTCGTATCGAGTTTGGTAGATTTTTCAATCCACTCTTCGTTCAACAATTGCTCCCCTTCCCAATTTCCCTTGTTTAAATAAAATCGGACGAGTTTGGCAAAGTCGTGCGCTCTTGCATTCAAACAGCAAAACGTTTTTTCAAGGCCATTCTTTTTACGATCTAAACTCCAAGAAGCATCGTATTCCATTCCTAGTGGAGTCCATAGTTTTTCTTGTAAGTATGTCGTAATTTTTTTCCCGTTTAAGGCTCGTTCTAATGCTAAACCCAATACTTGAGTTTGTCCGCTTTGGTAATTGAAATAGGTGCCAGGTTCGCCTTCTAATTTCGCTTTTGCAAGCTGCTTTCTCAAATTTCTACCGTAATAATACGATGCTGCGTGACCAAAAGGGTTGCAGTAACTTTCGTTGAATTTCATTGCTGAAGTCATTTGTAAAAGGTGCTTCAAGGTTACCTTGTCCCAACCATTTTCTTTCAGTTCTGGAATGTACTTCGTTACCAAGTCCTCTTCTGAACCAATTAAACTGTCTTGAATGGCAAACCCAATAAGCATAGATGTTACTGATTTGGCCATAGAGAAAGACGCTACGGTAGATTCTTCTGCGTACTTGTTATAGTAGTTTTCATATTGTACCGTGTCATTTTTTTATGACCAAAAAAGCTACTGTTCTATTTTTCTCTAGGTACTCGTCAAAGTCAACTACCTCTCCATTGATGGTAAAGTTTTTTGGCTTACTTAGTTCAGCTCTTTTTGCAAAATGAAATACTTCGTCCGACTTTGTCAACATTCTACTAGGAAACTTCTTATAGTCTGTTATGTCGGCAAAGTTGTAAACAAAAAAACGTCCAACCGTGCAGGCGCTAAGGCTTGCTAAAACCACAATTAGTAGAAGCCATTTGAGTTTTATTGCCATTATTTAGGAGCTTTTTGAATGAGATAAACTGCCAAAATACCGTAAATTACGTTGGGAATCCACATGGCAATCATGGGATCTAACCCGCCATTAGTAGAAAAGGTTTGAGTAACTTTCATAAACATGATGAAGGTAAAACTCAATGCCAACCCCAGGCCTAAGTGAAGTCCAATCCCACCGCGCACTTTTCTGCTGGCAATCGCAACTCCTATAAAGGTGAGCACAAGCGTTGCAAAGGGAAATGCAATGCGTTTGTGTTGTTCTATTTTTAAATTAATAACATCCTTAGATCCTTTAAAGGTGAGGACTTCAATTTCCTTTTGCAGTTGGAAGTAATCTAACATTTCTACATCGGCGTTTCTCCTTGTGAAGTCGCCTGGAAGCATGTTTAGTGATGTATCTTTCGTGAGTCCATTTTTAATTGTTTCTGACCTCCCGTCAATGAATCGTTCATAATAGTTTTGTATCGTCCACATTTGCTTGGTGGAATCCCAACGCACAAAATCGCTGATCAATTTGTACGTCATTTCACCGTCCTCATTGAATTGCTCCAAGCTAAACTTCACACCAACATTTGTAGGTACAGCATAGCTACCAATGTAAGCATAGCTGTTTGGAGTAAGTTGAAGGTGAATGTTTTTATCCTTGTTTCGATATTGATTTTTGATGTACTTGTACTTGAATTCGAGCATTTTAACATTGCTCTTTGGGATTAAAAAGTTATTCAAGTAAAGCGAAAGAGACCCAATAAGTACAGCTCCAATGAGGTAAGGGACTAGCATTCTTCGAAACGAAATTCCACTTGCTAAAATGGAAACGATCTCGGTATTACTTGCCATTTTTGACGTAAAAAATATGACAGACACAAAAATGAAAAGCGGACTGAATAGGTTGGCAAAGTAGGGGATGAAATTCAAGTAATAATCGAAAATAATTGCTTCTGTTGGAGCACTTTTTTCAATGAATTCATCCACATTCTCCGAGAAATCGAAAACAATAGAAATAGAAATAATTAGGGCGATAGAGAAGAAAAAGGTGCCCAAAAACTTTTTAAGTATGTACAGGTCTAGTATTTTCATTTAGAGACGTTGGGCCATGTTAACCACCATTTTATTCTTCCATTCAACAAATGTGCCATCAATAATTCTTCTTCTAGCTTCCTTTACTAACCAAAGATAGAAGGCTAAATTGTGTAAAGTGGCAATCTGTGCGCCTAAAATTTCTTTTGAAATCATTAAGTGTCTCACGTAGGCCTTGGTATAAAAGCTATCCACATAACTTTCTCCATCTGGATCTAACACTGAAAAGTCATCTTTCCATTTTTGGTTTCTCATGTTCATAAAACCGTGCTTCGTAAATAACATGCCATTTCTAGCATTTCTGCTTGGCATTACACAGTCAAACATATCAACTCCTAAGGCAATGTTTTCTAAAATGTTAATTGGCGTTCCAACACCCATTAAGTAACGCGGTTTATCTTTGGGTAAAATGTCACAAACAATTTCGCACATCTCATACATTTCCTCTGCAGGTTCTCCAACTGAAAGTCCACCAATAGCGTTTCCGTCTCTTCCGAAAGAGGCAATGGTTTCTGCCGATTCGATTCGAAGGTCTTTGTAGGTGCTACCTTGAACAATTGGGAAAAGGGTTTGGGTATATCCATAAAGCGGTTCGGTGCTGTCAAACCGATCACAACAGCGTTTTAGCCACCTGTGCGTCATGCCCATAGAACGTTTTGCATAATCATAATCGCAAGGGTAAGGCGTGCACTCGTCGAAGGCCATGATAATGTCGGCACCAATAATTCTTTGAGTGTCCATAACATTCTCCGGGGTGAAGAAGTGTTTTGCACCATCAACATGGGAGGAGAATTTTACGCCCTCTTCAGTAATTTTTCTTCTATCAGCTAAGGAATAAACTTGATACCCCCCGCTATCAGTTAAAATAGGGCTATCCCAGCTGTTGAACTTGTGCAGGCCTCCAGCTTTTTGCATGGTGTCCAGTCCTGGTCGCAAGTATAAATGATAGGTATTTCCCAAAATGATTTGGGCTTCTACATCTTCTTTTAACTCTTTTTGATGCACCGCTTTTACTGTTCCTGCGGTTCCAACAGGCATAAAAATCGGAGTCTGAATTTTTCCGTGGTCGGTTGTTATTTCTCCCGCTCGTGCCTTCGAGTTGGCATCTTCATGCTGTAAGCTAAACTTCATGTTCGTTTTTCAAAAAAGAGTGGCAAAGGTAAGTAAAGCGGTAGAAAAGGAAACAGTTGAAACTACAGTGATTTCTTTGCTCTTAATGAGCGCTGAACTCACAAAATAGGGGTAAATTTCCCCTCATGAATTTGACCCATCAGTTCACAGCAGTGTCAACTTTGCAGCTTTCATTAATGGGAAGCTTTTTAATTGCACTTGGGGTTCAATTATATTATTACCTAAGGTATTTTTTCCCGCTTTCAAACTATCAGTCTAACGAAAAACAAGATACAGCAGAAGGGGTTTCAATTATTATTGCGGCCAAAAATGAAGCGGAGACCATTGAGCAATGTGTTCGGAAATTGTTGAATCAGGTGTATCCTCATTTTGAGATTATTGTTGTGAACGACTATTCAGAGGATGCCACGTTGGAATTACTCAATGGGTTGAAATCCGATAAACTGACCGTTTTAAACAATGAAGTAGGGCCGGGTAAAAAATCTGCTTTAAGCCAAGGAATTGAAAAAGCCCACTATGAACTATTGTTATTCACAGATGCAGACTGCTTGCCCAATTCAAATTTTTGGATTTCAACTATGGTGAAACATTTTTCTGACGAGAAGGAGGTTGTTTTGGGTTTTGGAGCATTTCAAAAAGACAGAGGAGTACTGAATAAATTGATTCGTTTCGAAGGGTTTATGACAGCGCTTCAGTATTTTGGATTTGCTAGAGTGGGTCAGGCGTATATGGGTGTTGGAAGAAATTTAGCGTATCGAAAGTCAAGCTTTAAAAAGATTGGAGGATTTAACGTCCACCAAGCCATTTTAAGTGGAGACGATGACTTATTAGTAAATAAGGTAGCGACTTCTTCGAATGTTGCGATTGAAATGAATAAAGAGGCGCACACGACAACTGCCTCTGAGTCCTCTTGGAAAAGCTTTGTTTTTCAAAAACGGAGGCAATTAAGTGCTGGAGCGCATTATAAAAAGAAAGACAAGTTGCGCTTAGCTATTTTTGGTGCAGCAAATTTCTTATACTATGGGCTGTTTGTAATTCTTTTGCTTTTTTCATCCTTTACACTTTTAATTTTAGGGATATTTGTAACAAAGCAAGTTCTGGAGTATTTGGTGTTCAAGAGGATTGCAAATCAGTTAGGCGTTGAGGACTTATTGCCTTTGATTCTTTTCTTAGAACCCCTCTATATTTTTAGCATGACAGCAATTGGTGTTTCAACTTGGTTTTGGAGAGTAAACAAATGGAAGTAAACGAGAACCTTTCTAAAAAAGCAAACGAAGATGTTGAGCTGGTTCAAGCCGCTAAATCTGGCGACCAAAGCGCTTATACAGCAATTATGGTGCGTTATCGAGAACCTATTTATTACCTGGTTCTAAAAATGATCAGAAACGAAAGTGATGCAGAAGACATCTCGATCGAAGCATTTGAAAAGGCATTTAAAAAGTTAGAGCAATATACCCCTGAGTACGCCTTTAGTACCTGGTTGTTTCGAATAGCGACCAATCATTGCATTGACTTCATTCGAAAGAAGAAATTAAAAACTACCTCAATAGATAAGGTAATAGATGATGGTGAAGGAGAAGGAATGAAAATTCAAATTGAAGGCACATCTAAAGACCCAGAAGAAAAATACATAGAACAGCAGAAAATTGAATTGATGCGGGAGTATGTGGACAAGCTGGAGGAACCATATAAAACTCTTGTTACGTTGCGGTATTTTAAAGAATGGTCTTACGAGGAAATCGTAAATGAATTAGGGGTGCCTCTTGGCACGGTTAAGGCACAGCTTTTTCGCTCTCGAGCACTACTTTCTGATCTGATGAGAAAAAGCAAGAAATCGATTTAGGTAGAATGGAAGAAATCAATTATTATTTTCCGCACCTCACGGACGTGCAGCAAAAGCAATTTGAAGATCTAAAGGCATTGTATGAGGAGTGGAATGCTCAAATTAATGTGATTTCTAGAAAAGATTTAGACGACTTTTATATTCGCCACGTTCTGCATTCCTTGGCAATTGCCAAAGTTTTGGAATTTAAAGCTGGGACTAAATTGCTCGACGTAGGGACGGGAGGAGGTTTTCCTTCAATTCCTTTAGCTATTTTGTTTCCTGAAGTTTCCTTTTTGTCGGTGGATTCGATCGGTAAAAAAATAAAGGTGGTAAATGCGATTGCGCAAAGTGTAGGGTTAAAGAATTTAGAGTCCAAACACCAAAGGGCAGAAACGGTGGAAGGAAAGTTTGATTTTGTCATCAGCAGGGCGGTGACGCGTGCAGCGAACTTTTTACCATGGGTGAAAGACAAAATAGAATCAAAGTCCAATAACGACCTACCGAACGGCTATTTGTTTTTAAAAGGAGGAGATTTGAGAGAAGAGCTGCAAGAAGTTAGAAAGAAGTACACTACCTATGCCATTCAAGACTTCTTTTCCAATGATTTCTTTGAAACAAAAAAGGTGATTTACATGCCAAAGTAGAGTTTTTGGATTTTTTAAGAACTTTTTCTACTGTGAATAGGTTAAGTTTGCCAAACAATAAAATATAAAAAATGATTAAGAAATTATCAGTTAGCTTTTTAGCCCTTTTTTTAATGGTATTTACCATTGAAGCACAAGAATTACCACAACCAAGTCCTTATGCAGAAGTAATGCAGCGAGTTGGATTAACAGATGTTACTGTAAAATACTCAAGACCTGGAGTGAAGGAGAGAGTTATTTTTGGAGAATTAGAGCCATTTGGTTCTGTATGGAGAACAGGCGCAAATTCAGCTACTAAAATTGTACTATCTACTGACGCTAAGATTGATGGAAAAGAAGTGAAAGCTGGAACTTATTCAATCCTATCAACTCCTATGGAAGAAGGAAGTTGGAAAGTTTTCTTTAACACAGACCTTAATGTTCAAGAAGGTTCTTACAAAGCAGAAAATAATGTTGCTGCCTTAGATGTTGAAGTAATGAAGTCTAATGATAAAGTAGAAACGATGACATTTTGGTTTGCTAATGTAAAGCCAGGTTCTATGGACTTAATGTTTGCTTGGGAAAATACTTCATGGTCTATTCCAATTGAAGTAGATTTCAAAACAGTCGCGGAGAAAAAAATTGAAGATGCTATCGAAGAAACAAAAAGGGCTTTTAGAGTGTACAACAGCAGTGCACGATACTACTTCGATAATGACTTGGATATGAAAAAAGCATTGGAGTGGTCAAAAAAATCAGTTGAAATGAACGCTACTTTCTGGAATGTTTATACCCTTTCTTTAATTCAAAATAAAATGGGAATGAAGAAAGAGTCTTTAGCTACTGCTAAAAGATCTTTAGAGTTATCTGAAAAAGCAGAATATCAGCCATACATTAAAATGAATACAGACAACATTGCAAAGTGGTCTAAAAAATAAGAATTAACCAATTGATTCGAGAGGGGGGAGAAGCTTAGCTTTTCCCTCTTTTTTTTTATGCCTCTCGGTCAACACCTGGCCGGCATTGCCATCGGAGAGGCAGCCATTTGGGATAGGAAAACTCAAGGTTACAAAGTTTAAAAAGTAGAATTTTCGTACAACAGAATGGAAACATAACTTTGCTGCAATTGTTATTTTCAAAAACAATCCATGATTCATTTACTTTCACCGGCAAAATCTCTCGACTTCGAGTCGGAAATTTCTATCAAGACCCATAGCGAGCCACAGTTTTTGTCGGAAGCAGATACTTTGATCAAGAAGCTGAAATCCACTTCCAAGAAAAAAGTGAAAGACTTAATGTCCATTAGTGATGCTTTAACGGAACTGAACACAGAACGTTATCAAACTTGGTCGGGTTTAACTAAACCAACCAGTAAGAGTAGGCAAGCAATTTTAGCATTTACTGGTGATGTATACCAAGGACTAGACGCCAAGACTTTAACCGAAAAGGACTTACAATACGCTCAGGATCATTTAATAATCTTGTCAGGAATGTATGGCGCTTTGAGCCCTCTAGATATTATGGAGCCGTATCGGTTAGAAATGGGTACGAGTTTAAAAGTAGGGAGAGCAGATAACTTATATCAATTTTGGAAAGACAAACCGACACAGTTCATCAATGAAAAACTAGAGGAATCGGGCTCTAATTTTGTGGTGAATTTAGCGTCTAACGAATATTTCAAGGTGATTAATAAAAAGGCTCTTAATGGAAACTTAATAAGCCCAGACTTTAAGGACGCGAAAAACGGGAAGTATAAGATTATATCTTTTTATGCGAAGAAAGCAAGAGGATTGATGAGTCGATACATTATAAAAAATCAAATAAAAGATTCAAAAGATTTAGAAGGCTTCGACGTGACGGGCTACAGATTTAACGGAGATTTGAGCAAAAATGGAAATCCTGTGTTTACAAGGGAAGAAAATCAAGCATAATGGCGGATAAGAAAGAGAAAATACAACCAGATTACGATAAACGACTGCACATTGATGAGGATAAGATTACTGAGAATCCTCATAATTTGCCTTACGCGCATACAGTAGGTAGTGCAATTATTTTTCCTGACGATAAAGATCGGATCAAGACTACTGCAATGACTGCGATGGTAGAGCAGACTAACGTTCAGATGAAGCAAATCTATGATCAAATGGAGTTGTTAATTAGTCAGGCCAATAAACTAAAAGAACGAGTAGAGCTCTCTGAAGAAATTTACGGCGCAGAAATGGGCTTTAAGCCAATAACAGGGCATACTTATCATTTGTACGAAAAAGAAGACGGTACAAAGGTGCTCTCTATGATTGGACCGGATGAATGGGCCCGAGGATGCAAATATGCTCATTATGTCGCAACTGCAAGGTTAATGGGAGACCATACGTGGGATATTGAAGCCAAGAACGAGGAAGAAAAAGAAACAGAGGTAGAAGCCCAAGACGCTGAATGAGAAATTCAATACTATTAATCGTTATCATCAGTTTTTTTGCATGTACTAATGCACCTAAAAACGAAGTTGCTGAATCTGCTGCAACAGAAATTGTAATAAAGGGCGAAGCGCAAGGAACGACCTATACCATTAAGTATTTAGCAGAAGAATATGAGGAAGGCTTAAAAGAGCACTTCGATCAATTGCTGGATGACATTGATATGAGCATGTCCACCTACGTTCCAAATTCTAAAATATCGCGTTTAAACGCAGGGGATACGATTGAGTTGGACGATTTATTTCTAGAAGTCTATAACTTATCTTACTCCATAAACAAAAAGACCGACGGAGCATTTGACCCTACCATAGGACCTTTGATTAAAGCTTGGGGCTTTGATTTTGCAAACCCGCAAAAAATGGATTCTGCTTTAGTGGCTAGCTTATTAGAAAGTAGCGGTTTTGATAAATTTATTGTGGATGGGAAACAAATGTATCGGACAAATGATGCAGCTAGAATTAATTTCAATGCAGTAGCTCAAGGATACTCCGTTGATGTTATGGCGAAGATTTTAGACCAAATGAAGGTTGAAAACTACTACATTGAGCTGGGCGGAGAATTGAAAGTAAAAGGAAAGAATAAGTTTGGTGACTGGTGGATTATAGGTATTGACCGACCTGATGGAAAAAACCTGAAGCGCAACCTAGCTCAACGTATTTCTTTGGAAAATTCAGCAATGGCTACTTCTGGTAATTATCGAAAGTTTTATGAAATCGATGGTAAACGGTATTCTCATACGCTGAATCCGATTACAGGATTTCCTGCGGAGAACGGACTGTTAAGTACGACTGTTATTGCTGATGACTGTGGAACTGCTGATGCATTAGCAACAGCGTTTATGGTGATGGGGAAAGAGAAGAGTGTAAATTATTTGGGACAGCACCCAAACGTAAAAGCATACTTAATCTTCTCTTCAAAAGGCGGAGAATATGAAACGTATGTAACGCCTAATTTAGAGCAATACTTGCTGAATGATTAATCTTCCTTCTGACACATTTCGTCAGGCTTTGCTCCGCAAAATCCACAAGGAGCGCCTTCTTCATTTAACATAGGATTGTTACTCGCACAAGTACCGGCAAATTTTCCATTTTTCTTGAATAAAATCTTAACCGCTATACCTGCAAAACCGATGGCTAACATACCTATACTTAAAAGAATCAATTTCATAACAAAATAATTTTTGCAAAGGTAAGATTATTCTCTTTTTGAGGGTTCGTTTTTAACACAATAAAGGAATTCTAGAGATAAAAACTAAAAATTATTTTATCCTTTTCCGATTAGCTTTTTTAGAAGCATAAGTACCATTAGCGATGCCAATCCAATTACTAAACCTGCTGTAAATTCTTTGATGATATCGGGTAATCCAATTCCTTCTGTTAAATGGTGTATGAAATCAATGTAATGGACAAAAATCCCTCCTGCAACAAGCAGCAAAGCAACGGTACCGATGTAACCTAAACTTTTGATTACAATAGGAAGCCCTTTTACTAAAACATTGCCTAACTGCTGAGCTAAAGGCTTTTCGCTCATCCCTTTGAGTACAAATCCGGCATCATCCATTCTAACAATAAGTGCCACAATTCCATATACTCCAACGGTAGCTACCACAGCTACAAAAGAAACTACCAACACTTGCTCCATGATTGGTTTGCCAATTACTGTTCCTAGTGCAATAATTATTATTTCTAATGAAAGAATGAAATCCGTAACAATGGCAGATTTTACTTTCGTCTTTTCGATGGCTAGAACTTCTTCTTTGGTCATCTTTGCAGAAACTGTTTCGCTTTTATTCTCTTGATGAGGAACAATCATTTCGTAAACTTTTTCCGCACCTTCGTATGCTAAATATATTGCACCTCCAATTAAAATAAGCGGAATGGCAGCAGGTATAAATGCACTCAAAAGAAAAGCGAGAGGCAGAATAATTAACTTGTTCAGAAAAGAACCTTTGGTGATTACCCATAGTACCGGGATTTCTCTTGACGCAACAAATCCGGAAGCCTTTTCGGCATTAACTGCTAAGTCATCTCCTAAAATACCTGCCGTCTTTTTGGTTGCTACTTTACCCATAACGGCTACATCGTCCATTAAGGCGGCAATGTCATCTAGAAGGGCAAAAAATCCTGAAGCCATAATTTATTTGTGTTTTTATAATTTTGTTTGATTGTACTTTAGACTGCAACTTGGTGACTTTACGCTTTCAAATAGCTAACAAATAAGAGGATATAATTGAAGTTTAAAAGTTGATAGAAATAAACTTAATACTGCTTAGTGTTATGGTTTTTTTAGAAAGGTCTAATTTAAAGAATGTATCTAAGTATTTTAGCAAAACAGTTCGAATATGCGAAAAATCATTTTTTACCTTTTCTTAATAAATGCAGTGTTAGCTTGCAAATCAAACAAGAATAGCTCTGCCCTTCAATATGAAGACTTAAACTTAGAAGCAGCTTTTATTCAAAAGGAGATTCCAGGAACACAGGGAGAAAAAACAAAGACATACATTACCATCTTGTTTTCAGAATTGATTAGTGATAAGGTAAAACTAGAAAAGTTGCATTTTGTCGGCGATGTTTATGCTATTCAATCAACAGACTATCGTGATGAAAAAACAGTTAAAATAGACGTAACAAAGTCTGACTTTTGGAACAAATCATCAATTCCGCAAGTTAAGTTATACTGTACAGTGGCAAAAAAGAGTGTCGTGCAAGAAATTACTAGCACGATAAAAGAGCCTATTTATTTACCATAAGAAATACCATGAAGAATATTATTACAGCCCTAGGCATTTTATTTATAGCTTCTGCATTTGCTCAATCGTCAGGCGATTCAAAGGTTAGCTACAAAGAAATGATGTACGACCCAACTTATAATTTTTACGAAGTAGTAGATGCTGCAGAGGAGTATTTTTCTACCATCGATAAAACTGCAAAAGGTTCAGGTTACAAGCCTTTCATGCGTTGGGTAAATGCGAATGAATACAAGTTCTACCCTGATGGTGAACGAGCAAACGTAAATCCCTATTTAGCGGAAATGGAGTATAAGAAGTTCTTAAAGCGATACCCCAATAATAAAAGCCTCTTTGGCAGTAGTTGGAGAGATTTAGGTCCGTATACTATGGATAGCATTACTGGTCACTATTCTGCTGGTTTGGGAAGAGTAGAGGACTTGTATGTTTCGCCTACGGATTCTAATTTAATGTATCTAGGAAGCCGAAGTGGAGGCTTTTGGAGAACGACCAATGGTGGAGCCAGCTGGAATACTACTACGGACTTTTTGTTTGCAAGTGGAGTGAACACCATGAGTGTTTCACCAACCAATTCCGATTCTGTTTTGATTAACGTCAGAAATGCTTCTAACGGACACTCTCATGGAGTATATAAAAGTTCAGATGGCGGACTGACTTGGTCTATTACAGGACTAAGTCCAGCTACTTATAATCAATTAGGGCTTGGGAACAATGTTCAAATTGATGAAATTGCTTATCATCCAAGAATTGAGAACCTTGTATTTGTAGGAACCAACCGTGGTATTTTTAAGTCCACAGATAATTTAGCGACTTGGAGTGCTGCGCAATTCAATTTTGATTTTATTGAGATTGCTTTTCACCCTACCAATGACAGTATTATTTATTTATATGCGGATGTAGGATCAAATGTGGCAGATCGGATTTTTATTTCTACAGACATAGGAAATACATGGACGTTGTCGAATATTATTCCTGGAAATGGCGGAAATAGGAGAGTAGAGTTAGCAACTTCACCTCAGTGTGCCGATTGTGTTTGGTTTGCATCTAATAATGGCGTGTGGATTTCAACGGATAGAGGACTGAATTTTAGCTTTCGGTCGAACTCTCCTGAGTCTTGCGGCGGATTTGCCGTGAATGATTTAGACTCATCTAATATGGTTTATGGATATGTAGATTTGGATAACTCAACCAATGGAGGTAATACATTTATTAGAAGGACAAGATGGAGTTTGGGAAATACGAATGGAAATGTCAGTTCAAATTCTACTAGCTATGCTACTAGTACAAATTACATTCACGCGGATGTAAGAGATTTAGAAGCCGTAAACGGTAATTTTTATGCTGCAACCGATGGGTTCTTGTGCAAGTCGACCGATGGTGGTGTGAGTTGGACTGTTGTAAGCGAAGGAACGGGGATTAGAGAAAACTATAAGCTAGGAGTTTCTCAATCGAATCATTACCGAACGATTGCAGGCTCTCAAGATAATGGAACTAGTATTTTAACCGAACAAGGCTGGGTGGAGCATTACGGAGCTGATGGCATGGAATCCTTAATTCACCCGTTGAACCAAAATTGGATGATGGGAAGTGTGCAATTTGGGAACAGAAGGTTGACCAAAAATGGAGGATTCACCTCTTCAGGAGCAAGCCCTGCCGGAAGCACACAAGCCTATTGGGAAGCACCTTTAGCGTACGATCCAAATAACCACATGACGATTTATGATTTCAGAAATGAAGTTTGGAAATCAGACGATTTTACAGCAAGCTATACTCAACTTGCTAATCCCGGAACAATTAATGGAAATATTCAACACGCTGAAATTGCACAAAATAATTCTGATATTATCGTAGTCGCATCGGGCAGCGCCATTGAAAAATCAACAGATGGTGGAGTGAGCTTTTCAAGTATTAAATCTAACCTGCCAAATGCCTCTATTCGAGACATTGCATTTGATCCGAATAACGACGATGTCATTATCGTGGTGTATGCTCGATTTCAAACTGATAATTCAAAAGTCTGGATGACTACCAATGGAGGTACTTCTTGGACAAACATTACGCATAACCTTGGTAGCATGCCTATTTTATCTGTAGTTATTGATCATACAGACACTTCCAACATTTACCTAGGAGCAGAAATTGGAGTTTACACGATGCCTATGGGATCTACCAGCTGGTCACTCTATAATACAGGATTACCAAACATGAGTGTGAAGGAACTTGAAGTGATGTATGGAACTAATACGATTCGTGCAGCAACTTGGGGAAGGGGATTGTGGGAATATTCCTTGGTGGGCAGAAACACTTATCCTTCGATTGTCTACACGGAAATATCAAATACTCCTACCGATAATAATCCAAAAGTGGGTGTAGATCAATATGTGACTTCAAAAATAAAGTATCCGACAACGTTAAGTTCAGTTTATGTAGAATGGTCGAGAGATTCTGCGGTTTTTGGAAATAGCATTTCCATGACCAATACTGTTGATTCTACTTGGGTATCAAACAGCCCTCTACCACAGTTTCCGGTTGGAACGAAAATATATTTTAAGGTATTTGCTGTGGGAACAAATAACGATACAACCGAAACCTATAAGTTTATGTATACCGTTGTTCCTTTTGAAAATTGCGTTGCAACTGGTAATACCGGTTCAGGAAATTTATTTATTGATAATGTTACCATTGAAAATGTGAATAACACCACCGGTAATAAAGGATATACCTTGTATTTAGCTCCGGTTTTAGATTTATACATTGATTCTAATTACACCTTGGATGTAAGTGCTAATACCGGATGGGGGCCAAATGATTTTGGAGCCTGGATTGATTTTAACGGTGATGCCGACTTTACTGTTTCAGAGAGGGTATTATATGATCCCAATTCAGGTAGTGGTTCTGTAAGCACTTTTATAGTGCCAAGCACTGCGAAGGTGGGCGACACCGTTACGTTAAGAGTTCGACTGTCTTACTGGAGCGACCCACAACCCTGTGGAAATGCTTTTGGTGAGGTGGAAGACTACAAAGTGTTTTTAAGAAATACGACCACGTCAATCGCTAAAGCGAATGAGGTAAATGACTTTATTAGTGTTTATCCAAATCCTAATAATGGGCAGTTTACAATTGAAGTATCTGATCAATTAAAAGATCGTAAAATTTCAATACTTAATAGCACAGGAGCGTTGGTGTCAGAAAAGTTTTTAAACGGTAATAAGATGTCATCCTTTGAGTTGGACTTGCCAAAAGGCATCTACTTTATTCGATTGGAAAACAGCAATCAGGGGGTGAGGTTCGTTGTGCAAGATTAGAGTTTGTCTAAAATGCCGCAGGCGTTAGTTTGTTTGTACTCCTCAACGTTATACTCATATACCTTTACACAATGATTGGATAGGTGGTGTAATTCCATAATGGTTTTCTTATGCTTGTTGAAGTATACTTCAACTACAGTGTTTTGAGTGTGCGTTATAGCTAATAGTATTTCTTGAACATTGGTGAGGTAGATTTTATTTTCATTTTCAAATAATTTACATGATTAAAATTAAGTTTTGAAGGTATTTGGGTTTTTATATTTTTACATTTTATTATGTTTACTGCTGATTATTTAACAAATACTTGGAAAAGGTGCATTATTGTTAGTTTTTAGTTTATAAGATGGATTTAGTTCGAAATATTGATAAAACAGACAAGTTGATTTTAGCTTGCCTTATTGAAAATGCAAGAATGCCCTACACGGAAATTGCTAAAAAACTAAATGTTTCTGCTGGTACAATTCACGGAAGAGTCAAAAAATTAGAAAAAAGAAAGATTATCACCGGAGCCACCTTAAAGATCAACTATGAGACTGTAGGCTATACGTTTACTGCTTACGTTGGTGTTATTTTAGGACGAACTATTGAATCTGAAAAAATCATTAAAAAAATTACACTGATACCTGAGGTTACTGTAGCCTCAGTAATTTCAGGACAGTATGGTATTTTATGTAAAGTACGATGTAAAAATACCAAGCATGCAAAAAACATCATTTACAAAATCAATAACATCAACGGCGTTTTAAGAACAGAGTCGATGATCAGCCTAGAAGAATCAATCAACGACAAAGAACGACTGTTTAAATCTATTTTTGAAACTTAAACCCTGTAGCAAACGGCATTAATGTTCATACCCGCCCCAACGGAGGCTAGTAAAATTAGGTCACCTTTTTTAATTGAATGGCCAGCAAGCTTCCCTTTTAATACTAGGTCTAAAAGGGTGGGAACAGTAGCCACTGAGCTGTTTCCAAGTTCATGAACACTCATTGGCATAATTCCTTCAGGGATGTCTTTTATGTCGTACAGTCGATAGAATCGTTTAATAACTCCTTCATCTAATTTCTCATTCGCTTGATGAATGAAAACCTTTTTAATTTCTCCTATTTCAACGCCCGCTTTATCTAAACAGTCTTTCATGGCTTGAGGAACGTGCTTTAAAGCATATTCATAAACTTTTCTACCATTCATTTTAATGTAACGCAAGCGAGGATCTGATTCTGGAAAATTGGACTTACCTAGGTATAAATAATAAGCTTCATCTAAGGTGTGCGAGCAAGAGTTTGTTGCAAGTACCCCACTATCTCCTTCCTCGTATTTTAATATTGCAGCTCCAGCACCATCGGAAAAAATCATACTGTCTCGATCAAAGGGATCCAAAACCCTTGATAAGGTCTCACCACTTATTACAAGGGCAGTTCTTGCAGTTTCAGCCTTAAAGAAGGAATTTGCATGGATTAATCCTTGAACCCAACCCGGACAACCAAATAATAAATCATAGGCCACACACTGTGGGTTTTTTATCTTCAACAAGTGCTTAACTCTAGAAGCAAGTGCAGGTAAAACATCTGTTTGCATGGTATGCTTTTTTACATCGCCAAAGTTGTGGGCAAAAATAATTTGGTCGATGCTTTCTGGGTCTATACCAGAATCTTCAATAGCTAATTGAGCTGCTAAGAAACCCATGTCTGAAGTGTTTAACTCTTCATTTGCATACCTTCTTTCTTTAATTCCGGTTATTTCACAAAACTTGCTTGTTATTTCCGGTGTTGGTTTATCGATTAGCACTTGGTCTTCTGTGTAAAATCGTTGAAAACTAAAGTTTTCGTTTGGTTGAACAATTTTTGGTATGTAGCTACCCGTGCCTAATATTTTGCTTCTCTTCATACTAATGATTCAAAATGTAAGGCGAATCTACAATATTTCAAGATGCTTCAGTTTTAACAAGTTTAAAATTTTACAATTTCTAAATTATTTTAAAGAATTGACCATTTTTTGAATCTATGATTGAAGGATTGTTATAATATTTTGTAATTATTACATTATTTTTAATGTTTGAATTAAAAAGCTAAAGTATATTTAATCTAATGCTAGAATCCTTTATAATTGCACACTTGTAAAAATAGCACAATGAAAGAAAAAGTAAGAATTGCGATCAACGGTTTTGGACGAATTGGCAGATTGTCCTTCAGGGAATTGTTAAAAAAGGATGAAGTTGAGGTGGTAGCAATAAATGATTTAACTGATATTGAGACTTTAGCACATTTGCTAAAGTATGATTCTGTTCATGGTAAGTTAGCTTATTCCGTGCAAGTTGAGTCAGACGCTTTAATTGTTAACGGGACTAGTGTGAAAGTATTTAGTAATTCAACACCTGAAACATTGCCTTGGGCGGATTTAAAAGTAGACGTTGTTGTAGAATGTACCGGAAGATTCTTGACTCAAGAAACCGCCTCGCAACACATTAAAGCAGGAGCTGGAAAAGTAATTCTTTCTGCACCGGCAAAAGATGCGGTGAAAACAATTGTGCTTGGAGTGAATGATCATACCTTGACAAAGGAAGATTTAATCGTCTCAAATGCTTCATGCACTACCAATTGTCTTGCCCCTATGGTTAAAGTGTTGGATGAAAATTTTGGTATTGAAAAGGGATACATTTCAACAGTACATGCCTACACCGCAGATCAAAATTTACAAGATGCGCCTCATAAAGACCTAAGAAGAGCAAGAGCTGCAGCGTTATCAATAATACCAACAACTACCGGTGCTGCTTCTGCAGTGGGGAAAGTATTACCAAAAATGAAAGGGAAGTTAGATGGAATTGCACTTCGAGTGCCTATTCCAGATGGCTCATTAACCGACTTGACAGCAATATTGAACAAAGACGTTACTCAAGAGCAGCTTAATGAGGCATTTGAAAAGGCTTCAAAAAATGAATTGAAAGGCATTTTAGAGTATACATCAGACCCACTTGTTTCTGTTGACATCGTTGGAAATACGCACTCTTGTATTGTCGACTCTCAATTAACAGCGGCCAACGGAAACTTAGTTAAAGTAGTGGGGTGGTACGATAATGAATATGGTTACTCGAGCAGATTAGCTGAATTAGCGGTGAGAATGGCGAAGCTTTAATTCAAATGAAGAATAGTTACCACCTTAAGAGAAATAATACAGGTTTGGCAAAGAACCGAATAAAGCCTTATCAGATAGGGGGTATATTGGCTTTCGGTGATCGAAAAAGGCCACATTCTGCCAATTATTTTATACAAAAAATCTTCAAGAACATTCAGCGAGATAGGTTTGCTGACGATATTTTAAGAAATCAGCTAGAGCAGCATGACAAATGCTTGCATCGACTACTTAATGCTTTAAATATCAGTATAAAATAATATTTTTTGTAGATTTTGCTCAATTCTACTATTACCTTTAAATGGTGCTTTTTGATTTCACTTTGTTTAGTAAAGTGAATTGCAAATCTGTATTAACCTCTCTCCACTTCAATTCCAAAAAAGCTAAATTTTTTGTTTGAGCTTGATCTTGATTGTTTTTTTCTTCCTCTTCTGTGGTGAGATTGAGTCTTTTCTTTACTTGAAACAACAATTGGTTTCCTAAAAATTTAAATGATTCCTCCGTATCTAAAGTTGTTTTTTTAACTGGAACTGGTTTAACAACTGCTTTTTTTATCGGTTTTGCAGTTGAGGCGGTTGCTTCTTTATCAGTGGATTGAGCGCAGATAGAGGTGGATGACACTCCCATTACAAAAAATAAACTCAAGACTACTTTTTTCAATTGCACCGATTAAGAAATGGAATAATTCATCAACTATTTGCTAATAAAAGTAACAAACTATATTGAAAGCAAAAAAGCGAGTATTTACTCGCTTTTTGTACCCCGAACGGGAGTCGAACCTGCACGTCCTTGCGGACACATGGCCCTCAACCATGCCTGTCTACCAATTTCAGCACCGGGGTAATTAATACCTGTCAAAATTAGGATAAATGCGTCGAAATCATCATTTCTTGCTTCCTTTTTTGCCACTTCTTGTTTTTGGCTTTTTGTACTTCTTTTTAATTTCTCTTTTATACTTGCCGCCTTGGTTGGTTTTCTGATTCTTTAATTTCTTTTCGTGAAAACTAGCTCCAGCTTCACTCGTTTTTTTAGCATTCCGATCTTCTCTTTTATAGATATAGTTGTCAGGTCTTTCGTCCGGAGTTTTCTGTGTACTAATCTCAACTTCCTCAGGAAATTCAACTACCGGAATCTTCATGTCCATTAACTCTTCAATGGCATCTTTGTAACCGCGCTCACTTTCCTTAAACAGTAAAATCGATTTTCCTTTGTGTTCAGCCCTGCCGGTTCTACCAATACGGTGCATGTAGTTCTCAGGGAAAGCAGGAGTGTTGAAGTTAATCACATGAGAAATTTGATCTAAATCTAATCCACGAGCCATTACGTCGGTAGCAATTAAGATTCGAGTATCTCCTGTCTCGTATTTTTGAATGGCTTTTATTCTAAAGTTCTGTGTTTTATTGGAGTGAATAACTCCTAACTCATCATTAAAATGCTCGTCCAACTTTTCGAAAATTCGATCTGCATTTCGTTTTCCAGAAACAAAAACAAGCACCTTTTGAAATTCCTCTTTATCTTTTAGCAGGTGAATTAATAGATTCACCTTGGTGTAGAAGTTTCGAACCTCGTAAACTGACTGCTCAATGTTGTCAACAGGCGTTCCGCTTAATGCAATGGAAATCTGTTCCGGAGCAATGAAGAAATCTTTAATTAATGAATCGATTTCCTCAGTCATGGTAGCAGAAAACATAATGTTCTGCCGATTTTCAGGCAGCAATTCAAAGAAGTTGTTCAATTGAAATCGGAAACCTAAATCCAACATTACATCAACTTCGTCAATCACTACTTTTTTAACGGTGCGCAGTTTCAACGTGCCATCTATAACAATATCGTATAATCGTCCAGGTGTGGCCACAATGATATCCGCCCCTTCCATTACGGCCTTTTTCTGCGTATTGATGTTTGTCCCTCCATATATAGCCAAGGTTCGAACTGTCATGTACTTGGTAAATAGTTCAATTTGTTCTACAATTTGTAAAACCAGCTCTCGTGTGGGTACCAACACCAATATTCGCGGAGTTGCTTGTTTTTGGTAGCTTAAGTCGTTTAACAGTGGCAACATAAATGCCAATGTTTTACCAGAACCTGTTTGCGAAACACCCACTACATTTTTTCCTGATCGGATAATAGGAAATGCTTGTGCTTGAATCGGAGTTGGTTGGGTAAACCCAAGTTCATTAATCGCTTCTTGCAACTTTCCGGTAATATTAAGGTCGTTAAAGGAGTCCATTTTTTTGGTTTAGTTGCTATGTGAGGGTTATTGTTGTACGAGTTGACTTATGCTAAATTCGTAATGAATGCATTCAACTTTTCAGTAAACGCAGCCTTCAATTCCGTGTTGGTAATTTCAACATCAAAGTTTTTATCAAATTCTGGTAAGGAAAAGTGTTCGATTTTTCCCTCAGTCATTCTTCCTAATTTACCTAGAGCAATTTCTAAGACAGTTTGAGCACCTCTTGCTCCAGGTGAAGTGCTGAGAAACAACATGGGTTTATTCCCCCAAATGTTTGGTCCTCCTCTAGAGATCCAGTCTAAAATATTTTTAAAAGCTGCTGAATAAGCACCATTGTGCTCAGCAAATGAAATAATGATTCCATCTGCAGCATCTAACTGTTCTCTGAATTTAGTGGCCAAAGGATGAACACCAAACTCACTTTCTTTATCCACACTATATATTGGCATTTCATAATCATTCAAGTCCAGCAGGTTGACTTCTGCATTTTTCATTTGATTTGCTGCATAGTTAGCAAACTTTTTATTGATTGAAGTTTTGCTACTACTTGCTCCAAAGGCTACTATTTTAATCATATCTATCTATTTTTTCCATCGGGAGTTCACCCAAATTTGTCTTTTTTCTTTTGGCAAATAAGTCCAACACAAAAGTCTACTTATTTTTTGACCTTGCTTCATCTCAATTACTTTCATTTCATTTACCTGAGCTGCGGTGAGCCATTTTTCAAAATGCGGTAGATTAGAGCTTTTTGAGACTAACGTGGTGAACCATAAAAAGTTTGTTTTAAATGACTCACTTTCTTGAATCACTCTTTTAATGAATTCATACTCTCCACCTTTGCACCACAATTCATTACTTTGACCTCCGAAGTTTAACTTGGCTGCAGATGCTTTTCTGTCCTTTAAGTTTCTTGTTTTTCGCAAAGCACCTTTCTCAGCTTCTTTCGCAGAAGAGTGAAACGGTGGGTTACAAAAACTTAAATCAAATCGATCTTTAGATTGAACGAGTCCTTTAAAAATTGAGTTTGGGTCGTTCTGAATTTCTAGTAGAATAGCACCGGCTATTTGCGGGTTTTCTTTTAGGTTGTTCTTCGCTGCTTTGAATGCTTTAACGTTATTGTCGCTTCCAACAAAACTCCAACCGTATGCTGCATTTCCCAATAAGGGATAAATACAGCTGGCACCTGTGCCCACATCAAAACAGTTGATGATATTTCCAGTGGGAATAGCGCCATTATTTTCACTTGCTAATAAATCAGCTACATAATGAATGTAATCGACTCTTCCAGGAATAGGAGGGCAGAGAAAATTTTCTGGTATGCTCCAATTATTAATGTTGTAATGCAGTTTTAAAAGTGCTCGATTAAGCGCTACAACTGCTTTTGTATTAAAAAAGTCAATGCTAACGGTACCGTACTTATTTTCTTCAATAAATGCTGCTAACCAAGGTTCGGCTGCTACCAATTTCTCAAAGTCGTAAGGTGCTCTGTGTTTATTTTTGGGGTGAAGTAAATCCTTAGTGCTGCTGGTTCTGCTCATGGAAATTCAAACTTAGCGATTCAGTGCTAAATTAAAATTGAATTGGAGGAATATAATTGGCATCACCATCTTTAACACACTTTACCAAATCAATTTCCTTTTAGATATGTTACCTTTACAAACTAAAATATTAGAAAAGAAAACATGGCAGAATTCGAACAACCGTCATTCGACGCACAAAAACTAAGACCTTACATTATTATTGGAGCAGCAGTAATTTTTGTATTTATTATTTTCTCAAAGTCCTTTATCATTCTTCAGCCTACGGAAAGAGGGGTTGTATTTAAGAAATACACCACCGGTTTAGATGTTGATAATGTATTAGGAGAGGGACTAAACATTGTCGCTCCTTGGAACGATGTGTTCACCTTCCAAATTGCAGAAAAATCAATTGAAGAAACTATGGATGTATTGTCTAAAGATGGGTTATCCATAAAAATAGATGTTACGTTAAGATATCGTCCTATACCGAGTAAAATTGGTTATTTGTACCGTTCTTTTAAAGACGATTACGTAAACGACTTAATTCGTCCTGAGGTTCGATCTGCTGTAAGAGAAGTGATTGGTCAATATACACCTGAGGAGCTATACGCTTCAAAAAGACAAGAAATTGAGGATAAAATAGATATTATGACAGAGAATATTCTGAAGGATAATTTCATCGAACAGAAGACCTTGCTTTTTAGATCGATAACTCTTCCTTTAAAAATTAAAGAGTCTATCGAGTCTAAACTGGAGGCCGATCAAGAAGCTCAGAAGTATACCTACTTGATTGAAAAAGAGAAGAAAGAAGCTGAGCGAAGAAAGATTGATGCGGAAGGTAAAGCTGAAGCAAACAGGATTTTAAGTGCAAGTATCACAGATAATATTTTGAAAGAAAAAGGTATTTCTGCGACAGAAAGATTATCCGCATCTCCCAATGCTAAAATAGTTGTTATTGGAAGTGGAAAAGATGGTTTACCATTGATCTTGGGTGGTCAATAAAAATTTGAAACAATCATTATTAATACTCCTAGGTATATTGAGCAGTCACCTCACCGTGACTGCTCAATTGCGTATAGACACTTCGTATTCTCCCGAGCAAATCATTCGCAAGTTTTTGTTGAACGAAGAAAGTGACCTCATTATTAAGAACGTTAGTTTTAAAGGCAAACGACAGTCGATGGGGTACTTTTACAATGAAACGCCGCTAGATGTTATTAATCAAGGTGTTTTACTCTCAACAGGCGATGTGTTTGACGCCATGGGACCCAACAAGTCTGCTATCACCGGAACTCGAGGTTCGGGCTGGAGCGATAAGGATTTACAAGCCGTTGCAACTGGGGTAGTGATGGATGCAGTAGCCTTGGAATTTGATTTAATTGCCCTAAGAGATAGTATTGTTTTTGAGTACGTATTTGCTTCCGATGAGTATCCGGAATTTGTGGACAAAGGAGTAAACGACATTTTCGGATTCTTCTTAACACAGCAAAACTCACGTGCCTTATTTCCCATGAACTTGGCTCAAGTTCCTAATTCTAGAAAACCGGTCAGCATCAACAACATTAATCACCGCGTGAATGAGCAGTATTTCTTGCGTTCTGACTTTTTAAATGCACACGACGATGCTTTTTGGAAAAAGAACCCGGCAATTTTTTTACGTGCTCGCTTTTTTGAATACGATGGTTTTACTACCGTTTTGCGCGCCACCGCAAAGTTAGAACCTGGCGAAACTTATCACCTTAAGTTTGCCATTGGCGATGTGGGCGACCGCATTTACGATTCTGCCGTCATGTTGAAAGCCAAAAGTTTTGCTTCTTCGGGTAAACGAATTCCACAAGCAGATGCCATTGTGAAGAATGAGATCGATCAGAAGATGTCGGCCTTCAAAACCACCTATTCTCCTAACGAGGACCTTTCATTTAATCTTCAAATTAACTTCAATACCAATGAGGCCATTATTTTAGGAAGCTCTTTTGCAGAGCTGAATGAACTCGCGGATATAATGGGTGAATTTCAAGATTTGAGCATTGAAATTATTGGCCATACGGACAATGTAGGTTCGGAAGCAGCAAACTTAGATTTATCACGAAAGCGCGCCATTGCTGTAAAAAAATACATTTTCGATTTGGGCATACCTTACGAGCGATTGCAGCACAGTGCCAAGGGTGAATTGAGCCCCATTGCCGAAAATACGACAGAGGCCGGTAAAGCGAAGAATAGGAGGGTAGAGTTCCGGTTTAATTACTAGAGGCTAGAAAACTCAATCGGCACACTCACTTTTGTTTTGTCCCACGTGAAGGTAAGGTTCACGTTGTACTCAAAAGCCATGGTAAACTGCTCCAATTCATCAGGAAAATCAACAGCTGCGGCATTAATTTTTACCACATCAAATTCAGGATTTCTTGAGGCTACATTTCCAAAGCTTACGCCCCAATCTGGAATTTCACTGTTTAAAATAACGGTCCATTGCGTTTGCTGAGGAATGGTCCAAAGTGAATAGATTCCTGCCGGTAGTTGTTGTTCTCCAAATTTAATTTGCTTGTTGGTGGTAAAGGTTGTCGGTTCGTTGGCTCCTGTTCGCCATACTTCACCATAAGGTACCAAGCCACCAAAAATCTCTCTGCCCTTTTTGTAAGGTCTGCAATAAGTAGCTTCTAAGGCTAAATTACCCGATTTGTAAACGATGGTTTCTTGTGGGGAGTTTTTCTTGGTTTGTTCCATCATGTAATCCATTCCGAAGTAACCTGCAACGCCTAAAACAACGATAATAATTCCAATCCACTTTAATGCTTTCATAGCTTCTAATTTTGATTAAAAGTACAAAGGAATTCGAAATGGATGAAATTTAAATTTGGGTAAGAGATCAGATTAATTGAACATTCGCGAGGGCAAATTTTCATGCCCTTTATTCTCGGACTACAAGTCCGCGCGAACAAGAGAGCGGTTATTCTCCTTCAAAAAAGTCATTGTCTAGCTCCTTAACTTCGTAAACAGTTTTTACTTGAATACCAACATTATATTGATGCATTAAGTCTACTAATTTTGCACCGTCAATTAGAATAATTGAATGATGTGCCTCTCTAGCTTTTCTGATGGCTGAATCATCAAAAGCAGAAGTGGTAATAAAAACGCCTTTACTTGTGTCACCACTCATTGCCCCAATAAAGTTTCTGATATCCTTTTCTCGCACTTTATTTTCATTGTAACGTTTAGCTTGAGTATAGATCTTTTCAAGTCCTAACTTATCTTCATTGATAATTCCGTCTATTCCACCATCACCTGATTTTGATGTTTCAATAAAGTCACCATAACCCATTCTTTTAAGAAGTATGAGAATTACTTTTTCAAAATAATAAGGATCAATTTCTTTAAGCTTTTCTAAGAGTTCGGTTTTTACTTCAGTTTCAATTGTTGAAAATCCTGAGTCAATTAAATCTTGTGGTGAAGCACTATCAACATCAACGGAGTCAAGTTGGTCGTCATCATCTTTTTTACTTTTTACAGATTTACGGTGATGTATAAAATCACT
>JABAZP010000015.1:91852-157928 GCA_018608405.1 Flavobacteriales bacterium
GGTCGTCATCATCTTTTTTACTTTTTACAGATTTACGGTGATGTATAAAATCACTTTCTTCTTATTTCAACTGCTTTCAATACCTTTGAAAGAAATCATACAATGAATCGAATTGCTGTTTTTACTTCAGGTGGAGATGCTCCAGGAATGAATGCTTGCGTGCGGGCAGTAGTGAGAACTGCTTTGCTCCACAATGTTGAAGTATATGGCATTGTCCGCGCATATTCTGGAATGATTTCAGGAGATTTTATTCCCTTAGATTTTAATTCAGTGAGTAACATCATTCAACGCGGTGGGACAATCTTAAAAAGTGCTCGTTGCGAAGAGTTTAGAACTTCAGAGGGTAGGGCGAAAGCTGCGGCTCAATTGAAAAAATTCAACATTGATGGCGTAGTAGCTATAGGAGGAGACGGAACATTTACCGGCGCTCAAATTTTTACCAAAGAACACGGCATTCCATTTATCGGTTGCCCCGGCACCATTGACAATGATTTATTTGGAACGGACAATATCATCGGGTACGATTCGGCATTGAACACAGTAATTGAGGCAGTGGACAAGATTAGAGATACTGCAGATGCACACGACCGTTTGTTTTTTGTGGAAGTAATGGGCAGAGATGCCGGTTTTATTGCGTTGCGATCGGGAATAGCAGTTGGAGCCGATGCTGTTTTAATACCCGAAACCGAAACTTTTGTGGACAGCCTCATTGAACGACTAAAAATTGGGAAGGCCCACCATAAAACAAGCTCAATTATTATTGTTGCTGAAGGTGATGATGGAGGAGGAGCTTATGAAGTCGCTCGCAAAGTGAAAGAGCAATACAATTATTATGAAACGAAAGTAACGGTCTTAGGTCATATTCAAAGAGGAGGAAGTCCTTCAGCTTCAGATCGAGTGTTGGCAAGTATTCTAGGTAAAGCAGCAGTTGAAGCACTGCTAAAAGGAAAAAAGAATGAAATGGCAGACGTTATTAATCGCAAAGTTGTATTCACGAGTTTTACTAAGGCAATTAAACACCATCAACAAATAAATAAAGACCTATTGAACCTAGCAGAATCGTTGGCTTAGCATGACGGAAAGAAAAACCAAATTTGTTCAGGTAATATTGCCATTAGCTTTGCCACAAACTTTTACCTATCGTGTTCCGCATGAATGGAATGATGACATTGCTATAGGACAGCGAGTAATTGTGCAATTTGGGAAAGGCAAGAAACAATATTCAGCCATAGTTGCTGAAATCCATTATACACCACCTGCTAGTTATCAAGCTAAATATTTAGAGGCAATTTTAGATGAAAGCCCAATCATTCATCCCGTGCAACTAACTTTTTGGAACTGGATTGCAGACTATTATATGGCTAACATTGGTGACGTAATGGTGACGGCACTTCCCGGAGGACTTCGGCTGACAAGTGAAACAAGAGTGTTGCTGCATCCTGAATATCAAAGTAGCATAGACCAGCTGACAGACGACGAGTATTTGGTGGTGGAAGCACTTGAGGTTCGAAATGTATTGGAGTTAAGTGAAATCTCTCAAATTTTGAACATCAAATACGTTCAGTCCAAAATTAAGTCGCTCATTGAGAAGAAGGCGGTGATGGTAGAGGAAGAGTTGAAGCAACGCTACAAACCCAAAATGGTAGACTACGTTCGTTTAACCTTTGAGGCCAGTAAAGAGGAACGACTGAAGGTTATTTTTGATGAATTGGAAAAAGCCCCACGGCAATTGGAGTTGTTAATGATTTTTATTCAGTTGAACGGAAGGTATACTTCTCAGCCAAAGGAAGTAAAGAAATTAGACCTTCAAAAGCTGATCAATGCCACCTCTTCTTTAGTGAACCAGTTGGTGCAGAAAGAAATATTGGAAGTATACAAAGTGGAGGCAGGGCGGTTATCAACAACCGAGGCAACTTCAAGTGAAAAGCAGCTGAATGAATACCAGCAAACGGCTTACGAAGAAATTAAGAATCACTTTAAAGAAAAGTCAACTGTATTGCTGCACGGAGTTACCTCTTCTGGAAAAACTGAAATATACATTAAGCTCATACAAGAAGCAATTGACGCTAAAAAGCAAGTCTTGTATTTGTTGCCCGAAATTGCTTTGACGACCCAAATCGTAACACGGCTACAAGCCATTTTTGGCGAAAAGGTAGGAGTTTATCATTCTCGTTTCAACGAAAATGAGCGGGTAGAAGTGTGGAATAACGTTTTAAAGTTTAACCCTGGTCACTATGAAGACTTTCAGATTATTTTGGGTGCACGATCGGCTTTGTTTTTACCTTTTTCACAATTGGGGTTAATCGTTGTGGATGAAGAGCATGAAAATACCTTCAAGCAATACGATCCATCACCACGTTATCAGGCGAGAGACGCTTCATTGGTATTGGCCAACATGCAAGGCGCCAAGGTACTGCTTGGATCTGCTACACCCTCGGTTGAAAGTTATACCAATGCCAAAGAAGGGAAGTATGGATTAGTAACACTCTCAAAACGGCATGGTAACGTAACCTTACCTGAAATTACCTGTGCTGATGTGAAGGAAGCTACACGGAAGAAGAAGATGAACTCTCATTTTACTCCAGAGTTGTTGAAGATGATGAAAGAAAACTTGGAGAATGGAAAGCAAATTATTCTTTTTCAAAACAGACGGGGTTACTCTCCCGTGATGATGTGCGATACTTGCGGTAATGCGCCGCAATGTATTAATTGTGATGTAAGTTTAACCTATCACAAATTCAAGCGTGAGTTAAATTGTCACTACTGCGGATACCATACGAACTTGCCAACAGCCTGCCCATCTTGTGGAGACACGAATTTGCAGGTAAAAGGGTTTGGAACAGAAAAAATAGAGGAGGAGTTGGCGATTTTTTTACCAAAGGCAAAAATTGGGCGAATGGATTTAGATACCACCAGAGCAAAGAAAGCCTACCACCAAATCATTACCGCTTTTGAAGAAAAGGAAATAGATATTCTGGTTGGTACCCAAATGGTAACGAAAGGCTTGGATTTTGAGAACGTAGGAATGGTCGGTGTTTTAAATGCCGACAACATGCTCAATTTTCCTGATTTTAGAGCATTTGAGCGTTCTTATCAATTAATGTCTCAAGTAGCAGGTAGGGCAGGAAGAAAGAAGGACAGAGGGCAGGTATTGATTCAAACCTTTAACCCCGAACATCAAATTATTCGGCAAGTCATCGACAGTGATTACTTGGGCATGTATCGGAATGAATTGGTAGATCGACGAAACTTTCATTACCCTCCGTTTTATCGATTGATACAACTTACACTTAAGCACAGAGATCAAAGAAAGATTGAGGAAGCTGCAATGCATTTAGCGAATCGATTAAAACAAAAGTTTGGCCAACGAATTCTAGGTCCTGAAGCTCCGGGTATTGCTAGAATTCGAAATTTCTACCACCAGAACATTCTATTTAAAATTGAAAGTAAGGCGTCTATTAAAAAAGCGAAAGACTTGCTTAAAGAAGAGTTACAGCTTTTTGCCGTTCATGATTTGTACAAGTCCGTTCGGGTAGTGGTGGATGTGGATCCTGTTTAGGTTCACCAAAACAATGACTCAATTTTACTTGACAATAACCTTAGAGGTGGAAACTTTCCCGCCGTTTTCTTTTAATCTGACAAAATAAACACCCGGCGAGGTCTTCAAAGAAATATTGATTAGATGATTTTCTAAGATTTTCTCATTATAGATAATCTGTCCTATACCATTTATGATTTCAACCTCACCATTGAATTGATTCGCACTTTTGATGGTGAATTGTCCATTTGAAGGATTAGGGGAAATTACGAAGCTTTCATCGCTGAGGTCATCTTTCGCAATTCCAACACCTAAAACTAAGGTACATGCTGAGGTGTCTTTACAACCATTTTCTGTTAATTCAACAGCATAATCTCCATTTTGAGTAGCAGTATAGGAAGCATTCGTTTCGCCTTGAATAGCAGTATAGTTGTTAGAACAATCTAACCATTGGAAGGTCGAATTTGATGCATTACTTGTTAAGGTAAACCCATTCTGCGTAACTGAAGTGTTTTGATTGGTAATGAAAAGATTAATCGTTAAAACACTATCACAACCCACTTGATTAATTAGCGTATCTGAATAGTTTCCACTTGCTGTCCAACGGTAATTACCGCTAGGTGAACTGTAGGAATTACAAGCAACTACAAAAATGGAGGAATCACTAGCAGTACAGTCATTTAGTTTGGTAATAAAACCATCTGTTAAGCCATAATTGGGAATACCTTGGATGCTTGGTGAAGGGTCAAAATCAGCAGGTGAAGATGCATTGCCAACTAAGTACACTCGGCTGTTGTCGCAAACTATATTGGTGCCTATATCTGTATTGCTTCCTGAATAGGTAGTCACCCATTGGAATAAGCCATTTTTATCTAATTTTAAAAGGTAGGTGTCACTTGAACCTGCATTGGACTTACTTACAGTTGCAGTCGGACTTGGGTCAAAATCCATGTTACCAAAATAATAGCCAGTGCAAAAGATGTTGTCGTAGCTATCTAATTCTATTTTCTCAACAACATCTGCAGAACTTGAACCTAGTGTTTTTACAAAATCAAAGTTTGAATTTGAATCTAGTTTTAAAACAAACATTTCTTTACTTCCGTTCGATGTTCTAAAAGCAGTTGCACTGCTTGGGTCAAAGTCAACTGTATTGTAAAAATGACCTCCAACTACTACCTCGTTTAATTTTGAAATTTTTACGCCCTTAATCATGATTTCTGAGCTACTCGAAATGTTTTTTGCCCAAACCAAATTACCTTGATTATCTAGCTTTGTAATAAAGGCATCTACTTGTGAACTATGAGGTAGATTTACAATGGCTGGAGAGGGATCAAAATCTATCGTTCCTCCGTAAAACCCAACAAAAATTATATTGTTACTGCGATCAATAGCAATCTCTCGGCTAGCGTCATTATTACTTGAGGATCCAAATGTTTTATTCCAAATTAAGTTTCCAGCTGAGTCGAATTTGGATAAAAAGATATCCGTTGAGTTACTGTTTGAAGTAGCATTTTGAATCGCTGAATTAGGATCAAAGTCTACAGTTCCAGAATAGGTTCCGGTAACAATAACTTCACTTGAAGCGTTAACAACCACATTTATTCCTTCATCATTCGATGTGCCACCAAAGGTTTTTACCCAAATTGCATTTCCAATCGAATCAAATTTGGCGAGAAAAACATCCGTTCCACCATTTGATGTTTTCGTGAATGATCCTGTAGTACTGCGGTCAAAATTTACTGAACCTGAAAACGTTCCTGTTACATAAATGTTACCCCACTTATCAAAGTCAAGACTCCTTGACCAATCTATTCCTGCTCCGCCAAATGCTTTACTTACTAAAAGCTGTCCTGAAGTTGTATATATGTTCAATAGTATATCACCCCCTCCGTTGTGAGATACATTTGGTACTGGATTGGTAGGATTAAAAGTTAATGCACCATCAAATGAACCAATGGTACCAATTTGATTTCCATGAACCTCTGCATCCCATATTCTGTCATAGTTCGTTGAGCCATATGAACGTACCCACTCGAAGGTTTGTCCAAAGGAAAGCAATGAAAATAGGAATAACAGGCAGGTAAAAGATAGCTTTTTCATAGCTTTCAAAAATAGTAAAATATTGTAAATAAGAATGTTAATTTTAGGGAGTAATTCGGTTGCTTAAGAATATCCTCTAGTCTACATAGTACTTGAAGAAAGGAATAGGGCTGGTTAACTCTGCTGTCTTATTAACCTCCAATCAAAACATTTACCAAAGAAACAACTTGGCCCAAGAGAATTAAAACCGGTAGAATAATTAAAAACGATGGAAACAAGAGTTGGGTGAGCGGCGCTTTAGTTTTCTTGTTTTCTTTCGCAATCGTTACAAAACTGCTTATCGCCATGATAGAGAAGAGTAAGTAGAGTATTCTCATGAAGACATCTTTACCTACTGAAACTCCACCTTCACTTTTAGCCCAATACAAATTCATGACCATAGCAATAATAAAGATGAAATAGGAGAAGATTAAGATGACAAAAGCCTTTTTTTGTGGTTCGTTCATGATTGCTAGCTATTTATCTTGTTGAATTATCCTAACTTGTTCTCTTACTTGAGCCTTAATGTATTTCAAATAGCCGAAACCTTGCTGCAAAATCTGCAACATGCTCTTTTTGTAAACCCTTCCTGAATTTAGATAGTTCATAAACTCATCCTGCTTTCTCAATTCATAAAATACTTCACCCTGAAAGGAGTAGTTAACCGGCGATGGATATATAAAGGGTGCATTTTGATCCATATAAGGAAGTGCAGTATTCAGTACAAACTCCTTTTCAACATAAAGCCAATCTTCCATTCTAGGATATATTACATTGTGTAAGTTGAGGTAATACCAAATAAGACTGTCTTTCCGTTCAATTGTCATGTCAGAATCAGTGTTGATCCTTTTATACGTATTTGCTGTTGCGTTGAAGGGCAGGTAAGAAGTGAAGTGGTCTAAAAATATCGTTAAACTGTCTGGGTTCAGTGTTCCCGTTTGGTACTCTAGCAAAGTGTCATGAGACCGCGCCATAATTTTATAAATATTAATGGTTCCTTCCTGTACTAGTGAGTCTGCATATAAATCTTTATTAATATCAACTAATAATTGTTCCTTCTTGGCTTCTAGTTTGTTACTTTCTTGCCATTCATTCACAATGAATGAAACTGTAATTCCGGCAATAATTACGATTAAATCAAAAAAATAAGATGACTTGGACTTTCGCAGTGTTCGTGACATGTTAAATGAAGTTTGTTACTACGAAGGTAAATGCTTTTAAAATAAAAAACCAACTAATTCAATTTACTTAGAAACAAGTTCATTGCTTCGCGTTTTTGTAGGTTAAAATCAAAGTCAATGTAGGTTGTCAAATATTCCTTTAGGTCTTCCTTGCTAATCATGGTTTGAGCTGATTTCTCAATGGAAGAGTCAAGTTGAAGTAATCCATCGTGTAAGACCTTATTAAATTCGGCAATAAATTCCGACGAGAGCTTTTTGTTACTAACCCAAGCGGCAAAAACGAATGGTAAACCTGTTAGTTTCTGCCATTCCTCAGCCAAGTCAAATTGGTAAGAATAGTCTTTCTCAAAATGAAAGGTTCTGTCGCCAATAATTACACCTGCAGTTGTGCCTGCAATTTGGCTTTCAAATCCGGTTTCTCCCGCAATGAACGTAGGTGTTATGTTCCATAGTTCTTTGCACAGCACTTTACATAAATTAACAGAGGTGCGCGAATGATAATCCAAATAAATGCTCTCAATTTCTTCCAAGGGAACATCGCTCACCAACAAAACTGATTTTACTTTGCCAACAGCACCAATACAATAGTCAGATATTACATGGGCCTCTTTTAAGTTTGGAATTGCCGCTACCGGAATTAATCCCAAATCTACTTCTCCGTCAATTAGTTTTCTAGCACATTCAGATGGGATATCCTTGTGCAATTCTATTTGCTCTAGAAATGATTCATTATTCTCAATACCAAACACCAAAGGGGTAGTGTTGAGGTAAGAGACAATCGATATTTTTACTTTTTCCAAGGTCAAAAATTCAAGTCACAAACCTAAGCAGTCAAACTTGAATTTGCTTGCTCTTTTTGTGCAGGGATATAGTTGCTGCAACAGCTGATATAATCGCAACAAAAGAGGACAAAGCAATTCCGATTAAAGGAATCGCTAATACTAGTGCAAACACAATTCCATTGCCCATTACAATTCCCCTGTTCTTCTTCATGTAATTCACACTTTCAGACACAGTGTATTGCTTCCGTTCGAGGTTGTAATCAATAAAGGAGAAACCATAATAATAAGCAGATACAAGTATCAGGATAGGGGAGGTGCCTAGCCCTAAAAGCGGAACGAAACTTAACCCAAATAGCAAAACGATAAAAAGCATTTCAAAAGCAGAATTTCGAATTGAGATTCGAATTCCCCGCACGATGTCAATAAGCAGCTGTTTTAGGGTGAAAGGATATTCATTGCCTTCTAAAATGCTTTCTGTTTTTTCTGAGACTATTGCTAAGATGGGTGACATCAAAATAAGGACTACATGACCTCCTAAAAATGCAAGAATTAGAAACACTAGTACTTTTAAAATAATCCAAAGAAAAAAATGAACCGTTTGGGACAGAAACTCTGAACCCCAGAACTCCCAGCTGTCGATTTCTATACAGCTTTCCGTCCAAACCAACACTTCATCCGACAATTCACCAAGAAAATGAAACCCTGTGGTAAAAAACAAAATATTCAATACAACTGGCCACAAAAAGTAGCGTTTCATTTTGTTTTTTAAGACAAACTCAATCGCACTTCCATAGGAGGAGACAGCAGTGGTTATATTCGATAAAAGTGTCATGGTGTGGTTTTCAAATATGTGACCAAAGATAAAGGTTCTTTAGCATCTCTTTCTAAATTGCAGCACCAAAACTCACGCATTCCGTATTTCCATTTTTGCAGGTGTTGAGGTTTTTCATTGATTTGTTGAATCAGTTCGGCTTTGTCTATCCAACCTATGAGAAAAGTGTCTGTTTCATATCGAAATGCAGCTAATTGCTCATAAACCTCTTCCAGTTTAGAGTCAAATTGAATGGTTTGTTTTTTTAACCAGTCATCTTTGCGCAATCACAACTGTTTAAATGCAATTTGTACGTGAATGTCTCCATCTAATCCTTCAATGGTTTATCCTTTCGTCGAATGAGTTTAATGTCTCTGCGATTCATCATTTCAAGTAAATCCTGATCTACGTCGGGGATTAACGATGTTTTAAGTTCTACTTCCATTCTTTTGGATCCAACTTCGTAAACAAAATCAATGTCCATTCCGGAAGAGTAGTCTTTAATGTTCGATTCTTTAAACTCAATGTTATGTGATTTTGCCCATTTTTTAAAGGCAATTTCACCCACATAACCTCTCAATTTACTGTCTAAAGCCACGTTAGGGTGTCGATTCCGTAAATTATCAATAAAATTTTGTTGTAAAGCAGTGTGAAGAGCGGTAAGAATTTCTTCCTTTGAAAGTGGTATGTCAACTATCGCACTCACTTTTTGACACGTACTTTAAAATATTTCAATTGGTTGCCTTCTAAACCTTTTACTAGTTTGCCTCTTCTTGTTTTGAATCCTTCAATTACCGCCTTGTTTCTGGCATAAGTTACCTCTTCGCAAATATTGTTTTCATTGTTGGTAATTAAGGTGCAAGACCTTTTTCCTCCGTCTTTTTTATTTTGAAGCATCGTGGCATGCAGGGTAGTGCCGCTACCTGCAAAAAAGTCTAATACGTTAATTTCTTTATTAGGAATTAAATCAAGGACAAACTGCAATAAATCCGTTGGTTTGGGATAACTGAAGATATCTTGTTTTAATATGTCTTTCAACTCGTTACTTCCTTTTGAGTTGTTGAAATCAATCAACGCTCTATAAGGCAACTTCCGGACTCGAATTTCATCCTTATTATCTACGAATTGGTATTGTTTGATGTAGACCTTCCATCCTTTGGGTGTTTCTTTAAATACAATGTAATCGTTTTTAATTCCCCACTTGAACTTTTCCTTTCCCCATCGTCAAGTATTAGGCCGGCCAAGCGCACCGCCGGAAAGCATTATTGTACCATCCGGTGCCGTAATTTCATAATCTAGCGTTTTACTGTAACTGCCTTTGTAATCTAAATCTCGCAAGTAATACTTTCCTCTACGCTTAACGAATCGATCTTCGTATTTATACTTCTTGTCACTTTCGACATCTACCGTTTCTTGGTTAAAAACCAAGGTGTTAATGTTCTTTGCATAACACAACATGTAATCAAATTCAACCGCCACTTGTTTGCTATCGTGTCCGCTACCTGCTGTGTTTTTTCGAATAAAATTGGCAACAAAGTTTTGCTCACCAAAAATACCGTCGCAAATTAGTTTTAAGCGTGCCTGTTCAGCATCGTCTATCGCTAAAAAGATGACTCCGTTGTCGGAAAGAAGTTGTTTCGCTTTTTGCAGTCGTTTGTGCATAAAAGAAGACCAGGTCGAATGACGAGCTTCGTCTTCGGTGTTGAAATAGGTGTCTGTGTATTTAAAGTCTTTATTTCCTGTATTGTATGGAGGGTCAATGTAGATTAGGTCAAACGTTTCACCTTTTTTGTTAAGCAAATGAAGTGCTCCTAAATTATCGCCTTCAATAATTTGATGAACGGGACCTACCTTTCCAACTTTTCTAGATTTTACTTCGGTAAGTGAAAGTAGATCCTTTGCAATGTGCTGCTCAACTTCTTCTGCTTTATTCTCCCAATAAAGTCCGTTGAGATATACGAAGTTGGCGTTGGTTTTCAAGTTTTAATTTTGATTATTCGGTTGTAATTGCGTGATGGTTAACCTCACAATTATGTTTTATAAGTTCACCTGCCGATTTTAAACTATACTTTTCTTCGGTTTAACTCCTTCTGGATTAGACTCAATTCTCTACTCGTTTGACCGGCAACTGAAGTGTTTTCTTCAGCTCTTCGAATCAAATACGGCATCACTTCAATCACAGGGCCGTAGGGTACATATTTTGCAACATTAAAGTTCACCTTGGACAGGTTGTAACTAATGTGGTCGCTCATTCCTAAAAGTTGAGAAAAATAGATACGCTGGTCATTTTCTAAAATCTGATTTTCTTTCATGATTTCAGTCAATAGTAAAGAACTCTTTTCATTGTGAGTTCCTGCGCAAATCGATATTCTATTGATTTTTTCTACACAAAATCGAATGGCTTTATCATAATCTACATCTGTTGCTGCTTTGGTCGGTTGAATAGGAGAGTTATATCCTTTCTTTTGTGCCCTTGCTCTTTCCTTCTCCATGTATGCTCCTCTTACGATTTTTAAACCCACGTAAAAATCTCCTTCTTCAGCTTGCTTGTATAGGTTTTGAATGTATAAGAAACGGTCGTGACGATACATTTGTGCGGTGTTGTACACAATTGGTCGCTCCAAATTGTATCGGGTCATCATTAAATGGGCAATTTCATCAATTGCTTCTTGAATCCAACTTTCTTCCGCATCAATCATCAAGGGAATTTCCGCATTAAAAGCGTTTTGAGCAATAATGTCAACACGATTTCTTCCCTTTAAAAACTTCATGCTTTCTTCTTCTGAAAGGGTAGATTTCGCGCTCACTTTTTCTAAAAGATCAAAGGGAATTAAGCCAGTTAACTTGATCACGCAAAAAGGCACATTTTGGTCCAATTTCGCTCGTTCAATAGAAGAAACAGCTTTCCCCAAACACAAGTCAAAATCAGATTCATCTTGTTTACCTTCAACAGAATAGTCTAAAATTGTTTTTATATTGAATTTCGCAAGTGCTTGAATTCTGCTTTCGCAGTCTAAAATATCTTCTCCTCCGCAAAAATGATCGTATACTGTTGCTCTAATTAAACCTTTAATAGGAAGTTTCATGGCCAGGGCAAGAGTAGTTAGCCGTGTTCCAATTTTAGTTAAAACAGAATTACCAATAAGCCTAAAGAGTAGATTGGCTCTCCTTAGTTCATGATTGCTTTTATTCGCAAAGGCAATCTTGGTGTTTTCAAATGAAATCATTAAATAGACGCACTTTCGGTTGGAAACTGGCGGTCTACCTTTTTAATAAGACCTTGTAATACTTTGCCCGGACCAACTTCTGTTAAATGCTCTGCGCCATCAGCTATCATTTGATTCATGGTTTGAGTCCATCGTACAGCACCCGTCAGTTGTGCAATTAAGTTTTCTTTAATCTCTGTTGGAGAAGTAACTCCTTTTGCAACAACATTTTGATAGATCGGACAAATAGGTGAGCTGATCTCCGTATTTTTTATTGCCGCTTCTAATTCAGCTCTCGCAGGTTCCATTAAAGGCGAGTGAAATGCACCACCCACAGGAAGTTTTATGGCTCTTTTTGCGCCGGCCTCTGTTAGCTTTTCACAAGCAAAGTCTACTCCGGCAATACTGCCTGAGATCACAAGTTGACCTGGGCAATTGTAATTTGCTGCAACAACAACTTCATCAATTGACGCACATATTCGTTCAACATCGGCATCTTCCATTCCTAGAACTGCAGCCATTGTCGAAGGTTCGGCTTCACATGCTTTTTGCATGGCATTTGCCCTTTTAGCAACTAAATTTAAGCCATCTTCAAAGCTCATGGCACCACAAGCTACTAATGCAGAAAACTCACCCAATGAATGACCTGCAGCCATATCCGGTTGAAAGCTGTCTCCAAGAGCCTTTGCTAAAATAACAGAATGTAAAAATATAGCAGGTTGAGTTACGTTGGTTTGCTTTAATGCTTCATCTGTCCCAGAAAACATGATTTCCGTAATGTTGAATCCTAAGATTTTATTCGCCTTTTCAAATAGGGCCTTGGCATCTTCTGAAGAATCGTATAGGTCTTTTCCCATTCCTACAAATTGGGCTCCTTGACCAGGAAAAACGTAAGCTTTTTTCATAAATCTATAAAATACATTAAAAAGGGAAAGTTAACGGATAAAAGAGTTTTGTGCAATTTTTTGGGATGAGAGTTACTAATAGTTTACATCAAATGAAAGATACAGAATAGCTCATTATACCAATAACTTACAACTTTCAATTCTATGCTGATTAACTCAAATTATCTTCTGTCACCAAATAGTCTCAACAACATCATAAACAAGTTCACAAAGTCTAAATAAAGGTTTAACGCACCCATAATGGCAAGTTTATTAGATGATTCTGAACCGTATTCAACACCTGCACCTATGCGTTTCAGTTTTTGAACATCGTATGCTGTCAAGCCAGTGAATACTAAAACACCTACACAGCTAATTATGATGTCTAACATTCCATTACTTAAGAACATATTGACAATCGAAGCGATAATTATTCCAATTAGTGCCATAAATAAAATAGAACCGAATTTGGTTAAATCTTGCTTCGTGGTGTATCCTAATACAGCCATAACTCCAAATGTTGCTGCGGTGATGAAAAAAGTAGAAGCGATACTTGATGTGGTGTAAGCCAAGAAAATAAAACTCATACTGAGGCCCATAACTGCCGCGTAAACTACAAATAATCCCAGTAAGGCAAAAGAAGAGAGCTTATTGAATGCGAATGACATCACCAAAACAAATGCTAGTGGAGAAAACATAACCACATATCCTAAAAGAGTTGCTCCTCCCATTGGGTTGATAAGATAAGTCATTAAACTTGGGGTACTGCCAAACCAGTAAGCTAGCAATCCTGTAATCGCTAATGCACCACCCATGTAAGTAAATACGTTTGCTAAAAAAGTACTTACCGCATCTTTGGTTTGAATTCCACTCGTTTCTACGTTAGAATTATTTTTACTAAAGTCAATCATGAGTTCTATTTTTTAAGTGTATTATCAAAAATAATACCCACAAATTTAAACTGAATTTTTGTCAGATTTATGAAAGCTGAGCCGATAATAAGTTAATAAACTCTCTACGTGTTGAATCTTTTTCAAATGCTCCTGTGAAGGCCGAAGTTGTTGTAACTGAATTTTGCTTTTGAATTCCTCGCATTTGCATGCACATGTGCTTGGCTTCAATAACAACGGCAACTCCTAACGGATTCATCGTGTCTTGAATACATGCTTTAATTTGATCTGTTAAACGTTCTTGGACTTGCAATCTTCTAGAAAAAGCATCAACGACTCTTGGAATCTTACTTAGACCAACAATTTTTCCATTAGGAATGTAGGCAATGTGCGCTTTACCCATGAAAGGCAACATGTGGTGCTCACACATACTATACATTTCAATGTCCTTTACAATGACCATTTGGTTGTGGTCTTCAGTAAACATGGCACTTTTTAATATCTCTGCAGGGTCTAAATCATAACCATGTGTAAGGTATTGCATTGCTTTGGCCACTCGTTCCGGTGTTTTTAACAAACCCTCACGATTCACATCTTCACCTAAATCTGTGATGATATTGCTGTACATGTTTGCAATTCTTTTAATTTTTTCGTCGTTGTATTCGTCAGATCGAATATATCCTTCTTTAAATTCTTCAGCCATTTAGTCTGTTTCCTTCGGTCAAAAAATGATTAACCGTGATATTCTACATAATTATTTTCAGTTTCAGAAATCTTAACGCAATGTAGTTCAGCACCAAGTTTCTTTACAGGTTTTTCTAATTGCTCCCATATTGCAATGGCTAAATTTTCGGTAGAAGTCATAATGTCTTTTGTAAAAATCACATCCGCATTTAGATTCTTGTGATCTACATGTTGAATTACCTCTTCTTTAATAACCTCGCCTAAAGCCGATAAATCAACAACGAAACCAGTCATTGGTTCAGGAGTTCCTTTCACAGTAACCCAAAGCACATAATTGTGGCCATGCCAGTTTGGGTTAGAGCATTTTCCAAAAGTCTCGTAGTTTTTTTGATCAGACCATTCAGGTCGAGCTAATTTGTGAGCTGCACTAAAGCGCTCCCTTCTCGTAATTTGTACAATTTTGGGCATTCTATATAATTTTTTGCAAATATAATTCGTTGAGCTGGTTATTTACATAAAAGAGGTAACAATAATCTACGCATTCCTGTTCTTACGAAGTTTAACTAAATGCACTATAATTCTTCCTTCTTTTACTTCCTGATTCAACTGCTAGGGCTTATCTTTGAAGAACATTAAAAAGAAATACTATGTCAAAAAATGTTGCGGCTTTAGAGCCTCAAATCATGTGGAAAAACTTTGTAGATTTAAATGCAGTTCCACGTCCTTCTAAGAAAGAAGAACGAGTGATAAAGTTTATGCAAGACTTTGGTGCGAGGTTGGGTTTACCAATGAAGACAGATGCATGTGGCAATGTATTGATTTCGAAACCTGCGACCCCAGGAATGGAAGATCGCAAAAAGGTGACGTTGCAGTCGCACCTAGACATGGTTCATCAGAAAAATAATGATACTGTTTTTGATTTCGACAAAGAAGGAATAAAAATGTATGTAGATGGCGACTGGGTGAAAGCTGAGGGAACAACGCTAGGATCAGATAATGGAATTGGAGTTGCCTCAATTATGGCTTTGCTTGAATCTAAAGATATTGCGCATCCTGCTATAGAAGGATTTTTTACCGTAGATGAAGAAACAGGCATGACGGGCGCATTTGAATTGAAGGCCGGGTTTTTAGAAGGGGAAATTTTATTGAACTTAGATACGGAAGATGACGATGAATTGACGATCGGTTGTGCAGGTGGAGTTAACGTATCTGGAGACGCATTCTACGATGAAATTGAAATGAATCAAAACTTTGAGACCATTCATTTAACTGTAAGAGGATTGTCAGGAGGTCACTCGGGGATGGACATTATTAAGGGACTTGGCAATGCAAATAAATTGATGAATAGATTCATGCATGAATTAATGCAAGAAACAGAATTCTCAATTATAGAAATTGAAGGTGGAGGATTACGAAATGCTATTCCAAGAGAGTCGAATGCTATTATAGGCGTTGCTAAAAAAGACCTTGAGCGTTTTAAAGCTGCAAAAGATAAATTCACAGCTGAAGTCATTGCCGAATACAAAGACACTGATCCGAACCTAATATTTGAGACCATGGCGGTGGAACATCGAGTAAAAGGAGCTTCGGTAGAGTCTTCAAAACGTTTTATAACAGCTATTTATGCTGTGCCAAACGGAATTTATAGAATGAGCCCGACTATTGAAGGCTTAGTCCAAACGTCAAATAACTTATCTCAAGTGCGCATGAAGCTTGGAAAAGCTGAAGTTTTGTGCTTGTGCAGAAGTTCTGTCGATTCAGAAAAACACGATGAAGTGCGAACGATTGAGGCAGCATTGTCTATTATAGATGCAAAGGTTACACTGGATGCAGATTACCCCGGTTGGACACCGGAGCCAAATTCTGCCATTGTTTCTATAATGAGCGACTTGTATGAAGAAATGTTCAACGAAAAAGCACATGTTATGGCCTGTCATGCAGGACTAGAGTGTGGTATTATTGGAACCAATTACCCCAAATTAGACATGGTATCTTTTGGTCCAAACATCCGTGGGGCACATTCACCAGATGAGAAAGTTCAGATTAGTTCGGTTCATAAGTATTGGAGCTTTTTATTGGAAGCCTTGAAGAGAATACCTGTGAGAGCTTAATTTTGAATTGCGGAATCTAAATAAGAGAATTTATAATAAATGAAAATTCTATTAGTAGCAGCAACGGAAAAAGAGTTAGCTCCAATTCAACGTAAGTTAGATGAGAATCAGCACGAACATACTATTGTGAGTCTAATTGCAGGAGTAGGAATGATTGCTACTACATTTAAATTAACAAAAATATTACAAAAACAATCTTTCGATTTGGCAATCAATGTTGGAATTGCAGGAGCTTTTGACAGAAATATAGCCTTAGGCGAAGTAGTTGAAGTTGTTCAAGATCAGTTTTCTGAAGAAGTTATTGAGGACGGAATCGAATTAAAGTCATACGACGAAATTGGCTTAAGAAATAAGGATGAAGTGCCTTTCACAAATGGCGTTTTAAACAATACTTTTCAATCTTTACAACCCCCATTTCAGAATCCGAACGAGAAACTAAAGCAAGTGAGCTCAATTACCGTAAATACGGTGCATGGAAGTGATTTTTCTATTAAGCGAATTCGAGAACGTTTAAATCCGCAGGTTGAAAGCATGGAAGGTGCGGCGTTTTTTTATGTTTGTAATAAAATGGAAGTCCCTTGTTTGCAATTGAGAGCCATTTCTAATTATGTAGAAAAACGCAACAGAGATGCTTGGGAAATTGAACTTGCACTATCAAACTTAGCAGAGGAAACTCTAAGGACTTTAAATAAACTGGTATGAAAAAACTAACATTAGGCTTTTCTCCTTGTCCGAACGATACCTTCATTTTTGATGCCATGGTGCACCAAAAAATTGATACAGAAGGGCTGGATTTCGAAGTTGTGTTAGGTGACGTAGAGGAATTGAATGATAAGGCCTTTAAGCAACAATTAGACATTACTAAGCTTAGTTATCATGCCATGGCTTTTTGTTTGAACGATTATCAATTACTGCATTCTGGAAGTGCCTTAGGTAGTGGGGTTGGTCCTTTATTAATTGCAAAGGAGCAATTAAGTGCAGAACAAATTAATGCTGGGAAAATTGCGATTCCGGGAAAGTATACCACCGCTAACTTTTTACTTTCCATGGCCTATCCAAAGGCTAAAAACAAGCACGAAGTATTGTTTTCAGAAATTGAAAAAATGGTGCTCGACGGCACTGTTGATGCAGGATTAATTATTCACGAGAATCGATTTACATACGCTGAAAGAGGGCTTAAAAAAATAATTGATCTAGGAGATTTTTGGGAAAAAGAATCTGGTGGTTTGATTCCGCTTGGAGGAATTGTGCTTCGAAGAAGTTTTGACAAAGATTTACAGCAAAAGGTCAATAGAGTGCTTCGTCGAAGCATTGAGTTTGCTGCTAAAAATCCAAGTTCTTCAAAAGAATATGTTCGGCAACACGCTCAAGAAATGGATGAAGGTATAACTCAAAAACACATTAATTTGTACGTAAATGATTATTCGCTAGACCTTGGAGAAAAAGGTCGTTCGGCAGTTGAGAAGTTGTTTTCAGTTGCGATTGAGAAAGGTATAATAAAAGAAATAAGACAACCCATATTTGTAGAGAAATGATTGTAGTAACAGGAGCAGCAGGATTTATCGGTAGCTATTTGGTTAGCTTTTTGAATAAACAAGATCGTGAAAACATCATCGTTGTTGATGACTTTAGCTTTCCCGAAAAGAATAAAAACTTAAATGGAAAACGTATTGTAGAACAAATTGAGCGGGAAGACTTCATTGCTTGGTTTGAGGAAAATGCCGAAAATGTAACGTTTGTATATCATTTAGGTGCAAGAACCAATACCGCAGAGTTTGATGAAGCTATTCTTCAAAAATTGAATGTTGAATACTCAAAATCGATTTGGAACATTTGTGCGAAACATAAAATAGGCTTAATCTATGCTTCTTCTGCAGCGACCTATGGTCTTGGTGAGCACGGGTATAAAGATTCTGAAGAAACGATGAATAAGTTAGAGCCTCTAAACCCTTACGGTCGTTCTAAAAATGAATTTGATAAATGGGCTTTCGCTCAAAAGGCTCAACTACCATTTTGGGCAGGATTGAAGTTCTTTAATGTATATGGACCGAATGAATACCACAAGGGCAGAATGGCTTCAGTTATTTTTCATGCACACAAACAAATTAAGGAAACTGGTGCAATGAAGTTGTTTCAATCGCATAATCCAGAGTATAAGGATGGTGAACAAATGCGTGATTTTGTTTACGTTTGGGACTTAGCCAATGTGATGTTTTGGATGCGCAATAACCTGCCTGAAAATGGCTTATATAATATGGGCTCTGGTAAAGCAAGAACCTTTTTGGATTTGGTAAAAGCTACCTTCAACGCCATGGATCAAGAACCTAGCATTAGCTTTATTCCAACACCAGAAGACATTCGTGATAAGTACCAGTATTTTACCGAAGCTGACATGAGTAAACTCAAAGATGCCGGCTATCCGCATCCTTTTCACACCTTAGAAGAAGGGGTAGAGGATTATGTGAAAAAGTACCTTTCATCTGGGGCATATTATTAATGAAAGGGTTCGCGTCTATTTCCAACCTGTTCATGCATGGGATCTTCATCTTATTGATGATCATGTCCGTTGTGTTGTACAAAGAGCGAATGTTTGCCGACGCTTCCTATTATCTATTTCACGCAATTAATAGTCAGTGGTTTCATGTAGAGCACGGCAGAACTGTTTTAGCACTTTCTCAAGTTTTTCCAATCATAGGAACTTGGCTGCATTTACCGCTGAAAGTATTGCTAGTTTTAGGTTCCTTAGGGCATGAATTCTTTTATTATGGAGTCTTTTTAACTTGTTTGTATCTGTTAAAAGACAAGCAAGCAGCACTAGCGGTAATTGCAGTGCATGTAATTGGTCAGCTATCGCTGTATTGGTCGCCTATGCTTGAAATTTGCTACGGCGCAGCACTTTCAGTACTGTTTTATTCTATTCTGCAGTCCAACAAATGGGAGGATGATAAGTGGTTGATATTTATGTTAGTAGTGCAGTGGTTTACCATGATGAGTCACCCTGAAAATTTCTTATTAATTGGTGTTGGAATTGCGTACCACTTTCTTCAAAATGGTTTTCAAAATCGAATTCACACAGGGGTGGGAATTTTTACTATCGTAGGTTTTATTGTTGAAGTTCTTACGTTCTCTGACTATGAAAAAGGGCACACTCAACTTATTGGGGTTGAACAGAAAGCATCGGCGTTGAACCTAATAGATTTAGCATACCTTCAAGATGTGATTGCCATATTCACCAATTTCTTTTTTGATTTAATTCTTTTGTTGGTTATTGCCTTAATTTATATGATTAAAAGAAAGCGATGGAAGGAAATGATACTTTTTGTTGGAAGTATACTGGCGCTTATCGTAATTGTAAATCAAGCTCAAGTCGCTGATGAATATAGTCGCTACAATGAATCAATGTACAATCCGATTGTTTTTATTGTCGTTTTTTTCTATGTCTACGAGGTGATTCGCTGCACAAATAAGTACATCAGTTCTGCTTCAATCGCCTTGTTACTCGTTATTTCTTTATTTCGATTAGGTTGGATTTATAATCACGGAGAACCTTTGAGGGTGAGAACAGCCCAACTAGAACGTTTGGTTGATTACACGCAAACTCTTGAAGGCTCAAAGCACAGTATTGACGCAAAGAATATTTACTATGCTACTTGGGCAAACCCAATAGAGAGTCTTTTCTATTCCGCACTAGATGGAAAAGAAGAGACGGTGAGTTTAGTGACAAGTTCAGACATTGAATTTGAAAAAAATGAACAACTATTGAAACCTGGAGTCTTCATTTTTAGAAGATTTGAATTAGAGCCTCTGAGCTTCTTAAATAAACAATACTTTCAATTGGACAGTAGTGATTATGTTCCATTGAACCATGCCACTTTTGAGAAACCTATGGAGGAATATTCGAAGAACATTAAAATTGAGTTACTAGCTCAAGAATCATTAAAACACAATGATTCAACCCGTTTTTTAGTTAAGATTATCAATACGAACGCTGAACCACTTCCGTCATTGGTTGAACATCAGCTTTTCCTTTCTTATCATTGGTTTGATGAAGCAGGAGGGCAAAAGATATGGGACGGCAAACGGACAAAATTAGAGGTAGATGTTCATGAGTCGTTTGTGCAAACCATGATGGTAATTCTGCCGGAGCACGAGGGCAACTTCTTTTTTGTGCCGGATCTATTAATTGAAGGGAAGCAGTGGTTTAACTTAGCTGAGAAATACCAATTAAAGGTAGACTAAAAACTGTATTTAAGGATACAAAAGATGGCCTTTACACCATCTTGCCAACCAATTTTTTTACCTTCTTCATAGGTTCGAAATTCATACGCAACAGGCACTTCTCCGTATTTTATACCTTTTACCTTTGCGAGCTTAGCGGTAATTTCAGGCTCAAATCCAAAGCGCTTTTCCTGTAATGTTAAACTCTTTGCAATTTTTGAATCTATTAACTTATAACAGGTTTCCATGTCTGTAATTCTCCAACCACTGCAAAGGTTTGATAATTTCGTAAGAAATTGATTTGCAAAGTAGGAGGCATTTTTATTAGGATTTTCTGCTTGCAGAAAACGAGAACCATACACCACTTGAATTTTCTCTGTAATCGCTTTTTCAAGTAATTTGTTAATGTCATTTGGGTCAAGCTCTAAATCAGCATCTTGAGGAATTAAGTAATCACCTGTTGCTTTCTCAATTCCATAATGAAGCGCTGCACCTTTGCCCTGATTTACTTCTTGATTAAAAAGCTTAATTCCAGATTCAGGATGGGCTGCAATAAATTCCTCAGTCAATGCCCGTGTTCGGTCAGAAGAAAAATCATTGATGACTAGTATTTCTTTTTGGATATTGTTTATTAGCTCGAGTTGAGACACAATATCTAATACTTGTGCAATGGTCTTTTCCTCATTGAAGGCCGGAATAATTATAGAAAGTTTTTGAATCACGGGCTGAAATTAAAGCTCTTCTTTTAAATCGAGCAAAAAGGATCTTATTTTTTTCAGAGATTTTAGCATCTCGGCCTCATTGATTGAATCAGACTTGTTCTCTTTTAGCTTTTTCTTTGCACCTTCTAAAGTAAAACCTCTTTCTTTCACCAAATTGTAGATAATGTGAAGGTTGTCAACGTCCTTTTGAGTAAAAAGACGATTTCCTTTGGCATTTTTTTTTGGCTTTAAAATGCTAAACTCCTTTTCCCAAAAACGGATTAACGAGGTATTAACATCGAACATCTTACTTACTTCACCTATGGAGTAATATAGCTTAGCGCTTTTTTCCGCCATTTTAATCGAATGATTGAGTTTGTTGAGAAGAGAATTCAATCATTCTTTCATATTCCGCAGGAGTTAAATCATTGAAATAGAAATTAACTGGGTTTACTTTTTGGTCATCTTTCCAAACCTCATAGTGTAAGTGAGGGGCAACAGAAGTTCCGGTATTACCTACATAACCAATAGTTTGGCCACGTGTAATCTCTTGACCTTGGCGAACATTAAAACTGCTCATGTGCGCATACAAGGTTTTGTAGCCATATCCATGGTCGATGATAATGTTGTTTCCATAACCTCTTCTGCTTGTTTCGGTATGCACAACTTTACCTGCACCAGTAGCATAGATTTCTGTACCTCTTTCTGCTGAAAAGTCCATACCTGTATGCATTTTCATTCTCTTATATATCGGGTGCATTCTCATGCCATAACCAGAAGCCATTCTTCGTAAATCGCTATTTGAAACAGGTTGTATCGCCGGAATTGATGCAATCATCTTTTCTTTTGCCATGGCCATTTCAATCACATCGTCATATGACTTAGATTGAATGTACAATTGTTTTGTGATTTGATCTAGCTTCTTAGCACTTTCAACGATTAATTCTGAATTCTTCAATCCTTGAAGGTTCTTATAACGGTTTACTCCACCAAAACCGGCGGTTCGAATTTCTTTTGGAATCGGCTCAGCTTCTAAAATCACTCGGTAAATGTCATCGTCCCTTTTTTGCACATCAGCCAAAACTTCTTCTGCCTGACTCATTCTTTTGTTTAAAATGTCGTATTGTGCCTTAAGTTGACTATTCTCTTGTTTTAAGAGTTTTTCCTTCGGAGAATCAAAGTATTTTGCCCCGATAAAAAAGAAAATAAATCCTGCAAATAAACTAGCAACCAGGAACGTAGAAATTTTCAGTGAACGCTGTTTCCAGTCCGCTTCGATTTTTTCGTAGCTAAGTGTTTTGGTATTAAATCTATACTTTATTCGGGCCAATTTGCTTTCTTATTTGGTTAAGTTTGCAACGTAAATCAATATACGAAAGTACCTATTTTAAAGCGTTTTCGCAATAACAAAGGTGGTTTGCAATTGTTAATATAACTTACAGATTGTTAAAAGTTTTCAACAGATATGACTTCACAAGCAATAAGAGAAGCATTTTTTAAATTTTTCGAAGCCAAGGGACATCAACTTGTAAAATCAGCTCCAATTGTCATTAAAAATGATCCAACCCTATTGTTTACCAATGCAGGTATGAATCAGTTTAAAGATTATTTTTTGGGTAATGAAACTCCAAAATATAATCGAGTGGTAGACACTCAAAAGTGTTTGCGGGTCTCAGGAAAACACAATGATTTGGAAGAAGTCGGTGTGGACACCTATCACCATACCATGTTTGAAATGCTAGGAAACTGGTCATTCGGAGATTTCTTTAAGGAAGAAATGATTCCCTGGTCATGGGAATTTTTAACGGATGAATTGAAGTTAGATAAGGATCGACTGTATGTTACCATTTTCGAAGGAGACCAAGAAGATGGAACAGAAGAAGACGCTACCTCTTTTGCGGCTTGGGAAAAAATTATTGATACCGATAGAATTTTAAAAGCCAATAAGAAGGATAATTTTTGGGAGATGGGAGAAACAGGTCCGTGCGGACCCTGCTCCGAAATTCACATCGATTTAAGAACTGATGCCGACCGTAATGCAGTTGACGGAAAAACATTGGTAAATGAGGATCATCCACAAGTGGTAGAAATATGGAACTTGGTTTTCATGGAATTTAACCGTTTGAAGGATAAGAGCCTTCAAAAACTCCCTGCACAACACGTGGATACAGGGATGGGTTTTGAGCGTTTGTGCATGGCGGTTCAAGGAAAAATGTCCAACTACGACACGGATGTATTCATGCCATCTATTCAAGCTTTAGAGAAAATTGCAAAAAAGCCTTATGCAGCTTCAGATGACAAAAAAGACGTCGCTTTCCGCGTAATAGTAGATCACATTCGAGCAATTGCTTTCTCGATTGCCGATGGACAGTTGCCTTCAAACACCGGAGCTGGTTACGTGATTCGAAGAATATTGAGAAGAGCAGTTCGGTATGGTTACAGTTTTCTTGATTTGAAGGAACCTTTCATGTATCAAATATTAACTCCACTTATTGAAACCTTGGGAGGTACTTTTTCGGAGTTGGAGGCACAAAAAACGTTGATTTCAAAAGTGATTAAAGAAGAGGAAGCTTCTTTCTTAAATACCTTAGAAAGAGGGATTCAGCTTTTTGAAAAGAAAGTGGTGGAAAAGCCACTGCAGATTGAGGGCAGCTTTGCTTTTGAGATGTACGATACGTTTGGATTCCCAATCGACTTAACACAGTTGCTAGCTCAAGAGAATGGCTTAAAAGTGGACATGCAAGGGTTTGAAAAAAACTTGAAAGCACAAAAAGACCGATCAAGAGCTGCTACAAAGGTAGATACCGGCGATTGGGTAGAAGTGTACAAAGACGATAAGGAAGAATTCATTGGATACGATCGAACTGAGTCGAAAGTAAAAATTTCTCGCTACCGAAAAGTGAATCAAAAAGGAAAAGATGCCTACCAGTTGGTATTTAATCTAACGCCATTTTACCCAGAAGGGGGAGGTCAAGTTGGCGATACTGGATACATTGAGGCAGAAGGTAAAAAGTACTCGATTCTAGATACTAAGAAGGAGAATAATTTGATTATTCATTTTACTGTTGAATTGCCTGATAATTTAGATTTGGATTTTCAAGCTGTAGTGAACTCCACTAAAAGGGAGTTGACAAAAGCAAACCATACTTCTACACACTTGTTGCACCAAGCATTAAGAGAGATCTTAGGAACACACGTGGAGCAGAAAGGCTCTTTGGTGAACGATTCCTATTTACGATTTGATTTCTCTCATTTTCAAAAAGTAGAAGCAGAGGACATTCGAAGAATAGAAGATTTTGTGAATCAAAAGATTCGAGAGAATTTGAGCTTGGAAGAAGAACGTAATCTCCCGATCGAAGAAGCAAAAGCTAGGGGGGCGATGGCGCTTTTTGGTGAAAAATATGGAGATACTGTTCGTATGATTCAGTTTGGTGATTCGGTGGAACTGTGTGGAGGAACTCATGTGAGTGCAACTGGAGAGATTGGTTTGTTCAAGATAACACACGAGAGTGCTGTTGCGGCAGGTATTAGAAGAATTGAAGCGGTGAGCTCAGTAACAGCATTGGGCCAATTTTATGCTCAAAACGATTTAATAAACGAGCTAAAAATAAGCTTGAAGAACCCGAAGAACATTCAACAATCGATTGAATCTTTATTGACGGAGAACTCCAAACTACAAAAGGAAATTGAGAGCTTTAAAGCAAAGACTGCTGGTAACCTGAAAGGTGAGTTACAAGAGAAGGTGCAGTTAATTAATGGGGTGAATGTATTAATTGAAGAAGTAGAAGTGGATGCAGGATCTGCTAAAAACATTGCTTTTCAACTGAAAGCAGAAGTAGAGCGGTTATTCTTGGTATTAGCCTCTAAAGTGGGAGGGAAACCAACCATCACCATTCTAATAAGCGACGAATTGGTGGCTGAAAAAGATTGGAACGCAGGGAAGCTGGTTCGCGATTTAGGCAAACACATTCAAGGCGGCGGCGGAGGTCAAGCCTTTTTTGCTACAGCAGGAGGTAAAAACCCAAACGGAATTGAAGCGGCCTTAAATGCAGCGAGAGAGTTGGTGTAAGTAAAAAAGTGCGGCGGGTTTAAATTCTAATGTTTTAAAGGAATAATCGTAAACTAGATTCAATAAGTATACTATCAATTCACCCTCACAAACTTCTCCACATCACCTTTTGAAATTTCGGGTTCACCCAAGATAATCAGGCGTTCCACCACGTTTCTTAATTCGCGGATATTTCCGGTCCAGTCAAAGTCTTGTAGCGATTTCAAAGCGTCCGAACTAATTTTTTTCTCAGGCATTCCTTGTTCTGCACTCACTTTCGATAAAAAGAAATCCACCAACATCGGTATGTCGTCTCTTCTTTCATTTAAAGCAGGGACGTGAATTAGAATGACACTTAGACGATGGTACAAATCTTCTCTAAAATTACCCTCTGAAATTTCTTTCTTTAAGTCCTTATTGGTGGCTGCTAAAACTCGAACATTCACTTTAATGTCTTTTTCTCCACCAACTCTTCGAATCCTATTTTCTTGCAAAGCGCGCAGCACTTTAGCCTGAGCAGATGCTGACATGTCACCAATCTCATCTAAAAATAGTGTTCCACCTTCCGCTTGTTCAAAGTTTCCCTTCTTCTGTTTTACCGCAGAAGTAAAAGCTCCTTTTTCGTGGCCAAATAGTTCACTTTCAATTAACTCAGAAGGGATTGCCGCACAATTCAATTCAATAAAAGGCGCTTTTTTACGACTCGAGTTTTGGTGTAAGTTCCGTGCTACCAATTCCTTTCCCGTACCATTACTTCCTGTAATTAGTACTCGTGCATCTGTAGGAGCAACTTTTTCAATCATGGCTTTAACAGCCATAATGGGTTCGCTTTCTCCTATAATGTCATTGAGTTTGCTCTTGTATACTTTTTTACGAAGCTGCTTGGTTTGTTCCACCAATTCATTTCGATCCAATGCGTTCCTCACCGTTACTAACAAACGGTTCAAATCCAATGGTTTGGCAATAAAATCAAAAGCTCCCAATTTAATGGCGCCAACAGCCGTTTCAATATCTCCGTGGCCTGAAATCATAACCACCGGGATGTGAGGTTTCAACTCCTGAATTTTTTGCAATACTTCAATGCCGTCCATTTTTGGCATTTTTATATCACAGAGAATCAAGTCGTAGTCGTTTTTTTCAACTTTAGAAATAGCCATCTGACCATCTTCCGCATCTTCTACTTTGAATTTTTCAAACTCAAGAATCTCCTTTAACGTGCTTCTAATCGGACGGTCATCGTCCACTATTAATATTGTCGCCATGTTACGTTTTTGTTACAATCCACTTGCCAATTTCTTTAAAGCTTGGCTTCTTTCCATACATCAATATTCCGATTCGGTATATTTTACCTGCCATAGCAGTGGTTCCAATAAAGCTAATAATTAAAAGCCCCATAGATAACGCTACTTCCCACGTGTCCACTCCAAAAGGTATTCGAACCATCATGAGAATAGGGGAGGTAAGCGGGAACAAAGAGCCCCAAAATGCCAACTGCCCATCTGGATTGTCCATAACCACTTGCGCAATAACAATCGCTAATATTAAGGGTATGGTAATCGGCATCATAAATTGCTGCGTATCTGTTTCATTGTCCACTGCAGCGCCAACGGCTGCGAATAAAGAACCATATAACAAATAACCACCCAAGAAGAAGAAGATAAAACACCCAATTACCAATGGGAAATTAATGGTATCCATGTTGTTTTTAATCTTCATGAAAATGGACCCATCGCTAGCTGCATTTGCCAGTTCGCTACCCACCGGATTTGAACTTTCTACCTGCTCAATTTGGCTTTTTTGATTGTTCGTAATATCGTCTCCATAAACGTTGACCGCGCCTGCATAGATCCCAGTACTCAGAGCAACCCATATTCCAACTTGTGTTAATGCTACCAGTGCGATGCCAACGATTTTACCCATCATTAATTCAAATGGCTTTACAGACGAAATGATTACTTCAATAATTCGATTGGTTTTCTCTTCAATCACGCCTCTCATCACCTGCACTCCAAATAGAAAAATGAAGAAATAAATAATCATGGCTAAAACAAGTCCCAAAATCATGGCAAGTTTATCTGACTTTGCTTCAGTATTGCCGGTTTCATCTATTTTATTTGCAACAATTCCCACTTTAGGGCGCAAACCAGAAACTTGGTCGTAGCTCAAATTGTATAGGTCTTGTAACTTTTTGTCTTCCATGATCCGCGCAATTTGATTTTCCATGTAATCAATGGAACTTCCTTTGGGTTTGTCTTTGTAAAAAAGTTGCACAGTTTTCGGATGTGTTACAACCACTTTAGGAATGTGCAATACCGCAGTATATTTCCCTTCTTTGCTAAACAAATCTTCTTGGGCATCCTTTAAACTCCTAAACTCATAGCCAAAGTTGATCTCGTCGCTATTCTCTAGCTGACCAATGAACAACCGTGTTTCATCAACCACCTCTACATTTTGGCTGTCTTCATCTTCACTTGCTAACCAAGCAGGTACAATCATCAGTGCAGCGAACAAAATGGGACCAACAATACTCAGTACCAAAAATGATTTTTTCTTCACTCTGGTCAAATATTCTCTTTGAATAATCAAGTTAATTTTATTCATCATTTGCCTCCTTTGTTATTGAGTTTTCACCTACCTTTTTAATAAAAATGTCGTTCATACTTGGAATTACTTCCTGCAAGCCAAATACTTCCACTTGTCCTACGATAGCTTTTAGTAAATCGTTGGTGCTAATGTTTGGCGCTAATTTTACTTTCGCAGAAATTCTACCATCTAAGTTTTCGGAGTTTAATAACTCACAAGCTGCTCCTAAAGCGTTGGTAAAAGAAATCATGTTTCCTTTAAACTCAATGTTGTAGATTCCTTCCTTAAAGTCTTGTTTCACTTGCTTTACGGTGCCGTCTAATATCTTTTTTGAATTGTTAATCAAGGCAATTTGGTCGCAAATTTCTTCTACGGAACCCATGTTGTGCGTGGAAAGAATGATGGAGGTCCCTTCTTCTTTCAATCGATAGATTTCGTTCTTTACAATATTCGTATTGATTGGATCAAAGCCACTAAAAGGCTCATCTAGAATTAACAATTTGGGTTCGTGCAAAACGGTGACGATAAATTGTACTTTCTGCGCCATTCCTTTTGAAAGTTCTTCTACCTTTTTATTCCACCATGGAGAAATGTCGAAGCGCTTGAACCACATGGAAAGTTTTTGTTTCGCTTCCCTCTTACTCATTCCTTTCAGCTGAGCGAGGTACATGGCTTGTTCGCCCACCTCCATTTTTTTGTACAATCCTCGCTCTTCCGGCAAATAACCAATTTGACTAATGTGCTCAGGAGCAAGGGGAGTGCCATCGAAAAATACCTGACCTTCATCCGGTCGCGTAATTTGATTAATGATCCTAATAAGAGAGGTTTTACCTGCTCCATTAGGTCCAAGAAGTCCGTAAATGCAACCTTTTGGTACATCAATGCTAACGTCATCCAACGCTCTGTGCGCTGCATATTGCTTGACAATGTTCTCCGCTTTTAAAATTGAACTCATAGAATTGAAATTTCAACAAATATAATAGGAGTAATTGATGCGCCGTCTGTTTTAGGATGAAAAATCAAAAACAAATGATGAATGGTTACTTGTGGCATAAAATTGTTATACCGAGTATCTAAGAGATTAAATTTGTTAACTAAAGTTGAACCTTATGAAAAATCTAAAACGAATAATCAGAATTACAGGTGTATATATTGTGGGAACCCTTTTTCTTATTTCTTGTGCGCAAGATGGAAGGGACGGCAGAGATGGTAGAGATGGCTTTGACGGCTTCGATGGAAGAGATGGTGTGGCAAACATACAGAGCAACACGTACTTTGTTGGTACGGGAGATTGGAATACTACCTCGTTCGGAGCGGAAGTAAATGTTTCAAATCCGGCTATAACTGCCGATGTTGTGGCAACTGGACTCGTTCAAGCATACTTTTCTTTGGACGCAAATCCGAACACAAGACGTTGGATTGCTTTACCTTACTACGACTTTAGTTATTCTTACGTTCAAGGTTTTACAACCTTTGAGCATTATGACAATCCCGGTTCACCTGATGATTTATAGTATAAGGTTGTTGTTATTCCCCAAGCTGCAAGAATTGATGGACTTAATTTAAACGATTACGAAGCCGTTAGTACGGTTTATGGCTTAGAGGACTAATTTAATTGAAAGCTTCTAAAGTTTTGTTTTGATGTTTGTTATTCTTCTATAAAATCCAAGCTAACAGAATTAATACAATACCGCAGACCGGTTGGGTCTGGTCCATCTTCGAAAACATGACCTAGGTGGGATCCGCATTTGCTGCATTCCACCTCTACACGATTCCATCCGTAACTGTTATCTGCTTTTTCCGTTACATTGCCTTCTATGTAGTCGTAAAAACTTGGCCATCCCGTACCTGATTTGAATTTTGTTTTAGATTCAAATACAGGAGTCTTACATGCATTGCAGGTGAAGGTTCCTTGTTTTTTAAGGTCAATATATTTGCCTGTAAATGCACGCTCAGTGCCTTCATTCCGAAGCACATCATATTCTAACGCAGACAATTGTTGTTTCCATTCTTCTTCGGTTTTTACAACTTCAAACTTGTTGTCGGTTTTAGACTCAGTGGGTTTTTTAGATTGTCCACATGCCATTAAAGAAACAATGATGTTGAGTAGCACAAATAAGCTGATATTTTTCATAAACTAAATTTTGGTTTTCTAAAGATACTAACGAATATTGTAGGGCTTTCGTTCACGAAGAATGAAAAGATTTTTTTCCCTCTATGACACAGCAAACAACGCTTTCAAACTGGTTGACTAAAACCCTCAATTTATCTCAAAAATCTGTTGAAGCTACCCTCGAATTGTTAGATTCTGGGGCTACTATTCCTTTTATTTCTCGTTATCGAAAAGAAGCAACCGGGAATTTGGATGAAGTAGAGATTGAGTCTATTTTTAAGGAGAGTGAACGATTTAAGGAGTTAGAAAAGCGAAAAGAAACAATTTTAAAAAGCATTGACGAGCAAGGGAAGTTAACAAGCTCTTTAAAAGAACAGATTCAAGAAACTTTTGAATTGACCACCTTGGAAGACATCTATCTTCCTTACAAACAAAAACGAGAAACCAAGGTAGATAAAGCCATAAAAAAAGGATTGGAACCTCTGGCAAAAATCATCATGTCGCAAGAGGTGAAAGGACTGAAAAGCACAGCCTCGAAGTTTGTTACCAAGGAGGTAACTGATGTGGAAGAGGCATTGGAAGGTGCAAGGCATATCATTGCAGAGTGGATCAATGAGCGTACAGCTGTTCGAGATATTTTGCGAAGGGCGATGGAACAAAAGGCACTTTTAGAATCTAAAATAATTAAAGGAAAGGAAGAGGAAGCTGAAAAATTTAAAGATTACTTTGCTTGGGCTGAACCCTTAAAACGAACTCCCGCACATCGTTTTTTGGCCATTTCAAGGGGAGAGAAGTTGGGCTATTTAAGAATAAAGCTTACGTTGGAGAAAGCTGAGGCGGAAGAGAAAATTACCAACTATATTATTCGAAAAAACAACTTTGAAACTGCAGAGCAAATTGAGTTAGCAATAGCAGATTCTTGGAAACGTTTGTTGCATCCATCTTTGGAGAATGAATTCAAAAAGAAACACAAAGAAGCAGCAGATTTAGCCTCTATTCAAGTGTTTTCTGAGAATTTACGGCAGTTACTCTTAGCACCGCCTTTGGGACAGAAGCGAACCATGGCGATTGACCCTGGATTTAGAACGGGCTGCAAGGTGGTGTGCTTGGATGAAACAGGAAAGCTGCTGTATAATGAGACCATTTATCCTCACCCTCCAAAAAATGAAGGAAAGATGGCCGCTAAGAAAATAGGAACCATGGTGAGTGCCTATAAAATAGATGCAATTGCCATAGGCAATGGAACTGCAGGCAGAGAAACGGAGCAATTTATTCAGAATTTAATTTTCGATCGTAAAGTTTTCTCCTACATGGTGAATGAGAATGGAGCATCCATTTATTCCGCATCAAAAATTGCACGGGAAGAATTCCCTGACTATGATGTCACCGTTAGAGGTTCAGTTTCAATTGGTAGGCGGTTAATGGACCCATTAGCAGAGTTAGTAAAAATAGACGCAAAATCCATCGGAGTAGGGCAATACCAACACGATGTGGACCAGAAAATGCTGCAAGAAAGTTTGGATCGAGTGGTTGAGTCGGCGGTGAACAAAGTTGGAGTGAACCTGAATACGGCGAGTAAACACTTATTGGCCTATGTTTCGGGCTTAGGGCCCAAGTTGGCAGAAAACATTGTTAGCTACCGAGAAAAAGAAGGCGCTTTTGAAGATCGGAAACAATTGAAGGAAGTGAAAGGAATGGGAGCTGTCGCTTTCCAACAATCTGCAGGTTTTTTAAGAATTAGAAATGGAAAAAACCCTTTAGATGAAACTGGGATTCATCCGGAGCGCTATAAAGTGCTGAAGAAAATCTTGGCAGATAATAAAATAAATGTATCAGAATTAAGGGCTGAAAAAGAAAAGATTGAGTCACTTCAAGTGAAGCAATACATTTCATCAGATATAGGGGAATTAACCTTGAATGATATCAAGAATGACTTGCTGAAACCGGGAAGAGACCCTCGTGAAAAAATGAAGGCTTTTCAATTTGACAGCACGGTGAAAACGATTGGGGACTTAAGAGTTGGAATGGAATTGCCGGCATTGGTAACCAACATTACGAATTTTGGTGCTTTTGTTGATGTAGGTGTGAAACAAGATGGCTTGGTGCACATTTCTAATTTGGCCAATAAATTTGTGAGTGACCCTAATGAAGTGGTTTCGCTAGGTCAGGCCATTCGTGTAAAAGTACTTGAAGTAGATGCACAACGAAAAAGGATTCAGTTGTCGTTAAAAGATGTAAGTCAATAAATGAAGAGGAAGGAAATAGATATGTTTGCTAGAATTGCAGCGTTGTGTTGCGTTTTTCTCGTAAGCCTTCAATTTGGTTTTGCACAAGAAGGGTGGGAAAACGTTGAGGACAGGGCAGGAGGCGCTCAACTGAACAACATTCAATTACAAGAAGGAATTTATAGAACTTTTGACGAGTTTAAAACCAACTCGCCTTCCATTACTGTGGAATTTGAAATTCGAGCTAAACATCTGTTTCTAAAAGATACTGGAAGTACGTGGGTTCGAGTAAATGAAAACAAAATATGGGGTTGTTTTAAAAACGGTAAAATTTATGTTTCTAAAGACGAAGGTGTTTGGCGTTGCGTGAACGTTGGCAGATTACTACAATTTGCAACTGTTAAAATTCAACGTTACGTGGACCCTAATTTTATGTACGGATCAAATGTTCATGAACAACAAATTACTAAACAGTACTTTTTGGATACTGAAACAGCACAAGTTTTCGACTTAAATCATCGAAATCTTGCTCCATATGCTGCTCAAGAACCAAATTTAAAACATTTCAAATCAAAGAATAAAATGGCCCAAACTATTTTGATGTTAAAAGCTTATAATGAATTAAACCCACTAATACTAAACTCCAATGAGTAAATTAATTTTATCTTTTTTTGTTGTAGTAGTAAGCCTATCTACTCAAGCTCAAATGACTAAAACCATAGCGGAAGAGCAAATTAAGTTGGTGATGAAATTTCAAGAAAGCGCTTGGAATAGGGGAGACATTTCCGGTTTTATGGATGGTTACTGGAATTCAGACTCTTTGTTGTTTATCGGAAGTAAGGGTCCAACTTACGGGTACTCCAAAACGCTAACGAATTACTTAAAGAGTTATCCTACACCTGAGAAAATGGGCCAATTAACCTTTGGTTTTGTTAAAATTGAAATTTTATCGGAAAATCAAGCCTTTGTAGTTGGTACATGGCACCTTCAGCGGGAAGAGGACGATCTTGGTGGACACTTCACCTTACTTTGGAGAAAGCTCGATGGTGAATGGAAAATTGTGATAGACCATTCTTCTTAACTCACCATTTTGTATTTATAAGCGTTATATTTGTGTTTTGAAATGAAGAACAACAGGATTATTCTCGATCAAATTCAATTAGAGCTAGCCATAAAGCGCCTTTGTTATGAATTGATTGAAAATCACAACGACTTCTCGAACTCAGTAATCCTTGGACTTCAGCCTCGTGGAGTAATTTTAGCCAAGCGAATTCATTCCGAATTGATTAAAATCACTTCAAAAACTTCAATTCCATTAGGGAGTCTGGACACCACCTTTTTTAGAGACGATTTTAGAAGAAGGGACAGCCCGATTATTGCCAACAAAACACAAATTGACTTCATTATTGAAAACAAAAAAGTGATTTTGATTGACGATGTGTTGTATACTGGCAGAACGATTAGAGCCGGCTTGGATGCTATGTTGGCATATGGTCGACCTGATTTAGTAGAATTGTTGGTGTTGGTAGATCGCAGGTACGGTCGTCACTTGCCAATTGAACCAAACTATATCGGAACTACTATTGATTCTGTTGCTAGTGAAAGAGTAGAGGCGAAGTGGTTAGAAACCGATGGGGTAGATGAAATAATTTTAAAAGAAAATAAGAAATAGATGGAAAAATTATCGACTCGGCATTTATTGGGAATTAAAGAACTCAGCAAAGCTGACATAGAGTTGATTTTTTCTACTGCAGATAATTTTAAAGAGGTTATCAACCGACCGATTAAAAAAGTGCCTTCCTTAAGAGACATTACCATTGCCAATCTCTTCTTTGAAAACTCCACCCGAACAAAGTTATCCTTCGAATTAGCTGAAAAAAGGCTTTCTGCAGACGTGATCAACTTTTCTGCTTCAGCATCCTCGGTGACCAAGGGTGAGACCTTGATTGATACTGTAAATAATATTCTGGCCATGAAGGTGGACATGGTGGTGATGCGACACCCAAATCCAGGGGCACATGCATTTTTAAGCAAACACATTGATGCAACCATTGTGAATGCCGGTGATGGAGCTCACGAACACCCAACGCAGGCGCTTTTAGACGCTTTCAGTATGCGACGAGAATTAGGTGATTTAGCAGGTAAAAAAGTGGTAATCGTTGGCGATATTTTGCACTCTAGAGTGGCACTTTCTAACATTTATTGCCTGCAAAAACTAGGAGTAAAGGCAATGGTCTGTGGACCTCCTACACTTATTCCGAAATACATTTCTTCGCTTGGTGTAGAAGTGACTTATAAGTTAGATGAGGCTCTGGAATGGTGCGATGCTGCAATGATGCTTCGAATTCAACTAGAAAGACAAGGTGGAGATGAGCACTCTGGGGTAAAGTTTTTTCCTTCGCTTAGAGAATATCACAATTTGTATGGCTTAACGATGGAGCGAATCAACAGGTTAAAAAATATTCCAATCATCTTACATCCTGGACCAATTAACAGAGGTGTGGAAATATCTTCAGAAGTAGCCGACTCGGAGCATTCAATTATTTTAAACCAAGTAGAGAATGGAGTAGCCATCCGCATGGCAGTTCTTTATTTATTGGCGCCAGGTAGTAACTAAGCGGTGTAAATTTTATATATTTGTTTCAAAGCGAATTAAACATGAGTTCAGCAGCATTTACCATTGACGTTCAAGAGAAATACACCCATATTTCTGTTTTAGAAGACAAGTTTACAGCGAAAGTTGCTCCTGATTTAAAGGCAGAATTAGCCTTAGTTAGTGCTAATGGAATGAAAAATATCATTTTTGATGTATCAAAATGCACTTATTGCAACTCTTCTGGCTTAAGTGTTATTCTAATAGCAAATCGAATTTGCAAAGATAACGGAGGCTGTCTTGTTGTTTGTGGCTTGCAGCCTGCTGTTTCTAAACTAATGGACATTTCTCAATTAACAAGTGTACTCAATATTACTCCGAGCTTTAACGAAGCTGTTGATTTCATTTTCATGGATGAATTAGAGAAAGGATTAAGTGAGGATGGAGATCAGCTAAATTAATGTCATTAGAAGTACTTATTCTAGGAAGCGGTTCTGCACTTCCAACCATTTCAGCAAATCAAACATCACAAGTAGTTAGTTGTGGCAATCAACACTTTCTAGTAGATTGCGGAGAAGGTACACAGGTTCAATTGCGAAAGAATAAAGTTAAAATTCAGCAAATCAATCAAGTGTTTATTTCTCATTTACACGGGGATCACTTTTTTGGTTTAGTAGGACTCTTATCTACCATGCATCTTTTAGGTCGTAGAGCAGAGTTGCACATTTTTGGTCCAAAAGGTTTGGATGAAATTGTAGAAATTCAATTTCGGAATGCCGGAAGTCATTTGTCCTTTAACATGGTTTTTCATTCCATTGAAAAAGCTGGAGATGTATTGTATGAAGATGGGAAAGTTATGGTTACTTCATTGCCATTAAAACACAGGATTCCATGCTACGGATTTCACTTTCAAGAGAAGAAAGGGTTGCGAAAGTTAGACGGTCAAAAGTTGGTGGAATACAACATACCCGTGTATGCTCGAAAAAGTATTGCTGAGGGGCAAGACTTTCGAAGTGAGGAAGGAGTAATTGTAAAAAACGCTGAATTAACGACTGATCCTCCCAAGCCAAAGGCTTACGCATTTTGTTCTGATACTGCATATTACGAAAAACTAATTCCGTTTATTCAGGAAGTTGACTTGCTTTACCATGAAGCTACTTTCTTGGAAAGTGAGCGAGAACGAGCTAAAAAAACCTTTCATTCAACAGCAAAAGATGCAGCAAGCATAGCAGAAAAAGCAAATGTGAAGCAACTCATTATGGGGCATTTCTCTAACCGCTACAAAAACAAAGATGGCTTTTTACAGGAGGCCCGAATGGTATTTAAAAATACTGATGTAGCTGAGGAAGGGAAAGAGTACAAGCTTTGAGTAAAGAAGCGGTTTTGCGAGCAATTATCCTTTACTGAAAATCCTGTTCGTCATTCTTATCTTATTTCTTGGCCGACCAATATTCATAATTGATTTTATCTACTTCTGTTATTTACTTAATAAGTAGATGAATATCTTTTCACTACCATCCATGATCATAGTTGTCGCCACCATTCCAATGTTTTTCTGATAATATACTCTAGTTGTGCTCTCACTTGCAGCTACTTCCACCATAAGGCAGTTGCTGTGAGTTGTGGTGGGTGTTGTAATGGTTGCATTTAAATCTAACACCTTAGAACTTCCATCTTGTTGAGAACCAAATTTGTCACCCACTTTTGGTTCATTACTAAATTGGACGATTTCTTCTGTTGCTTTATCTTGCCTCGTAATTATTGATCCATCATTTCCAAATCTAAAATAGCTCGTTACTACAACGTCGTCTCCTTTTCCGCCAACCATTTTGCCTTTGGAAACGAAATATTCTTTTCCATCTATTGTTTCTTCATTTTCAAGAATTTCGACTTCAAATTTATAATCTTCGTATGGCGTTCCCCCATATATTTCTTTGCCGTAAGCATATGTCCATTTTGAACCTTTCTCCACAGGAAAGTAGCTAGTTTGAGCTTCTGTATAATTCCAAACTACCATTGAAATCATGATTATTAGTAACTTTTTCATAGGGTGTATTTAAATTTTATTGTTAGTAACTGGTATTTACAACGCCATTGTATGTAGCGTCCGTTTTGGTGAAGATAATGTTTCGAATTTAAAATAGCCAAAGCTGTGCTTTGGACTGTTACTTTTTTGATTATCAATAGGCCAAAATACAGTTTTGGCGGGGCTTCCAGAAACCACAGAACTACGGCCTAGCAGGTCCCACGGATGATATCATACAAAATGTTGTATGTTTTGTTTCGATTATTCCCAACGCCCCAAATTCAACCGTTTTAGGGCAAAGGGTGCGTTAAACAAACATAAGTTACAAAGTTAAAGGAACATAGTTTACACTTTTAGGATGGGTAATTTGATGAAAAAATCAAATTATCATGCCTTGGAAAGTAAAAACAACTATGAAACATCAATTAAACTTTATCAATAATTAGTGTAACGCATGTATCTTTAACTTTGTAACGCATGTATCTTAACGAACAATGTAATGTTTCAATCCAACCACCTGCTAAAATTAGCACGCTTAAGTCATTTTGCTCGTTAGTCTTTAAATAGCTGTCTGCAGATTTAAAAGCATCGGATACCAGAGCCAAGAGTGAATCTTGATTTCCAAGGTTAGCTTCAAATCGCTTAATCATTGTTTCGTCAAAGATATTTGTCATCCCTAATTCAGCAGAAAGTCGTTTTGTAATTGCCATATAAGAAATAGCATCTTGCGTTTGATCGTAAATCGTTGCATAGCCCATATCCGCTCCATAGACACCTAAATTTAGTGCTTTTCTTGCTGAAGTTGAAAGGTTGTAAGCATTGCTAGTTGGACTTAGCATTTCCGAAGAATATGCAGCACCGGAATGTTTCAATAAAAAGGCGGTTTGGATAGGAGATGGCACGCTAAATACCTTACCGTTAATCTTCAATAAGTTGGCGTCCTTATCTTCTTTATTTTCCTCTGTTTTTTCTCCGTCTTCTTTGTTTCCTCTTTTCGATTCTTCCGCACAACTCATTAAGAAAAATACGACGAATGTAAATACGCCTACTTTTTTAAGGATAGTTTGTGTATTCTTTAAGTTAGTTTTTAACATTTTAGTGCTGTAAATGAGTATAATAATTATTCTTCGAAGCGTAAACATAATTAAATCTCAAAAATTCGAGTTCTTTTCATTTGAAATCTTAATAATAAAAATGAAATTAACGCTAATATGAATTCAATCCCTGCGTGAGCGTAATTCTGAAATATAAAATCTCCAATACCAAACAATATGCAATAGACCATGACAATTGAGCTAACCCAACTAATAAATAGCGGCGCTAGTTTAGATTTGGGCTTATTTGGATTCCTGTATTTTTTCCATCCTCCGTCAGGTTTCACTTTTTCATAAAAGCGAATCAATCTTTTCTCTTCCGTTGGTGGTGTTAAGAAAGTAGCTAATAACCAACAGACTGTGCTAAACCCAACTGTAAATAAAAAATTAAAGGGGTATTCCAATCCGATAACATAATTGGCTAAAATATACCCTGCAAAGGGGGCAATACTTGCCACAATTTCACTCCAGGCATTAATTCGCCACCAATACCAGCGTAAGATTAAAACCATTCCAAGACCAGCCCCGCATTCAATTAAGAACTTTGCAGCAGCATCTATACTTGAAATTTGTGTGGTTGCAAATAATGCTAGCAACATAATTAGCACGGTGAATATTCTTGCTTTCTGAACATAATCCTTTTGTTCAGCCTCTTTTGTTTCGATTCCTCTTTTTGGCTTCAGAAAACGCTTGTACAAGTCATTGGTTAGGTAACTTGCTCCCCAATTTAACTGGGTTGAGATGGTACTCATGTAAGCTGATAAAAATGCGACAAGCAACAATCCTTTTAACCCTGTAGGTAGGTGATCTTTCATGGCCATTACAAATCCTTGTCCAGCATCTTCAACCGGTAATTCTGGGTATAAAACCAATGCGCACAAGCCAACTATTATCCACGGCCACGGGCGCAAACAATAATGTGCAACTTGAAAGAAAAGGGTAGCATAGATGGCATTTTTTTCGTCCTTGGCGCTCATCATACGCTGTGCTATGTATCCGCCACCTCCAGGTTCCGCCCCAGGGTACCAACTTGCCCACCATTGCACCAAACCAAATGTTAAAAAGGCGGCAACCGTGACACTAAAAGTCCCAATGTCGTTCACTACAGAGCCAGAATTTATAGTAGGAAAAAAGTTAAAGCGCCAAGCAGGTAACTGTTCCTTCAAACCTGTAATTCCGCCTACTTTATCTGTATTTAACACCACAACGGCGAGAATAATACAACCTGTCATGGCGATGAAAAACTGGACAAAATCAGTCATCGCTACTCCCATTAACCCTGAAAGAGAAGAATAGATAGCAACAAAAACCATGGCTCCTGCTATGACCCAAATTACCGTCTCGTCAGGAATGTCAAAAAAAACTTTTAAAATGGAAGCCAATGCCACGTTAACCCAACCGATAACAATTACGTTAAGGAATAGACCCATGTAAACGGATTTAAAACCTCTCAAAAATGCAGCAGCTTTTCCACTGTATCTTAATTCTACAAATTCTAATTCTGTAACAACTTCTGATCGTCTCCAAAGCTTGGCAAAGAAGAAAGTCGTTAACATTCCTCCAATTAGCATATTCCACCAAAGCCAGTTTCCTGAAACACCATTTTGAGCAATGAGCTCCGTTACTAAAAGAGGAGTGTCAGCAGCGAAAGTTGTCGCTACCATAGAAATTCCTGCAATGTACCAAGGTAAGTTCCTTCCACCTAAAAAGAAATCGCTTAAGCTCTTACTAGCTTGTGTTTTATAAAAAATACCAATACTAAATGCTAGAATTAAATAGGCTATGATTATTATCCAGTCTAAAGGTGCTAAAGTCATTTTGATTCTTTTTTCAAAGATTATAAATTCAAGGCATGTTAAGAGGGTTATAATATTTGTTTATGAACAATGAATGATGGATAGCATAAGCAGGAATCTGTAAGTTTGCAACATGTCAGAAGAACCGAAAAAAGAGGAAGGAACTCCTTCTATTTTAGATAAGCTTAAGATCAAGAAAACCGGAGTAAGGCCTAAAGAAAAGATATATCAACCGAGAGAAGACAAGACAACTTCTCCAAAAGACGATAAGCCCATTCAAATTAAATTGGATGGTGAGTTTAAGATGGTGGCAACGTGCATGCAAAACATGGAGCCTGAATTAGAACAAGAATTAATTGATTTAGGCGCAAAAGAGATACAGGTAAAGAGAAGAGCAGTTGAGTTTGTTGGTGATTTAGAGTTGTTGTACAAGGCCAATATTTGGTTGCGAACAGCATTGAAGGTGTTAAAGCCAATCTATCATTATTCTGCAAAGAATGATGACGAACTATATAAAAGAGCTTTGAAATTACCGTGGGAAACAATTTTTAACTCTGAAAAGACTTTTTCAATTGATTCTGCAGTTAGTTCCACTCACTTCACACACAGCCAATTTGCTTCGTTGCGCATAAAGGATGCGATTGTAGACCGCTTTAGAGCGCAGCAACTGAATCGGCCAAACGTTGAACGTTTTGATCCCGATGTTCGAATTCACCTCCATATTAACGATACCTCAATTACCCTTTCGTTGGATAGCAGCGGAACGCCATTATTTAAAAGAGGGTATAGGGTGAAGCAGCATTTAGCACCAATAAATGAATGTTTGGCAGCAGGCCTTATTTTGAAGAGCAGTTGGAGAGGAGAAGAAGATTTTTTCGACCCCATGACTGGTACAGCAACTATTGCTATAGAGGCAGCACTAATTGCTTGTAATATTCCACCGAATTTAAATCGGACAAACTTTGCATTTGAAGGTTGGAATAATTACGACGTAAGCCTACTTTCTAAAGTGTTAGGTCAAGCCCAAGAAGTGTACAGACCGTTAAAAGTCAATATTTACGCAAAAGAGTTAAACTCAAATAATTTACGCTCTGCAAGAATGAATATTAATTCCGCTAATATGCGTAAAAGCATAGCGTTAGAACAAGCAGATTTTTTCAAAACACCGCCGCCTTCAGATAGTGGCGTTATGATTATAAACCCTCCTTATGGAGAAAGAATAGAACTTCAAGAAGGGTTACCTGATTTTTTCGAAAAAATTGGCTCTACCTTAAAACACGAATATTCTGGCTGGGATGCTTGGATCATTGCTTCTGATGAAGAATCTTTCAAAAACATTGGACTTAAACCTTCTAAAAAGATTCCTGTAATGAACGGGAAGCTAGAATGTCAATTTAGAAAGTTCGAATTATTTGAAGGAAAGAGAGTGGAAGAAGTGATAAGGCGAAGTGGAAAGAAACGAGATTAAATGATGATTTATTCAGGAAATTGAGGTCGATCAAATTGTTCTTTTTGAATACTATAAGCACAATCAAAATGACCCAATGGACATTCTTTTTTACCATGTAAACCACAAGGCCTGCATTCTAATTCTTTTTTTGTTTCCACCACTTTAGCTTGATCAGCCAATGGCCCAAAACCAAATGAAGGAACGGTTGAACAAAAAACTGCATTGGTAGGAGCATTCAAAGCAGATGCCATGTGCATTGGCGCAGAGTCATTAACATAATTCATGGTAGCTCCTTTCATTAAAGCCGCTGACTCTAGAAAACTTAGTTGTCCACTTAAATTAATAAGTTTCTCTCTTCCACACATTTCCACAATTTCTTCGCATTCCTCCGTATCATCTGGGCCGCCGAGTAAATAAATTACCCAGTTATCATCTTGTGACAACAATAATTCAACCCATTTTAAACTTGGAAACTGCTTTGTAGCCCAAACTGAGGTAGGAGCGAAACAGAGGTAAGGTTCATCTTGAAATTGCTTTACATTTTTAACATCTTCTTTCGACGGATATAATTTTGGTCTTGTGTATTTGTCGTCAGTTAACTCCCTAACTAAAGACAGATTACGACTCGTTTCATGTTGGCCTATTAGTTGATGCCCAATTTTTTTGGTAAACGTAAAAGACATTGGGTTTTTTCTGAAACCTACTTTAACTTTAGCTCCGGATAATGCAGTAATTAGGCCAGCGGCCATAAATCGTTGCGCATTAATCACACAATCGTAGTTTCTTGAACGAACTGTAGCGATAACTTGAAGAAGCGAACGGTATTTTTTACCGCCTTTTGTCCAAATCAATACTTTGTTAACCTTTGGGTGGTTATGCAGTAGTTTTTCATTTCCCTTGCGAAGTAAAAAATCAATTTTTGCTTCTGGATAGAATTCGCTAAGCTTCTCAATAATAGGAGTTGCCAATATTACGTCACCTATGAAGGCAGTCTGTATAATAAGTATCTTATTCATTACACAGCAACTTCGAAATCTCGAAGAACGTCATTAAGAGAAGTTTTTAAATCAGTACTTGCTTTTCGCTGTCCTATAATTAAGGCACACGGTACTTGGAATTCTCCTGCTGGAAATGTTTTCGTGTAAGAACCGGGAATTACCACAGATCTGCTTGGTACGACTCCTTTATATTCTTTTGGCTCTTTTCCTGTTACATCTATTATTTTGGTTGACTTGGTCAACACGACATTCGCCCCCAAAACGGCTTCTTGTTCAACTCTTACGCCTTCTACAACAATACATCGTGAACCAACAAAGCATCCATCTTCAATGATTACTGGAGAGGCTTGTAATGGCTCCAAAACACCGCCAATTCCGACTCCACCGCTCAAATGAACATTTTTCCCTATTTGAGCACAACTTCCAACTGTAGCCCAAGTATCCACCATTGTGCCTTCATCAACGTGTGCACCAATGTTGATGTACGAAGGCATCATAATCACACCTTTTGCAACGTAGGCTCCGTAACGTGCAATAGCATGAGGCACCACTCTGATTCCTTTCTTAGCATAGTCCGATTTTAGAGCCATCTTATCATGAAACTCAAACGGTCCCACTTCAATGGTTTCCATTTTTCGAATAGGGAAGTATAGCACAACAGCCTTTTTGACCCATTCGTTTACTTTCCAACCATTTTCTGTTGGTTCTGCACACCGAAGGTCCCCTGAATCAATTTTGGCAAGCACAAATTCAATTGCCTTGATGGTTTGTTGTTCTTTAAGTAATTCACGGTTCTCCCATGCACTTTCAACTAAATTCTGAAGGTCTTTCATGTTGACAAAAATAATTTTTCTAATTGGTTCGTAGTTGATTTCCAGTCGTAATTCTGACGAACAAAATCATGACCGTTCAGTGCAATTCTAGAAGCTAGCTGGTTATTTTCTAAAAGCTCGGTAATTGCTGTTACATAATCATCTACACAATTAGCAATGATGATGTTTTCTCTGTCCTTTGCTTTTAAAGCATTATTGGCTAAAGTAGAAGTAATGCAAGGGATTTGCATCGCCATTGCTTCTAGTAGTTTATTTTGCAAACCAGTGCCAATTTGCATGGGCGCAATAAACACTTTTGAGCAGGCGTAATAATCTCGAATGTCATCGACCCAACCCGTTACCGTTACATTTTTTTGTGCTAATCTCTGAACTTTCGCATTTGGAGAAGCTCCTGCGATGGCTAGTGTTGCCGAAGGGCTTTTTTTCCATAGTTCAGGTAATACCTCTTCTACTAAAAATGTAACTCCGTCTACATTGGGCGCGTAAGACATGTTTCCTGTAAATACTAAGTCAAACGATTTCTCCTTTCTTCTAGGACTAAAATAGGCTAAGTCGACCCCGTTCCTAACTATTTCAATGGAGCTGTTTTGAGCGTGAATGATTAAGTCCCGATCTTGCTCTGAAATGATCGTTTTATTTTCGAAAGCATTAAAAATAAAATGCTCGTACTTTTTAAGTCTACTGGCCTCGATACGCACAAAAGGTTTTAGATAAGCTTTTGATTTTTCGATTCTTCTTTCCATTCCTTTTGAAAGAACATCCATGTAATCCAATGTCTTAGGAATATCTTTGACTTCTTTTACATATTCACTCACTCGAATGAGTTGACAGTAAATGTGATCTACCTTATTGCTTCTAAAAAAGTTGACAATTGGCTTTTTTGCACTTTTTTTGAAAAAGTAGGCTACCTGTAGCGGAAGTTTTGAAAAGAGTAAGCCTTTAATTAAGTTTTTTATAATTGTAAGTCTGCTTAGTTGAACCACCATTATTTCCTTGCAATATGGTTTTAGTTCATCAAAGTGAGAAGGTCGAACATCCTTATCGCTTAAACAACACAGGTAAATTTCATTGCTCTTTGAAAGCTCTTTAATTTGATGATATGCTCTGAGTTTATCTCCTTTTTCCAATGGAAATGGGAATCTAGAAAGGAGAATACCTATCTTCATACGTGTGATGCAGTTTTTTTCTTGAAAAAAGACTTAAAGAAACTGGTGTAAGAATCAAAGTTGAACAGCGCAGAGTCACTAGTGGCTTTATAGGTAAAAAACAAACCAACAGGTAAAAGAATTGCAGAAGCCATCCACATGCCAAGAAGAGGGTCAATCGCTCCTTCTTTTGCCATTTTTTCTCCGGATATACTAAGAATATGAAAGAGTAAAAAGAATAAAACAGAGATAATGATTGGCATGCCCAACCCTCCTTTTCTAATGATAGCGCCGAGAGGTGCACCTATTAAAAATAGAATAACACAAGCAAAGGGCAGGGTTAATTTTTTGTGCCATTCTATTTCGTGGCTCCAAATGTATTTATTTCGACTTTTCATGTCTTCATGCATACTACTTAATCGAGACCGAGAGTTTCGGCTTAAGTTAGTAGCAGTAATTAAAATTTGGCCTTTCTTCTCGTCATTAAAAGTGGAGAAATAATTGTCTAAATCTATTTGGCTTGAATCTTTCTTTTGGGTAAATCTACTTTCATCATAATTTGAGTAGAGAAATGAACTATTTTTTAAGCCTGTTTTAAAGTTTTCAAAATGATTATTTTTCATTTTGTTTAAGGTGTCTATGGCACTTGACAATTGCGCCATATTTAACATTTTATATCCTGTTTTAAATAGCTCTTCGTCTGTTCTATTTAAGTCAAATTGTGATAAGTCAGAGCGGATGATATTCTCTTTAAATTTTGATCTCGCTAACGTATATTCTTTTTTAACCTGCGGGTTTTCTTCTTCCTCGTAATTAATGCCATTGATTAATTTTAATTCTAAATATCGCTTGTCAGCAGTCATGGTCATAATTCCCTCTTCTGCTTGGGTAACCTTTCGGTTTCCCGGACCATCTGAATGATCGTAAATTAAGACATCGTACAAGTGTTCAACACCATCAATTTCCTTTTTATCCTTTACTCTGATTGTGATGTCTTCTAAATCGTTTGAAAACATACCCGGCTGAATATCCATGGTAGGTTTTTGCTGTTTAATGTCATACAACAATGATTTACTTTTTAAGTTAGCTACTGGAAGCCAATAATTTGAGAACAAGTAGGCAACAAAACTCAGCATAAGCACAACTGCGAATAGAGGTTGTAAAACTTTCTTTAGAGAAATTCCTGCCGACTTAAATGCTACCAATTCATAGTGTTCTCCTAAATTTCCAAAGGTCATTAAGGAGGATAGTAAAATGGAAAGGGGCAAGGCCATCGGAACTAAGCTGGCAGCTACGTATACCAGTAATTGCACAAAAACACCAAATTCTATACCCTTACCAACTAAATCATCTATGTATTTCCATAAGAACTGCATGAGCAGAACAAAAATGGAAATGAAAAATGTCGCCATAAAGGGCGACATAAATGATTTTAGAATAAATTTTGAGGAGGTTTTCAACGTCTATTTTTATAGTAAGCGTTTCACCTAAAGTTTTATTGTGTTGGAATTAAGAGCCTATTGCATGCAAAAGACTATTCACTTGGCTTTCCCAAAGTAATTGAGACTCTTCAATTTCATCTTCTTCAGCGTAATCTGTAATAATCAAAGAAACATCATTAGTGAGGTCATCTGTCTCTAGTTTGAATTCAAAAAATGAATCCTCGTCTTCGTCTTCTTCCCACTTAAAGCGAATGTATTTATCTGTTTTCTTAGACAATAACATTGCAGTTTCTTCCGAACCATCCCAAATAAAGACAAACTTCTTACCTCTTGAATTTACATTATCTGCAAACCATTCAGAAAGACCTGAGGGTGTTGATAGAAATTTGTATAACATCTTCGGTGATGCTTTAACTACAAATTCTAATGTGTACTCTACTTTATTTCCCATTGCGTGTTCAGGTTATAAGGTCGCAAGATACACACTTTTAAGTGATTTTTAAATTTCCTAATGGACTTATTGCGTGCCAAGTAATTGTTAATTGAAGCTACGAAGTATCTTTTTTGTTTAAAATCCAACCCGCAGTATACAAATATCATCTATTTGCTCTTCGTTCTTTCTCCAATCTCTAAAGCTCTTACCCAATGCATCATTAAATGGGTTTTCACTATTATTTAAAGCCGATAAAAGGTGCTCTTTAAAGCCAGTTGATTTTAATTTTTTTCCTTTTTCTCCTCCAAATTGATCTAAGTAACCATCTGAAAATAAGAAAATTTGATCTCCTTTTGATACTTCAATTTTTGTACTTGTGAAAGGGGACCTTTTAATGAACTTACCAATGGGTTGCCGATCAGCTTTAAAATCTAAAAATTCATTTTTACGTAACAAATACAAGGGATTGAAGGCACCCGAATACACCAATTCGCTTTTATGATCCCACCTGCACAAGCAAATGTCCATTCCGTCGCTTACAATACCGTCAGCATTATCAAAGGTATGTTCTACAAGAATGGTTAAGCGATCTAAAATTTCACCCGGGTCTGTTAGCATCAATTCATTGATGCACCTGTTCAATGCATTGTCGCCTAAAACACTAACCAATGCTCCGGGTACACCATGTCCGGTGCAATCTGCTACAGCAAAAAACGTATATTTTTCGGTAGATTCTAACCAATAGAAATCTCCCGAGACTATATCTTTAGGCCGAAAGAAGATATCAAAGTCTCGGAACATCGCCTCCAATAACTTTTTAGAGGGAAGAATTGCATCTTGCAATCGCTGAGCGTAGTTAATACTTTGAATGATTTCTTTATTCTGATTTTCCAACAAAGTGTTCTTCTGAACCACTTCTTGCGTTCTGAATTTCACTTCTCTTTCCAGCGTTTCTGTTTGTTTGTTTTTCAGCAGGTTTATCTGCTCTAGTCGTTCAACAGCCTCTTGCTCAGCTACTAATTTATCATTTTGAGTTTTTCGATACCTCGCGGCTAAGGAGATTGAAAGAAATGCAACTTCAATTGCCGAGGCAATCTTGAGCGAGTTGGTTGCTAGAAATTCACTTTCTATTATATTCACATTGCTCAATATGAAAGATATTGCACCCATCCATAGAAAAGCAAAAGCAAGTGTAACTTCAATTCCCGGTTTGTGTCCAGATTTATAACGGAGGTAAATTCCAACGAAAAAGAACGTAGTGATGATAAATGAAATTCCATTCAGCATAGGAAATGTAACCTCGTAGATCCAACCCTTTAAAAAGCTAGTAAATAGAAAGAAGCAAACAAGTCCAAAGAAGAAGTAGTAGAGGTTGGTGAACCATTTTTTCTCTTTGTAAAATTCTAAAAATTTGATTTGTATACGCTAAGAGAGAAAGCATAGAAATAGCAGCGAATATGAGAATAGAATGATTGCCTAAATAGTTAGAATGAGGCCATAGAAATTCAAAAGAAAAACCATCTAACGAGAGCTGGAACATTCCCATTACGAAAACATAACTTACAAAATAGAAGTAAATTTTTTCTCGGAGCGCAATTCCAAAAAAGGTAAATAAAACAACTACCAATAAAATAAAACCGTAGTATAAACCAAGAAAAAAAATCTCCTTTGAAACGAACTCTGTGAAGCCTTCTATGCTCCAAAATTTCATTGGTAGTTTTAGGATTTCTCCATCACTTTTGGCTCTAACTATAATTCTGTAGCTGCTTTTTGCGGAAAATTCTACTGGAAAAACAAACTTTCTGTAGTCGTAAGCTCTTTGTTCAAATACAAAATCATCTCCTGTGTGGAATTCTTTTACAATCAAGTTTTGATTATTTAAAAGGTACAAATCAACCTGGTTGGTTAACGACCTCGCTAGTTCAAGTATAAAACTCCGTTTATCATATCCTGAGTTTTTAACGTTTAACTCCATCCAAAAAGCTGAGTTTGTAAAATCCATATACGGTACCTCAGATGTAGCTTTAAAAGCATCATCCGTATCGCCTAAACTCTTGGTTTAAATAATGTCATCAAGCGTTAATGTATCCTCCTGGTCTTCTAAAATCCATGCATGTGCAGCCAAGTGCATTGATTCTCCATCTTGAGGTAGTTCCACACTGTTTTGGCCAATTGAAAAAATAGAGAAGGCTAATGCAAAAAAGAAGAAAACAGTCTTTTTGAAACTCATGGTTCAAAAGTACTGCATCCCATTTAATTCTTAACTTTTTTTGTGAAGTTGATTTCGGGTATTTCTTCAAATCTGACGAACTTTCAACTTTGTTCAAGGTTTATTAAATAAATGATAGGATTTAGATTTTCAGAGTTTTCAGAAGAGCTTAAGGACGAAACACCATTTGAGCGTCTGTTAAAGATATTCCTAGAGCTGATCACCCATACTTCTGGCGATTTTGAGGAAAGTATGGCTTGGTTAAAGGAGTTAGATGACGAACATGGATTAACAACCCCAGAATATACGTTAGAGGACTTTAGAAGAGACTTAGAAGAAAAACGTTACATCAAGACAGACGAAAACAACCAAACAGGGCTGAGTGAAAAGTCAGAACAGTTGATTCGAAAAAAAGCGTTAGAGCAAATTTTTGGAAAGCTGAAGAAAGGAGGGAAGGGAAACCACAAAACCAATTCTATTGGTCAAGGTGGTGAGAATAACACAGACCATAGACCTTTTCAATTTGGCGATACTCTAGATCAAATTGCTTTTACGGAGTCATTTAAAAATGCTCAAATCAATAATGGAATAGATTCTTTTCAAATGACTGAAAGGGATTTGGAGGTAACAGAAAGTTTTCATTCCACTCAAATGTCAACGGTTTTGATGATTGATATTTCTCACTCCATGATTTTATACGGAGAGGACCGAATTACACCTGCTAAGAAAGTAGCAATGGCCTTAGCAGAGTTAATAACCACCAAATATCCAAAAGACAGTTTAGACATTGTGGTATTTGGAAATGATGCTTGGGAGGTAAAAATAAAGGATTTGCCATATTTGTCTGTCGGTCCATACCATACCAATACCGTTGCCGGGTTGGAGTTAGCTATGGATTTATTACGAAGAAGAAAGAATTCTAATCGCCAAATATTTATGATTACGGATGGTAAGCCTACTTGCTTGATTGAGAATGGTGAGTACTATCAAAATTCTTGGGGACAAGATCCCAAAATTCTAAACCGTACGATTAACTTGGGCATTCAATGCAGGAAGTTGAACATTCCAATTACTACTTTCATGATTGCGAAAGACCCTTACTTACAAAAGTTTGTAGAGGAATTTACGGAAGCCAACCAAGGTAAAGCATTTTACTCTGATTTAAATGGACTGGGCAATTTTATATTTACTGATTACGAAAAAAACAAAAGAAAAAGAGTTTAAAGATGGAACTATTGAAGATAAAGACACTGAAACAACTTAAAGACGCAGGTTTTGAAGTGAAGAGTGTGAAGGATGAGCTCAGAGACAACTTAATCCAGAAAATTAAGGCAAAAGAGAATGTGTTTCAAGGAATATTTGGCTACGAAGACACGGTTATTCCAAATATAGAACGTGCAATATTGTCAAGGCACAGCATCAACATGTTGGGACTTAGAGGGCAGGCGAAGACTAGAATTGCTAGAATGATGACCCAGTTATTAGACGAATACATGCCAATTATTGAAGGTAGCGAAGTCAACGATAATCCTTTTGAGCCGGTATCTTATTTTGGGAAACAACTGCTGGAGCAAAAAGGTGATGATACTCCTATTGCTTGGGTGCACAGAAATGAGCGGTATGTTGAGAAACTAGCTACACCTGATGTCTCTATTGCAGATTTAATTGGAGATGTTGATCCAATTAAAGCGGCCAACTTAAAGCTAGACTATTCAGATCCGAGGGTTATTCATTTTGGATTAATACCTAGAGCAAATAGATGTTTGTTTGTAATTAATGAATTGCCAGATTTACAAGCCCGAATTCAGGTAGCCTTATTCAATATTTTGCAAGAAGGGGATATTCAAATTAGAGGTTTTCAGTTGAGATTTCCCTTAGACATTCAATTTATGTTCACTGCGAACCCTGAAGATTACACGAATAGAGGTTCCATTATCACACCGCTAAAAGATAGGATTCAGAGTCAAATTATGACACATTACCCTAAGACAATTGAATTAGCCAAGGACATAACGAAGAGTGAAGCAAGAGTTACTACATTTCAAAATGACAATATCACCATTCCAGAAATCGTCAAGGATTTATTAGAGCAAATATCCTTTGAGGCGAGAGAAAGTGAATTTGTAGACGAAAAGTCTGGGGTTTCTGCAAGACTTTCCATCTCAGCTTATGAAACCATGTTAAGCGCTGCAGAGAGAAGAATGCTAAAAAGTGGAGATTCAAAAACTACTGTTCGAATTAGCGATGTAATGTCGGTTATACCCGCAATAATTGGCAAGATAGAAATGGTTTACGAAGGCGAGCAAGAAGGAGCAGTAAATGTTAGTTATGCTCTAATACGCTCTGCAATTCGAACCCAAGCTGTGACATTTTTTCCAGAATTGAAGGATTTAAAGAAATTGAAGAATAATTCTTCAGAAACTTACAACTCTATTATCAATTGGTTTTCATCAAATAAATTAGATTTATTGAATGATTTATCTGAAAAAGATTTCCATAAAGAATTAGATCGTGTTGACAATTTAAAAAACATTGTCAATGAAAAATTTCCTGCTCTTCCTGAAGAAGGCGTTTACCTGATGATGGAGTATTTATTACACAGTTTAGCTGAATATTCTTATTTGAATAAAAGTAAATTGGAACGAAGTTTTAAATTCGAAGACTTACTAGGTTCCATGTTTTCAGGCGATATGGAGTTATAAGATCTCACAACCAATATGTTCTCAACAACACCACTTAATGCTTGTACCATGAAAAAGCAATTTTTATTACTCGTCTCAATTTGTCCATTCTTTAGTTTGTTGGCATGTAATACTCCAACAGAAAATATAACGGAGAAAAGCACCGTTCTAACAGAAAAACAGATAGAAAAAGAAGGTTTGAAAAAGGCTTATTTCGCTAGCGGATGTTTTTGGTGTGTCGAAGCTGTTTTTGAATCAGTGAAAGGTGTGAAAGAGGCCGTTTCGGGATATTCAGGGGGTGATAAGGCAAATCCAACCTACAGAGAAGTTAGTTCTGGACAGTTAAAACATGCAGAAGCAGTAGAGGTTATTTACGATGAAAAACAAGTTAGTTTTGAAACCTTGGTTAAGGTTTTCTTTGGTTCTCAAGACCCTACAACCCCAAATCAACAAGGGCCCGATCGCGGACCACAATACAGATCAATTGCTTTTTACACTAACCCATCTGAAAAGCAAATCATTGAAAACTACATAACGGAATTGACCGATAAGAAAGTTTTTAATGCACCAATAGTAACGGAAGTGGTTAAGTTTGAAAAGTTTTGGAATGCTGAGGATTACCATCAAGATTATGAAAGACGCAACCCTAACGTACCTTATGTTAGGTCCGTCTCCGTTCCACGCTTGAACCGTTTTAAAGAAAAGTTTCCTGAGTTACTGAAAGAGAATCACTAACCCAGGTTTTTAATTATCGGCTAGTCTTTTTTAATTCAAAAAGATCTTTTCGTCTATCTCTAAGATTTTTAACACTACCAAATTGGTTTAGCTCACGGAGTAAGTCAAGGTCAACATCTGCAATCAATATCATTTCGGCATTCGGTGTAGCTTCCGCTTTTATTCCATTTGATGGAAAAGAAAAGTCACAAGGTGTAAATACGGCCGATTGCGCGTATTGAATGTCCATGTTATGAACCTTCGGTAAATTACCAACACTTCCTGCAATAGCTACATAACATTCATTTTCTATTGCCCTAGCTTGAGCACAAAGCCTAACGCGTGAATAACCATTCTGAGTATCCGTTAAAAATGGGACAAACAATATTTCCATGCCTTCATCAGCAAGTAACCTGCTTAATTCAGGAAATTCTGAATCGTAGCAAATAAGGATGCCAATTTTACCACAATCGGTATCGAAGGTTTTTATTTGTGAACCTCCTTGCATTCCCCACACTTTAGATTCATCAGGGGTCACGTGTAATTTCTCATACCGCTCGATACTCCCATCTCTTCTGCACAAATAACCTACATTGTAAAGTAAGTCATTTTTCATTTCAGGCATACTGCCGGTAATAACGTTGATATTGTAGGATATGGCTAATTCAGAAAACCGCTTCACAATTTCATCCGTGAACTTGGAAAGTTCTCGGATCGCTTCAGATTCAGGCAAGTGGTTATTATCTGCCATTAATGGAGCATTAAAAAATTCAGGAAAAAGGGCAAAATCTGATCGATAACCTGAAACGGCATCAATAAAATACTCCGCTTGCTGCATCAATTCTTCAAAGTCTTTGTACAATCGCATTTGCCATTGTATCAGACCCAATCGAATGATTTTCTTTTGATTAGCTGCTTTTTTTGTCTTTTTTTCAAAGTAAATGTTATCCCATTTGAGTAAAACCGCATATTCGCTAGAATCTTCATCACCCTCTAAGTAGCCCTTTAAAACTTTTTCAGGGTGGAAGTCGTTCGAAATTTGGAAACTAAGCACTGGGTCGTGAATTTCCTTTCGTTTTACTTTCTCAATGTATTCTTTTGGTCCGATTTCATCAGCAAACTTGTAAAAATTTGGAATTCTGCCACCAAAGGCTATTCCTCTTAAATTCAAACGCTCACATAATTTTTTTCGATAGTCGTAAAGCCGTCTTCCTAAACGTAACCCTCGGTATTCTGGCTTAATGAAAACGTCAATTCCGTAGAGCATATCGCCCTCTTCATTGTGTGTACTGAAGGTGTAATTACCTGTTATTTCTTTGTAATTATGGTGATCTGCGTAAGCCGAATTTTCTACACAAATAGACAGGGCACAGCCGGCCAATTGATTGTTCACTTTTAAAACAACCTGGCCTTCAGGAAACTTCTCTATTAAGGCCTGAATGTGAGTCTCTTTCCAATAGGAATCAGGCATGGTCGAGTAGGACTCTACCATTGCTGATTTTAACTCTTGGTAGTCGTTTATTGTTAGGTATTTAGTTCTATGTTGTCTATTTCCTCAATCATTTTATCACTTATTTTAGCACTTTTACAATATCTAAAAGTGAGGCTAAATTAGCAAATAGATTAGTCAGGTAAACGCTAATGTGAAACAACCAAATACAATGTTTTAATCGACAGTTAAATATGTTATATTTTGAATAGTAATGTTATAGATGACATGTTGATCGAGGGTAATATTTTTAATCTCGATATTTTACCTGATTGGGTAGTACGATATAGGCTGTTATGAAGCGTTTTATTTTAAAAACGAATAAGTATCAAAATTGAAGCCGTTTAGAAGATCTTTTACTGGCATTCTTTTCTTCCCTTCAATTTGTATATCGACTAACTTTAAGTCTAAATCTGCGGTACCAACAGTAATTTCTTTTTCCTCCACCATTACTTCTCCTGCTGACAATGTTTGACTACTTAAAAGTTCAACTCCATACACTTTTACATTAACAGTTTTATCACTATTACTATCGTACAAGGTTGACCAAGCTGTCGGGAAGGGACTCATGCCTCTAACCAAATGGTCTATTTCTTTAGCAGATTGAGACCAATTTATTTCACAGTCGTCTTTAAATATTTTGGGTGCTTCTTTGCTCTCCAATTTAGGTTGTGGGCTAGTATTTAAGTCATTGGTCTCAATACAATTTACGGTTTTAACAACCAGTTTACCACCAACTTTCATTAATTTATCGTGAAGCGTTCCTGCTGTTTCACTTGGAGAAATAGCTACTTTTTCTTGAAAGATTAGGTCTCCCGTATCAATTTTGTGCTTTAAGAAAAAAGTCGTTACTCCAGTTTCTTTCTCTCCATTAATAATTGCCCAATTAATAGGCGCAGCACCTCGGTAATTTGGCAGTAAGGATGCGTGTAGGTTAAAAGTTCCTAGCTTCGGCATGTTCCATATCATTTCAGGTAACATTCTAAAGGCCACCACAGTTTGTAAATCTGCTTGGTAGCCTTTTAACGATGCAATAAAATCTTCGTCTTTAAGGTTCGTAGGTTGTAAAACCGGAATTCCTTTTGCTATGGCATACTTTTTTACTGCCGATTCATTTATTTTTTGACCTCGGCCCGCTTTACGATCAGGAGCAGTAATGACAGCAACTACATTTTTGTCTGCTTCCATTAATGCATTTAAGCTTTCAACTGCAAAATCAGGTGTTCCAATAAATACAATTCTCAAATCATTTTTCATATTACACTATTTTTCCAATTCCCAAACTTTAAGTACAAAATTGATAATAATCCCATAAAGCTGAAATAAATAAACTCTGAACTCCAAACGGCGACTAACGATAAATCTAAGATTAAAGCGAAGAAATAAGCAAAGGATAAGTAAATAGAAATACTGATAAACTCTATGCTCAACGTTACAAGAGTTTTACCCGTTCCTGTCACAGAAGAAAAGGTAATGAAGGCAATGCTGAAAAAGAGCATTGCGCCACAGATAACAGGTAAGATCTTTATTGCACCTTCAATTAAGTCCGCATCATCAGTGTAAATAGAAGTTACTTCAGACGGAAAAATCAAAAGCATTGGCAAAAAGGCAGCAGTTGCAAGAATGCTCATTATTACAATACGCTTTATGAGTAAAGGAACTTCTTCAATTCTATTCTCTCCCATAATATTAGACACTAAGGTGCTTGCTGCTGAACTAAAACCAAATAAAGGTATCATAACGACCATATAGATACTTCTTACGATGTGAGAGACCCCTAAGTTGAATTCTCCCGTTTGCTCTATGATCATGAAAAAACTTAACCATGTGCACAACGCCATAAAGTTTTGTAACATGATTGGAGCAGCAGTTTTTAAAATGTGCAGTTGTTTTTTCCAACTAAAAGTTAATTCTTGAAAAAGGTTATACTTTTTGTAGTTTGTTCTAACAAGGGTAAAATAAGCAAAGTAGAGTAGTGCAACTATTTCAGAAATAACAGATGCTAAAGCTGCTCCTTTTATACCCATTTCAGGTAAGCCTAACTTACCAAATATCAATAAGTAGTCGAGAACTACGTTAACCCCTGCTTGAATAAAAGTAGCTTTCGTCAGCACCTTTGTGTTGGTCGTTCCGGTATAGAAAGCGATAAACAGAAAATTAAAGAAGGCAAAGAAAATACCATAGCTTCTAATGGATAAGTAATCGATAGATGCCTGTAAAATATTTTCTGAGGCTACAACGGTAGAGAGTATTTGAGGTGTGAAAAGCTTTACAAAAGCAAAGAGTAGCAAGGAAATAGGAAGTAAGAAGAACAAACCCGCATTGAATAATTCTCCTATTTCACGGAGGTTGCCTTCACCATTTCTTCTACCGATGATAATTTGGCAGCCAATTGTAAAGCCAAATCCAATCATCATGATCACCAAGTAAAAAATTCCGGCATTTCCAGCTGCCCCAAGTTCTACAATTCCGTAGCGACCTAAGAAAGCAGTATCTGTTACATTTACAATGTTTTGAGCTACACCACTTAAAATGATGGGATAAGAAACTTTCCAAATACTTTTGTAATCTATGGCTTGATTCATTCTTCGATGTAAAGCACTAACCCTTTCAAATACTCGCCTTCAGGATGAAAGATAGAAACAGGGTGATCTGCAGGCTGAGATAGGTGATGTAATACTTTAACGTTTCGTCGGGCTTCAATAGCCGCTGCCATAATTGTGTTTTCAAACAACTTCCGATCAACTACTTGACTGCACGAAAAGGTAAACAGAATTCCGCCCTTTTTAATCATAGAAAATGCCTTTGCATTCAAACGCTTATAGCCTTGTACAGCTTTGTGTTGGGCACTTTTGCTTTTAGCATAAGCAGGCGGATCTAGTATAATTGTATCGTATAATTCTTCCGTTTCGTTCAAGTATTTTAAGGTGTCTTTTGCGAAGCTTTTATGAATTGTGCAATCTTCGAAATTAATAGCAACATTTCTGTCTGTTAATTCAATGGCTTTTTGCGAACTGTCAACCGAGTGCACTTCAGTTGCACCTGCTGCTAGAGCATACACACTAAAACCTCCTGAATAACAAAAGGTATTTAATACTTTCTTCCCTTTGGAATACGTTTTTAATAACTCTCTGTTAAAGCGTTGGTCAATGAAAAATCCTGTTTTCTGACCATTTATCCAATCAATTTCAAATTGGAGATTATGTTCTAAAACAATTTGTGGACTTTCGGCTTCTCCTAACAAATAGTCATCTTCAATACTTTCTTCACCTTGGCGATGCAGTGCTTTTTCACTTTTAGAATAGACAGCAGTCAATTTATCTCCCATTACCGCTTTCAGTGCTTTGGCAATAGCAGGTAGCGCATTGGCAAAACCTGCACTATGCGCTTGAACAATGGCAACACTGCCGTAAATATCAACTACCAGTCCTGGTAAACCATCACCTTCAGCATGTACTAAACGATAGCAGGTTGTTGATTCAGAATGGGTGAGTTGGAGGGTACTTCTTAGCTGAAACGCAGCTGTTAACTTTCTTTCCCAGAAATTTGAATTTACCACATCCTTTTTAAAAGAAAGCATTCTTACTGCTATACTTCCTTCAGCAAAGTGACCCACGCCAAGAATCTTTTCATTTTGATCAGCTACTTGCACCAAGTCCCCTTCTCGCAGCTCTTCTGCATCTTCATCCATCAAGATTTTGTCAATGGCACCTGAAAAAACCCAAGGGTGCTTCCTTTTTAAACTCTCACTTCTCTTGGGTTTTAATATAATTGTTGGGTAATTCATTGTTTACTATCTTGTTGATCTTTTATCGGACGCAAACCCGTTTCAAATTCATTATTTAAATTATTTTCATCAAACCGACAAAGCCGAGCTCTTTTCAGCTTGAGTCTTTCATTCATAGGGCCGGTAAACCGAATGGGTATTTTCTGCTCTAGAACTCTATCGTTCTCTTCTTGCGCTGCGTTTTTCTCTTCCTTTATGAGATGATCGTAATAGGCATTTATCTTTTCAATTTTTTGTTGTTCCTTAATAATTTGCGTTTGCGATAGAACTACACTGTCATTTATTACTGCTGTCAAGCCATTTAATTGTTTTACACTTCGATTTTGTACCAAGGTGAAATTTGAATCAATGTATTGAATTGTTGCAAAATTAAAATTCTTGTTCTCAGTGTTTGTAAATAAGGAATAGTCTAACTTCTCTTCGGTATCAATTGTATCTCCAACGGCAGGGTGCAGAGGATATACAACCTGTGCAGAAGAGACAAAATAACTTAAGATTAGGGTCCAACAGCACACATAATTAATAATATAGGCTCTATTCATTCATGTGCATATTTAATCACTTTTTAAGCAACTCACCAAGGTCCAAATTGAAGACCTACTTCTCTTGGTCTCAATCCCATTTGAAATTCCTCCATTCTTCGCTGGTCATTTGCTAGTCGTGCTTTCATTCTATCTTCTTTTTTTAATTGATCAGAAATTGGGCCATCAAAACGGATAGGAATTTTCTTTTCTACGCTTTTATAATCTTCTTGTTTGGGTTTTTTAGCTTCTTCGGCTAAATATCTGTAGTAAGCGTTTATTTTTTGAATTTTCTGCTGTTCTTCAATAATCTGTTCCTGACTTAATAGCAGGGTGTCGTTGTAGTATTTTACAGTGTCATTTGACTCTTTAAGAGCTCGATTTTCAATTAATATAAATCCTGAATTTAAATACTTAATGACAGAAAAGTTAAAATTGTCGTTTTCTGAAGCAGCAAACAAAGAGTAGTCTAATTTTTCATCACGGTCTATGGTGTCACCAACGGTTGGATGTAAGGGATATACACCTTGAGAAAAAGAAGGAATGGCAGTGAATAAAAATACTAAGCCAACAAAATACTTCATTAATCTTCTAAGTCAAGGTCTACATCTTCATCTTCGTATTCCTCTCTTGCATCATCCGTCAAATTACCATCGTCATCATAATCTTCATCGTCTTCAATCAACTGCTCTGCCATAATTATGGACATCTTGATTAAGTAAATTTTCTCTTCAGTTTCAAATCTTAATGCACTAACTTTTTCACCATCTTTATTTACAAAGCTGATTAAGTGCTGACTAAACCCTTCAGAGTATTCTAGTTTAATTTGATGTTGAATGGTGTCATCAAGTTTTTCAAAAGCTGTTACTACTCGAGGTTTGTTGGGAATATTCATTTTGTTTTTCATTTACCAGTTTAACAAATATGCAAATATTAACGGAGCTACGATGGTAGCGTCAGATTCAATTATAAATTTCGGAGTGTTAATATCTAATTTACCCCAAGTTATTTTTTCATTGGGTACTGCGCCTGAGTATGATCCGTAGCTTGTTGTACTGTCAGATATTTGACAGAAATAACTCCAAAAAGGTGTGTCTGTTTGTTCCATGTCTTGATACAGCATAGGTACAACGCAAATCGGGAAATCTCCCGCAATACCGCCTCCAATTTGAAAAAATCCTATTCCGTCTTTTCCTGCTTCTTCAGTGTAATATTTTGCTAAGTAGGTCATGTATTCAATTCCTGACTTCATAGTGGAAGGTCTAAGCTCTTCCTTTAAACAATATGAAGCGAAGATATTACCCAAAGTAGAATCTTCCCAACCCGGACAAATAATTGGAAGGTTCTTTTCTGCAGCAGCAAGCATCCAAGAATTTTTTGGATCTATTTCATAATACTGTTCCAACTCTTCTGAAATCAATAATTGATATAAATACTCATGTGGTAAAAAACGTTGACCATTGTCCTCTGCTTTTTTCCAAAGTTTAAATACATGGCTCTGTAATCTTCGGAATGCTTCTTCTTCAGGAATACAGGTGTCTGTCACTCGATTTAGTCCTTTCTCTAACAGGTCCCACTCATCTTTAGGAGTTAAATCTCTATAGTTGGGTACTCTTTTGTAGTGAGAGTGAGCCACTAAATTCATCAAGTCTTCTTCTAGGTTTGCTCCAGTGCAAGAAATAATTTGAACTTTGTCCTGTCGAATCATTTCAGCCAATGATTTACCTATTTCTGCAGTGCTCATAGCTCCAGCTAGCGAAATCAACATTTTCTTTCCACTCGCTAAATGCGTTTCATATGCTTCTGCTGCATCTACTAATGCCGCAGCATTAAAGTGTTTGTAGTGCTCCGTGATGAATTCTCCTATTGGTCCTTTATTTCCCATTTAATTCAAATTTATAACTCAATAACTTATAATACAATTTAGCAGCTAAAAAATTTGCCGCATGGTTACCTTCAATTGGAGCCAACTCAACAATGTCTAGTCCAACAACGTTTCTTTGTTCAAATACTTTTCGCAGGTATTTTATGGTTTCATTCCAAAAAAGCCCACCCGGCTCTGGCGTTCCTGTAGCAGGCATAATGGCAGGGTCAAACGCATCTAAATCAATTGTTAAATACACATCATTTGTCATTTGGTCGATGGAGTTTTGCATCCAGTCAGTATTGCCGTGCATGTCTTCTGCAAAGTAGCATTTAGCTTTATTAATATACTTTAATTCGCTAACATCCATGCTTCTAATTCCAATTTGAATCAGGTTGGTGTTTATGCTTGCATCGTAAACTGCGCAAGCGTGGTTGTAGGGTGAACCTAAATATTCAGGTCTTAGATCCGTATGAGCATCTAACTGTAAAACGGTTAGATTTTCATATTTTTCATAAAATGCTTGAATAATTCCAATACTAATGGAGTGTTCTCCGCCAAAGAAAGTTAAGAACTTATCCGCTTTCAATAATTTCTTGGTACTCTCATAAATTGTTTCATATACCTTTTCAGGAGAACTTTCTTCGGTAATTGCATCTACAATATGAACACCTTGTTTATACACCTCTGAGGCAGTTTCAATGTCGTAAAGCTCCATATTAGCAGAGGCATCTAAAAAGGCTTCAAAACCTTTATCAGCACCTTTTCCCCAGCTGCTCGTACCATCGTAGGGTATCGATTGTAACCAAACTTTTGCCCTTTCTTTGTTGGCAAATTGGTCTTCTATTCTAGCGTAGTTGTTATTGTCTTCCATGGTTATTCCAAATTACTTTTTATAGCCTAAAAGTTTGAACATCTCCTCAGCAGACTGCTCATTTCTATACACATAATCAACAATGTTTCCGTGATCATCTCGGTCGATAATAATGTGCTTTGGCGATGGAATTAAACAATGTTTTATTCCGCCATAACCGCTAATTGCATCTTGGTACGCCCCGGTGTGGAAAAATCCTAAATACAAGGGCTCTTTTTCATCTTCGTTGATTTTGGGTAGTAATACTTCTTGGTTTAAATCTTCCGAGTTGTAATAATCAGAATGGTCACAAGAAATACCTCCAATCGCAGTTCGTTGGTATTCATTGTTCCATTTGTTAATGGGCAACAAAATAAATTTTTCGTTGATACTCCAGGCATCAGGAATGGTATTCATTAAACTGTTATCAATAATGTACCAGGTTTCGGCGTCGTTTTGCTTCTTTTGTTCAATGACTTCAAATATGATTGCACCGCTTTCACCTACCGTATATTTCCCAAATTCAGTAAAAATATCGGGTTCCATGATATCTTGCTCATCACAAACACTTTTTATGTTGGTTACAATTTCATTGATCATGTAGTTGTAATCGTATTCAAAACCAAGGTTATTACGAATAGGCAAACCGCCGCCTAAATTGAATGCCGTAAGGGAATCGCACCTTTTCTTTAAGTCAACGTAAAGTTTCAATGCTTTCATGAATTCACCCCAGTAGTAAATGGTGTCCTTAATTCCTGAATCAACAAAGAAGTGCAGCATGACTAATTCTACAGACTCTTCATTTTCAATTTCGGAATGGTAAAACTCAATCAAATCTGTATTGGCAATGCCCAAACGAGAAGTATAAAAAGAAGCTTGTGGTTCCTCGTTAATGGCCATCCGGATGCCAATTTTAATCTTTTTGGAGCAATTTAATTCCTTAATCCTTGCCATTTCGGTCTTACTGTCTAAGACCAAAATCACGTTTTCAAAACCAAATTCAATTAAATCTACAATTTTTCTGAGGTAATCATCGGTTTTGTAACCGTTGTTGACGATGGTTCTTTTTTTATCGATTTTACCTTCAGAATATAATTTTAAAATTAAATCGATGTCGAAAGCAGAAGACGTTTCTAAATGCACTTCATGTTTCAACGCTTCAGAAACAACGTGAGAAAAGTGGTTGCACTTGGTGCAATAACAATAGTGGTATTTTCCACGGTAATTGTTCTTTTTGATTGCTCGGTTAAAAAGATTTCGAGCTTTCTTTATTTGATCTCCAATTTTTGGGAGGTAAATAAATCGAAACGGTGTACCGTATTTTTCAATAAGGTACGTTAAGGAAATGCCGTGAAATGTTAGGTTGTCATTCTTTAAGTCAAAGCCTTCTTGAGGAAAGTAATAACTTTGATCTATAAGGTCGAAATAGGTATTCTTCATTTACCTGTGTTATTTAATATTCGGGTTAAAATTAACAAGCAACAACAAGCTATTGAAGATTCACAATAATTTATTCTAAGTATTATTTTGTATCCAAATTGTTTTGTCTCGGAGCACGAAGAGCAAGTACAATTAATAACACAATGGTACCATAAGTTGTTGACTTATGGTACCATAGATATTTCCTAAAAATACCAAGTAATAATTCCAGATTAAAAAGCAGAATTGTTATTGAAAATAAGATGGTTTTCCAGTTTATAGGAGTTGTTTTAAAACGCTGTACTTGGAATAAAATTAAATAGCTAAACGCTGGCAATAGTAGTATAAAATTATACAATCGCTGTTGAGGAAAGAACAACGGGATAACTAAGAAAAGGTAACTCCATTCCCAAAAGAGTTTTAAGGGTTCTGAACTTAGCTTATTAGCCTTTAAAAAATATAGAGTTAAAATTACAAGGCCTGTCCGAATAAGGTATATCAAGTATTTGACTTTCTCATGTCCTAAATCAACTAAGTATCTTCTGTGCGTGAGAGAAACTACATTGTCCTGAATATCGGCTATAAAAAGCGTTGATAACCAAGCGGCAATGCCATGATTTTTTCGATTATTCATGTCAAAAATAGCCCAGTCTGGGTTTTCTATTGTTAGGGCTTCGATCCAGTTGTTCCACAGTTCTAAGTTCGAACTCCAACCTAAAAAAACACTTGGAATAAGAATAGCGAAACCAATCGTGCCTATGCTGCCAATAAAGCTGCGCCATTGCAGCTTATAAAGCAGGTAAGGCAAAAATACAATCGGGGTAATTTTAAAGCAAAGCGCTAACCCTAATAAAAAGCCTGCTAACCATTTACGTTGTTGGTAGAAGGTTTGATTTAAAGCTTCGAGACAAAGGCATAGAATAAAAATGGTGAGTTGTAAAAGATGAAAATTACTGTACACCCAAAAAAAATGATCCAATGAAAAGAATCGCGCTAGCAGTAACTCGTTGCTTCGTTTTTAAAAAGGGCTGAAATAGATGTTGGTCTATCAGTTGAAAAACTCGAAATAAGGCAAACAGATTGATTAACTTCCAAAGTAATGAGGCCATGCTAATTGGGAGGAGTGTGAAAGGGTAGAGGAGCGTTGTTAAGAATGGATTCCCAAAATAAAACAGGGAAGGTGGATTACCGTAAAGCTTGGTAAAAATATTTTCCGGTCCAAATAAATCTGATGATGCTTGGAGGTAGACGAAAAAATCACCTGTTCGATTAAATTCGATGATGATAAAAATGAAGAATAACAAAGCAAAATAGATAGTACCAATTGCTTTTGCGCTCTGAATTCTCATTCGCTAAAAGTACAATTTATAGTAAAAAAAACTCCTTCGCCCGAGTGGGGAAGGAGTTCCTAAATAAGTTTAATTACAGAGGTTTTATATTACTTTACTGCTTTTACAATTGCTTCGAATGCTTTCGCATCATTCATTGCTAGGTCAGCTAATACTTTTCTATTCAACTGAATATCTTTCTTAGCTAATTTTCCCATGAATTCTGAATAAGACATATCGTGCAATCTAGTTGCAGCATTAATTCTTTGAATCCATAAACCTCTAAAGTTTCTTTTCTTCAATTTTCTGCCTGTGTATGCATATACACCTGCTTTTTCTACTGCGTTTTTAGCAACAGTGTGGACATTCTTTCTTCTTCCGAAGTATCCTTTCGCCTGCTTGAGGACTTTTTTTCTACGAGCTTTTGCAGCTACTGAATTTGTTGACTTAGGCATTTTATTTTCGTTTTTTGGAGTATCGTGGTTTGTTTAAAACACTTGTACTAACGATATTCCGGGTTTTGTTAATTTTTATTTTACGATAACCAGAAAGGTTTTACTTCATGCACAATTGCAACTTAATGTTAGACTCGTCGGCCTTGTGCACTAATGTTGCTGCGGTTAAGTTTCTCTTTCTTTTTTTAGCTTTCTTGGTCAAAATGTGACTTTTGAAAGCATGCTTTCTTTTGATTTTTCCTGACCCCGTAATCTTAAAACGCTTTTTGGCGCTTGAGGTCGTCTTCATTTTTGGCATGTGTTCTTCTATTTTAATTTAAACTTATTTATTTTTCTTTTTTGGAGCGATCATCATAATCATTCGCTTTCCTTCCATTTTTGGCATTGACTCTACCGTTGCTACCTCTTCTAATGCTTGCGCAAATTTTAGCAACAGTATTTGTCCTTTGTCCTTAAACAAAATCGAACGACCTTTAAAGAATACATAAGCTTTCACTTTTGCACCTTCAGCAATGAACTTTTCAGCATGTTTCAGCTTAAATTCATAATCGTGGTCATCTGTGTTTGGTCCGAATCTAATTTCCTTAATTACAACCTTCACCGCTTTCGCCTTCATTTCTTTCTGGCGCTTTTTCTGCTCGTACAAGAATTTCTTGTAATCGATAATTTTAACTACAGGCGGCGTTGCATTAGGTGAAATCTCTACCAAGTCTAAACCTGCGTCTTGAGCAAACTGCAGGGCTTCTTGGATGGAATAAACGCCTTGTTCTATTCCTTCTCCAACTACTCTAACATCTTTAGCAGAAATTTTTTCGTTTATTTTGTGCGGATCTTCTTTCCGGACAAATCTTCTTGGGCGTTGTTGTCGTGCTATTTCTTGGTCCTCCTCGTTATTTTATTAAACTAATTCTTTTATTTCTTTTTCAACTATTGCTGAAAATTCTTCAATTTTCATTGTTCCAATGTCACCTTCTCCATGTTTTCGCACCGAAAGTGTGCCATTTTCAATCTCTTTCTCGCCGATGATTAACATGTAGGGAACCTTAGAGACTTCTGCATCTCGGATCTTTTTTCCTACTTTCTCGTTTCTGTCATCTACGAATCCGCGAATATCGTATTTATTTAGCAGATTTAAAACCTCTTTGCAGTTTTCATTGTATTTTTCACTTAAAGGTAAAATAGCGACCTGATCAGGGGTTAACCAAAGCGGAAAATTACCTCCACAATGTTCAATTAAAACCGCTACAAAACGTTCCAATGAACCAAATGGGGCTCTGTGAATCATAACTGGTCTATGACGTTGGTCATCGCTTCCAATGTATTCTAATTCAAATCGCTCAGGTAAATTGTAATCGACTTGAATAGTACCCAATTGCCACTTTCTTCCCAGTGCATCTTTTACCATAAAGTCGAGCTTAGGACCATAAAAGGCGGCTTCACCATATTCTACAACTGTTTGCAGACCTTTTCCGTCAACTGCATTGATAATGGCTTGTTCTGCTTTTTCCCAATTTTCGTCGCTGCCAATGTATTTATCTTTGTCCTCCTTGTCTCGAAGAGAAATTTGAGCAGTAAACTCTTCAAATTTTAAAGCTTTAAAGACGTAAAGAACCAAATCAATCACTTTTTTAAACTCCTCTTCAACTTGCTCGGGTCTGCAAAATAGGTGAGCGTCATCTTGAGTAAAACCTCTTACCCGAGTTAGGCCATGCAATTCTCCACTTTGCTCGTATCTGTAAACCGTTCCGAATTCTGCAAAACGAACTGGTAAATCTTTATATGAACGTGGTTTAGACTTATAAATTTCACAGTGATGAGGACAATTCATTGGTTTCAAAAGAAACTCCTCGTTTTCATTTGGTGTATGTATGGGTTGAAATGAATCCGCACCGTATTTCTGATAATGTCCAGAAGTTACGTACAACTCTTTACTGCCGATGTGAGGTGTTATTACAGGGAGGTAACCGGCTTCCAATTGAGCCTTTTTCATAAAGTTCTCTAACCGTTCTCTCAGTTGTGCACCTTTTGGTAACCACAGCGGAAGACCTTGACCTACTTTTTGAGAGAAAGTAAACAACTCCAACTCCTTTCCTAATTTTCGATGGTCTCTCTTTTTAGCTTCTTCTAAAAGTTCTAAGTACTCAGTTAATTCCTTCGCTTTAGGAAATGTAATTCCATAAATTCGAGTCAACTGCTTGTTTTTTTCATCACCTCTCCAATAGGCTCCGGCTAAACTTAACAATTTAATGGCCTTAATAAATCCAGTATTTGGAATGTGTGGCCCACGACATAAATCAGTGAAGTTTCCTTGTGTATAGAAGGTAATGTTTCCATCTTCCAAACCTTCCAATAAATCGAGCTTATATTCATCACCCTTTTCTTGGTAATGTGCTACTGCATCTGACTTTGAGATTTCTTTTCTGCTATATTCATTTTTTTGACGAGCAAGCTCCGTCATTTTCTTTTCGATGTTGATTAAGTCACCCTCGGTAATTACTTGATCTAATGAATCAACATCGTAATAAAATCCATTTTCTATTGGAGGTCCGATTCCTAACTTAATTCCTGGATAGATACTTTCTAAGGCTTCTGCCAATAAATGGGCAGAAGAATGCCACATGGTTTCTTTTCCTTCATCATCATTCCAAGTTAACAGCTGTAAGTTTGCATCTACGTTAATTGATCTGAATGCATCAACAACTTCTCCGTCTACCTTTGCAGCTAACACGTTTCGTGCTAAGCCTTCGCTAATACTTTTTGCAACATCTAAGGCAGTTGCTCCTTTTTCAAATTCTCGCACAGATCCATCTGGCAAAGTAATTTTAATCATCTCTTATGGTTTAAGGTGGCAAAGGTAATCCCTTGCTTTCGATTTTGGGTAAAAAAAAAGCC
>JABAZP010000019.1 GCA_018608405.1 Flavobacteriales bacterium
TTGAAAAACAATTGTTTTATGCCGTCAGAACAAGGCTTTATAAGACTTGTGAGACGTCTGACTGTGACATAAAAAAAGCCGCACATTGCTGTGCAGCTTTTGCTCCTCTTCTTGGGCTCGAACCAAGGACCCTCTGATTAACAGTCAGATGCTCTAACCAACTGAGCTAAAGAGGAATTTTAGCTTTTTCAAGATTAGGAGGGCAATATTACCCGAAAGTTTTGAATTAAACAATACCTTTGTGCGAAAATTTATGTCTTTTGATACTAGTTGCTTGATTATGCTACGATTCGTGGAAATAGGCTGCAAAGTTGCTAAAGACAACAACAACTCCTAAAATAGTAAGAGCAATGAGTAAAAAGTACAATGTATTTGGAATAGGAAACGCTTTAGTAGATATAGTGACAGAAGTAAACGATCAGTTTTTAACAGACCACAATATTGAAAAAGGTTTTATGACCTTGGTAGACGAAGAAAGTCAGTCTAGAATTTCTGATGCGATCAACATGTCTAAAAGTAATATGCAGTGCGGTGGCTCCGCAGCGAACTCAATAATAGCAGTTGCACAGTTCGGTGGCTCGAGTTATTATTCTTGCAAAGTTGCCAATGACGAGTTGGGAAACTTTTATCGAAAAGACTTAAAAGCTAACGGAGTTGATTCAAACTTAGATGGGCACGATTTAGAAGATGGAATTACAGGAAAATGTTTAGTGATGACAACGGAAGATGCATCTAGAACAATGAACACGTTTTTAGGAATCACGGCTGACTATTCAATAAAAGAAATAACAGAGCAGGCATTAAAGGATAGTGAATACCTTTACATTGAGGGTTATCTAGTGACTTCTGAGAATGGACAAAAAGCCATGAAACACGCGAAAAATATTGCCGAAGAGAATGGTGTTAAAACAGCGCTTACCTTTTCGGACCCATCTATGGTGAAGTATTTCAAAGAACCCATGCAATCTGTTGTAGGAGCAAGTGTTGACTTGTTATTCTGTAATGAAGAAGAGGCAATGTTGTATACGGACACAGATAACCTTATGGATGCCAGAGAAGCATTGAAAAAAGATGCGAAAAGATTTGTAATCACTCAGGGCGCTAACGGAGCGATGATTTACGATGGAGAAACGTTTGTTGATATTGAGCCATACAAAGTTGAAGCAATTGATACCAATGGAGCCGGAGATTTATTTGCAGGAGCATTTTTAGCTGGAATAACCAATGGCAGAAGTTTCGCGGACGCAGGAAAGTTAGCTTCTTTAGCTTCTTCTAAAGTCGTGACGCAATTTGGTCCAAGATTAGAATGGCACCAAGCAAAAGATATTTTGCAAAAAATGTAAGAAAACCACTAAGAAAATTAAATAAGGCGATTCGAAAGAGTCGCCTTATTTGTTTAAGGCGCTCCTAGAAAAGAACAAAGTAATACCTTTGCGAAAATTTAAAACAAACAATTGAAATGAGTTTATTAACCGTCGGGACAGTAGCTTTTGATGCCATACAAACACCATTTGGCAAAACTGGAAAAATTCTTGGTGGAGCAGCGACTTTTATCGGGCTTTCCGCTAGCAAACTAGTTGATAAAGTAAACATTGTGTCCGTTGTTGGGGAGGACTTTCCAATTGAGTACATTAAAATCATGGAGGATCATGGCATTGATACAAAGGGGCTGCAGGTAAAACGAGGGGAAAAGACGTTTTTTTGGTCTGGGAAGTATGACATGGATATGAATAATCGAGAAACATTAGATACTCAATTAAATGTTTTGGAAAACTTTGACCCAGTTATTCCCGATGAATATCAGAATTGCAAGTATTTAATGCTCGGAAGTTTGCTTCCAACTTTACAGAAAAAGGTTATTGAAAGGTTATGGAAAAGGCCAAAGTTAATTGTATTAGATACCATGAACTTTTGGATGGATTTAATGATGCCCGTCTTGAAGGAAACCCTTACCATGGTAGATGTTTTGTGTATTAATGACTCCGAGGCTCGTCAACTGTCACAAGAATACTCATTAGTAAAAGCAGCCAAGATAATTATGGAAATGGGGCCAAAATATTTGATTATAAAAAAGGGAGAACACGGGGCACTTTTATTTCACAAAAATGAAGTTTTCTTTGCACCAGCTTTGCCATTAGAAAATGTGTTTGACCCAACTGGAGCAGGAGATACTTTTGCAGGTGGTTTTATTGGTTATTTAGCCGCAACAGACGATATTTCTTTTGATAACATGAAGAGCGCATTAATTCATGGAAGTGCGTTGGCGTCTTTTGCGGTGGAGAAGTTTGGCACGGAGCGCATGATTGGTTTAACTGCTGAAGAGGTACAAGAACGAATTCAGCAGTTTGTCGATTTGGTACAGTTTGATATACACGTAGAGAATACGCTATAAGTAGTGCAATCTGGCAATAAATAATGAGCTTGTTTTTATCCGCAAGTTTAATCTTTGAATATTTTAATAGATTAGCTATATTTGGAGAACATATTAAAAATATTACTACCAATGGATAATAGATATAAAGTTCTCGTACCACATGATTTTTCGGAAGTTGCAGATACGGCAATATCTCATGCAGCAACTGTTGCAAAGAGTTTTAAAGTAGAAGTAGTTTTACTTCACGTAATTTCTAGTGAAAAAGCCAGAACTGAGGCTGAAGGTAAATTGAAAGAATTATCAGAAAATGCTTCAACTACATATGGAGTACCTGTTTCTTTTGAAATTAGAAAGGGAAGCATTTTTGATAGAATTCCAGAAGTGGGAGAAGAAGTAGGGGCTATGTTAGTGGTTATGGGAACTCATGGAATTAAAGGAATCCAGCATTTAACAGGTAGTTATGCATTAAAGGTAATAGGTCATTCTAAATTACCATTTGTTGTAAACCAAGGTAAAAAGTCTAAAGGAAGCATTAAAGACTTAGTATTGCCAATTAAGTTTTCTCAAGAAACAAAATCTAAGCTCTCAATTACAGCCAGTCTAGCAAAGCACTTTCAAGCAACAATACACATCTTTATAGCAAATGAAAAAGATGAGTTTATCATGACCAAAGTGAAGCGAGAATTAACCTTTGCGAAACAATATTTTACTGAGCGAAAAGTGAAGTATGAGGTGGAAATTGCTCCTGAACACGGGAATTTTATTCCTCAACTTTTACAGTATTCAAGCGACATTGATGCGGACATGATTGCAATTGTGAACGCTTCTGGAGACGGAGGTTTCTTACCAGATCTTTTCAAGGGAAGTGGAGAAATTGAGGTGTTAAATAATGAATTTCAAATTCCAGTTATTGTAATGAACCCTTCTCAGATTTTTGTTCCTGAGCATTTTGGATAAACACTAAATGAACTTATAAAAAAGCCCCATATTCATAGCGAATATGGGGCTTTTTTGTGGTTTAGCGGATCGATTAACTTGGATTGACAGCTGCAAGACTTTCAGCTGAAACAATCATTTTGTCAATTGCCTTTTTACTAAATACATTAGGCAGACTTTGAACCGAGTACAGCTCACCTCCAATGTTTTTTGTTAAAAAGAAGTGATGTTCTGCTTCGATCTCTTCGTTATCAGTAATGCTTTTTTTGTAAACGATTTTATCTGCTGTTTCTTCAATATATTCTATCGTATAAACCAAGTCTCCGTCTAACTCTTCTTTCTTTTCAGCAACAGTTAAACCAAATGGATTGATTTCAATTCCAAATTTATCATTCACCTCAATCGTCACACTTTCTGTAGCCGAATTTTGAATTTTACGAGGACCTTTATCCTCTTTTGGAAGTTGTATGTTGGCATCAACTCCGAAGTCAAAGAGGTTCACTTGTTCCATGTTAGAATAATCTACAGTTGTAGAATCTGAAGTTTCGACATTGTCAGTTCCGGAAGACTCTCCTCCGCTACAAGCGATGAGACTCATTGCTAAAGCAAGCGCACTGATAAGTTGTAATTTTTTCATGTTAGTTGATTTGTTGTTTGGTCAAATGTAAGAAAGCCCATGCATTAATTTTTAATGTTCAGTCTTTTACCTTTGCTGTGGGAAGAAAATTCAGGAGCATATAAACACTGCATGGTGCAAACTCCGTTAGAAAAATTACCACTGACAGTAGCTCTTAAGTCATACTCAAAAACATAAACCCCCTTGTTTACACGATCCATAAAAAAGTTAGTAGATGCGTCTTTAGTACTTTCATAATAACCTAACCCATCTTGATATTTGTACTTTGAAATTACATTGATGGGTTCAAAACCCGAAGATCTCATATCCTTCACATGAACAAATTCTAAATTTCGTTTCGATTCAATGTGCAATCGAATTCTAATTTTATCGCCAACTTCTATCCCGGAGGTATCAACCGGTATCATAGTTTCGCCATCTTCAGTTACAACAACTTTAAAAATCGTTTTTGAAACAGAGAACTCTTCTACATCTGCCGAAGTAATCTGATCTAAGTCATCATAGTATTGCCAATAGGCTGCTCCCCAAGCTATACCATCTGATGGTTTGTTTATTTCAATAACACCAAGTTCTGGTTTGACTTCACTTTTAGACCAAACTTCTTTAAAGTAACCTGTTCCAGCTTCTATATCGGTTGGTTTTAAATTTTGTGAACCTACTTTTATGGAAATCGACGAACCAGTAGTAAGGGTTTTCACATTATCAATTAAAAGAGCATAGCAGGCCAAAGCTGTCGCTTTTGAATTTGACCACATTTGAGTTTGTTTTTCTTTTAATAGCCAAATACGCAGTTCTTCCACCGCAATTTTGTCTTTTGCTATTTCGTGAAATACTTCTACCATCATAGCTTGCGTTTCAATTGGAGATTCATGCCAATAATAGCCTGCTTGGTTTTCTTTCCAATACATTCCCATTTGCTCAGTTTGCAGCGCATTGTCTCGCAATGATGTCACAATCTCTTGTGGCACTTTGGAGGTAGGGTTTATTCTGCTTAATGCCAACGCTTGCATCCCCTTTATGTATAGGTTTCGGCCCACCCAATACTTTTCTGCTTGCTTCAAATAATAGTCTATTGCAGTTGAATTTGCAGGAGGATCTATATTTAAAAACAAACTTCTAGTATATAAATAATGAATTTGAGTTGGATTCAAATGATTTTTTGAAAGGTCTTTGTTGTGTTTCGTTAACCAATCGTAATCTTCTATAATTCTGTTGTCTAAATAGGATAGTCCATTTCGAAGTAAACTTTCCATTCCCGGTTCGGAGGAAAGATCAATGCCTAGTTGTTTTAAGTGTCCAAAACCCTCTATAATGTATTGAGTCATGTAGCGGTTGTCGCGCATGCCTTTGTACCAAGCCCAACCTCCGTTGGGTAATTGTAATTCTTTTAGTTTGTTAAGTGCGGCTTCTTTTTCAGAAGCCATTTTATTGAAATCGAATAACAGAGCAATCCTCTTTTTTTGTTCCGTTTCAGATTTTGCTTGCTGCAACCATGGTGTTTCTTCAATTAAAATGCTCTTCAACTCTTTGTTTTGCATTAATTTAGACGTTAGCTCTTTCGAATCCAAGCCTCTCCATAATTCAAAAACTTCTTGAATTCTTGGATTACTTCTCGCAATTTTCTGAGCCAATAAATTGGCATAAAGTCTCGCAAAAACTTGCTCGGAACACTCCGAAGTAGATTCAACCACATAAGGCAATGCCTGTGCAGCATACCAAGCAGGGTTTGAGGTGAACTCTAACGTGAATGATTCATGGGTTAAGGTTTCAGAAGTATTGTCAACAAGCTTGTCAAATATAAATTGCTTTTGCTGATTGCCTCTTATTGCTATTGGTAGAGATTCAGTTATTAACTTTCTATTTGGTAAAACAGGAATTATTTTTTCCTCTCCATCGCTAAACGTTTCAGAACTAGCCTTTACTTCATATTTAATGGCTTGAATGCTTCTCGGAATTCGAATACTCCATGTTAAAGCAGTATTTCTACCTGAAAACAAATTGAACTTTTGTGCTGCAGCTGAACCATTTGCAATGATGATAGCTTGATTGGTAAAGGCATCAAAGAATTGGATAGATGCAACTCCGTTTTGAGGTTTTTCGTTCAAGTTAGTTACCAGAACCTTAACATTGAGTTGATCTCCTTCTCTGAAAAAGCGAGGCATAGTTGGTGAAACCATCAACTCTTTTTGAGTTTGAATGGAAGTTTCTGTGGTTCCAACTTTTAAATTTTTAGTGTGTGCCAAAGCTCTGAATTTCCATTTGGTCAATGCATCTGGCATTTCAAACTCAAAACTTACTGCTCCGGTTTTGTCAGTGTTCAATTGAGGGTAAAAGAAGGCTGTTTCACGGAAGTCGGAGCGAATGGGATTCGAAGTTGGTGAATTGCTTTTTAAAAGCGGAGTTGAAGCCGGCGGTGAATCCGCAGTCGTAGCGGAATTTTTTAGCGAAGCTTGCCCCATAACTGCATCAGCCATCACCATTTCTTGCTCCAGCATCATTGGTTCGCCTTCGTATTTAATGCTTTTGTTCATTGACATGGTCAGCCCATCTATAAATTGTAAATACTTGGTTCTTGATAAACTAAACCCAAACCAATTCAAACTTGGAAAAACTCGTTGGGGCATTTGAACATAGTTCCGTTCATATCCATATTGTCTTGCGTAGCCAAAACCAAATGTTCCGTCAGTTTGCCAAGTAGCTGCGCTTCCGTTATTGTTGTATAAGTTCATGGCCCAATTTTGAGTTTTAAACTGATCCAACGATTGGTCATACATACCTGCCAATAATTCAGCAGCTAGCTTTTCTCCTTTTATACCGCTAATGGTCATGGTCCATTTTTCTTTGCTGCCAGGTTGCACTTTATTGCAGTACGTTCCTAAGGTCAGCTGTAGCTTTTTATTCGTGTAGGGCACTGAAATAGTTCGAGTTTCTGTTATCTCTCTATTGTTATGAACCCCAATAAAACTTAATTGAACCCCACCTCGATAACTCTCTTTTATTGGAAGAGTCATTTTTCGCTGCTCATTACTCAACGTAATCCATTTTTGAGAAATTCGTTTCCCATCTACATGCACTTCATACAATAATAGAAGATTTTCTAAGCTTGTGCCGATTAAAAAACTAGCTTCTTCACCAGGTTCTGCTCGCATTTTAAGAGACTTAAATTCAAAAGCACTTGGAATGGGAAGTAGTTTCGAATTTTCATTAAATAATTCAAACCGATGTGCGAACTGTGATGAATCTCCATTTGTTGTAGTTGCAACTAATTCGTAAGCCCCACCGGGCAAATCACCAATCACGTTATTTTGAACGTTGCTCTCAATTACTCCTTTGAGCAGAACTTGGCCTCGCTCGAATTCGTGCAGGCTATTTCTTTTTTTAACTTGAATCTTGTTGTTAAAATATTCAGCATCCTCCCAATAATTTTCTCGAACTAATTTTTTAGGCGCTTTAAGTTGATACAAAGCAAAGTTCAATTTTTGATCTACTTCAATGCCCTGTATGTTTTTTGCGTGAACTACAAACTTCTTTAATTCGTTCAATTGCAAGCTACCTTTCAAATTGCTGCTGAGGTAAACAGCTTTTGTTCCAAGAGTAATGGTTTCAATAAAACTTTGCGTTTCTCCACTCGGACTTGTAGCGTCAATGTTAATTTCGAAATTGAAGTTGGGGTTCCATTTACTTGCTACTTGTTCATCAGCCGCAGCAAAAAAGTCAAATGTAAACTTACCGTTAGCATCTGCAATCACCTTACCACTTGCAACCTCTTTATCTGCCATTCTTGGCATTGGTCGCCACCAATAACCCCACCAAGGAAAACTAGTTCTGCGTTGAACTCTATAGGTAATTTTTGCATCAGAAACTTTGGCTCCTGAAAAAGCGATGACATTACCATTAATGGAAACATTCTGATTAACCTTCGCTGACTCTTTGTTGGAATCCAAGGTAATCTCAAAAGTTGGCCGTTTGTACTCTTCCACTGAGAAATAGTGTAACCCTCCTTCAGTTTGGATTCTATAATTGCCATTTAACCCTGAACTTGGAAGTACAAAGCTTCCTTGAAATGATCCGTAATCATTGGTTTTAACCTTCAACTCTGAAACTAATTCGCCATTTACGTTCATCAGCTTCACTTCGCTAGAATAGTCTGTTTTAATTTCATTCGACTTCCTACCACGTTCGACAACAATTCCCTTGAAGTAGACTGTTTGACCAGGGCGGTAAATGGCCCTATCGCTAAATAAGAAAGTTTCTATTCTCTTCTTTTCTGTTCTGGTGTAATTCCTCGAATAAAATGAGCTTGCACTATTTAGGGTATCGTTTTCAGAAGAAAGAAATACACTAAAGTTTTGCCGGTCATTGGCAGCAGTAATTTTCACGAATCCATTTTGATCAGAGGTATGAGCTCCTAAAACTTTCAGTTTATACTTTCTGCTGTCGTAATTATAATCCTGATAATAGCTGGTTAACCCTGCATTTTGAATTGGTGTTCCATTAGCTCTATGTAAAACGTAGAAATCGACCACTCCTTTGTTTTCGTTTTTACTGATAAAACTTAATTCGCTAACCTGAAATTCAACGTAATTGGTTACTGCCGATTGACTTGAAAAGTCAGGAGCAGTTGAAGCAACAAGTAGGTACTTTCCCTTTGATAGTGGCTTCAAATTAAAGCCATAGCTATGTTCACGATAATCTCCTGGATTGAGCAATTGAGAATTCCACGTTCGTGTGCTTTTTATTTTTGAAAGTCTGTTTAGATATTCTTCTGTTGTTTCGTTTTGCTTTTGGAAATTGTCAATGGTATTGGGTATTCGAATTAGACTAAAAACTAAACTATCAATGTTTTTTGTACTTACTTTATATTCAATTTCTTCAGAAGGCAAATACACTTTCTCGGTTTGTAAGCTCAAACTTTTGAGCTCAATTTGGTTTTTGAGATATTGACACTGAATTGCTCCATAGGAGTCACCTTCAGACGCGGCAGAACTTATTTGAAAAGCCTTTTTCAGCTCCCACCTGTATTCTTCACTTTCTTCTTTGGCATAATTTGAACCATGGTCGAAATGGTATTTAGCCATTGCATATTCAATTTCTTTGGCATTCTCAGCTTCACCATCGTTTTCCTTCAGAAGCATTAAAGCGTTCAAATACAGATTGTCTTTTTCCTTTTTTTGGGAGGTAGAGTAGTAGTGTCTTAACCTAGAAAGTTCGATGTGAAGCAGTGGAGATTTATTCACGTCGTTAAGGTGCGCCCCAATTAAATCTTGAAAAAGTAGCGCCGTTTTAAAATCGTTTGAATTACTGTCTGAACTGTTAAACTCAATTTTTACGAATTCGCTAGCTGAACTGAAAATTGGATAGTCGTCTATCTTGAATTCATCTTGAGGAGTGTTGATTCGGCCCTCGTTTTGCTGATAATACTGCAAAGCTCGGTTTGCTAAAAAGTCAAATAGTGTTGGTTGCAAGTTTTTTCCATTAAATTGATTTTTAGATTGTTTAGCATCTGATAAATGCAAAATAGCTTGTAAGTTATCAATGGGGTAGCTTAATAAATCTTCCTTTTCAGTTAATGAATATTGATAATGTTCATCCACTTTTTCAAGAATGTCAGCTAAACTCCAAGTTCTCAGGTCTTGTTTGTCGAAACTTTGAGTGGTCGTTCTGTTTTGGATTTTCCACCTGATTTGGTTGTGGTATTGGTGATATAATTCAGCTACAGCGGAATGTAAGAGTTGTTTTAAAGGGAAGCTGGAGTTTTTAATTTGTGTTTCATATCGGGTAAAGATTTTCAAATTAGACTCTTCCTCAATTTGATTGGTATACTTTGACCGATATGCCAAAGCTTTGAAAATTTGAGCAGTGTTTTCTTCCGCAATTGCTTTTACTAGAATAGAATCTACCTTGTCAATAATACTATTTCCTAAACCTTTCTGCTCCATTTTTTCAATGGCGTTCCAATCAGTTTCGTAGGTGTTGTAGTTTTTAACAACCACTTCCTTTTGCTTAGGCAGAGTCGCTTTATTGCAAGCAGAAAAGCTGGCAATAAATACAAATAAACCTAGGGTTAAATTTTTCCAATTCATACGGTCATTTTTCAATCATACGCTGTTAAGCAAATAAGATACCAGCTTTGGTTATTCGGTTTTTGTAAAAATTCTTCGTTTCGAATCATCTATTCCTGAAAGACCTATCTTAAACTTAATGACAACTATTCTTATTGCAATGATTAAGGAAATTGTTGCTACCACATTCCATTCAAAACTTAATACATCTTGCAGGAAAACAAATGCTGTCCCTCCGGCAACGCAGGCCATAGCATAAATTTCTTTTCTGAAAATTAACGGTATTTCATTAATCAAGATGTCTCGGACAACACCACCTAGTACTGCTGAGAACATTCCCATCATTACTGCAATTGGGGCGGGGACTTCAAGCATTAGTGCTTTACTTAAACCCAATATTGTGAACACTCCAATTCCGATGGTATCAAACAGAAATAGGGTCTTTCTCAACTTTCTCACCCATGCCTTAAACAAAAATGTGATCCCAACTCCACTCAGAATAACATAAATGTAAATGGTATTTTGCATCCATCCTACCGGTGTGGTGCCCAGCAATAAGTCTCTTATAGTTCCACCGCCTACAGCGGTAACAAACGCGATAAAAGCTGCTCCAAATAGGTCTAAATTCTTGGAAGATGCGGCCATAGAGCCACTAATTGCAAACACTAATGTTCCAATTAAATCTAAAATATTTAATACTTCATCTGCATTTTTCGGGAAATCTATTGGCATAAAAGGCTCGTTTTTTAAAGGTTAAAATTGCAATTTCTTGTTCAACTTGCCTAATTTTCTGGGCTGCTATTAAATTTCGATATTTGCACCTTGCTGAAACACTAATTTTGGCTAAACAAATTTTTGCTTTTTACTCATGTGGGAATCCTTTTCTAGTTTTATTTTAAGGCAGCGCGTTTTATTTATTTTTATAATAGTAGCACTCACTGCTTTTTTTGGTTACCACAGCAGAACGGTAAAAATGAGTTATGAAATGGCTCAAATGCTGCCTGAAGCCGACTCCACATTGCAGGTATTTAATCAATTCAAGGCGCAATTCGGGCAAGACGGGAGCATCATGGTGATTGGAGTCAAAGACGACCAGTTGTATGAGCTGAAAAACTTTAAAGAGTGGTATCAACTCTCAAAACGATTAAAGGAGGTTGAAGGTATTGATAAGGTAGTTTCAATGGCTAATGTTTACGGGTTAGAAAAAGACAAAGTCAACAAGCGACTTGTGCCGTATCCTGTTATCGCCAGAGAGCCCCAGTCTCAAATAGAACTTGATAGTGTAATAAATCAGGTTTACCAGCTGCCATTTTATGAAGGGTTTATCTACAGCGAAGATAAAAAGACCACATTAATGGCGCTTACCTTAGATCGTGAGTTGCTGGATTCTAAGGACCGCAAGTCTCTAATGGATGATGTCCATAAAGAGATTGATATATTTTTAGCGAATACGGAATTGCACGTTCGATATTCTGGTTTGCCATTTATTCGTGCCAATAACACGACAAAAGTGAGTGACGAAATAAAGCTATTTATTTTACTTGCAGTGCTGATAACTTCCCTTATTCTATTGTTGTTTTTTAGGTCGTTTAAAGCCATGTTGTTTTCCATGGTTATCGTTTTAGTTGGGGTTGTTTGGTCTGTCGGAATTCAAGCAATTTTAGGGTTCGATATTACCATTTTAACAGGATTAATGCCGCCGTTAATCATTGTCATCGGAATACCCAACTGTATCTTCATTATCAACAAGTATCATCAAGAATACAAGCGGCATGGGAATAAAGTAAAGGCATTAAAAACGACAATTAATAAAATCGGAAACGCCATATTTTTAACCAACACCACTACTTCATTGGGTTTTGGGACTTTTATTTTTACCGATAGTACCATTTTAATTGAATTTGGAATTGTTGCGACTTTCGGTATTTTGTCCGTTTTTGTGGTTTCGATTACACTGCTACCAATTATCTTAAGTTTTCAAAAACCACTGAAGGAAAGGCATGTTAAGCATTTGGAACGCCAATGGGTTCACGTTGTAGTTAACTACCTTGTAAACATTGTTACGTTGCACAGAAAAACGGTTTTCATTACCACTGGGTTGATTATTGTTATAGCAGCTTATGGAGTTACCTTGATGAAAACAACTGGGAACATAGCCGATGATTTACCTAGGCAAGACCCTGTTTATTTGGATTTAAAGTTTTTTGAAGAGAATTTTCAAGGAGTTCTTCCATTTGAAGTTACAGTAGAGACTGATAAAAAGGGTGGGGCGACCCAATTGTCAACCTTAAAGCGAATCGATAAGCTGCAAAGTCTTTTAGGGGAGTATCCGGAATTCTCAAAGCCACTTTCAATAGTTGAAGGATTAAAGTTTGCGAAGCAAGGGTATTATGGAGGAAATCCCGATAAGTATTCTCTATTTAATAATCAAGAAAAGAGTTTTTTAGGCCCTTATTTAACTTCTGGAAATGGAGAAAATGAAGGCTTGCTAAAGTCTTATTTAGACAGTAACCGACAAATTACAAGAATTACTGCCCAAATGGCCGACGTGGGGTCCAACAGGATGGAGACTATTTTATCTGAGTTAAAACCAAAAGTAGATTCGATTTTTCCGAACGATAAGTACACGGTTAATTTTACTGGAACATCAGTGGTGTGGTTAGCAGGTACCAATTATTTGGTGAAGAATTTATTTTTAAGTTTGGGCATTGCAATTGTTTTAATTGCAATTATTATGGCAATATTGTTTTCTTCGGCAAGAATGGTTTTAGTCAGTTTAGTTCCTAACCTATTGCCACTGCTTTTAACCGCTTCTATAATGGGCTATTTTGGAATTTCCATTAAGCCTTCTACTATTTTAATTTTCAGCATTGCCTTTGGAATCTCTGTCGATGATACGATTCACTTTTTAGCAAAGTATCGTCAAGAGTTAAGCAAACACTCACTCAATTTAAGAGAAGCAGCAATTAGTGCATTGAAAGAAACAGGGGTGAGTATGATTTACACGTCAATTGTATTGTTTTTTGGTTTTGGAGTATTCACCGCTTCCCAATTCGGAGGAACAATTGCCTTAGGACTTTTGGTTTCTCTCACTTTGTTAATCGCCATGGCTTCAAACTTAATTTTGTTGCCTTCATTGTTGTTGTATTTCGATAATTGGTTAACAACAAAAGCATTTAAGTCAGAGTCAATCGTTGTGTTAATTGATGAAGAAGAAGACATTGACCTAGATGAATTGGAAATAAAAGAGATAGAGAATTCTTAATTTGGCATTTCATTAAAAGGAAACGTGTAAGCAAAATATGAAAGGAATAGTACTAGCAGGAGGATCCGGCACAAGACTTCATCCGTTAACGCTGGCAGTAAGTAAGCAACTAATGCCAGTTTACGATAAGCCCATGATTTATTATCCGTTATCGGTTTTAATGAATGCAGGAATTAGTGAAATTTTAATCATTACTACTCCGCATGATAATGCGAGCTTTAAGAAACTATTGGGAGATGGCTCTCAATTCGGCTGCAAGTTTGAATATGCTATACAGGAAGTTCCAAATGGTTTAGCGCAAGCTTTTGTTATTGGAGAAGAGTTTATTGGTGACGAAAAGGTAGCTTTAATTTTAGGAGATAACATCTTTTACGGAAGTGGCATGGGTAAACTGTTGCAAGCAAACAATAATCCTGATGGTGGAATTGTTTATGCGTATCATGTTTCAGATCCAGAGCGATATGGAGTAGTAGAGTTTGATGACAATCAAGTTGCTATTTCTATTGAAGAAAAACCTGAAAAACCTAAATCAAATTTTGCTGTTCCAGGTTTGTATTTTTATGACAATGATGTAATTCAAATTGCAAAGGAATTGGAACCGAGTGCACGAGGGGAGTATGAAATTACCGATGTAAACAAGGTTTATCTTGAAAGAGGGAAACTGCAAGTCGCCATTTTAGATCGAGGAACTGCTTGGTTAGATACAGGAACATTTACTTCTTTAATGCAAGCAGGTCAATTTGTTGAGGTTATAGAAGAGCGACAAGGGTTGAAAATTGGTTGTTTAGAAGAAATCGCGTACCGGCAAGGGTTTATTGATAAAACACAGTTGAAAAAATTAGCAGAACCACTTTTGAAAAGTGGCTACGGCACATATTTAATGAACTTAGTATAAGGTGGGTAAAAGAAAAATTTTAATTACAGGTGGAGCAGGATTTATCGGCAGTTCATTAGCTCACAAACTTGCTGAAGATAAGGGCAATACAATCACCATAGTTGATAATTTATTGACAGGTGACGTTAACCGTATTCCAAAAATGGAAAACGTTAAGTTCATAAAAGGAGATGTAAATGATAACCAAGTTATTTCGAGTATTTTTTACGGAAATAGTTTTGATTATGTATTTCATTATGCCGCAGTGGTAGGAGTTAAGCGTACCATTGAAAACCCTATTATGGTATTGGATGATTTGAAAGGGTTGCGGAATGTATTAGATCTTTGCAAGAACACATCTGTTAAAAGAACTTTCTTCTCATCCTCTTCCGAAGTATATGGAGAGCCAGTGGAATTGCCACAACACGAATACACAACTCCACTAAACTCTAGGTTGCCCTACGCCATTGTTAAAAATGTAGGAGAAGCGTTTCTCAAATCATATAAGCAAGAGTATAATTTAGACTACACAATTTTTAGGTTCTTCAATACTTATGGACCACTTCAAAGTAAAGATTTTGTGGTATCTAAATTTATTGCAGCGGCACTCAAAAATGAAGACATCACCATTTATGGAGATGGTTCTCAAACAAGAACTTTCTGTTTTGTAGATGATAATATTCAAGCATGCGTTAATGCTTTCATGAAAGATGAGGTGATGAATGACGTCGTAAACATTGGTTCAGATAAGATTTTAACTGTGTTGGAATTGGCGGAAATGATTATAAAAGTTTCTGGATCAGCGTCTAAGATTGTTCACTTACCAGCTTTAGAGGAAGGGGATATGACTAGAAGGCAACCTGATACGGGTAAAATGCTACAATTGCTCGGGAAAGAGCCACTGTCGCTAGAAGATGGTTTAAAGAAAGTAATTGATAATGCTTCCTACTTTTTGTAAACATGATCTATTCTTGGCAAGAATTAAGTAAACAAGTTGAGGCTGAAATAAATGCTTTTGACTTTTCAGGTAACCCAAATGAATTGTATGACCCTATAAGTTATACCATGACTTTGGGAGGGAAGCGAATTAGATCAACCTTATGTCTGTTAGCAGCCCAGCTTTTTGGTGGCGATTTAAAAAAGGCCATGAATTTAGCCATGGCTGTTGAAGTGTTTCATAATTTCACTTTGGTGCATGACGACATTATGGACGAAGCACCAATTCGTCGCGGAAAACCAGCCGTGCACGCAAAATGGAATAGAGATGTAGCCATACTTTCTGGTGATGTGATGTTTGTTCAAGCATATCAGTTACTAGCAAAAGGAAACCCTGAGAAATTAAGTCAAATGTTATCGGTTTTTAATCAAACTGCAATTGAGGTTTGTGAAGGGCAGCAATTCGACATGAACTTTGAAACTCGGGATGATGTAACAGCCGAGAATTACATTGAAATGATTCGATTGAAAACAGGGGTTTTATTGGCTTGTAGCTTGCAGTTGGGAGCGTTTGAATCTGGAGCAACAGAAAAAGATGCTAAATTGATTTATGAATTTGGAGAAAAGGTTGGAATTGCTTTTCAAATTCAAGATGACTTTTTAGACTGTTATGCAAAGCAAGAGGATTTTGGCAAAAGAGTAGGGGGAGATATAATTTCCAACAAGAAAACTTTTCTCATGCTTACGGCTTTAGAAAAAGCGGATGCTCAACAAGCAAGTAGAATTGAAAACTTAATGACTTCTGATACAACTGACGAACAAAAGGTAAGCGGGGTTTTAGAGGTTTACGATGAGTTGGATATTCCAACCGCAGCAAAATCTGCCATGCAAAACTATTTTGATGAAAGCTTAGCGGCTTTGAATCAAATTGAAGCAACTGCTGACTTGAAACAGCCACTTGTAGAATTGGCAGAAATGCTGATGATGCGGAAGAAGTAAATCACTTCTGATAAATCTCCCTCAGCGCTCCTTCCAACTCAGTATACTGAAATTTAAAACCAGTGTTCTGAATTTTTTCCGGCGAAACCCTGCTACCTTCTAAAACCAAAAGAGCTCGTGTTCCTAAAATCAGTTTCATCATAAATGCAGGAACATTGGGTAAGAAAAAAGGACGATTTAATACCTTGGCTAATACCTTGGTAAAAGTTTTGTTGTTCACTTGATTTGGAGCCCCAGCATTGTGCGGTCCCTCCAGTTTATTCTCCATGGCATGAATAAACATTCTGCATAAGTCGTCGATGTGGATCCAAGGCATATATTGTTTGCCTGATCCCAAAGGAGCGGCGGCATATAACTTTACTGGTTTCGCCATTTCTTTTAATGCTCCACCATTTTTATCTAAAACAATTCCAATGCGAATTAAAGCGGTAGGAATTCCTAGTTTTTTTATGGAGTTTGTACTTTGCTCCCACAACTCGCAGGTTTCCGCCAAAAAGTCGTTGCCGGAAGCATCATTTTCTTTAAAAATATGTTCACCGGTTACAAAACCATAATAGCCAACTGCCGAGGCAGACACAAATGATTTAGGCTTATTAGAATTACTAGAAATTGCCTTAGCTAATAGTTCTGTACTTTTTACTCGACTATCAACAATTTCCTTTTTACGCTCATCTGTCCAGGGTTCGTCAACAATGCCAGCTCCGGTCAAGTTAATAATGTGGTCGTAATCAGCTATCGCAGATGCATCTAATTTTTGATTTTTTACATCCCATTCAATGGTGTTTTTTTTCCCCTTAGCACTTCGACTAAGGACCCAAACATCATAGCCTTTATTTGTCAATAATTGGCTTAATCGATTACCAACTAATCCACTTCCTCCACCGAGTAAAACTTTTTTTCCCATTTTAACTAGTTCTTAATTATCAAACCGTTTAGTGTAAAATTAGTTCCTAAAACCCTAAATTTAGCGTTGTATAATATTTTATTCATGGCAATAATCTCAGCTTCAGAATTAACTCTTTATAAAAACAATCAACTTATAGTTGATCAAGTTGCTTTGCAAACCCAAAAGGATTTTCAGCTGTACGACGAAAAAATAGAATTTACCGGGAATCAAGATACAGCGTATGAAGAATTATTCGATCAGATTAAGCCAATAATTTTTCGAATGTTGGAATTAGACTCTACTCGTTTTTTTTCTCTTTTGTACGCCATCGACGTAGATGAAAAGAAGGTAAGAGCACTACTTTTGGGAGACGAGGAAGTAGACGTAGCCGTCGAATTGACACATTTAATTTTAGAGAGAGAATTACTTAAAGTTGCTACGCGAAAGCTTTTTTCTCAGCAAAGTAATATCTAGATGATTTTACATAGAGGTCGAGCGGAATTATTAAATTTGCGCCGTGATTATTCACCTTACAATAATTTATGGATAAGTTTTCTTATTTGAGCAATGCTGATGTTTCAGCCGTTGAAGAGCTCTATCAAAATTACCTAAACGACCCAAAGTCTGTTGACGAAGGTTGGTCAAAATTCTTTGAAGGATTTGAATTTGCAAGGAAAAACTACGAAGAGGAAGTTACTTCGACAGTATCAGGTTCAAAAGGAGCTTTCACGGCTACAATTTCCACAGACAAAGAATTCAAAGTATTGAATTTGATTAATGGCTACCGAACAAGAGGTCACTTATTTACAAAAACAAACCCAGTAAGGGATCGAAGAAAGTACTCTCCAACTTTAGCAATAGAGAACTTTGGGTTATCTCAAGGAGATTTAAAAGAAAAATTCCATGCCGGAGCAGAAATTGGCCTTCAAGATGCAACTCTGGAACAGATCATCTCTCACCTTGAAGATACGTATTGCTATTCTATTGGAATTGAATATAGATATATTCGGAAGCCAGAGAAGGTAAAGTGGTTACAAGAAAAATTAGAAATAAACAGAAATCAACCAGAGTTCACCAATGACGAGCGAAAACATATGCTAAAAAAACTGAGTCAGGCAGTTATGTTTGAGCAGTTCTTGCATAAAAAGTTTGTTGGTCAAAAACGTTTTTCACTAGAAGGAGGCGAAGCTTTAATTCCTGCATTAGATGCTGTAATTGAAATGGGCGCCAACATGGGAATTGAAGAATTCGTTGTGGGAATGGCCCACCGTGGTCGGTTGAATGTATTGGCGAATATTTTCAATAAAACTTACGATGCAATATTTAGTGAGTTTGAAGGAAAAGAATACGAAGACAATTTATTTGATGGAGACGTAAAATACCACCTAGGTTACACCTGTGACGTTAAAACGGATAATGGAAAAAATGTTAAGTTGACACTTTCTCCAAATCCGTCTCATTTGGAGGCGGTTGACCCTATAGTAGAAGGTATTGCAAGGGCAAAGGTTGATGATTACTTGGGAAGTGATGATAAAATCGCTCCAATTTTAATACATGGAGATGCTGCATTGGCAGGTCAAGGAATTGTTTACGAGGTCATTCAAATGGCCAACTTAGAAGGGTATAAAACCGGGGGTACAATTCACATTGTGATCAACAACCAAATTGGATTTACAACGAATTATTTAGATGGCCGTTCAAGTACTTACTGCACAGATGTTGCTAAGGTTACTTTATGTCCAGTTTTCCATGTGAATGGAGACGATGTGGAGGCTGTTGTCCACACTATTAAACTGGCTCTTGAATACCGTAATAGATACAAAAAAGACGTATTTGTTGATTTGTTATGCTACCGTAAATATGGTCACAATGAAGGAGATGAGCCTCGATTTACACAACCTATTCTGTACAAAGCGATTTCAAAACATAGCAACCCTCGAGATATTTACTTAAGTCAGTTAGCTGAAAAAGGAGTTATCACAAAGGATGAAGCAAAGTCGAATGCGACTGAGTTTAACACCTTGTTGCAGGAGCGGTTAAAAGATTCAAAAGAAATACACAAAGCAAAAATTACCAACTTTTTAGAAGCTACTTGGGAAGGTATAAGACCTTCAACAGATGAGGATTTTGAGAAATCTATCGATACTGGAGTGGCAAAAGAAAAAATAATGGAGTTGGGTAAAAAGTTAGTGACTCTTCCTGAAAATAAAGCTTTCTTTAAAAAATCAATGAAATTGATGGAAGATCGTCGAAAGATGATTGAAGAATCTAATGAGTTGGATTGGGGAATGGCTGAAACATTGGCTTATGGTTCACTTTTAGAGGATGGAAATTCAGTTCGTATTTCGGGGCAAGATGTGGAAAGAGGGACATTTTCTCATCGTCATGCTGTAATTAAGGTAGAAGATTCTGAAGAAGAGTATATTCCATTCGCGAACATCAGTGAGAAACAAGGGAGGTTTGATATTTATAATTCATTACTTTCTGAATATGGGGTTCTTGGTTTTGAATATGGTTATGCTATGGCAATGCCAAATACCTTAACAATTTGGGAAGCTCAATTCGGAGATTTTAACAATGGGGCACAAATTATTATCGATCAGTTTTTAAGTGCCGCTGAGGATAAGTGGCGATCAAAAAGTGGTTTAGTGATGTTGCTGCCGCATGGATATGAAGGTCAGGGCTCCGAGCATTCTAGTGCTCGTTTAGAGAGATACTTGACACTTTGCGGAGATAACAACATGCAAGTTGCAAATTGCACCACACCTGCAAACTTCTTCCACATATTGAGAAGACAATTAAAAAGAGAATTTAGAACGCCTTTGGTAATTATGACACCTAAAAGCTTGTTGAGACATCCTGAAGCAGTGTCGACAGTTGAAGAATTGGCAACAGGTAGATTCCAGGAAATTATAGCCGAAGAGGGAAATAGCAAAAAGGTAAAAACGGTAGTATGTTGTTCGGGTAAGCTTTTTTATGAATTAAGAAAAGCAAGAGATGAAAAAGGTGCTGACGACCTAACAATTGTAAGAATGGAGCAGTTGTACCCTTTCCCTCAAAAGCAATTTGATGAACTATTGGGGAGTTACCCAAACATGGAAAACTTGGTGTGGTCACAAGAAGAGCCTGAAAATATGGGTGCATGGAGGTTTATTAAAACAACCACCAGTCAATCTTCAGATTGGAAATTAGTTAGTCGTCATTCTAGTGCAAGTCCTGCGTCAGGTTCGTCTAAAGTATTTGAAACAAGACAAGCAAAAATTATTGAACAAACGTTGAGTTATTCAACTAAAAAATAAAAAAATGGAAGAAGTAAAAGTTCCTAGTCCTGGTGAGTCTATCTCAGAAGTTGATATTGCTTCATGGACTGTTGCCGATGGAGATTATGTTGAAATTGATGATGTAATTGCTGAAATAGATTCAGATAAAGCAACGTTAGAATTAACTGCTACAGCAAGTGGAACGATTAGCCTAAAAGCTGAAGAGGGAGACACCGTTGAGGTGGGTCAAATTGTTGCGGAAATTGATACTTCTGCTGAAGCTCCTGCTGGTAGCCCAGCCCCAAAAGAGGAGAAAAAAGAAGCAGCAACTGCCCCTGCTCCTAAAGAGGAAACTCCTAAAGCTTCGGCTGCTCCTGAATCAACTTCACATGCAGCGGGTCATCCTTCACCTTCAGCGAAAAAAGTGATGGCTGAGAATAACATTTCTGCAAACCAAGTAAGTGGAACCGGTAAAGGAGGTAGAATTACGAAACAAGATGTTGTTAATGCGATGTCGGCAGGAATTTCAGCTGACTCCGCTCAAGGCTGGGGAGGTTCTAGAGATCAATCTAGAGAGAAAATGTCTTCATTGAGAAGAAAAGTGGCTGAAAGGTTGGTTGCTGTGAAGAATGAAACAGCCATGTTAACTACTTTTAATGAAGTAGATATGACAGAGGTGATGGCCTTGAGAAGTAGAATGAAAGAACGTTTTAGAGAGCATCACAATGTGAACTTAGGGTTTATGTCATTCTTTACGAAAGCAGTTACAGAGGCATTAAATCACTTTCCAAAAGTAAACGGAATGATTGATGGCAATGAAATGGTTTTTCACAACTATGCAGATATTGGAATTGCAGTAAGTTCTCCAAAAGGATTAATGGTGCCTGTGGTTAGAAATGCGGAGCAAATGAGTTTAGCAGAAATAGAAGCAGACATTAAACGCTTAGCACTAAAAGCGAGAGACGGAAAGCTTTCCATGGGTGAAATGACTGGCGGAACATTTACGATTACCAATGGCGGTGTTTTTGGAAGTATGATGAGTACTCCGATTATTAACCCACCACAATCTGCAATATTAGGGATGCACAACATCGTTGAACGACCAATGGCAATTAATGGTGAAGTTAAAATCAGACCAATGATGTATCTCGCTTTGTCTTACGACCATAGGATTATTGATGGGAAAGAATCTGTTGGGTTTTTAGTAAAAGTCAAAGAAATGATTGAAAACCCGTCTAAAATTATTTTTGGTGGAAAAGACCCTGATGAGGTTTTACTAGGATTGTAATAATTAGTTCAAATTACAACTCTGTAGCCTTTATGTTCGTTAGAACATAAAGGCTATTTTTTATGAAACACATTATCTCCTTATTTTTTCTTTTAGCTTACTTAAGCGGTAGTGCACAACAACCAGGTTCACTTACGATTCACGGTATCGTTGTGTACAAGAAAAGTAAATTAAATGATGTTAGGATTGAGGTATTTAAAGACAATGAATTGCAACACGAGGTTGAAAATTTGAGCAATGGAAGTTTTAAAGTCACTTTACAACTTGGTTCAGTATACAATGTCTCGTTTTTTAAAAATGGCTTCATTGAAAAATCAATAGCTGTGGTTGCAAAGGCTGACTCTTCAATTTCTATTAGTGGACGATTTTTTTACCAATTAGATATTGAACTCTTTAAAGAAGAGGATGAAGTGGTTGATGAAACTGTATTGCCTCCGGCAGCTAAGTTGTACATTAATGAGCAGTTAACAGGCTTCACGTATGACAAGAAATATGTTAAATGGGTGGCAAAAAAATACAAAGAGGAGAGGGAGTAATAACTCGATTTTGCTAATTGAATTCGTTTCTTTGTAAAAAAAACACATGAATATCCTCATTTTAGGTTCAGGCGGTCGAGAGCATGCAATTGCTTGGAAGCTGAAACAAAGTCCAAAAACAAGTAACCTCTATATTGCTCCTGGGAATGCCGGAACAATTGATGTTGGAACGAATTTGAATATTGGGGTAAGTGACTTCAATGCAATTGCTGACTGCGTTAAAAAGCATCACATTAGAATGATTGTGGTGGGACCTGAAGCCCCTTTAGTAGAAGGTATTGTTGATTTTTTTAGATCTAAGAATGAGTTTTCCGAGTTGAAAATTATTGGACCTGCTAAATATGGAGCCCAATTGGAGGGAAGCAAAGAGTTCGCAAAAGATTTTATGATCCGTAACCAAGTTCCTACCGCTCGATTTAAGTCTTTTACTGCTTCAACGTTAACAGAGGGTTATTCTTTTTTGGAGAGTTTGAATTCGCCCTATGTTTTAAAGGCAGATGGGTTAGCAGGCGGCAAAGGTGTCTTAATCTTGAATGATTTAGATGAAGCGAAAAGCGAGCTAAAGTCAATGTTAGTTGATGCGAAGTTCGGTGCGGCAAGTTCCAATGTCGTTATAGAAGAGTATTTAGATGGAATTGAAATGTCAGTTTTTGTGCTTACAGATGGCGTAAACTATCAAATTTTACCCGAAGCAAAAGATTATAAGCGGATTGGAGAAGGGGACACAGGCCTGAATACCGGAGGAATGGGTGCCGTGTCACCGGTTCCATTCATGAATGATGAGCTCAGCGAAAGAATCAAAAATAAGGTTGTTGAGCCGAGCGTAAATGGATTGAAAAAAGAGAAAATCGATTATAAGGGCTTTCTTTTTATCGGATTGATGATTGTGGATAATCAGCCGTTTGTAATTGAGTACAATGTAAGAATGGGAGACCCCGAGACAGAAGTAGTGATGCCTAGAATAAAGTCCGACTTGGTAGACCATTTAAATGCTTGCGCTGATGGAAAGTTAAATGAATCTCCGATAGAGTTTGAAGAAAATGCGGCCACAACAGTTATGTTAGTGGCAGAAGGTTATCCTGAAGCCTATGAAAAAGGTAAAGAAATGACAGGGTTTGATCACCTAGTTGACTGCTTGGCCTTTCACGCAGGAACTAAAGAGACGAGTGGCAAGATTTTGACTAATGGCGGCAGAATATTAGCAATATCCGCATTAGGAGAGAACTTTAAAGACGCTTTAGCAAAATCTTATCGAAATGCTGATCGTATTTTGTATCAGGGGAAGTACTATAGAAAAGATATTGGATTTGATTTAATGAAATATTAGAGTGTTACTCTATTGTTCCATCTTTTTTGGCAGTTGCCTTGTATTTCTTTAATTCTAGAATCCAATAAACTAAGCCGGCAAAAATTACTCCTGAAAATAGGATGTTTGGCAAATTTCCTAGTGTTGGTAACACTTTGAAGGTTGCTGTTAATAGATCACCCAATCCATATACTATATCATTCCAGCTCATAATTGCTTATTTTAATTAAAACACAAAAATAATAAAGAATTGTAATTTTAAATTACTTTTTAACCCCAACCTTAAGCTTTGCTATTTAAAATACAACAAAACATATTTATCAACCTCGTTTTCATCCTATTTGGAACGGTTCTGCTTTGGTTGTCATTAGCACATTTGGAGGCGATTTATTTTGATGGTAAATACTCTTTACTTAACATTTCATCGATAAAAAATAACTCTTGGTTAAATGCAATTTTTGCACTTCTTGTGTTAATATCTGCATATGTGATTTTTCGAATTAACAAAGCGCAGCGCTTTGTAGAAGGAAATTCGTTTCCGTTTATGCTGTTTACCTCGCTAGGGTTGAGCGCAAGTATTGTATCTAATGTTTCTATTACAGATACGTTTGCAGTTTTACTCTCTCTTTTAAGTTTGTCGTTGGTACTTCAAATCCACAATCAAAAATCAGTTTTAGGTCTATTGTTTTTATCTTCAATAATGCTGAGTATTTCCGCGGTACTTTTCTATCCAAGTTTGTTTCTCTTCTCAATACCGTTACTGAACATGGCATTTTTTAGACCTTTTGAAGTTCGAGATTATGCAGTTGTGCTTGTAGGGTTTTCATTGGTTTTATTCTATTTGTTTTGTTTATCTTATCTGCTCGATGTATCTGTAACGGTTTCAAATATTGATGTTAACATTAGGGAATCGATGATTCCATTTGCCCTTGACTTACTTCCCTTAGTGTTATTTTCTTTGTTCTCAATGATTGGAGCATTAAAGTTATTTTTTGATCGAACAAAATTTGTCGCACGTCAACGAAATCAGCTCCTAGCAATAGCAGTTTATGTTATTATTCAACTGGTGTTGTTTTTAATCCTTCAGAACGCAGTATTTTGGGTTAGCATGGTGCCAATTTTGTCTATATTCCTTTCATATTATTATAAAACCAACAATCGAAAATGGCTCCTAGACTTAGTGTCACTGCTTTTCATTGTTGCACTAATTTGGTTAAAATTTTAAGAGAATAGAGGGTAAGCCTGTGGTTTGGTTTTTTTACTTTTGTAAAAAATAAATAGTATGAAATTTGGAGTAATAACTTTTCCTGGTTCTAATTGTGATCAAGACATGATTTATGTGTTAGAGAGCACAATGGGCTATGAGGTCGAGCGCCTATGGCATAAGGATGCGGATTTAAAAGGAGTGGATTTTGTAATTCTTCCCGGCGGGTTCTCATTTGGAGATTATTTACGTTCAGGAGCAATTGCCAATTATTCTCCAATTATGGGTGAAGTGCAAAAACATGCTGCCAAAGGTGGTTATGTATTGGGTATTTGTAACGGTTTTCAAATTTTGTGCGAGTCAAAACTATTGCCAGGAACGCTGTTGCACAATAATCATCAGAAGTTTACCTGTAAGAATGTTTACTTAAAGGCGGACAATAACGCTTCTATTATAAATCAAGGAGTTTCAACAGAAGACGTGTTAAAAATACCGATTGCTCACGCTGAAGGAAGGTATTATGCACCTGAAGATATGCTAAGTAAAATTATCCACAACAATCAGGTAATTTATAGGTATTGCGACATTAATGGAAACGTAACGGATGACGCCAACCCTAATGGTTCTTTAGAAAATATTGCAGGTGTTTGCAACGAAGGGAGAAATGTATTCGGAATGATGCCTCACCCAGAAAGAGCAGCAGACCCAACATTAGGTAACACTGATGGTATGAAGATATTTGAATCCATGATGGGATTAATTGACGCGTGATATTTTAACGCTTAAAAAACTTCTTTAGAAGTTGTTGAATGGAATTACAGAAAAAGAAAGAGTTAATAGAATTGTGCAGTCGCGCAGCATTGGTAGCGGGAAAAGCAATTTTAGAAATATACAATTCTGATTTTGCTGTTGAGCATAAAGACGATAAATCACCCTTAACAGAAGCAGACAAACAATCGCATTTGGCGATAGTGGCAATGCTAAAAGAAACTGGCATCCCAATTTTAAGTGAAGAAGGAAGGGATATTCCGTTCGAGGAAAGAAAAGATTGGGACTACCTTTGGATGATTGATCCCCTTGACGGGACTAAGGAGTTTGTCAAAAGAAACGGGGAGTTCACGGTCAACATTGCATTAATTCACAATCAAAAGGCAATTATGGGAATTATTTATGTTCCCGTTAAAGACGATTTATACCTTGGAGTTCAAAAAGTAGGGTCTTTTAAGGTCGAAGCGTTTTCTGCTCTTGAAGAAATAAGTACAGAGAAACTTTTGAATGATGAAACGAAACTGCCTAAAGCGGTTGACAGAAAATACACCATTGTTGGCAGTCGTTCTCATATGTCACCAGAAACAGAACAATTTATTGGAGCTAAAAGAGTCGAACAGGGAGAAGTTGAAATGATTTCTGTTGGAAGTTCCTTAAAGCTTTGCATGGTTGCAGAAGGCTTGGCAGACGATTATCCTCGTTTTGCACCAACAATGGAATGGGATACTGCTGCAGGGCAGGCAATTGTTGAAGCAATGGGAGGAAAAGTAATTGATTGGGAAACAAAAATTGCTATGAAATACAATAGAAAAGACCTATTGAACAAGTGGTTTTTGGTAACAAAAAGCTAGGTAGTAGTTTTTTGAAAAGAGTTAATATTGTAGAAGTAAAAAATATATTATGAGTAAAGTAGCGCTGATTACAGGTATTACAGGACAAGATGGAGCTTATTTAGCTGAATTGCTTTTGGATAAAGGGTATGAGGTTCATGGTGTTAAAAGAAGAAGTTCTTTATTTAATACCGATAGAATTGATCACTTATATCAAGATCCACATGAAAAAGGAGTTAAGCTTAAGTTGCATTTTGGAGACCTTACGGATTCCTCTAATTTAACGCGCATTATTCAAGAAGTTCAACCAGATGAGATTTATAATTTAGCTGCACAATCTCATGTGAAAGTGTCATTTGAAACACCTGAATACACAGCAAATTCAGACGCAATGGGTACCTTAAGAATTTTGGAAGCCATTCGGATTTTGAAATTGGAAAAGAAAACTCGTTTTTATCAAGCATCTACTTCTGAATTATACGGTAAAGTGCAAGAAGTTCCACAAAAAGAAACAACTCCATTCTATCCAAGAAGCCCTTACGGTGTTGCAAAATTGTATGGTTTTTGGATTGTAAAAAATTACCGTGAAGCATATGGAATGTTTGCATGTAATGGAATACTTTTTAACCATGAAAGTCCACTAAGAGGAGAAACTTTTGTAACCAGAAAGATTACAAGAGCTGCCGCAAGAATAAGTCTGGGTATGCAGGATACTGTTTACTTGGGCAATTTAGATGCTCAAAGAGATTGGGGGCATGCCAAGGACTATGTAGAAGGTATGTGGAGAATGTTGCAAGTAGATGTGGCAGATGATTATGTTTTAGCAACCGGAGAGATGATTACTGTGAGAGAATTTGTTTCCCGTTCGTTTAAAGAATTGGACATTGAGGTAGAGTGGAAAGGAGAAGGTGTTAACGAAATTGGCATCAATAAAGCAACTGGGAAAACCATTGTTAAAGTAGACCCTAAATACTTTCGACCAACAGAAGTTGAATTATTGGTTGGAGATGCTTCTAAAGCTAAAAAAGAGTTAGGTTGGACCCCAACACACTCAATAGACGATTTAGTAAAAGATATGGTTCAGTCTGACTTGGCACTATTTAAAAGAGACAAGTACTTGATGGAAGGCGGTCATAAAGTTTACGATTTTCATGAATAGAGCCGATAAAATTTATGTGGCGGGTCATCGAGGAATGGTTGGTTCGGCTATTGTTAGAAAGCTAGAACAACAGGGATTCTTTAATCTCGTTGTTAAAACTTCTGCTGAGCTTGATTTAAGAAATCAAAAAGCGGTAAACGACTTTTTTGAAGAAGAGAAGCCAAGCTACGTTTTTTTGGCCGCAGCAAAAGTGGGAGGTATTCAAGCAAATAATATATATAGAGCTGACTTTCTCTATGATAACCTTATGATTGAAGCGAATATTATTAGCGCTTCACATGTGAATAAGGTTGATAAGTTATTGTTTTTAGGGTCCTCATGTATTTATCCCAAAATGGCTCCACAGCCGCTGAAAGAAGAATACTTATTGACTGATACGTTGGAATATACGAATGAGCCTTATGCGATTGCCAAAATTGCAGGGATCAAAATGTGTGAGAATTATCGGAAACAATACGGATGTAACTTTATATCTGCTATGCCTACGAACTTGTATGGACCAAACGATAATTACGACTTAAACAATTCTCATGTACTACCTGCTTTATTACGAAAGTTTCACATGGCTAAGAAAAATGGTGCGGAATCTGTTGAAATATGGGGTAGCGGAAGTCCAAAAAGGGAGTTCTTACACGTAGATGATTTAGCCGAGGCTTGTTTTGTTTTAATGCAAGAATACGACGGAGAGGAATGGTTTAACATAGGCACAGGTGAGGACATTTCAATAAAAGACCTGGCAAATACAATAAAAGACGTAGTTGGTTTTGAGGGAGAATTAAAGTTCGATGCGACCAAACCAGATGGAACACCAAGGAAATTAATGGATGTAAGTAAACTACATTCCGTTGGATGGAAACATAAGATTGAACTGAAAGAAGGGATTAAATCTGTATACAACGAAGTTAAAAACATGAATTTTGAACTGGTTTAAGCTATCAAATATTCATAACATACTATTGGGAATTAATCTTTTAATTCCCTTTTCTGTGTTTACACAAAACTTAAACATACCACTGAATCAGTCTTTTAATGTAGAACTTGAGCGGGCTATTGTAGGTTCTGATGAAATCATTCACTCTAGTTTTAAACCAATACTAGTAAGGGACTCTAGAAACTCGGATAAGGTAGACGCTTTGCAAATAACAAAAAGTGGAAAGTCATGGGTCGGTAAAAGATTATTTCATGAACACTTTATTTGGTTGGATTCGGGGGACGTTAGACTAACCATCGATCCAATCATAAACTTTGAATTTGGATCAGATGACCAATTAGACAACCGAGACAACCCTAACTTATATAAGAATACTCGTGGTTTTGTTGCTAGATTACAGTTGGGTAAAAAAGTAGCATTGGAATCTACTTTTAGAGAAAACCAAGCTGTCTTGCCATATTACTTGCACGAAAGAACAAGGTTGAGTGGTGTAGCTTATGGCCAAGGAAGAGTTAAAACGTTTAAAGATTCGGGTTTCGACTTTGCAATGGCTTCGGCATACCTTAGTGTTTCACCAAACGAGAGAGTCAACATTCAAATGGGAACAGGAAAGCATTTTGTGGGTGAGGGACATCGGTCCTTATTACTTTCAGACGTAGCGTTCAATTCTCCATTTTTAAGAGTAAACACCAATTGGTTTAAAGGTAAACTCCAATATCAAAACTTATATACCTTACATCAAGATTTGACTAGGCTAGAGTCAACTACAAACTCAGAAGGGCTTTTTGAACGTAAACAAGCTGCAACTCACTTTCTGGAATTCTCACCACACCACAAATTGAACATTGCGTTGTTTGAGAGTACGATTTTTCCAAGTTTGGACACTTCTGGGAATATTCCTGTTGGGATTAATTATTGGGTTCCGGTAATCTTTTTAAATACCTTGTTGGAAAACGATAAATCGAAAGGGAATAATAAAGTTGGGTTAAATTTAAATTACAGAATGGTTAGAACGATCCAATTGTATGGTCAGTTGGCATTGCAATCGGGGAATGTGAATTATCAGGTGGGTACGAAAGTGTTTCCATATAAAAACATCATGTTACAAGCTGAATTTAACAAAGTATCGGCTCAAAGTAGAAGCAACTTATTTACTCATTATAATGAGTCGCTAGCGCACCCTGTTTATTATGAATCATCAGAAGTAATAGGAATTGCACAGTTTCAACACAATAGATTTCTTACAAGAGCAGCTGCAAATGTGATTTTGAATGAAAACATTGATGTGACGGTTATTGATTTTCGACAAAGTTATATCGTAAACCCGTCCTATAATTTTACGTTACAATTTGGAATTCAAATGAGAATAGTAGATAATTTTAATGGTATACCTCGAACACAAACTTTTTCTGAAATTGGAGCGTTGGGGTTACAATCTAATTTTATCTATTTTGGACTAAGTACTAATTTGCAAAATATTTACACCAACTACTAAAACTAAATATCATAATTTCGCACTATGGAGATAGCCTTGGCCATCATGATTTCTTTTTTTATTGTGTTACTTTCTATACCTTCATTCATTAGGGTTGCTCAAATAAAGCATCTATTTGATGATCCGAATGAAACGCGAAAGCTTCACAAGAAAAGCATTCCTTCCATGGGAGGAATCATGATTTTCGCAGGCACACTTTTTTCATTTACGATTTGTTACCCAACTGAGGATATTGGTTATGTAAAATATCTTATACCTAGCATTTTAGTAATGTTTTTCATTGGTATTAAAGATGACATTATAGGAACTGCAGCTATGAAGAAGTTAATAGGTCACCTTTTGGTAGCTTTTATCATGACCTTAATGGCAGACGTAAGAATTACGAGTCTGTATGGCATATTTGAGATACGAGAAATATCGGAATGGGCAAGTATCGCTCTTACTATATTTACCTATATTGTTGTTATAAACTCGTTCAACCTTATTGATGGGGTCGATGGTTTAGCAGGAGGAGTCGGTTGTATTGCTGCTGTAGCTTTTGGCATTTGGTTTCTTATGGCAGATTCCATGGTTGATGCTATTATATCATTTTCATTAGCAGGCGCCTTGTTGGGTTTCTTGCGGTTTAATTTTTATCCGGCCAATATTTTCATGGGCGACTCTGGATCACTTACGGCTGGGTTGATTATTTGCGTGCTAGCCATTCGGGTAATTGAGTTTGACTTTTCAGCTTTACCGGATGAAATGAAGCACATTTCTAAGCCTATTTTTGCAATGGCTGTGCTTTCTTATCCTCTAATTGATACGTTGCGTATTTTTTCTATTCGCATAGCTAAAGGCATTTCTCCATTTTCTGCAGACAGCAATCATTTGCACCATCGGTTACTTAATTTGGGTCTAAACCATGCCCGAACGGTTTGGGTTATTTATTTTTTTAATGCAGTTTTAATCGCATATGCTGTGCTTATTCCACTTATGAATACTAGCGTGACCTTTTTAATTATGGCTGGAATAATATTAGCTTTCCTGGGTGTTCTATTTGTAATTCCTACTAAGCCGAAAAGTTAGCTGGTTATGCGATTTGTGCTGATTACAGTAAATTTTATACTGTCTGTTACGGTCTTTTCGCAGCAGGTAAATGAGCGTAATTTATTTCAATATCAACAAGTAAAGGAGGCTTATAGTAAAGGCAGCGAGCGGCATACGGCACTTAAAAGTAGCTACTCAGACTCAATAGTGGGATATACTTTGCTGTTTAGCGGTTTGAAAGAAACACAGCTTTCAATTCGCCCGTTGGTAGATTTATCGATTGTTTTTCAAGAATCAAACTCACAGCAACCAAAGAGGTTTGGCGTGGGAGCAGAGGCAAGGGTCAAGCATAAAAAATGGAATGCAGGAATCAGTTATTTGTTGAATCATCAGCAATACGTAGATTATCAAGATCGCTACATTGAGAAAAATAAAGTTGTTCCCGGAATGGGCGTTTCTTCAGGATTTGCAAATGACTACATTAGAAATAACTACACATCAGGGTTTTTAAATTTCAGAGCGAACAAATATTTCAGTTTCGAGGCTGGTTATGGTAGAAACTTTATTGGTGACGGTTACCGTTCATTGCTTTTAACTGATGCTGCGAGTGCATCTCCGTACTTAAAGATTCAAACTAAATTTTGGAACATACAGTACACAAATATTTTTTCAAGTCACCGCAATATTTTCCAAGTAGAGGGAAGGAAAGAGTTGTATCAGAAAAAATACACTGCCACACATTATTTAGATTGGCGAGCTACGAAGTGGCTTAGCATTGGCCTTTTTGAGACTGTTATCTGGGGTGCTGAAGAAGGTAATTATACTAGGGGTTTTGATGTAAATTATGCCAATCCATTTATTTTTTACCGGTCGGTTGAGTTTTCTGTTGGGTCTTCGGATAATGTATTGGTAGGAGCAAATTTGAAGTTAACCATTTCCAAAAACCATGTTTTTTATTCCCAATTACTCTTTGATGAATTTTTATTGGCAGAACTTAGGGCTGATGTAAATCAATGGAGAAATCCCAACGACTCTATACGCTCTGGCTGGTGGGCGAACAAATACGGAGTTCAATTTGGTTGGACTGCTTTCGATTTGTTTAAAATTGAAGGTTTGCAAACGAGGGTAGAGTTTAACTTAGTTCGTCCGTATACTTATGCTCACAGTAATTCTACTCAAGCTTACTCTCATGATAATTTGTCATTAGCACACCCATTAGGAGCTAACTTTTACGAATTTGTATCGAGAGCGAACTATGAGGTTAATCGATGGAATTTTGCGTTGAACTATCATCAAAACACGCAAGGCAGGTCAAATTTTGGTCAAAACTTTGGAGAAAGTCTCCAATTATCTAATACATCCAGGGAGTTGGAATATGAAAACACATTAGGGCAGGGGCAGCAGGTTGTTGTCAAATTTTTAGAAGCCTCCGTTTCTTATTTGTTGTATAAAAAAACAAATACGACCCTTTCTATTTCCCACGTAGCAAGAGAAGAGAACATAGAAAGCTCTAAATCTTCAAGTAATTTCTTTATGCTTCGCTTGCACTCTAACCTATTCAATAAGTATTTTGATTATTAGAGTAATGAGATCAGAAGTATTTGGGTTTAAAAATTCCTCTTCATAACTAGAATAATTGTCAAGTTAATTGCGCTTTAGGAAATTCTATTAAAACAAGGTTGCGTACTTTTGTAATCTGAAAAAAAGCATAAATCTTTTATGGATTTGACAACAGAAAAGGAGCTTTCTATTCCATCTACACTCTCAAGTAAGCTAGCTGATTACGCTGCTTTCTTTAAACTTCGTTTAGCGTCGTTAGTAGTTTTTTCGGCTATTTTAGGCTATTTAATTGCAGCGGATACAATCGTTTGGGTTGATCTAGCGTGGCTGTGTATTGGTGGGTTTTTAGTTACGGGTTCTTCAAATGGCTATAATCAAATTATTGAAAAAGAGTTAGATAAGTTAATGGACCGAACAAAAGTTCGTCCGCTAGTTACAGGTCGAATGACCAAAAACGAAGCTCTGTTGATAGCTGGGATTGCAGGAGCTGCAGGAATTTTAATTCTTTGGTTTTTCTTAAATCAATTGTCAGGTATTTTAGCACTCATTTCATTGATTTTGTATGTAGCTGTGTATACTCCGTTGAAGCAAAAAACCCCTTGGGCAGTTTTTGTAGGAGCATTTCCCGGAGCTATTCCACCTATGTTAGGGTGGGTTGCTGCTACAGGACATTTTGGGTTGGAACCAGGACTTTTATTTGCATTACAATTCATGTGGCAATTCCCGCACTTTTGGGCAATTGCTTGGAAGGCTAGCGATGACTATGCTAAGGCAGGGTTTTATTTATTGCCTTCCAAAGGTGGTAAAGACTTTACATCTGCTTTTCTGATTCTCCTTTATTCGTTGTTTCTTTTGTTAGTCAGCGTGCTTCCTGTTGTTTTTGGTTTCACAGGAAACATCGCGTTGTTTTTTATTATTGCTGCTGGGATTATGATGATTTACCCTGCGATTCAATTATTTAAAAATAAATCTGACAAAGCTGCAACAAAAGTCATGTTTGTTTCCTTTATATATGTGCCGGTTGTTTTGCTGGCATGGTATCTGGATAAAATTTAAGTTATGGAAGACCAATTTACACTCAGCGAAAAAGATTTTCAAGAAGAGAAAAGGAAAAAAGTAATGAAACCATTACTGTGGTTTGGAATGGCAAGCATTGTGATGCTTTTTGCTGGATTTACGAGTGCGGTAATTGTTAGAAAAGGAGATGGAGTTTGGCTACATTATGACATGCCAAACGTGTTTTTGGTAAGTTCAATTATAGCTGTTATAAGTAGCGCTTTCATGATTCTTGCATTGTTTTTTGGCAAGAAGAACAACCAACAAATGTTAAAAACATTTTTGTGGTTAACATTGGCGGCTGGAGCGGCATTTGTTTATTCTCAATTTTTAGGATACAATCAACTGGTTGAGAACGATATCTTTTTAACAGGGCCTTCATCTAATCCATCCGGATCCTTCCTGTACATAATTTCAGGACTCCATCTGGTGCATTTAGCAGGCGGCATTATCGCATTGTTAATCGTCATTTTTAATGCAATGAAAGGTAGATATAACTCAGAAAATTTATTAGGTTTGCAAGTGTGTTCTACATACTGGCATTTTATGGGTGTAATGTGGATCTATTTATACGTTTTTTTTAGATTGATAATTTAACAATAGTACTATGGCAGGGCATTCTCCTTCTATTGATTCGAAGACACTTTGGGGTGGCGGAAGTTCACCGTTTAATGTTAGTTATGGAAAAATCATGATGTGGTTTTTCTTAGTTTCTGATGCTTTTACTTTTTCAGGCCTCCTTGTATCATACGGTTTTATGCGTCACAGCTTTGCGGAATCATGGCCGGTAGCAGAGAGAGTGTTTACACACTTTCCATTTATGCACGGAGACCACCCTTTGCTATATGTAGCATTGATGACCTTTATTTTGATTATGAGTTCAGTTACTATGGTATTGGCAGTTGAAGCCGGACATAGAATGGATAAAAAGAATGTAATCAAGTGGATGGCATGGACTATTGTTGGAGGATTAATTTTCGTTGGCTCACAAGCATGGGAGTGGTATCATTTTATTCATGGCACTGAACTAGGAGCTTACCAATTAGCTGACGGAACCATTGTGCAATGGGTGGATGCTGCTAAAGAATCATTTTACTTACCTGGTAAGGAATTGGTGATGGTTTCTGGTACGGAAGCTGCGACTATGTTGAAGGGTGGCGTTGAAGTGTACGGTGCCAATTTAACAGTCAACGAGTATGGATTGCCTTTATTTGGGGACTTTTTCTTCTTTATTACCGGATTTCACGGGACTCACGTTTTTAGTGGGGTTGTATTGAATTTTATCATTTTTGTTAATGTGCTGAAAGGTACTTACGAGAAAAGAGGACACTACGAAATGGTGGAGAAAGTAGGTTTGTATTGGCACTTTGTTGATTTAGTTTGGGTATTTGTCTTTACTTTTTTCTACTTAGTATAATTTTTATAACGATTTAGATTTCACATTATGGATTTCGACAGAACAGCAGAATACGTACAACACCATTCAGAGGCGGAAGGTAAGGCACAAAGAAAAACTATTTGGGTTATTTTTTGGGTGTTATTGGGAATAACCGGAGTTGAAGTTACATTGGGTTTGGTTTGGCAAGATTTAGGACTAGCATGGCCATTTGTAAAATGGACTTTTATTATCCTTACTTTGATTAAGGCATATTATATTGTTGCATATTACATGCACTTAAAGCACGAATACAAGAACTTTATTTACATGGTTGCGTTACCATATATAGTATTAGCGGTGTATTTAATTGTCATGATGCTTACCGAAGCGATTTACGTTCATGATACCCACGGACTGCTGTAAATAATTTCTATGAACTTTAAGAGGCTTCAGAAGGGTGCAATACTATTTACCATTCTTTTGGTACCCACAATTTTCTTTTTTATTCTCCACTCAGGGTCACATAACTTTAGGCCACCGCAGGTTTATGGACCAAAGAGTTTGGCTGAAAATGGTATAGATACGATTTACCATACCATTCCTTATTTTGAATTTACGAATCACTTAGGCGAAAAGGTAACAAGCAAGGACTATGAAGGAAAAATATATGTAGCAGATTTCTTCTTTGCTACTTGTCCAACAATTTGTCCTAAGATGGCGGTGCACATGTTAGAGTTACAAAAACATTTTTATGATAGGTCCGACTTTGGGTTATTATCGCATACCATAAACCCTGAGCACGATAGTGTAGAAGTATTGTATGAGTATTCGAAAAAAGTACACTCCATTGACTCAGTTTGGGAGTTTGTAACCGGACCAAAAGAGGATATCGCGAACATAGCGAGGTACGGTTATTTTGCCAGCGCCATGAAAGACCTCGATGCTGAGGGTGGTTTTCTGCATTCAACAAACTTTTTTCTAATTGATCGGTTAGGTAGAATTCGTGGGATTTTTGATGGAACAAGTACAAGAGATGTTGAAGATTGTATGGATGCAATTGAAATACTCTACAGAGAGGAATATGCACCTTTAAAGAATAAGTAAGTTCAATGGATGTTAATGCTTCAAATACAAAAAAATTAATCATCGTCTTATCAATTGTGGTTCCTGTTTTGGTGGCCATACTTTACTTGTTACCAAAGAACTTCACCGTTGGCGAGGAAGTTTATTATCTTCCTATGTTAAATGCATTTCTCAACGGCACTACTTCTGTTCTATTAGTAGCTGGATTCATTGCCATTAAAAATGGAAAGAAGGAAACGCACAAGCGAATTATGCTTACTGCTTTGGTATTGTCGGTTTTATTTTTACTAAGCTATGTAACATATCACGCTTTAACGGAGTCAACTCCTTTTGGAGGAGAGGGAACGATTAAAACAATCTACTTGTTTATTCTTTTGACTCATATTGTTCTGGCTATTGTAATTGTCCCGTTGGTACTGATTAGTTTCAGTAGAGCATTGTCATCAAAGTTTGATAAGCATAAAAAAATCGCACGAATAACCTTGCCGTTATGGTTGTATGTTACAGTAACAGGAGTGGTGGTTTATTTGATGATCTCACCCTATTATTAGTTGGGTTAAATACTTAAAGAAGTATACGTTGTTTATTTTGAATACAACATTTTGACTCAAGTAAATGTTACGATGTAAAACCAACTAATGATTCGCGAAACAGCTATTAAGTAAAGTTAAAATATTTCATTACTAAATAGTCTGTGCTTATCTTTATATCAATGAAAAAACCTTTTATTGCTTTAGGTGTCTTTATATTGCTTTCGTTAGTATTCGCTATTGAATCACAAGCACAGTGTGCAATGTGCAAAGCGGTATTAGAGTCGAATATGCAGAGTGGAGAAGATGCAATGGGAAAAGGAATTAATGGTGGAATTATCTACATAATGTTCGTTCCATATATTCTTATGGCAGTAGCAGGTTATTTTACTTACAAGCACATTAAAAAATCGAATCAAGCGCAAGCTTAGAAGTTCTTATTTTATAATTTATCAAGAAAGGTGGAGGGACAGGCCCTGTGAAACCTTGGCAAACGGTTAAACCCCAGTGCCAATTCCTGTTTTGCCAATAGGTGAATTAAGATAAGTTCGAAACGACACTAGCCCTGGTCATTCTGAACTGAATGAATTAGGGCTTTTTTAGTTTTACAATGAAGCAAGACATAAGAGAAGTATTAAAAAGTAGGATTTTAGTGTTGGATGGCGCCATGGGCACAATGATTCAACGACATAAATTAAGTGAAGAAGACTTTAGAGGTGAGCAATTTAAGGAGCACACTATGCCCTTGAAAGGGAACAATGACTTGTTATCCATCACTCAACCTCAAATAATCAAAGAGATTCATGCACTTTACTATGCTGCTGGTTCAGATATTGTTGAAACGAATACATTTTCTGGAACTACGATTGCTCAAGCAGACTACGGACTAGAAGATGCCGTTTACCAATTGAATTATGAATCCGCAAAGATTGCAAAAGAAGTAGCAGATGAGTTTACAGCAAAAGAGCCAAACAAACCAAGGTACGTGGCCGGTTCTATTGGTCCAACCAATAGAACTGCTTCACTTTCACCAGATGTAAACCGACCAGAGTTCAGGAATACTTCTTTTGATGCCTTGAAAGAGGCGTACTATCTTCAAATCAAAGGCTTGGTAGAGGGTGGTTCAGACGTGTTGCTCATCGAAACTGTTTTTGATACCTTAAATTGTAAGGCGGCACTTTTTGCTTGTTCGGATTACTTTGAAGAGACTAGTACTGAGCTTCCGATTATGGTTTCTGGAACCATTACTGATGCCTCCGGTAGAACCTTATCTGGGCAAACGGCTGAAGCTTTTTTCAACTCTATCAGTCATATGCCATTACTTTCCGTGGGATTTAACTGTGCATTAGGAGCGAAGGAATTACGACCTTATTTGGAAACTGTATCGAATAAGACAGAGTTTTTTACCAGTGCTCATCCCAATGCAGGCTTGCCAAATGCTTTTGGTGAATACGATCAAACGGCAGAACAAATGGGCGGGTTTATTGAAGATTTTATCTCTAGTGGCTTTGTAAATATCATTGGAGGATGCTGCGGAACAACCCCTGAGCACATTGCTGAAATCGCTAAAATTGCTCAAAGGTATCCGCCAAGGAAGAAGCCAACCATTGAAAAATTACCGAGATATTCAGGTTTAGAGCCACTTACTATTTTTAAAGAAAGCAATTTTGTAAACGTTGGAGAACGAACAAATGTTACCGGTTCGCTGAAATTTAAGCGATTAATTAAGGAAGATAACTACGAAGAAGCACTGAGTGTAGCGCTTCAGCAAGTAGAAGGAGGAGCCCAAATTATTGACGTCAACATGGACGAAGGAATGTTGGACTCAGAGGAGGCGATGAAAACCTTTTTAAACATGATTGCTTCTGACCCTGACATTTCTAGAGTTCCTGTAATGATTGACTCTTCTAAGTTTTCAGTAATTGAGGCGGGCTTGAAGTGTGTGCAAGGAAAGTGCATCGTTAATTCCATCAGTTTAAAAGAAGGAGAAGAAAACTTTATTCAACAAGCTAAAACGGTAAGAAGATACGGAGCAGCAGTAATTGTTATGGCTTTCGATGAAAAAGGACAGGCAGACAATTTTGAAAGAAGAATTGAAATTTGTGAGAGGGCATACAAAATTTTAACAGAAAAGGTAAAATTCCCTGCAGAGGATATCATTTTTGATCCCAATATTTTAACCATAGGGACTGGGCTAGAAGAACATAACAATTATGCAGTTGATTTTATTAAGGCAACCAAGTGGATTAAAGAAAACCTTCCTGGAGCTTTGGTAAGTGGCGGGGTCTCTAACGTATCTTTTTCATTTAGAGGTAACAATGTAGTTCGAGAAGCGATCAATTCTGCTTTCTTATTCCATGCGATTAAGAATGGACTTGATATGGGTATTCTAAATGCAGGAATGATTGAAGTTTATGATGACATTCCAAAAGACTTATTAGACCACGTAGAAGACGTTTTATTGAACCGACGAGAAGATGCAACGGAACGATTAACCGAATTCGCAGAAAGTGTAGCGAAGGGAGGAAAAGTAATCGTGAAAAATGAAGAGTGGCGAAAGGGAACGGTTCAGGAACGTTTAAGTCATTCTTTGGTAAAAGGAATAGTGGAAAACATTGTTGCTGATACAGAAGAAGCTCGTCAACAGTATGACAAACCTCTGGAGGTTATTGAAGGTCCTTTAATGGATGGAATGAACGTTGTTGGTGATTTATTTGGAGCAGGGAAGATGTTTTTACCACAAGTGGTGAAAAGTGCACGGGTAATGAAGAAGGCAGTTGCTCACTTGTTGCCTTATATAGAAGAAGAAAAGTTGCGTTCAGGGGATGTAGCAAAGAATGCAGGAAAAATTCTATTGGCAACTGTAAAAGGAGATGTTCACGATATTGGAAAGAATATTGTGGGAGTTGTTTTAGCCTGTAACAATTACGAGGTAATTGACATGGGAGTGATGATTCCTGCGGATAAAATCTTAGCAAAAGCCATAGAAATGGAAGTGGATATGATTGGCTTAAGTGGGCTAATTACTCCTTCATTAGATGAAATGGTGCACGTGGCAAGTGAAATGAAGCGACAAGGTTTTAAAGTGCCACTTTTAATTGGAGGGGCAACAACTTCAAAAGCACATACTGCAGTAAAAATATCTCCAGAATATGAATTTCCTGTTGTACATGTACTAGATGCTTCCCGTTCTGTGCCTGTTGCAGGAAGTTTATTAACGAAAGATAGTGGCATTAAGGATAAATTCTTTTCGGATTTAAAAGACGAATATTCAAAGATTCGAGATCAATTTGAAGCAAAACGAAATCAGAAAAAAATGATTTCTGTTGAGGATGCAAGGGAAAATGCTTTTAAAATAGATTGGAAGTCTACAGATATTAAAACCCCAAGTTTCACGGGCACAAAGGTATTTGATGATTACTCCATAATTGACTTAATTCCATTTATAGATTGGACACCATTTTTTCAAACGTGGGAGTTAGCTGGAAAGTATCCTGCTATTTTAGAGGATGAAATAGTAGGTAATGAGGCCCAAAAACTGTTCAAGGATGCAAAGGTCATGCTTCAAAAAATAGTAGACGAAAATTGGCTGCAAGCCAGAGGTGTTTTTGGTTTTTGGAAAGCAAACTCTTCAGGCGATGATATTGAGTTATTGTCTGATCATGGTAAAGCCTTTGAAACCTTGCACACACTGCGCCAACAGGGTAAAAAAGCAGCTAAGGTTCCAAACATTGCACTTGCTGACTTTATAGCACCAAAAAATAGTGGTCGGGAAGATTACATTGGAGCTTTCGCGGTAACAGCAGGTATAGGAATCGATGAGCACATTGTTCGCTTTGAAAAGGATCATGATGATTACAATAGCATTATGCTAAAAGCACTTGCAGACCGGTTAGCGGAAGCATTTGCAGAGAAGTTGCACCATGAAGTAAGAAAAGACTATTGGGGTTATTCCAAAGACGAAGTTTTCGATAACGAAGAATTTATTAAAGAGAAGTATCGAGGCATTCGTCCTGCTGCAGGTTACCCTGCTTGCCCAGATCACTCCGAAAAGGAAACCATATTTAGATTATTGGATGCAGAAAAACTAGGCATTACGCTAACAGAAAGCTATGCTATGCTGCCTACTGCAGCGGTTAGTGGATTGTACTTTGCGAACGAAAAGTCTAAGTACTTTGGACTGGGAAAAGTGCAGAAAGATCAAATGGAAGATTATGCACAACGAAAGGGTAAAGCCATTGAAGAGTGCGAAAAATGGCTGCGTCCTAATTTGAATTACTAAACAATAGTACCTATAACAAAAATGCCACCTTAACGAATTAAGGTGGCATTTTTTGTTAGAATTATTTTTCTTTTATCTAGAAAGCTTAAAACTACCGAGTTTCGGAATTTGCTCACCATCTAAATAAATTATAGCTTGATAGAAGTATACTCCATTAGGGGCAAATGATCCATTTAATAATTTGCCATTCCACCCATTGTATACGCCATTATATACACCAACAACGGTTCCAGAATTGTTCAAAATATTTACTTGAAGATTGTCGATTGCTATTGATTTTTCTACCGTCATTTTGAACTCATCATTCATTCCGTCAAAGTCTGCAGTTACGTAATTTGGAAAAACCACTTGATTTGCTATGCGTTTTTGTTCTTCCTTTGTATTTAATTGCTGATTGACATCAGTTGAAGATTTTTGAGATGGAGGGGTTGTTTCTTTCGCTACTTGTACTTTTTCTAGCTGCTTTTTGGACTGCTCTTCCGTATGGCCGGCTTCCATTTCGGAGGAATTTGCAGCTTGCTCATCCATGAATTGCTGGTGCTCCGCTAAAATTTCATCAATCGTCTTTTCGTTAACAACTGTTTCAGCATTATTTGCTTCCGCTGCTTCACTTGTTTTAACTCTCTGTTTAGGGGGAGTTGATTGTGACTTTTCTGATGCGCTATTTACAGAACCTTGCTCTTTTGTTACTTTGCCTTCTGATTCTATGTTGTGTTGCAATCCAGAACTCTTTGCTTCTGTATCAGCTTTTGTTGTGGTATTAGGTATTTTCTCAGAAGGAACAAGAGTTACCTCAGTCGGCTGCTTTACAGGATTAACTTTCTTTTCTTCTTCATTTTTGAAGAAGTAAAAGCCACCAACTGCAAGAATTGTTATCATCGCTCCAACAATAGCTGTTGAAGTCCATGAACCTGCAGTTGCTGCGGCAGTCCCGCTTGCTGCACCGGAAGAAATTCCCGACTGGACACTGGCCCACGCGTTAGCGCCCGGGTCTGCTTCCAAGTTGCGAAGTTTGTTTTTAAACAATTCTTCTATGTTGTTATTTTTCTGTTTCAAATCCTTTTCTTTTAAATCAAGTTTTCAAGTTTCTTTTGAAGTATACTTCTCGCTCTCGAATATTGAGATTTTGAAGTATTCTCCGAAATGTTCAACTCTTCACCAATTTCTCGATGGGAGTATCCTTCAATTGCATACATGTTGAACACCGTTCGGTAGCCGATTGGCAAAGACTGCACCAATTGTAGCAAATCTTCTTTATTTAGTTCACTATTAATTGCTTCGTCTTCCTTTAGTTTATAGCTCACATCATCAATAGTAACATTAAATCGTTCGTTTTTAATGCTTCTAAGATAATCCAATGAGGTATTTACCATTATTCTGCGTACCCAACCTTCTAAAGAACCTTTTCCGGAAAACATTCTAATTTTTTTAAAAACTTTAATGAATCCGTCCTGCACGATATCCTGTGCTTCCTCATAGCTGTCAGCATAACGCAAACAAACCCCTGTCATAAGTCTTGCATATTTATCAAACAAAAACTTTTGAGCTTGCTCTTCATTGGCTTGACAGCCTCTAAGCATTTCTTCTTCGCTCATTTGTTTCAGTATCTTTTTATCCAAAGTTTTATACGTTGTAATAGATGTAAATATTCAGGTTTTAGTTGCATGGGTAGTGCAAGTAATTCAAAAATAACTTAGAAAAGTGAATTTATGCCTTTTTTAGAGTGAAGGAAAAGGTAGCTCCTTCTCCTAAGGTACTTCTTACGTTGATTGTTTGCTTGTGGGCCTCAACAATATGTTTTACAATAGCTAATCCAAGTCCTGAACCGCCATCTGCTCTAGAGCGACCTTTGTCTACCCGATAGAAACGTTCAAAAAGACGAGGCAAGTGCTCTTCTGCGATACCCTTTCCGTTATCTTTTACTTCAACTAAAATATTTTCGGCTAAATCGTAGAGGCGAATGTTTGTTTTTCCCCCTTCTTTACCATAATTAATGGAGTTCATTAGTAAATTAGTTAGAACTTGAGTGATTTTAGCAGCGTCTGCTGTCACTATTACGCTGCTTGATTGGTTAGAAACGCTAAGCTTTATTCCTTTTTTCTTGGCTTTGTATTCTACGGCTTCAACTACTTCGTTTGCCAGGTTTACAATGTTGAAGGGTTGAAGATTTAATTCTATCCTATTTGACTCTAGCTTCGCAATTTCATCTAAGTCATCAACCATTTCAATCATTCTATTGAGGCTTTTTTCGGCTTTTTGTAGAAAACTTTGGTTAATGGTATCATCTTCCAACCCCCCTTCTAAAAGTGTTAAAATATAACCCTGAATGCTAAAAATGGGAGTCTTTAATTCGTGTGATACATTCCCTAAAAAATCTCTTCTGAACTCTTCTTGGTCCGTTAATCGTTCTATTTCCTTTCGATTGTTTTTATCCCATTCAATAACTTCTTCTCTTATCTTCCCAAATATGTCTTCACTCATATCCAGTGTTAAAGGTTCGCGTTTAAGTCCCAGTTTTAAGTTGTGAATGGTTTTGTATATTAGTCTAAATTTCTTGTCAATGAACTGAGATATACCCCAAAGTATAACCGCATACGAAATGACGATACTACTAACAAACAGTAAAAAGATAAAGAAGATATTGAATTCGTTGGAATAGAAATTAATGAGGCTACCTATAAGGGTAATCACAACAGAAATCAGGAGGGCGAGTCTAAAAGAAAGGTCTTTAGGGCTAATATTTCGCATGATTAAAGCTAGGAAATTTCGAGAAGAACGGGAAACTTTAGACTTCAAATTTATACCCTACTCCTTTAATCGTTTTGATTAATTCTTCTCCAAGTTTTTCTCTGAGCTTTCGTATGTGAACATCAATCGTACGATCTCCCACAACAACTTCTCCACCCCAAATCTTATTCATTATGGACTCTCTAGTAAAAACTTTCCCCGGCTTGCTCATTAATAAAGAGAGCAATTCGAATTCTTTTTTTGGTAGGTTAATTTCTTTGCCATCTTGCTTAATTAAATACCGTTCTCTATCAATTGAAATACCCCCTGCAACAATGTCCTCTAAAACAGTTTCACTGCCGCCACTTTTTCTTCTTAAAATAGCTTTCACCTTGCTAATCAAAACTCGAGGCTTAACGGGCTTAGTAATGTAATCATCTGCACCTGCATCAAAGCCTGCAATTTGCGAGTAGTCTTCTCCTCGTGCAGAAAGAAATGTGATTAAAGTATCTTTTAACGCAGGAATGTTTCTCATTTGATAGCACGTTTCCATGCCATCCATTTCTGGCATCATAACGTCTAATATGATTAGGCTAGGTTTTTCTTCAATGGCAATTTCGATAGCTCGCTTACCATTTGCAGCAGTGAACACTTCAAACCCTTCTTTTTTAATGTTATAACCAACAATTTCTAGAATGTCGGCCTCGTCATCTACAATTAGTATTTTTTCGTTTTTCATGGCGGTTATTATCCTTTCTGTAATTAGGCTAAGTTAGGTGATACGATGGGCTTTTATGTTAATTCAAGATTAAGATTGATGACGTAGTCAATTCAATAGGTAAAGTTAGTTAAACTTAGCATTTAGGAGTATAAGGAATCTATTTCTGCCTTAACATTAACTTAAAGAACGGATAAGTTTTTAATAACCGCAAGGATATATTGTAATGAAGAAACAGTTGTTCTTTTGCCCTGAAATTTTACTGAAACTAAATTAAACTGCATGCAAATTTTTTTAATTAAGAAAAACAGATTGTTTACTTCAATTTTGACTTGTTCGATAGCAATATTTTTTATTTCATGCGAAGAGGAGGAATTGCCAATCAGGCCACCAAATCAAACTTTGTTGAACGCAGTATTGGTAAATACTAATATAACTACTAATAGAGTTTGGCAGAAAGATAGTGTCTACTTGCTTAAAGGAAGGGTTTCTGTGGAGAGCGGTGCTACTTTAACGATTAATGCTGGAACTGTAATAAAAGGCGAGTCAGGAACTGGGGTAAACTCTACAGCGCTTGTTATAGCGAGAGGAGCAAAAATAATCGCTATTGGTCTTGCAGATGACCCGATAATTTTTACCTCTGCGGATGATCAGATTACATCAGGATTGATTGCATCTCCAAACTTAGACCCAGATCAGAATGGGAAGTGGGGTGGATTAATCATTCTGGGTAAAGCTCCTATATCTGCATCAACACCGGAAGCGCAGATTGAGGGAATACCAACTTCTGATGCAAATGGATTATATGGTGGTGCAGATTCTACTGATAATTCAGGTGTTTTGAACTATGTTTCAATTCGTCATGGAGGAGCTAACATTGGTTCTGGAAATGAAATTAACGGTCTTACTTTAGGAGGAGTTGGAAATGGCACATCAATCAGTAATATTGAGATTGTTGGAAACCAAGACGATGGAATCGAGTGGTTCGGAGGATCCGTAAATGTGACCAATGCTTTAGTTTGGAATGTGGGTGATGACGGAATTGATACAGATCAAGGTTGGAAAGGAACCTTAGACAACTTTGTTGTAATTACAGTTGCAGGACATTCATTTGAATTAGACGGACCTGAGGGTTCAGCAAATGGTTCTCACACCATTAAAAATGGAACAGTTGTGGCTTCAGATGTAGCAAATTTGATTTTCTCAAGAGACCTAATTAACACAGATGGTAACTCACAAGTTAGCTTGGAAAATATCCATATTACTGGAATTGGAGCAACTCAACAAATAAATAGAACTGTTGATAACCCATTGATTTCTTTTACCAACGTTACATTAAACGTAGACTCAGCTAGTTTAGGAAACTATATTGCTGATGCTTCTGCTAAGAGTGGAATTAGCGCAGCAACAACTGCAAATGCGACAGGAAAAGCAAACATTTCCGCATTTACTTGGACTTGGGCTGCAAATGCAGGAAAGACCGCAGGATTATAAAAACAACTACAAATTAGGTTTGACCAAAATACAAGCAACTTTCACATTCAAAGCATTATTTAAAATCGTTATGAAATATATCTTACTTACCATTATTAGTTGTTTTACCATTTCCTCCTTCGCCCAAACGGGAACAATAAGAGGAGTGGTTGTTGATGATGAGAACAATGAAACCATTATTGGAGCAAATGCAATTATAAGAAGCATCAGTGCAGGAAGTTCAACAGATTTGGATGGGAATTTTTCTATTCCAGTAGCTCCCGGGACCTATGATGTTGAAGTTAGTTACATTTCTTACCAGTCGATAACCATTAAAGGGGTAATTGTAAAGGTCGGAGAAGTAACGAATATGGGTTCAATTCGATTAAAGTCTGCAGCTATTGATGTTGGTGAAGTTGTAGTTCAGGCAACTGCATCAAGAAAAAATGAGCAGGCGATGAATAGAATCAAAAGTAACTCTGTAACCATGATGGACGGAATTTCTTCTGAAAAACTAGCATTAACCGGCGACGGTAATGCTGCAGAGGCTGCAAAAAGAGTGACGGGAGTATCGATAGAAGGGGGGAAATACATTTACGTTAGGGGTCTTGGAGACAGGTATTCAAAAGTTACTTTAAATGGGATGGATATTCCAGGTTTAGATCCAGATAAGAACAGTCTTCAGATGGATATTTTTCCAAGTAATTTGGTTGACAATATTTTAGTTTCAAAAAATTTCACAGCTGAAATGCCCGCTGACTTTGCAGGAGGGATTTTGAATGTAGAAACAAAAGCTTTCCCGGAAGAGGAGACAATAAATGCTTCCATTGGACTGGGCTATAATCCAAGCATGCACTTTAATTCAAACTACTTGAGTTACGATGGTAGCAGTACAGATGTTCTTGGGTTTGACAACAGTCAAAGAGAAATTCCGAGTTCGGGTTTTCAAGATTACACACCAACACCTAATAATGGGGCTCCGGACGATGAGATTAATTCTTTTGTAGGATCTTTTGACCCAACTTTAGGTGCTTCACGAAACACTAGCTTATTGGATTATAGTTTAGGGTTTTCATACGGGAATCAAATCGACTTAAAGGATAGGAAAGATACTTCGAGTTACACCGGCAAGAAGTTGGGTTATGTTTTCTCTTTATCATACAAAACTGATTACACTTATTATGATGAGGTAGAATATAGCGAGTATCAAAAGGCAACTGAGGCTAATGTTTATGAGATGGTTAATGCCAACACACAGACAGGTGAGCTTGGTGAGCAAAATGTACTTGTAGGAATTATGGGTGGCTTGGCGTACAAAACGAATTCGTCAAAGTACAGGCTTTCGATTTTAAGATTGCAAAATGGTACAAGTAAGGCAGGTAAATTTAACATTGAGAATAACCCACTGGGAGTGGGTCAATCTGGTTTCTCTGCCACTTCTGATAATTTAGAATATAACGAAAGGTCATTAACGAACGTTATTCTTAACGGAACACACGTACTTGAAAATAATGGTTGGGAATTAGACTGGAGAGTGTCTCCAACTCTTTCAACTTCGGAAGATCCGGATATTCGAAAAACAGCTTTTACAAGAGGAGATAATGGTTTTCAGTTGAGTCCTGGAGATGGTGGTTTACCTTCAAGAATTTGGCGAAACTTAGTAGAGGTAAACCTATCTGCAAAAACTGATCTAACAAAGAAGTATAAACTGTTTAACGAGAAAGCGAAACTAAAATTTGGAGTTAGTTATACTGGGAAGGCAAGAGACTATGAGATTTTAGGTTACGATATGCAGTTGAGATCAACCCTAAGACAGCAGTGGGATGGGAATGAAGCAAACCAAATTCTAGATCCATCAAACATTCACCCAAATAGACCAAACGGAGTTCATTATTTACCTGCAAATAGAGAAATTAATTCCAATGCTTACGAGTCGTCAATTCAAAATATTGGAGTTTATATTTCAAATGAATTTTCAGTTTCATCAAATTTAAAGGCGGTTGTTGGAGTAAGAGCAGAGCAGTATACCCAGTGGCATACGGGTAGAGATATTGCAGGGGCTGCAGGAGACCCTAATGGGAATGTATTAGATAATGAAAAGGTGTTGGAATCGTTAGATATCTTTCCTTCTGTAAACTTAATCTACGCAGTAAAGGAGCAGCAAAATTTACGTTTTGCATATGCTAGAACAATTGCGAGACCTTCATTTAAGGAACTGTCCTTTGCTCAAATAATAGACCCATTAACGAACAGGATATTTAACGGAAGTTTGTTTCAATACGATGATTGGAATGGAGAGTTAGTCCAAACAAACATCGATAACGTTGATTTGAGATGGGAGAAATTCATGGAAAGGGGGCAAATTTTATCTGCAAGTGCATTCTTCAAGAATTTTGAGAACCCAATTGAATTAGTTCGCATTCCACAGCAATTAACCACAAGTGAGTTTCAACCTCGGAATGTTGGAAACGGTAGAATTTTAGGGATTGAACTTGAAGCTACTCATGGATTAGACTTTATTGCTGAAAGCTTAAAAAAATGGAGCGTCAGTGGTAATTTAACTTTGGTTAGATCAAGAGTTGACATGACGGACAGAGAATTCGAGGCTCGAAAGATTTTTGAGAAAGAAGGAGAAACGATAGAGCGAACGAGACAAATGGCAGGACAGGCGCCTTACGTGGTGAACTTCGGTTTGAGTTACAAAAACGCAGAAAGTGGTTTAACTGCAGGTGTATTTTACAATGTCAAAGGTCCTGCTTTAGAAATAGTGGGATCAGGAAGATTCCCTGATATTTACCAAGAGCCATTTCACAGTGTGAACTTAGGTATTAACAAGAAGTTAGGAGAAGAACAAAATACGGTGGTTGACCTGAAAATTTCCAACCTGTTGAATGATAAGCGTGAGAGCTTTTATCGCTCTTACGAAGCATCGGATCAGGTGTTTAGTAGTTTAAATCCTGGAATAACAATAAGTTTAGGAATTAGTCATAACTTCTAAAGTATAAGGTTTAGAGATAAAAAAAGTCCTGCCAATTGATTGGCAGGACTTTTTTTTAATTCAAATCTTATTGCCCTCTATAACAATTTTCGATTTCATCTTTAAAGTTTTCCATTAAAACCCGACGCTTAATTTTCATGGTTGGGGTCATTTCACCTGAATCGATGCCCCAGACGGTAGGAGCTAAAATTATCTTTTTAACTTGCTCAAATTGTGCGAAGTTTTCGTTGTAAATATTAACTTCCTTCATGAGCCTATTGTGAATACGTTCCATTTTAATCATCTCACCATCGGAAGTGTAAGGAATGTCCTTTCTTTTGCACCATTCTTTCAAAAAGTCGAAAGAAGGCTGAATAATAGCAGCAGGATGTTTTTCTGACTCACCAATCACCATAATTTGCTCAATAAAGCCCGACTCCTTCATCTTATTTTCCAATAATTGAGGAGCAACATATTTACCACCTGAAGTTTTAAAAATTTCTTTCTTTCTTCCGGTAATTTTTAAATATTGTCCTTCAACCATCGTTCCTAAATCGCCAGTCTTAAACCAACCATCTGCAGTAAATACTTCTTTCGTAGCTTCTTCGTTTTTGTAGTAACCCATCATCACGTTTGGACCTT